>NZ_CP110001.1:2400000-3600000 GCF_025947185.1 Flavobacterium sp. N2038
TTATAAGCATATGGGAAAAAGAAAATGCATTTCAAGACGAACTGCATCTTAAGGTTTACCTATACAAGGCTGTTCGCAATAAATGTTATAATGTTATAAAGCATAATCTGGTAAAAAATAAGTATGCAGAAAACGCTATTCAGTCTTTAGAAGATGATGATTTGTTCTTAAAACAAATTCTTGAAGAAGATATAGTGTGCCAGCTCTATAAAGCAATTGAGGTTTTACCCGATCGAAAAAAAGAAATTATAAAACTAAGTCTTAAAGGACTTAAAAATACTGAAATTGCAGAAGAGTTAGGAATACAACTTCAAACAGTTAAAACATTAAAAAGCCAATCGTATAAAATATTAAGAGAACAGTTCCGGGATTTAGAATCAATTATTTATTTTTTATTGGTTTAATATTTTTTAGACGCTGTCATTTTAAAAATTACTGTAGCGTTTAATGGGTTTATTTTTAATGATTTATTCTCCTGATTAAACACTGCAAATGAAGCGAAATAGTAAATAAAAACTTTTTTTTACTATTTGATAAAAAAAACTGATTTTTCAATAGTACCTTTTTAAATAGTAGTTGTTCTATAATAAATCAACCTATAGAATGACAGATATTTTTCAAATTTCCAAATTATTAATCAAACGAAAACTTAAAGTCTTAACAGATTCTGAGAAAGCAATATTGAAAGATTTTGCCAAAAAGAACTCGTTTGTAAAGGAAATCAAAATTAAAAATTTAGCCGATAAAATTGACTCTTATTCAGAAATTGATACGGAAAGGGCATGGGAAATACTGGAAGCTAAGTATCAGGAAAAAAATAAAAAACCTGTTTTTATATTAAATAAAAAGTCTTTGTTTAAATATGCCGCGGCCGCTGTGGTAATAAGTTCGTTAGCTATAACCTTATTCTACAAAGATAAAATATTTAATAAGTCGACTGAAACTCCTGAAGTTATTGTAAAGAATGATATTGAAAATATTAAACCAGGCACAGATAAGGCAACTCTGACTTTAGGCGATGGTTCGAATATAGCATTAGAAAAAGGAACTCCTATTCAAACTCAAAATGCACACAGTAATGGCGGAGAAATTATTTACAAAGACAGTAAACAAAAGACATCAAAGCTTGTTTATAATTATTTAACGATTCCCAGAGGTGGTCAATTTGTTATAAAATTATCAGATGGCACAAAAGTGTGGCTGAATTCTGCGTCTCAATTAAAATTTCCTGTAGCCTTTATAGATGGAGCATCGAGAGATGTAGAATTGGTCTATGGTGAGGCATATTTTGAAGTGTCACACAGTACTGAGCATAAAGGAGCTCATTTTCAGGTTTATAATAAAAATCAAAAAGTAGAGGTTGTTGGAACTGAGTTTAATATAAAAGCATACAACGACGAGTCAAATGTTTATACCACTCTGGTAAATGGAAAAGTCAATGTTGAAACAGGAAACAAGAAATTAAGTTTATCTCCAAATCAACAACTAAATCTGGATCTTAAAAGCAACACTTCAATAATTAAAACGGTGAATGCCTATAACGAAATATCCTGGAAAGACGGAATCTTTAGTTTTAAAGGAAAACCATTAAAAGAGATTATGAAAGTAATATCAAGATGGTATGATGTTGATGTGGTTTTTGTAGATAAAAACCTTGAAAATGTGCAGTTTAAAGGCAGTCTTGATAAAAAACAATCGCTGGAAGAGATTTTATCAATTATGAAATCGACTACAATTGACAGCTATGAAATTAAAGATAAAACTCTAATGATTAAATAAGCTTTTTTTGATACTTAGATGTGCTAATTGTCTGAAAAAGAATAAAATAAATTTTACTAACTAATTATAACCAAAATAACAATATTGCCTATGACATAAAAAAAAAGAAGGATAGAGTTTAACCGTCCAAAGTACTAACTCTACCCCCTTATGAAATTATCAATTAATTAAAATTTTTAACTAAAAAATAATGACAAATTTATGAAAATTAATTTTAAGCACCCCCATTTTTACTTTAGAAAGGGGCTATTAATGAATATTATGCGAACATTCATCTTTTTATTTTGCACAACACTTTTTGCCTTAACTCCTGAAAATGTTTTGTCACAACAATCAAAAATTGAGGTGAAAGAAAATAAAAAAATGTCTATAGATGAAGTTTTCGACTTGATTATGGATCAAACGGATTATAAATTCTTTTATGAAGAGGGAATTTTTAAAGGGCTTCCGATGGTAACTCTGAAAAAAGGGACTATAAAAACAAATGATCTTTTAAAGCAAAGTCTTGTAAATGCAAACATAGATATTGTTATTGGTAAAAATAATACCGTAATTATTAAAGAAAAACCAAAGAGTGTTGTTTCGGTTTTGCAAAAAATCAAGATAACCGGAACAGTGACTGATTTTGCAGGGATCCCCATACCCGGAGCAAATGTTACTGAAAAAGGAACTAAGAACAGCACCCAGACTGACTTTAATGGTAAATTTATTATAGAAGTAACAAATAATAATGCCATATTAGAATTTAGCTATATCGGGATGATATCGCAAGAAAAACCAGCCAGCTCTGTAGTTGTAAATGTACAATTAAGGGAGAATACTACAGAACTGGATAATATTGTAGTAACGGCATTAGGAATAAAGAGAGAGAAAAAAGCTTTAGGTTATGCTTCACAAGAAGTAAAAGGAACCGATTTAACAGCAGGGATTGCAAGCGGAAACTTTCTTAATGAACTGTCTGGAAAAGCGGCAGGGGTATATATTAGAAAAAATACAAACTTTGGAGGTTCTACAAATGTAATTTCGAGAGGAGTAAAGAGTCTTACAGGAAATAATCAGATGCTTATCGTAATAGATGGTGTTCCTATTAACAACTCGACAGTAAATTCAAGTACGGCATCACAAGGAGCAAGAAACACTTATGACTATGGTAATGCTGCCATGGATATTAATCCTGATGATATTGAGTCGGTAAACGTGTTAAAAGGTGCCGCAGCTTCTGCCTTGTATGGATGGCAGGCCGGTAATGGTGTTATTATGATTACCACCAAAAAAGGTAAAGCTACCAAAGGAATGGGGATTACTGTTTCGAGTGAATTTAGTGTAGGCTCTATCGATAAAAAAACGTTTCCGGTTTACCAGAGTAAATACGGGCAAGGTTATGGGCCGAGCTATGATGCAGCGGGTAATCCAAAAGGAATTCCAGTAGGACCAACAGGAGCCTTTTTTACGATAGATAAAAATGGTAATCAGGTTGTAACTACTACTGATGATGCCTCTTATGGTGTGGCTTTTGATCCAAATCTTTCTGTTTATACGTGGGAATCCTATACACCGTATTCTTCAAAGTATGGACAGAAATCAGCATGGCAGGCAGCTAAAAATGGCCCAATTAGTTTTTTTCAAACTGCGACAACATTCAATAATTCTATATCTCTTGAAGACGCTAATGACAAAACCAATTTTATTTTAAATTACAATAATTTTAAAGAGACCGGGATATTGCCTAATAGTGAATTAAAGAAAAACAATGCCAGTATCAAGTTAAATCACAAATTTACAGATAAATTTTCGACTAGTGTTTTTGCAAATTACATGACACAAAGTACAGTTGGTAGAAATAGTTCAGGATACACAGGAGATAACATCACAGGATGGTTTCGCCAATGGTGGGCTACCAATGCTGACCTGAAATCTCAAAAAGAGGTTTTTGAAAATTCGGGAGGACAGAATATATCCTGGCTTATGGGAGATCCTGCCAATGGAAATACGGCTCCTAAAACGATGGATAATCCCTATTTTACCCGATACAAAAATTACCAGTCTGACGAAAGAAACCGTTTTATTGGTTATGCTCAATTGGATTACAAATTTACAGATTGGTTATCAGCTTCCGGAAAAGCAAGTATAGATAGTTACTCGGAGCTGCGTGAAGAAAGAAAAGCTACAGGATCTATTAATGGATCATTTGGTCTGAGCAGGGCAAATGTACCTTCAGGATATCAAAAATATGTTGGTTCGTTTTCTGAGCAAAATTATCAGTTTATCCTAACGTTTAATAAAAAAATAGGGGAGGACTTTTCTGTAAATGCTTTAGCAGGGGTAAATAGTTTAAGAACAAAAAGTAATTCAACTCTTGCTTCAACAGATGGAGGACTTATTATTCCGGGTATTTATGCATTATCAAATTCAGTAAATCCGTCACCGTTTCCGTTAGAATCAGAGAATAATTCTGCGGTAAATAGTTCTTATGCTTCTCTTTCTTTAGGATACAAAGATTTCTTGTATTTAGAAGGGACAGTTAGAAATGATGCGTTTTCTACCTTACCAAAAGGAAATAATTCGTTAAATACATTTTCTACTTCTGCGAGTTATGTTTTTTCACAACATATTAAAGCAGATTGGTTGTCTTTCGGAAAATTAAGAGCAAGTTATGCAGAGAATCCACAAGGGAATATTGATTTGTATTCATTAGGTGAGGTTTATGATAAAAATAATCCATTTGGTTCAAATCAAATTTATTCAATACCAAACAGAAGTAATAATCCTGATTTACGTCCTGTAAAAACGGCCTCTGAAGAACTTGGTCTGGAAATGCAGTTTTTGCGTAAAAGAGTTGGTTTTGATGTTAGTGTTTATAAGAGTTTAAGTAATGACCAGATCTTTCCTGTAGATTATTCTACTGCAACAGGTAATTCATCAAGATATGTAAATGCAGGATCAGTTGAAAATAAAGGGATCGAGGTACAATTTAATGTAACTCCAATACAAACAAAAGATTTTAATTGGGATATTTTTGTAAACTGGTCTAAAAATGAGAATACCCTTGTGTCATTGGCATCTGGAATTGAAACGCTTTCAATAGGAGGATTTCAGGGAATAGGTATCGTGGCAAAAGTAGGTCATCCTTACGGAGATATAGTGGGTAAAGACTATGTGTATGCTGCAGATGGACAAAAAATTACAGAGAATGGTCTTTATGTAATGACTACCACAACAAATAATGTTATTGGTAATATTACCCCGGATTGGATTGGTGGACTTCGTAATAAATTTACATACAAACAAGTTTCGTTTGGTTTCTTAATCGATGTACAACACGGAGGAGATCTTTACTCTTTGGATCAGGCATACGGCCAGCATACAGGTTTGTATGAATCTACAGCAGGATATAACGAATTAGGAAATCCGGTAAGAAACACACTTGCAAATGGAGGCGGACTGATACTTCCGGGAGTGAACAAAGATGGTACACCCAACACAACCAGAACACCACGCCCTGAAGTTGCAGGCAGTATTTATGGATATAAAGCCAATCCGGAAAAAGCCTATATATACGATGCAAGTTTTGTTAAATTAAGAGAGGTAAGCCTTGGCTATACATTTCCATCAGAGTTTGTATCTAAAATGGAATTGACAGATTTAAGAGTTTCTTTAATAGGGTCTAATTTATGGATAATTAACAAAAATCTTCCTGATGCAGATCCAGAAAGCGGAGTTAGTGCAGGTAACTTATCTTCAGGTTATTCCGGAGGTTCACTTCCTTCAACTAGAAACATTGGTTTTAACCTAACTTTAAAATTTTAATGATGAAAAAAATACTATTATTAATAGCTGTTGTAAGCCTATCTTTTTCGTGCAGCTCAGATATTACAGACATAAATACTGATCCTAAAAAACCTAGCAGTACACAACCTGAATATTTATTTACCGGAGCTCAGAAAGCATTAGTAGATCAGGTAGTTACAACTAGTCAGGTTTTTAGGTTATTTTCGCAGCAATGGGCATCAACTACAATTCCTTCTACGAGTCAATACGTTATTCCAGATATTCCAGATGCACGTTTTACCGTATTTTACAGAGATGTGTTAAGAGATTTTTCTGCTGCAAAAACGATGATTCAAAATGCTGCTACTTCGAGCGCAGCATCTGATATAGCTATTAAGCAAAATAAACTGGCACTTATAGATATTTTAGAGGTTTACAGTTACAGTATGCTGGTAGATACCTTTGGAAATGTACCTTATTCTCAGGCTCTTGATATTAAGAATTATCCTTTGCCAGCTTATGATGATGCTAAAACTATTTATATGGATCTTATAGCAAGATTAATGGAAGATTCTGCCATATTGAGAGCAAATTCGGCTAATCCTAATTTTGGCAGTGCAGATATTATTTATGGCGGAAACGCGGCAAGTACTGCAAAATGGGCAAAATTTGCCAATTCATTAATTATCAAATTAGCTGTAACTATTTCAGATGTTGATCCTGCTTTTGCGGCGACTACCGTTCAGACTGCTCTTGCAGCGGGCCCGTTAGCAAGCAATGCTGATAATACCAAATTAACCTATTTGACGACTACAGGAAATCAAAACCCATTGTACAATACTTTAGTAACCAGCAATAGAAATGATTTCATTCCGGCTGAACCTTTTGTTGCAGCAATGGATGCTATAGTTCCCGGAGGTGACCCAAGGATGGCAAAATATTTTGTTAATGCTACCAATCCTGCACCAGCGCTTCCGGCAGGACGCACTTTTATAGGAGGTACTTATGGTGAAGCCAATGTTTTTTCGACCTATTCGCACATAACGACAACATTAAACAATCCGGTGTTTCCTGGTACTTTGTTTGATTATTCTGAATTGCAGTTTTTATTGGCTGAAGCGGCTGAGAAAAATTTAATTCCGGGAGGTTCTGCTAAAGCTAAAACATACTATGATGCAGGAATAACTGCTTCAATGTTAGATTGGGGAGTAGCTGCGACCGCTATCACAACTTATCTGGCAAGTCCTAAAGTAGCCTATACAAATGCTCAAAGTGGAGCAACGTACAAAGAAAAAATTGGTAATCAAGCTTGGTTTGCCCTTTATAACAGAGGATTTGAAGCATGGACATCTTATAGAAGATTAGATTTTCCAATTTTAAAATCACCTAATGCAGCCGTAAACAGAGGTATTCTGACTGTTCCTGTGCGCTATCTTTATCCTGGAGCCGAGCAGACAAAAAATGAAACCAACTATATTAAAGCAGCTAGTGATATTGGCGGTGATTTGATGAACACTAAACTATTTTGGGATAAATTTTAGTCCTGATAAGATTATGTTTTCTTAATTAAGATGACAATCTAAGATTGGATAACAATTCAATTTAAGATTACAGAAGATAAAAAAGTTTAGTTTTTAGCTAAAAAAAATAACCCCATTTATTTTTTGTAATTGGGGTTATTCTTTTTTACAGTATCAGACGATTTCAAGAAAACGATTCAAATAAAACAATATTAATTCAAATTTTACAGTATGAAAAACATACTTTATATAGCGCTGTTTTTTACTATAGGATTTCAAAATTGTAGCTCACAAGAGTTGCGATCTCCTAACGGAAATTTTATTATGGAGTTTGCATTACAAAATGATGGAACCCCGACTTACAATTTAGTATATAAAGGAAAAACAGTTGTAAAGCCTAGTAAACTAGGAATTGAACTTAAAGAAGATAAAAATATCAAAAAGTCATTATTGAATGATTTTACGATAAGCGATAAAAAAACGTCTTCATTTGACGAAACGTGGAAACCGGTTTGGGGCGAAGTATCCTCAATCCGTAATCAATATAATGAACTTGCTGTAACACTAAATCAAAATGAAACCAATAGGCAAATTGTTATTCGTTTTAGATTGTTTAATGATGGGTTAGGTTTCCGTTATGAATTTCCATCTCAAAAAAACCTGACCTATTTTGTTATAAAAGAAGAAAGGACACAATTTGCAATGACGGGAGATCATACCGCTTTTTGGATGCCGGAGATTATGACACTCAGGAATATGATTATACCACTTCTAAATTATCTGAAATAAGAGGACTTTTTCTAAAAGCAAAAAACAGAAACTTATCTCAGCTACCATTTTCTTTAACCGGTGTACAAACATCTCTGATGCTAAAAACAAACGATGGTTTGTATATCAACTTACACGAAGCAGCATTAATTAATTATTCTTGCATGCATTTGAATTTAGATGACAAGAATATGGTGTTTGAATCCTGGTTAACTCCAGATGCAAATGGCGATAAAGGGTATATGCAAGCTCCTGCAAATTCGCCTTGGCGTACCATTATTGTGAGTGATGATGCCAGAGAGATTTTAGCTTCTAAAATGACTTTAAATTTAAATGAACCTTGTAAAATTGAAGATACTTCCTGGATAAAACCAATCAAATATGTTGGTGTTTGGTGGGAAATGATTACAGGAAAAAGTTCATGGAGGTATACAGATGAATTGCCATCTGTACAACTTGGGATTACAGATTATTCTAAGGTGAAACCAAACGGAAGACATGCAGCAAACAATGAGAATGTCAAAAAATATATTGATTTTGCTGCAACAAACGGTTTTGATGCCGTTTTAGTCGAAGGCTGGAATGAAGGCTGGGAAGACTGGTTGGGCCGCTCCAAAGACTATGTTTTTGATTTTGTTACTCCGTATCCTGATTTTGATGTAAAAGGAATACATGAATATGCAAAATCAAAAGGAATAAAAATGATGATGCATCATGAAACTTCCGGATCTGTTCGTAATTATGAGCGTCATATGGACAAGGCTTATCAATTTATGAAAGATAATGGGTATGATGCTGTAAAAAGCGGTTATGTAGGCAGTATTCTTCCAAGAGGAGAAAACCATTATAATCAATGGATTGTAAATCATTATCAATATGCAATAGAAAAAGCGGCCGAGTATAAAATTATGGTCAATGCTCATGAAGCAGTAAGACCAACTGGTATTTGCAGAACTTATCCTAATTTAATCGGTAACGAATCTGCAAGAGGAGGGGAGTGTGAGGCTTTTGGCGGATCAAAACCAAATCATGTAACGATAATACCTTTTACCCGATTAATTGGCGGACCAATGGATTATACTCCGGGGATTTTTGAAATGGATATAAGCAAAATAAATCCACGCAATAAATCGCACGCTAACTGTACACTCTCAAATCAACTTGCATTATATGTAACGCTTTACAGTCCTTTGCAAATGGCTGCCGATTTACCCGAAAATTATAATAGATTTTCAGATGCTTTCCAGTTTATTAAAGATGTGGCGGTAGATTGGAGTGAAAGTAATTATCTTGAAGCGGAGCCAGGTCAATATATAACAGTTGCCCGTAAAGCTAAAGGAACCAATAACTGGTTTGTAGGGAATGTAAATGGAATTGAGCCTAGAACTTCCAACATTAATTTTGCTTTTTTAGAAAAAGGGAAAAAATACACGGCTACTATTTATGCAGATGGAAAAGAGGCCAATTACAAAACCAATCCGCAGGCTTACACCATTCGAAAAATAACAGTTACAAATAAATCTAAACTTTCTCAATTAAGTGCCTCTGGAGGCGGTTATGCTATAAGCATAATTGAAGATAAAAAATAAAAAATGTTTTAGGATTTTAGATGATATAAGCTCTTTCAATTATGAATCAAGACTTAGATTTGAAACTAGAATAAAAGTTAATTATTAAATTACAATCAGTGGGTTATATTAGTTATAAATAAAAAATCAAGAATATGAATTTGAATATAAAATTTTTGACAGTATTATTATTTGCGAACTTTTTTGCTTTTGCACAGACAAAAGGAGATGAATGGAATTTGACAGCAAATTCAAGAGAAAATTATTTTGGAGTGGCCATGGCAAATGGTAAGATTGGAATTGTTACAGACGATACACCTCTAAAAACAAAAGAAATTATTCTGGGTGGTGTCTATGATGCTAATCCTAAAAATGGAATTAGTAAAGTGGTAAGAGGAATTGAGTTTTTAAATCTGCATTTATCAATTGATAATCAAATGGTCGATGGTACTAATATTGATCACTGGAGTCAACAAGTTTCTATGAAAGAAGGAACAAGTACCACTTCGTTCCAATTTAAAGATTTGGCTCAAATTAAGTATACCATTTTAGCTAATCGTGTATTGCCTTATTCAGCAATGGCGATTGTTGAGATAGTACCAATGAAGGATATCGAAATAAGCGCATTTAATTATATGAATGTTCCCGAAGAAATGAAGACAGTCAAAAGCGAGTTTAGAGTGATGAAGAAAAAGAACTATGGAATACCTCTTTTTAGAACTATTGCTCAGACAAATACTGGTAAATGGACTGTTTCAGCTTCTACTACTTTTCTTTTTGATGGCAGCCAGGAATTAGTATCACAGAAGGGATCTGAAGTTGGTTTTTCGAAAAAAATACAGAAAGGAAAAAAATATCGTTTTGTAATTGCAGGAGGGATTTGTAATTCTAAAGATATTTTAGACCCGGTAAATGAAGCAGAACGTCAGGCTATTTATGCTTTTTCAGAAGGGATAGATAATTTAATCAATAAACATAAAAAAGCGTGGGCTAATTTATGGGAAACAGGTGATATTCAAATAGAAGGTGATTTAGACGCACAACAAAGAGTTCGATTTGCCTTATATAATTTATATTCCTTTATTCGCGAAGGCAGCAGACAAAGTATTTCACCTATGGGATTATCATCTCAGGGGTACAACGGACATATTTTTTGGGACACAGAACTTTGGATGTACCCATCGCTTTTAGCCTTACAGCCAGAATTAGCAAAATCGTGTTTAGATTACAGATCCGATAGATTGCAGAAAGCAAAACTGAAAGCATTTATTTATGGTTACGATGGAGCAATGTATCCTTGGGAGTCTGATGATACAGGTGAAGAAGCTACACCAACAAGTGCTTCAATGGGAATTTTTGAACAACATATTACGGCAGACGTTTCGATAGCTTTTTGGAATTATTATACCTTGACTCAAGATAAAGAATGGTTGCGTAAAGAATGGAATGTGATAAAAGAAACGGCTGATTTTTGGGTGAGCAGAGTTGTAAAAAATGCAGATGATAGTTATTCTATTTTGAATGTAGTTGGAGCTGACGAATATGCGCTAAATGTTGATGATAATGCTTTTACAAACGGAGCTGCTATTGAATCTCTCAAAAACACCATAAAAGCTGCTGAAATATTGAATGAACCAATTAACCCAAAGTGGATTGAAATTTCAAATAAATTAAAAGTTCATACTGAAAACGGAATTACTCAAAATTATAAAGGCTACAAAGGACAGCCAACAAAACAGGCCGATGTGAACTTGTTAGCATATCCATTGCATGTTGTAAATGATGAAAAACAAATCAAAGCAGATTTGGATTACTATGCTGCAAAAATTGATTTAAAAGATGGACCGGCAATGACTTTTGGTGTGTTCTCAGTTCTGTATTCACGTTTAGGTGACAGAAAGAAAGCATATGAATATTTTGTAAAATCATATTTGCCTAATAGCCGTCCGCCATTTGGAGTATTCTCAGAATCGGCCAATAGTAATAATCCGTATTTTGCTACCGGAGCAGGAGCAATGCTGCAAGCTGTTATTTATGGCTTTGGAGGTGTAGAACAAACCGATAACGGGTTGAAATTCAACAAAGGTTTGCTTCCTGAAAAGTGGAAATCTTTGAAGATAATTGGTGTTGGAACTGACAATAAAACAATTTTAATAAAATAATTTAAGGATTAAGATTGTTACAGTTTTTTTAAGTAATGTATCAACGACATAATTTTTGTTTAAAAGGGATGAATCTGTATTCATCCCTTTATTTTTAAGCCATAAAATATGCTCGAAATAGTTTTTTAGACTCTTTTTTTTTAGAAAGGAAGAGCAATAAGCAGCATTCTAAATAAAAAATCCTTTTTCTTTTGCTTCAATTATTAAAAGCATATCCAAACAAGAAGCAATAATAAAATGGAGGTTAACTTTTTTATAAAATGGGGGTCTGGAGCTTCGTGAATTGGTACTATATTAACCTTAAATTGATGTATGTTATCTGATTGTAGATGAAATAGTATTATGATGAAATAATCTTTTATTTTTAGTAAAATTTCAACAGAATACATGGAACCAATACAACTTATTTCAGATCATTTCATTGAAGAAAAATGTAATTTTAAAGAACTTATAGAAAGACTTCGAGCCGGGTTTTCGACTTCGGCTATCAATGTGCCTATGCGTCATCATCACGATTATCCTAATCCAAAAGAAGGTAATGACTCCACTTTACTGCTAATGCCGGCATTTCAGGCAGGTAAAGATTTAGGAGTAAAAATAGTTACAGTAAGTCCCGATAATGGGAAATATGATTTGCCTTCAATTCAGGGAACTTATATTTATCTTGATGGACATAAAGGAAATATAAAAGCAATTCTCGATGCAAAATCATTAACAGGTAAACGTACTGCAGCAACATCTGCTTTGGCCAGCAGTTATCTTTCGCGAAAAGATGCTTCGTCTATGCTGATGATTGGTACAGGAGCATTAGCCATAAATCTCATTCAGGCGCATGCTAGCGTAAGACCAATAAAAGAGGTTTATGTCTGGGGACGAACTATAGAAAAAGCACAATTGGTTTGCGATGCATTCAAAAATTCTTCACTTAGCTGTAAACCTGTTTCAACTATAGAAGAAGTTATTTCGCAGGTTGATATTATTTCGGCTGCGACTTTATCACCCGTTCCGCTTGTTTTTGGGAAATGGCTGAAAGCAGGACAACATTTAGATCTGGTTGGGGCGTACAAAAAAGATATGCGTGAGGCAGATGATGAAGCGGTTTTAAAATCGAGTATATTTCTGGATACTTATCAAGGCGGACTAAAAGAAAGCGGTGATATTTTGATTCCGTTGACTAGTGGAATTATCACAAAAGAAACGATCAAAGCAGATTTGTTTGAACTGTGCAGTAATACAAAATTAGGCAGAACATCTGATGCCGAAATCACCTATTTTAAATCTGTTGGACATGCTTTGGAAGATCTTGTTGCAGCTGGATATTTTTATGAAGAGTATAATTTAAAAACACAAAAAAATGTCTAATACCTACCAAAATATTTGTAATAATATTGACTACAAACCAAACGCAGATGTATTGCAGATTAAAACAATTGATATGCATACAGGCGGTGAGCCTTTGCGTGTAATTGTTTCCGGTTTCCAAAGCTTAAAGGGAATACTGTTTTAGAATACCGAAGAGATATAAAAGAAAACTACGATTATTTAAGAACAGCATTGATGTTTGAGCCTCGCGGTCATGCTGATATGTACGGCTGTATTTTGCTTCCGCCAAATGACGAGGAGGCAGATTTTGGTATTCTTTTTATGCATAATGAGGGATACAGTAGTATGTGCGGTCACGCCATTATTGCGATAAGTACGCTGGCGGCAAAAATGAATTGGATAACAGTAAAAGAAGGTGAGAATGAATTGAAAATTGATGCTCCGTGCGGTCGAATTTTTTCGTTTGTTACTATATTAAATGGCGAAGTAACAGGAGTAAGGTTTCATTGTGTGCCAAGTTTTGCAGTAGGTTTAGATCGTATTGCAAATGTTCCGGGTATTGGTGAGGTTGTTTACGATTTGGCTTACGGCGGCGCTTTTTATGCTTATGTTGATTTGAGAAAAAATACGCATTTAAATTTCGGATTAACCGAGGAAAATTACCGAGCTATTATTCAAAGCGGCGTAGACATAAAACATGCTGTAATGGATCAGGATAAAGAAATCAAACATCCGTTTGAGGAGGATTTAAGTTTTTTATACGGCACTATTTTTATCGATGAACCGCAGCATACTTCTAATCACAGTCGAAATGTTTGTGTTTTTGCCGATGGAGAAGTCGATCGTTCTCCAACAGGTTCCGGTGTTTCCGGAAGAATTGCGATCGAAAAAGCCAGAAATGCCATAAACCTGAATGAATTTATTACTATAGAAAGTATAACAGGAAGTACCTTTACAGGATCTCTTGTCAGGGAAGAAAAATTTGGCCCTTTCAAGGCAGTAATCCCGCAAGTTGAAGGAACGGCTTTTGTAACCGGAGTAAATACATTTTTAATAGATCCAAAAGATCCTATGAAGAATGGCTTTATACTGAGATAATAATTAATTTTATAACTAAATTTGATAACATGAGCCCGATATTGTATCGGGCTCATTCGTTTTAGACTTCATTTTATTTTAAGCCAGAGACTTTATGAGCTTTTCATTTTTTAGATTAGATTTGTTTTAAGAAGTTTAATAAAGTGATTCCCGAAAGCTTTTGAGATTGCGCAGCGTGTTTATGTAATTGAAGAACATGTAGAAGAGCGGGGGTAAGTATAAGGTTGTGGGGAGCGTTATAGAGCAACAGCTAATGATAAATCAAGAATTATTCTATGCAAAAAAAAGATAACGAGATAATGGGGATCTATAAGTCTTTAGAAAATACATTAAAATTAATGGTAGTTCCAAACTGTACTAACATTAATGAGAGAAATCATTTAATTGCATTTAATTTAGAAGAATTAGAGGGAGATTTTTATACCTTTCTGAATCCTATTAATATTAATAAACTGCATTCAGAAAATTTGATTGACAGTGAAGTTAAATTTATATTAGAACAACTATTTGTTCTTTTGCAAGATATTGAGAGTAAAGATTGGAATATTGATTCTTTTTTAGCTAATTCAAAATGGTTTGTAATACATAATCTAACTAAAGAGGTAACTCAAATTATGTCATAGTATTTCAGATTGGTTATGTTTCAAGGTTAAGAGTATTAGATTTTTAGATTTCTAATATATTGAAATAGAATAAATATTAGTAAAAAAGTAATTTAGAGAAGATAGTTCCCCTCTCCGCAAAGAGTTCCTTCTGAAAAGCTGTGCAATCCCAAAGCTTTCTGGGTAGATCTATTAATGAATATTTTCAAGAGGGATGAGGATCAAAAACAACACAGATATTCTATTGGACGGAAACTTTAAAACTACAATAATGAAAGTGATTTTACAGAGTACTATAATATCTCTCTTTGCTACTATTTTAGTGGGGTGTACTAATACTATAAAAAAGAATGAACTTGAAGGGATTTGGAAATCAGATGACGGAGCTGTTTTATTCTTATATGCGAATGGCACATATCATGCAAAACGGTTAAACCTATATCCAATTTTTGAGGATGAGAATTTCAAAAATAAAAAGACTAATTTAACTGGGAGATGGCAAATAGGAGAAACTGGAAATCAAAAAAAACAGACAATCGAATTATCGAGTAATTTAACATTCAAAGATTTTGATGTTGATGACACATATATCGATGAGAACGGCTCCAAACAAAGTTATAATATTCATTGTACCTTTATCATATCTGAAACAGGAATATTTGAATTTAAAAAAACTTATATTTTATATAGCCAAATTGGAGATCCTGATGATATGAATAGATATCAATTTAAGAAAATGAATTAAAATCAGCTTGCCACCGTTTCGCAAAAGAGTTCCTTATGAAAAGCTGCGCAATCCTGAAAGCTTGCGGGATTGTGCAGCGAAGAACGATGCGGTAATACTTTGCGGAGCGGGGGCTAATAACCATAATGGTGTAGGAAGTAATCAGATTGAAGGATTTTATAATATGGCTGGATATACTACAAACTCTTTTTCTGGGAATATTACAGCAAGTAATGGACTGCCATGGATAGCAAACGAAATGCGAAATAATAGAGTTGTACAATTAGGATGGTATCCTGATTCATCAGTTTCTTCTGGACATGCAAGTCTTGTGACAAGAATAAAGTATTTAGAAGATTTTTCTAAATATAGGATTTATCTTATAGATCCGGCTAGCCATGCTACTAGTGCAACGTTTGACAATATTTATCAAATTTTTAGTGTAAAACGATGAAACATAAAATATATTTAATAATCATGATTTTAACTAGTCATTTTCTTTCAGCTCAGTTAATACATCATTCAAAAGAGGAAAAAGAAGCTTTTTTATTAGGAATGTTTAATCATTATAATGGAGATGTTTTAATTCCGGAACATCCTGTTTTGAAAAACAGATTAACGTTTTTTCTCAACAAAAAAGTGATCAAAACTTTTAAAGACAGCATTTCGTGTTATGCTTTAGAAAATAATTTTAAATATATTTTTAAAAATGACAGTTTTACAGAATTGTATAAATTAGAGGATAATAATCCTTTTGAAAAGTATTATAAGAGAAAGCGATGGACAAAAGATTTTTATTTTGACGAAAAAGATGATAAACAATATAAACTTTATTTTTTGCAATTAGATAGAAAAGCATTTAAACGAGATGGGGTAAGAATGGCTTTTTTGTTAGGTGCTTTTATTAATAATGGAAAAATAATTAATGACAATGAATATTCCTTTGTTGGTAGTACGGTATTTATTGATTTTATAATCGATCTTTTGAGAGACCTAAAAATTGAAATTATAGAGACTGAAATTTCAAATAAAAAAACTCTGGGAGGAATGAAAGAGGTAAAGTTTAGCCCCTTGAATGAATTTAAAAATTTAGTTGCGAGAAATAAAAAATTTTGGGAATAACCGCTCTGCAAAGAGTTCCAGATTTGAAAAGAAAAGCCCTCGCTTCGCAAAGAGTTCCTTATGAAAAGCTGCGCGTTCTAGAACACTTCGTAGAGCTGGGGAGCGGTGTAAATAATTCTAATTAATATGAGACCATATTTTATTCTTCTAATTTTGTTTATTTATTCTTGTTCCAAGAGTAAAAATAATGTTGAATTAGAAATAGTTTCTACCAAAATAGTATTTTCAAGACTTGACAATGGTAAGAAAAAAAATATTATTAGTTATAAAATTACCAATAATACTTCCTGTGATTATTATTTTAATGCATACAGCCTTTCAAAGTTAACATGGAAGATAAAAGGTCTGCAACTCAGTAATGTTTTCTTTCAAATTATGGATGAAAATGGTAATCATACTGAATATAACCACAAGGAATATTTGCCGGCTGAAGAATTTGTTGCCTGTAAACAAATAAATTATAATAGAGAAGAGAAGGAAATAAAAGAATTAAACTATTCGATTTCTCCAGATTATAAAAATTTAATAGATAAAAATAATTTTTTACTCAAACAAGGCGAATCTAAATATTTTGAAATTCTGTACTATTTTCCAGATTCAAATTATTCATCAGTAAATCTTGATAAGAACAAAAGGTATTTTTTTAAAATATTGATTTATAGTGATAGCACAAATTATAAGAAGTTTTTATCTAGACCAATACTTAAAACAATTGATGAAAATGATTATAAAGTTTATCACGGAATAATCGAAAGTAAGAATACTGTACCTATAGAGTTTGTGAAGTAAGTTGGTTTTCCGTTCCTGAATCCTTTCATGTTACTCCCGCCCCGCAAAGAGTTTCTTATGAAAAGCTGCGCAATCCCGAAAACTTTCGGGACTGACTTTGCGCATTTTTTTTTCTATCCTAGAAAGCTTTTTTTGATACTGCTGATTGTGACTTCGCAAAATCTAAATTTCAGAAGCTGTTTTTTGCTGACTTTCCACCTGAATCTAATCATCTATTTTCAATTTTTATAATCACGTAGAACTACGTGTACAACTTTGAGTTTAATTGTCTTATTTTACTTATATATTGTAATGTAAAAATAGCTAAAAATGGAAAATCAAAATCAATTTGACGGTCTGGAAACTTTCGATCATATCGTAGTTCTGATGCTAGAAAACCGTTCTTTCGACAATTTATTAGGCTATCTGTACCAGAACGATGAGATAACGCCAAAACAATCTTTTGACGGACTCTATAACCCGAAAGTTGATTATGCGAATCCCATTCCCCCGAGAGCTAGCAAGGATCCCGGTAAAACGAGTATTTCTCCTTCGCGTGCGGTTAATTATTCGGTGCCATATCCGGATCCGGGTGAAGAATATCCTCATGTTAATACCCAACTTTTTAATAGTATTAGACCTGACTGCAACATTGGTAAGCTTGATGACAGAATGAAGGCACCTTACAATTTGCCTGCTTCCCCAATTACACCTCTTATGAATGGGTTTGTCAACGATTATGAAAATAATCTAAGATCAACCTACAATATTGATCAGCCTACACCCGAACAGTATGAGGTAATCATGCAGTGTTTTCAGCCAGACCAGATTCCAGCAATGGCAACTTTAGCAAAAGAATTTGCGGTTTTTGATCATTGGTATTGCTCAGTGCCAAGTCAGACCTATTGCAATCGGGCGTTCTGGCATGCGGCAAGCTCAGGAGGCAAAGTGATTAATCCGCTTGGTGAAGACGGAAGTGGTTTTTCCGGCATTGATGGTGATTTGAAGGGTATGGATTCGTGGATAAAAGAGGTTTGGTCATTGCCAACTATTTTTGATCGTATGAATGACAATAATATTTCATGGAAAGTTTATTCGCCTATTGCTCCTCTGAGTCTGACATATATTGTAAACGGGACTGGAGAAGGAAAAGACAATACGCATGGACATCTTGATTTTTTCTACGATTTAGAATTTGGAACGTTGCCACAATACTCGTTTGTAGAACCTCAGTTTCTTCATAAACACAACGATCAGCATCCATCGGCAGTACATCATGAATTAACTACGGGCACGGTAAAATTAGGAGATGAACTAATTAGAGAAGTTTATAATGCCATCAAAAGAAGTCCAAAAAGAGACAAAATACTTTTTATTATCACTCATGATGAACATGGAGGCTGTTATGATCATGTTGCTCCGCCAAATACGGTGCCACCTGTTGAAGGTATGAAAGGGGAGTGTGATTTTACCTTTGATCGTCTTGGTGTCCGCGTTCCTATGATAATGGTATCTTCCTATATTCAGCCAAAGACGATAATCAACGGACAATTTGAGCATACTTCATTCATAAAAACAGTTTGTCAGAAATGGGGAATGGATCCGCTCACCGATAGGGATAAAAGCCCTGAAGTTTTACCATTTACGGAAGTTTTCTCCAATCAGAAAAGAACAGATTGGCCCGATATTCCATCAGAAATGAGCTTAAAGGAATTACTTCCGGAAGTCGACACAAGCGGTGATCCATTAAACGGACTTCAAAAATCCATGTTAAGCAGTCTGTTACACATCGAAAAAATGAAAGCTCTTGGTAATACTCAAAAAGAAGAAATACAAACTATTGGAGATATGATGGAATTTATCAAGAGATTTCAGTAAAACCAATTGTAGTATGATTCTGCTATAAAGCTTAAGAGTATTGTAAAGATTGAAAATTTAAATTGCCATGAAACAAGAAAACCTGCAAATCCTTGGATTTGCAGGTTTTACCACTATTTTTTTCGGGTTTTTGAAAAGATTAAAAAAGAGGTTTTTTTACTTTTACCCTTTTATTGGTGAGAGTATGATTTGAACTTTAAGTTCGAATCCTATAATTAGAAATCATTTGATTATAAAAAATACAATCGATGTGTTCCTTATCTTAATTTTCCAACAAATATTACACTTCCGCCAATCGCCTCAGAAATTGCTTCAAAATCAGCAGCTCCTTTTTGTTTCAAAAGGCTGAATTTACCGTCAGGAGCAGTGATATTACCATAATATTCTACACCATCAATTGTACCAACAGTATAAACGGTACCGTATTTTTCAAAAGAAGTAAAAGGTTCCACTTTTAATGTTTTTAAATCTACAAGAGCAAATTTTGTTGGAGCATTATACCAGTCAGCAGGTTTTGCCGGTGGAGTAAATGTATTGTCTAAGTATTGAGCAAGAGCTTTATCTCCGTGAACATACGCCACAACATTTACTGAATGCGCATTTAGAGCAGCTTTTAAATCTACAAAAAAGTTAGGATCAAATGTTCCGTTAGGATTTACTTTTAATAATCCGCTTGTAGTTGGATTACCAGTTACAGTACTATAATCTAATGAAATGGCACTTTCACGAGATGGTCTGTAATACAGTGAACCATCAGTTCCTTTTGCAAACGTATGATACCCCATCGACATACGAGAATCTTTAACATAAGTAACTGCTTTTGTTGTTAAATCAAAAACGGCAATTTGTGCATATTGTAGAAACCTGTTATAATCAGTAGGAGTTGCAGCAATTGGTAAGATGATTTTTTTTGCAGAAGTAACATAACTCATATAAGTTGCTGTTTTGATACCTGCATCATTACTAAATGGCAATGGAGTAACGGCTATAGTTTCTGTGATAGCCATAGTTGTTGGGTTGAACTTAATAATTTTGCCATCATTTAAGGCAAAGAAATAAGCTTCTGTCTCAGACACGAAAGCAGGAGGACCAAAAGTACCACTAACACCTGTACCTGTAAGACTTAAAGCATCTGAAGCCGAAATTTTCATATCATTACTTACATTGTATTTGGTTAAGGTTGATGCTGTACCATTCCAAACATAAGGGTGTTCGCCATAGGAATAAATTGTAGCACCCGGACCTATCTCTGTCATCGTTTTGTAATCAAGAGTTGAAGGGAATTTGTCGTATGCTCCTAAATAAAAAACTCTGCCTCCGGGAGTATTTACACGTACTGACGCTATAACTGCCGGGTTATTACCCTGACCTTCATCTTTCTTAGAATCATCTGAACTACATGATGTTAATGCAAATACCGAGCACATTATGGCTAATGCAGCATGTTTTATAAAAAATCGATTTGTTTTCATACGTATTGATTATATATATAATTAAAATTGAGTTACTAATTTGATATTAAATGATCTTCCTGGTTTTTGAACACCAAAAAAGTCATAATTTTTTTCATTACTTAAGTTTTGTATTTCGGCTGTCAGGGCATATCTAACCTTATTTATGCTATTATGATAGGTCGTGCCAAGATCAAAAAATTGCTGACTTGGAATCACAAATGGATTTGCTGAAGCGCTTTCCCAGCTTCTATAAAATTCATAAACATATCTTGCATCAAGAAAAAGAGATAATTTATCTGCCTTGTCAATGACGTTGAGAAAAGAATAATTAACACCTGCGTTAGCAAAAAAATAGGGCTGATTAGGTACTCGGTCTCCTTTGTAAGCTGCAAATATTCCTTCGTCTGAGTCATTATAAAAATGCTGATACGTACTGTTTGCGTTAAACGAAAGTTTACCGTTTTTAGAAGTCCAGTTTCCGGAAACTTCAATTCCTTTAGAAGTAGCTGCAAATACATTCTGATAAATATTGTTGCGGTCTATACTTGGAACAAACAAGATTTGGTTGTCTATCTTTCTTAAAAAGACATTGGTTTGCACTTGCCAGCTGCTCGTTTCATAATTTTCTTTTGACTTGAAAAAAAGTTCAAAATTGACGTTATGACTGCGTTCAGGTTTTAAATTGATATTGCCTTGTATGAATTGTCCGTCTCCGAACAACTCATCGGTCTGAGGCAGACGGGTAGCATATTCATAGGTTAGTCTGGTAGAAAACTGTTCATTGAACTTAAAACGAAATCCATTTCCAAAACCAAAATAGTTTACACTTCGGTTTTCTTTTATTGTTGTATTATTAGAAGGGATCTTCTCCTCAGAACTGATTTTTTGTAAATAATTTTTAGCAAAGAAAACATTCTCTAATTTTTCATTAAAGGCATTTATTTTAAAGTCTGCGCCATTAATCCATGTAAACAAATCTCTTACTGCACTGGCCGGATCATAGCCATTAATAAGTCTGTCATCTCCGGTTTGTTTGGAGTAGGTAGGTGCCGAAGTAAAACTTACGGCATATTGATTATTGATTTTCCATGAAGCTTTCAGACGCGAAAAAACATCATTATTCCAGGTATAGGTATCACTTGGACCGGTAGATTCTGAAATCTCTCCGCTGACATTTCCGGCAGACCCCTCAATACGCTCGCCATACCAATTGTAAACAAAATCAGATACATCTGTAAATTGACGTTCTCTGTAATTATAACCTGAAATAAAATCTACTTTAAAATTTTCACCAAAGTCATTGCGATACGTAAGGACAGATCCAGCCGATTTTCTATACGTCATAACCTCTCCGTAAGGAACTCCAACCATTAATTGATTATGCTGAATTTCCTTTGTGTAGTCGGTATAAAATCCTTCGATACTCAATTCTTTTGCCCAGATTCGGTCTTTTACTCCCGTTATTAACTGCATGCCGAAGCCTTTGTATGCATCATGAAATCGCGGTACTGTTACATTTTTAATCTTTCCGGCATTGTCAGCAACATCAACATCTACCTTATAATTATTTTGAGAAGTGTCGTAAAATCCGCTTCCTTTAATAAAAAATCCGGTCTTTTGATTGTAATTGCTAAGAATTAGAGATGTTCGGTAAGTTCCAAAAGATCCCGCCTGAGCTGAAAAAGACCCGCTGAAGCCAGACTTTATTTTTGGAGTAATTAAATTGACAGCACCACCAAGAGCATCTGCTCCAAATTCGATAGGAACCACTCCCTTATAAACCTCCACACGATCAATTAAATTTACCGGAACTGTTGAAACCCCAAAAGTATAACCATGATATTCCAACGGAATACCTTCTAAGAAAAACCGGATTTGATTTCCTGTTAATCCATTCATCGAAAAGCTTGTTCTGGAACCTAAACCGCCGCTGCGTCTTACACTTATGCCTTGGGTCTGAGCAAGTACTTCGCCCAAATCTGCAGTTTGAAACTTAGCTTCCCGCATTTCTATTACCGAAACGGCTTGTGCTGTTTGCTCTTTTTTTTGTTTTTCAGATATACTCTTTACAACTACGTCATTTAATTTCTCGGCATCTTTCGATGTTTTATCCTCTTTTTCCAGAATAATAGTAACCGTAGTATTTGATTGATTTTCTAAAATAACGGTTTGTTTCTTTGAAATGTACCCATCTAAACTCACCTCAATTGTATATCTGCCATTTTTCAGATTTTCTATCTGATAAAATCCGTCAGAATTTGTTTCTGCATTTATTTTGGTGTCTAAAAGATGGATATTGACTCCTGCTAACGGGTTTCCGAATTCATTATTTATTTTGCCTGAGATTTTGTTTTGTGCCATCAAAAATGTTGACGAGAATATAAAGAGCAATGCTATTTTAAGATTCATGAAATATACTTAGAATTATACACTATTTTTATTTAGAATAAATAAAGATTCAAAAGTATGAAATTATCTATTAATAATAACCAAATAGTATATAAAATATATTAATTTTTAATTTAAAGCCTCTATGATTTTTGATTTTTGGTTCTTTTTTCTGAGGAAATCTAAAAGTATTTGAACAGAAAAAGTCAGTATAATATAAAGTACTATAAGTGCCAGTACAGTTGATATTCCATTCTCTCTAAAACCAAAGATGCCTTTACCCCAGGAAATTAGAATCCATTGTGTCATGTACATTGAAGTGAGGTTCTTACTGCAATATTTTAATAGTTTTATAAATTTATTTTCTTTGACATTTATAGATATTTTAAAAATAATCCATAGGAAAATTAATGTCCAGCCTGCGAAATAAACAACACCGCCCGGGCCCATATGGTAAAAACCATTGTAATTATAAGCTCCGTAGATAAAAACCAATGGCGCACCCAAAGCAAGAAACAAAAAGCTGGTATACAGCATGTTTTTAAACAATTTAGGACTGTCATAATTAAGTTCCTGGTACCATTTGCCAAAAAACATTCCTATGATAATAAAAGACATCCACGGAAAAACAGGAAAATAAATGTATGCCGGAAAATCATTACTGAAAAGTAGATCCAGCACATAATTAATAACAGGATAATCTATATTGATGCCGCTGACTTCTCTGGATACTAATGCTATTAACAGGCCTATGGCTAAGATTACATATTTATTGGTGACATATTTTCTAATAAAACCAATGAACAGCAAAGACATTCCTGCTAATTGAAGAATATCACCCAATAGCATCAAATATATATATTGCTGCTCTATTGGCCCATGCCATCCGTATCTTTGTATAAAATTATCTGGCGCAAAACCAAAAATGACAGGAAAAATGAACTTTAAAAAATTCATGAAAAGAGCAGCAGCTAAAAGCAGTCCGCCACGTTTTAAAGAACTTTTAAGGCTTTGATGACGAGAGGTCATAAAGGTTATTCCCATACAGATTAGAAAAATAGAAGTTCCTCTGCCCAGAAAAACAATAAAACTCCCAATAAAGGTTTCCGACTGTGATTTGACATCTGCAAATGTCAGTAGTGTATGTATGATTATCATGCCTATAACACTCATTCCTTTTATTAGATCCAGTGCTGCAATTCTTTTACTTTGCTGTTCCATAGTTCTTTATTTTTAATCTTTATGTCTTATAACCTATTAGTTATTAAATAGTTGAAATTACTCTGTAACCGTTTTTACAGCTGCTAGTGAATTTTCGTTTTCATTGATATGTCTATTTAAAGCAGGATAATCTACTTTACCATTAACAGTCAGTGGTATCTGATCGAAATAATAGTTTTTTAATGAACTGGCATGTAATCCCAGTTTTTCCTTTAACAGTTGTGTAATGGTTTGACGCAGTAAAGATGGATCCTGATGTATGATTCCGAGATATTTATCCTGAACACTTATACAGATGAAAGTTTGTCCACCTAATTCATTTTTTAGTAAAACTTCAACTTCATCAAGGTTTAAACGAACTCCGAATAGTTTTATAATGCGTTTAATGCGTCCCTTAATATGATAATAACCCAATTCATCTTTTTCTGCCAAATCACCGGTATAAAGTTTGTCAGTATGATTATAATCCTGTAAATCAAAAATGTTGTTAGCATAACCTCCGGAGACATTGGGGCCGTAATAAATAAGTTCTCTTGTTTTTTCATCAATTTCAAACCTTCCGTTTTTTACAGGAAAACCTATAGACGTTCCTTTAGTTTGGAAATCTTTTGGCGGTAAAAAAGCCATTCTGCCGCTGGCTTCGGTTTGTCCGTATTGTGCGAAAAACTGTTTGCCATAAATTTGGGTATAATCTGAAATGACGTTTGCCAATTCTTTATTCATCATTCCTCCTGTGTGGGTCAAATAACGTACAGAAGGAGTGTCTTTTTTAAAGAAACCAAAACGATGCAGTAACTCATAAAAATAAGGAACACCGCTTAGTGTAGAAAAACCATACTCGGCAAGATCTGACCAAAATTCTTTTTGAAGCGCATCCCTGTCAGTACATACAATTGTATTTGCTTTGATGCAATTTGTTGTAAAAATTGAAAAGCCGTAGACAAAATTAACAGGTACATTTAACGGAACAACATCGTGTTCCGTTATTGGCATGTACTCCATGATAGATAAGGCATTCTGAACCAGATTGTGATCTGAAATCTTAACAAATTTAGGTGACCCTGTAGTTCCTGAAGTGCTCATTAAAAGCTTAATATCACCATGAATAGGAGACAGAAGAATTTCTTTTCTTTTAAAGACTGAAATAGCTGCAGATACCTGTTTTAACTCATATTCTTCAACCACTGTCCTTGACGGATCGAAGATATAAGCAGGTCTGTATTCATTTTCAAGATTTTGCTTAAACGCAGGATGTAATCCCGCGTTAAGCAATGCTACTGTGTACTTTTTTTGATAAAAATTCAAAAACGTTTCAATTGCCGGCAGCTGATTGTCATTATAAATAAAAACAACTGCACGCAAATTTTCAATGTCTAAAGATTCATGTAAATCGGCAAACGTTTTAACAACTTTGGTTTTTGCATCTATAAAATTTAATTTTTTATTTTTTTGAATTAAATCATAAAGTCCCATAGTTTCTTCTTTTGAATTATTGGATTTCAACACCGTTTTTCTTCAATATTGCTTTTATTTTATCAACGCTTCCCATTTCCAGAATGTCTTCCATCGGAATTGAAACATTATAAAATTTCTCCAGCTCATCAACCAAAAGCAAATGACTCATGGAATCCCATTCTACAATACCCTGGTATTCTAAATCAGCTGTAATGGATTCTACCGGTATTTCAAATGCAGTTGCAAATACTTGATGTAATTCTTGTGTTGTGCTCATAATAATCTTGTTTTAATTTGTTTATACTTTGTTATTTTTAAACTTTAGTTAATTTCCATTTTCCTGTTCTGAATATCGTAATACAGCCAAATGCCAGTACCAATTCTGAAATTAAGATGGCAGCAAAAATGCCTTTTGGACCAAAACCTAATGCTACTCCAAAGACATAGGAAAGCGGTATTTGTATCACGTAAAACATAAGAATGTACAGCATGGTAACAATCATTACTTTTCCGGCAGCATTAAGCGCTCTGGAAATGACCATGGTGTAACCTAATAATACATAGGCAATAGAAATAATGTGAATGTAAGTTGTGCTGTTGTCGACTACTTCGGGCACATCAGAAAAGATTCTGACAACGGGATCTGCTATAAAAATCCATACTATTGCCACCGAAATCAAAAAGCACATATTGATCATGCCTGCCCGCCAAACTGATTTTTCGGCTCTATCGGGCTGCTGTGCGCCCAAATTTTGTCCGGTTAAAATTCCTGCAGCATTGCCAATACCCCAAGCCGGAGTAGTGGCTATCGAAGCAACTCGCTGTGCTATTATATAACCTGCCAGTGCATTGCCTCCAAAATGAGAAACAATTTTGATCATAAACAGCCAGCTCGATGCAGGAATCAAATACTGCAGCATGCCTCCAAAAGCAAGTCTCAGTACTTTATTGAATATTTCGCGATGAATTGCCAGCTGTTGTTTTCCAATTTGAATAATGGTTGTTCCTTTAATTAAATGGAAAGCCTGATAACTGAGTCCTGTAAAACGGGCTAGAGCGGTAGCGATACCAACGCCTAAAAGCCCATAGGCAGGAACAGGACCCCACCCAAAAATAAGCAGCGGACACAGAAGTATGTTTAATATATTAGACAGCCAAAGTGTGCGCATTGCCATAGAAGCATAACCCGCACCTCGGAAAATACCATTTAGCGCAATACGGATAATAATGAAGCCGCAGCTGGCAAACATTACTTTTGCATACAAACTGCCTTGTTTTATCATTTCTGGAGAAAGTCCTACGAGACTTAATATTTCATCACTCCATATAAAACATATTAAGCTTATTACAACACCGCAAATAACACTTATGTTTACTACCTGTCCGGCTGTAACACTTGCTTCTTTAAAGTTCTGCTCGCCAACGCGCCTTGCAATTAAGGTCGAAGCGGCAATGCTTAAACCTATAGAGACGGAATAAGAAAAGCTGATAACAGACTCTGTGGAACCAACAATAGAAACTGCCGATGCCCCAAGTTTACTCACAAAAAATAAACTGGCACAAACAAAAACAGATTCCATTACCAGTTCTAAAACCATAGGAACGGCAAGCAGGACAATTGCTCTATTAATACTGCCTGATGTGAATTTTTTCTCTCGGCCTAATACTGCGGTAAGAAACAAATCAGTATAGGATTGAAGCCTTAATACAACTACTTTCATAATTGGTGTTGTATTGTTTCGCCGCTAATCTCTGTAAACTCGTTCATCTCGTATTGCTTAATTACATAAAGCGGATTAGGAAGTTTACTTCCTTTTTTCGGTACGGCAAAACCAGTCTGTTCCGCATATCCGTTATTAAGCAGTTTTAAACTATTGATATAAAATCGTTTAAACTCCGGCTCAAAAAGATTGTACTTTTCAAATCGATCTATGAGATGTGGGTTACTCTGCTGATATTCTTCAATTGAACTTATTACGGTTTTCCAAAAGAGGTGTTCATCATAATCCATATGAGTATGTAAAATATCCGACAGGTATCTAAAAAACGCATCAAAAACACCTATTAGAATAAACAATGGCGTATTTTCTTTATTTGATGATTGTATAAGACCGTCTTTAAGTTCAGCCGGTAATTTTGCTTTGGCTTCTTCAGTTAAAACAATATCATCAACAAAATCTTTAATAATAATACGCTGCGGTATTCCGTTTTTCATGACTAAAATGATATTCTCGCCATGAGGTGTTACACATAAAGAATGCTGATAATAAATATGCAGCAAAGGCTTTAAGTAGGCTTCCAGATATTGTTCCAGCCAGCGTTGAGTGCTAAGTCCGGAAACGTTTATCAGTTCCTGAAGAAAAGGACGATCGTTATCATCGATGTATAATAAAGAGGCCATCGTCATGAGGTTTTCGTCTGGTTTACGGTATTTTTCGGCACTTTCTCTCCATAATGCACCTAACATTTCACGATAATGATACGGACTGTCGGTTATGGAATTGTACTGTGGATGACGGTAAGAAACCGTAGCCACTTCGCCTAATAACACGACTTCTTTCTCCTGAAAATAAGGATCTTTATCGAGCATTTCTTTAACCCATTTTGTTACCCTTGGCGCAATATCCATTTGTTTTGGAGATAAGCCTCGGATATTTCCTGTGCTCAAAATAGATATTGCCGTTTTTACATAATGTTTGGAAGGATAACTTAAATTAAAGAAAGTTCTAATGCTTTGCTGAGGCGAATATATATCGTCACTTTTGCCCAAAATAACTAAATACTGGTTTGCGAGATCCTGGTGAAATTGAAGCAAAATCTTATTGTTCAACTGCCAGGGATGCACGGGAATAAAAACGTAATCTTCAACAATAAGTTTCATATCACGAAGCTTTTCCTGAAATTTGTTATATACTTCGGCGCCTAATTCTTCGGTATAAAAATCATTAAAATTGATCGTTTCCAAAGCGTTAAATGCAGCTCTTTTTTTATGAGCAGCCAGCCAGTACAAATCCGTATTCTTATTGGCTTCGGGGGCGTAATTGTGATAATCACTATTGTTGAAACCAACGCGTCCTTTGTTTGCAATTACCCACGGATGTCCTTCCATTTGATGTTCAATAGTCTGATAATCGGCTTGTGTAAGTTCAGAAGCAGTCAGCTTTTCTCTGGTGTACAAATGAGCATCAGCGTATAAAGTGTTGAGAAGTTCTTCGGTATATTTTGCCAATGTAAAAGAATCTATTCCAAAGGTTTTTTGTAATTCCATAAAAAAACAAATAACATCTTTGGCAGGCGAGGCTGTGCCGTTTTCCCATCTTTGGATACTTTCTTTTTCAATATGCCAATATTCTAAAAGTCTTGGATATGCCGAAAAAGTATAGTAAACCTCCGTAAGATCAGTTGTTAGTTTAAAATGGGTGATACCCTCTTTTTTACTTCCTGTAATGGCTGGTTTAGCAACATCTTCGTGCATTAATTCGGCTAAACTCTTGGCTAATAAATTGATATTTACTTTTTCCCAAACCTGAGCGGTAAAAACTTCTATGTGTGGTATTGTTTCTATATTCATTTTAAGTTTGGTATTAAATACTAATTTCTTCCGCTTTTTCTGCGACAATACCTGAAAGGTCAAAATCCTGAAAAGCAATCCTCTTTTCTAATTTATAGACTTCACGTTTTGCTACTTCATTAATGATATAGGAATTGCGATATGCGCCCATGCCCAAATCTGATGAAATGTAGCTATGTGTATGAATTTCTGCATTCTGCACAAAAATTTCGCTGCCGTTATGATCTATACTGTAGTTTCTTTTTACATCATAACTGCCAGTTGAAGTTCTGCTGATGCGATGCTGTATGTCTTTAAGAAATTGAGGTTCCTGATAATGATATCCGGTGCCTAAAATTACATAGTCGGCGTGTTCTGTAAACTTTTTATGCTGTTCTACCTGCTCCAGATGCAATTCATAATTATTATGGATTCCTGGAGTTATATCATCCAATTGTATGTTTGGTCTGATCTTTACCCCAATATCATCGTTATCTACGCTCAGGGTATACAGATGATCGTAAATCTCGTTTAGCAAATCAAAATTTACTCCTTTGAATTGAGATTTCTGGCGATCCAGCATGACACTTCGAGTCGAAGACGGCATTTGATGGAAATAATCGATGTAATCCGGCGATGTATGCTCCAGAACAAGTTTGGAATATTCCATAGCAAAAAAGCGATCCGGACGGGAATACCAATTCAGCTTTAGGTTTTTAGGTCTGTTTTGAAGCAGATCAAAGAACACTTCGGCCGCACTTTGCCCAGAACCAATTACAGTAACGGTATCCTGCTCTAATATTTCCTCTTTTCTGAATAAATAACTCGAGGTATGGGAAACATTTTTCATTTCTTTTAGTTCGACAAACTCAGGAAGTACAGGTACTGTACCCGTTCCTAATACTAATTTTTCGCAATAGTAAATTTTGGTTTGATCTTCCTCTTTGTGGAATACGTGTAATTCATAAAGACCGTCTTTATACTGAATTTCTTTTACACTAGAGGAGAAGCGGCAGTTTTTGAGCTGCTTGATTACCCATTGACAATATAAATTATACTCTTTGCGCAGTACAAAGAAATTTTCGCGGATAAAAAATTTATATAAGCGATCTGTCTTTTTAAGAAAATTTAAAAAACTAAATTTACTTGTAGGATCGGCCATTGAAACACAGTCGCATAAAAATGGAGTCTGCAAGGTAACATGGTCAATAAGCAAACCGGATGCCAATTGAATTGCTCTTTTTGATCAAAAAAAAGTGATGAAACGTCATCAACCGGTTCTAACAAAGCAGCTAAGCCTAAATTGAAAGGTCCAATTCCGATTCCTATTAGTGAATATACTTTACGATCTTCCATATTATTGGTTTATAAGATTAGGTTCTGCTTCAGCGTTTATTACAATGTCTTGGTTTTGAGGGAATTTAGCCCAGTACCATTCGCGATAGCAAAAATTAAGATTTGAGGTTTTGTGCGGCATTTCGATTACCTTATCGATTTTAAAGCCATGAAAAGCTTTGTTCATCATCGAAGCTCTGGAATCGACAGCACCTTCGCCAACCATTTTACCCACTTCGGGTTGAGCAAATACATAATCGATCATGCATTGTGTAGAGGGTGAAACAAATTTCAGTTTAGGATCTGTTGGTGCAATAAATTGATGCGTTCCGTAATCAGTAGGCAGCACATCATAATAATCTCCCAGCACATCACGGGTAGGCCAGTATACTTCGATATTAAAAGTCGGTTCTCCGTTAGCCATTCCTATATAACTGTACAAACCATCTCCAGGAAGTAAGGTTCTGTAATAGGTTTCAAGTTCGCGCAGAGGCCAGTCCATTCTCCAGGCTGCTTTTGCGTGGTCACGATGAAACCATTCGTGCAGCATTTCTAAGTCATTATCTATATCAAGAGGGCGTAAACTTATAGTCACATCTTCCTTAGGGAAATAACGATTGTAGACTAATTCTTTTCCTTTTGGATTTATTAATTGCTCTGAGAAAAAGCGTTTGTGTAAAACATTTGGGAAATTGATACGGGTAACGCCAGCAGGATTGCCGCCGCAGTCAATATCATTAAGTGCCGTAAGCAAATTGCCTTTCACTTTCCAATATCTACTTTCTAGAATAAATGTAACCAGACCGCTTTCGTCTTCTTTTTGTAAAACCTCTAAAGCATCATATAAAATATTTAGGAGTTTTTTTTCATCTGCAAGTCTGTTAGCGCCAAAAGTATTTACAACGGCCAGTATATTTCCTACCCAGAAATAATGAAGCAGTAAATTGAATAAACGATCGTCCGGAATAAACATTTTTCCGTTTTCAGAGAAACCTGGTACGATATCATTTAGTTGATCTTCAAAAGATTTTCGGAATAAAAAACTTTGATTATCACGAAAAAATAGTTTTTCGGGCATGAACGCTCCGTCCAATTGTACAAGTGTATTTTGTTGATGCCACTCGCAAACCATTCCCTGCTCGTTAAACATTTTTACTACACCGTTAAGTATAATATCAATGTATTTTCTGAACCAAATCTCACTGGTTTTTTCTATAGATAATCCGGTTTGTTCAGCAGCTTTTTGAATGATGTTCTCCATTCTGGAAGGATCTCCCAATAGGCTGTCCTGACATAAAGAAGCTAATAAAGAGACATTATTTTCTTTTTCAGCTCCGGTACTTTTAAACGGATTGTAGCGCACACTGGTAGAAAAAGGGTCCAGTACATTTCCGTTATAGGATACAGATATAAAACCCGGATCACAAATCAATTCAATATCAGGATAGGTTTTCTTTACGTTGTCTCCCCAGGCAGTCTGCATTAATCGAGATACATCATATCCTCTGTAAAGTTCATGATAATGATTAATACGTTCTGCGCCTGTAATTTTTACGTGAAGCGAAAATTTATACATATAATCGCTTTCGTTATTGTATACGGTTCTTACAGAAGAAGTTGCTGTAAATTCTTTTCCAAATTCACCTAAATCTATAAGCAGATTTTCTTTTACCAGTGTATCAAATACGGCTTGGTTTTTAAAATGAGCAGCTTCCCACGGATGAATCGGAAGTACTTTCCACTGCGGATTTTTTTCCAGTAAATCCTGCAGTTTTTTATCTTCTTTACCTGCTTCTAATAGGGCTGCTTTTGCAAAATCAGAAGGTAAAATATTGTCTACAGATTTTTCGGTAACCAAATCAGGATGCACTAAAAAATAATGCAGCTTAAAATATCCGCCAGTTTCGGGAGCATATTTTAAAACTTCGGCTTCCGTAAATCCTTCGCGTCCTTTGGTAAGAGGATGGAGTAAATGTCCAGCCGGAAATAATTGTTCCGCTTCAATAAAGGTCATTTCAGCTTTATTAAAATCCTGTCCGGAAGTTTTAAAATGCTCTAAAAACTGCGCTATTTTTTCGGTGCTCAGCTGCATTCTTTTTTTTACATTTTTAGAATCTGCCAGTGGATACTGCTGTCTTATATGAGTTGTAATTAGTTCTAGAAGACGATCTGCATCTATTTCTTTTATAGTTTCAGTAGTAAGGTCACGTTCCATTACCGGAAAATCATATAAATGCCTGAAGGTTTCAGATCTGTAGCGTACTGGCGCATAGACTTCAACGTTATCAACAGGAAAATCCAATTTTAGATGAAGTTTATGATTATACTTTGATATATAAGATTTCAGCACAGGATCGTATTTCGGAATCCCTTCATAAAAACTGCTGTTGCCTAATTCTCGCACGCAGCAATTAAGTAAAATAGTAAACGTAATATGGACTGCTTCCTGAGCAATCTCTTTAGGAGAAGATGTAGTCATTTCCGTGTTTTTTTATAATTGAAAGGATATTATTAATGTGTGCTATAGTCGTTAATGGGTTCAAAATGGTGAACTTCAGATAAAAAATGCCATTTACTTTTGTACTTGCTACTAAGACTTCACCGTTAAAAAACATTTTCTTTTTGATATGTAAATTCATTTTACAGCAGTCACCCGGCCAGCCGGCTAGTTTATATCTAAAAACCAAAACACTTAAATCAGAATCTGTTAAAAGTTCAAAATCTTTGTCGTTGTCTATAATTTCAGCCGTTTGCTGTGTAGTTTCGATAATGGTCTCCGTATACTGTCCCAGTTTAGTTCTTCCCATGTGGCGCAGTGTACACCATAGTTTTAAAGCGTCAAAACGACGTGTACTTTGTACCAGTGACTTATTAATTTGAGCCGGAAGTTCATCATAATCCTGCTCCTTAGGATTTAGATAATCGGCGTGGTGTTTTATAATATGAAGATGCTGTTTGTTTCTCACCATAAAAGCACTGCTGCAGATAGGCTGAAAGAAAGATTTATGGTAATCAATCGTAACAGAATCAGCTTGTTCGATACCGTTTAGAAGATGTTTGTATTTATCTGTCAGCAGTAATCCACAGCCATAAGCAGCGTCAACATGCATCCATAATTTATGTTCTCTTGCCAGAACTGCTATTTCAGATAATGGATCAATATTACCGAAATCTGTTGTACCGGCTGTAGCCACAATAGCAATAGGAATGTTGCCTTTTTCCAGTTCTTCAGTAATGGCTAGCTTTAATTTTTTAGCATCCATTCTATAGCGGTTATCTGTAACAACCTGAACGATGGACTGCTCGCCAAGTCCTAAAATAGAAGCATTTTTTTGATTACTGAAATGAGATTTCTCAGAAACAAAAATTCGGAACTTACTGGCTTCCGGAGGACATCCATTTAATTTGATATTCCAATTCAGGTATTTCAAAGCAAAATAATCCCTTGCCAAAAGCAGTCCCATTAGGTTACTCTGCGAACCGCCGCCTGTAAAAATACCATCACAATCGGCATTATATCCAATTTGTTCACCTGTCCAGGCAATCAATTTTCTTTCTATAAATGTTCCTCCGGCACTTTGATCATAGGTATCCTGCGACGAATTAATAGCGCTTATCAGTACATCGGCTGCTAAGGCAGGAATCACTACAGGGCAGTTTAAATGGGCTATATATTCCGGTAAATGATAGGCAGTTGCATGGTTGACATAAATTTCATCTATCTCATTCCAAAGGCTTTCATAATCTTGTAGTGGTACATCTAAGTTTACAGCTTCCACTTTATTTCGTATTTCCTCAGGTTTAATACCGCTGAATGGAATTTTGGTGTTTTCAAGAAAACCATTTACACGTTTTTGCACTAATGCTATGGCGTTGTTATATTCTGCGCCGGAATTTTCATGAAAAATATCCTGGTAAAATTGGTCTGCAGGATTTTTAACTAAGACATCCTGATCGTTGTCTAATAGGTTTTGCATAATGATTAGTTTTAGAATTGGGTTATTTAAAATAGGTTACTTTGTTAGAAACAGGAGTTCTTTTTTTTCTTGACGGTTCAATATCTTCGGGATAGTATCCAACATAAATTAAACCGAGAGATTTTTCATTTTCGGCCAGATCAAATTGCTTTACATAATCAATTGCACCTGCCGATGTACTCCAGTAACTCCCAATATTATGGGCAGTGCAGGTGAGTGCTATGTTTTGAACAGCAGATGAAACGGCGGCAACTTCTTCCCATTCCGGAAGGTCTATTTTGTGATTACGAACCATGACAACGCCAATCACACAAGCTGAATTAAGAGGATATTCTTTAAGCAGATTGTACTTTTCGAGAGCAGTTTCGGCAGAAAATTTTTCATAATAGAAGTCTTTGTAATAGGCAGCCAAAAAGGATCCTAGTTTCTCTAAATAGCCATCCTTTAAAACAATAAACCTCCATGGCTCGGTCATTTTGTGTGTAGGGGCATAAGTTGCGTTTGTTAAAATTTCATTTAATAATTCATCGGGTATATTTTGCTTTACAAACTCATCTGCGTAAACACTTCTTCTGGTTCGGATGATTTTTGAAATTTTATTTTGACCAGGTTGAAAATCTGACACCTTAAGTTTGCTGGGTTTGGTACTAATATTCATATTTTTTTAAAAAATTATTTAAGAAAATTCTTTTTATAAATTATAAAACAAATATATTTGTAAGTAAATCTTATTTAGAATAAATAAAAACAGTGCAAGCAAATGTAGAAATTAATCTTTATAAAAAAAATAAAACAAAAAAAATATATGAAATTCTGTACATTTTTAAAATGTATCTGAGTGATGTTTTATTTTTATACTGGTTGATTTCAACCGTTTGTGTTTTTTGTTTGTCCAAATTTTTATTAACAATTAAATAAACTTATAAATGAAATCACACTCATTAATTGAAGATGAAATACCAGTAAAAGAAAGTTACGTTTATTCAATTCCTACTGGCCCGCTGATAGTGGAGGTTACCCCACAGGAAAGAAATATTTTGTCTAATGTGGGCACTCTGCTGGAGAAGGCATTCCAGAGTTATGAAAATCCAGATTATATAGCGGCACTTCATCTTTATTCTTTCCAGCTTCTTCCGGAACGAATAGCCAGAATCTTAAGCCGTTTTGGAACAGATTTCTCGGCAGACCAATATGGAGCCATTATTTTTAAAGGCCTTTTGGAAGTGGATCAGGATCATTTGGGGCCGACTCCCGCGAACTGGCAGAGTGCTGATTACTCAAAACTCAATAAATACGGCTTTATTTGTTCGCTGCTGCATGGCGCAGTTCCTTCTAAACCTGTTCAGTATTATGCACAACGAAAAGGCGGAGGAATTCTTCATGCTGTTATTCCGGATGAAAAAATGGCTGTTACACAGACAGGATCAGGATCAAAAACGAATCTGTATGTTCATACTGAAGATGCGTTTCTTCTTCATCAGGCTGACTTTTTAAGCTTTCTTTATTTGCGAAATGAAGAGAGAGTTCCTTCAACACTTTACTCGGTACGATCACATGGCGGGGTTAATGAAGTAATGGAAAAGCTTTTTAGGCCTATTTATCAATGTCCTAAGGACGCCAATTATGATGAAGAAATTAATAATGGTCCGCTGGCTTCTGTTCTATACGGAAATAAAGAATTGCCTTTTATTAGATTCGATGCAGCCGAGCAGATATTTAATGAAAAGGCTGGGCAAACACCCGAAGCTCTTTACAATTTGACTGAATTCTGGAACGAGGCAAAAGAGTTGATTAATAGTGATTATATACCGGATTCCGGAGATGTTGTATTTGTCAATAATCACTTATGTGCCCATGGAAGAAGTGCTTTTACGGCAGGGCAGAGGGAGGAAAATGGTAAGATTGTGAAGTGCGAGAGACGACAGATGCTCAGAATGATGAGTAAAACCAGTTTAATTCATATAAGAGCGATGACGCAAACAGATGATCCCTATTTTGTTATGGAAGAACATTTAGGAAAAGTTTTTGATCAGGATTAAACAGTGAGGCTGAAATAAAAAGAGATGTCAAATTATATTTGATGTCTCTTTCTATATTAGATCAATACAAACCTTCAAATAAGTTATACATATGAGAGAGCAAAAATGAAATAAATGATTGAGTTTTACCAACTAAATAGCGAACAACTCTTAGCACTGATTTTTTTTAGCATCGAAAATTAATGTTGAAAAGGTTTTTTATTTCCTCAATAGTTACTTTAAAATGTCAATAAAAACAATAACTGGCGAATTTTATAAAGATCGAATGGAAAGTAAAAACTATAGACGTACCATGAGAATAATCCTATTTTTAAGAATGAATAAAAAAATATCTCTAATGAAGAGATTTTTATTTTATTCAATTCCAATCAATTAAAAAATAATTAATAAATAACTTAAAATTAAGTTCGTTTTTTGTTTGTAAATGTAGAAAACGTTCCTATATTTGCAACCGCTTAGAACAACAAAGCGCAATAATACAAAGCTTCGGGGAGATACTCAAGCGGCCAACGAGGGCAGACTGTAAATCTGCTGTGTGAACTTCGCAGGTTCGAATCCTGCTCTCCCCACAAAAGTCCTAATCTTTGATTAGGACTTTTTTTTTAGCTAAAATTGGATAAAAGGAATAAAGCTGCAAAATCTAAAAAGCGGCAGTTTTTTCAATCTTTGTAAAAACGATCAAAAGTTTTGTGACTAAATTGTAGTATAAACTCGCTATCAGGTTATACTTGTTTAGTTTTTGTGCCTGACCTCTTTACCTTTTCCAGGATAATTCAAAAATAATGTATGATAATCCGACTATTTTGTTTTAAACGACATTTTAAACAAAATAAATTGACTTTTTAAACAAAGTAAAGCAGATGTGATGTGTCTAATTTTGTCTCATAACTTTTTAATATTTAATAAAATGAGACAAAACAATTATCAGGGAGCGTTACAACAATCGATAGGTTCTGGATTTAATGCAAAATCCACAACGGCTGATGTTATCAAAGGAATTGACCTTAAAGGAAAGATTGTAATTGTAACTGGTGGAAATGCAGGCATTGGTCTTGAAACAACTAAAACATTAGCAAATGCTGGTGCTACAGTAATTGTACCTGCAAGAGACATTGAAAAAGCTAAGATGAATTTGGAAGGCGTAAAAAATGTCGAATTGGAGGTAATGGATATTATGAATCCCGGTTCTATTGATGCGTTTGCTGAGAAATTCCTGTCTTCGGAGAGACCTTTGCATTTACTTATAAATAATGCAGGTATTATGTGGGTACCTTTACGCAGAGACAGTCGCGGCATCGAATCACAATTGGCGACTAATTACTTAGGGCAATTCCATTTGACAGCAAAACTTTTTCCTGCACTTAAAAAAGCGAATGGCTCAAGGGTTGTTAATGTATCTTCTCTTGGGCATCATATGTCTCCTTTCGATTTTGAGGATCCTAACTTTCTTCACAGAGAATATGAAACTTTGCAAGCTTATGGGCAATCAAAAACAGCAAGTAATTTATTTTCTCTTGAGCTTGATAATCGTGCGAAATCTTTCAATATAAGAGCCTATTCAGTACATCCGGGTTCAATTGCGGGGACTGAATTAGCAAGAGAAGCATCTTTAGAATTGTTTCAAAAAATGGGCTTCTTAGATGCAGAAGGCAATATAATGCCTGAGGTTGCAGCAAGGCTAAAATCAATATCGCAAGGTGCTGCCACAACTATATGGTGTGCTACAAGTTCTTTGCTTGATAATATTGGTGGTGTTTATTGTGAAGATGGAGATATTGCTTTATTACTATCTGAAGAAAGTATTGGAACATCTGGTGTTGCTCCTTATTCTTTGGACGAATACAATGCTAAGAAATTATGGAATTTAAGCGAGCAAATGACAGGTTTATCCTTTATGTAGGTAGTTCAATATAAATTTAAACGGACTAAAAACAAATGATACTTTCTATCTTTACATTAATAAAATCTTTCTTAAAGAAGAATATAGAGATAAATTATACCAATTAGTTATGGAGCATATATCTAAATATTTAACCCCTGAGATCAAACTGTCCTGCTATGAGGATAAGTTCTTTAAATCAGATGTCATGTTTGATGATCATATGCTGGTTTGGTTTATCTCTGGAGAAACAAAAATTATACAGTATGACATCTCCTTTCTTTTTAAGCAAGGAGATATCTTTTTAATTCCCAGAAACCAGCTTGCAACAATAATTAATTATCCTTCAAATGGGCAACCGCATAAAACGGTGGTTATGCATCTCACGGTTGAACGGTTAAAGGGATTTTATAAGAAAATCGAATATAATAAAAACCCAGCTACTGAAAACAAAATTTACAGTTTTAAAAACCATCCTTTATTAGAAAGCTGCTTAGCTTCACTTGTCCCTTATTTTGATTTGAAAGATGGTTTTTCAGAGGAACTGGCTTCTTTAAAAATAACCGAAGCTTTGAATATTTTGAGAGAAATTGACAAAGATGTCGACAATGTATTAGCTAATTTTGATGAACCAGGTAAAATTGATTTAATTAGTTTTATGGAACGTAATTTTATGTTCAACATGCCTTTGGAGAAACTAGGTTATCTTACTGGTCGCAGTTTATCAACATTCAACCGGGATTTCAAAAAGTTTTTCAAAACAACTCCGCAAAAATGGCTAACCCAGAAAAGACTTGAATTAGCTTATTATCAATTAACCGAAAAAAAGAAAAAACCTATTGACGTTTACCTTGAAGTTGGTTTTGAGAATTTATCTCATTTTTCATATGCTTTTAAGAAGCAATATGGAATTTCTCCAAAACAATTGCTTTAAGATACTTTAGAAATCAAATTTATACATTCGATCCTATATACGTTAACGAAGATCTGTTTATAAACTATGGCATTGTATAAAACAAAAAAATCTCCGCTAGGGAGATTTTTTGTTTTGTTCTAAAACTAAGCCTTATTTAGCTAAAAGTTCAAGGATTTTTGCTCTCAATTCCGGACCTCTTAAGTCCTGAGCTACTACTTTTCCTGAAGCATCAAGAATAAAAGTAGCAGGAATTGATTCAACATTATATTGTTTTGCAATTGGTTCGTCCCAAAATTTTAAGTTTGAAACGTGTGTCCATGTTAAACCATCTTTTGCGATAGCTTCTGTCCACTTGCTTTTTTCTTTATCTAAAGAAACACCAATTATATTTAGTCCTTTTGAATGTAACTCTTTGTATATAGCTACAACATTTGGATTTTCCTTTCTGCATGGTCCGCACCATGAAGCCCAAAAATCAACGATAGTTACTTTTCCTAAACTTTCTTTAAGAGAAACTACTTTTCCTTCTGGATTAGGAGCTGAAAAATCTGCTCTTCATTTAGCGCTACCAACAGGAGCTGCTGTTGCACCTACTGCAGGCATTTTTGCTTGACCAATTTTAGCTTTAGCTTCTTTACCAGGAATAGTGTTTTTTAATGACTCATCTAAAGAGTTATAGATACTTTCTACTTTTTTAGCATCTGCTGTAGGATCTTCAGACATTCCTTTAACGATCAATACAGAGATAAAAGATTTTGGGTGAGACTCAGCATAAGCAACATATGATTTTTTAGACTTCTCTTGTACTTCAGTTTGAAGTGTCATAAATTGTTTCATCAAGCTATTGATAACTGCAGTATCCTGAGCTTGTTGAGCTTGTTGCATTTTTTGAGTATTCTTTTTCTGAAAATCAATTAAGCTTTTTTGAGTTTTTGTAAGTTCATCCTGGAATTTAGTAAACTCTTCGTTGTTGTAAGTTCCGGTAACTTTAGATTTATGAATACTGTCTTTATCAATTGCGATATTGATTTCTCCGCTTTCTAAGATAAATTGAATAGGACCTCTCGCATCCTGAAGAATTAAGGTATGGAAAGCTGGTTCAGTTACTTTACCTTTTATTTCAAATTTTCCATTTTCAACTTTTACAGTATCAAGAGCAACAGTTATATGTGTTGTTGGATCCTGACCTTGAAGAATGATAGTTTTACCGTTTTCGATACCTGTAGCAGTTCCAGTAATTAAGTATTCTCCGTCTTTAACTTTGCTGCAAGAAATAATAGCTGCAGTAGCTGTAAGTAAAAAAAATATTTTTTTCATTATAAATATTAATTAGTTAATTGATTTGTGCAACAAAAGTATCTAAAATTATAAAACTTACAGAATTTTGTAACCTAAAATTTTGTTATTGTTTTTTGCAGCTTAAAGCCTTTGTTTACAAGGGGTTTGATGGTTTTACTTCTTTAAAAGCTATTAAAAGTGTTTTTATTTCAGCTTAATATAAACGTTTTCGCAATAATTAGGCATAAAAAAAGCACTCCGTTACCGAAGTGCTTATGGCTTTATCTAAGTATAAAATTACTCTTGATTTGTTTTCTTTCTCCAGGTAAAAGAGTTCAAGATATGTCTTTTTGCAAATCTTCCTGGTGAGTCAGCGTTTACCATTTTTACGTAAGTTGCTTTAGGAACACTAATGTATTCATAAACACTTCCGTTAGAAAAATCGATAATCAAACGACCTTCAACAAATTTATAATCAGTGATTGTTGAACTTGCTATAGTCTCAGTATATTCAGGTAAGTTAGCTTTAATCGTTTCAGGATTAATACTTACTAAGAAGTGGTAAGCCTCAATAATTGCTTTACTTTTTTCTTCTGCTGCTTTCAAACCAGCATCATCACCTTGAAATTTATCAGGATGAGATTCTTTCATCGCATTACGATAAATGGTTTTTAAATCTTTTAATTCTGCAGTTTTGTCTACGTTTAGTAACTTGCGGTATTCAACTATTTTTTTCATAAATAAAAATGTAACTTATTGTCTATTAGTTTGAAATGGATGTTTTTTACTTCAAAACGACAAATTTTTTGCAAAGGTACACTTTTTTTTAACTTTTTACTTTTGATAGAAAAAATATTCAATAAATATGTTGAATGTTAGAAGTCGTATGTCAAAACTTATGCGCAAAGTTTAAACCTGAAACCTGAAACCTAAAACAAAAACTACTTCTGTTCCGGTTTGTAATTTGCCTTATCAAAGTTTTTAGATTTCTTAGGATATTTATCGTAACTAATATCACTTGGGTTTTCAATTACAGATTTGATTGTAATCATATCTCCAACCTGAAAATTAGTACTGGCAATTTTATAATCTAAAAGAATTTCACCGCAAAAATAATTGTTGTTTTCATCTTTTTCTATGATGCCGGTGTAAACTCCTTTTTTCAGCATTTTTTCGTGTGCTCCTTTAGACATGATTTCTTTATTTAAAATTGAAGCTGCAAAGTTAAGCAATTAATGTTTGGTTTAGGGAGTTCCGTACAATCTGAGTATATTTGCACATGCAGAAGAATTACAGACCACATCCAAATTCGTTTAAAAATACATTTTGTGTTTTTCATGAAGTGCTTTCAAATGAGATTGAAGGTTTAAAAAAGCAATTTGAAAGCAAAGCTGGAAGTACCTATTATTATACAGAGAAAGGAATGTATCGGGTATCTAATCACTGGGGAAGGCTGGCTAATAGTAAATGGCGTTTAATTGCGTGTGAACCCGAAACAGAATCAAAGACTAAAATTGGTTTTGCAGCCTGGAGCGAATTTTATCCTGATAATGCCGAAGAAAAACTATATTATATCGAAGCTGATTTTGATAAAAACCTTGCCAATTATCAGCATAGAAATAATCCGGAGTATGATAAAAAAGCGGTACTAAGAACAAGTTTTGAAACTGCAAAAAGACTGAAACAAATTAGGAATTTGCAGCAACTAACATCCTGGGCAAAGTATTTTGATTATGATGATATTGATGAGTTGAGAAAACAGATTATCAACGAATTGATTTTTACCGAAAAAAGTTTAGAAGAAATTAAAAGAGCAATATAATGGGACGCAATAACGAAAGAAACATTAAAATTCACAATGACAAATTGCACAAAGCCCAGGCGAAGAAAAAACAAGCCGAAGTTTCGCGTAAAGAAAAATTAAAGGAAATCGTAAAGAAATTCAACGAAAATAAAGAGTAATAAATATAGTTTCAAGTTTCATGTTGAACGTTTCAAGTTGTTGGAGCGAAAACCTGAAACCTGAAACCTGACCCGAGGCTGAAAGCCGAACGGGCGAAGCAAACAAAAAAAATATGAATAGTAAATTTGAAACCCTAAAAGCAAGAGTACAGGAAATCATTGATTTGATGGCAGTAAAAAATGACAGAGAAGCTAATAATAAATTGCTTGAAGTAAGTGATGAATTAGATGAAATGTTAGATCATGCCGAAGAAGATGAAGAACTAAGGGAAATCAGCAGATATCAGGTTCTGTTAAATCAGCTTCATGTAAAGATTAATGGGGAAGAACAAGTTGATGGCGATGCATAAATGTTATTGCGATACTGGTCTGGAATTTGAAAACTGTTGCGGATTATACCTTCAAAACAATCAAAAAGCGCCAACAGCTTTGGCTTTAATGCGTTCCAGATATTCGGCCTATGCAACTCATAATGCAGATTATCTTTTAGAAACAACCTATATTTCTGAAAGGCAATTTTATTCGAAAGCCGAAATTTTAAAATGGGCTGTGAGTAATAAATGGCAAAAGTTAGAAATTCTGAGCTTTACCGAAAACACAGTCGAATTTAAAGCTTACTTTTTAGATTCAAATAATAAACCTCAGACACATTACGAATTTTCAACCTTTAAATTCGAAAATGATGCTTGGTATTATTTAGACGGAAAGTTTGAATAATCATCAGATCTAACACTGTTAGTTGCTGATTTTGATTGAATATTTTAACTAAAAATTAATAAAGGATTCTATTTTCATAATTCTAAAATAACGTAATTTTAGAATTATGAAAAACGAATTTAAAAAAGGTTTTTATTTTAAGTCGTACGAAGCCCCGTTTCAGTCTCCGTTTGAAAAACTTTTTGGCATTTTCAAAGAGCTAATCACCCATACTTCGGGCGATTTTGATGAAGCAATCAGCTGGCTTCGGGAGTTGGATATAGAATATAAACTGACCGATGAGAACTACACAATCGATGATTTTATCGAAGATCTAAAAAAGAAAGGTTATATAAAGGATAAAGTCAAAGAAGACGGTACAAATGGTTTGGGCATAACGGCAAAAACGGAACGCGCCATTCGTCAGCAGGCTTTAGATCAGATTTTTGGAAACTTAAAGCGATCCGGAAACGGAAATCATAAAACAAAACATGCCGGAAACGGAGATGAACATACAGGTGAATTTCGTGAGTTTAATTTTGGCGATGGTTTAGAACGTATTTCTTTGACAGAAAGTCTGCGAAATGCCCAGATTAATAATGGTGTTGAAAGCTTTATGCTGACCGAAAATGATTTGGTTGTTGAAGAAACACAATACAAGGCACAAATGAGTACGGTTCTGATGATTGATATCAGTCATAGTATGATTTTGTATGGAGAAGACCGGATCACGCCGGCAAAGAAAGTTGCCATGGCTCTTGCCGAATTAATTACAACCCGCTATCCAAAAGATACGCTCGATATTTTGGTTTTTGGTAATGATGCCTGGACGATTCCAATTAAGGATTTACCTTATTTACAAGTAGGACCTTATCATACCAATACAGTTGCCGGACTTCAGTTGGCGATGGATATTTTACGCAGAAAACGAAATACCAACAAACAGATTTTCATGATTACCGACGGAAAGCCGAGTTGTGTTCGCGAGCGTGATGGTTCGTATTATATGAATAGTAACGGACTTGATCAGTATATTGTAGACAAATGTTATACTCAGGCGCAACAGGCCAGAAAATTGCACATTCCAATAACTACTTTTATGATTGCAAATGATCCATATTTGCAAAGATTTGTCAATCATTTTACAGAAGCCAATCAGGGAAAAGCATTTTATACAGGATTAAAAGGTCTTGGAGAAATGATTTTTGAAGATTACGAAACAAATAGGAAGAAAAGAGTTCGTTAAATAGACTCAAAGTTACAAAGTTACAAAGGTTAAGAGGGACAAAAATCTTAGAGACACACGGCAGTGCGTCTAATTAAATTATCATAAAAACAAAATACATTGAATTTTTAAATCATTTAATCTTTCAATTTTTAAATCAAAAACATGGAAATAAACAATATAAAAACATTAGGTCAGTTAAAAGCTGCAGGATATAAAAGTACCAGTATTAAAGATGAATTACGAAATAATCTTCGTGAGAAAATTAAATCAGGAAAGCCTGTTTTTGAAGGTGTTCACGGATTCGAAAACACCGTTATTCCAGAATTGGAACGGGCGATTCTGTCACGTCATAATATTAATTTGTTGGGGCTTCGCGGACAGGCAAAAACGCGTTTAGCGCACAAAATGGTAGAACTTCTGGATGAATATATTCCGTTTGTTTCTAATTCTGAAATTAATGATGATCCGTTTCATCCGATTTCTCGTTTTGCTAAAGATTTAATCGCCGAAAAGGGAGATGAAACACCAATTTCATGGCTGCACAGAAATGATCGTTTCTTTGAAAAATTAGCAACTCCCGATGTTACAGTTGCCGATTTAATTGGAGATGTTGACCCTATAAAAGCGGCAAATTTAAAACTCTCTTATGCAGACGATCGTGTTATTCATTTCGGAATGATTCCCAGAGCCAATCGCTGTATTTTTGTTATTAATGAATTGCCGGATTTGCAAGCCAGAATTCAGGTGGCATTATTTAATATTTTGCAGGAAGGAGATATTCAGATTCGAGGATTTAAGCTAAGAATGCCGTTGGATATGCAATTTGTTTTTACGGCAAATCCGGAAGATTACACAAATCGAGGAAGTATTGTAACTCCTTTAAAAGACAGAATAGGTTCTCAGATTTTAACACATTATCCTGAAAGTGTAGAAGTTGCCAGAACAATTACTCAACAGGAAGCAAAGCTGGATGAAAATCAAAGTAATCTGGTTTATGTGCCAGATTTAGCGAGAGATATTCTGGAACAAATAAGTTTTGAAGCTCGTGAAAGTGAATATATAGACAATAAAAGTGGTGTAAGTGCCAGAATGAGTATCACGGCTCTTGAAAATTTAATTAGTACAGCAGAACGCAGAGCATTAAAATCAGGAGCGGATAATACTACTTTAAGATTGTCTGATTTTATTGGAATAATTCCGGCCATTACAGGAAAAGTAGAATTGGTTTATGAAGGGGAGCAAGAGGGAGCAGCCACAGTTGCCCAATATTTAATAGGTTCGGCTATAAGAACTTTGTTTCCGGCGCATTTTCCGAAGATCGAAAAACTGGAAAAACCGGGAGAAAAAACGCCATATTCAGATTTAGTAGAATGGTTTTTTGCAGAAAGCGGATTTGAATTATTAGACGACGCCTCAGATGTTGAATATAAAAGTATTTTGGATGAGGTTACGCCTTTAGAAGATTTGCTTAAAAAATATCAGCCTCATTTAGATCAAAAAGACCAGTACTTTATGAAAGAATTTATTTTATGGGCTTTAGTTGAATACAAAAAATTAAGCAAAGATCGGTTTGCAACCGGTAGTCAGTTTAAGGATATGTACGGAAGTTATATTAGTAAACTATAGTTATAATGCTTACAAAAAAGCAAGTTTTGATTTTATTTTTAATTTCAGGTGATCCGGGAATAAATGGTATTTATTCTTTAGTTAAGTTTTTTGACAGAGCTGATTTTCCTTCTAATATGAGAGATAATGTAGAGGTTTTATTAAGAAATGAACTTGTAGTTATTTCTGAAAGATTTGATAATGGGGCCGAAAAAAAATATCAAATTACTAAAGAAGGTAAAGAATTTTTATTGGACAATTTTAGTATTTCGGAAACTATACAGTATATTGAAACTATGGAGAATCCAGATTTAGTTTTGGGGATAACTAAAGCATATATTGAAAAAAGCAAAGAATTTTATAAGTAGTAATTATTTTGAAATTTATCTGAAATAAAATTAATCGATAGTAGTCAAACCCGACAAGTTTTTAAAACTTGTCGGGTTTGTTATTTTTTTTATTATATTTGATATATCAATTATATTTATATCAAATAAATGAATTATGAAACTTGAAAATCCAACCGGAACTGCTTTGTATTCTATAGAATTGGCAATTAAAGAATATCGCAAACTGGCACAGAAAAACATTGCCAAAGTGGTAAAAGATATTACAGTAGATCAATGTCTGGTGCTAATTATATTAAATGATAATCGGGATATTTCTCAGAACGAATTGGCAAATCTTGTTTTTAAAGACAATGCTTCTATAACTAGAATGATCGAGTTAATGGTAAAAAAGGATTATTTATCCCGAACCATTCATCCGGAAGACAGAAGAAAGTTCAATCTTATGATTACCGAAAAAGCATTGAAAACTATTGAATTAATTGAGCCGGTTATTCAATCAAACAGAGAGACAGCTTTATATGGTTTATCTGTAAGTGAAATAACATTGCTAGATCAAACATTGCATAAAATAATTCGTAATTGTAAAAAATGAGAAGTATGAAATCAAAATTAATCTTAATCATGTTGTTCATTTTTACTTTTGGCTATTCGCAAAAGGAATTGGGTAGTAAACTTGAAAAGTACATGGACGCACAGTTTGCAGTTAATGATTTCAGTGGCACTGTTTTAGTTTCTAAAAATGACTCAATACTATTCAAAAAGGCCTATGGATTTGCTGATTATGAATGGAAAACTGAAAATACAATAGATTCAAAATTTAGTCTGGCCTCAGTTTCTAAACAGTTTACAGCAGTTGCAATTCTTCAATTGGCAGAGCGTAAAAAACTTTCATTAGAAGATCCTATTAAGTTGTATTTTGCTGATTTTCCAAAAGGAGAAAAAATAACGATAAAAATGTTGCTCACTCATAATTCTGGTTTGCAAATGGATTTTGATGAATTGTATTTGTCCAAGACAGATTTAGATCAAGATTCCGTTTATCATTATATCATCAAAAAGCCATTGCTGTTTGAACCTGGAACAAGTACAGCTTACAGTAATATAGGTTATTATTTATTAGCAAAAATTATTGATAAAGTATCAGGTCAGCCTTATGCCGTATTTTTAGAACAGCAATTGTTTAGCAGAGCCAAAATGTACAATTCAGGTATTTCAACAAATAATGCAATTGTAGATAAAATGACTAAATCGTATTATTTTGAAAATGATAAGCTAATAAAAAATCCCTATATCAATTGGAATTTTAATATAGGTCATGACGGCGTTTATTCAACGGTTGAAGATTTGTATTTATGGAACAAGGCGTTGTTTGACAGTGAGATTATTTTATCAGAAGAGTCAAAGAAAAAGATGTTTACTTCTTATAATGATCAAAATTTTGGATTTGGAGTTTTGGTTAATCCATTTTACAATCAGGATCACCAATTGATTGCCCACGATGGTGGTTTTTTCGGGACAATGACTTCATTCAATAAATATACAAATGACAATATTTTAATCACGGTTTTATCTAACAATCAGTCAAAATCTTATTATATCGCATATGGTCTTGCCGGAGTTTGTTTTGGAAAAGAAGTTGAGCTTCCGTATAAGCATACTCAAACAGTAATTGATGAAAAAATCTATGATCAATATGCAGGGGAGTATGAGAATATTAAAATTTTAAAGAAAGATAACAAGTTGTATTATCTTGATTATGATATTGAGTTGTTGCCGGAGTCTCAAACTAAATTTTTTCGTTCAGACAATTGCAATACTACGGTTGAGTTCATTAAAAATAAAAAAGGGAAAGTTACACAGCTGGAAATAAAAAAGGCAGGAATAAAAGAAGTTAAAATTAAAAGTAAGGGAGTATAAGTGCTATTTTTGCATTCAAAATTTAATTCTATGCTGTTTCTAATTCTAAGTATACTTTGCAGTGTTACCGTTGGTATAATCTTTAAAATCACCCGTAAATACAATTCAAACCCCATTCAGATTATTGCATTCAATTATGTTATAGCGATTGCTCTTTGTTATTTTACTTTTAGTCCAAATTTAGAAGAAATTACAGCAGATGCACCATGGAATATTTATGTTACAGTTGGTGTTTTACTTCCGGTTGTTTTCTTTTTTTTAGCTGCTTCAATAAAAACTATGGGAATTGTAAAGACCGATGCTGCACAGCGTTTGTCCTTATTTATTCCGATATTGGCTGCCTGGCTCATTTTTAAGGAAGAATTTAATTCTTATAAAGTAATAGGGCTTATTGTTGGTTTTATAGCGCTTTTGTTCATCTTAAGAAAGCAGACTGAGAATAGCGAGAACAAGTGGATTTATCCGGCTCTTGTATTGTTAGGTTTTGGTTTTATTGACATTCTTTTTAAACAAATAGCCCTTTATACAACATTGCCTTATACTACTTCTTTGTTTGTTGTTTTTGGGATTTCGTTGGTTATTGCCGTAGGAATTGTTTTGTACGGAATCATCATTAAAAATGATAAACTGAATATTAAAAATTTGCTTTTTGGCGCTGGGGTGGGAATTTTTAACTTTGGAAATATCTTATTTTATCTAAAAGCACATAAAGCATTTTCTGAGAATCCGTCAACTGTTTTTGCCGGAATGAATATGGGTGTGATTATTTTGGGCAGTGTAGTCGGAACACTTTTTTTTAAAGAAAAATTATCTAAAATTAATTTTGCAGGTCTGTTTTTAGCCTTAATAGCAATCGTTTTTATTGTTTTTTCGCAATTTAAATAATTTTTATAAGCTTCTTAATTCCTTAATTTACAGCTTGTTTTTAGGTTTTTTTAAAAGTTTTAAAAATAAACTCTACTAATTCGATAGAATTTATAAAATATATTTATAAATTTGTCTTAACAATGAAAAACTTTAGTCGAAATATCATCCCGTTTATGTGCAGTGAGGCGATGTGCTGCATGATGAACTATGCGATGAAATGGCGTTAATAGAGAAAGTACTTGTTAGTTATTTTTTTTTTTAGCCTTTCATGCACCAATGAAAGGCTTTTTTTTAGAACTATTAATAACCCTAAATATGAGATCAAATAGAAACACAAATATTATGATGCACTGTTGTCTGATGAAAATTCCGTGTTGTATGTGCAGTTATTGCAGATTTTATTTCAATGAAAAAATAATACGATATACCCAAATCAAGTAAACCAAAAATTAAAAAGAAAAAAGATGAGTTCAGAAATTATAAAACAGAATCCGTTTCAATCGATGATTGATCGTTTTAATGTAGCAGCCGATATTCTTAACCTTGAAGAATCAATCAGGCAAAAACTGCAACGTCCTGAAAAACAAATTGTAGTTAATTTTTCTATTACACTGGATAATGGAAATCAGCAAAATTTTGAAGGATACCGCGTTATACATAATACTGCGTTAGGTCCGTCAAAAGGAGGAATACGTTACGATACAGCCGTAAATCTGGATGAGGTAAAAGCATTGGCTGCCTGGATGACCTGGAAGTCTGCCGTGACAGGAATTCCTTTTGGAGGGGCAAAAGGCGGAATTATTTGTGATCCAAGAACGCTTTCTAAAGGAGAATTAGAAAGAATTACCAGAGCATACACACAAAGATTATCGGATATTTTTGGTCCGGAAAAAGATGTTCCGGCCCCTGACATGGGAACTGGTCCTGATGAAATGGGCTGGTTAATGGATGAGTTTTCAATCGTGCACGGTAAAACAATTCATGCCGTAGTAACGGGGAAACATTTACATTCAGGAGGTTCATTAGGCAGGGTAGAAGCTACAGGAAGAGGTGTGAGTATAATAACATTACTGGCGCTTCAAAAATTAAAACTAAGACCGGCAAGATCAAGTGTGGCTATTCAGGGATTTGGAAATGTTGGTTTGCATTCGGCTTTATTTTTATTCGAAAAAGGACTAAAGGTGGTTGCTGTAAGTGATGTTTCGGAAGCATTTTACAACCCGGATGGAATTAATATACCAGAGTTAATTTTATATTATAATCTGAATAATAAAAGTATTAAAGGATATCCAAATTCTGTAGCGATAAAACATGAGGAATTATTGCTTTTGGATGTTGATGTTTTAATTCCTGCAGCAAAAGAAGATGTTATTACGCAACAGAATGCAAAAGACATTCGTGCCAAAATTATTGTAGAAGGCGCAAATGGTCCGGTTTCATCAGATGCCGATACTATATTGCATGATAATAATGTTTTGGTAGTTCCGGATATTTTAGCCAATGCCGGCGGTGTGACAGTTTCTTATTTTGAGTGGCTTCAGAATTCGCTTTTAGAATCCTGGAGAATTCACCAGATTAACACGAGATTGGAAGATATTTTAGAAAAGGGTTTCGAAACCGTTTTTAGAATTGCTGCAAAGTACAATGTAACACCTCGAATAGCGGCTTATATTATTGCTTTGCAAAAAGTAGCCGACACACAATCTGTAAAAGAAGTGGCTTTAGAAGCGCCAAAATTTAAACAGAATTAAAAAATAGTAAGTCCAATTAAGATTTTTTCATTGATCATAAAACGCATATTTGCTTTTTTTTTGGTCGATGAAAATATCTTTTTTTAGTTCATATCAATCAATATAAAGTAATGTTTAAAAATGGAACATATTAATTTTCTTGCGTTTGCAATGCCTGCTTTTTTCCTTTTTTTGTTTTTAGAATACAAGCTGGCGCAACGAAAAAAAAGACCGGAAATTTTTAATTATGAAAGTTCAGTTTCAAATATAAGCATCGGTATTGCCGAGCGATTAATCAATTTATTTATTGCAGCGAGTTTTTATCAGCTTTATTATTTTATTTACAATAATTATAAACTCTTTGATATTCCGGCTAATGTTTTTGTTTGGATGGCACTTATACTGGCAACTGATTTTGTCTGGTATTGGTATCATCGATTAGGGCATGAGGTAAATTTTTTCTGGGCAGCACATATTGTGCATCACCATAGTGAAGAATTTAATTTTACGGCCGCAGCAAGAATTACGACATTTCAGGCGGTAATTCGTACCGGATTTTGGTGTGTTTTACCTTTTATTGGTTTTCATCCTACAATGGTAATTACAATGCTTATCGTTCATGGAGCCTATTCTTTTTTTACCCATACACAGCTTATTGGGAGAATAAAATGGTTAGAATATGTTTTTGTAACCCCTTCTGTACATGGTGTTCATCACGCTTCTGATGAAAAATATCTTGATAAAAATTATGGGGATATGTTTACTTTTTGGGATCGACTCTTTGGAACTTTTCAGGAAGAGGAAGAAAAACCAAAATACGGATTAACCCATCCGTTAAAAAGTTACAGTTTCCTGTGGCAGCACTTTCATTATTATTTTGAAATTTATGAATTATGGAAGCGCTCTGAAGGATTTAAAGCAAAATGGAAAGCCGTTTTTGGAAGTCCCGCACATATGGATCAGGATATTCGTCCCATATTAGAAAAACGTTTTTTGCAAGATAAAAGCAATCCGCATCAACGACTTAGATTTCGCAATTATCTTTATATTCAATTAGGAATCTGTACTTTGTTTTTAACCGTTTTTACTTATTATTTTGATTTACTGAATGTATTTGATAAGGTTTTTGTTTTATCCTTTATATTGATTACCCTAATAAATTGCGGTGCTTTATTAGAACAGCGAAAATGGATTTATTATCTCGAATATGCCCGACTTTTTATCGTGACAACCTACTTCCTGTACGAAGAAAATCTAACCACATTTTTCTTTGTTCCACTGGCAGTTATGATTTTTGCAGAGCAGCTTTTCTCCCTCGGAAAGCGTTATCAGAATGTAATTCTTCAATTGGAATCTTCAAAATAAAAATGGACCACAGATTATGCGGATAAGACGGATGATCACAGATTTTATTATTGTGTGAATTTGTAATCTGAAAGGAGCGTAAAATAAAAAAAAGGCCGCCACGAATTCACGAATTATTTTTCCTAACTGGGTAAGTAAAATTTGTGAATTCGTGGCGAATTTTCCCTGCAAGGTTTTCAAAACCTTGTAGGTTTAAATTATTTATACTACTGACTGGAGTTAATCAATAGGAGACCTACAAGGTTTTAAAAACCTTGCAGGATCGGGGAATCAAATTGTTTTAATCTCCATAATCTTTTGCTCAAAAGTATCTTTAAAATCAGATTTACTTTTAATCCTGGTTTTGTAGGTATAAATTGTAGCTACAGAAAGTTCTAAGAATTCTGCCATTTGACTGCTGTCTTGAATTCCAAGTCGATACAAAGCAAAAATTCTTAATTCGGTATTTAAAAGTTCGCCTTTTTTGACAATACATTTATGATCATTTGGGAATAAATGATTAAAGTCGGTCACAAAAGTGGGGAATAACTTCAGGAAAATTTCATCAAACTGATGAAAAAGATTCTCACGTTCTTCTTTGACATTGTAGCGCTTTAAACTCGCAATAACCTCGTCTGTTTTTTTGGTAATGATTTTATGCAAAGTACTTTTCTGAATATGATCAATTTTATTAATAAACGCTGAAGTTGCTTTGATAAAATAGGTAATATATTCTTCTTTAATGGCATTGGCTTCGCTTAAACTCACATTCATCTCCTGCAATTGCAAGTACGAATCGGCCATAATTTTTCGCGCTTTATTCTTTTCTTTTAATTGTTTGAAAATAATGCCCAGAAAAACAAAAATAATAACCGTTAAGATTGTCAAGAGAATAATAATCTTTTCTAGTTTATCATTCTTGTCTTTTACATTATTAAGCTGTGCTTTTTCGATAATAGGCAGAATGGAGGAAATCTCAATTTTTCGATGTCTTGCATTATAAAAAGTAGCATCATCCATGGCAATATTGATGTACTCGTTTGCTTTATCCAAATAGCCCATTTTAAAGAGTTCGTTGGCTAAATTTCGAAGTGCAACGGTTTCTTTTGTAGCATTTTTAACATCGGCAATAGCAGCAAGAGCCAGATATTGAATTGCTTTTTTGGTATAACCCCGTTCAGAATAAATATACCCAAGACTGGATGTAGCAATGCCATAATAATCGGCAGGCAATTTGTAATTATTAATCCAGTAGCTAAATGCAAATTCGGCACCACGCCAATCCTGTTGTTTAAGTCTTTTTAAGCTCTCTGCTGCCCAATATTCATTAGAGTTGGTTCCAATTAATTCCAGAGCTTTTTTTAGAAAATGATTTCCTTGCTGTACATAATGAATATTAAAGCGCTGGTCTTTATTGTAATCGGCTAAATCATAATAGGCTCGTGCTTTTATCGAATAGTACTCAAATTTATTTTTCTGATCGAGTTTTTGGTCATTAATAACATTCAGTGTGTCAATTGCTTCTTTAAACAATCCGGATGAAAGCAAAACAAAACCTTCCTTGATTCGGCTTTTTGCCAAATATTTTGGATCCTTGAGAACTATAGCTTTGATTTTGGCTTCTTCTAAATAATAGTAAGCCGAATCGTATTTGAAAGATTTATATTCCTCAAACAATGACATATAAGTATGATACAGCTGTTCGTTATTTTGGCTTACAGTAAACTTAGACACATCTCTTTTTAAGCTTTCAATTTTTCGATATTTCTGTTTTAGATAAATGTCTTTTTTAAGAAGCACTTTATCTAATTCTTCTAAAACAGGATTTGTCTCTTTTGCAGCGAGAGAAAAACCGCCCAGGAAGAAAAGCAGTATCAATATTCTTTGCATGATTTTGTTTTGGTTTAGGAAAAGGTTGGTTGATAGATATAGTTAGTTAATTCGTTTTAAAATTAAGAATAAGTTTGAGATTAAGCTAAGCCTGTTTTTCTGGAATCTTGTAAATTGTTTAATAACATAGCTTTAAAAGGTGATTTTCAGAGTGAAAATAAGCTGTGAATGTTAAAAACAGGTAATTTATTTGCAATTATACAATAAAAACAAGTTATATATACGTATAGTGAAAAAAATATACTGATTATTTTTCATATTGTCATTTTTACCATTAAAAAATGATGAGTTTTTATCTAAACAGCATCTTGATTTTTAACTTATAGTTAAAAATATAAAATACTGATTATTAGCTTGTTGTGTTTTTTATTGCTTGAATTTCATCTTGATTTTTATCGGATTTTTTTTTTAAGATTTATTTAACGTCTAGTTTCGCTGTATCCTTTTGAAAGGGATAACAAACTAACAAAAACCAAAAATTTATGAAATGTAAAAGTCTTTATTGGTTAGCTTTTATGATGTGTTTTTTTGCGATCGGATGCGATAACACAGATGACGGAAGCTACGTAGAACCGATTACCCTTTATGAAAAAGTAAACGGGAATTGGGGATTAACAAATCTGAAAATGGTGGATGAAGTTGCGAAAGCAAATAATATCGAACCAAACGAAGAAAACTTGAGTACTTATTTTAACTACGAAGATTTTAAAATCAAATTTAACGTAGATGAAAAGAACAATCCAACAAGTTATGAAGTAACAGGAGATGTCCCTCCGTTATTTGCTCCTAAAGGATATTGGGCATTGAGCTCAGATTTTCAGCAGACCAATGGTATTGGAACTAAAATCTACTTGTACAGCGATGCACAAAAAACGCAAAAAACAGACGAGCTAAGATTGGTTTCGGTTCCAGGTAAAAACAAAGAAATGCAGATTCAATTGGCACATTCTTCTGGTGGCGTCGTTTTCGCGTCTTACATATTTAAATTAAATGCTATTAATTAAAAAGTAATATGAAAAAGTTTATATATACAATTTTACTTGCCTTATTGATGGCTCCTAATTTTATTCAGGCGCAAGAAGCCGCTGGAGCTGTAGGGCCAATTTCATCATTTCCTGTTGTGTACAAATATGATGAACAAGTTACGTGGTATTTTGATATGTCGGCATCGACATTTTCTGAAACAGAAGATTTATACATCTGGATCTGGTCTCCATCTGAACCAGACGCTGGGCACTGGGAAAATTCTTCAGATTTTGCAAAACTGAAATACGAAGGAAACAGAATCTGGAGTTTTACTTTGACTCCGACTGTTTATTTTTCTAAAACCCCAGAAGAAATAGCTAAGAGTGATGGATTTTGGTTTCGTTTGAAAAACAAAAACGGATCTAAACAAAGTGATGTTGCTAATGTGGCGTATACTGATTTCTCGTCATTTTATACTTCAGGTGAATTATTTAGATCGTATCCAACAAAACCTTTAATTGATAAACCGGTAAGTATTGTGTTTAATGCAAATCTTAATCCTGCATTTGCTGGCACTCCAAGTGTACATATGCATGGTGGTTTGAATGATTGGGCTATTCTGCAAATGTATGAAGCTGCAAAACCAGAAATTGCTGCAAAAACAAAATTGAAAGATCTAGGCAACGGTTTTTATAAAATGGATTTTATTCCTAAGCAGTACTTCAATGCTCCAGATGATTTTGTAATGGAAAAGATAAATTTTCTGATGGTAGCAGAGAATTGGACAACAAATTCTGGCGATCAGGTTATTTACGCAGGAGAATTTGTTCCGCCACCGCCACCAAGTTTCGCTTTTTTTCCGTCACAAATCAGTCAAAAAGATTTTCTTGGAATGTCAAGAAAAAATAACGAAGCAGGTGTAAACAAATTGATTTACACGATTACCGCTGGACCAAAAACAATTTCTGGTGAATTTACTGGAGGAACTGCAGAAATTAAAGGTTTTGTCAATTTAGTTTCAGAACTAAATGGAGTCCCAGGTTTAAGTGAAATCCATGTTTTGGTTAAAGACAACAAAGACAAAACAATTTCGGATACGACGATTCCGCTTAAAACTTTAGATAAATAATCACTATTAAATTAAAACACCAATTCTAATGAATAGTAAAAATAAAAAAAGCGTCCTGCATCAAATGTGGACTGCTAAAGGAGCGGTATTGATGATTTTTATGCTTTTTCTTTCTGCCGGTACTTTCGCGCAGACGAAAAAACAAATATCAGGAACCGTTTATGACAATACGGGAACACTATTGCCGGGAGCTTCTATCATTGAAGTAGGAACAAAAAACGGAACTACTACAGATTTTGATGGTAAATTTAGTCTTCAGGTAGCCGTAGGAAGTGCAATCGAAGTTTCGTTTATCGGAGCAACAACACAAAAAGTTCAGATTACCGGAAATAATAATTATGAAGTTCGTCTGCAAAATGACGGTTATAGTCTGGCAGAAGTACAGGTAGTTTCTGTAGGTTACGGAAAAGTAAAAAAATCAGATTTGACAGGAGCAATTTCTACAGTTGGAGCAGATGATTTACTAAAAGGAACTATTTCTTCTACAGAGCAGGTTTTGCAAGGTAAAGTAGCAGGATTGAGTATTATTCGTCCTTCTGGAGATCCGGCTGCGGGTTCTACAATCCGTCTTCGTGGAGGAACTTCTTTAACGGCAAGCAACAGCCCATTAATTGTGGTTGATGGTATTGCAGGAGTTGATATTAACGTGGTTCAGCCTTCTGATATTAAATCGGTTGACGTTCTTAAAGATGCTTCGGCGACAGCAATTTACGGTTCTCGTGGGGCAAATGGAGTAATTATAATTACAACTAAATCCGGAACAAAAGGAGTTTCAGTTGTTTACAACGGATCATCTGGTTTTGGATATGTTAATGATAACTTAGATCTATTGTCTGCAAATCAATGGAGAGGTTATGTTCGCCAAAATCAAATCGCAGATGCAGTAGATTATGGAGCAAATACAAACTGGCAAAAAGCAATCGAGCAGACAGCAATTTCTCAGTCTCATACTTTAAGTATCAATTCTGGCAAAGCCGACAGTGGTTTCAGAACATCACTTTCTTACTTAAACAATGAAGGAGTTATTAAAAAATCTGGTTTAGAAAGATTAAGCGGAAATGTTAGTGCTTATCAATTTTTAGGAGATAACAAAGAAGTAAAATTTGATATGGGATTATTTGCAAACATCGACAAATGGCACCCAATTGATTACAGAATTTTTGAAAGAGCTTACAACTTAAATCCGACTATTCCAGTTTATGATGCAAATGGAGATTTTAGTGTTGTAGTAGGAAATATTTACCAAAATCCAGTTGAGATTTTAACCAACAGAACTTTCGATAATGAAAGACACAGACTTTTGGGTTATTTTAAAACAGATGTAAAATTTCTCAATGACTTTACTGCGACAGCAAATATTTCATTAGAACACAATGCTGTAAAAGCGGGTACTTACAAACCATCTTATGCCGTTATGGAAGGGCAGACTGAAAATGGTTTTGCTCAAAGAACTTATGATGAATATACTAATGCGCAAGGTGAGCTATATGTAAATTACAGCAAAATTATTGACAAACATAACATTAGTGCTTTAGCAGGATATTCTTATCTTGAAAACATCTATGAAGGTTTTGGAGCTCAGAGAGGCGGATTTGTAACAGATGCTTTTAGCTATAATAATTTAGGAGCTGGTTACAACTATCGTTTGAACGATGTGTATTCATACAAAGGAAAATCAAATTTAGTTTCTTTTTATGCTCGTGCTAACTACGGTTATGATGGTAAATATTTATTAACTGCAACCGTAAGACGCGACGGATCAAGCCGTTTTGGAGAAAACAATAAATGGGGAACCTTCCCATCTGCTTCTGTAGCTTGGAGAATTTCTAACGAAGAATTCATGGAATCTTCAAAAAGCTGGTTAGACAATTTAAAACTAAGAGTTGGTTACGGAGTTACAGGTAATCAGGACGGAATTGGGGAGTATAAATCACTTTCTATCTTAGGAGTTGGACACGACAGTTACTACGATCCTGTAAGTAAAACCTGGAGTTTGGCTTATTCTCCAAAACAAAATCCAAACCCTGATTTGAAATGGGAATCTACAGAACAGCTTAACATTGGTTTCGATTTTGGTCTTTTCAACAGAATTACAGGATCATTTGAATGGTATTCTAAAAAAACAAAAGATTTATTATACACTTACGAAGTGCCTCAGCCTCCATATTTAGTGGGAACAATGTTGGCAAACGTTGGAGAAATGTCAAATAAAGGAGTAGAGCTAACTTTGAATGCTGATATTATCAAAGGAGATAAATTCAATTGGAATGCTAATTTAACTCTTGGACACAACGTTCAGAAAATCGAGAAACTTTCTAATCCAACTTATAAAACAGATGTTATTTATAGTGGCTCTCTTCATGGTTTAGCGGGTATGTCCGGACAGTATTCTCAAATCATTGCTGAAGGATACCCTGTTGGAACTTTCTGGGGATTCAAAAATGCTGGTTTAGATTCTACTGGAAAAATACAGTATTACAATGCTGCAGGACAAGTAGTAGACGAAAGTGTTTTGGTAGATGCCGATAAAACAGATTTAGGAAACATTCAGCCTGATTTGACTTTAGGTCTTGGGATGAATTTTACTTACGGGAATTTTGATCTTGGATTTTCCGGATATGGAATGTTTGGACAAAAAGCATTAAATGCAACCAACATGATGTTAAACGATCCAAACAGATTACCAGCTTTTAATGTGCCGGATTCTTTCTTAAGCAGTGGTATTACTTCTGCTCCTAAGTATTCTGATTACTGGATTGAAGATGCTTCTTTCTTTAGGCTTCAGACCTTGACTTTTGGTTATACTTTACCATTGAAATACAAAAAATCTAAATTTAGAATGTATGTAATGGGAGAAAACTTGTTTGTAATTACAGGTTACAAAGGTGTAGATCCGGAGATTGGTTTAAATGCTCAGGATGGAATTGGTCAGACTGGAGTAATGGATAAAACTGGTTTGGCAGCTCCTGGAATTGATAGATACAATAATTATCCTCGACCAACTACTATTTCTGTTGGACTAAATTTTACGCTGAATAACTAAGCGAATTGATAACCATAAAATATTAAAAATGAAAATCAAAATAACAGCAGCGATACTTTTAAGCATGCTTTTTACGGTATCATGTACTGATCTGAACGAACAGTTGTATGATCAGGTAGAAGATGGGAATTTCGGGAATACAACCAAAGAAATAGATGCGCTGGTAGGTGGAGCTTATTCTTCATTAAGAGGATTCTCTGATGTAATCTCAAACAATTTTCCAACTAGCGAATATGTTTTCTTTTTGAACGAAGTAGTTTCAGATGAAGCTACAATTCCAACAAGAGGGACAAATTGGTACGACGGAGGGCAATATCAAGATGCGCAAAAACATACCTGGAAAGCAGATAACAGAATGATTCTTTCGGCGTGGCGCTACAACTATACCGGAATAGCAAAGATTAATGCGATTATTTATCAGATTAATAAGTCGACTTTATCTGAGCAGGCAAAAACCCCCATTTTTGCCGAATTAAAAGCTGTTAGAGCTTATTACTATTACAATCTTTTAGATTTATTCGGGAATGTGCCAATTGTAACCAATTTTGAAGATACAGATCTTCCGACAAATTCAACAAGAAAACAAGTTTATGACTTTGTTGAAAAGGAATTAACAGATGCTATTCCATATTTAAATCCAAATGTGGTGTATTCTAAATTTACCAGAAACGTAGCCTATTCTGTTTTAGCCAGATTATACCTCAATTCAGAAGCATTTATTGGACAGCCGCGCTGGCAGGATTGTTTAGATATGTGCCAGAAAATAACAGGATATAGTCTGACACCAGATTTCTTTTCGAATTTTGTGACAGAGAACCAGACTTCTCCAGAAATTATTTTTGCTATTCCATACGATTCAAAAGCAGGAACAGTTGGAAATTACATGAACTCAATGTCTTGTCATTACAATCAAAAATTAGCGATTTCTGCAATACCAAACAATTATCCTTGGAGTGCAAACGGAATGTGCGCGCAGCCTGGAGTTTATTCAACTTTTGCAGATACAGACAAAAGAAAAAAATGTATGCTTGAAGGCGATCAGATCAATCTTGCAACAGGTTCTGTAATTATGATGGACAACGGAGAACCGTTAACGTATACAGAGGATCTTACTAGTTTAGAAGATGCAAAAGAAAATGAAGGTGTTCGTTTACATAAATACGAAATGAAAGCGGGAGAACAATGGGAACGTGATCACGACTTTGTATTAATTCGTTATGCAGAAATCTTAATGATGCAGGCAGAATGTTACGTTCGTTTAGGTTCACCAGATTTAGCAAGACCATTTGTGCAGCAAGTGGCATCTCGTGCAGGTGAAGAATTGCCAGCAACAATTGATCTTAAATTTATTGATCAAGAGTTATTGAAAGAATTCATATTTGAAGGAAGAAGAAGAACAGACAACATTCGTTTTGGTACATTTTTCCTACCATGGTGGTCAAAAGATGCAACAGAGAAATACAGAGCTATTTTTCCAATTCCAAGTACCGTTTTAACTACAAATAAAAACCTAAAACAGAATCCTGGATATTAGGTTATTAAAATGTCAGTCTTCCATGTTGGTTAGTCGTGGAAGGCTGACATGTTTTTAAAATGATTATCTGCGAGGCTTTATTTAGCCACAGATTAAAGGATTTTCACAAATTAATAATCTTTTTTAATCTTTATCCCGATAGCTATCGGGAGTGGCAAAAAAAAAATAGTAATCATGAGTTCTAAATAAATATTATCTCAGTATGAAAAGATATATCACATCGTTATTTTTTGGTTTGATGAGTATTGCGATGGCTGCTGGATGCAGTAGCGACGATAAAGGTTCAGACAAACCAGTAGAACCAGAAAAAATAGCCCCTGTTGCGATTGAGAAAACCAACAGCACCAAAATTTATATGCACTATATGCCGTGGTTTGAAACCAACGAAAGCAGTGCCGATAAAAAATGGGGATATCACTGGACAATGGCAAACAAAAATCCGAACAACGTAGGAACAAACGGCCGAAGAGAAATTGCATCGTACTATTATCCGCTGATTGGACCTTATCACTCAGGCGATAAAAATGTGATCGAAAATCATTTACTGTTGATGAAATATTCAGGAATTGATGGAATTTTGATCGATTGGTACGGCACTTACGACGTAAACGATTATAGAATGGTCAAAGAAAATACAGACCAGCTTATTGAAATGCTTGATAAAGTAGGTTTAGAATATGCTATTGTGTACGAAGACCGATTTTTGACCAATGTTGTCAATGCAGGAAAGGCGATTTCGGTAACTGGTGCAGCAAAAACAGATTTGGCTTATGTAGAAAAGAATTATTTTCCTGATGCCAATTACATCAAGATTAATGGTAAACCGCTATTAATGAATTTTGGACCAATTGTTTTGCAGACTCCGACAGAATGGACAAACGTCTTTAATACTTTGACTACAAAACCAACTTTCCTAACACTTTGGGATCATTCGTCGATGGCAGGAGAAAATGCTTCTGGAGAATATGCATGGGTGTACAAAGACAATAGTTATCTGACGAATTTTTATACCAATACAAAACCAAAATTGGGTGTAGCAATGGGAAGCGCTTATCCTGGTTTTAAAGATTTTTATGCCGCAGGCGGAGGTGGTGCTGCTATTGGATGGACTATCGAACATAATAATGGAGCAACACTTGATGAAACGCTCGCTTTGGCTAAAAATGCAAATATAAATTACCTGCAGCTGATTACGTGGAATGATTTCGGAGAAGGCACAATGATTGAACCGACGGTAGAATTTGGGTATTCTTTTATCGAAAAAATCAAAACTTTTGCCGGAGTAAAAAATACCGAAAGTGTTTTTACAGAAATCAGCAAACTGTATAGCCTAAGAGTAGAAAAGAAAGCTGATGCCAATGCTCAGAAAAAATTAGATCAGGCTTTTAATTATTTTGTTTCTATGCAGCCTGCAAAAGCAAAACAGTTATTGAGCGAAATTAAATAAGAGTTGTAATTAATACAATTAAATAATGAAAAACATAAAATATAGATACTGCCTGATTGCTTTGGCCTCGATATTGCTTTGCGCCTGTAGTACTAAAAAAACGTATAAAATCAGTTCTCCCGGAAAAAACACCGAACTAGTTTTTGAATTAACGGCTTCAGGTCAGCCACAATATAGTTTTACCTCAGATGGAAAATCGGTGATTGAACCTTCATTGATGGGATTTGAATTTCAGGAAATTCAGAAAATGACAGATGGTTTTGAAGTAGTTTCTACCGAAGAAAAAACAGCCGATGAAACGTGGGAACAACCGTGGGGTGAGTTCAAAAAAATTCGCGATCATCACAATGAATTGATTGTTCATTTAAAAGAATCAAAAGGAGAGGAACGTCTGGTTGATATTATTTTCAGGGTTTTTGATGATGGAGTTGGTTTTAGGTATTCTTTTCCAAAACAACCCCATTTAGGTAAAGTGAAAATTTCAAATGAAATTACTCAGTTTACATTCAAATCAGAAAATGATGTTTGGTGGATTCCGGTACATCGTGAAAATAGTTATTACGAAAGTACCTATCGCAAAACACCGGTTAGCAAAACAGATACAATAAACACGCCGGCAACTTTTGAAACAAAAGAGAAATTGTATGTTGCCATTCATGAAGCCAATTTAACTGATTTTGCTTCGATGACGCTTTTAAAAATGAATAATAAACAATATAAAAGCGAATTAGTGCCATGGGCAGATGGCGTAAAAGTATATGCAGAAACTCCATTTCAAACTCCGTGGAGAACCATAGTTGTAGGGAAAACACCGGGAGATGTTGCAACATCGACTATAATGTTAAATTTAAATGATCCTTCAAAAATTGAAGACCTTTCCTGGATTACACCATCTAAATATATTGGAATCTGGTGGGGAATGCATCTGGAAAAATACACTTGGGGACAAGGTCCAAAACATGGTGCCACCACCAAGAATACAAAAGAATATATTGATTTTGCTGCAAAAAATGGTTTTGACGGCGTTCTGGTTGAAGGCTGGAACGAGGGTTGGGATGGTGACTGGACTGCCGACGGATCTGCATTTAGTTTTGTAAAAGCCTATCCTGATTTTAACCTGGAAGAAATTACCAAGTATGCTGCGATAAAAAATGTTCGTTTAATTGGACATCATGAAACGGCTGGAGCTACTAAAAATTATGAAAGCCAGTTAGAAGATGCTTTTAAATTGTATCAAAAAATGGGTGTAAACTCAGTTAAAACGGGTTATGTAAACAAATATCTGGATAAAAAAGAATGGCACGATAGTCAATATGGAGCACGTCATTACAGAAAAGTAATCGAAACTGCGGCCAAATATCATATTATGATAGATAACCATGAACCTATGAAAGGAACCGGTATACAACGTACATATCCTAATTTTATGTCTCAGGAAGGTGGAAGAGGGCAGGAATACAATGCCTGGTCTGTAGATGGCGGAAATACTCCGGAACATTTAACTACTTTGCCTTTTACCAGAATGCTTTCCGGACCTTTTGATTACACACCGGGAAATTTTAATTTTGATTATAAAACGCCTTCAGGGGCCAAAGTACAAACTACACTGGCAAATCAATTAGCATTGTATGTCATTATTTTTAGTCCGTTGCAAATGGCTTCAGATTTACCGGAGAATTATGTAGGGAAACCTGAATTTCAATTCATAAAAGATGTGCCTTGTACCTGGTCGGATACTAAAGTTTTAGATTCTAAAATTGGAGAATATACTACCATTGCTCGTAAAGACTGGGATGAGAAGAATTGGTATTTAGGTTCAATCACAAACAGAAATGCGAGAGACTTAAAAGTAGCTTTATCATTTTTAGATAAGGATAAAGAATACGAAGCAGAAATCTATGCAGATGGAGAAGGAGCAAATTATAAAACAAATCCTTATCCGGTTGCGATTTCAAAACAAAAAGTGAATAATAAAAGTGTACTAAATATTAAATTGGGAGCTGGGGGAGGAACAGCCATAAAATTCTCTCCAATCGAAAAATAAATTAGTTAAGTTTTATTTTGAGTTAAGTTAAGTAAGTTTAAGTTTGGCAATAAACCCGATAGCTGGAGAGTTATCGGGTTTGTTTTTTTGTTTCAGGTTTCAGGTTTCAGGTTTCAAGTTTGAGTAACTTTGAGTGTAATTTTACCGCAAAGCTCGCAAAGTTTTTTTATAATTGAGGTTTTGTAAAAGCGCAAAGTTCGCAAAGCTTTGAAATAAAACCTTTGCGAACTTTGCGTAAATCTTAGCGCTCTTTGCGGTAAAAAAAAACTTAGGCCCTCAGTATCTTAGCACCTTAGTACCTCTATTTTCGAATCTGAATATGCTTTCCAAAAGTGTACACTGCTGTTATCGTTGGTCCGTTATATCCCCATTTTAAGAAACCGTTTAATCGGTCCTGAACAGTATCTATTCTAAAGTTCAAACCGGTATAACCTGCAGTAAGGCTAAAGTTTTGAGCAACATTATATAGAACCGATAAGTTGTAGCTTATTATTCGGCCATCAGTTTCATCAATTTTTACTGCGAGATAATTTACGTTGGCATATAAACCCCAGCGTTTTCCAAGAACAAATTCTCCCCATATCCCAATATCTGGTAGTGGAGCAGTAAAATTAAAATTATCATGATATTCTACACTTTGCGTATTAGCATTTAATTTTAATCCTAAATCTGCAAAAAGGACATGCGCTCCAATTAATAGACCCGCTTGATATTTAGGTTTAGATAGAATAGCATAGCCATAAGCAATTCTGGCAATCTGTACATTAAAAGTACCTCGAACACTTCCATTAACTGGATAAGTATGATCTCCGAAATTAATTTCTCTTTGCAGCGTTTTTGTTGCAGTCCTGTCTAGTACAAAATATTCAAAACCTAATCGGGATCTTCTGGATATACGCCAATCAAATGTTCCTAAAAATGATGCAGTCGATTTAGAAAATCCTAAATCACTTTCAAGATCAACTTCAGTTCCTATATTTCCGTTGTTGCCTTCAACTTGAACTACAGTATTATTTACAGGAAAAAAACCACCGGCAGAAACTTTAAATCGTCTATTGTGCCAAGGGAGATCATCAGCATCGTAGTCCTGAAATTCTTTGGCGTTATTTTGCAAGGCGGGTAAAGTGTCTGTTGGAATTTGAGCTACATCCTGAGCCTTAGCTGAAAACCAAAAGAGGGAAACTATCATAAAACAAAATAATTTTTTCATCAGATTTATTTTTAGAGTTTTTGATAAATTTTTAACACTTAAAGTTAACAAAAAAAATCTTCCGTTTTATTTTTTTGGTTTTATTATTTTTACAATTCGCCTGATAATGAGTTTGGTATGTTTTTTTTGAGGATTTAATGAGTGATTTTGAATCTCAAATTTTGCATTTAATGTTAATATTGCACTTACAGTTGAAGTTTGATATTGCAAGAAGCGTCAGTATTTTCGGTTTGGATTCTTTTGTTTTTATTTTATATCCTGTTTAATCGTAAAAAACAAAAAGCATAACCATTTCAATATTTTAATGCATTAAAATTTAAACCCTATTATAATCGGCTTTCCAGTGTACGATTGCTTTTTTTATAGAATCACCTCTAAGATTGTTTTTTAAGGCATCTTCAATAAGAGGTAATAATTCATTATCGGGTGCAAAGCGCAGTGCAAAAATCTGATCATCGGTTAGTTTGTATTCAAATTCTTCAAGTCTTTTTCCAGTAAGAGTAAAATAGCGATAACGAAGTTCTAAACGTACAATTCGGTTTTGCAAGGTTAAAGCATAATGCTGACGAAGCATATAGGCAAGACAAAATAAAAAGATGAAACCAACGCTGATAAAGGACCAAATTAAAGCATCGCTGGTTGTAAAGGCAAAGTATATACTGCTAATCAAAAACAAAATTAAAACGGGGTAGTAAACAAAATGATGTGGTGTATAAAACCTTACGTGATTGTAATAAGTTTGAATTTTCATGTGGAGGATCTTTGAATTACTTGAGATTCTTTTGATTAAAGATAAAAAAAGAAAGCTACCCTAGTATTAATAGAATAGCTTTTTTTCTCAAAAATAAACTAACATAACCAATGTTGCTTTTATAATATAAACTTGCTAAAGTTTGCTTAATTATATTTATTTGAAAAAAGCCCTGTTTGTTGCAGGTATTACGCTGACAATGACTTTAATTTCCTGAAGTAAAATTAATGCAGGAGTCCAAGATTTTTGTTACATGATAATTTGGAAATGTTATATGATTTCAATCTTTTGACGTTTTAATGGGAATTATAACGAGCCAATAATTTTCCATTCGTCTAATTTGGACTGAAAAGTTTTACCTGCATTTGCCGGACTTGTTGATGGCAAAGTAATAAGATGGTACTTTTTATCTATAGAGACATACTTCCTGAAAAAAGCAGCTGCTTTTTGACCGTTAAATAAAATGGTTTTTATGTTGGGATGATCTTTTAGAAAGGTTTCAAAATCATTGGCAATTTCATTTTTAATCGCGCTGTCCAAACTTCCAATGCGATCACAATATTGAAGAACGTCCCATAAAGCCACTTTGTTTTTGAGCAAAAGGGCTTTTTTAGTTTCATAATCGTTTGAAAAATCTTCGTTGAAAATTGTAAATAAAAATTTCCAGAAATTATTTTGATTATGCCCGTAATATTGATTGAGTTCTAATGACTTGATTCCCGGCATTGTGCCTAAGATCAATAAATTAGAATCGGGAGCACTTATTGGAGAGAAAGAGAAGCTTTTCATTTTTTGAATTAAGAAATTTTTTATTTGAGTTAAAATAATCATTTATAAGTAATTATAAAACAAATGCTGAAAATTATATAACATTTTTGATCCATTCATGAGCGAACTTTGAATTCTGGTTTTTTGAGGCAATACTTTTTGCCGCTAAAAATTGTAATCGATGACGTAGAATTTAAATAGCAACATCATGAAAATAGTTCGTATACATACAGAGAAAAATCAAAACATATTTGAGGAATTAAATTCTAATTTTGGTGGAAATGTAAATTTTGATACTGATGAATATTCGCTTGAAGTGAATAATAATTTTGCCAAAGGATCTATTATTGGAGCTTCTTTTAATGACGGTATTTCATACGTTCAGTTTGATATGAGTTTTTCAGATGATTTGAGAATGGATATTGTAAATATGGCTTCATCGCCTATTTATTTTGCTTATTGTTCAAAAGGTAATTTATCTCATAGTTTTGGAATAAATGGTGAAGAACGAAAATTAAAAACGTTTCAGACGGCCATTTTAACTTCAAAATTAAATCAGGAGAATATTTTGTTTTTTGAAAAGGACAAAAAGACAAAATTCACTTTAATTATTGTGGGTAATAATTCAGAACTAAGTCATATTAATTCTTTAAGTCATATGGTTAGGGAAACTTTTTTTCAGGAAACTATGAATGAAGAATTCTTTTATGCGGGTTCTTATAATTTGAAAATTGGTGAAAAGATTGAGCAGTTAAACTCGATCACTCAAACTGGTGTAGTTAGAAATTTACTAAAAGAAGGAATCTTAAGAATTATTCTTGCAATGGAAATCCAGCAGCATTCTGATGATTTAAATTCTTTTTCAAGAGAACCAAATTATCTGACCTTAAGAGAAATGGAAGAAATAAAAGAGCTTTCAGAAGTTATAAAAACAAATCCTGAAGAAGCTTTTACTATTAAATCTTTAAGTAAAAAATCTGGGTTATCACCAAATAAACTTCAGGAGGGTTTTAAAATGATTCATAACAGAACTGTAAATGATTATATTACACATATGCGTGTTTTAAAAGCTGAAATTTTAATGCGAACCTCGGACTTGAATATCTCCGAAATTGTGTACTGCATTGGTTTTACGAGTAGAAGTTATTTCTCTAAAATCTTCAAACAAAAATTTAACTGTAGTCCAAAAGAATATAAGTTTAATCTCAATTCGTTGGCGATAACAGCTTAGTTTAAGATGCTAAGGTTCTAAGATGCTAAGCTTTTTTCTTAGTTAATATCTAATAAAGACTTCATATATTGGAACTTTAATAGCTTATAACTTAATTTTTCTTTTCGAATAAGCACAGAACCTTAGCATCTTAGAACCTTAGTAGCTTAGCACCTTTTTTCATTTATCTTCCAAATCGATAATACTCCAAATCCAGATTTTCCTTATTATTGATAGAATCCAGAACAGAGTTCATTCCCATAGCGCTAAAGGTAATTCCGTTTCCTCCAAAACCCAGAACATAATGTTCATTTTTGTCAGGATCCGGTTTCCCAAAATAAGGCAATCCGTCTTTTGTTTCTCCAAAGGTTCCTGCCCAGGAATAATCCAGTTTAAAATTGAAATCTGGAAAACGTTTTTTAAAATGCTTTAAGAGAAAAAGTTCTTTTTTAGGAATTAATTTATCACGTCTTTTGGCATCTTTAAACTCTTCGTCTCCGCCACCCATTATAATTCGATTATCATCTGTAGCTCTAAAATAAAAATAAGGAGATGATGTATCCCAAAAAATAGCATTTTTAAAACCTGAAGGTAAATTTTCAAAACTTTCAGATGCTATGGCATAGGTACTTTTTAAATCGACTACTTTCTCAGAAAGCGTTTCTGTGCTCTCATAGCCGGAACAATGTATAACATGATCTGCTGCAATGGTAAATTTATTTTCGGTATGCGCAATGGCTTTATCTTTTGTATATTCGATCGAGGTAATGTTGGTCTGATCAAATATTTTGACTCCTTTTTTTTGACAATATTCTAATAAATCCAGAGCAAATCGATAGGGATCCATAACCGCAGCTGTTTTAGATTCTATGGCAGCAAGAGCATTGAGACCTAATTTTTTTAAATCATATTTGGTTAACCAATTGACATCAAAACCATTTTCTTTTCGGCTTTTGAATTCATTTTTTAGATAAGGAAGATCTTTTATCACAGTGCTGAAATAAATACTTTTTTTAAATTCAAATCCGCAGTCACTTTTTATTTCATCACAAATTTTTCGCAAGTCAAAAATTGCTTTTTTTCCGTTTAAATAACTGTCTACAGCGCATTTTCTTCCTCTGATTTTGATTAATTCATGTAACGGGATATCTACTTCATATTGCAATAAAGCGGTACTTCCAGCGGTACTTCCATTACATACATCGCGTCTGTCTGCCAATATAATCTTTTTCCCTTCGCTGCTTAATTTGTACGCAATTAGAGCTCCGGTGATTCCGCCGCCAATAATTAAAATCGAGGTTTCGTAATTAGATCCAATCGAGGGATAACTTTGATTCATTGAATTTTTTATTGGCCAAAAAGTTTCTGTAGATCTTAGTTTCATTTTTTTGTCGTATTTCGGGCTGTTGAAGTTGATTTTGTAATAGTTTTTTTGCTGTTTCTGCTTTTGCCTTTTCGTTCATGCTGTTCATGCGCTTCGGCAATAGAATGTGAAGTTCTGATGCTTTCATCTTTTTTGGCAAGTTCACTGAGTCTTCGGTAATATTTTTGAATAATAACCATTTCTTCTTCCGTCATATTTTCAATATCAACCAGACTATTACTTGAGAATTCATTTGAGGCCACCAATTCATTTAACTTTAGTTGAATGGCAAGAGAATCTTTGTTTTGTGCTTTCTGAATCAGGAAAACCATCAGAAAAGTGATTATCGTTGTTCCGGTATTAATCACTAATTGCCAGGTCTCAGAATAATCGAAAACAGGGCCTGAAACTGCCCAGGCAACCACAATTAAAAAAGCGCCTATAAAAGCTGTTGTGCTGCCGGCGGTTTTAGAAACATGTGTGGCAAATTTTTCAAAAGCATTACTTTTATTTTGATTTTTTGTTTTCATTTGAGTTCGACTTTTTAGGATTACTAACCTTTTCTTCTTTGATTACTTTATTATGTTTTCATCATAAACAGCATCGTCAATTTTTTTACCGCATTGTCAAAAAGCAGCCTTTTAATTTAATCCCAAAAGCAGCTTGCTTTGCTTTTAATAAAGTATTATTTTAAAATGGAACATATATGTTATGATTTTGTTTTTTCGGCTTGCGCTTTTTTGAAGTCTTCTTCTTTTTGTTTTTCTTCTTTAGCTTTATCTTGCTTATCCTTTTCTTGTTTCTCTTTCTCTTGTTTCTCTTCTCTTTTATCTTTTTTCTCTTCTCTTTTATCTTTTATTTCTTCCTGCTTTTTTTCTTTTTCTTTCTCTTTTTTTCTGAAGTATCCTCTAAAAAGAAAATTGCTTTTTGCAGCTTCCATATTATCACTAAAACCTTTTGTTCCGGTTTCTAAATTTGAAAGTGTGTTCGAAACGCTGTTTGCCATTTTATCATCCCGGACTAATCTTGCCAAAGCGCCATTTCCGTTGTTCATACTATGACTAAAAATGGCAAGTTCTTCAGATATCACACCTACATTATCAACGCTTTTCTTTACGCTTTTCATAATGTCATTCATTTCTATTCCATCGATTGAAGCAATGGCACCGTTATTTTCAATTATTTTAGTAGATTTTATTCCAGGAGTAATAGTCAGTACTTTGTCGCCCATTAATCCATCTGATCCAATGCTGGCGCGGGCATCTGTTTTTATAAATTCACGCACATCATCTTTTATTACCATAGAAACTACCACCGAAGAGTCATTAATCAATCTGATATCTTCAACAGTACCAATATTGATTCCTGAAAAGCGAACATTGTTTCCAACTTCTAAGCCACTTACGGTTTTGAATCTTGACGAAATATGAAATGTGGAGCCAAACAGGTTTTTTTGTTTACCAATAAAATAAATAGCCATTATAAAAAGTAACAAACCAATTGTTACAAACATTCCTAGTTTCCAGGTATATCCAGATTGCTTCTCCATGATTTCTATTTTTTTGTTTTATTCAAAAAATGAGCGCACCCATTTGTCTTCGTCTTTTTCTAATTCTTCATAAGTTCCTTCGGCGTGAATTACACCGTCTTTAAGAACCATAATTCGATCGGCAGTCATTTTGGCGCAGGCCATATCGTGCGTTATAATTATTGATGAGGTCTTTTGTTTTTGTTTGATATCCAGAATTAGTTCGCTTATTTCTCTTGATGTAATAGTGTCTAATCCAGTTGTGGGCTCATCGTACAAAATGATTTCGGGTTTTAAAATCAGTGTTCTTGCTAAGCCAATTCTCTTTCTCATTCCGCCTGATAATTCAGATGGCATTTTATCAATTGCCTCACTTAATCCAACATTTTCCAGCGCTTCGATTACTTCATTTTCAATTTCATCGAGGCTTAAATCTTTTCTATGTGCTCGTAGCGTAAAGGCAAGATTTTCTCTAACAGACATGGAATCGTATAAAGCTGCACTTTGAAATAAAAAACCAATTCTGACTCTTATTTTATTGAGTTCTTCTTTGGAAAGATTCAGAACATTTTCATCAAAAACTTTTATTTCGCCTTTGTCCGGATCTATTAACCCCACAATACATTTTATAGTGACTGATTTTCCTGAACCGGAACGTCCCAAAATCACCAGATCTTCACCTTTATTTACGGTAAGATTTATGCCTTTTAGAACCTCATTTTTACCACCAAAAGTTTTATGCAAGTCCTTAATTTCGATAATCGGGCTTTGCTTTTTTTCTTTAATTGTAGGGTCTGTATTTTCTTTATCTTTAATCATCTCAATAAATTAAGTCAGTTAATTGTACAGCTACCATATCGATAATAAATATGCTTAAAGAGGCTGTAACAACTGCAGAGTTGGCAGCGCGTCCCACGCTTTCTGTTCCGTTTGATGCATTAAATCCTTTATAACATCCGATCATTCCAATAAAATAGCCAAAGAAGAAAGTTTTAATTGTAGCCGGCAACAGATCTGAAAATTCAAGCGACTGAATAATCTGGGTTAAATAGCGGTAGAAATTTACATCGCCATGAATATTGATTCCGGCATAACCACCAATAATACCTACAGCATCGGCAAAAATCACCAATATAGGAACCATTAAGGTGCAGGCTAAAATTCTTGTTACAACCAAATAATTGTACGGATTTATGGCCGATACTTCCATAGCATCTATTTGTTCTGTCACTTTCATCGATCCTAATTCGGCACCAATTCCGGATGAAATTTTTCCGGCACAAATCAGTGCTGTAATAACAGGTGCAATTTCTCTGATTAGCGATAGTGCTACCATTCCGGGAAGCCAGCTTTCTGCACCAAATTTTACCAATGTTGGCCGGGATTGTAATGTAAGTACCAATCCCATAATAAATCCTGTAATGGCAACCAAGGGAAGTGATTTGTAACCGATGTAATAACATTGTTTCAAAAACTCTTTTGCCTCATAGGGAGGGATAAAAACCTCCTTAAAAAACCGCTTTGCAAACAAGGTTGCATCTCCAATTTCTGCGAATGTATTTTTTAAGCTGAGAATCAAAATATTTTCTTTTTATGAGTTATTAAAAAACTGAGAACCATTTTTTTAACAATTGTATCTTCTTTTTTAATTATATAGGAAAGTTACCGCTATACTTGTTAAAATATTTTACAGAACTTTTTTTCAGGCTTATATAATTTTCATAAAATCACAATAATTCATGAAAAGTCACGTTAACGATTTTCATAAAACAAAAAATCCCTTTCATTAAGAAAGGGATTTTTGATAAGATGTGTTTTATTTGAATTTCAGTTTTTGTCCTTTACTCTGTAAATTTTTTAAAAATTGAACTTGCGACATGACCACCAAAACCAAAAGTATTACTCATAGCATAATTAACTATTCTGGATTGTGCTTTTCCAAGTGTTAAATTAAATTTATCAGCAAAGTCCTGTTCGACAGTTTCTGTGTTTATTGTTGGTGGAACAATATTCTCCTGGACCGCTTTTATACAGGCGATCGCTTCAATTGCTCCGGCCCCTCCAAGTAAATGCCCTGTCATTGATTTTGTGGCACTGATATTGGCATTTGGATTTATGCCAAACACTTTTTCCATTGCTTTAAGTTCGCTTAAATCTCCGGTTGGAGTAGACGTAGCATGCGCATTGATATAATCAATTTTGTCAGGTGTAATTTCTGCTTCTTCAAGAGCAAGTTCCATTCCTAAAACGGCTCCTTCACCTTCCGGATGTGTTCCTGTTAAATGGTAAGCATCTCCCGCTAAACCTCCGCCAACAATCTCGGCAAGAATTACAGCATTTCTTTTTACAGCATGTTCGTAGCTTTCTAGTATAACAACACCGGCTCCTTCGCCCAGAACAAAACCATTTCTTGCAGCATCAAAAGGGCGTGAGGCTTTGCTGTAATCTTCATTTAATGTAGATAATGCTTTTGAGGCATTAAAACCACCAATTGAAGATTCTGTAACAGAAGCTTCCGAACCTCCGGTAATCATCATATCTGCTTTGCCCCAGCGAATATAATTGAATGCATCTATAATTGCAGTATTACTTGCAGAGCAGGCTGCTGCAGTTGTATAGTTAATTCCGCGAAGCCCGTATTTGATAGAAATAACTCCTGAGGCTATGTTTACTATTCTTTTCGGAATAAAAAACGGACTAAATCTTGGGGTTCCATTTCCTGATTTATATTCTCCAATTTGTTCCTCAAAAGTTGAAATACCGCCGTCGCCACAACCCCATATAACTCCAATTCGGTTTTTGTTTAAGGAATCAAAATCAATATTGGCATTTCGTACCGCTTCGTCTGTTGCGTGCAAGGCATATTGAGTAAAAAGGTCGTATTTTCTAATTTCGTTTTTCTCAAAAATATGTTCAGCATTAAAGTTTTTAACTTCGCATGCAAATTTGGTTTTGAATTGTGTGGTGTCAAATCGTGTTATTGGAGCCGCACCGCTTACTCCGTTAATTAATGAACTCCAATATTCCTGAACATTGTTCCCAATAGGTGTTACTGCTCCTAATCCTGTTATTACAACTCTATTCATTATTTTTTAGATCTTAATTCTGTTAATATTGTTTCTCTAACCAATTCAAAATCATCGTCGCCTGTAACTCTTGAGAGTTGTACAATTGCAACCATATTGGTTATTATCATTAGCGCTTTTGTTCTGGGTAACATGTCAAAATCAAATATGTTAAGTTCTTTTCCTTCGATTAAAATTTCGGTAATCCAGTTGATTACTATCTTAGCAAATTCTTGCAGTTCTGTTTTTATAGCATCATCCAAAGTGTTTAAATCTGTGGCTAATGACCCTACAATACAGACTTTATTCTCTCGTTTAATTTGTGCATGCACTTCTAAGAAAGCTTGCAGTTTTGTTAGTGGCGATTCATGGGCAACTTTTTCCTTTAAGGTTTCACATCGGGCGATATGTTCTTTTATAGTGGCCACACCAAGATCTGATTTTGTAGGGAAGTGGTAGTGAATAGAGGCTGTTTTTATCCCAATATCATTTGAAATATCTTTAAAACTAAAAGCATTGTAACCTTTGTTTCTAATAAATTGATCTGCTTTATCTATAATATTTTCCCGTGTTGTCATGACTCATTTTTTTTAAACAAATATACTACCTATTAGTAGATAGGCAAGTTTTTTTTAATTTTTTAACTAAACAAAAAATCCCTTTCATTAAGAAAGGGATTTTCCGGGTTAAATGGAATTTTGGTTAATTTTTTCTTCGATTAAGAGTTAATTGCAATGCCGGTTCTGGTTTTTATAAGTGGTATAATTTTAACTTGAGACTGTTTGAAGTTTTCCATTAATAATCGCGCTGTTAAATAACAAACAGTAGATTCTGCTCCCTGATTTAAGTTTACATTTTCTTTTTCAAGTCCGTCGTAGCCGCCCCCGCTTACCGGGTTATACATAATTTGATTTAAATGATTTTTGCCTAAGAACCAGTTAAAAGCAGTTTTCATTTTGTTTTTATATTCCGGAGTTTTAAAGGCATTATAAAATGTATTTAAAGTTTGAATAGTGTAGGTAACATCAATAGGTTGTTCTCCATATTCTTGCGGTTCTGAACCTTTATGGTACCAGCTTTGATTAGATATGGCTTTGAAATTACCATCGACAAAAGTTTTTGACATTAAGAAGTCTAAGGAATCTAAGGCTACTTTTTTGTAAGCCGGTTTATTGGTAACTAAATAAGCATATAACATAGATTCTGGCAGAATTCCGTTTCCGTATGTTAAATAGTTTTCAAACCACTGCCAGTCTTCAGAAGCTGTATCTTCATAGTGAGTAAACAGTTTAGCATTCAGTTTATTGATAATTGCTGCCACATATAAATTTGGAATGGTATTATGATATAAAAACAAACCTTTTGTAGCAAAACCAATTGAACGTGGTGATTGAATATTTTCGGCCCATTTTAGAGCAGCTAATAAACATTTTTCTGCCTTTTTTGAAATGTTTTCAGGCAGAATATCTTTGTTTGATATTACAGTTCCCAGAGCCCAAATTGCTCTTGCATTGGAATCTTCTAAATTAACCTCGGCATTTTGCTCCATATGTTCGCGATATTCCTTATCGACATAATTGATGAAGTCGCCTTTTGGTTTTTGACATCTTTCAATAAAATCCAGATAAATTAAAATATACGGAAGATCATCTCTATCTCCCGTTAATTTGTAATGCATGCAAAATGCAATTAAGGCACGGGCATTATCATCTAAAGTGTAGCCGGATTCCAGATCTGGAACTGAAATTTTACTGAATTGAATAATTCCAAGTTCGGTTGTTAATTTTTTGATATGTAGCAATTGAATTTCCGGATAGGTATATTTTACTTCAGATGGATTTTCAATTAGTTTTTTATAGGTATTCATATGTGTCAGCGCAGCATTTTCCCATGAAGAAGCTCTCATTTTAGTAAAAGCATTAATTCCCATTTCATGTCTCAGGTTTTCGTCTGAAATTAGTTTTAAAGCTGATTCTGCAAACTGATCTACATTTCCAATATCAACAAGAATTCCGCAATCTGAAGTTAATACTTCTTTTGTATGTGGAATTTTGGAGGCTACCATCGGACAAGCGCAACTCATAGCATAAGCAAAAGTGCCGCTTACAGCCTGATTTGGATCTTTGGAGGTAAATAGATAAATATCTGTGGCTTTTAAATAATCTAAAAGCTCTTCGGTATCTAAATATTTATTGATGAAACGTACATTGTTTTGCAAATTTAATTCTTCAACAAGGGTTTCCAGTTTATTGCGATAAGCATCAACACCATCTATAATTAAATTAGGGTGTGTTCTGCCAATGATTAGATAGAGTAGGTTTGGTTCTTTTTTTACGATTTTTGCTAAAGCCTGTAAACCGGTTTCTATATTTTTTCCTTCTCCCAAAAGTCCAAAAGTAGACAAGACAAGTCGATCCTGAATATCGTATTTGGCCTTTGCCTGATGTGGAGTGTCATAAATTACAATATGAGTTCCGTGTGGTACCATTGTAATGATCTCTTCAGAAATTCCATAATCATTTATCAAAATTTCTTTAGACTGATTGGTCATTACAAAAACAGAATTGCTGTAACTCAGCAGAAGTTTTACGAATGTTCTTAGTTCATTATTAGGATTCGGAATAACACTGTGAAAAGTAAAAGTAACCGGTTTTTTTATTACAGTTAAAAAGTCAAGCAAATAGTCTCCAAACTGTCCGCTAAATAAACCAAATTCATGCTGAATGTGAACTAATTTTACGTTTTTATCTTTGTTGATTTGCTCCGCGACTTTAGAATATTCTTCTCTGATTTTTGTGTTTAATGTAAAAGCCTGTTCCGGATTTTCTTTGGGTTTATCAACTAACTCGCAAATTTCGCAAGTAATAGATTTACCAAAAACATCACTAATTCCTTTTATTGTATCCTGCGTATAAGTTGCTATTCCACATTGTGTTGGTGGAAATGTTGAGAGAAATACTATTTTAGATTTATTTGATAACTTCTTCATGGGGATTCTGTTTTAATGCGGTTAATAAGTCATTAAGATTCACTGAAGCCACTGCAATTTTGTCATCGGCGGCACCATAATAGATATATAGAAGGTTATCGAAAAATGCTGTTCCTGTTGGAGTTACAACATAGTTTACGTAACCGTGTCTTTCGTAATATTAAACTGGTGTAATTAATGGTTTTGGTAGTCTCACAATTACTTTTGCAAGATTGTCAAGATCTGGCAGAGTGACACAAGCGTGATAAACAAGTCCTTTTATGGGCCTTTCGGCAGCTTGATAAATTAACAATCATCCATCTTTGGTTTCAATAGGTGGGGCGCCTGGACCAATGTGACTTGTTTCATGATCATACTATAATATGATCAGGCAGGTTTTTTTAATACTCTTTCCAGAAGGCAACAATCAACTCGTTTTTTCCAAAAGCGACGATCTGAATTGAGGAAAATAATTTATGTAAAGCTATAAATTTTCCATTAGAATTCTTCGGAAAAAAGACCACATTTTTGTCCCAAACATATAAAATTTTCTTAATTGTTTCTGTTGATGTATAATTTCTTTTGGTATTAAAGGCTAATGTTCTTTTAATACTTTTTATTTTTAAGTTTTTGATAGACAAGTATGTATGTTTATTCAGCATAAATTTTGCATCTTGAAAAAATGCTGAATCTAAAACGTCTGATTTTTCAAAAGCTCTTTCTGTTTTTTCTAAAATTACACCATGTTTTATTACTCCATTCATATCACCAATTATATTGAAGCTAAAATTACTTTGATATAAGAGTGGTGATTAATCCAATCAATCAAAAAATTAACTCAAAAGCATTTGTGTGGAAATTGTATAATCTTACAAAAAGAATTGTAGAAACAATCGCAAATTTCATGAATTACGAAAGTAAGGTTGAATTGAAAGTAATGAAAAAAAGAAACTTTTAAGTCTGTAACTTATCTAAAGGAATAATACTTTTTGGTAATAAAAGCAATTGGGAAACCAATACATAAAATAAGAATTATGACTGATAAAAGAAAAGGGAAATCTAGCTGTTTTTCGGGTAAAACGGGAAAAAAAATAGGCAGGATAATTAAATTCATGATCATCCAGACCAGAATGCCATAAAATGTTCCGGATAAAGCAGCATTCTTTTTTAAAAAAGGAAAATAGGGGTAAATGATAAAGTAAAACCAGGCAAAGGTAAAAGCAATGAAATAATGTAATCCCAGTCCGCAGAAAACCATTAAAAAATTACCTGTATATGCCTCTTTTCTAAAAATAGCACTTGCAATAGATCTCAAAATTTGCGTTGGAGTGGTTTTGTGCAGTATAAAAGCATAAACCGTAAATGCTGCAACAATATCCATCGTTCCGGCAACTAATCCTGATAAAAACACTGCTCCGCCTTTTGATCTCATATTGTTTTTTTTAATTTTTTTAAAAGAATTTAGAAGCTAATTTACAAATTATTTAAGGATTTAAAAATCTTATTTAGCTGATTGGTATGTCTTTGTGTGTGAACCAAAGCAAAGTTAATCCATTCGTAGAGAGTAAATTTGTCAAAACCCGGCAGTTGAAAATCCGGACTGATTAATGTTAAATCATATTTTTCTGCACACTCTAGTAATTCAGATTCAATTTTGAGCAGTTTTAAATTCAGATCATTTTTATTGTACTCTTTTTTCTCCGGAATAAGAAATACTGGTGCATCCATTTTTAGATCGAAGTTTAAAAAAAGAGCATCAATATCTTTTACATTTTCATCTGGTTTTCTGTTGGTTTTTTCTGTTTTTCTGGCAAATAGTTCCGGAAATCCAGAATCTGCCATGATAATATGCTGAGCAACCTGACCTGCTGTCCAGCTTCCCTCATATGGAACTTTGTTCAGATCACTTTCAGGAAAAAGAGAAAGAGTTTCTTTTAATTTTTGAAATGTGTCAGTAATTTTTTTCTGAACAGATGTTTTCATCATTATTGATTTTAGAGCCAAAATTATTGTACAGATGAGATCCACCAGACATTCCCAAACGGATCAACAACACCGCAGGCCGTTCTGGAATTTTTTGTGGTAACATCCATTACGTTTTTTGCACCATTATTTAAGGCTTTCTGATAAGTTCCATCAACATCGGGGACATAAACAAATAGATGTGCGGTTTGCGAGGGCCAGTCTTTATTCTCGTCAGTAATCATGATAGTATTTCCGCTAATGATAATTTCGGCATGCATCACAGTTCCGTCTTCACGTAAAATTTCTCTGCTTCCTTTTTCTGCATCGAACACTTTATTAGTGAAATCGAAAAACTCTGAAGTATCTTTTAAAATTAAATACGGTATTATACTTTGGTGGTTGACCGGTAAATTCATTTTGTAAGATTTAAAGGATTGATAACTATTTCAAATTTACAAATAAATATTTAAAAACCTGTATATTAGTTGTTTACATCTTTAGTAAATTATAAAAGCACTTCGCAATGAAAGCCATGCGAATTTAGAAGTTCGATTATTTTGTAATTTGAGATTGTTTCTGAATGAATTCGCAAGATTTTATCACAATCTTCAAGATCAAAATTGATTGCACTATTAGGAAAATGTTCAAGAAGTTTCCCAATAATTATTTGAGATTGTTCGACTTCCTGAACATTTGTTTTAAAAATCTCTATCATCACTTATAATGTTTATAAGGCAATATTTTTATATCGCTCTACTTTATGATAATAGATATAAGAGAGGGCTAAAATCACCAAAAAGATTAAGGGAAAAAAGCTCTGAAAATTAACCCCGTCAATTGCGAAATGGCTAATTGAGGCAAATATAAAATCAAAACCAAATCCTGCATAAGCCCATTCTTTTACATTTTTTGGTATTTGCGGAATTACCAATACCAGAACTCCCAGTATTTTGAACACGACCAATGCGTTTCCAAAATATTCAGGATACCCCAAATGTCTGATTCCTTCTTTAGCAAGTTCTGTTTGCGAAGTTAAGGCTGGCATTACACCTTCAAATAAAAAAATAGTAATCGTAGTAATCCAAAAAATAATTTTTGCTTTTTTCATGTGGTATTTTTTAAAAAGTTATTAGTTAATGTATTACAAATATAATCATCTTATATTTCTGATAAAATACACATTTGCGACTATTTTAGGGGCATTTGCGACAAGATTTCTTTTTTAGGTTCAAAGGGGCAAAGTGACAAAGGGGCAGAGGATTTATGTTTAAGCCAAAGATTAAAAAGATTAAAAGATTTGTTTCTTGTAGATTTGGCAGATTGAACGGATTATTTATTACTTAGAAATCAAATCTGCTCAATCTGCCAAATCCGCGAGAAATAAAAAAAACTTGCGACTTCACGTCTTTGTGAGAGATTTGAGTGGTTGATTAATTGGAATTTGGACTCGGGCGATAGCGAACAGGCGCAGCAATTTAAAATTTATGCCAATTGGTAATTCGTAATAATAAACAAATCCTCAAAACCTAATCTGGCATAAATACCTTTTCCTAAATCTGATGCTTGTAGTTGAGCATATTGACAATTAGCATCAATAGCTTCGTTGATTGCAAATTTCATAATTTCTTCAGCCAAACCTCTTTTACGCATTTCGGGAATTATACCAACTCCGTGAATTCCCATCGTTTTTCCGGTTTGAAAAAGCGTTAGCGTTCCAACTGGTTTTTCTTCAAAATGAACCAAGTAAAACGTTGCATTTTCAAAATTGTGAACTAAAGTTTCTTTACTAATCACATAATTAAAAGAGAGCGGATAAATATCAGACCAGATTTTAGCATCTTCTTCATTTAAAACCCTTTTAAAACTAAGGCTGTTTTGAAGCGTAAATTTTTTATCCAGTTTTAAAGCCATTGCGGTTAATTTATTTCGAACAGAAAAGCCGTTTTTTTCGAAAGTTTCATTTGAATTACTTCCAAAAATATCCCAATACGGAACAACCAAGCCCGGATTTTTTGCAATAGTTTCCAGAATTTGAGGAAAGTTTTCTTCAGTAATATCTTTTCGAAACCATAGACGATTTGGCCAGCCTGAATTTTTGATTTGACTGAATTCTAAAAAATCAGTTGTATGATACGAAAGGAGAGGAGTAGCAACAGTTTTCCAGAGAGTTGTTAGATTGTCAATGTTGTCTTTGATAAGATTAATATGGTTCATTGTAACGACGAGTTTTAATTATACAGACAAAGGTAAATGCACGGTTTTAAGAAAGCCTTTACATATGTTGATTTACAAATCTTTTTCGAGACTTTTTCTAATTCGGCTTAATTGCGTTGGTGTAATGCCCAAATGCGACGCAATATGCAATAACGGAACCCGATCGGCAATACTTGGATGCTTCTCCAGTAGAGTTACATATCTTTCGGTAGCATTCTGCATCACTAAAGCGACTTCTCTTTGTTCTTTTTCGATAATCCAGTTTTTCTCTAAATGGGCGATATAAAAGTTTTTGAGATCTTCATTTTCATTAACCAGCGAAATATATTTTGTATAATTAAGGTTGATGATAACAGAGTCTTCTAATGCTTCAATAGTAAAGTTAGAAGGCGTTTGTAACATCAATGAAACTTTAGAACCAGCAAAATAATTTTCCATAAAAAGGTTTTTGTTATAGAAATTCCCTTGCGGGTCAGTTATAAAAGCCCTTAAAATTCCTTTTGCAATAAAATGCTGATTTTTAGCGATTGCCCCGTTTTGTAGCAATGTTTCTCCTTTTTTGAGTGTTTGGAACTCGGCAATGTTTTCAATCAGTTTCCATGATTTTTCAGAAATTGGATAGTAGCTTTCAATGGTTTGTTTTAATTTTTGCAAGTATTTATCAGGATCGAATACCATTTGGGAATAATTAGATACTATCAAAAGTATTTAATTAGGATGAAATTGCCATTAAAAAAACCGCTAAAAACTTAAAAGCTTTTAGCGGTTTTAGTATAAAGACAGCATACCTTATTTTAGTATACTATCTAATTTCATTTTAGAATTTAATCGGCATAATGATAAATGCTTCTTTTAATCGTATTATTTATTTTTTCCAGTGTTACTTCCGTTACTCCGCCTTCATAATTCATAGAAATAGCTACTTTATCTTTGGTGATTTGATAATCAATTGAGATTAATCCGTTTTTATTTATTTCAACAGATTTATTTTCATTTGGAATTGTACTTAAAAATGATTCCGATTCTTCGACTTCTTTATTTTTAATAATATTTTGATAGACTGTCTCAAGATCTGTATCTTTTAAAATGCATTCTCTTCCGGATCCCATTTCTACCTCAATGTCTTTACAATCTTCTTTTTTATCTGTCTTTTTTTCTTCTTTTACGGCAGCAATTGTATCTGCGGGTTTTGTTACCGACTTTAATTCTTCATTCGTATTGTTTTGTTTGCAGTTTGTAAATAGTAAAGCTAAAAGTGCAAGGCATGTAATTTTTTTCATTGAGTTTGATTTATTGATTAAGATGATTCAAAAGTAGCAAAACTCTTTTGTAGCAAAAAGAAGAAAGTGAGAATAAATTTACTCTTGTAGATTAAGTAGACAAAATCCTAATAGCAATCAGGAGCAGAAAAATAAAATCTGCAGAATCTGCAAAATCTAAAGAGATTAAAAAATAAAAAACGCTGTGAAACTAAAAGTCTCACAGCGTTTAAAAGTTTTTCAGAATGTATTATTCGTAACAGGTATAATCTATTTTAATAGTTTTAGCAGTACCGTCTTTGGTGAAATTGAAAGAATCGACCAAATTGTAGTCATCTAAAAGAAATGTTCCCCACAGTTTGTAATTATCATTTTGATCGTTGCGTTCTGCTTCGGAATAATATTTTTCGAAAGTTGTGTCGTTCATTTTCTCTATTTTCGATTTTCTGAATTGAAGAACTTCCTTATCCTGATAAGAGGTGTAGGTATGAATATACGGAAACTTATTATTTGCACCGCTGCAGTTATGTGACCACACAACATTGTTAATATAATACGAAATGCAATTGTTTTCGAATTTTTCTTCTACAAAAGTATTCATGTATGAAAACTTGTCATCTGCCATAAGGGTATATGATTTTTGTAATAATTGGCCATTTTCAATCCAAAAAACTTTGGTTTCATTGGCATCTCCAACATTCTCCGTTAATATCATTTTACTATCATCATAGTTAATAGAAATGGCTGTCTGATCTTCTTTTACGATTTTTGTAAGCAAGCCATCTTTGTAGATGAGTTCTTTTTTGCTTTTGTACTTTCCTTCACGGTCATAATAGGTTATGGTTGCAGGTTGTCCCTCGTTGTTAAAAGAAATACTTTTTAGAGGGATTCGGACTCCTTTATTTTTAAGAAAATAAGAATCCAGCGTTTTTAATTTTGCGGTACCCTGCTGAAAAACAGGTAAATTGTCTGCTTCAATATCAGGAAAAGGCAATGAGTAACCGCTTAGCAGTTCTTTCATAACTTCTTTGGATTTTGAAGTAATCTTGTTTTTGCCTTGTAAAGATTTTACTTCTTTTTTGTACTTTTTGGTATTAACAACATATGATGATTCTTTTTTAGATTTTAACTGCGCTGCTACAAATTCGGTAGCCATTTTTGTGCCTTCCTTAACTTGTACTTTATCGTCTATTTTTCCGCTCCAATAGGCAAAAGACTGAAAGGAACTCCCGTCTCCTGTAATATCCAGGGTTTGTTTATTTTCGAAGAACATATACGTGTATTTGGTAATGTTTATGATTTCAAGGTTTTCTTTTGGAAAATTACGTTTCAATTCTGCTTTTTCAGAATTATTATCATTGCCTGCATATACAGTATTTCCTTGAGAAGAATATTCGTTTACATCAACTAAAAAAACATACTTTTTTCCTTTTTGTATGTGTAAGGTGTCCGGTATTATTTTTTCAGGTTTTATTTCTATTGTTACTGCTTTTTCCTGAACTGCTGTGGTTTTAGCTTTAGATGCGGGCTTTTTTTTGCCTTTTTTTTGAGAGTATCCCTGAAATGATAGCGAGAGAATAAGAAGGAAGATTGGTAAGTTTTTCATTTTTAACAAGTTACGTGGTTTTTATTTGCAATTTCTTACAAATATAATTATTTCGGATGTTAAAAAATAATGATTTTCTTATAATTTAATCAATATTGGATGATAGTGAGAGTTTTGTCTTTTATGAAATTTGCATGATAAATACTTTTCGTCTTTACATTTTATCGAAAATCAAAAAACGCCATGAAACCCAATGGCTTCAAAGCGTTTTCATCTCAAAAAACAGTAATTATCGGATAGGTTTTAGAGCAGACAACCAATCTTTCAGGATAATTTTTGCTTGATTTATTTGCTCAAATTTTTGCCCAAACATATTTGTACCTTTTATATTCCAAGCATGGTTTCCTGATGGGAAAAGATGTAAAGAAGCCGGAATTTTATTTTCCTGAAGTGCCCTGTAATACAAAATACTGTTGATAGGAGATATCAAGGTATCATCATCAGAACAAAGGATTAAAGTTTGTGGAGTATGATTGCCGGTTAATAAATCGGGAGAGTATTTTTTAAGTTCTTCAGCAGAAGGGTTTGTGCCTAAAAGATTTTCCTTTGATAATTCATGCGTGTAATTTTGCATCGATATTAGGGGATAAAATAGTAAGTTAAATGCCGGATGTAAATAGGAATGTTTTTGCTCTATCTTGCTATTTGCAAACAATGCAGCCAGATGTCCGCCTGCAGAGAAACCACAGACACCAATATCATTTTTGTCAATGTTAAATTTTGCTGCATTTTGATGAAGATATTCGAATGTTTCTTTTAGATCATCCAATGGTATGTTTTTGTTTTGATTAGGTAACCTGTATTTGAGTACAATTCCGGCAATACCAAGTGAACATAACCATTCTGCAAAGTCATATCCTTGCGAATTAATAGCCAAACCTGCATATGCACCGCCTGGGCAAATTACAACAGCTTTTCTTGTATTGATATCTGATGCTGGGAGATAAACATATATTTCTGCGGTGTGCACATTTGTAATTTCTAATGGGGATAACGGATCGTATACTTCTTCACCTGTTAATCCATTTTCTGAAGGAGCATTACCATTCCATAGCTTATAATGTATTTTTGAAATTTTCATTTTATAATGTTTGAGTTTATTTTTATTAATGATTCTGTGTTGTTATAGCTTTACGTACTGCGGGAGCTACAATTTCTCCAAACAATTCAATACTTTTCATGATATGTTTATGCGAAGGAGCACCAACATCTAAATGAAGTATAAAACGTGTGATGCCATAAAGTTCTCTGGCATACAATATTTTATCTGTAATTTCTGAAGGATCACCTACAAACATTGCACCTGCAGGAGAGGTACCAAAATCGTACTGAAATTTTTGAAAATGATTTCTGCCCCGGCTGTCAGCAATTCGATTCATTTGTGAAGCATAGTGATTAAAGTAGTATTCCTTTATTTTTTTACTGTCATTTCCAATAATACCATGCGAAAACATTCCTATTTTGTATTTGTCCTGATCGTAATTGCATGCATTATAGATTGATTTGTATAATTTGTACAGCGGGGCAAAACTTGTAAGAGGGGTACCGGCAATTACAGCCATTATAAGTGGTATCCCATCTTGTGCAGCATTCATTACTGAATTTTGAGACCCCCCGGATGCAACCCATATATCTAAAGGTTTTTCTGCGCGTGGAAATATTTGTTGCGCCTCTAAAGCAGGACGGAATTTCCCTTTCCAGGTAATCAATTCTTCTTGATTAAGTTTAAAAAGAAGATCCAGTTTTTCAATAAAAAGTTCGTTATAATCTTGTAAATTATGACCAAAAAGCGGAAATGATTCTACAAAACTTCCTCTTCCGGCCATAAGTTCTGCTCTACCATCAGATAATGCCTGAAGTAAGGTAAAATCCTGAAAAAGTTTAACAGGATCTGAAGAACTTAGTACACTCACTGCACTTGTTAATTTGATTTTTTTCGTAATTGATGCAGCAAAAGCTAATGCAATTTCAGGACTGGAAACCGCATATTCTTCGCGATGATGTTCTCCTATTCCCAGAATGTCCAAACCAACTTCATCTGCCAGAATTATTTCTTCTTTGAGTTCCTTTAATCGAGATTCAGCTGATTGTATAGTTTTGTTTTCTAAATTGATGTGCATGTCTCCAAAGAGACTAATTCCTAATTCCATAAATGTTTAAATTATATTCAGAACGATCGTTCCTGAAAAAATGAAAAAAATATTATTTATTGTTAAGCCCGAAAATGGGTAAATAATCATAAGACAGATAAGTTTCCGTTTCAAAAGCTCCCCATGCTCTTGTTTCAATAACAAGATTTAGATCGCGAAGTTTATCTGTTTCGCATTCGAGTGTAATAAAATGGCCTTTGCCAACAAGCACTTGCCAATTAATTATCTTGTTTCCCTGAGAAGGAAAATGTTCCCAGAACTGATTTTCTTCTAGTATTGTTTTAATTTGATTGAGATTTTTCTCTTGTCGATGTTTGAGTAAATAAGTAATTCTGACAAGGGAATGATTTGAATTTTGCATAATAATATATTTATAACGGAACGATCGTTCCGTAATTTAAAACGAATTTACCACTTTTTGTTTATTTACATATACTATAAAAGTTAAAAAAATCTCAAAATAAGGAAATGTTGTGGCTGGGTAGCCTGCAACAATCTAAAGCAGAACTTTTATCTTTGAAATTGAAGTTATGGACCATTTGTATAATGATAATCTTCGGTTTTGCTCAGCACGATATAGAATGCAGAATAAAAAAAATCGCATAAATCCATGTTTTAGCAAATCAAATCAGTATCATCCGCGTACGATGATAAGTGTAAGGCGAAAAACATATTTAAAAGTTTTTTCACGCTCCCGATAGCTATCGGGATAAAAAGATTTAAGCAGATATGCGCAGATAATTTTTTGTCCCTTTTTTAAAATTAAATCTTCTAAAATCTGCATGAAACAAAATAGTTCGACTTAGTGCCTTTGTGGCAAATCAAACTAAAAAACGCCATGAAACCCAAAGGTCTCACAGCGTTTTCATCTCAAAAAATAAATAATTAACGGGTACGGGTATTATCTCCAGCCACCGCCAAGAGCGCGATACAACTCGGTGTTGGCTGTTAATTGTTGTCTTTTGATATCTGCAAGTTCAAGTTCACTTTGCAATAAATTTGCCTGTGCGGTTAAAACTTCAAGATATTCTGCCATTCCATTTTTGAAAAGCAAATTGGCATTTTTAATTGCTTGTTGCAGTGTTTTTACTTTTTCCTGTAGAAAATATTCCTGTTGTTGTAATTTCTCAGTCACTACCAAAGCATCAGAAACCTCGCTTACAGCAATTAAAACTGACTGTCTGAAATTTAAAACTGCTTTTTCTCTTTCGGCAACAGCGATATTATATTGTGTTCTTACTTTTTTATTGTTCAGTAAAGGTTGTGTTAAGCCTCCTGCTACGGTACCAAAAAGAGAAGCAGGAATATTAAACCACGTACTGGTTTCAAAAGAGTTCACGCCACCTTGTGCCGTAATTCTCAATGCCGGATACAAATCGGCTTTTGTGATTCCGACATTTGCATTGGCAATCTTTAATTCAAGTTCGGCACTTTTAACATCGGGTCTTCGGCTTACTAATGAAGACGGAATTCCTATTGTATTATCGTTTCTAATTGCGATTGCGTTTAAAAGTGTTGTTCTTTGTTTTGCAGTCGGGAAAGAACCAGTCAAAACGCTTAATGCATTTTCCTGAATGGCAATGTTTTGTTCCAACAACGGAATCAATTGCGCAGAGTTTAATTTCTGCGCTTCAGATTGCTGAATTGCCAATGAAGTTGCTTGTCCGGCGTCATATTTCAGTTTGATAATATTTGTTGTACTATCATTTAGCTGAAGGTTTTGTTTGGCGATATCCAATTGGGCATCCAGCATCAAAAGATTGTAGTATCCTCTTGAAACGTTGGCTACGATATTGGTTTGTAAAGCCTTTTTAACTTCGGCAGACTGAAGATATTCTGCGTAAGCGCCTTTTTTCTGATTTTTGATTTTCCCCCAAATATCAGCTTCCCATGAAAGTGTTGCTCCGGCTGAATAATCATCAATGTGTTTTTGACCCAAAGCCTGATTTAGATTCATTCCCGTAAAACTATTGTCTGACGGATTACTGCTGCTTGCATTAACAAATAGATTAACCTGTGGTACATTTCCCCATTTAGACTGAGTAAATCTGTACTGTGCAATTTCGATATTTTTGGCAGCAATCTGTAAATCATTATTGCGGGCAATGGCACTGTCTATTAACTGTACAACATCTTTTTCGGTATAGTAATTTTTCCATTCCAGATCGCCAATACTGGTTGTGTCTTTTGAAACAGCTGCATTCCTGAAATTTTCAGGAAATGCATCTTTTGGTGTTTCAATATCCTTTGATACCTTACAGGATATTAAGGTCGTGATCAAAATGGCGATCATCACGATTTTGGTTATATAATTTTTCATTGTCTTTTTATTAGATTTCTGTACAAGTATCTTTTCTGTTTTCAAGATCTTTCGAGATTCTGTATGATATATAGGCGATACCGAATATTACGGCTACCAAAACTGTCGTTATATAGTTTTCCATTTTTATTTTTCTTCGTTATGAATTACGGCAACTGGTTTTCCAGAAACTCGTTCTTGTAAATGCTGGAAGATGATGAATAAAACAGGAATGATAAACAATCCTAGAATTACTCCTGAAATCATACCTCCGGCGGCACCAATACTTATAGAGTGGTTACCTTGAGCAGATGGTCCTTTGGCACTCATCATGGGTACTAAACCAACAATAAAGGCAAGTGACGTCATGATAATTGGTCGTAAACGTAATTTTGCAGCATCGATTGAAGCTCTGATTAACGCTTGTCCCGATTTTCTTTTCTGCACGGCAAATTCGACGATCAGGATGGCATTTTTGGCAAGAAGTCCAATCAGCATGACCAGGGCAACTTGCACATAAATATTGTTTTCAATACCAGTTAAACCAATAGCTACGAATACTCCAAAAATACCTGCAGGGATTGATAAGATCACCGCCAAAGGAAGGATATAACTCTCATACTGTGCAGCAAGTAGGAAATAAACGAATATCAAACACAGTAAGAAAATTGTAGCCGATTGCCCTCCGGAAGAAATCTCCTCACGGGTTTGGCCCGAGAATTCAAACCCGTAACCTGCAGGTAATTGTTGTGCTGCTACTTCTTCAATTGCTTTAATGGCATCTCCGGAACTAAATCCTGGTTTCGGAATTGCATTAATAGAAATTGAGTTAAATAAATTATATCGTGAAGCGGTTTCAGAACCATAAATACGAGTTAGCTTAACTAAAGTATTTATGGGCACCATTTCGCCAGTTTTGTTTTTTACAAATACACGATCAATTGCTGTTGGATCTGCTCTGTCGGCAATATCAGCCTGAACAACCACACGGTAATATTTACCAAATCGGTTAAAGTCTGATGCCTGTGCACTACCAAAATACGCCTGCATGGTTTGTAAAATGTCTTTTACATTTACGCCTAACTGATTGGCTTTTTCGTCATTGATATCCAATTGTAATTGAGGATAATCGGCTTTGAAACTTGTAAAGGCAACCGCAATTTCCGGACGTTTCATTAATTCGCCAATGAAATTTTGAGATATACCACTAAACTTATCCAGTTTTCCTCCAGTTTTATCTTGTAAAACTAAATCTAAAGCCTCAACATTACTAAATCCGGGTACAGTTGGGAAACTGAAGACGAAGAAACTTCCGCCCGAAATAGTTCCCAGTTTACCACGAACCTGATTCATGATTTCGTCAATATTTTTAATATCGCCGCGTTCTTCGTTTGGTTTAAGCAATACGAAAACAACTGCAGATGATGGACTAGTAGAATTGGTCAATAAGTTAAAACCTGAAATAGCGGTTACAAATCGTGAAGCATCTAATGCTTTTAAAGTATTCTCTGCTTCAGTCATTACTTTTTGAGTTCCGTCTAATGATGTTCCGGATGGGGTGTTAACTGCGATAGCAATAAATCCCTGATCTTCTGTTGGAATAAATCCTGCAGGAGTTGTTTTAACCATTACAATAGTTGCAACTGTAATTAATGCTAACCCTCCTAAACTCAACCATTTTCTTCTGATTAAGAATTTCAATCCGCCAACATAACGATTGGTTAGCGATTCAAAACTGCTGTTAAAAGCGGTAAAGAATTTTTCTTTAAATCCTTTTTTCTCATGCGATCCATTTGTGCCGTGTGCTCCGTGATTATCTTTTAAGAATAATGCTGCAAGTGCCGGACTCAATGTTAAGGCATTAACGGCCGAAATTACAATTGCAATGGCCATCGTAAAGGCAAACTGACGATAGAAAACTCCTGTTGAGCCTTCCATAAAACCAACCGGCAGGAATACAGCAGCCATTACCAGCGTAATCGAGATAATAGCACCCGTGATTTCGTGCATTGCTTCATGTGTGGCGATTTTTGGAGACAAGCGTTTGTGTTCCATTTTCGCATGCACCGCTTCGACTACCACAATGGCATCATCGACCACAATACCAATCGCCAGAATTAATGCGAAAAGCGTTAAAAGGTTGATCGAAAATCCGAATAACTGCATGAAGAAGAACGTTCCTAAAATTGCTACAGGTACAGCAATAGCCGGGATTAATGTTGATCTAAAATCTTGCAGGAAGATAAATACCACAATAAATACCAATATAAAAGCTTCTAGTAAAGTATGCTCAACTTGTTCGATCGATTGATCCAGAGAAACTTTTGTACTATAGAAAATATTGTGTTTTATTCCTTTAGGGAAATCTTTAGAAGCCTTTTCCATCATTTTATTGATGGCAATCTGAATATCATTAGAATTTGAACCTGCTAACTGAATAACCCCAATTACAACTCCTTTTTTACCATTTAAACGGGTTAAACTGTTATAAGAATAGGCACCAAGCTCCACTCTCGCAACATCTTTAAGACGAAGGACAGAACCATCAGGATTAGAACGTATAGCAATATTTTGATAATCTTCTGGTTTGGTAAGTTTACCTTTGTATTTAATTACGTACTCAAAAACCTCTTTACTTCTTTCTCCAAATTTACCTGGAGCAGCTTCCAGGCTTTTGTCCTGAATGGCCGCCATAACTTCATTTGGAGTTACCTTGTAAGTAGACATTTGTGTTGGATTTAACCAAACACGCATAGAGTAATCTTTTACACCACCAAAAATACTGGCAGAACCCACACCCGGAATACGTTTAAGCTCGGGAATAATATTGATTTGAGCATAATTGGCAACAAAAGTCTGATCGTATTTTGATTCATCATCAGTATACATACCAATAGCCATGATGAAACTATTTTGTTGTTTAGCTGTAATAATACCTTGTTGCACAACCTCTGCCGGAAGCTGGCTTGTAGCCTGAGCAACCCTGTTTTGTACGTTTACTGCAGCCTGATCAGCATTTGTTCCTAATTTAAAGAAAACAGTAATAGCCAAACTACCATCGTTACTTGCTGTAGAACTCATGTAAGTCATGTTTTCTACACCATTTATAGATTCTTCGATAGAAGGTGCAACAGAACGTAAAACCGTTTCTGCATTTGCCCCCGGATATACTGCCGTTACCAAAACCGATGGTGGCGCAATATCAGGAAACTGTTGTAAAGGCAGTTTAGTTAAACCAAGTACACCCAGGATCACCAATAAAATGGAGATTACAGTTGCCAGTACTGGTCTTTGTATAAATATTTTGAACATTTTTGTAGAATTATTTTTTATTAGTTACTTCGGCAACGCTGGCTGATTTTTGAGGCTGGATTGCTTGTCCGTCCTGAAGTTTATCAATACCGCTTAATACGATTTGGTCACCTGTTTTTACACCTTCTTTTATTAAATAATTGGTACCGCTTTTACCCACAACTGTAATAGGCATTTTGGTTACTTTGTTGTCTTTACCTACCGTGAAAACAAATACTTTATCCTGCATTTCGACTGTAGCAGCCTGCGGAACTAAAATGGCATCATCGTGTTGTAATCCTAAACGAATTTTTCCTGTGTTTCCAGAACGCAATGTCCCGTTTGCGTTAGGAAAAGTGGCTCTAATCGTGATAGCTCCGGTTGTTTTATCAAACTGTCCGTCTACCATATCGATTTTTCCGGTTTGCGGATAAGCATTGTTATCAGCAAGAATTAAAGTTACTGGAGGTAATTTTTTGATTTTATCGCCAAGAGAACTTCCGGCGTATTGCGCTTTAAAGTTGATGAAATCAGTTTCGCCCAAAGAGAAATAAGCAAATACTTCATGAACATCTGATAAAGTTGTTAAAGCCTCAACATCAGAAGCAGAAACCAGACTTCCTTGTTTTTTAGGCAATCTTCCTATGTACCCGCTTACAGGAGCTGTAACATTTGTATATCCTAAATTAATTTTGGCAGAACCTACCATTGCTTTTGCTTGCTCAATATTGGCAGCAGCAATTTTTTGAGAAGCTTTAGCTGTTTTTAACTGATAATCAGAAACTACTTTGTTTTGAACTAAAGGAGTTAATTTATCAACTTCTAACTGTGCGTTGATTAAAGCAGCTTCGGCAGCATGAAGATTAGCCAAAGCATTATTTAACTGCTCGCGAAACGGACGTTCGTTTATTTTAAACAATGTTTGTCCTTTGCTTACATAAGCACCTTCGTCTACATAAACTCTTTCAAGATTTCCGCTTACTTGCGGACGAATTTCTACGTCTACAGTTCCTTGTATTGCAGCAGGATATTCAGCGTCTGTGGTGGTGTTTGCACTTGTTATTGCCAACACTGGTAAAACCGGTGGAGCAGGAGCAGCAGGCGCCTGATTTTTATCGGCACAGCTGCTTAATACTAATGCCAGAATAAAACTGGTTATAATTACATTTTTCATTTTCATTATGGTTTTAATTGGTTGAACATTCTCTCGGGTTAAATTTTGTGGTATTCTGGAATTCTCGGGATTCATATTTAATTAAATTAAATTATCTAACATTGTTAAGTCAAAGTGCGTAATTTTCCATTTAATAAGCCCTTTAAGATTTTATCTCAAAATCGGTATTAAATTATTTATCACTGTTAAGTAAGAGAGTAAAAAACTCGATATTACTTGATTAAATTTTCTAACAGTGTTAAGTTAAGGTTATAAAAAAAAGGATTTTATATTACCCAATTAAATTGTTTTACACTGTTAAGTAAAATTTGAAAAAAAAACTATTGTATTGATTTGATGATACCGCCAATGGCATCTTTCAAAATTTGATTGTTAATTGTTTCTAATATATCACTTTTGTTAATGATATTAATAGCGATTAAACCGTGAATTACAGAAAAGAACGTAAAATATTTCTGCTTGACGACTTCTTCAGTTGGATTACTGTTTTTCATGATTTCTGCAATAACAGCAACGAATAATCTGTAAGGCGCTTCCGAAGCAGAACATCGCTGAGAACAACAGCTCATTTGAACACCAAACATTACCTGATACATTTCGGTATCGGTAAAAGCAAAATCCCAATACGCCATCCACATGGCTTCTAATTGATCTTCCGGTTTTTCAAATTTGGCTCTTGCTTTCTCTAATTCTTTTGTCAGTTTAATGAAACCCTTTCCGGTTAATTCCTGTAGAATGGCATCTTTATTAGAGAAATATTCATAAATAATAGGGGCAGTATATTCGATTCTGTCGGCAATTTTACGCATACTCAAACCATTCCAGCCGTCTTCTTTTACGATATCATAAGCAGCGCCAAGAATATTATTTCTTGTCTCTTCTTTTTGTCTTAAAATTCGATCTTTACTAGCCATTTTATTCGAGTATTAAATTGTTTAACACTGTTAGGCAAATGTATGGCGGTTTTTCGAATTATAAAATATTTTTGCCATAATATTTTCTTATCGTACAATAAGCGCTTTAAAAATGTTTTGCGAAGCCTTTATTTTATTGAAGTTTTAATTGGAATAATTTTTTAAGGAGCAAGAAAATTTCGGTTTTTCAAGAACATTTGTCCTGCTCTTCACTATATCTTTTATGCCGAACCCCGGCATAAAAGGATACCGTTTCGATCAGGGCTAAGAGAGATGGTGTATTTTTTCATTAGATTTTCCATCTAGTTTGTCATGTCATTTCGAGAAACGAGAAATCTTCGTAAGTAGCTCGACAAAGATTATCGATTTAAATTGCGGAGTTTCTTGTGAAGATTTCTCGTTTCTCGAAATGACAAACAGAACACAAAAAGCGCACAGTTTTGTCAGGCTAAGCAAAGTCGAAGCCTCCATTGATAATGGACAATCCTTATTTTACGGGATATTTTTCTGGATTTTGTGAAGTATGAAAAACAGCATTTAAAAATACCGTTTTTGATAATTCATCAACAATGAAAAATGCGACGTATGGAAATTTTTTAAATGGAAGATAGCGATAATTACTATCGTGAAATTGATAGAAAGGATTTAACTGTAAGGCTTTGTAAACCTTTTATAATCATTAAGAAAATCCAGGGCAACTTTTCTGCTAACTTTTAAAATATAATATTCTATAGCTTCCTCAATATTTTTTAATGCAATTGGAGAAACTATAATCTTATAAGTCATATTTCTTTTTTAAATCAGTATAGACATAGTCAGCATCAGTATAAAGGTTTTTATCTGAAATAATTTGATCATTTAATATATTCTGTTGTTCTTCAGATAACTCATATGGTTTTACATTAGCTATCTCAAATTTAATCTTTAGTGCTTTCATAAAAGCTTTTACAGCTTCTATTTGAGAAGCGTCTTCTGTATATGCTGTGATGTTAATTGCTTGCATGATATTAATGTACTAAAGTTGATTAACAAAGTTAAGACAAAAGTCTAATCTACATGTTAATCTCTATAAATTATTTATTTCTTCGTTAGTGCAAATTGCAATTTTTCATAAAATTACAAAAAAACATTTGGCTAAAGCCTCAACAAATAATCACAAATAAACCTCCGGCTAAAGCAGGAGGCTACTGATTATTTTGTTTACTTCAAAATGACAACCTCCTCCGGAATCATAAACAAAAGCGTACAGCCAGTTCTGGAAAACACAGAATGCGTACTTCCCGGAGGCATGTACAAATAATCACCTGCTTTAAGTTCGTCTTTTCCGGAGCGCACTTCACCTTCGAGAACGTAGATTTCTTCGCCCGCGGGATGCACGTGATTTGGGTACGAAGCGCCAGGTTCAAATTTTAAAAGAAAAGTAGGAGGGCGGTTTGTGGTTGTATCAAAGCGTAATACTTTAGCATAAATTCCGTCTGTTTTTACACCTTCTTCTTTAAGAGGTTTCCACTCTAATTCATTGCTTTTTGTGATTTTAGTTTCCATATGTATTCAAATTTAATTAGTTAATTTTCAAAAGATATTCGTCTAAACTCCATCGGTATTTGTCGGAGGTGGCTAAAAGAAAAGCGCCCGTAGAAAAAACAAATACAGAATAATCAAGAGGATCTTTAATTCCGAAGGAATAAGTCATGGCCAACGCAAATAGAAAAGTTAAGATTGAAGCGCCTATAGCAGTTTTTCTTGTTTGATATCCGATTAAGAGGAAAACAGCAAATAAGGCCTCCAGAAAAGTGCTGGCTATTGCAATTGACGGAATGAAACTTTTAGGCAAAAAAGAATTTACTTTTTCGGCATAAGACAAAAAATTTTCCCAGCCAGAAGATTGTTTTCCCAGCAAACCTAACCGACTAGAAACGGCAGATAAAAACCCAATTGCCATTGCGATTCGTAAAAGCAAAATGGCATAATCCTGATATCTTTTCATAAACTATTTTATTAGTAATTATTCAGATACAAAGATCAGGCAGTGGCTCTTTTTAAAGAATAGAGAATCCTAGGAAAAGCATGTAATTAAATTTTATGTACAGTGCAATTGCAAATAGAAACAAAGTCAAAATGTTTTTATTTAATCTCGCAATCCCGATAACTATCGGGAGCAGAGTCGCAAAGCATTTTTTTTAAGCTTTTATCTAAACTTTGCGACTCTGTGACTTTGTGAGCAATTTTCATAACGAAAGAAAAACACTTATAATTGAACAACTTTCTCTTTATAAGATTTAGGAGAAATATTCGTGTGTTTTTTAAAGAAGTTCGAGAAATAAAAAGGGTCATTAAAACCTAAAGCATAAGCGGTTTCTTTTACCGACAATTTCTCGTAAGTAAACAAACGTTTAGCCTCAGAAATAATCAATCCAAAGATGATGTTTTGCGCAGTTTTGTTGCAATGCAGTTTGGATAGTTCGTTTAGTTTGGCTTCAGTCGTGCCGATTAAATTGGCAATTTCATTTACAGAAAGATTTTTGTCGAAATTCCCGCGAATGGCTTCCAGAAAATGAAGAAACAAAGCATCTGGTTTGTAGATTTCTTCTCCCAGTTTTATTTTAGAGCGATTGATTTCTATTAAAATCAATTGGATTCTGGAATGAATAGAGATCAGATATTGATACGGTTTTTGCGCAATTTCCTGCTGAATAAGTGCTAAAGCATCAACAACCAGTTTATCATCATCTACTTTTATTACTTCATTCATTGCAAAATGACAGAACAAACTATTATGAAAAATGAGTTCGATATCATTATCGTTTTTGCAGAAAAAATCATAAGTAAATTCAAGAACAAATCCTGTTGCTTCGTTACTATTTTTTATAAAATGAATTTGACCGGAAGTTATCGTTAAGACCGAATTTTTTGTGATGATATATTCGTTCTCGTCCACCGAAAGCGTTATTTCGCCCGATGTACAAAAAAGCAGCACATATTTTAATACGCGCCTCGAATGCTTTAAATCTTCTGCCTGTTCAAACGTCTTTATATCAATCATTTGTTTTTGAATTTTAGCCGCTAAGTTCGTTAAGATTTCGCAAATTTTTTATTTATTTTAAAGAATTTGTTTCTGACTTGGTCTATCTTAATTTATATTTTGAATAAGCCATTGGATATTATTAATGACGTATAAAATTTGTTTCGATCCTACGGATCTTTTTTGATATGGATTCTATGTATTGACTGGATTAATCCCGATAGCTATCGGGACAGCCCTACAATATTGATCGAGCCAATGGCTCTTTCCTGTATTTCCCGCCTAGTTTGTCATTTCGAGGAACGAGAAATCTTCGTAAGTAGCTCGACAAAGATTGGCGATTTGGATTGCGTCCCGAGGCTTTGGGATAGTGCGATTTCTCACTTCGGTCGAAATGACAAAAGCACAATAAATATCTGCTGAATTATAGATTTCTTATATTTGATAAAAGGAATATATTAATTGAAAGAAAAATCTTTCTTTTTGAGAAGTTTTCTTATATTTGAAGTTCCTATAATTACGACTTTAGATTTGAACAAGACTTGCCCTTGTGTTATGTGTACGGTATCGGAAACGACCGTAAACGCTGTCGTAGGCGTTAGGAACACTAAGATGCAAGGGTTTTTATATTCCTAATACTACGACATTATGAGTACAAACACCCTTTCCAAAGAAGCCGAAACCAGATTGGTAAATTTCTTCAACAACAGGATAGATCCTGAAGATATGGCTAAAACACTAAGACAAGTAAACACTACGCTTGCTCTGGGTACAATGACTAAAACTGAAAATCTCCAAAACGAAATCTTCAATTTAGGAGATAGTTTTTATTGGCTCAATGAATTGGCTGAGATTTTGAATCCTTATTTGAGTAGGGATTAAAGTTTTTAAATGAAAAACCTCGATTTTTTAAGTCGAGGTTTTTTTTTGATTTTCATTGTAAAAAATGCCTTATTCTAATATTTTAATAACGTATTGAGGTCATTAAAGAGTAACCTGACTGGTAATTTTCTAAAAAAAACGTGTCAAAGGTCAAATTTATGGGATCAGCCTTGTTACTCATTTTAGGAGAGGGAAGAGACTTACTTTGGGTAGGCACCAAATACCGCAGATATACATCATCTGATAGAACGCCAATAAGTGATACCGAGGGCAGACTTATTGCTTTATGCTTTGTATCGCAAGAAAACGATGATGTCTTTTTACCAAAGAATGACAAAGAAAAAATGGAACATCGCATGGGTTTAAAATGGTTTTTTAGGATATTATTTCTAGTTCCGATAATGGTTTATTGTCAGGGAAAAGAATTTAAAAATAAGGGATTTAGCGCTGATGTTTCAGCGCTAATCCTATTTCCATATGATTTCAGAATACCTTCAGAACATGATGAAATATCCGAAACTAGTACAAAATCTAAGATAGTAGGAACAAGCATACACTTTAACTATTATATTTCAAATCATTTTGCCTTTACAGCAAGTAGTGGTTATGAATTTATCAACCAGCCAAAAATAGAGTACATACCAATTACTGGCGGAATTAAATGGATTCTAAATGATACAAAAGAGAGTTTATTAACTTCCTTTGATTTGGGTGGGCAGTTAGGATCTGTTGAACAATTCGGTGTTTTAATGAGAATTGGTGTTGGGTATCGATTTGTAATTTTCAAGAGAATATTAGGCGACTTTGAATTATGTTACTCTCATCAAAATTTATATAAAACATTTACCAATTCAGACCATTTAAAGAAAGACTATCATAATATTGAAAGTGCAGGATTTAAAATAGGTATTGAAATATATTAATAACGTAAACAATGAAATTATCAAAAATAACAATACTCTTATTTGTAATAACATTTGGAACAAAGAGTATATCGCAAAACAAAGATGCACTGGAAAAATCAATTTTTGGAGTAGAGACGGGTTTTTTAGGTTTTTGGGTCAATAATGAAACAAGACTAATTTCTAACCTATCATTAAAAAGTGAATTAGGTCTTGATGCAGGTTTTTTTGGAGGAGCATCTGATGCCAAGATTGGGACTGTACTTGTTCCGGTATTTGCGGTAGAGCCAAGATACTATTACAATATTGAAAAAAGAGCACGTAATAGTAAAACAATATCAAACAACAACGCTAATTTTATAGCATTAAATTTAAAATATCAACCTGATTTATTTATCATTTCAAATGAAGATGTTGATGCAGTAAGTAATATTTCTATTATTCCCAAATGGAGTATTCGCAGAAACCTAGGGAGTCATTTTCATTATGAAACTGGTTTTGGGATTGGTTACAGATATTTTCTGGAAAAAATAAATAATGAAAAGGGAGAAGTTGCCGTTGATTTACACTTAAGAATAGGGTATAATTTCTAAATTTATTATAATTAAAATACGATTGTAAAGGTTTATTTAAAGGCGATCTCGAAATAAAAATTGGAGTCGGGTTATGATTAAAACCAAAAATCTCCAAAACGAAATCTTCAACTTAGGAGATAGTTTTTATTGGCTCAATGAATTGGCAGAGATTTTGAATCCTTATTTGAGTGAGGAGTAAAGTTTTTAAATGAAAAACCTCGATTTTTTAAGTCGAGGTTTTTTATATTGCATTTTTGTTCAAGAGCGAGACGCTTGCATTAGCAGAAGAAGACTGAAGAACTCAAAAAGAGTAAAGCAATAAATTTAACTTTTAAAATATAAACACATGACAATACACCCATATTGGGGAAATATAGAAGAAGATTGGGCAGGTTACTCTTCTGATATTTATTTTTCATATCCGTTTTTTGAAAATTCTAAAACAGAGGTTTTTTTAGGCGATGAATACGATGAAGATGGCGAAGAAATTGAAACGCCTCCAACCGAAAAACAATTGACCGCATTTGCAGCAACGTATAAAAGCTTTATTGATAATATTGAAAATCATTTAGCAGATTTACAACTAAAAGCATTTGACCGATACAATAGAATTTATGCAAAATATTATGAAAACAGTGAGCAATCAGGCGAGCCGCCGTTAGACATTGACACTACTGAAAAGCACAACGCTTACATTAAAGACATAATGTATGTACGGATTTTGGACGACAAAACCATTAAAGTAACTATTCGCTACAAATTAGATACTGAACACGGCATTGAATTTAAGTTTGTAGAGGGGCAAATAGAAGATGTTGGAGGTATTTCTGAGACTTAAATAAAACAATTAATAATCCCTGCTTTCATATGAAAGGATTCACTTGGCTAAATGAATTGACGGAGATTTTGAATACTTATTTGGGTGAGGAATAGGGTTTATAAAATGAAAAACCTCGACTTTTTTAGGATCGAGGTTTTTTAATGAAAATTGAATGTTTTATTTACCGCTTTTATTAACTGTTTTATTCACAATACGTTCAAATATATTTTTAACACTTTTGGGTAATTCTTTATCCTGATACCAATCATCATTAATTGGTTGCTCATTTGATTCAATCATGAAACGGATACATTCAACAACAGTATACCAAGCCATATTTTTATTGTCAAAATCACAAACAGGTTTTGCTGTATAAGGTAAGGCAGTAAAATCCCCTAAATTGTTAACTTGAGTACCCCAACTACAAAAATCTAAAATTATAGGTACAATTTTAAAGTCAATATCATTTTTCTTTCTTTCAAAAGCTTTTGCAATTTCATATTTGTGAATATATTCTGTGCGCATTAAATTTGAGCTCACCATAAAACATACAATATCTGATTGTTCAAAATGTTGTGTTATATCTTTGTCCCATTCGCCACCGGCTAGAAGTTCAGTACAATACCAAGTAGCGATAATATTATCTCTTTTTAATGATGATAAATGATCTTGAAATTCATTTACTAAAGTAAGATCATCTTTTGAATAAGATATAAATATTTTTTTCATTTTCTTTAAAGGTTTGTTCGTAAAGTTTTGAAATTTATAGATTGGTAACTCTTTAGGTTTGGCATACGATAAAGTGCGTAATAATGTATCGTCATTTATATCATTCTTTTTAAGATTTTTTGTTGATTCAGTGTTAAATGACAAAATTTTAAATTCATCTGTTATTGAATTAAGAGTAGTGACTTTTACAAATCTTTGGTTATCTAAAGATAAAAATAAATCCTCTGGAACTTTATTAATGATTTCTATAAAATTAGCTGTTATTGAGTCACGTTCTATCGAATCTTTTTTATTTGGATCGTCCTTAGTGTCTGCAATTTTAATTTGATCTTCAAGATATTCTGCGAAAGTTAATAATGGAATATCATAATAAATTGCAATTAAGCAAGTAAAAATATATCTTTCCACAACAAGTAATCTTGAATTTTCTAGGTTTTTATTGTTTAAAAAAACTGATATTTCTAAATTATTAAAATCCAGTTTAATTAAAACCTTAATTGCATTGTTTAATGTAAAAATCAATTGATCTCTCCAAAAATTTTTGCTATCGGGATTGTTGCCAAAATGACATATAAGTTGATTAACTATTCCAAATGGAATAAATTTTTCAAATTTTAACACAAATGCAGGATTATCTAATCCAAAAGTCAAAATATCATAATTGTTTTTTACTCTTATGTCATTTGCTAAAGGTAAGAAACTAGGAATAATATAATTTTTACTTTCTTTATTGTGAAAAATCACTTTTTGCAGTTGAAGGAGCTGTATTATTTTTTTATCATTACCTGCTATTGTAAAAAATTTATCTTCGCTTACGTTTCCTCTACTTTCAATTAAATCTTGTGTGGTCAAAATTTGTTCATGAATATATTTTGTCAACAAAGATGGATTTAACCATGCAACATCATTTAATTCATTAAAGTCTTTATAATATAAAATTAGACCTTGGCGATGCAATTGATCTAGATCTTCCATTAGAAAATTTAAGATGTCTCTCGAAGTTTCGTTTGCTTTAGGTTTTCGATTGTATTTTTTTAAAAGATCTTTTATATCAATGCATTTTTCGGATGAATAATTGAATATAAAATTTAAAAATTTCCCATACCATAATGGTTGTGATATATTGAAACGATCTTCTTCTTTCTTTTTTTCAATCTCATATTTGAGATTTGATTCGAGAAAGTCTAAATTGATTTTATTTATTTTATCCTTTTCAATAGCATTTTGGTCTAACGCAACGAAAAATTCATTTGAGATCTTGATTCCTTTTATATTATTTTTTTCTGTTACACGAAGGTCTTTGTCAGCATGGGTTTGTACTGTTAAAATTATGTCGTCATTCAAAAGTGTATCATCGTAATTATTAAAATTATCGGCGTAATGATATTTTAACTGGTTGAGCCAGTATTCTTTAGTGAAATCTCTTGTTAGAATATTTTTTGCGTTATCTATTCTAATTTTATTTTTATCATTTTTATAATTCCATAATAATATATTTATAGAATCGTTCGTCAGGAATGCCTTGTATATTCCATGGTAGTAATCTTGACCACCAAAATCAAAATAAATTATTTCTGGTAACTTTTTGTTTGTTTTGGGAAAATTCTCAATTCTAATAATATGAGTGCTATCAGTTGCAGGAGTTATTTTTCTATTTTTATTTGTATCTGTTAAATAATTTAGTAAAGTTGATTTTCCCGCTCCATGATTTCCTAATAGTAATACTTTTATTGGAAGTTTATAAATTTTATTTTGGTTATTATGTTTTTTACTAAAGTAATTTTCAATTGTAGAGGAATGATTGTCATACTTTGAAAGTTTCCAGTTTTGGACAGTCACAATAGGATTATTATCAATGATAATTTTTTTAATAGAGTTTAAAAGAATTTCTAAATCATTTATATCTTTTAATTTATTAGAATGTAAATCTAACATTTCAATTGATTTAATTTTTTTTAGAAATGCAACATTGCTTAAATAATTATTACTAAGATTTAGTGATTTTAATTGATTTAAATTTTCTAAATTAACAATGCTACTTATTTTATTGTTATTTGCGTATATATGTTTAAGATTGGTTAAGTTTTTAATAACATTTATAGAAGTAATTTTATTATTACTAATATTTATTACTTCGAGGTCTGATAACTTTGCAATATTTTTAATGTCTTTAATTCTCCAATTTTTAAGATTTTCATTATTTTCCCAATCACCACCTACTATTAGTTTTTTTAATTTTTTTAATTTAGATATTTGAGGTGGAATTTCATAAAGATTATTTTTTATGGAAAAATATTTAGGGGATTTAGAAATTTTTATCCAATCTTTGTCATTATATTCTGCCCATTCATTACTTAAAATTAATTCCTCAATATGTACACATGTAAATAGCCTCGGAATTAATGTAAGATCCGTAATCCCGCAAAAACTTAGATCTAGGGACTTAGTTTTACTCTTTAAACATTCTTTTATAAGAATATTTGCTTTTTCATGATTAGTTTTAAACCATCTTATTATAGAAGATTCACCTTTTAAATATTCTTCAGTTGGCGGATATACTAATGGATTTTCATAGAAATTATAATTACGAGTAAAATCCCCTTTTGTAATCAAAGTATACAAAAAACTTAAATCAAAAATAAAATTGTTTGTAAATATAAATTCATATAAATATTTCATTTTTTTTAAACATGAAACATCTTGAATTTCATTATTAGCAAAAGAAATCCGTTCTAATTTCTTAAGGTTTGATATGCAACTGATGTCTACTATACAATTATTGTTAGCTGATAAAGCTTTAATATTTTTTAAATTTTTTACAACAGAAATATCAGTAAGACTGTTTAAATTAATATTTAAAATTTTAATTTTTTCAAGCTCTTTTAAAGCTGTAATTTCTGAAATGTAGTTTTTATTTAAATGTAAAATTTCAATATTTTTTAATTGAGATAAAGGATATAAGTTATCAATATGGTTTTCATTTAAACTTAAAAACTTTAAATTTTTTAAATTTCTTAATGGACTTAAATCATTGATATTATTTGAGTCTAAATAAAGAGATTCTAATGAAGTTAATTTCTCAAGAGGTTTTATATCTGATATTTGCAAGTAAGAAAGATTTAAAGCAATAATATTATTGTCTTTATCAAGATTAACAGATCTATTTAGTTGTAAAAAATCTTTATTGTAATTAGCTAAATATAATTCAGTTTGAAGATGTTCTTCTAATTCTAATATTTCTTTGGTTTTATTCATTTATTTTGATATTAGAGAATTTGTATTATTTTTTTACGCTTGAAATATAAGGGTTATTTTACAATAATTATTACGGAAAAACGTAAGACTATGTTTTAATAAACAAAAAAAACAGCCCTCCAAATAGAGAGCTGTCCTAAGGCCAATTTTTAAATTTGCATTCCTAAGAATGCGTACAGTTTTTGGTAATTACTAAATTGAAGACTAAACGCAGGTTATACGAATTATGCTTTTTATTTTGTAACAGCACATTCGAGTATAATACCGATATAGTATGAAAACAGTCTAATTTTTATTAGACTGTATTGAATACATAATCGGTATTATTCGTTTATGACATCGCCTTCCTTAGTTTCTTCGCTGGCAATTTTTACCAGTTTATCGTTTGGAGTCAAATCACCGAAAATTTCAATTTTATCTTCGATTTCTCTTCCTTTTTTAATGTCAATTCTTGTCGCTTTATGGTTTACTACTTTTACCACATATATTCCTTCTGCAGAACTTACTACTGCCGATTTTGGCACTACAAAGGTGCTGTCTTTCGCGTTAAGTGGTAATAAAACTTCGGCAACCATTCCGGGTAATAAATTTCCTTTGGTGTTATGAACGTCCATTTCAACTCTTTCAGAACGTAATTTTAAATCTAAAGCGCCAGACATTCTGGTAATTTTAGCGCTGAAAGTTTCGGGCAATGATTTTACATTAAAACTCATTTCGTCTCCCGGGTGCAAATATCCTGTGTACAATTCCGGTACAGAAACCGCTAAACGTAATTTGCTTTGCTCCTGAATCGTTAATAAAGGCAAATCTGAACCTTTTCCTGCCGGACCAACAAATGTGCCTAAATTGACATTTCTAGCGGCTACAACGCCATCAAATGGAGCACGAATTTCTAAATACCCTCTCATGATCGAAACCTCTTTGTGTGCTGCAATTGCTGCCTGGTATTGTGCGTAATCAGAATTCTTTTTACCGCTTGCCATTTCTAAGTCATTTTTAGAAATCGTTCCTTCCACTTTGCTGGTTTCGTACAAACGGTTGTAAGTACTTTTGCTTGTTGCATAAATCGCTTCCATAGATTTCAATCTCGATTCGGCTGCAGCCAATTGCGAACTGATTTCCGGTGCTTCTAAAACAATCAAAAGCTGTCCTTTTTTTACTTTCGTACCAATATCAACTTTCAATAGTTTTACAAAACTGCTCACTTTTGCATACAAATCAACTTGTTGGAAACCGGTTAATTCGGCTGGCAAACGCAATTCTGTTGTTAGTTTTTCTTTCGCTAAAGCGAAAGTTTCTACTTTAGGTTCGATTTCTGCCTTTGCAGTTTCTTCTTTTTTCTTTTCACAGCTTAATACAACTAAAGCTGTAAAAAGTATCGCTGTAGATTTTATAATGTTACTTTTCATAAATGTTGAATTTATTTTGCATTGGTCATTTATGTTATCGCCTTTTAATTTATCTGTATTTGTTTTCAATAAATTATTTTTTGTTGGCGATTTCATTTTTTGGTTTTATATATGTTTTACAAGTATGCGGAAAGTATAAAAGTGTATCCAAGTGTTATCGCAACGATTTGACTTTCGACTTTCGACTTTCGACTTTTGACTTTCGACTTTAAGACTTTATAACTTTAGACTTACTTATTGATGAGATATAATGGATACTTTCTTCGTCTTCAGGATCTAAAGAAACAGATTGTGTTGATGTTTTTTCTTGTGCCCACGCAAATATCTGCGGAAGGATCAATAATACGGCAAAAGTTGAAAATAACAATCCACCAATAACTGCTCTTCCTAACGGAGAAACCTGATCGCCCCCTTCGCCGTGTCCAATTGCCATTGGTAGCATTCCCGCAATCATCGCAACCGAAGTCATGATAATCGGACGAAGACGCAGTGCAGCAGCTTCTCTCGCAGATTCTAAGGCATTACCGTTTATTTTTCGAAGCTGTTCGGCATTCGTAACCAATAAAACAGCGTTGGCAATCGAAACCCCGACCGACATGATGATTCCCATGTACGATTGTAAGTTTAGCGTTGAGCCTGTAAGCGTCAGCATTAATAATGCTCCTAGAACTACCGCAGGAACGGTTGTTAAAATGACTAACGAAACTTTGAACGATTGGAAATTAGCGGCCAACATTAAGAAGATTACAAAAACGGCAACCAATAATCCTGTTTGTAAACTACTTAATGTTTCTGTCAGTACAGTACTTAGTCCGATTGGCGTAATAAACAATCCACGAGGTAATTCGCCCAAAGAACTAATTGTTTTGCTTACATCTTTTGAAGCCGTACCTAAATCGGTTTGGTAGATGTTTGCTGTAACGGTAATGTATGGCATGGCCCCTAAATTGTCATTTTCTCCACTTACAAATCCGGGTGTAATTTTGGCAACGTCACTTAAAACGGGACGAAGCGAGTTTTTCAATACCGGAATTTCTCCAATATCGGTTTTGCTTTTCATTTTGTTTAAAGGAACCTGAACCTGAACAGCATAGGATAATCCTGCTTTTTCATCGATCCAGTTATTTTTTTCGGTATAACGTGAAGATGAGGTCGATGCCACAAGCGAACGCGAGATATCGTTCATATCAACTCCTAATTCGGCAGCACGGGTTCTGTCAATATCAATATTCATTGCTGGATAGTGAATAGGCTGACCAATCTGTACGTCTCTGAAATAGGAAATCGCTTTTAGTTTATCGACAATTTGAGTCGCATATAATTCATTTTTCTTTTTGTCTTTTCCGGCTACTCTAATTTCAATAGGAGTAGGAGAACCCTGGCTTAAAACCTTATCCGTTAATTCGATTGGCTCAAAAGAAAGTTTAGTATCTGGCAGTACTTTTTTAAGTCTCGCTCTAAATTCATCTTTAAAATCATCCATGTCTTCGTGATAGTCTTTCAGACTCACTTGAAAAACCGCTTCGTGAGAACCCGCCATGAATAAATAAATCGGGTTGATTGAGAACAGGGAAGGGTGCTGACCCACATATACAGAAGAAATTCCGATATGCTCTTTTCCGACCATTTTTTCCAGTTCTTTTAAAACAATTCTGGCTTGCTCTTCTGTTCGCTCCAAACGAGTTCCGTCAATAGCGCGCATTCTCAGCTGAAACTGACTTGAATTGGTTCTTGGGAAAACGTCTTTTCCGATAAAATTGATCAATAGAATGGCTAAAAGAGTTGCTCCAACCAAATAGGTCACGGTCGTTATTTTTTTGTGTACAAACAAACGATCTAAAGTTCGCATGAAACGATTTCTGAATTTTTCGAAACCACTTACTTTTCCATCATTATTGAAATCTTCTCTTTCGACCATTTCCTTTTTCTGACCAATTAAATCTTGTTCAGATTCAGGCGTTAATCCGCAGGCATTAAATTCTGCTTCGTCGTCTGTAATATTAGGTTCATGTTCGTGTTTAATGTGATCTTTCATCATCCAGTTGGCCATTACAGGCACAAAAGTCTGAGACAATAAAAACGAAATCACCATAGAAAAACCAATTGCCAAAGCCAAAGGCAAGAACAACGCTCCCGGAATACCCACCATGGTAAATGCCGGAGCAAATACGGCCAGAATACAAAGCAAGATCAATAATTTAGGCAAAGCAATTTCCTGACAAGCGTCCCAAATGGCGAGTGCCTTGGGTTTTCCCATGTCGAGATGCTGGTGAATATTTTCGATCGTTACCGTACTTTCATCCACCAAAATACCAATTGCTAATGCCAATCCTGATAAAGACATTAAGTTGATCGTTTGTCCAAATAATTTCAGGAATAAAACTCCCGAAATAATCGAAATAGGAATCGTCATAATTACGATTAAGGCCGCACGACGGTCACCTAAGAATAACAATACCATTAATCCTGTCAGAACCGCACCAATAATTCCTTCTGTAATCAAACTTTTAACCGAATTGATTACATAAACCGACTGGTCAAATTCATACGTAATGTTTACATCTTCAGGAAGCGTACTCTGAATTTTAGGCAACTCTGCTTTTAATTTCTGAACCACATCCCAGGTCGAAGCGTCTCCCGCTTTTGCAATACTGATGTAAACCGAACGTTTTCCGTTTACCAATGCATAACCCTGCGTAATATCGGCACCGTCTTTTACAGAAGCTACATCGCCCAATTTTAAGTTCTGAACACCGCCTTTGAATAACGGAATCTGCTCAAAATCTTTAATTTCTTTAATGGTATTGTTGGTTGGCGTAATATAGTTTTTGTCACCCATACGAACGTTTCCGGAAGGAGCCGTCTGGTTGTTCAGACGAATTGCTTCAACAATCTGATCTGGTGTCATATTATGAGAACGCAATAAATCCGGATCTACATTTACCTCAATTGTTCTTGGACTTCCTCCAAAAGGAGCCGGAGATAATAAACCGGGAATAGAAGTAAACGAAGCACGCACATAAACGTTGGCTAAATCCTGCAATTCGTTGTTTGATCTTATTTTACTGCTTAAAACCAATTGCCCGATTGGAAGCGAAGAAGCATCAAAACGGATGATAAACGGAGGTTGTGTTCCCGGAGGAAAAGCCGCCTGTATTCTGTTGGAAAGCGCACTCAGCTCGGCAGCAGCCTGAGCCATGTTGGTTCCTTCATAATAGGTTAATTTCATAATCATTAACCCCTGAATATTTTTGGTTTCTACCGATTTGATACCGTTCGAGAAAGGTAAAACGTTTACGTAGTTTTTGGCAAAATAAGCTTCCATCTGATCTGGCGTGTAACCTCCAAACGGATGCGCAATATAGATCACCGGCAAATTCATTTTTGGCAGAATATCTACCTTAATGTCTTTGATGGCACCAATTCCGAAGAAAAATAGACCCGCAACCAATACTAATATGGAGATGGGTTTGCGGAGTGCAAAACGTATTAAATTCATTAGGATTTATAATTAAAATTCATTTATAAATAAGTCAAAATTTCCTGTTGCTGCGACTTTCAATAAGTACGACTGCCACACATTGTTATTGACAATATCTCGATCGATTTCGGCACGATTTAGCGTAAACATGGTTTGAGTTAGATCGGTTAAATCAGTTAAACCATTTTTGTATAAAGTCGATTTTTGTATGTAAGCTCTTTTTGCAGCATCCACCTGAATTGGTGCTTCGGCATAATTTTCTAAAGTAATTTTGATTTTATCTTCGGCAAATGTTAGCTGAGATTTCAATTCTCTGCTCGCCTGATTGTATTCTTCCTGTAAAGCCTGAGAAACAAATTTCTGTGCACTGACTTGTTTGCTTGATCGGAATGGAGTAGTTAAATTCCAGGTAATTCCAACTCCAATTAAGTAATTGGCGCGATCCGGATTTACACCATCCCAATAGTTTCTTGTAAAAGCCGTTTGATCGGTTACATAAGAAGAATCAAATCCTGAAGCTCTGGTTTGCAATACACCAAAAGCACTCATGGTTGGGTAATAAAATCTTTTGTACAATTTAACCTGTTGATTGCTGTAATCGATTTTGGTTTTATAGAATTGTAATAAAGGATGCAAACTGTCGGTAGAAGCTGTACTTTTTACCATTTCTTTGGGAATCTGAGTTACAAAAAGTGTATCAGCAACAAAATCCTGTGGTGCAACGCCCATTAAATCGACTAATTTGTTGTTTTGTTCTTTAACGAAGTTTCGGGCAAGATTTAAAGCAATTTTAGCTTTAGAGACTTCAGCAGTTGCTAATGTTGAATCTACTCCGGCTAATAACCCATTTTTAACTCGGGCAACGGCCGTTTTTTTGAAAACTTCGGCACGACTTAAATTCTTTTGTTGAGAAATCAGTAATCTTTGGCTAGCTAATAAATTGAGGTAAGCCGCTGAAATTTTAATTTCCTGTTGGAATTTTTCCTGATCGAGATCTTTTTCTTTTGTCTGAACATCTATTTTAGCCAGATTAATTTTTTCCTGTGTTTTTCCGAAAGTGAAAAAATCCCAGTTCATGTTGACCAGATACAAAGCTCCAAAAGCAGCGTTCCAGTTTTGTTCCGGCAATGCTGGTCCGGCAGAAGCAGATCCTAAACCATTAAAACCATACAAAGCACCATTTTGGCCGTTGATAGTTCCGTAATCCTGCTGCGCAGATAAATTAAGGTTTGGCAGGTAATCACGACGAGATTGTTTTAAACTCTCTTTTGATGCGCTGCTGTAATTGTTTTTTGCCCGTATAGAACCGTAATTTTCAAGCCCGGTTTTTATTGCATCTTTTAAAGACAGGGTTTGAGAATGACTGGCTGAGGCAAAAATCAAGAAAAATAATAAAGTAATTTTTTTGAAATACATAAACTCAAAGTGTGAAATTGTGACACAAATTTATTTCTCTTGTGCTGATAAAAGGGATCTTAAGTGATGTACTGCACTAATAAATGACCAATTGAATTTGTCATTTATTAGAAATAATAATTAAAATTTTGTGCGAACTTTGTAAACTATTTAAAATGAAAAATGAGCATAAAATTTGATAATATACTGGACAACAAATGGTGGCAGGAAATTGCTGTCGTCGCGTTTTCCTTTACCATTTATACTTTAAAAAACGATTGGATGTTGTTTAGTTCTGTGACATCAATCTTAATGGGCATATTTTTCTACTGCATTCTTTACATGCATGCACAGTTTAATCGTTTTTTTCTTCTTCCGATATTATTTAAAACCCGTCGTCCGATAACTTATATCTTGCTTACCGTTTTTGGGGTTTTGGTTTTCTCTATAGTCTTATACGAGATAACCAAGCTGGATATGTTTGGTAATTGCCGTTTATATCAAAATTCGCATCAGCGAAGTTATGTGTATCAGCTGGCCAGTGTTTTAGGAACTTTAGTTTGTATTCTGAGTCCCATTATTGTTTTTAAATTCTACAGAATTCACAGAAGACGCACAGATGAAACCTTGCTTTTCAACCAAATGCAGTTGAATTCATTAAAAGGACAATTAAATCCGCATTTTTTGTTCAATACTTTCAATACGTTATACGGGATCAGTTTAGAATTTCCGGAAAGAACGCCTGATTTAATTATGAAAGTTTCGCAGTTAATGCGTTATCAATTAGAGAGTAATAATAAACAATGTGTATCTTTAGAAGATGAGCTGGAGTTTATAAACAGTTATGTACAGCTTGAAAAAGAGCGTGTAGGATATCGTTGCGAAATTACATTTGATTCTAAGGTTGACAATCAAAACGCTTATAAAATTTCGCCAATGCTTTTAATCGCATTTATCGAAAATGCTTTTAAACACGGAACCTGCGCTATTGAAAAATGTTTTGTTAGAATTTTTATTACGGTAGAAGACGGTAATCTTCATTTGCATGTTGTGAATTCTATTCCGACGAAAAAAACAGATGTAGTTTCGACTAAAATTGGCTTAAAAAATACAATTGAAAGACTGAATCTAATTTATGGTAAAAACTATACATTGGATATTCAGGACGAAAAAAATACTTATATCATTGACCTAAAATTGCAACTGAAAAAGTTTGTGTAATGAAAGATCCCAAAAAATGTATAATTGTCGATGATGAACCTGCTGCACATTATGTGTTGGCAAATTATATCAAGCAGAATCCGCAGTTAGAATTGGTTTTTCAGGGCTACAATGGTATAGAAGCAATGGGGTATCTGCGTGAGAATAAGGTTGATTTAATGTTTTTGGATATCAACATGCCGGAAATTTCAGGAATGGAATTGCTAAAAATTATTCCAAACCATCCTAAAACTATTTTAACAACGGCCTATTCTGAATTTGCGCTCGAAAGTTATGATTATGGCGTAATTGATTATTTACTAAAGCCAATTTATTTTCCAAGATTTCTTAAAGCAATTGATCGCTTCTTTTCGACAGAAAGCAGTAAAATTAAGGAGGAGGAAGCTATTATAAATACGGTAAGTGTAAAAGTTGACGGTTATTTTATTGATCTCGAACTGGATCAGCTTTTATTTGCCCAAAGCTTCGGAAACTATGTTAAGCTGCATACTTTAAAACGAACCTATCTGGCATCAATTACCACAACGGAGTTTGAAAAATGTCTGCCGGAAAAGAATTTTATGCGAATTCATAAATCGTATATAGTCGCTTTGGATAAAATAGAATCTACTGAAAAAGACTTTGTTGTTATTAAAAATGAAAAATTACCAATTGGGATTACTTATAAAAGAGAGTTAACAGACCGGATAAAGAAATTTGATGTTTAGAATTAATTTTTATAACAAAAAAAGATTTGAAAAATATTTGTACTTAATTTTAAAGTAGTAATTTTAATACATTATCTAAGTTTAATGAATTAAATGTAGAATCATGAAAAATGTATTTTTGATTATAACTTTTTTATGTAGCAGTTTTTTGTTTGCGCAAGAAGGCACTAATATGAAAAAAGTAGTTACACCACCCGAGAAGGTGAAATTTGCTTTTGAAAAAGAATATCCGGGAAAAGTATCTGTTTGGTCGGAGGAATATGTTGGAGATGATAATGATGAAATTAGATATGAAGCTAAATTTAAAACAGACAGCAATGCTGAGGCTGTAGCTGTTTATGATAATTTGGGTGTTTTGAAAGCTTATGAGTTGCAAATTCCGTTAAGCCAGTTGCCGCAAAAAGCACAGAATTATTTAAAGAAAAACTATGCTGCAAATGCCATTAAAGAAATTGCTGTTGTTGTAGATGATAAAAGTAAAACGACTTATGAAGTTGGAGTGCAAAAGAACGCTAAATTCTACGATGTTGTTTTCGATAAAAATGGTGGTTTTGATGTCAGTATCGAAAAAAACTAAAATTAAGAATACTTACTAACTCAATATATTTTTAAACAGGGAAACCCGACAGATTTTTATGCTGTCGGGTTTATTTTTTTTACTTGTAAAGATTTTTTAAAATATACCTGGTTTAATTTAACAAACCCAACAGGTTTCAAAAACCTGTTGGGTTTATTTTTTAATGCAATATTATAGATTCATTCCTCCTGAAACTTCAATGCGTTGTGCGTTTATCCAGCGCGCCTCTTCTGTACATAAAAAAGCGACGACACCTCCAATATCATCCGGTAAACCAACTCTTCCTAAAGCCGTTAAGGAGGCAATATGCTGATTTAGTTGTTCATTGTCTCTCACGGCGCCATGACCAAAGTCAGTTTCGATGGCCCCCGGAGCCACAATATTTACTTTGATTTTTCTTCCGCCTAATTCTTTTGCCTGATATTTTGTTAGAGTTTCCATTGCTCCTTTCATAGAAGCATAAGCCGCATATCCCGGAAATGAAAAACGAGCCAAACCTGTTGAAATATTTACAATTCCGCCACCATCATTCATAACGTTCAATGACTTTTGTGTCAAAAAGAATGGCCCTTTAAACTGAATATTACTTAATTCGTCAAAATCAGCTTCTGTAGTTTCGATAAAAGGTTTGTGGATTCCGATTCCGGCATTATTAATCAGGAAATCAAATTTATCAGTATTAAAAGTATTCTTTAAAGTTGTTTTAACTTCTCCTAAAAATGCCTCAAAAGTATCCGACTTAGCTACATTCAATTGAAGGGAAGCTGCTCTCTGACCTAAGCTTTCGATTTCTTTTACAACCAAATCTGCTTCTTCTTTTTTGCTGTTGTACGTTATTATCACATCGATTCCTTTTTTTGCAATTGCGATTGCCATGTTTTTTCCTAAGCCTCTGCTACCTCCGGTTACCAAAGCTATTTTTGTATTTACTGCCATTTTATGTATTGTTTATTGTTTATTGTTGTTGTTGTTGTTGTTGTTGTTGTTGTTGTTGTTGTTGTTGTTGTTGTTGTTGTTGTCAGTCTGAGCGGAGTCGAAGACCTTTTATGACACGAATATCCTTCGACTACGCTCAGGAGGACAAAGTATTGTGTTTAAATTAAAATTACGCATGCATTGCATTAAAATGATTTCTTAATTCTTCTGCGCTTGCATTTAATCTTGTTTCGCTTGTGCCGAAAGTCAGTTCCTGTCTGCCTTCTTTTAATTGTTCGAAAATAGATTCGATAAAACTGCTTACGCTTGGATGTGCGTCGTGAAGACCAATTCCGCCTAAATCGGTGTTTAATGCCGGCGGAATAATTTCAACTACTTCAATATTTTTAGCTTTTAATAAGTGACGAAGTGAAAGTGTAAACGATCTGAAAAATGCTTTTGTAGCCGAATAAACCGGAACTTTTGCAAAAGGGGAAAATGCTAATCCGGAAGTTACATTCATTACTGTTTTGAGGGACGATAACTGAATAAATAAGGAAGTTAAATGCAAAGGCGCTTCAATATTGGTACTGATTTCAGCTTTCATGCTTTCGTAAAAATCAGCATCAGTAACCGAAACCCATTTTTGAATTCCCGCATTATTGATTAAAACATTTAAATCAGGATGATTTACTGCAATCCATTCGTAAAGTGCAATGCGTTCTTCTTCTTGAGACAGATCGCATACTTTTGTTATAACCGTTGGAAATTTTGCTTTTACGTCGTTTAAAACGGATGCTCTTCTGCCGCAAATAATGACGGTATTGTTTTCCTGAATAAATCGTTCGGCAAGTCCAAGTCCGATACCGCTTGCACCGCCAGTTATTAAAATTTTGTTGTCTGATAAATTCATCTTTTCGTTCTTTTAATTTGATGAGACAAAGGTAGGAGCGAAGCAGACTTGGGGAATTGTAAATATCAAATGGATGTTTGCGAAATTCAAATCAGGTGTAAAATTCCAATTTTATAAATTCCAAATTCCAAATCCCAAAACGTTGCAGTAAAACTTTGTCCAAATTCCAAATTCCAATTCTCATTTTCTGCCTTCCTGAGCGGAGTCGAAGGACACGCATAGTAAAACGTACTGTATGGATTTAGCAGGAGATGCTTCGACTTCGCTCAGCATGACAAAAGTTATATAACGTTCCGTAAAACCTGAAACTTTAAACTTTAAACCTGAAACTTTAAACCTGAAACAAGACCTAACTCCTAAAAGCAATCGGCGTATAAGAGGTTTGTTTTTTAAAGAAATTAGAAAAGTGCGCCAATTCTTCAAAACCAAGCGAATAAGCGATTTCAGAGATATTCCAGTCTGTTTGTTTTAAAAGTATTTTGGCTTCGTTGGTCAAACGGCTGGTGATGAGTTCGGTGGTTGTTTTTCCGGTGTTTTCTTTTAAAACTTTGTTTAAATGATTGACATGGACGGATAATCTTTCAGCAAAATCCTTTGCCGTTCTTAATTCAAGTTTCTGATTTGGAGATTCAATAGGAAATTGTCTTTCTAATAATTCAGCAAACAATGAAGAAACTCTTGCGGCAGAATTATGTTTCGAATAAAGTGCTGTTATAGGTTGTAATTTTTGTCCAAAGTGAATTAACTCTGCAACATAATTTCGAATTAAATCGTATTTATAAATATAATCAGAATTGATTTCTTTTTGTATTTTATTGAAAATCAATTCAACTTCGTAAACTTCCTCGTCGGTAAGTTGAAAAATAGGATAACCGTCTGAAGCAAAAATAGGAAGTCCGTCTAAATCAATTCCGCTTTTATTTTTGGATAAAAACTCGCTTGTAAAAACACAAAACTGTCCTGATTGATTGGTGTCTTGTGGGAGATAATTGTAGGGAATTTTGGGAGTTGCAAATAACAATCCCTGTTTTTCGATTTCGATTATTTTATCGGCATATTCTGCTCTGTTTTTACCTTTAATCAGGCTTATTTTATAGTAAGCTCTTCTGTCATAGGGCATCGCCGATTTTCCCTGCATGCGTTCCAGAAGTTCTTTAATATCAAAAACATTAAAGTGACCAATTTCTTTTTGAATGTCATTTGGTAATAATGAACTGGGTTCAATAGCTGAACCTTCGGTAATCTCTTTGTAAAACGAATTGAGGGATTTCATATGGTAATGAATTGCGAAATTCAAATATACGAAAAAATGTTATGCGGTTTTTTGCCACAAAGGCACTAAGGCGCAAAGGTTTTTATATTGTTGCGGAATTGATTGAGAATGTGTATTCATTTTTATTATAGCCCGTGGTTTCAACCACAGGGGCTCTGAATTCGATTTGTATTGCGTTCCAATGGTTGAAGCCATTAGTTATGTTAAGATAAGGAAGAAATGAGAACTTCGTGCCTTGGTGTCTTTGCGGCAATCTCAATTAAAACAAACTTCCTTGAACAAACTCAGGTTCTGGATTGCTTCCAAAAGGAAAAGCATCAATTACAAAAAACTGTTTTACTACTGGATCAAATTCTCTTAAAACAATTTCATTGCATTCAAATTGTAGCTTAATTGTTGTAAAAAGTTCGGTAGCAATTTTAAGATTTTCAGGTGTTAATCTTCGCCCAATTGACAGGTGAGGGTTGTCGCTTTTTTTAAGATTTAAAAACTTTAAAGCTTCATGAATCTTTTTCATAATTGGAACAAGATTATTTTTAGAATCTTCATTTACTCCAATAAAAAAAGCACCAGCATTCGGAAAAGAATCAAAGTGATTTAAAGACACTTCGAAAGGCGTAAAAGTATCCGAAATTTTAGAAAACTTTTGTTTGATTGAATCAAGTTGAGATTCATCAATTTTAAATTCACAAATTGTAATATGTGCTTCAGAATTGCAGCTGTTATACCATTTGATTTTGCTTCTTAAAATGTCTTTTAGTTTTTTAACTGGCTCAACTAGTGTTTTAGAATAAAATACAACTGAATACGTTTTTTCCATTTTTAGAGACTTTGAAGCACAAATTTAAAGCTTTCCTTTCAAATGCAATCTGTGTAGGATTTCAGATTTTAATAAACCGCTTCCGCCGCCAAAGTGTTCAATAACTTCTACCCCGGGTTGTTGTTCTAAGCAAAAAGCAGTAAATTCTTTTTCGATATGATCTTCGATTCCGGAGCTCAAAAGAACAATATCTATTTTATGATTTTGAAAGTGTTCCTGCGCTTCTTTTTCGTTGCTAAAAGCAATTGCATTCCAGTTTTCATCAGCATTTACCAATCGAAGTAAAATAGTTAAGATTGCTTCGTTTTTTCCCAGTAATAAAAATTCAAGAGTTTTCATGGTTTTTCGATTTATAAAGCAAATTTATTGGTATAAAGTGTATTTTAAACTTAATCCAGGATAAGAAATGAATTAAAGAGTATTAAAATTTTCATAAAACTCAATATTATTTATGTTAGTGATTTAAGCGAAATAAATCTCATATTTCAGTGGGTCAGTATTTTATAATTTTAACGAATTGTTTTGAACTTTAAAAAAATGTAAAGATTTTGTTAGAATGAGGAAAACCGTAATGTTTTCTGTAAACAGGCTTGTAAATTTGCCCTGTAAAAGTCGGGATTTTAGATATTTTTTTACCTTTTTACTATCGTTAGACTTTTACAAAACTGTTTTTGGAGAAACAATTTATTTAATTAAAATTTGACGCATTCATTTGATCGTGGGTACCTTTGTATAAATTTGCAAGAATACAATAAAGTCTAATTTTACGGGGTTTTTAGATTTGGTTTAAGAAGACTAAATTTAAAGACCCTTTTTTTGTCCTAATTATAAATTATGACTTTTCAGCCATTCCTGACAGTCAATTGTCCAGTTTTTACTCGTGTCTTTTACGCCTAAACCAAAACCGTGACCGCCATTTTGATATAAATGTAACTCGCATGCAACTTCATGTTTTTTGAGTGCCAGATAATAGTTAATACTGTTCTCCGGAATAACAGCTGCATCATCTGTTGCATGGACTATAAAAGTTGGTGGAGTCTGAGCCGTAACATTCTTTTCGCCAGAGAATGAATCTTTTAATTTTTGCGAAGGGTTTTTTCCGAGTAAACTGGTCTGAGATCCTTTATGTGTTATTTCATTTTGCATTGAAATAACGGGATAAATTAAAATTGAAAAATCGGGACGGGCACTTGTATTTGACGTTGTTTCATATGTTTTATCATTAAAATGTGTTGCCAGTGTTGAGGCTAAATGCCCTCCGGCAGAAAACCCGATAGTTCCAATTTTATGGGTGTCTATATTCCATTTTGTTGCATTTTCTCTTACGTAACGTACAGCTTCCTGAGCGTCCTGAAGTGGTCCAATAGTTTTGTCTTTCATTATTGCATCATTTGGCAAACGGTATTTTAAAACAAATGCGACTATACCAAGATTATTAAGCCATTTTGCAACTTTAGTTCCTTCTTTTTCTATGGCAAGATGTGAGTATCCTCCTCCAGGAAAAATAATTACAGCGGTCTGATTTGGTTTAGAAACAGTTGGAAGAAAAACACTCAAAGTTGGTATGGTTACAAAATTGGTACTTTGAAGCACTCCGTCGTTAATGGTTTCTTTCTCTTTATATGTTGAGGATTGTATCTCGTCAGGGATTTTACTCCATAGCGGAATTATCTGGTTTTGCGCATTCATAGTATTAACAAGTGAAATAAATAAAAATGTGGTAAAACACATCTTCGTTGCTATGATTGATTTTGAGTTTTTCAATGGGAGTGTTTTAGTTTGATTTTTGAGTAAATGAAAAGCATTTTATTTGGCAATATCGTTTTTAAATAAATGAAATGAAAGAAAAAAATCAGCCTTTTAGGTCAATGAATTTAAGGTGTTGATTTAAGTACAATTTTACCCCTGAAACGGACGATTTTAGCATATTGTCTTTTAACAAATATATTGTTTAATCTGTAATTTTGTGTTATATTTTTTAAACGATGTGTTTATTAGATCGAATATAATAATTTTTTGCACAATTTATTTGGTTTATAAAGATTTAAAACTATATTTGTGCAATCGATTACATTATTTGATTTTGTTTTATTTAAATCATTAGTTTTTAATGTTTTTAAATTTAGTTCAATAATGAAATCTAATAATCAAAAGACAAAAACTAAGAATATCCAAACCATGAATCAATCAGAAGCCGTTATTGCAAATCAAGCCGTAAAATCTACAGGAAAATATCGTTGGAGTATCTGCGCGCTGCTCTTTTTTGCTACTACAATTAATTATCTTGACAGACAAGTTCTTTCGTTAACATGGAGTGATTTTATTGCACCGGAATTTCACTGGACCAATAATGACTATGGAAACATAACTGCTTTGTTTTCTATTTTTTATGCTGTATCACTTTTGTTTGCTGGTAGATTTGTAGATTGGTTAGATACTAAAAAAGGCTTTCTTTGGGCCATTGGTATTTGGTCTGTAGGTGCTTGTCTGCATGCATTTTGCGGAATTGCCACTTCAGGAATTATTACTGGTAACTGGTTTGTAGGATTTCATGGTTCAAAAGAAATAATCAGCGCCGTGAGCGATACTGCAATGGTCATCAATGTAAGTGTAGCTTTATTTATTTTTGCCCGTTTTGTTTTGGCAGTTGGGGAGGCAGGTAATTTTCCTGCTGCAATTAAAACAACTGCGGAATATTTCCCTAAAAAAGACAGGGCATTTGCAACTAGTATTTTTAATGCCGGTGCAACAGTAGGAGCTTTAGCAGCGCCAATTACAATTCCTTTTATAGCAAAATCTTTTGGTTGGGAAATGTCTTTTATTATCATTGGAGCTTTAGGATTTATCTGGATGGGATTCTGGATGTTTATGTATGATAAGCCTGAAAAACATGCAAGAGTAACGGCAGATGAACTAGCCTATATTCAGCAGGATGATATTGCCGACAGTAAATTAGAAGGTTATGTTCCCGAAACCAGTTCAAAAGTGTCTTTGATGGAATGTTTTAAATACAAGCAAACCTGGGCTTTTGCATTTGGAAAGTTTATGACAGACGGGGTTTGGTGGTTCTTTTTATTCTGGACTCCGGCTTATTTAAGTTCAGTTTATAATATGGATTCTACACAAGCCGCTCTGCCATTGTTTGTACTTTATATGATTACATTATTGTCGATTATTGGAGGCTGGTTGCCAACCTATTTTGTTGAAAAGAAAGGAATGAATCCTTATGAAGGAAGAATGAGAGCCATGCTGATTTTTGCGTTTTTCCCTTTATTAGCATTGATTGCTCAGCCTTTAGGATATATAAGTTACTGGATTCCGGTGATCATTATCGGGATTGCAGGTGCGGCACATCAATCCTGGTCTGCAAATATTTTTACTACTGTAGGAGATATGTTTCCTAAAAAAGCAATTGCAACAATTACTGGTATTGGAGGTTTGGCGGGAGGAGTTGGATCAACTTTAATTAATAAGGGATCCGGAGTTTTGTTTGATCATGCAAAGGAAACAAACATGAGTTTTATGGGCTTTAAAGGAATTGAAGCGGGTTATTTTATCATATTTTCAATTTGTGCAGTTTGTTATTTAACGGGCTGGATTGTTATGAAATCACTTGTTCCTAAATACCGTCCGATTACAGATCTTTAAAAATCTTACCTACTAAGATCCAAAAAGCAGTATTAATTTAGTTTAATGCTGTAATACGAAAATATCGTTAGACTACTTATTAGGTCTAATCATGCATATACCGGTTTCAATAATGAAAAAGGGCGGACTTTCAGGAAAGAATGGCTTAAAAGTGAAATAAATTACTTTAGATTATGCTTTTTAAATATAAAAATATAATTTTGTGCAATCGATTACATTAAATTAAAAATTATGACAAAATATAGTTCAAGATACGCATCAAGTCCCGAAGCAGTTAAAAAATATGATACACAGCAATTGAGAGAAGAATTCTTAATTGATGATTTAATGCAGGAAGATGAAGTGGTTTTGGTTTATTCTCATTACGACAGATATATTGCCGGATCTGCAGTTCCTGTAAAAGGGGATTTGGCTTTAGAAACAATTGATCCGCTGAAAGCACCTTATTTTTTAGAGCGCAGAGAGTTAGGAATTATCAATGTTGGCGGGAGTGGTTCTGTTGTAGTCGAAGGAAAAACTTTTGAATTAGGATTTAAAGATGCTTTGTATATCGGAAGCGGAAATAAAGAAGTAATTTTTAAAAGCGATGACAGTAAAAATCCGGCTAAATATTATCTTAATTCTGCGCCGGCTCATACAACTCACCCAACGGTAAAAGTTAGTTTGGCAGAAGCAAATAAACTACAGTTAGGGACAATGGAAACTGCCAATCATCGCACCGTAAATCAAATGATTATTGGGAGTGTAGTAACTACTTGTCAATTACAAATGGGAATGACCGAATTAAGACCAGGAAGTGTTTGGAATACAATGCCAGCGCATGTTCACGATCGCAGAATGGAAGTTTATTTTTATTTAGACATTCCGGAGAATCAGGCTGTTTGTCACTTTATGGGACAGCCACAGGAAACCAGACACATCTGGATGAATAATCATCAGGCAGTAATTTCTCCACCGTGGTCAATTCACTCTGGTTCAGGAACTAGTAATTATACTTTTATCTGGGGAATGGCTGGTGAGAATCTGGATTATGGCGATATGGATGTTTGCAAAATTACGGACTTAAGATAATAATGATGACAAATTTATTTGATATAAAAGGAAAAATTGCCCTTATAACAGGAAGTACACACGGACTTGGAATGGCAATGGCAAAAGGATTGGGTCAGGCAGGAGCGACGATAGTTGTAAATGGTAATTCTTCTCAGCAAAAAATAGATGATGCCGTAAATGAGCTTAAAAGCGAAGGAATTAATGCAGTTGGGTATAAGTTTAATGTAACGGAAGAAAAAGAAGTTATTGAGGCTGTTCAGAAAATTCAAAATGAAGTTGGGCCAATTGATATTTTAATTAACAACGCCGGCATTATTAAAAGAATTCCACTGCTAGAAATGGAAGTGGCAGATTTTAGAGAAGTAATTGATATTGATCTGGTTAGTCCGTTTATCGTTTCTAAACATGTTGCCAAAGGAATGATTGAAAGAAATCAGGGTAAAATTATTAATATCTGCTCTATGATGAGTGAGTTGGGCCGCAGTACTGTAAGCGCTTATGCAGCTGCCAAAGGCGGTTTGAAAATGCTGACCAAAAACATGGCAACAGAATGGGCAAAACATAATATCCAGATTAACGGAATTGGTCCGGGCTATTTTGCAACCGAACAAACAAAACCAATCAGAGTTGACGGACATCCTTTTAATGATTTTATTATCAGCAGAACGCCGGCAGCAAAATGGGGAGATCCAGGTGATTTGGCAGGAGCAGCTATATTTTTATCGTCTAAAGCTAGTGATTTTGTTAATGGGCATATTTTATATGTTGATGGCGGAATTCTTGCCACTATCGGTAAACCATCAAACGAATAACGATTCAATTTTATAAAAAAGACATGAGTTCAAATAACAATTTTATAAACGATAATTTTCTGCTTGAAAATAAATATGCTGAAGAGTTATATCATAATTATTCTAAAAATCAGCCTATCATAGATTACCACAATCATTTAAATCCTCAGTTTATTGCTGAAGATAAAATTTTTGATAACATAACAAATGTCTGGATTAATGGAGATCACTACAAATGGCGTGCAATGCGTACTTTGGGAATTAATGAGCAATTTGTAACAGGAAAAGGTTCAGATAAAGATAAATTTTTAAACTGGGCAAAAACAGTTCCGTATACCATGCGTAATCCATTGTATCACTGGACGCATTTAGAATTGGCGCGTTATTTTGATATTTATGATCTTTTGAATGAAAAAACAGCTGAGAAAATTTATATTGAAACTTCTGAGAAAATAAATTCTCAGGCATACAGTACACAAAACCTTCTTAAAAAAGTAAATGCTGAACTAGTTTGTACTACCGAAGATCCAATTGATAGTTTAGAATTTCATCAAAAACTGTCTCAGAATCCTATTGGAACTAAAATGAGTACAGCTTTCAGACCTGATAAAGCTATCCTTATTTCTAATGAAGGGTATAATGCCTATCTGGATACATTAGGGGATGTTTCCGGAATTGCAATTCAGACCTATTCTGATTTAAGAAGCGCATTAAAAAAGAGAATCGAATTTTTCTCTGCAAACGGTTGTAAATTAAGTGACCACGGATTAGATCAGATTTATTTTGAGGATTTTACAGAAAGTGAGGTAGCTGCAATTTTCAAAAAGAAAAGAGAAAACAGAGTTATTACACCAGAAGAAGCATTGAAATTCCAAAGTGCGATTTTATTATTCTTATCAGAGACTTATCATGAGTTTGGCTGGGTACAACAATTTCACTTAGGGGCGCTTCGTAATAACAATGCCCGCATGCATAGAATTTTGGGTCCGGATACAGGATGGGATTCTATTGGAGATTATCCTCAGGCGCAAAAGTTATCTTCTTTTCTAAATGCTTTAGACAGTAAAGACAAATTGACTAAAACAATTATTTACAATCTGAATCCTGCGGATAATGAAGTGATGGCGACAATGATTGGAAATTTCAACGACGGAAGTGTTCGCGGAAAAGTACAATTTGGATCTGGATGGTGGTTTTTAGATCAGAAAGATGGAATGACAAAACAATTAAATGCGCTTTCAAATATGGGCCTAATTAGCTGTTTTGTGGGAATGCTGACAGATTCACGCAGCTTTTTATCTTTTCCGAGACATGAATATTTCAGACGTATTTTATGTAATCTTTTAGGGGATGAAATTAAACGCGGAGAACTGCCAAATGATATGGAATGGATAGGAAAATTAGTTTCTGATATTTCATACCATAACGCAAAAGAATATTTTAAGTTTTAAGTAAAAATTTAACCGCAAAGTTCGCAAGGAATTAAGGCAGGGTTCGCAAAGTTTTTTTTAAATCCTTTTGATCCTTGGAATCTGTGGCAAAAAAATATAAGTAATGAGTAGAGTAGTTGCATTTGGAGAAATCATGCTTCGTCTTTCGACAGAGAGACATTTACGTTTTTCGCAAGCAAAAGCATTTGGAGCTTCGTACGGAGGAGGGGAGTTTAATGTTTGTGTATCTCTGGCAAATTATGGTATAGATGCTGAGTTTGTTACCAGATTACCCGAAAATGAAATTGGATTATCGGCATTAAAGGAAATGCGAAAAATGAACGTTGAGTCCAAAAATATTCTTTATGGAGGAGAGCGTTTAGGAATCTATTTTCTGGAAACTGGTGCCGGAACCCGAGGAAGCAATGTTGTTTACGATCGTGCTCACAGCGCAATGTCAACTATTGAAAAAGGTCAGATTGACTGGGAAAAAGTCTTGAATGGCGCTGAATGGTTTCACTGGAGCGGCATTACACCGGCAATTTCTCAAAGTGCGGCAGAGGCCTGTTTAGAAGCTATCCAAACGGCTCATAGATTAGGAATTAAAATTTCATGCGATTTAAATTACAGATCAAAACTATGGCAATATGGTAAAACACCAAGTGAAGTAATGCCAGAAATGCTACAGTACAGCAATGTTATTTTAGGAGATATTGATACAGCTTATTTTATGCTGGGAATTCCTAAAGTAAATCCAAATTATCAGGATGAAAAATCACTTCCCGTTTTATATACTAAACTGTTTGATTTGATTCCGAATCTGCAAATAGCGGCAACCACACTTCGTTATTCTGTTAGTGCCTCACATCAGAGAATTGGAGGGATTTTATTTGACGGAAAAGCAATTCATAGTGCAGCAGTTAAAGAAGTTACTCCGGTCGTAGACCGTGTAGGAAGTGGAGACGCTTTTATGGGGGGATTAATTTACGGTTTGCTGGAATATCAGAATAATAACCAAAGAGCATTAGATTTTGCAGTTGCAGCATGTTGTTTAAAACATACGATTGCAGGGGATTACAATCTGGTTACATTAAAAGAAGTTGAAAATATGATTGATGGTGATGGTTCTGCATTAGTATCAAGATAAAAGAATAAAAATGGCAAAATATTCAAGGATTGAAGTTGCTTCGACAATGAAAGAGAACGGTATGGTTCCGTTGTTCTTTCATTCTGACATCGAATTAAGTAAAAAAGTTTTAAAAGCGTGTTACGACGGTGGCTCCAGATTGATGGAGTTTACCAGCAGAGGTGATTTTGCACATGAAGTTTTTGGAGCTCTAAACAAATATGCTTTGGCAGAATTGCCAGGAATGATGTTAGGAGTTGGTTCTATTACAGATGCTGCTTCAGCTTCGTTATATATGAGTTTAGGGGCAAATTTTATTGTAACTCCTGTTTTTAGAGAAGACATTGCAATTGCCTGTAACAGACGTAAAGTACTGTGGTCTCCAGGCTGCGGAACACTTACAGAAATTGCCAGAGCCGAAGAATTAGGCTGTGAAATTGTAAAATTATTTCCGGGTGATATTTATGGACCGGAATTTATAAAAGCAATAAAAGGACCTTGCCCGTGGACGAGTATAATGCCTACAGGAGGTGTTTTACCAACTGTTGAAAGTTTAACTTCCTGGTTTAATGCAGGTGCATTTTGTGTAGGGATCGGGTCACAATTAATTTCGAAAGATATACTTGATAATAAAGACTTTGATGGTTTACAAAAAAAGGTTAGCCAGGTTTTGGATATCATAAAAAATATTAAAAAATAAATAAGGAATAATCATACCAATTCCTTATTTGGATTGCGTTTTTTTTAGAGTTTTAGATGTTGTAATTGGGCATTACGCTTGCATAAATAAATCTTGTCACTCCTCACAGCAGGTTTTATTTTACTCTTTCAGGTGTAATGCTTCTTTTACAATGTAAAATCCCAAAAACAATAGATAAGGTATTTAAATGTGGTTATTTATAACACTTTACAGAGATTTATAATGGAAAAAATAAATAGATCAAATACAGCATTTTCACAGAAACTTCCGGTAAAAATTGTACAATTTGGAGAAGGTAATTTTTTAAGAGCTTTTGTAGAATATGCTTTTCAAAAATTAAATAATGAAGCTGATTTTAATGCTGGAATAGCAGTTGTACAGCCTATAGACAAAGGTTTGGTAAAGATGATTAATGATCAGGATGGCCTTTATACCTTATTCATGAAAGGAGTTAAAAAAGGCGAAGAGATTCAGGAAAAAGAGTTGATTACCAATATTGTAAAGGCAGTAGATCCTTATGCTTCTTTTCAGGAATTTTTGGCTTTGGCAAAAGAAGAAGAACTGGCTTTTATTATATCAAATACAACAGAAGCAGGTATCGAGTATATTCAGTCTGATTTGCCTACGATGCAGCCTCCGGTTTCTTTTCCGGCAAAATTAACGGTACTTTTGCATGAAAGATTTAAATATTTTAATGGCGATAAATCTAAGGCTCTAACAATTATTCCTTGTGAGTTAATTAATTATAACTCTGATACTTTAAAGGAAATTGTTTTGAAATATTGTGCAGATTGGAATCTGGAACCAGCATTTAAAACGTGGTTAACAGAGGACTGTTCTTTTCATAATACTTTAGTAGACAGAATTGTTCCGGGATATCCAAAAGATCAGATAGAAGAATACAATAGTCAGCTTACTTATAAAGATGATTTAATCGTAAGTGCCGAAAGTTTCTTTTTATGGGTGATTGAAGGTGATGAGAAATTAAAAACAAAACTTCCTTTTGAAAAAACAGATTTAGATGTAAAAATTGTGGCAGATATGCAGCCATATCGTACCCGTAAAGTTAGAATTCTAAATGGTGCACACACTGCAATGGTGCCGTTTTCATTGCTTTATGGAAATGAAACTGTAAAAGAAACTGTTGATAATGCATTCACAGGAGAATTCGTGAATAAAGCAGTTTTTGATGAAATCAATGAGACGTTAAACATGGACAGAGCAGAACTGGCTAGTTTTTCTGAAGAAATATTAGACCGTTTTAGAAATCCGTTTATCAAACACTTATTGTCTTCTATTGCCTTAAACTCAATTTCTAAATTCAAAGTGCGTGTATTGCCTAGTTTAACTGGTTACATTGATGTACATCATAAATTACCGGTGCATTTAACTTTTGCATTTGCCAGTCTAATCCGTTTCTATAAAGGAACTTGGAGAGGAGAAAGTTTACCGGTTAATGACAGTGAAGATATTACATCTTTCTTCAACGGACTCTGGACATCAGATGATTACAATAAAATAGCGCGACTTACTTTGCAAAATAAAAGTTTCTGGGATGAGGATTTAACTGCAATTCCTTCTCTGACAGATGCGATTGCAAAAGCATTGGAAGAAATTGATGCAAACGGCGTAGAGCAAGGTTTCGTCAATTTTAAAAAATATTTAAATTAAAGAATTTACATACTATAGTTATGGCAACGCAAAAAAAGTTAATAAAAGTCAACCCAGTAGATAACGTAATTGTTGCTTTAACCGATTTGGTACAAAACGAACAAATTATGTTTGAAGGAGCCACTGTCTCACCAACAACTGATGTTAAAGCAAAACATAAAATCACTGAAAAAGATTTTGCAATCGGTGATGATATTATAATGTACGGCGTTTTGGTTGGAAAAGCTGTTAAACCTATAAAAAAAGGAGAAGTAATTACCACCGAAAATGTAAAACATCAAAGTGAAAAAGTTTTTGGTAAAAACGGAAATTTAGGTTGGACTCCACCAAATGTAGATCGTTGGAAAGACAAGACTTTCAACGGATACCACCGTACTGATGGACAAGTTGGAACTAAAAACGTTTGGTTGTTTTTTCCATTGGTTTTTTGCGAAAACAAAAATATCGAAAAACTGAAAGATATTTTTGAAAACGAATTAATGCCTAAAAAAGAGGTTTCTTATAAAAATTTGTTACGCTCTTTAATTGAAGAAAAAAGCGTAGAAGAAGTTTCGGATAAAAATTTAAATGAAAACCTTTTAGATAATGTCGAAGTAAAATTTATCAATCATCAAGGTGGTTGTGGAGGGATTCGACAAGATTCAGAATTGTTGGCAAAACTGCTTGCAGGATATGTGAACAATCCAAATGTTGCAGGTGCAACGGTTTTAAGTTTAGGTTGTCAAAATTTGCAAGTTGATATTTTTAAAAAGGCATTGAAAGAAATGAGTCCGAATAGTGATAAAGAAATTTTGATCTATGAGCAACAACAAATTGGAACTACTGATCAAATGTTTCAAATGGTGATTAAAGATTCTTATGAAGCCATTAAAAGAGCCAACAAAATTGAACGCAAACCTGCTCCTCTTTCAAAGCTAAGTATTGGTTTGGAATGTGGAGGATCCGACGGATTCTCAGGAATTTCTGCAAATCCAGCATTAGGAGTTGTTTCAGATATTTTTGCAGCTTTGGGAGGGAAAACAATTTTGGCAGAGTTTCCAGAATTATGTGGCGTTGAGCAAGAATTGATGAATAGATGTGTGGACGAAGAAAAAGCAGATAAGTTTTTAACTTTAATGAAAGCTTTTGAAAAATCAGTTGTAGATGCAGGTTCAGGGTTTGATATGAATCCATCTCCGGGAAACATCAAAGACGGATTAATTACAGATGCAATGAAATCTGCCGGAGCAGCTAAAAAAGGTGGAACTTCACCTGTTGTAGATGTTTTAGATTACGGAGAATATATTTCAAAACCAGGATTAAATCTTTTAAATACGCCAGGAAATGACGCAGAATGTACCACAGGATTGGTTGGATCGGGCGCAACAGTTGTTTTATTTACCACAGGTTTAGGAAATCCAATGGGAAATCCGATTGCACCCGTTGTAAAAATTTCTTCGAACACGGCATTAATTAATAGAATGTCTGATATTATCGATGTAAATGCCGGAACGGTGATTACTGGTGAAAAAACCATTACCGAGGTCGGAGCAGAAATAGTAGATTACATTATAGAATTGGCGAGCGGAAACGTGGAAACAAAAGCAGACCAGTTGAAACAAGATGTATTTATTCCATGGAAAAGAGGAGTTTCACTTTAGTTTTTTAGGCACAAAGTTGCAAAGATACAAAGTGACAAAGATTTATATGTAGAGACGCACAGCAGTGCGTCTTTTTTTTTTACCATATAAGTTATATAAGCAAATTTAAGTTTGTTTAAAATTCAGCAAAAAGGCAACTCTTAGAGTTGCCTTTTTATTGTTTATCTAAAATGAACTTATATAACTTATATGGTTCAAAAAAAAATTAAATGCTAGTTCTTGAGGAAGACTTACGAATGTGTAATTCCGGTGCAAGAACTACCTTTTTTTCAATTTTTATCGTGTGGGTTTTGTCTACTTGTTCTAAGAAAACCCGGGCAGACATTTTTCCCATTTCCAGAGAGGACTGATCTACAGAAGTTATGGATAATTCCATGAATTTGGTAAAAGGTTCGTTACTGAAACCGGCTACACAAAAATCTTTAGGAATACTTATGTTTCTTTCTTTAAGTTCCTGTATAGCACCTAATGCAGCAAAATCACTCGAAGAGAATATGGCATCAGGTGGAGTAGGAAGCTGTAGCAATTTCTCTACTGCTATTTTACCGGCATCCACACTACTTTTGGTCTGAATAACATATTCTTCATTAAACGTCATTCCGTTATCCAATAAAGCTTGTTTGTAGCCTAAAAACCTGTTTTTGAAAATTTCAAAAGATTGATCTCCCGAAAAATGGGCGATGGCACGACAACCTTCATCAATAAGATGTTTAGTAGCAATGTAGCCTCCCTTAAAGTCGTTTATAGTTACAGAACTTACACCATCTATATGTTTGCTTCTGTCAAAAAAGATCAGAGGCACATTTTTTTCTAATACATAACGAAAGGCCGGATCATTCTCGCTGGTTACATCAGTGACAGACATAATAATTCCGTCTACCTGAGCATCAATTAGAGTATAAAGATTCTCATTTTCTCTTTTAGCACTTTCGTGTGTCTGACAGATAATAACCTGATAACCGTGTGGTTGAAGTTCTTCTTCAATACCTCTAATGACCGACGCGAAAAAGTTACTGTCAATACGAGGTACAATAACACCTATATTATTGCTTCGTCCGCTTTTTAATGCCAGCGCCAGTTTATTTTGCTTGTAATTCATAGATGCAGCGGTTTTGATAACCAGGTCGCGGGTGCTTTCTTTTATTTTCGGATTGTTATTTAACGCTCTGGAAACAGTAGCAGCAGTGATATTCAATTTCTTGGCAATATCATAAATGGTTATTTTTTCGCTCATTCTAAAAGGTTTTCAGATTAAATTCTAGACAAAAATACATTTTTTTTATATAATTCAATATTTATTGTTATCGATTACCGTAATTAATAATTAAAACGTTTTCGGTTTTATTATGATAATAAATTATGTCTTTTTTTATATTAAGTGTAAATATAATTTAAAATAAAAATTAAATATATAAATTATTTCTAAATTAATTTGCTGTGTTGAAACAATTTTTATACTTTCGTGTAATCGATTACATAAAATTAATGTTTTGCTAATTTAAATGTTAACCATAACCTAAATGATTGTAAATAAGTTTATAGAGTTAAAATCAATTGCTTCTTTGATAGTGTTTTCAATGATGGCATTGTCATGCGGAAAACAAGTTTCTGGTGTTTCTGAGGCTAATCCATGGAAAAAAATGGAATTGATTGTAAAAAGCATCCCTGAAACCTACTTTTTAGATAAAACCTATAACATAAATGATTTTGGAGCTATTGCTGATGGAAAGACTATAAATACGCTGGCTTTTGAGAAAGCAATTCAAAAATGTGCAGCAAATGGCGGGGGAAAAGTAGTGGTTCCAAACGGGAAATATTTAACAGGTCCGATTCATTTAGAAAGCAATGTCAATTTGCATTTAGAAGATCAGGCTGAAATTCTTTTTAGTACCAATTCAAAAGATTATCCTCTTATACATACTTCTTTTGAAGGAACAGAATTAATGAATTATTCACCACTTATTTATGCAAGGAATAAAACAAATGTAGCGATAACCGGAAAAGGAACTTTAAACGGACAGGCCAACAATGCAAACTGGTGGTCGTGGTGCGGAAACAAAAGATTTGGTTGGGAAAAAGGACAACCTTCTCAGCTTGATCCGCTAAATCGTGACAATTTGGTAGAAATGGCCGAAAAAGGAATCCCGGTTGCAGAACGTATTTTTGGAGAAGGGCATTACTTACGTCCAAATTTTATTGAATTTTTTGAATGCAATACAGTATTGGTTAAGGATATTACAGTTGTTAATGCACCATTTTGGATTCTTCACCCTTTAAAATCGAATAATGTAATTATTGACGGAGTTACGGTCAACAGTCACGGACCAAATAATGACGGCTGTGATCCTGAATATTCTCAAAATGTAATTATCAGAAACTGCACTTTTAATACGGGAGACGATTGTATTGCTATTAAATCAGGCAGAGACGGAGATGGAAGACGTGTTGGAATTCCGAGTAAAAATATCATCGTTCAAAACTGCAAAATGATTGATGGCCACGGTGGGGTTGTTATGGGAAGTGAAATTACTGCGGGTGTAAATAATGTTTATGTAGAAAACTGTGTAATGGACAGTCCGGAGCTGGATCGCGCCATCAGAATCAAAACGAACTCAAAACGCGGAGGAACAACTGAAGATATTTTTGTTAGAAACATTGAAGTTGGTACCGTAAAAGAATGTGTACTGAGAGTGACCATGTTTTATGATCTGTACGGAAACCAAGTTGGAAATTTTGTTCCGACAATCAGGAATATAAGTCTTGAAAATATTAAAGTAAAAAACGGAGGGAAGTTTGGTATTCTCGCCGACGGTTATAAAGAATCTCCAATAGAAAATATAACATTTAAAAATGTTACGATTGCAAAAGTAGATTCAGTCTACTCACTTAAAAACGTTAAAAATGTAAATTTTATAAATACCTATATAAATGGAAAGAAAATAGAATCACTTGCAAATTAAAAACTAATTAAATTAACATTTAACCAAACCAAAAACCAATTATGAACATTGAACAATTATCAAAGAAAAAAATAAAATACAATCTTGTATTTTTATTTTTCCTGAATTTCTTTTTGATGAATGCCGTGAGCGCACAATCGACCATTGTTGAAGGGAAAATTACAGATGCTAAAGGATTATCCCTGCCAGGGGTAAATGTGCAGGAAAAAGGAACTAAAAATGGTACTTCTACAGATTTTGAGGGAAGTTTTAAAATTAATGTTACCAATAATAAAGCTACATTAATAATTAGCTATTTAGGTTTTCAAACGCAGGAGGTTAGTGTTGCGGGAAAATCTAAAGTAAATGTGAGTCTTTCAGAACAATCGAATGCACTTACAGAGGTAGTTGTTGTAGGATATGGTTCAGTAAAGAAAACAGATTTAACAGGAGCGGTAAATACTTTATCAGCAGCTAAAATTACAGAACGAAATGTGACAAACCCAATGGAAGCAATCCAGGGGGGAATTGCCGGGGTACAGGTTACTTCAAATTCAGGTCGTATTGGTGATGGTTTTAGTGTGATTATTAGAGGTGCAAACTCGATTAACAAAGACGGTTCTAAACCACTTTTTGTAGTTGATGGAGTTCCAACGGATAATATCGACTTTTTGAACCCGCAGGATATCGCGAGAATGGACGTCCTTAAAGATGCTTCATCAGCCGCTATTTATGGTTCAAGAGGAGGAAGCGGTGTAATCATCGTAACAACAAAAAGTGGAGCAAACGCTAAAGCCGGAGTAGTTGTGTCTTTTGATACTTCTTATGGAAATAAACAAGCTGTGAGATTACCAAAATTAATGAGTCCGGAAAAATGGTGGTATTACCATCAATCTGCTTTCCTGGCTACCACTATTTCAGCTACAAATCCAACTTATATGGATATTGATGCTACAGAATTAAATACGGCTGTTGGACAAGCGGGTACAAATCCGGTTTTATTTCAAAGAGTAGCAAATAATAAAAGTTTCGATTGGCAGGATGCTGTTCTTAAAGGCGGTATGATGTCAAATAACTATCTAAATGTTAGTGGTCGTGCAGATAATGGGCTTTCTTATAATTTAGGTTTAGGAGCACAAAAAGAAACCGGAGTGATTGATAATGAAGGAATTCATAAATACAATTTCAAAGCAGGTTTAAATCATAAAGTAAATGATAAGATTTCATTTGGAGCAAACCTTACGATCTCTAAAACCGAAGAGCAATTGGGTAGCGCAACTGCAATGCAGGAGGCTTTTAGACAAAACCCATATACATCTCCATGGGCAATTGATGCTGCAGGTAATGAAATAGTTGGAACGTATGCGCAACAACCGGGTACATTGAGATATCCAAACGGAAATCTTGCGATTAATAAAACAGGTTCTTACAATCCGCTTTTAGAAATTAAAAACTCTAGTGACGAGATTAACAAATGGATCACAATTGGAAATATTTTTGCAGAATATAAAGCAACGAGCTGGTTGTCATTTAAATCTACATTTTCTGTTGGTAAATTAGATGCAAGAGAAGGAAGATCTTCCGGAGCTCAAACCGATTTTGGTCTTAAAAACAAAAGTTTACCTTCTGGTGACGTAACCAATACATCGAACTTTAATTATACTTGGGATAACCAGTTTAATATCAATTATACATTAAAAGAAAATCATGTATTTAGTTTCTTAGGACTTCAGAGTTTTTATTCCAATACAACAGAAACTTACTTTCAGTCTTCAAGAGAAAACCCATTCGAAACAAGCTTTTATAATTTAGGCTCAGGGGCACAGGCAACCTACAATTTAACACCTTCAGGGGTTGTGTTTATTCCATATTCTAAAAACACATTAGAATCTTATGCCGCGCGTCTTAACTATGCTTACAAAGGGCGTTATTTATTAACAGCTTCTGTGAGATATGATGGTTCTTCTGTTTTGGCAGAAGGAAATAAATGGACAGCATTTCCATCTGTAGCTTTAGGATGGAATATTCATCAGGAAGGATTCATGAAAAATGCTTCTTTTGTCACTAATTTAAAATTGAGAGGAAGTGTTGGTTATACAGGAAATGATAATGTAAGCCCTTACTCAAGTTTAAGTGTTTTAAAAGTTCCGACCTATTATGATTTTAATAATACAGTGGCAAACGGATATACATCTGCAAGTTTAGGAAACACGGAATTAGGCTGGGAAAAAACCAGAGAGGTGAATTTAGGTTTAGACTTTGGATTTGCTAAAAACAGAATTTCAGGTAGTGTCGATGTATACGACAGATTATCTAAAGATTTATTATTCCAGCAAGCATTACCATTAGAAATCGGGGTACCTACTATAACTTCAAACGTTGGTTCTGTTAGCAATAAAGGAATCGAGGTTGCTTTGGTAACTAAAAATGTTCAGACCAAAAATGTATCATGGGAAACTAGTTTTACATTCACTAAAAATGTAAACGAATTAGTTTCTATCTACGGACAAGATCAGGTTGATGATGTTGGAAACAATTTATTTATTGGAGAAAATATTCACTCTTACTACAACTATGTTTTTGATGGAGTCTGGCAGGAAAGCGAAGCTGCAAAAGCGTTGACTTATGGTCAAAAACCAGGTGAGGCAAGAGTAAAAGATTTAAACAACGACGGAAAAATTGATGCTAATAATGATCGTGCTATTTTAGGAAATTACGATCCGAAATGGTCAGGAAGTTTTTCAACAACTTTAAAAGTTAAACAATTTGATTTGTCGCTGTCTTTGATTACAAATCAGGGAATGACAGTATTTAGTGGTTTCCATGACAATTTTGCCGACGTTACAGACAGAGGTCGTCAAAAATTAGATTTAGGAGATTGGTATATTCCTGCTAACGGAGCGGGTATTGCACAACAATATTCAAACACAAATCCGTTACCACGTGGTGCAGGTGTTTATTATGATACAAACAATGTTGCTTTCTATAAAGATGCATCATTCGTAAAAGTGCAAAATATAGCAGTAGGCTATAGCCTTGATAATGATTTGCTTAATAAACTGAAACTTAAAAGCATGCGTTTTTATGTGAATGTATTAAATCCGTTTGTATTTACTGATTATGAAGGATACGATCCAGAGTGGGCAACTGCAGCTTTAGCAGTTAACCGTGTATCTACAATGACGGTTCAAATGGGATTAAGTTTAAAATTTTAAATTAAAGAAAATGAAAAAAGTTATCATACTTATAGGAATTCTAACCCTTAGTTTAAATTCCTGTTCAAATTATATAGAAGAAGACAACCGTTCTTATGGTTCAGCAGAACAGTACTTTATTACGGGGCCGGGATTTGAATCCTTAATGAATACAAATTACGCTACATTAAAAGATATTTATGGTGGAGACCCGTGGTTGTTTGAAGCGGGTACAGATATGTATTCTGAAGGAAGAAATCAGGAACCGGAAGGATTAAGTAAATACTTGACATTATCTTCATCTTCTGCAGGTGTAGATCAATTGTACAGAACTTGTTACACTGCAATTCAGCAAGCCAACAAAGGATTGTATTATTCAACAATAACAGAAAAAACGAGCACACTGGATACCAGAATTGGAGAACTAAAGTTTCTAAGAGCAAATGCTTATTTCTTATTGGTTCAAACCTATGGAGGAGTTCCAATTGTATTAGACAATATTAATACAGCGGTGACTTCTTTTAACAGAAATACAGCAGAAGAAGTTTATACACAAATTTTAAAAGACCTTAACGAATCTCTTCCGGCAGTAAGTACAGCAGCCTATAGCGGTAGAGTAAATAAAAGAGCCGTGCAGCATTTATTGGCAAAAGTTTATTTAACAAGAGGATACGAAACTTTTGGAACTCCGGCAGATTTTACAACAGCAGCTTCGATTGCAGATCAGGCTATTAATGGTCAGGCGTTAAACGTAACTTTTGATAATGTGGTAAAACCAGGAAACGAAATGAATCTTGAGACTATATTTTCGGTACAGTTTTCAATTGCTTCAAACGCAACCGGTACAACATCTTTGGGTAGTTCACAAAACTACTGGTTTAGCTCTTATTTGGGTGCAGCAGCATCAGGAAATCCTTATCCAAACAGAAGTTATACACTTTGTCCAACCGTTTATGCCCTATCTTTATTTGAAAAAGGAGACAAACGCTGGGAAGGTAGTTTTATGAATGAAATCTACAGCAGATACTATGATTATTATGATGTAGCTGATAAGGCAGCATTGAAAATTACAGATTTCTACGAACCAAGCTGGTTTACAGCAGCAGACAGAACAGCCTGGAATACGGCCAATGCATCAAGAAAAGCAAATGCAGCCACTTTTAGATACCATAACTGGGGAACTTATTCTTCAGCAGCAGCATCTGGAGGAGATTACAATCTGATTCCGGTTCGTAAGTTTGATGATCCAAAAGCACCATATAGTGGGGCGACAAGTGCAAATTACAATACAACTCCAATTACTCCTGCAACAAATAGAAGCAGTACACGTGATTTTATTATCTCACGTCTTGGAGAAACGTATTTAATTGCAGCAGAAGCTTATTTTAAAGCAGGTGAATCTACAACAGCTTTAGCTCGTTTAAATGAAGTAAGAAGAAGAGCCGGAGGCGGAGTAGCAGGAACAATTCCTGTTCTTACCTCAATTAGCATCAACACCATATTAGATGAAAGAGGAAGAGAATTATTAGGAGAATATCACCGTTGGTTTGATTTGAAACGTACTGGAACATTAGTAGAAAGAACAGTTTTATATAACCCAAAAATTACTAATGCAAGTGTATTTAACGGACAAAATGGAAACCTTAAAATTTTAAGACCAATTCCTCAGTCAGCATTAGATTTAAACAGAAATAAAGATTTTCCTCAAAATCCTGCTTATTAATTGTGGTAATTAGTGTTAGTAATTTGATAATTTTTTGAGGAATTGTTTTTTTGAAGCAGTTAAAAAGGAGTTTGATCCCGTATCAGACTCCTTTCTTAACTAAAATAGAGACTCTGAATGAAGCTATTTGTGTTATTTTTATTGTTATTTTTAAAAGGTATTACAGCACAATGCCAATATAGTATTGATACTTCATACACAGAAAAAAGCACTTACAATAAACTCATAAAGCAATATCCTTTTATTACAGTAGTAAAGGAAAAAAAGAATAAAAATGTTGATCAGATAAACGATGTTGTTTATGATCAAAAAGAAAACAGAGCATTACATTTAGATGCTTATTTTTATAAAAAGAAAAAAGAAAATCCTGCCGTAATTATGATTCATGGTGGCGGATGGAGATCAGGAAATAAAAACCAAATGCAAATTTTAGCACAGGAAATTGCCTCAAAAGGGTATTCGTGTTTTGCAGTTGAATACAGATTATCACTAGAAGCAAAATATCCCGAAGGGATTTATGATATTAAAAACGCAATTAAATTTATAAAAGATAATGCTGCTAAGTTTCACGTTGATTCAGACAAAATAGCTGTTTTAGGATGTTCATCAGGAGGTCAGATGGCTGCTTTGATTGGTACAACAAATGAAAATGCAGCTTTTGAAGATTCAGTTTTTAAAAGTAAATCTTCTTCAAAAGTACATGCAATTATTGATGTAGATGGAATTCTGGCTTTTAAACATCCTGAATCGAAAGAAGGAGAAATGGCCTCTTTTTGGTTGAAAGGCTCTTACGAAGAAAATCCTGAAAATTGGAAAAATGCATCGGCCTTAAGTCATACCGATAAAAATACACCTCCAATATTGTTTATCAACAGTAGTTTTGAGAGGTTTCACGCCGGGAGAGATAATATGATTGCAATTTTGAATCAGAATAAAATATACAATGAAGTACAAACCATCCAGAATTCACCGCATTCATTTTGGTTTTTTCAGCCCTGGTTTGATGAAATGAATAAATACATAATACATTTTTTGGATAAAATATTTAAATAATAATAAAACGAATGAAAGCAAAAATCACCGCAGCAGTCTTATTTTTAGCTGGGATTACAGCAGTAAATGCCCAAAAATACGACATCAAAAAGAATAAAACATATGCTGAAATATCAGCAAAAACAGATGGAAAATGGGAAGCGCGAAAATATATTGGTGGTACAGTTTTTAAAAATGTTGACAGACTAAAACTGGCACCGGAACATACAGATCATTCTTTTGATATTCGTTATGAAGGTCCAGGTTGGGAAAACAACCGTATTGGATACCGTTTATATTTAGACTGGAGAAATGCGATTGATATTTTTGGAAAGAAAACCTCAGAGAATATTCTGCCAAAGGTAGGACAGGATAATTTTGATTCTTATCATGAAATGAGCGATTGGGGAGCTGATATTCTAAAAGCTGGAAAAGGAATCGGAATTGGATCAATTGATCGTTATTTAAACAATGAAAAACTGCACTTTAGAGAAGTAGATTCTACGATTGCAACTGTATTTAACAAAGAGAAAGAATCTATAGTAAAAGTAAATTATTATGGATGGAAAACAGCTTCAGATAAAATCGATTTTACTTCGGTTTTAACGATTAAGCCAGACGATCTTTATACCAAACATACCATTCAGGCTTCAAAAGAAATTAAAGGAATTTGTACCGGAATCGTAAAACAAAAGAATACAGAATTGCTTAAAAAAGAAAGTAAGAACAAAAAATGGGCCTACCTGGCGACTTATGGCGAACAATCTTTGGTTCCGGATAAATTAGGAATGGCTATTTTTTATGAAGTAAATACAATCGAAAGTACTCAGAATACAGATCTGGATTATCTGTTAGTATTTAAACCTACGACCAAATCAACTTCGTTTTATCTATTAGGAGCCTGGGAACAAGAGGTAAACGGAATTAAATCTAAGGCAGATTTTGTAAAGTATTTAGATGAAAAATTAGAAATTTTGAATAAAAAAGGTAAAATGTAATTTTATGTACAAATCAGTTTCTGCTAAGATCACTTTTATAAATTATGCGATTGTTTTACTGCTCTTTTTAAGTAGTAAAACAATAGCCCAAAATCAAAACGTTTCAGATACAGCTACTATTTCTTACCAGCTAAAATGGTCAGAAAGAACAGCGCTTTCCATCTTAAGCAAATACCCAAATGCCTGGCAGCTTGATGGAAATGAGAAACCAAAATGGGATTATAAAATGGGTTTTGTATTGTCTGGTTTTGAGAAATTGTATCAAAAAACAAACGACAAAAAATACCTGAATTATATCAAAGATTATGTTGATATAATGATCGACAGCACGGGACATATTAAAAAATACGAACAAAAAGAATACAACATCGATTGCTTAAATCCTGGAAAACTGTTGTTTAATTTATATGATGTAACAAAAGATTCACGCTATTATAAACTTATCGGGGAATTAAGAAATCAGTTGGAAACCCAGCCAAGAACACCAAGTGGAGGATTTTGGCACAAACAAATTTATCCCAACCAAATGTGGATTGATGGTTTGTATATGGCTGAGCCTTTCTACACTCAATTTACAATTAAATATGAAAAAGGCAGAAGTTTAGATGATATTGCCAAACAGTTTGAACTGGCACAAAATCATCTAACAGATCCAAAAACAGGTTTAGTTTATCAATGTTGGGATGAAAGCAAAGAGATCGCCTGGGCAAACAAACAAACCGGAACTTCGCCAACGATTTGGGGCAGAGGTATTGGTTGGTATATGATGGCTTTGGTTGAGACTTTAGATTATTTTCCAAAATCGCATCCAAAATATAAAATTCTGGTTAGCTATCTGAATCAGATTTCAAAGAATGTAAATCAATACAAAAGCGAGTCAGGATTATGGTATCAGGTTGCAGATAAACCGGAATTGTACGCAAATTATGTCGAGCCATCTGCATCTGCAATGATTATTTATGCTTTTGCAAAAGGAGCAGACAAAGGATATTTAGCATCAAGTTACAAATCGACCGCAAAAAAATCATTTGACAGTTTTATCAAAGAATTTGTAAAAATTGATAAAAAAGGTGAAGTAAATATTCTAAATGTTTCGCCAAATGTAGGTTTGGGAGGAAAACCTTTTCGTGATGGTACAAATGATTATTACCTGAACGGAAGAACAAAAGAAAATGGTGCAATTGCTTATGGAGCATTTTTGCTAAGTGCAATTGAATTGAATAAATAAGGATTAACAAAGAAAAATTTTAAAATAGCAAAAATGAAAAATAATAGAAGACACAATTATTTTACAGCTGCAGCTTTAGTTTGTGTAATGGCGTTTACCAGTTGTAAAGTAATTTCTCAGGAAACTGTAAATAAAGATATTATTATTTCTAAGGACTTAAAATGGTCAGATAAAATGGCTTTAACGTTAATGAAACGTCATCCTGAAGCCTATATGATTGACGACTCAAAAACACCAAAATGGGATTATGTTCATGGTTTGGTATTACATGGTTTTGAAGAATTGTATAAAAAGAATCCCGATTCAAGATATCCGGTTTATATAAAAGGATATGTAGATGCTCTTGTACAGAATGACGGTACAATTAAAACGTATGAGCTCGACAAGTATAATATTGATATGGTGGTATCCGGTCGTTTGCTTTTTAATATTTATGAAACGAGTAAAGAAGAAAAGTACTTAAAAGCAATGCAATTATTGCGCAAACAAATAGCAGAACAGCCAAGAACACAAAGTGGCGGTTTCTGGCATAAAAATATTTACCCAAACCAAATGTGGTTAGACGGGTTATACATGGGAGAACCGTTTTATGCACAATATACCGTTACGTTTGAAAATGGACAAAATCTGGATGACGTAGCAAAACAATTTGAGCAAATTCAGTTGCATGCTACAGATCCAAAAACGGGATTATTATATCATGGCTGGGACGAAAGTAAAAAAATGCCATGGGCAAATAAAGAAACCGGAAACTCACCTAATTTTTGGTCAAGAGCTTTAGGCTGGTATGTTATGGCTTTGGTTGATGTTTTAGATTATATGCCAAAAGATCATCCAAAACAGAAAGAATTAGTTCAGTATTTAAACAGCGCTTGTGCAGCTGTAGCTAAATACCAGGATAAATCAGGATTGTGGTATCAGGTAACAGATAAGGGCGGTAAAGAAGGAAATTATCTTGAAGCTTCTGGTTCTTCGATGTTTGCATATGCTTTTGCAAAAGGAGCAAATAAAGGATACTTGCCTGCAAAATATAAAAAACTGGCTAACAAAGCATTTGACGGTTTAACTACAAAATTAATTAAAGTTGATGCTGATGGCGGAATTACTTTAACTCAGGCGTGTCAGGTTGCTGGTTTGGGCGGAACTCCATACAGAGACGGTTCATATGAATACTATGTGAAGGAAAAAAAGAAAGATAATGATCCAAAAGCAACAGGACCCTTTATTTTGGCTGCTGTAGAATTGAATAGGTAATTTTTTAATTTGTCTTTAGTAAATAGTCATTAGTAAATAGTTGGAATGTTGGCAATGTTTGTCATTTCTCATAATGACAAAAAAAGACGGTAGAGTGTGAACCTGACAGGTTTTCAAAACCTGTCAGGTTTAATAAAACAAGAAATTGTGGTTTAAATGAAAAGCATAAAAATTATCATATTGTTCTTCTGTATTTTTTCTTTTCAAAAGAATACAGCACAAGTATGGATACCCGATAACGGAGACGGAACTTACACCAATCCAATTATTCATGCCGATTATTCAGATCCCGATGTTGTCAGGGCCGGAGATGATTTTTATATGACTGCTTCGTCCTTTAATTGCATTCCGGGTTTACCGATTTTGCATTCAAAAGATTTGGTGAACTGGAAGATTATTGGTCATGCCTTAACAAAACAAACACCGGTAGAAATATTTGATAAAGTGCAGCATGGAAACGGAGTCTGGGCACCAAGTATCAACTTCCATAACAATGAATTTTATATCTATTATCCTGATCCGGATTTTGGAATTTACATGATTAAAGCCCAAAAGGCAGAAGGTCCGTGGTCAGAGCCTGTTTTGGTTAAAGCCGGAAGCGGACTTATAGATCCTAGTCCGTTGTGGGATACAGATGGAAAAGTTTATTTGGTTCATGCGTTTGCGGGGAGCCGTGCCAAAATCAAGAGCTTATTGGTGGTTTGTAGTATGAATCCGGAAGGGACAGCAACAAACAATGATGAAGTCATGGTGATTGATGGTCACGATGGGGAAGGAACAATCGAAGGACCAAAATTTTATAAAAGAAACAACTATTATTACATTTTTGCTCCGGCGGGAGGAGTCTCAACAGGCTGGCAAACGGTTTTAAGATCCAAAAATGTATTTGGCCCTTACGAAAAGAAAAAAGTTTTGGAGCAGGGAAAAACAAACATCAATGGTCCGCATCAGGGTGCGTGGGTACAAACACAAACGGGTGAAGACTGGTTTATACATTTTCAGGATAAAGGCGCTTACGGACGAATTATGCATTTACAGCCAATGAAATGGGTAAATGACTGGCCAGTTATGGGAGAGGATTTTGACAAAAACGGGATCGGCGAGCCGGTAACAACTTTTAGAAAACCAAATGTTGGAAAGAAATATCCAATTGAAACTCCGGCAGAATCAGATGAGTTTACTATACCAAAATTAGGATTGCAATGGCAGTGGCAGGCAAATACCCAAAACAATTGGGGATTTCCAACGAGTTTAGGATATCTAAATTTATATTGTTTGCCAACTATCAAAGACAATAAGAGAATTTTTGAAGCACCTAATTTACTTCTTCAAAAATTTCCTGCTGAAGAATTTACCGTAACTACAAAATTGACGTTTAATGCAAGATTAAATGGAGAAAGTACCGGTTTAATTATTATGGGATTAGATTACAGTTATTTATCGCTCAAAAATGATAATGGCAAATTATATCTGAATCAGAAAACAGGAAGTTTTGATAAAAAAAATGAAGAGACAGAAACAAGTCCGATTTTGATATCTAACAACACAATTTATTTAAGAGTTAAAATTCAAAAAGGAGGAATTTGTAGTTTCTATTATAGTTTAGAGGATAAAAAATATCAATCAATTGGAAATAATTTTATTTCAAAAGAGGGAAAATGGATTGGCGCCAAAGTTGGCCTTTTTGCTTTGAGCGAAAAAATTACTAACGATTCCGGAAGTGTAGCAGTCGATTGGTTTAGAGTGACAAAATAAAGCAGTAAAAAGGTTTTTTCGGGATTCTGAAAAAAAACGAGGGATATAAAATGCTTTTGCGAGACGATTTTTAAAAATCAATGCTATTGTATATTTTGTAAGAAAAAGATTTCTTAAAAAAGATTTAAATCGGTTTTTATTTTAAAAAGAGCATTTGATTATTATAAAGTCAATATTTAAACAGCATAAAAATAAATTTAAGAGCGAGAAAGAATTATGATGATTCAATTAAAAAAAATAGCAGTACTTTTTATAGCATTGTTTAATGTTGGTCTGCATGCTCAGAATACCTACAAAAAATGGCCGGACGTTATTCGTAAAAATGAATCGTCCTGGTTTGGATCTGAAGAAGCTAAGAAAATAGCCGAAAATGCGTTGCTTTACCAAAGGGATATTGGAGGCTGGCCTAAAAATATTCAAATGCAGAATGAGCTGACTCCTAAACAAAAAAAGGATTTAATTGCACTTAAAAAAATGGATGTGGAAACCACAACTGATAATGGTGCAACTTGTCAGGAAATGCTTTTTATGTCAAGGATGTATGCTCAGGTAAAAGACGAGCGTTATAAAAAATCGTTTTTAAAAGGACTGGATTATTTGTTAGAGGCACAATATGCTAATGGTGGCTGGCCACAGTTTTATCCGTTAAAAAAAGGATATTATACGCATATTACCTACAATGACGATTCGATGGTAAATATTCTGAATGTTTTGAAACAAATAAGTGAGGAAACAGATTTTTACAGCATTAAACCCTCTAAAGAAGTGGTCGAAAAAACGAAAAAAGCTTTTGATAAAGGAATTGACTGCATTTTAAAAACGCAATACAAACAAAACGGTGTTTTAACAGCCTGGTGCGCTCAGCATGATGAAGTTACTTTGGCACCTGCAAATGCAAGAGCTTTTGAGCTAGCCTCATTAAGTGGATATGAATCTGTAAAAATTGTATTGTTGTTAATGTCACTTGAAAAGCCGACACCGGAAATTGTTACGGCAGTAAAAAGTGCAGTCGCATGGTTGGAGAAGACAAAAATCACCAATTTGGAAGAAAAAAGAATTCTCAATGAAGAAGGAAAAATTATAGAGAAAAAGATGATTCCGACAACAAATGCTGCACCAATCTGGGCTCGTTTTATGGACTTAGAAACTAATGAACCTTTCTTTTGTGATCGCGACGGAATCAGAAAAAAAGCATTAGATCAAATTGGTTCAGAGAGACGAAATGGGTATTCGTGGTATTCAGACGCGGCTAAAGAAGTATTAAAATTATATCCTTCCTGGGCAATTAAGAACGGGACAAAAGTTTCAGCTTCAGATAAAAAGAATATATCCCTAATTACTGTTGCTCAGGATGGTTCGGGAGATTTTACCAAAATTCAGGATGCTATTTATGCTTGCCCTGCATTCCCTTACGAAAAAATTACCATTAGTATAAAAAATGGAATTTATAATGAAAAAGTCAGAATTCCGGAATGGAATACTAATGTTGTTTTGCAAGGCGAAAGCAAAGAAAAAACAATCATTACTTTTGATGATAATTTTTCGAAAATCAATCTGGGAAGAAACAGTACTTTTTATACTTACACCGTTTTAGTAGAAGGAGATGATTTTTCTGCTTCAAATTTAACTATTAAAAATGCATCTAGCGATAATGGTCAGGGTATAGCATTATCTATAGTTGCCAATCGTGCCAGAATTTCGAATTGTATTATTTCAGGAAATCAGGACACCTTGTATCTGTCTGGAAAAACGTCAAAACAATATTTTGTAAACTGTTATATAGAAGGTACAACTGATTTTATTTTTGGAAGTGCAACAGCTTTGTTTGAGAATTGCGAAATTCACAGTATAAAAAGCTCTTATATAACGGCTGCTTCAACGCCGGAAGGAATTCCTTTTGGATTTGTTTTTAAGAATTGTAAGCTTACAGCAGCACTGGCCGCCGATGCAGTTTATTTAGGAAGACCATGGCGCATTTATGCTAAAACAGTTTTTATAAATTGCGAAATGGGAAAACAAATAAAACCGGAAGGCTGGGAAAACTGGTCTAAACCCGAGGCAGAGAAAAAAGCTTTTTATGCCGAATATAATTGCAGTGGCGAAGGATTTCAACCTTCAAAAAGAGTACAATGGTCTTATCAGCTTAAAAAGACAGAGGCTGAAAAATACACAACAGAAAACATTTTGAATGATGCAATATCCAATTGGTATTCAAAATAAATCAGATTACAATGAACTTTAAAATTTTCCTTTTTTTATTGATTTCCTGTACTGCTTTTGCGCAGAAAATGGAATTTCCATCGACTAAAGTTGATTCTGTTATTAGCAGAATTCAGCTTCCGGTCTTCCCTTCATTCGAAATAAATATTGCAAAACTTGGTGCAAAAGGAGATTCTATAACCAATACTAAAAAGGCTTTTGATAAAGCGATGGCTCTATGTAAAAAAAATAATGGAGGAACTATAATTGTTCCAAAAGGAATTTATAAAATCAATGGTCCAATTCATTTTGTAAGCAATGTAAATCTGAGAATAGAAAAAGGAGCCAAAATTAAATTCAGTGACAATCCGCAGGACTATTTGCCAATGGTTTTAACAAGTTGGGAAGGAACAATGCTCTACAATTACAGTCCGCTTATATATGCTAATAATTGTACTAATATTGCTATTTCCGGAGAAGGAACAATTGATGGAGAAGGAGGTAAGATCTGGAAAACTTTTAAAGCAAAAGAAGGTGCAGGAAAAGAACGAAGCCGTGAAATGAATCACAATAAGGTGCCTGTAAAGGATAGAAAATTTGGAGAAGGCTATTTTTTAAGACCGCAGATGATTCAGTTTTTTAAATGCAAAAACATATTGGTAGAGAATATCAGAATAGAAAATTCTCCGTTTTGGTGTCTCCATCTTTTAAAATCAGAAAGTATAACCGTTCGCGGAGTAAGTTATAAATCACTAAATCATAACAACGACGGAATAGATCCTGAATATGCTAAAGATGTTTTAATAGAAAATGTAACGTTTAATAATGGTGATGACAATGTTGCCATTAAAGCAGGAAGAGATCATGAAGGAAGAGCCAATGAGGCAACGCCAAGTGAAAATATAGTAATTAGAAATTGCAATTTTAAAGGATTGCACGGAGTTGTTATTGGAAGCGAAATGTCAGCAGGAGTACAGAATATTTTTGTTGAAAATTGCAAAACGATTGGATATTTAAAAAGAGGAATCTATTTAAAGACAAATGCAGATCGCGGAGGATATATCAAAAATATATTTGTAAATAATATTCACTTAGACGAGGTAGAAGACTGTATTTATATTACAGCAAACTATCATGGAGAGGGAAAAGGTTTTCAATCTGACATATCAAATGTACATTTCTCTAATATTAACTGCAATAAAGCATCAGAATCCGGAATCGTAATTCAGGGATTTCCCGATAAAAAAATCAGAGGTATATCTTTCAGTAATATCGAAATCAAATCAGCAAAAAATGCATTATCAAACGAAAATGCAGAAAATGTTTTAATGACAGATGTTTTTATAGGGCAGAGAGCGAGTGTGCCATCGGCGGTTTCAAAACCGTAGAGACGCACTGCAGTGCATCTTTTAGGTTTGGAGAGGCAAAGGCTCAAAGGTTTTCCGTAGAGATGTATCGCTTTGTCCTTGTGAGCAAAGTCGAAGGACATTTTGCAACGTAAAGGTCTTCGACTACGCTCAGACAGACAAATGTAGAAATAGAAGATAATGATTTGTCCTCCTGAACGAAGCCGAAGGATATTTCGTAACATAAAGATCTTTGACTACACTCAGACTAACAAACGTAGGAGTAGAAAATAATGATTTGTCCTCCTGAGCGAAGTCGAAGGACATTTGTGACAAGAGATCTGTTGACTATAAGAAAGACATAAACCGAAAACTACCAACCAAAAAAACAAGAACTAAAACATGAGAAAATATATTCTAATAACATTTCTGATTACCACATTTTCTTTCGCTCAAAAAACAACTTTGTACTGTATTGGTGATTCTACAATGGCCAATAAAAAAAATCCTGATAAAAATCCCGAACATGGATGGGCGCAGGTGTTACAGCCTTTTTTTAGCGATAATATTGTAGTGGTAAATAAAGCCGTAAATGGTAGAAGCACAAAAAGTTTTATAAACGAGAAGCGCTGGGATTCGATTTATAATACACTAAAGAAAGAAGATTATGTTTTTATAGAATTTGGTCATAATGACGAAAAAATAGAAGACTCTGCTCGTTATACAAATCCTCATACTTCATATCGATATAATTTAATTCGTTTTGTGACAGAAAGCAGAGCGAAAGGGGCAATTCCGGTTTTACTAACTTCTATTGCCCGACGTAATTTTAATGAGAAGGGTGTCTTAGTACCTACACATGGAAATTATCCTCTTGAAACGAGATTGATTGCACAGGAATATAAAGTTCCTTTTATTGATCTCGAATATTATACTGAATTACTAGAGCAATCATATGGACCGGAAAGATCAAAAGAATTGCATTTGCACTTTAAGACAGGCGAAAATGCTTACTATGACAAAGATAAAGCCGATGACACGCACCTCTCTTTAAAAGGAGCTACCGAAATCGCTCAGATTGTAGTGAATCAGATTAAGCTCATGGACAATTCTTTATTGACTAAATTAAAAAAAGGTATTAAGTAAAAACAGTATTGAATAAAAAAGATGTCTTAAAATGTAATTCAAAAACCTTTTACTGGTAATCGCATGGTGTTGTAAACGAGATCTTTGCACTATAAATATTAGTTGTATTATTTAATTGATTTTGAAGTAATAACATTAATATTCTTTTAAACTTATAATTTGAATAAAAAGAGGGAATGAAAGTTCTCTCTTTTTTTTGCATTTAACTGCAAGCATTTTATGTTAGTAATAAGTTGATTTTTTTTCAGAGATGTTTTTACATTTTAGGGATAAAAACAATCTTACTTCATCATTGTTTTAAAATCTAAAAAAAAACGAATAAGTATTGTCAAAGATTAGGTTTATACAGTCTTTGTCCTATTAAGATTTGTAGTTGTACTACATTCCATTAGAATGAGAAAGCTATTATCGCTTTCTCATTTTTTTATACTCCTAATACAGGACTACTATTTAGGATTGTCTTAAAATACCAGTTTAAAAACTTTTCGTGGTTAAGTTGAAAAAACAATACCTAGACCTTTGTTGCCTCAAACTACTCTTGTTGGAATCAGTTTGATTTGTGGTATTAATAAAACAATAAAATTAAAAAAGTTGTCTTAATTGCCTTGTTTCATTGTCCACGATTTATCTAAAATAATTTAATAAGAACATTAAAAAATTTGTACACATGAAAAATAAATTACTTCCTTTAATTTTTGTCTTAGGATGTTATTCTGCTTATTCGCAGGTGGGTATTGGGAAGTTAGATCCTAATGCTTCTGCACAATTAGAGGTTTTTGCAAGTGATAAAGGGGTGTTAATTCCAAGAGTAAAACTAACAGGAACTACAGATGCTTCAACTATAGTAAAGGGAAATGTTGAGAGTTTACTAGTGTTTAATACGGAAACTATTTCTGATGTTATTCCGGGGTACTACTATTGGTTTAATGGGAAATGGAATAAATTTATTATTTCTGGCGAATCAACTGGTATAGCTGGAGGTCAAGGGCTGCCAGGTAATAAAGGAGAAGCTGGATATCCGGGTGATAGTGTTGCAATGTATATTGACAATGAAACTGGAAAAGTTTATATACGTGATCCTAAAAATCCGGACAAATGGATTCAATTAACAAGTAAAAATGGTATTGACGGTATTGCTGGAGCAACGGGAGCACCTGGAACAGCAGGTTCAATCATTACTTTGGATGCTATTGTAAAAGATCCGGCTGGAAACATTTATGTATATGTTGGAAGCGACAATACAGTTGCAGGACGTGATGCAGAATGGACATCTAAATCTCCTAACTGGGTTAAGATTAATGGTCTTGACGGTAAAGATGGTAAAGATGGTGTAATTGGAGGTCAGGGTGTACCGGGTAATAAAGGAGAAGCAGGTTATCCAGGTGATAACATTGCAATGTACATTGACAATCAGACAGGAACTGTTTACATACGTGATCCTAAAAATCCTGATAAATGGATTCCGTTAACAGGTAAAAATGGTATTGACGGTATAGCAGGAGTTGATGGAGCACCTGGAACAGCAGGTTCAATCACTACTCTTGATGCTATTGTAAAAGATCCGGCAGGAAACATTTATGCTTATGTTGGAACTGACAATACAGTTGCAGGACGTGATGCAGAGTGGGCATCTAAATCTGCAAACTGGGTTAAAATCAATGGTCTTGACGGTACAAATGGTATTACTGGAGCAACAGGAGCACCTGGAACAGCAGGTTCAATCACTACTTTAGATGCTATTGTAAAAGATCCGGCAGGAAACATTTACGCCTATATTGGAACCGATAAAACAGTTGCAGGACGTGATGCAGAATGGGCATCTAAATCTCCAAACTGGGTTAAGATCAATGGTCTTAACGGTGCAAATGGTATTACTGGAGCAACAGGAGAACCTGGAACGGCTGGTTCAATTACTACTCTTGATGCTATTGTAAAAGATCCGGCAGGAAACATTTACGCATATGTTGGAACCGATAATACAGTTGCAGGACGTGATGCGGAATGGGCATCTAAATCACCTAACTGGGTTAATATTAATGGAAAAGATGGAATAACGTCATTTGTATCAACTGTAACAACAGGACATGACATTGCCACTTATACAGATGCAGCGGGAAAACCGGCAGCACTTAAAGAAACTATAACTTCATTAAAAGATGTAGTGACACAGGAAACTGATATATATGATCAACAGGTTGATGTACATACTTTAACTTACACTGATGAAACAGGTACAGCTACCCCAATCGATTTGTCGCTTTTAGTAAAAGGTACAGAAACTTTAACTTCTTTGACTTATGATGGTACTACACAAGCATTGGTTTATAAAGATGAAAAAGGAAATGAAAGCGAGTTTAAATTAGTTGACTTAGTAGGGCCGTCTCAAACGTTAACATCGTTAGTAGTAAATAGTGACAAAGGTACATTAGATTATACTGATGAAGATAAGGTGACACATCCTTTGGATCTTACAGATGCGATTAAAGAGCCGTGGTTTAGTTCGGCATCAAAAAAAGGAGCTACTTTAAATACAGACGATGTTTATACACAAGGCTGGGTAGGAATTGGTTTTGATGCTCCATCTGCAGCTCCAAATGAAAAATTGAGAGTGAATGGTGCTATTACAACGGTAAACAGTTATTATGCAGATTATGTATTTGAAGATTATTTTAAAGGTTTCTCTGATATCAAAGCAGATTATAAGTTTAAGAAATTAGAAGAAGTTGATGCTTACATTCAAAAGAATAAACACTTACCTGGTATCACGCCAATAAATGAATTAATAAAAACTAAAGAAGGTTATTCATTCAATGTTTCAGAATTATCAATTCAGTTGCTTGAAAAAACAGAAGAGCTGTATTTACATATTATTGAGCAGGATAAAGAATTGAATGCAAAGAATAATGAAATTCTGGCATTGCAGAAAAAAGCAGAAGAAGTTATGAATCATAATTTCGAACAGGATGAGCAGTTGAAAATTAAGAATGAAGAAATTCAATTGCTTAAATCGGCTTCTGAAGCAATGGAATTGCGCTTGAAAAATCTGGAGAAGTTAATGGGGAAATAAAAATAATTGAATGTTTAAATGTAAGAACGGCAGTAGGAAATTCCTATTGTCGTTTTTTTTATATGACATAAATAAGAGTATAAAAAAATGTGATTAAAAAATATCAGATTCATAAGAAGTTTCTTGCTTTAGTGTATTGTGTCAGATAAAAAAGAATGAATTGTGTAGTGTATTGATTATTAGTGATTTGTGTAGGTTTTGGCTTTACAAAAGTTCGTCTTATTCTCTTATTATTTAAACGTATAGAGGCTTTTTAAACTTTATAATTGGAGGAATTTTGCAGGGTAATTAATGTGGTATTTATTTAATTGATAATGCCGGTTTAATTCTGTTACAAGTGGTTTCAAACAGCACTTAATTTATTAATAAAAAATTAATATTCATGAAAAACAAATTATTACCATTACTCTTTGTTTTGGGAGGCGGTTTTGCGGGTTACTCGCAAGTTGGTATTGGTACCACCATGCCAAATTCTTCAGCCCAGTTAGAGGTTGTCGCCACTGATAAAGGGGTTTTGATTCCTAGAGTTCAATTAACAGGCTCAACGGATGTTCGTACAATTAAAAATGGAAATGTAAGTAGTTTATTAGTATTTAATACAGCTACTGCTTCTGATATTACACCTGGTTACTATTATTGGTATGATAACAGATGGAATAGAGTTGTTACTTCAAATGAAATAACTGCCACTACCGGAGCTGTTATTTATAACCCAACTAATCAACAATTCAATTATGTGGATAAGAATGGGAATCAACAAGTGATAGATTTTACCCAAATAATTAAAGCAAATGAAACAATAACTACTCTTGTTAATAATGGAGCAGCTTCTTACACTTATACAAGTGAGAATAACTCAAAAACTACCATTGATGTTGTTGGTGATGTTGTTACAAATGCGTCATCAATTTTCAATAATCCTGCGGTAACTAATATTATCCAGCAGATTTCTGAAAAAGCAGTTGGTAATGTAACATTCGACTCAGTAACAAACAAGTTTAGTTATGTAGATGCAAAAGGAGTCAGTCATGTAATCAATATCAATGATATTGTAAAATTAAATGAAACAATAACTACACTTACTAATAATGGTGCAGGTTCTTATACTTATAAAAATGAGTCAGGAGCAGACAGCGACATTAATGTAGTGAAGGATGTTATTGATAACTCGTCAACGATTTTTAATAATACTGAAGTTAAAAAAGACATTACGACCTTAATTGAAAGCAAGCAGACTATAACAACTCTTATTAATAATAATAATGGTACTTATGATTATACAAATGAGGATAATTTAAAAACTACTATAAATGTTGTTGGAGATGTTGTTGCAAATGCATCATCAATTTTCAATAATCCTGCGGTAACCAATATTATTCAGCAGATTTCTGAAAAAGCAGAAGGAAATGTGACATTCAACTCAACAACAAATGAGTTTAGTTATGTTGATGCAGCCGGAAATACGCAGCTTGTAAACATTAAGGATATTGTAAAATTAAATGAAACCCTTACTTCTTTAGTAAAAGGAACAGATGGTAAGTATGTTTATACTGATGAGAAAGCTGGAACAGCTACAATTGATGTTGTTCAGGACGTTATAGATAATTCATCAACGATTTTCAATAACAGTGCAGTTAAAACTGAGGTTACAAACTTAGTTGAGAGTGAGCAGACTATAACGACGCTGGTAAATAATAATAATGGAACGTATTTATATACAAGTGAAGACAAAACGCCAACGACTATTGACGTAATTGGAGATGTTATCACAAATGCCTCTACCATTTTCAACAATCCTGCAGTAACCAATATTATTCAGCAGATTTCTGAAAAAGCAGAAGGAAATGTAACATTCAACTCTACAACAAATGAGTTTAGCTATGTTGATGCAGCTGGAAATACACAGTTGGTAGATATTTCTAAAATTGTAAAAGACAACGAAACCTTAACTTCTTTAGTAAAAGGAACAGATGGTAAGTATGTTTATACAGATGAGAAAGCAGGAACAGCTACTATTGATGTTGTTCAGGATGTTATAGATAATTCATCAACAATTTTTAACAACAGTGCAGTTAAAACTGAGGTTACAAACTTAATTGAGAGTGAACAAACTGTAACGACGCTGGTAAATAATAATGACGGAACATATTTATATACAAGTGAGGACAAAACGCCAACGACTATTAATGTAGTTGGGGATGTTATTACAAATGCCTCTACTATTTTCAACAATCCTGCTGTAACCAATATTATCCAGCAGATTTCTGAAAAAGCAGAAGGAAATGTAACATTCAACTCTACAACAAATGAGTTTAGCTATGTTGATGCAGCTGGAAATACACAGTTGGTAGATATTTCTAAAATTGTAAAAGACAACGAAACCTTAACTTCTTTAGTAAAAGGAACAGATGGTAAGTATGTTTATACAGATGAGAAAGCAGGAATAGCTACTATTGATGTTGTTCAGGATGTTATAGATAATTCATCAACAATTTTTAACAACAGTGCAGTTAAAACTGAGGTTACAAACTTAATTGAGAGTGAGCAGACTATAACGACGCTGGTAAATAATAATGACGGAACGTATTTATATACAAGTGAGGACAAAACGCCAACGACTATTAATGTAGTTGGGGATGTTATTACAAATGCCTCTACTATTTTCAACAATCCTGCTGTAACCAATATTATCCAGCAGATTTCTGAAAAAGCAGAAGGAAATGTAACATTCAACTCTACAACAAATGAGTTTAGCTATGTTGATGCAGCCGGAAATACACAGTTGGTAGATATTTCTAAAATTGTAAAAGACAACGAAACCTTAACTTCTTTAGTAAAAGGAACAGATGGTAAGTATGTTTATACAGATGAGAAAGCAGGAACAGCTACTATTGATGTTGTTCAGGATGTTATAGATAATTCATCAACAATTTTTAACAACAGTGCAGTTAAAACTGAGGTTACAAACTTAATTGAGAGTGAACAAACTGTAACGACGCTGGTAAATAATAATGACGGAACATATTTATATACAAGTGAGGACAAAACGCCAACGACTATCGATGTAGTTGGAGATGTTATCACAAATGCCTCTACCATCTTTAACAATCCTGCGGTAACCAATATTATTCAGGAAATTGCTGGAAAAGCAGCAGGCGACGTAACATTCAACTCTACAACAAATGAGTTTAGCTATGTTGATGCAGCCGGAAATACACAATTGGTAGATATTTCTAAAATTGTAAAAGACAACGAAACCTTAACTTCTTTAGTAAAAGGAACAGATGGTAAGTATGTTTATACAGATGAGAAAGCAGGAACAGCTACTATTGATGTTGTTCAGGACGTTATAGATAATTCGTCAACGATTTTTAATGATCCAAAAGTAATCAACGAATTAACAACTATTGTTAAGGATAAAGAAACTGTAACTTCATTAAAAGATGTAGTAACACAGGAAACAGATATATACGATCAACAGGTTGATGTACATACTTTAACTTACACTGATGAAACAGGTACAGCTACCCCAATCGATTTGTCGCTTTTAGTAAAAGGTACAGAAACATTAACTTCTTTGACTTATGATGGTACTACACAAGCATTGGTTTATAAAGATGAAAAAGGAAATGAAAGCGATTTTAACTTAGTTGACTTAGTAGGACCGTCTCAAACGTTAACATCGTTAGTAGTAAATAGTGATAAAGGTACATTAGATTATACTGATGAAGATAAGGCGACACATCCTTTGGATCTTACAGATGCAATTAAAGAACCGTGGTTTAGTGTGGCATCAAAAAAAGGAGCTACTTTAAATACAGACGATGTTTATACACAAGGCTGGGTAGGAATTGGTTTTGATACTCCATCTGCAGCTCCAAATGAAAAATTGAGAGTGAATGGTGCTATCACAACGGTAAACAGTTATTATGCAGATTATGTATTTGAAGATTATTTTAAAGGATTCTCTGATATTAAGTCAGATTATAAATTTAAACAGTTGGCTGAAGTAGATGCTTATATTAAGAAAAATAAACATCTTCCGGGTATTACTCCAATCAGTGAATTGGTAAAAACGAAAGAAGGATATTCATTTAATATGTCAGAACTATCAATTCAACTATTAGAAAAAACGGAAGAGTTGTATTTACACGTTATTGAGCAGGAGAAAGAACTGGAAGTTAAAAACAATGAAATCCAACAATTGAAAGCTGAATCAGCAGCAATAAAAGCAGCATCAGCAGCAATGAACGTGCGTTTAGAAAAATTGGAAAAATTAGTATCAGATAAACAATAGTAATCAATTAATAATTATTCAGGTCAAAGTACTGCTACAGTACTTTGATACTGACTGAAATTTAAGAATATGAAGAATTATACAAATCAATTACAAAAGATAGCTTTAGTAGTTATCTTGAGTTTATTAAGTTTTGGTTCCGTTTTTGCTCAGGCCGAAACAGCAAAAATTAAAGACGGAACGATCAGTAATGGCGCTGCAAAGGCTAAAGATGGTGCTATTTTTGAGTTAGAAAGTAACAATAAGGGGATGTTAATTTCCCGTATGTCGACGGCACAGCGTAACGCTATTCCTACCGCTAATTTATCAAACGGATTATTGGTTTTTAATACCAATACCAATTGTTTTGATTATTGGGATTCTTTGAGGATACAATGGTTGAGTATGTGTGGTACACCACCACCAGCAGTATTTGATGTAAGTGCAGCACAATGTTCAGCCGTGGTTGCTAATGGTACTTATAAACAAGGTGTTACTCTTTCAGGAGATAATACACTTACTGTTCCGGTTACCGTTACACAATCAGGTACCTATACAATGACAGCTACAACTGCTAATGGGTATTACTTTGAAGCAAGTGGAAATTTTCCGACTGCTGGTGTTTATGATATAACATTAAGAGGAACAGGAAGACCAAGTACAGGATATGCTACCGGTGATCCAGGAGATACAGTAAGTTTAATTTTGAATGGTGTGGTATGTGATTGTACACCACATATTTATGTAGAAAAAGCGAATGTTGATTTTGCTATTTCTTGTGGAAGTCTTAATGTATTAGGATCGTACAATATTGGTTTAGATTTAACAAGTAGTAACAAATTAACTATTGAGGTAAATGTTACCAATTTAGGGTATTGGAGTATGAAAACAAATACCGTAAATGGGTATTCATTTACTGGACAAGGTACCTTTACTGTAACAGGACCACAAACGGTTGAATTATTAGGAACAGGAAAACCAACTGCTTCCGGTACAGACATATTTAATCTTTCTTCTAATGCAAGTACGGTTGCAGGTGGGTCTTGTAGTGGTATTTCTGTAACAGTTGCTCCTGTGGCTTATACTATGGATTGTTCAAAAGCAACTCAGGCCGGAGCATACATGCAAAATGTTGCACTTAATCCATCAACGAATACAATCTCATTGCCAGTAAACGTTACGGCTACAGGTTCAACTACAATTACAACTAATACAATTAATGGAATATCTTTCTCTTCAGGTCCAATTGTATTGACAAAATTGGGTGCAGATACTGTAGTACTTAAAGGATCTGGAACGCCATTGTCAGGAACAACAACAGCTTTAACATTTACGGGAACTCCAGGAGCAACGGCAACTTGTTCTTATAACTTGATTATTGCACAGCAGCCAGTTGCTTATACCATGACATGTGGTAGTATTACAACTGCAGGAAATTATGTTCCTGGTGTTGTAATGGATCCTGCCGCAAATACAATGACAGTTTCTGTAAACGTTACATATGTGGGGGATTATGATATTAGTACAGACGTAGTAAACGGAATCTCTTTTTCAAAAAAGGGAACTTTTGCAACGACAGGAACACAATCAGTTGTTTTAGAGGCATCAGGAACTCCAACTTCAGGCGGTACTTTTACTTATAAAGTTAGTACTAATAGTACTTCAAGTACTTCAACTTGTACTAAATCAATATTGTTTACATACCGTACAATGAATGTATTAGGAATGGGAGAGGGAATTTACCAGCCTGCAAGTGCAAGTGCAAGTTATTCTGCGAGATCTATATTATCTCCATCTAATTTTGGACCTACAGGTACAGTTCAAATGAAAGAGTCATTTAAGTTTGTAAATGGAGGGTACTCTGTAGGGGCAGCGCTTAAAAAGCTTATTAATGACAATAAAATTGATATCATTTATGTTGGTTACAATTGGTATTATTATACTGATGCAGCTACAATAAAAGTATTAAGCGATTTTGTTAAAATTAAAAAAGGAGTGTTAATTTTTGCTAACGAAAGATATCAGGCGAAAGATGTAATCGATGCTATTTGTGATGCTAATGTAACTATCTCTGCAACTAACAATGGTTATGTTTATAATGTCTCTAATGCATCTGATCCAAGTTTAAATGGTCCTTTTGGTGACCTTAGAGGTAAACTTTTAGGAGGAGATGGCGCTAATTCTGTTTTCGTTAGTAGTGGTGCTCCTGCAAATACAACAGTATTAGCAACACAAGGTTCAAATATCTATTCACTTAAACACAATACTTTAGGTTTTGTATTCTTAGGAGATGGAGGTTTTAATTGTGGTTATTCAGGCTATGGTGATAATGTTACTACTACTTATCCTGCATTTGCTTCGACAACTGGTACACCTCTGTCAAAGGCTTATAATGGTGGTACAATATACAACAGTATTATGTATGCTAATCTTATGGCATGGGCGATAGACTATTCTCAGACAAACACAGATACAAGTTATATAATTAATTAAAAAAAACGATAAAGCACTTCTTTTTTTAGTTTAATCAAAGAGGTGCTTTTTAAAGTTTAAATCAGCGTTCGAAACACAGTTTTGATACTTCTTTTACCAAGGTATAATAAGTTGATGTGAGAAATAATATTTGAAATATGATTATGGACAAAATATACATTAGTGCGTTTTTTTTATCGATATGTACCATCGGCAAAGCAACAGCACAGACAGTAAACAATGGCGAATTGGTTGTTAGATCTGGTACAGTAATGGCTACGGTCTCAAGCTTTAATAATAATACCTCAGGAGACTTTATTAATGACGGGACATTTATATTGTATGCAAATTACAATAATGATGGTTTAGTTAGCTTTACTCCCAAAACGAGTACAGGACTAACCTACTTTAAAGGACTTTCTGGAGCCCAGACTATTTCGGGGACTATTTTGAGCGAACTAAACAATGTACACTTTGAGAATAAAAATGTACAACCAGCTTTTTTATTGTCTGGAGATATTAGTATTGCCGGAGTTTCTGAATTTGATAAGGGAATTGTAGACAATGTGAATTACAATGGAAACATCATTTTTGAAAGTGATGCATCTCACAAATCTACTAGTAACAATAGTTATGTTTCAGGTTATGTAGAGAGAGCCAAAAATAAGGCTTTTCAGTTCCCTATTGGTGACGGAGGTTTTTTCAGACCCTCTTCAATTGGACAGATAAATTCACAGGATGATTTTTTTAGAAGCAAATATTTGCTTAAGGATTCGGATCCTCAATATCCGCATAATCAAAGACAAAAGAGAATTCAGTTGATTGATAATGTTGAGTACTGGGAACTTGAAAGTAGTCAGAAAAACATAGATCTTGCTTTGACATTATCATGGAACGAAGAAACGACTCCAAATACTATTATAAACGGAGAAAGAGATAGTGAACTGGCTATTGTAAGATGGGATGCAACTGATAATGAATGGAAGTTTTATACCACAGCAGTAGATGTAAGTAATAAGCTGGCTACTGCCGCAGTAAAAGATCAGGGGATATATACATTAGCGAGAATTCTGTCTGAAATGCCGGATAATATTGTGGTGTACAATGCAGTATCAGCCAACGGAGATGGTTTAAATGAATATTTTCGTATCGATGGGTTAGAAGATTTTCCGGATAATACTCTGCAAATTTTTAACCGTTGGGGCGTAAAGGTTTATGAAACTTCTGGCTATGGTGTAAATAATAACGTGTTCAAAGGGTATTCTGAAGGAAGAGTTACAGTTAACAAGGGAGAAAAACTTCCTACAGGAACTTATTTTTATGTCCTGACTTATAAAGGACTTAAATCAGGAAAAGAGAAAACCGGATACCTGTATGTTAATTAAATTAATTAGAAAGTAATGAAGAATTTTTTAAAAATAATAACACTAGTGTTTTTAGGAACATTGGGAGCTTCAGCTCAACAGGAATCGCAGTATACACAATATATGTATAATACGATGACAATAAATCCGGCATATACTGGTACCAGGGCTATTCCGAGTGTTTTTGGTTTGTATCGTACGCAATGGGTTGGTCTTGACGGAGCACCAAAAACAGCTAATTTTTCTTTGGAAATGCCGATTAATGCTCAGGGGCAAGGAATTGGATTGTCTGTTATAAATGACCAGATTGGCCCCTCTGCAACAACTAATGTAACAGGAAGCTATTCATATCCAATTCATCTTTCTGCTGAGGTGATTATGTCATTAGGAATTAGTGCTTCTATTAATTCTATGGAAGTTGATTACAATAAAGTAAATCCATATGATAAGAATGATCCGTTTATGACGGGAGTTATTTCAAAGGTATCTCCAAATGTTGGGGCAGGGGTTTATTTCCATTCCAGTAAATGGTATGCGGGATTATCTGTTCCACAAATCTTAGAAACTAAGTTCTATGAAGATGTTCAGATTTCACAGGCTGCTCAAAAAATGCACTTTTATGCAATGGGAGGTTATGTATTTGATTTAAATGATAATTTAAAGTTTAAACCGGCGGTTATGGTAAAAGCGGTAAATGGATCACCGTTAGCAGTTGATTTATCTGCAAACTTTTTATTCAATGATAAGTTTACATTAGGTGCGGCTTACAGATGGGATGCAGCAGTAAGTGCTATGGCCGGTTTTCAGATTACGGATGGTTTGAATATTGGTTATGCTTATGATTATGATACTCAGAAAATTGGAAATTATAATTCAGGATCACATGAGATTTTCCTGCGTTTTGATTTGTTTAGCACAACAAAATATAGATTGGTAACCCCAAGGTTCTTCTAATAACGATTTAAAATTAAACAGGATGATGTATAAAAAAATAAAAATCGTTTTTGTTTTTCTGATGTTATGTATGCTGCATAATGCAAGTATACATGCGCAGGACAAAAAACTGGAAAAAGCTAATGAAGTATACAAAAAATATGCTTTCGTTGAAGCAGCAAAATTGTATACAAAATTGGTTGATAAAGGTAATAACTCTGTAGAGGTTTATACTAAACTGGGAGATTGTTATTATTATAATGGAAATTATTCTGAGGCATCTGCCTGGTATTCTAAAATTATTGACAATGGTAGCAATGTTGATCCGGAATATTATTTCAGATATGCTCAGGCTTTAAACAGCAGTCAAAACTACGATGAGGCGGCAAAGGTGATGAAAATGTATTACGCCAAAACTGGAAAGAAAGATTTGAGTGAAAACTGGAAAGAATCAAAATTATTGTCAGATATTCAAAAACAGTCTGGACGTTATGAGTTTAAGCCTGTTGAGCTGAATACTACATCTTCAGATTTTGGAAGTTCATTTTTAGGAAAAGATAAAGTTATTTACGCTTCAGCTAAAGATACAGGAGTGGTCATAAAACGTAAACACAGTTGGAATAATAAATCGTTTTTAAAATTGTATACTGCTGATATTACTGCTGATGGAGGTTTACAAAATCCGATGCTTATTAAGGGCGAGGTTAATACAAAATATCATCAAAGTTCTCCTGCCATAACAAAGGATGGCAGCCTGATGTATTTTACCAGAAGTAATTTTATTGGAGGCAAATTAGGTTCAGATAAAGAAGGGATTTCAACTTTAAAAATTTATGTAGCGCAAAATGTTAAGGGAGAGTGGAAGAATATTAAAGAACTTGCTTACCCGGTAAATGCCGATGGATTTTCATCTGCACATCCAGCTTTAAGTGCTGATGAGAGCGAACTTTATTTTGTTTCAGACCGCAATAACAAGTTTGGAAACACTGATATTTATGTTGTAAGTCTTAAAAAAGGTGGTTTTGTTGGTAATGATGTTAGAAAACTTGGCGATGAGATCAATACTTTAGGAAAAGAGACATATCCTTTTGTTGATTCAACAGGAATTTTATATTTCTCTTCAGATGGACATCCGGGCTTAGGAGGATTAGATGTTTTTGCTGCCATTAAAGATGAAAATGGAATTTACCATGTTGTAAATGCTGGTGATGGCGTTAATACTAATGCTGATGATTTTGCTTATGGAATTCAAAGTGATTCTAAAAAAGGATATTTTTCTTCTAATAGAAGCGGAAATGATGATATCTATGGTTTTACTGAAACAAGACCGGTAAGTTTTAATTTAGACATTAGACCAATTGTCTACGGTATTCTTAAAGACAGTGATGGAAAACCAATTGAAGGAGTAGCTGTTGAAGCTTATAATCCGGCAGGTGAAAAAACCGGAACCTATTTGAGCGATAAAGAAGGTAAATATGTAGCTTATATCGAACCTTTCCAGGAGTATAAATTAGTATACAAAAAGCCAGGTTTGATTGAGAAATCAGAAGAGATTAAACCAATGAAACCACTTGAAAAACGTGAGTTATCACCAGATCTGATTAATGAGCGACAAATTGTGATAGATGGAGAAACAAAAACGATAGAGGGCGATTTGACAAAATTACTAAAATTACAGCCTATTTATTTTGATTATGGAGGTTATAATATCAGAGAATCATCAAAAGTTGAACTTAACAAAGTAGTTGAGTTGATGAAAGTTCGTCCAAATCTATTGATAAAAGTGAACTCTCATACTGACAGCCGTGGTAAAGATGATTACAATATGAAGTTATCTCAAAACAGAGCTAAAGCAACAGTAGCTTATATTGTGAAAGCCGGAATCCCTGCTGATCGTTTAAGTGGTGAAGGTTTTGGAGAAACTCAATTGATCAATCATTGTTCTAATGGAGTGAAATGTACTGAAAAGGAACACGAATTAAATAGACGCTCAGAGTTTATTGTTTCCTGGAAAGAATAATCAGGAAGTAGTTTCTAATTTTAGTAATAAGTAATATTAAAAATCCCAATTGTGGTCTAAGCCTGCAATTGGGATTTTTTTATTATAAAAATCAATTAATTGATTTTAAAGTTTAACAAATTATTATAGATAAATATGTTGAGGTAGTTTTATTAATTTTCAACTTTGTGTATAAATAATGAGTAAGGTTTAATGGATTAAACTTTTCAGCATTATTTAGTGAAGCTATTGCTGAAAATGCAGATTCAAATTTAAAAAATAGGGGATGTGAATTACTATCTTTAAAAAAAACACAACTCGTTTAGTGATTCTTTTTTATGAAATCATTAATTGGTTTACAATTAAAAAGCTCAAAATATTTTGATGAAAAATAACTTAATTTGCTGTAATTAAGTTCATACATGACTTCTGTTAAAGTATGAAATTCACCACTTCTTAGAAGTTGTCTTCCTAAAGTCATCTTTTCTTTGATAAAGAAATTGTTTGGAGTTGTTGAGAGACTTTTTTTGAAAGCCATTTTGTACTTTGATTCAGACATCCCTGCCATAGCTGCTAAAAATATTACAGTAGGAAATGGACCATATAAATTTGCCAGTAAATAATCTCGTGTTTTATTAATAGCATCATTTTCGACTTGTGTTAAAGAACTATTTTTATTCTCGGCATCATAAAATTTTCTGAAGAAATTACCCAGTAATTTCAGAGAGATACCTTTTAAAAAGGAATCAAAAGATAAATCGTTTATATTTTTTGTTTTTACTGATTTTAATAATAAAGCGCTACTGCTGTCTATATTGCCATAATGATAAAAGGCTTCAGGAGATCTTTTTTTGAGATCGTCTTTATATTCTTTTTTAGGATACTTTTTAATAAAATCAGCTAATAAGGTTTTGTCAACAAGTATACGTACAGCAAATGTTCTTTGATTTAATGATGGTTTATAAGCACTTGTTATTTCATTATCAATGATTGCCAGATCTAGCTTGTCAAATGAACCAATATGGAAATCTTCATTGTTTATTTTGATCAGATTCATATGTTCACTTAATTCATAATGAAAAATAAATAGTTCATTAGAAGAGCTTTCTCGCGTTATTTTTAAAGGTGTTTGGAGTGATAAGTCAATAAAAAAAACAGAGATACCAGGAGTAATTCGTGTAAAATAGGCATGTCCCGGGCCTATTTTCTCAGGGAAAAAGATTATTTTATCGTCTATAACTTTAGTTCCGAGTTGTTTCGCTAAAATATGCATCCACTCTGATGATAAACTAAGATGATGATGTATTTTTTTCATAAATAAGAGGTTTCATTCATATTTAGTTTAAAAACTGTTTTATAATTCCTGGATATAATTTTTTGGAGACAAACCGAAGTGCTCTTTAAATTTTGAAGCAAAATAAGAGTTGTTCGTAAAATGAAGCTGGTCCGAGACTTGTGATATTGATAATTGTTTCGTTTCGAGAAGTTCTTTTGCAAGAAGTAATTTATTCTCCATAAAAAAAACATTTGGGGTGTCTCCGGTAATTTTATGAAACAAATTTTTAAACTTTGATTCAGACATGTTGGCGTTTTCTGCCAGAGATTTGATACTCGGAAAATGATTTTCTATATTTTTAATCAAATTCATTTGAGTAGTAATAATTTGAGCTAAATCCTGTTGATTAACAGTTTGCATAATAATACGCTTCGTAGAAATTTTTTTGAGATAATTTGATATTAGCAAATGTACAGTCCCAGTGAGGTAAAGATCAAAAATTGCCCCACCAACCTTTAATTTTCTTAGATCGTCAAGTAAATGGTAACTTTCACTACTCATTCTGTCAAATCGAATCATGGTGTTTTTGGCCGGATCAATTAATTGAGAGATATTAGGTAAGTTTATATCGTGTTGTTTAGTATAACTTTCAATAATATCTTTTCTTATAAATATGATTAAAGCATATGTTTTGCTTCCTTTTTTTACATTATAGTCTGAATCTAAAGAAGAATCAATAATGGACAAATTATATTGCCAGCGACTAACATTGTACATGAAATTATGGGTGTTTACTGTTGCTTCACCATCTGTGAGATTGTAATAATAGCCAACAAAATTTTGGTTGGTGTTTTTTTGTATCAGATGTAAATTACGATTGTATTCGACATCGATATAATAAGCAACTACACCAGGCTCTATTTCGAGGAAATAGCGCGTACCTGTATGAATATCTTCAGGAACAATAATAAAGTTTCCTTCAACTTTTCCGCCAAATTGGCGGGCCAAATTTTCTGGCCAGGATAAATCTGCACCATAAGAATGTTCAATTGTTTTCACAGGCATTTGTTTTTAGCAGTATTAAAGTTAATAAAATTTTGTTAATAATATTATAGTTTGTTGATTTTGAGGCGTTAATGGTTAGAGTTGGGTATAAGAGCTAATAAAATTGGTACTATTAGATAATAAAGAGTTCATTGCTGGCTATTTTATTTAAAAGTGTATAATAAATTTGTAGTCTTATTCTGTTGTTTTTTAAACTTTAATTAGCAATACAAATGCCACTTTATTTATAAGTTTGTTATGTTGCTTATAATTAAGGATATATTTAATTTTAACAGCTATAAAGCTATTTTTTGTGTAGGGAAATTTGTCATAGCTGTGGAATTTATACTCGTTTTTAACGACAGTTTTCGGGTGTTTTTGTGTGAAATAAACAAAGAGACTTAATAGCCTCCTTAATTAATATTGTTAAGACCTTCTACAATAGATTTAATCGGTGATTTTTTGATTTAAAGTTTTGCGGTCTATTTTTAGAATTTTTGCCGCTTTAGTTTTGTTGTTTCCAACTGCATTAAGCACCTTTACAATTTGCTCTTTTTCATATTCTTTTAAGGACTTTAAAAAATCGGGTTGTTGCGGAATGTGATATTTTAAGTGTTCCGGTACGTTTTGAAGTGTGATAACTTCATCGCTCATGATAATCATTCGTTGGATTAAATTTTCAAGCTCTCTAACATTGCCTGGCCATTTATAGCGCATTAATATATTGGAAACTTTTTCGTCAATTATTATTTTAGGCTTATTAAATTCAACAGCATATTTTTCGATGAAATTTTTTGCGAGTAATAAAATGTCTTCTCCTCTTTCGCGCAGTGGAGTTGTTTTTATATTTACAACATTAATTCGATAGTATAAATCTTCTCTGAAAGTACCTTTTAAAACCATTTCATTAAGATCGCTATTAGTTGCAGAAATGATTCTGACATTTATTTTTTCGGGAGCAGTTGCCCCAATTCGAGTAATTTCTTTTTCCTGTATTACACGTAAAAGCCTTGTTTGAATTGCCATTGGCGCATTTCCAATTTCGTCCAAAAAAATGGTGCCTCCTGATGCTGCCTGAAACAGTCCTATTTTAGATTCTGATGCACCTGTGAATGCTCCTTTAACATGACCAAAAAGCTCAGACTCCATTAAACTTTCGGGTATACCTCCACAATTAATAGAGATAAAAGGCATTTTTGACAGATTTCCTTGATAGTGAATTGCTTTTGCAATAAGTTCTTTTCCTGTACCACTTTCTCCTTCTATTAATATATTTACATTATTATTTTGGACTCTTTTAATAACATCAATTAAACTCTTGAAATGTGAGGATTGACCAATAATTTCTGCATAAGAGTTTTGTTCAGTTACTATAGCGGTATCTGAAATTATGGATTTTGAAAGCGAGTCTTTAATTGCCGTAGAAAGTTCATTGTTTGTAAAAGGTTTTGTAATATAATCTACAGCGCCCAATTTTAAGGAGTTTATTGCGGTGTCAATAGTTGGCATACCGGTTACAACCAGTTTAGATAAAAGAGGAAAGTGCTCTTTAGTGTATTTTAATAATTCGATTCCATTGATTTCTGGCATATTGAGATCTGTTATGAGCAGATCTATAGCATTACTTTTTAAAACTTCAATAGCTTCATTTACAGATGAAGCCTTGTAGGTATGATAATTTAAAGCTTTTATGCTGCGTTGCAAAACATTTAGCATTTCATAATTATCATCTACTATAAGTATGTTTTCTTTGTTTAATTTCATTTTAAATTTTAGGTTATCGGTAAGCGTATTTGAAAAATCGTGCCTGTGGGATAATTGTTTGTAATGGTTATTTCTCCATTATGATTCATTACTATTTCATGAACAAGGCTTAAGCCTAAACCAGAACCTGTATTGTTGTTTTTTGTGGTAAAAAAAGGTTCAAATATTTTTTGTCTGATTTCTTCTGGTATTCCATGTCCTTGATCTTCAATTCTTATGAATAAGTTTTCAGAGTCATTCTCTATAATTGTTTTAATGGTGCTTCCTGGCTCTGATGCTTGTATTGCATTTATCAATAAGTTAAAAAGAACCTGCTTTATTTGAACCGAATCAATTTTTATTTTTGAAATCGTATTATTAAAAATTACTTCGCTTTTTATTTCTTTCTTCTGAAAATTTTGTTTTAAAAAAGAGAATGCAAAAGTTATGACAGGCTTTATTTCTTGAATTTTTGACTGATATGCCATTTCACAGGAAAAAAACATTAGTTTTTTTACAATTTCACGACAGTAAATTGCAGAGTCAGTAATTGAAGTAATATCTGAGTCGATTTCAGGATTATTATTGGTTAATTTAATCAGTTCTGCATAACCCAGGATATTTCCTAGCGGGTTATTAAGTTCGTGAGCAATTGCAGCAGCGGTTCTATGAAGAATAGATAGCCGGTCAATATGTTCAAGAGTTCTCTCGAGTGATGCTTTTTTATTTAAAATTTGAAATTTTTCGATATAGTTGTTTATTTCAGTAGCAACCATATTCAGAAGTTTTTGTTCATCTGCGAGAAAATGGGTCACATTAAATTGATCAGCAGGATAATGAACCTTAATATAACCAGTGTCGATATTGGACGTGTTTATCGAACTAATTTGAAATACAGTATGATCTGGAAGAACGGATGTTGTTATATGGTATTTAGAGATTTGAATTTCGACGATTGCTTCATCATTAAATTTCCAGGCTCTTCTTACGCTTTCTGATATTTTTTTTAAGGTTGCTTCTTCAAAGAAATTTGATTTTGATATTGTTTCTGAAATTTCATAAAGACATGTTAATTCCTTAATTCTTTCTTTGAGTTTTCCCGGGCTTTGTTTTTGTTTCATTTTATAGGAAATTATCTATACTTACTATTGACTTTGGCGCAAAAGTAACCAAATATTTTACTAAAAAATATTAAAGATATGTTATAGTTAACTTGTTGTAAATAAATAATATAGTGTTTATTTTTTATACCTTATTGTGATATATTTATGCCTTATTTAGGTGTTTTTAAAAATAATTTTTATTGATAAAAAATAGAGGTTTTGTAGTCAAGTCAAAGAAGGCATTTTTTACTTCCTTTAACATCATTCCAGATCAAAAGTCTTATTTTGATATAATAATATCGTTTATGGATTGATTGATTGCAAAAGTCAGAATTAACTTTGTATGGTATATAATTAAAAGTAACCATGCATTGGTTTTTAAAATTATTACTGAACAACAAAACTGCAAATCAATATGATCAATTCTAAATTTTCTTTGGAGTTTAAATTAAGTCCTGTTGAAATACGTAAATTGAATAAAATGTATTTTAAAAATTTATATGAAGATAAAGTCAGGATATTTTCGTTTGTGCTGTTGTTAGTATCATTTATTATAAGTTTAAATTATAATACTGATTTCGTTACCTGGATAATAAGAAATCTAATTTTTGTTGTTTTGTTTTTAGTATTCCAGTATTCATTTGTCAATGCAATCTGCAGGCTTATTTTTAAATTAATTAAAAAACTTGCAAAATTTGATAAGTATATAAATAAATACAAACTCAACTTTACGAATTCATTTATATATGTTCATTCGCCTTTGGGGGATGTAAAACATAAGTGGAACCAAATTGAAAATGCAATTTTGACCAAAGATTTTTTCTTTTTGTATATAAAGGAGAAGAATAACTATATAATCTCTATATCTAATGAGCAAAATAGTGGCAGAAATATAGACAAACTGATTGCTTTTGTGGAAGGTAATGTAACACCGGTAATTAAAGTTTGATAAATTATTGCTTTTGGATTATTACAAAATAAAAAGCTTATAATGATTGTTTTATGTCTTATCGTGTAATTTGGGTTGGTTTTTCTCCTTTACCTTTGTTTAATGTTTAAGTGTTTGATTAGTAATCTTGTAAAGGAAGATTTAATACTTTTAATTGATTATAGAAAGAACAGAATTGTAGATGGATAATGGAAAAGCAAAAAATTTTAGTACGAGACAATAAAAGCGTTTTTTTAAGAATGTTTAAAAGAAAATTTAAAGATGAATTTGATTTTTCTAAACAATCATTTTTGCTGAAAAATGAGAATGAATCTAATAATTATGATCGTTCGATTTTTGTTGTTTATGATAAAAATGAATTCATGCAATTTTCTAAAATAGAAAATAAAGGAAAAAATGTTTTAGTATGTTTGTTTGACTGGCATTTATATAGTAGCTTATCTTTTATGGGGGAGATAAATAATTTAATTGTACTGGATAGCGCTAAAACAAAACCAGAGATGATAAATGAATTAAAAATGTATCTTAAGAGTAATTTCTCTTTTTGCAATAAAAATAACGAAGTTAGTTTTTTTAATACCCCAGTTTTTCAGACTCAATTTTAAAATCTTTATAAGGCATTTTTTCTCTTATGATCGTTAAGACATATGAGAATTTGATTTTACAAAAAGTTCTTTATTAATTCATTTTTTATAAGTAGGATATAGGTTGCTCAATATCCTACTTTTTTTATTCCAAATAATGCAAGTTTTATTCTTTTTTAAAAGGCTAATTCTAAGTGTTGCAAATTCGAAGTTCGTTTGCTTTCAAAATTTGGAAATTCCTTAGATAAAAAGCAATCAAATTTTGTAAAGCAAATTGATGAATTACTTAAGACTGTACTCTGTAGACGTAGGTATTTCTTCTAAAATACCGCTAAAATAGGCGTTACAGCAGGTGTATGAAGTACTAAGAGGGTTAAAACTTGAAAAATATTTAAAAAAAGTCAATTTATTGGTTTTTGTAATCCATTGATTTATAGCTTTAAAGAATGTAGGTTAAGTTTTTATTAACTCAATTGGCTAAAACAGTTATAATTTTAACACTAAACGTGCGTTATAGTTCAAGCAAACTTTTAATTTTGCGCCTTAATTTAACAAGTATAAGCATGAAAGATCTATTAGTAAAAATCAACGCCGAGATTGACGCATTCAGAACTGAAGCAGAATCATTAACAGAAAAAGGAGTTAAAGCTGCTGGACCAAGAGCTAGAAAAGCTACTTTAGAAATTGAAAAACTTTTGAAAGAATTCAGAAAAGTTTCTATCGAAGAATCTAAAAAATAATACGTAACCGTATTCAAAATCAAAAACCTCGCTCACGTAATGTAAGCGAGGTTTTTTTTATGTGAGGAAGTTAAAATGAATAATATCAATAAGGACAGAACGATCTTAATGTAATACAAATATCTCAATATTAAAAGATTACTTTCTAAGGCTGTAAATTGTGAATATCTATTTTATATTTTAAGCCATTTTTTCTCGGTATAATCTATCTTTGGCATCCTTAAAAATTAAAAAAGATGAGTGCAACTTGGTACGAATGCAAAGTAAAATATAGAAAGACGGATGAGACCGGAGGGCAAAAAGTTTTAACAGAACCGTATTTGATAGATGCGATATCTTATACAGAAGCTGAAAAAAGAATTAATGAAGAAATGGCTGCTTATATAAGTGAAGAATTTAAAATCACTAATATTAAAGTAGCTAATTATGCTGAAATACACCCGTTTGAAAACGCAGATCGCTGGTTTAAATCAAAAGTTTCTTTGATTGCCTATGACGAAGAAAGCGGAAAAGAAAGAAAAACCAATATGTATATGCTGGTTCAGGCAAATGATGTGAGAGAAGCTTTTGATAATACGATTCACGTTATGAAAAATACAATGGGTGAATACTCAATTCCGGCGATTTCTGAATCACCAATTATGGATGTTTTTCCATATTTCAGTGGGGAAGAAGAAGAAACTGCGATGCTGGAAAGATTTAATGCTCTAAAAGCTTCTAAACCTGTAAGTGCAGAAGTTCAGGACACAATGGAATTTGATCCGGCATATTTGGAAGAGAGCCTTTAAAATTTCAGTCGTTTTCCAATAGAACTCAATATATAAAAAAAGCAAAATAGATTCTATTTTGCTTTTTTTATATATTATACTTTTTAATAAAGCATTTTTGCCAATGGCGTTACAGCCGAAGCTGATTTAGGAAGTAAGGATGTGAGAGTTTCAAATTGCGCCGGACTTATGTTTTTTTTCATTTTGGCTATAAAAGACTCTCTGTTAGAAGTCATTTTAGAAGTATAACCTGCTTTATCAGTTGCCATTGTCGGTAAAATATTCTTCTTTTTATTTAGAATATCATTAACCAATGAATTTACCGCAGGTTTTTGAGCCTCGGTCAATTTCAATTTTGGAGATAATACTCCCATAACCTGATTCGATATACTCGCAACGTCAAAAGCGGGAATTGCTGTTGTTGAAGCCTTACTGGCTGCTTTTGTAATATCTCCAACACTTTGCGCATTTGCAAACGAAATGGTTCCTAAAAGGATTACTGCAATCAATAATTTTTTTTTCATGGTATTTTCTTTTAAAGTTATTGTTGGATATTAAAGGTAACAAAAATGTTGATTCATTGTACATGTTGTAAAACATAATTACTTGTATGTGTGTGTTTTATGTGGTTTTGTGAAAAATATTCTAAGTGTTCAGAAATTAAAATAAATCCTATCTTAGCTATAGAATTATGTCTTGATATAAAAGCACTTGTATCCTAAAAAAACAAACCAAACATCAGAAACCAAAATCTTCATGAATAAAAAAACACTTATTTTAATTGGATTTATAATTTTAAAATTTGTTCTGCAGTATATTTTATTGAGTCCTGAATACGATTTGCAACGTGATGAATATTTGCATCTCGATCAGGCACATCATCTGGCCTGGGGCTATTTATCTGTTCCGCCTGTAACTTCGTGGTTTTCGTATTTGATCTTTTTACTTGGAAATTCGGTTTTCTGGGTTAAATTTTTCCCTGCGCTTTTTGGTGCATTAACATTGGTAGTGGTTTGGAAAACAATCGCAGCTCTGAAAGGAAATTTGTACGCTTTAGTTTTAGGGGCAACTTGTATTTTATTATCATCACTTTTAAGAATCAATATGTTGTATCAGCCTAATTCATTGGATGTTTTGTGCTGGACACTATTTTATTATGTTGTAATTGAGTATATAATAACCGAAAAAATGAAATGGTTTTATATTGGGGCAGTAGTATTTGCAATTGGTTTTTTAAACAAATACAACATTCTTTTTCTGTTAATCGGTTTACTACCTGCTATTTTGTTAGTTGATCAAAGAAAAATATTTGCAGAGAAAAATCTTTATTTTGCATTGATTTTAGGGTTGATTTTAATTTTGCCCAATCTTTTATGGCAGTACAATAATCATTTTCCAATTGTACATCATATGAAAGAGTTGGCAGAAACGCAATTGGTAAATGTAGATCGTGCGGGATTTTTAAAAGAGCAATTGTTATTTTTTATTGGCGCAGTTCCGGTAATTGTTTTCTCTTTTTACGCGTTACTTTTTTATAAGCCTTTTGCAAGGTATAAGCTGTTTTTCTTTTCGATAATTTTCACGCTTTTAGTTTTTATTTATTTCAAAGCCAAAGCGTATTATGCCATCGGATTGTATCCTGTTTATATTGCTTTTGGTGCAGCATATTTAGGCGAAATTTTAAAAACAGGCTGGAAACGTTTTCTGCAACCAGTATTTATTGCGATTCCGCTGTTGTTTTTTATTCCAATATATGATCTTGCTTTTCCAAATAAAAGTCCGGAGTACATATTTAAACATCCCGAAAAATATAAGAAACTTGGAATGTTGCGTTGGGAAGACGGAAAAGATCATGAATTGCCGCAGGATTTTGCCGATATGCTGGGATGGAAAGAACTTGCACGCAAAACAGATTCCGTTTATGCTTTGTTTCCTAAATCAGAAAACACACTGGTACTTTGCGACAATTACGGCCAGGCAGGAGCAATAAATTATTACACCCAAAAAGGAATTAAAGCTGTTTCTTTTAATGCTGATTATGTGAATTGGTTTAATTTGAATATTGATTACAAAAACCTGATAAGAGTAAAGGAATTTGAAGAAAACAGTACTGAATTTGCGGAGACAAGTCCGTTTTTTCAATCCGGTTATATAGGTGGTGAAATAACAAATAAATATGCAAGAGAATACAAAACCACCATTTTCGTCTTTACAAATGCCAAAATCGATATTAATAAGCGGTTAAAGCAGGAAATTAAAGAAAAAACAAATTACGATAAATAATATGATTGATTTTAGTTCTATTACTTATTTAAAATCCGGTAATCCTAAACAGATTTTGGCTTATAAGATTTTAACGGAAAATAAGATTTTAGAGTTACTTTCTAATTTTGATCCCATATTGGTTGGCACAATTCCAATTAGTATTGATATTGAAAACAGTGATCTTGATATTATTTGCTTTTGGAAAAGTAAAGTCGAGTTTGTTTCTAAGATTTGTTTGCTGTTTGAAGATAAAACCGAATTTAAAATTAAGGAGACCTTTATTGACAATCAGGAATCTGTAATTGCGAATTTTTTAATTGATGGATTGGAAATTGAAATCTTTGGTCAAAATATTCCAACCAAAGAGCAAAATGGATACAAACACATGATTATTGAACATCAGATTTTGGAAGTAAGAGGCGAAATCTTTCGACAGGAAATTATAAAACTAAAGCAAATGGGCTACAAAACCGAACCTGCATTTGGTGAATTGTTAGGTTTAAAAGGCAATCCGTATCTGGAATTGCTGGATTATAAAATATAATTAAAAAATATTGAGATGCAGTTAGCTTTAGATTAGAGTATTAGCTGTTGAAAAAGTACTTTTAGTAAAATAAATCATTATTTTCTTTGTAAAACTGTATTTACTACGTATCTTTGCACCCGAAACATCGCGGGATAGAGCAGTAGGCAGCTCGTCGGGCTCATAACCCGAAGGTCACAGGTTCGAGTCCTGTTCCCGCTACTAAATAAAACACCACTTGAAAAAGCTGGTGTTTTTTTTATTTATACCATTTTGTAATATGGATGAATTTGTTGTCTACATTCTTTATTCTAAAAGATTCAAAAAAACTTATACAGGTTTTACTTCTAATTTAATTGAAAGATTTAAATCGCATAATTTTCTTGAAACAAAAGGTTATACACCAAAATTCAGACCATGGATAGTAATTCATGTAGAATTTTTTAATTCTAAAACTGAAGCAATGAAAAGAGAGAAATACCTAAAAACAGGTATAGGAAGAGAGTTTATTAAAAATTTTGTTTTTAAAGTTTAGCTCGAAAGGCTCATATCCGCCACGGCGGACACAGGTTCGAGTCTTCGCCGCGGCGAACTACTAAATAAAACACCACTTGAAAAAGCTGGTGTTTTTTTATTTATACCATTTTGTAATATGGATGAATTTGTTGTCTACATTCTTTATTCTAAAAGATTCAAAAAAACTTATACAGGTTTTACTTCTAATTTAATTGAAAGATTCAAATCGCATAATTTTCTTGAAACAAAAGGTTATACACCAAAATTCAGACCATGGATAGTAATTCATGTAGAATTTTTTAATTCTAAAACTGAAGCAATGAAAAGAGAGAAATACCTAAAAACAGGTATAGGAAGAGAGTTTATTAAAAATTTTGTTTTTAAAGTTTAGCTCGAAAGGCTCATATCCGCCACGGCGGACACAGGTTCGAGTCTTCGCCGCGGCGAACTACTAAATAAAACACCACTTGAAAAAGCTGGTGTTTTTTTATTTATACCATTTTGTAATATGGATGAATTTGTTGTCTACATTCTTTATTCTAAAAGATTCAAAAAAACTTATACAGGTTTTACTTCTAATTTAATTGAAAGATTTAAATCGCATAATTTTCTTGAAACAAAAGGTTATACACCAAAATTCAGACCATGGATAGTAATTCATGTAGAATTTTTTAATTCTAAAACTGAAGCAATGAAAAGAGAGAAATACCTAAAAACTGGGATTGGAAGAGAGTTTATTAAAAATCTTGTTTTTAAAGTTTAGCTCGAAAGGCTCATATCCGCCACGGTGGACACAGGTTCGAGTCTTCGCCGCGGCGAACTACTAAGACAAAGCTTCAGAGAAATCTGGAGCTTTTTTGTTTATACTAAAACTTGATTTAGATTGTCAGTGCGAAGTCAGGAGAGATTCGCATAGCTTGGAACTCTTCGGGGAGCGAGGTTTAAGCATTGCTTAAATTATCAGTTTTTATTCTTATTTTTCAGTCCTTCAGAAACGTCAATACATAATCTCTTATTTCTTCACGTTGCTTATCAGTTGCATTATCGCACATGTCGCTGTGAATAGTGTTAGGCAGCTTTATAATCGTTATTCCATATTTTTTCTGTTCTGCTTCTGTAGGTAAAACACCTGGGTCGGCAGGTTGGTCGCTTGAACGCAATGAATATACTTTCGGGTTAGTTGTTCTCGGTAAAGCCATACGCCTATTATCAAACGTAATAATTTTGCAAACAATGTCTGGATATTTTTGAGGGAATAATGCGGTCATATCTCCACCAATTGAGTGTCCTAAGAGTGTGATATGTTTAAAGTCTATTTCAGGATTTGATTTTTTTAATTCGTTTATTACGAACATAATATTGTCTGCCCCTCGCTCCCAAAATGGTCGTCTTACAATTTGCGGAATTCCTTTTTCAGGAATTAAACTATCTGTAGGACGTTCGTGCTGAATACTTACGACAAAGTACCCTTTTGACGCCATAAAGTTGGCAAGATCTGAATAGGCTAAATAGGGTTTGCCTTCGTTTTGACTATAACCATGACTAATGAGTACAACTCTAGGATGCTTAGTTTGTGGCTTATAAATCGCAATTGGGATTTCTCTGTTTCTTGATTGGTCTAATAAAGTCAACGTGTCCAAAGCAACGCTGTATACCGATTTATTTCCAACTGATTTTGTTAGTGTTGAGCAACTTATCAGAAGTGCTAATGCCAAAACGTAAATTATTCTACTCATTTTATTGTCTTTTGGGGTATGTCTTTTAGTATGACCGATAACGCTCTGGCGCTACACGCAGACTGGGGTTAAGAAAGCCTTAAACTTTCGGTAAAAGACTAATTTTACAAATACAAAACCATCTTCAAATTTTGCCAAATGCCCAGCTTGTTTGTAGCGTGTTTTGCGTGCTGGTTATTCAAATTCTATCCTACTTTCATTATAGTAATATACTGCCTGACCGTGTTCTTCATCCCAAGTTCTAAATGAAATAATTATTGGGCCTTCTTCGTCAATGGGTACTATAAAACCATAAACTCGAACAAAATATTTAAGTTGGTCTATGTCTGTAAGTTCTGGTAAGCCATAGTCACCTCTCATTTGATTATAACTTTCCCAAAAATATTCACTTAATGTTTCATTGATTTTATATTTATTACCCTCAATTAAATGAATTCGTTTAATCTGTTCGGCAGAAATATTATTATCAACCACTTCAAATTCAACCTTTGCAGTCGTAAAATTTAAACACATTATTCCCGAATTAATTCTAGCTTCAAATGTTTCAAATGCTGGATTATAAAAAAACTCAAATGGGAACTCATAGTTTCTCCAAATTTCTCCGACTGGTATAGATGGCGGAAGATAGAAAGGCGAGACTTGACAACTATATTTACTAAACAGTTCTATTAGTTTTTCGCTATTTTCATTGGTCAGTAAAACTTCTTTATTATTGATTGTACTTGCAATCCTGTCGCGAATGTCAATGTTTAATCCACCGCTTAAAATACCTTTATTCTTAAATAAAATTGCAATGTTATAAATAGCATTTTTTCTTTTCGGAAATACCGCATTCTTACTTAAAGGGAAACACTGCAATAATTCATCTTTTGATGTTGAACTAGCAATAAGCGTAAATGTTAGATTTAAATTTTGATCATTGTCAACTATTGAGTTTAGAACTTTATCATTACGTATTTCGGCTTGTTCGTAATCTACGAAATCATAAAGTTTGGCTTCAAAAGGTTTAAATTCTCTATAATATAGTTTAAAGGTATCAAACTCAATAGTCGATATATATTCTGAAATTCTCATTTGCGGTTGTTTCTTTTAACTTGTACACAAAGTCCTGTTACTACAGTGGATTTGGGACTAAATTAAGCCCTATTTTCGGATTTGCTAAATCATCCCAAATACAAAACAATCTTTCCATTCAGCCTAATACCCAAATCCGTTGTGGTAGCTGTTATGGGCAGGTTATTTCAGTATGGCAAATAATGTTTTTCTCTAGCATAACATTAACTAATTATTTCTTCTAAAAGTATAAAATCTGAATATAAGGTTTTCTCAATTATTATATTTTTAGCTCTCAAAAGTTCAGGTTTTTCATTTTTTTTAAATAAGTGTTTATATAGTTTTTCTCCTTTTTTTTCTAAGTGTAATGATGAGTCAAAACCATCCAAGCTATCTGCTAATTTTTTACTAAAATGTTCAATTTTAACAACAGTATATTCTTTTCGTGTCTTTAATTTAGCTATTAAATCTTTTTTTTGGTGATAAACGTTAGCATAATAATAGAAAAAAATAATTAATGCGACTACAATAGAAATAGTTATTAATACTGGAAGGTTTTGGTACATCTGTTCAGAATAACTTTGCGTACCTTGATTATATCTTTTTTTTACAAAACTTTTAATAAAGTTCCAAAACTCTGCCGGGACAAACAAAATAAAAACCCAAATTGATAAAGCAATAATTACAGATTTTCGGAATTTCTTTTTTCCTTCATTATAAAGATTTTCGATTATAATAGTTTCGTTCGATGTTAAGGGTAAAATAGTTTTATTCATTTTATAGATATATCAGTTAAATTAATTTTTTGTTTATTTATAAGGATTCTGTTATCGTCTTTTTAACTAGTTGACAGTCTTCATGTGTCTGACTATATGGGGCTTATATGTCCTAAATAAGGTGTTATATCTGACAAATGTCAGTATTTGTTTGTTTTCAAAAATAGTTTTTTTATTTCATAAACCACCAGACGGATTTTTATTTATTGAATATTTTTTGTACTCACATGAGTGTAAATTTCGGTGGTCTTAATGTTTTGATATTTGAATACTTCCCGCTACCAAGAAAAAGCTCCAGAGAAATCCGGAGCTTTTTTTGTAATAACTGTCTCGTCCTAAAATAAGTTGACACTAAATCGACTTATAATGAAAGACAAAGAAAACAAAGGGGGCAGGCGTTCCCAGCGGGATTATAACATGGCTTTTAAATTAGCTGTAATTTCCCAAGTTGAAAAAGGAGAAATGACCTATAGACAAGCTCAAAAAAACTATGGAATACAAGGAAGAAGTACAGTTTTGGTGTGGCTCAGAAAATTTGGTAACTTAGACTGGAGCAAACCAAACTTGTTATTTATGTCTAAATCTAAAGAAACTCCGGCACAAACCATTAAAAGGCTTGAAAAAGAATTAGCAGATGAACAGCTAAAGAATAAGATACTTAATACCATGATTGATATCTCTGATAGTCAGTACGGTACTCAGATTCGAAAAAAGTTTTCTCCCAAACCATCTTCCGCCTCAGGCAAGAAGCAGGAATAAGTTTATGTAAAAGTTGCCGATTGTTTGGGATCAGCAGGCAAGCTTTCTATCAAGGGCAGAACAGAATTACCTTAAGAGAATCTGAACTACTCAAAGTTAGAGATTTGGTTATCGGCATAAGAATGGAAATGCCTCGTATTGGCACTCGTAAATTATATCATATTCTTTGTGATCAATTTTTACAAAAGGGAATTAAGATAGGTCGAGATGCATTTTTTGATTATTTAAGAAGAGAAAAATTACTTGTAAAACCAATAAAGAGTTATACAAAAACTACTTTTTCAAAACATTGGCTGCACAAATATGATAATCTTTTGAAAGAATGTAAAATTGAACGTCCTGAACAAGTATACGTAAGTGATATCACTTATATAAAATCACAGCAAAAAACTCATTATCTCTCCTTGGTCACTGATGCTTACAGTAGAAAAATAGTTGGTTATAAACTTAGTGATGATATGAACGCAGAAAGTGTAGTTCAGGCTTTAAAAATGGCAGTGAAGAGTAGAAAATCGATACTGCCGCTAATACATCATTCTGATAGGGGTTTGCAATATTGTTCAAAGGTTTATCAAAATGTATTAGCTAAACACAATATTAAACCATCAATGACAGATGGATATGACTGCTATCAAAATGCATTAGCGGAAAGAATTAATGGAATCTTAAAAAACGAGTTTTTAATTTATAAATGCAAGGATGGAGCCACATTGGAAAAGCTTGTAAAGGAGTCAATAATTATATATAATACAAAAAGACCACATCTAAGTTTGATGATGAAAACTCCTAACTTTATACATGAAAAAACCAGCCAAGAAAACCTGACTGGTTAATATAAATTTTTATTGTAAACTGTCAACCTATTTTAGGACGACTCACATAATAAAAGCCGATAAACTATCTGCTTTGGGTCTGGGGATTTTCCACAGATTGTTGCTTATAAATTTAAAAATTGATTCGTGTTGATTACATCTGCATAGTAAAATTGTAATGCACTGATGAATGAGGATTGAACCTGTTCTGCCTTGGTAATTCTGCCTTGAAATTCCAAATCCAATGTTGCACAGGCATCGGCTAATAAAGTAATAGTAAAACCATAATCTTTAGCAGCTCTAACGGCAGAGTCAACACAAATTTGTGTCATCATACCACAAACAACTAAATCAGTAATTTTGTTTTCTTGGAGATATGACAATAAATCTGTTCCCTGAAAACTGTTAGGGACATGCTTGATGATGATTTTTTCTCCTTCTATTGGAAGTACATCTTCATGTATTTTCGCTCCTTTAGTATTAGGTAAAAAGAATCCTTCTTGAGCAATATGCTGTACGTGAACAATTGTTTTATGCTCCAGCCTGAATTTTTCAAGTACGACTTTAGCATTTTTTGATGCTTTTTCCGGATTAACTAATGTGTATGCTCCACCTTCAAAGTAATCATTTTGAATGTCGATGATAAGTAAAGCTTCCTTCTTTTTTGTTTTATTTTCCATGTGTTATATTTTTTTTCAAAGGTATCCTGATAGAAAAGAAACATATGTTGAACTAGTTCACCAAATACTTAAAAAGCAATTTTTTGGCGTATAAATGAAAAAAGAATAGTAGATGTAATTATACTACGAGGATTTTTTTAAATTAGTTTTACTATATGAAATAACCACTAATGAAGCTTTTATACCATGTATAATAACAGATATAAGCAGCTAAACGAATCTGATGAAATAAATGATGGAGCAAAATCTATTTTACGAAAATATAAGAAAGTATGTCGATTTAACAGAAGCCGAGTTTGAAAAATTGAGCTCGTTTTATCATATTGAAAAGATAGAGCGAAATCAAATAATACTTTCTGAAGGTGAAATTTGCAATTTTGAAGGATATATATTAGAAGGCTGCTTTAAAATTTTCTATAAAGAAGATAACATAAAAGATCATGTTCTCTATTTTGCAATAGAAGACTGGTGGGTGTTAGATATTGGAAGTTTTGTGTCAGGAATGCCTTCGAAATTAAATATTCAGGCTTTAGAGGATTCTGTGATTATGACAATTAACAATGAGCAGAAGGAAAAACTATATGCTGAAATGCCTAAAACAGAAAGACTTTTTCGTTTGATGAATCAAAAAGCCTTAGAATCAATTCAATTGCGAATGATTAGCATGTTAAATAAAACAGCAGATAAACGTTATTTAGATTTTAAAAACAAGTATCCAACACTAGAGCAAAGAATTCCGCAGCATCAGATTGCTGCTTATTTAGGTATTTCACATGAGTTTTTGAGTAAAATTAGAAGGAAGTTGTTATGAATTAAAAGAACAAAGGAGCCAATTTTATTACAAATTAGCTCCTTTTATATTGTTTAAAGGTTTACTTCCCGATACAGAAATTAGAGTCCAGTGTTTACAGGTGTTTCCAGATTATATGGTACAAAAATGGTACAAATCTGGCCGAAATATCACAAAATAAAACAAAGATATCCTTATTGAGATAACATAACTCATGGGAGTTGTTTCATGCAAAAATAGTAGAAATTTTGAATGTTGATTATATAGCAGATATAAAAATTTAAGTAAGTATGATTAGCATACCTAGAGACTTTGGCTTATAATTTTAAAGTGATTTTTGGAAACCACTTAACTTTGAAGAGATGTTAAAGATTTATGTCGTTATATAATTCGGTGATAGTAGTGAATCTATTTTGTAATAGCTGTCTATTTTTATATGCTTTTACTATTTCACTTATTCCCGAGCCCCAAGCACTAAAATCGTATCGGGTGCCGCATTCTTCTCGTATATTTGCGGGACACAAGCAACTCCATAAAAAATTATTGATTTCTTGCCAGCCAACAAATTTATCAGTTTTTGATATATTGGATATGCTTTCAGGACTAAATAGAATAGGTCTAACTGAAATCTGACCAAATTCTGTTTTTATTATAAGTGAACTAAAGGATGTTTTGTTTGAGTTTTCAACAGGCTTTATTAATAGAAGTAGGTTTTGAGCAATTTCATGAATCTGCTCTTCTTTGAAGAGCCCAATCCACTTAATAACTTTACTCAATGGAATCAAGTTCTCATTTCTTAATGACTTATTGAATTTTAATGAAATACCATGACTTTTTACCTCACCAATGATTACATCAATTGAGTTAGGAATTTCCAGAAATGTAGAAGAATTATGTTCAGTGTCATTTTGGTTATGATATGGAAATCGAATTGCAATAATATCAATTTCTCCTGAAATCGTCTTTTCAGGAGAATGTATAATCAAACCAGTAGAAATATATCCATTAAGCCTAAGATATAATTTTACAATGTTTTCTTGAATAGTTGATCTTTCCTTACTGGTCATTAAATTTGTTTATTCGAATTAATTAAAATTACACATTAATTTTTATTGTTCTAAATTGATTCTAAAAGAGTTTTAATTTCAAAATGCGATTTTAATGTGGCCATGTTTGTGGCACTTAAAGTAGGAACAGAAATAAAAAGTTTATTTTTGGCCCTGCTTACTGCAACATAATTTACCCTATGTTCTTCATTATTCTGCGTGTCCGGTGTGAGTAAAAAAGACAGATCCTTTTCTTCTGGGAGAATTAATAAAACATTATCAAATTCATCACCTTTTGCTTTATGTATTGTTTTGTCACGACTTAAATCTTCTGGTATTTTTACACATAATGTCATCTGTTGATAAGTATGATTGTCATAAAAACTTTTCGCGCTGCCTTTTCTTAAATCTGAAATTTCAGGTTTTATGTTTTGTTTTACAAACGTGAAAAAATCATATAAGGAGCCGTCCTTATAGGTGTCATAATTAGAGAGCAGTAATACAATAATATCCAGACTCTTCCTTTTACCAATCATAGGATCAGTTTTTGTTTTAAATTCCTTCTGCATTTCCTTTATTGCATCTTTGAATTTACCTTCTCTAGCATATTCGATTGCTTTGATGCAAATTGCCACAATTGCACTTCGATATTTATTACCGCTTCCTGGTTTATCGTTATCGTTCAGTTCTTCGAAAAGTTTTGAATCATTAAAACCACTTATTTGCTTTTTCATCAGATTTGCAGTGATGTTGTCTCTTGATAAAGAGTATAGAGGTTCATCGGCATATGCGTGTTTTATTTTTTGTGAAGCATTCGCAAAATCACCTATGATAATTAGTGGTTTTGAATCAGATTCGTTCCTGTATTTTTCCTGAGTTATATCTTTTCTAACAATATTAAGAACTTCAATTATTTCATTTGTACTTCTTCTGTTTTCTTTCATTACGTAATCAATAATACCAGGAAGACTGAAAAGCATGAACTGAGTTGGATCAGCGCCTTGAAATTTATATATGGACTGTGCCTGATCACCAATAATTCCAATTTTACTTTCTTTAAGTCCAATATTTCTAAAAATTTCTACCTGTATAGGACTGCTGTCTTGAAATTCATCTATAAAAATATAAGGAAATTTTGACCTGAGGACCTCTAGTACAAAGGGAAATTTCTTAATTATTTGAAAACTGAAAAAAAGTACATCATCGTGGTGCAAGACACCTTTCTCCCATGCCATTTTCTTATACTCAAGATAGGAAGATTTTTTGATTGAATAGCTCCCGACTTTATGAGGATAATCTGTCCCAGCGACTAAAGCTCCACTGCTATCAAACTTCCATTTGATTGCATGGAAAGCTTTTGCAATTAAATTATCTTCCCTAATTCGTTGCTGAGCTGTTCTGGTTTTCCAGTCATTGATAAATCCAAAGTTGGAAAGAATAGTATCATCGTGTCCATCTATTTCTGAAATGTTTAATCCATACTCTGCAGCAATAAAAGGAGCATAAGGTTTTATAATGTGCTGATATAAAAAGCTATGAATTGTTGATATTTCTGCCCGTTCTGCTGATGTTCCAATTCTTGAAAGGATAGTTTCTACAGCTGTATTTGTATATGTTATACAGGCTATTTTTCTGGTTTTTTCTAAGCGAACGGAACGATGTAAAACATTTTTTATATGCTCGCAAAGCCAATGTGTTTTTCCAGCCCCTGGTCCTGCGGAAACCCTAAAATGTTGTTCAATATCAGTCAGCTTGGTTTCTGATGTTATCTCTATTTTTGACATATCCACGCAATTGTTTCTTTAATATAACTTGGTACGATAAAATCCTTATATTGAGGTGTGCCTTGCAAATCCAGATTTTCCAATAATGCATAAGATAATTCTAATGCATTTTCTCCTTTTCCGACAGAGTTTAAATAGCGTGATGCAATAATTGCTCTCATTTTTATGTCGTCATCCCATGTGGAGGTATCAGCAATATTGATACTTGATATAATTCTGTCATTTTCTTCACTAGAACGTAAAACAGCTAGTAAATCAGCAGGTGTTTTTCCTCCAGCATATAGTTGCATTAGATTTAAGATTTCATCTTGATTGCTAATTGAAGGAGTTAATAATAATTCTGATGTTGGATTGGTGAATAGCAGGTCATATTCCAGAGTTTTTCCCTTCGTTTCATCCTGTGTAAAGAAGCGAATGTTGGGATGTGTTCCCGCAGGATATTTTAATGCAGATGAATTGAACTTATATTCATATGTCGCTAAATCCAGATTGTATTCAAATGGATAACATTTTTTAAACTTGCCATTAAGTATAATTTTGCTTTCGGGATCTCTATCTGTGATGCAGGCAATTTTTTTATGGATTGTATTTGGTTTTGTACTGTCAAACAGGTGCAGAAAGTGATCAAAAAAGCGTCCGCCTACATTAATGACCACCGTATGATTATCTTCTAAAGATTCTTTTTCATATTGTGCAAATACTGACATTAATAATTGTTCCGCGAGACCTTCAACTAATATCACATTTTTTGCAAATAGCATATCGGATTTTGTAGCATCTAAAAAGCGCTGTACATATTTTTTACTTTTATCGTCCGGGAAAACCTTGCCAGGATATCCCACCGAAGTGCTTCCATTTTCAGAATGTAGGCATATTATTTCATCCAGTGAAACGGCAGAGGTAATATTGGTCGAGTGAGAAGTAACAAATATCTGCCTTACTTTCCTTTCTTTTCTGTTTTGTTTTAGAAATTTTAAAAACTTATATTGCATTGCCGGATGCAAATGTGCTTCAGGTTCTTCAATTGCCAAAGTTGCGTAAACCTTAGCATTACTTCCCATATAGGAACCATTCGAATTAACTTGCATTTTTGCAAGTAAGAGGGACATATAAATCAAATTATTGTATCCTAAACCATTATGTGTGGCTGGAATCTTGATTCCGCTATTATATTCTACAATAAGTTTTAGGACTGAAAACATCTCAACGTCACTTATACTTCCTTCAAAGTTCGGTTTAGCATCATTAAAAGATGCCCCTGTTACATTAGCATAGGATAAGATTTGTTCTTTACCTTGTTCCATACGTTTTTGTAACATATCGATTAACTCATCTGCTTTATCAGAAAAAGCAATTTTACGTGCTTTTATTTCTGCAATTTTTGCACTTTGACTTTTAATGGCTTCTGGCTCATTTTTTATTTCGTAGTCCATAAAAAAATCAAATACATCACGCAGAAGTGTATTCCTGCCTGTAAGCATATCTCTTTCAACATCCCTAATTGCATCTAAAAATTGAAAATCAAATTTTTGTAGAGAATCACTGTCTGCTGTTGTCTGATTTGAAATTTCACCGCCCCAGATTTTGTGGGTAAAAAGACGTATAAAATCATGTTTAATAATTTTCCACGCTTTTTCCGCCGCTTTTATTTCATCAGTTTCTGTTATAGCTTTTATAGAGTTAAGATAATTGGGGACTTCTTTTTCAGGAAGGAAAAATTCGTATGTAAGAAGGGCTTCATAGGAGGAATCAAGTTTGGTTAACCAATTACCGATAGTAACAAGGTCATCAGGTTCAATATGGAGTCCTTTATTGATCTTGATTGTAATACTAATCTTTGGAGGAGCTTTTTTAAGATCATCTATTGAGATTGATTTATTAAAATCGTCAGTTTCTAGTCTTTTAGAAGCTTTGTGATCAATTACTAAAGAAAGTGCTTTAAGTAGGTTAGTTTTTCCGGCATTGTTGTGACCAATAATCACATTTACTCCCTCATTAAATTGAATTTCACATTCTTTGAAGTTTCTAAAGTTTTTTATTTCGATTTGTGATATATACATTATTAATAATTCTGGGTTAGTCAATTTTTGAGCTCATTTGAGCTTGTGGTATAAACAAATATAGTTGTTTTGCCAGGCTGTTTTTTACGGAAATCCGTATTTTTAAATAATATTTTTGAATCCACAAATGAGAAAAATATTACATAGATGAATATTAAGCATTCATTTAAACAGTTACCCTCTTTCTGTTTTATGAAAATGATTAAGGATATAATCCTATTCTTTTCCTAATTTCTTTTACGCCTACAAGATTTAAAAATGACAATTATATTTTTTTTAAGTACAAGAATGTCATTAATTTAATGTACTTTCGGACAACTTAAATTTCAATAAACATTAAAACTTGAGGTTTTTTAAAAGTTTTAAAATTTTAATGCTTTGTAAATCAATGTTTTATATTTTTAATGTTTGATTTGTTCAAAAAAATAAGCCCTGATCTGAATTTAAAAATAAAATTTATAAGGGCAGTGTGACAGATGGAAAATAGAAAACTTACAGCACAAGACAATTATAACACATTCCTTAGTGTTCTTCTTCGCGAACACTTATTTCTTTCAGCGAAAGATGTTCACGAGAAATTAATAGCTAAGTTTTCAGTCACGTCCGATAATGCTAGAAAAATTGTTGGCAGGGCCGTAACCAAAAGCATTATTACATCTTCTAAACCATCTACGTTTGGTAACGGTCAATTTATTTATTATTGTAATACATATTTATTAGATATTGAAGCTGTTAAAAAAATAGTGGAAAAGTCTAGACCGCCTATATACAGATTAATTGTATTACTCCAATTAAATGATGGTATTGTTTCATATTACGAAGCTTTAAAAATAACTGCGGCACCTAACGAAGATAATTCGACAAAAATTAGTTCATTGGATGATATTATAAAGGTGTTGAGCAGATTAGATTTTGTTTATGAAAAAAGAGATAAAAATAATAATCGGTTTATAATACAAAAAGAATTTAGCCAGGTACTTGGAAAACTTGAAGAAAATTTAAAAATAAGCATACATAATCAAAAAATGATTACTGATTGCAGCTTAATGCCTGATATTTTGAATTGGCTTGTAAATTCAAATATAATTGATAGTACGTCTTTATATTTATCGAAATAAGTCTAACCCAGGATTAGGAATAATACATAATAATTTGTTTTGGGATGCTTATGCTTATACTAAAAGTACTGGGATAAATGAAATATTAGGAGCAAAAGCAAATTCTAAGGAAAAACAAACTTTAGTGGTTTTAGATGTTGTACTGGCAACAGAATATTCTCATATTCATCTTAATGCATTTTTAGCCAGGATTCAAATAAACATTAATTCTGTAAAAAGCGAGAAAAGAAAAACTTTACCTATAATTATTTACCGTGAATGTAGCAAAGAAGTGTTCTTTACCATGAGGAAAAACGGAATCATATCTTTTAACATAAGTGCAATCTTCGGATCAAGAATATATGAAATAATAAGAAAATCTAGTCAGCTGCCTTTTCTTTTAAAAAATGATCAAAATTTAGATCAATCAGTAGAATCCATTTTAGAAACGATAAAAAGTTCGGGGCAGGAGGGGGCTTTAAAAGATCTTAGAGGTACATTATTTGAGTATTTAATGTTTGGCTACCTAAGTTCTTTATACCCTCGTGCGGGATTTGAGCAGAATGTAATTTTGAAAATAGGGGAGCGTAAACATGAATTTGATTATATAATAACTTCTACCCATCCACCGGAATTAGTTTTCGTTGAGTTAAAAGGATTACGCGATGGAACATTTGTTTCATTAGGTGACAATAAGACTAAAGCTACTTTAAAATGGTTTTTTAATAAATCTATGGGGCTTGCAAAAGAATATTATAAAGATAAAAATTCAAAGAATCTTAAGATGAAGGCCATTTTTATGACATCGGCGGGGTTTTGGGAAAATACTAAAGAGTTTATAGAAGAGATGGAAAAGAGTACATTTAGATCTGCCAAATCAAAAACTATAATAGGCCGTAAGGAATTACTAGAAAATTTAGAAAAAGATGGTTTCAGTAACGAAGTAAAAATGATCGAAAAATATTATTCGAAACTGGAAGATGGGACAGAAAGCGAATCTGATTTTTATGATGAAGCTATAGGAGAGCCGGATTTGCCCTTTTGATTTACTAAAGATGAAAAGTTCAAAAATCTAGTGTTATTTTAGATTTCTGAACTTTTTTAAATACCATTTTGGACTTCTAAATAAGTTTTTACTCGACCGGACTTAACCCATTGCATTAGCTCGTGTTTATAAAAATAAATGCGTTTACCTTGCTTATTAAATGGAATTTCCCTTTTGCATACTTTACTATAGATTGTTGATACCGATAGATTTAAAAGTTTTGATGTTTCTTGAATGTTTAATAATTCATCTTGATTTTCTCCAGTAGGAGATATTGTTCCAATAAGTTTTTCTAAATGCTCTAATTTATCATAAAGCTTTTTCATCATTATTGGTATCTGGTCAAAAGTAAATGGTTTCATAATAATTTGTTGTTTAAATCTTATATAAAAATATGTATTACCATGGCAAGGGTATAAATAAATCAGGTATAAATACATATTGTTTTATAAATGAAATAATTGTTCATTTCAGAAATACTAACCTTTAAAATCATGGAAATAACAATAGGGAATATCTTATGATATCTTTAAAGTATGCTAAAAAGTGGAAAATACGGGTGAAACTAAAATTTATATTTTATAGAATACTATTTTATGACATTCGTCAAAATATCAGATAAAGGATAATTATTTGGAAATAATAAGTAATTTACTTGAGCTAACTATAGCGGTAAAACAACCGCTATTGGAGCTTTGATAATATTCCTCAAAACAAAATGTTGTTGATTTGTTAAAGGAAATTGTTAGGACAATGAAGTAGCAAAAACGAGATTCTATCAAATGAGAATTAGAGATTGAAAAATCTTTCTAGTCAAAATTTTCGTTTACTTTTTCAAATATCCAATTATAGAAAACTCAAAATATTGATTTTATATTCCTAATATATTTTGTATAAGAGATTAAAAGCAGTATAAATACCTATTGTTGTTTAATTTGTTTTGTCATAAATTTCCATCAAATTCAATAAAATAATTTACAAAATTGTTTTTGCATATGTAACAGTTAGACTGATTAAATAATTGTTTGGAATATTTAATTATTATAGTTGGAAAAGTTAGATTACGTAAAACCGTAATCTCTTTTAACTGAAATATGATAGCTTTATGAAAAAAATTATATATAAAATCAGGTTTTGTAATAAAAGTTTATAAATATGTGGGCAGATAATGAAACCTCAGAAGATCTATTAGGATTTAAAGTACACGCTGATTTATTAATCAATATAATTAATGACGATTCTGTTTTGCCAATTACAATAGGAGTTTTTGGCGATTGGGGAAGTGGAAAATCCAGCATCTTGCAAATAGTAAAAGAAGAGTTTGATAAGGAGGATGATAAGGATTCTCTTTGCATATATTTTAATGGATGGACTTTTGAGGGATATGATGATGCTAAAGCAGCGTTGTTAAATTCAATTCTTAAAGAATTGGAAGACAATAAAAAGATTTCAGCAGAAATAAAGGATACTATAAAAGAGAAAACAAAGAAGCTTTGGAGGTCTGTTGATTGGATACGTGGTGCAGGTATGGTTATGAAAAATGTTGCTCTACCTGCTGTTTCAGCATACTTTACAGGAGGTTTTAGTTTACTTCCTTTTGCAGTTCAAAGGCTAACTGAATGGGGAGAGAGCCCTGAGAAAATAATAGAAAAACTTAAATCGGAAGAAGGTCAAGAAACATTTAAAGCCTTTGTAAGAGAAAGTAAAGAGGGGGATAAAAATTCAGTAAATGCGGTGGCAGAATTTAGAAAAGATTTTGCAGAACTTTTAGAAGCTACAAGCTTTAAAAGATTAGTTGTAATTATTGATGATTTAGACAGATGCAGTCCTGAAAGAATTATTGAGAACCTTGAAGCTATTAAACTTTTTCTAAATGTGCCTAAAACTGCATTCATAATTGGGGCTGACCCTCGAATTGTGAAATACGCGATTGAGCATAAATACAAAAACAATAAAGAAATCGAAGAAGATAATAACCGAATTGTTATTGATTATTTAGAAAAATTAATTCAGCTTCCTTATTCTTTACCTAGACTTTCCGAATCTGAAGTTGAAACTTACATTTCAATGCTAATCTGTAAAAAAGAGGTTGGTGATATAAAGTTTAAAAATGTTCTTGATGAATTTAAAAAATATAGAACAACTAACAAATATTCTGCATTTGGATTATCAAACTTTGAAAAGATTTTAGAAGCTCAAGAATTCGGAAAAGTTAAAGACAATGTAATCACAATTCCCGCATTAGTACCATTAATTACAAATAGTTTGTATGGAAATCCCCGACAGATTAAACGATTTCTAAATACCTATACTATCAGAAAGAGGCTTGCAGAAATTGCATCGTTGCAAAGTTTTAATGATGCTGTTCTTGCAAAAATGATGATACTTGAATATTCTGAACCCAAGTTATTCAAAAAAATATTTGAATGGCAAATTGTTCAGGATGGTGTACCAAAAGAGATAACAGAAATAGAGGAATTGTGTAAAGAAAAAGGAATTGATGATGTTATATTAGAAATAAAAGATACAGATTTCAAAGAATGGAGTAAACCCAAAATTATAAAATGGTTTCAGATTGAGCCTTTATTATCGGGAGTTGATTTACGAGATTATTATTGGATTGCTCGTGATAAATTAGAAAACTCTATTACTGCAACAAGTATGATTCCGCCAGTAGTAAGAGCATTGTTTAATGAGTTATTACCTGATAATATGACGGCAACAGTTACAAAATTGCTACTAACTGAAAAATTCCAATCCCTTAGTGATATTGAAAAAGATGCGTTTTTTAATCTTCTATCGTCAAACTTGAAAAGGAATCCTCAGCAAAAACGGTTATATGATATTTTCAATGTAATGACAGAGGAAAAAATTGAAAATACAGTTTATCACTATATAGAAACTCTTAAAATAATCAGTGTATCGGATATTGAACCTGCCATTGGTACAAGATTAGCAGATTTTAAAGGGGAACCAGAAATAGGACCTTTTTTAAATGATTATTTTAAAGATGGAAAATCAAAAGCAAGCAAGGCATTTAATTTAAAAAAATAAAAATGGGAACATCTAAATCATTTTCTGATGTAAAACACACAATGGTTCCGAATTGGGGGGCACTTAGTTCTTCGCTTACTTCAAATTGTGATTCTTCTGTTCTTCCTGCACCAAAACTACAGAATATAATGGGAAATTTTGTTTCAGCATTGAGTGGAGCATCGACAGGAGGACGTGGCGGCTCAAAAGCTGGAGGAAGAAGTAGTATCAGAACTGCAAAGAAAATCGGAGGAGTTTTTTCAAAATTTATCAGTTCAGGTAATAATATTAGAGAAACCCTTGAATCTACCGGTTTAACAAATATTGATAGTGAAACGGTTGGCGATGTAATTAATCATTTGATTGAATATTGTTCTGGGAGTGCGACATCAATTGATGACAATGCCGCTAAGGAGGCTACAAGACTATTATTAGAGGAATTAATAGGTCAAGCTGAATCCATTGATGAAGTACAAACTCTATTGGAAGAAACCTTCACAACTAGTACATTGGAAGATGTAATAATAAAATATTTTGGATATTACATCAATGAGCTTCTATCAAAGTGGTTTTATGAAAATTTAATAAAAAATAAGAGCGAAGGGGATTGTAATAATCTTTTCAACCAGATAAAAAATTTTATAGTTGAAAGAGTTGGAGATATGCACAAAAGAAATCCACTACAAAACATTGATTGGAGTTCTGATGAAGCCGATAGACTTGTAAAGAATATTCAACAAGATGTATTAACCGTATTTGAATAGTTATGAGAATAAACGTAGTTATTGAGGATGCAGATTATGGAAAGTTCTCAGATTTGCAGCTTTGTTACCTGGATAACGGAGTAAATAGAAAGGTTCCATTATCTTTCTTGGGTTATGAAAGGGTTTTTGATTTTACGACTGATTTTACTTCTGTAAAATTTGACTTTTTTCTTGTGTCTGCAATAGTTTATGGTGTAGATAATCTACTTAGTCGGGCTATTTATTCAAATGATGGTTGGACAAGAGATATAGAAGTAGAGTTTCCAGTGGAAAACTTAGCTGTATGGAGTGGTAAAGAAGAAAAAATTAAACAGATTTTAGACTTCTTAACGGGCGATAATTGGCAGATTTCTTTTCGAGAATTAGAAGATGTTAATTTGTTTCAACCACGTACAAATAGAAGAAAAATTCCAAGTTACGACAAAGATTCCATTAAATCTGTAAGTTTATTTTCAGGTGGCTTAGATTCTTTAATTGGAGTTGTCGATGAATTAGAGAAGCTAAGAAATAATGAAAGAATACTTCTGGTATCTCACTTTGATTCAAAATCTCCAGGTCCAAATGGAGACCAGAGAAAGCTGTTAAGGCATTTAATGACCCAATATCCAAATAAAATATATTGGGTACAATCAAAATTGGCATTATCACGAAAAGATAGTGATGGTAGCAGAGTAACTATCGAAAATAATTATCGTAGTCGTTCTCTTTTTTTTATTGGGTTGGGCTGTTATTTATCCCCTACTGATGATTTGATAATTCCTGAGAATGGTACAATCTCAATCAATTATCCTTTGACGCCATCAAGAGTAAGCTCTTTGAGTACTAGAACAACCCATCCGTATGTTTTAAAAAATACGCAAGAATTACTTGTCGATTTAGGATTATCTACAATAATACATAATCCTTATACATTTAAAACTAAAGGAGAAATGTTTATTGAATGTAAAAATCAAACATTTATACAAGGTGTTTTTCAAAATTCGGTTTCTTGTGGCAAAAGAGGTAGAAAGCAAAATTGGGAGGTAAAAATAGGTGTTCAGGAGTGTGGAATTTGTATGCCTTGTATTTATAGACGAGCTGCTTTGAATAAAGCAGGGCTAGATAATGAAAATCATTATGGTAATTTTATTACTAGGGCTAATTCACGAAACTACAGTAAAGATTTACCAGCATTAATTAATTATCTAAAAAGAGATATATCTTTGGAGAAAATGAAAAGAGATTTGTTAGTTAATGGAAATATTGAGATTGATAATCTTGAACAATATGCGAACATGGTATTAATGTCTAAAGAGGAAGTTTTACAATTATTTAGAGAAAAAGGAAATAGATTTGTAAAATCTGAGTTAGGGATAAGATGATTATTGATACGCACTGCCATATAGATTTATATCAGAATCCAAGAAAAATTTTGCAAGATTGTGTGAAAGCTGATATAACTGTATTAGCAATGACCAATTTGCCAAGCCATTTTGAAATGGGATATCCCCATTTTCAATCATTAAGGAAGATAAGACTGGCTTTAGGAATGCATCCCTTAATGGCAGATTCACACCAAAAAGAGTTTAATTTATTTCTTACTAATATTAATAAAACATCGTATATCGGAGAAGTTGGATTAGACTTTTCTAGAGAAGGTATAACTACAAAAAATATACAAATAGATACCTTCACTAAAATACTAAAGGTTATTTCTGGTAAAAAAAAGATACTAAGTATTCATTCCAGAAAGGCAGAAAAAGAAGTTTTAGAACTTTTACAAAAATATGGTATTACAGCAGCAATTTTTCATTGGTATTCAGGTGGGTTAGGTATAATTGATTCTATTGTAAACAGCGGATATTATTTTTCTATTAATCCAGCAATGATTAAATCTTCTGCCGGAAGGAAAATTATTTCTAAAATACCTAAAAATTTTATTTTGACTGAAACGGATGGGCCATTTATTATCGAAAAGGATTTACCATTGAAACCAGGAGAGACATCTTCTGTTGTTAATTATTTAGCAGAAGAATGGAAAATTACTAAAGAAGAAGTAGAAAAAATTATTACATCAAATTTTTTGCGAATAATTAGTTGTTTGAAGTAGCTTTTTTAAATTTAAAATGATTACAATAAGATATTTTCAAAAAAGATAATCTCTTTATTAATGAGAAATATATCAAATATTCTTATTATGTATAGAAGATATACTGGAAAGAACAAACAAATGTTTATAGATTTCTTTGGCAAGATTAGATTTATTGGTATTAATCCAGCATATTACCTCATTGACAAAGAAGAAAAGAAGGTTACCCGAAAAAATCTAGATCATTTTTTAACTGATGAAAGTGATATGTTTTCTTTTGATAAATTGGAATCATAATCTCATTGTTCAAGACTAACTTTATGCCATTTATTGTCAATAAATCTGAATATTCTTCTGTTAATTATTTAAATACTAACCTTTTTCATATATTTAAAGTGTTTTAAGCATGTCTTATTGGTATGAAAATTACTACCATTATAGAATTCCTTCCCCAGTCCACCAAATATTTAGTATTGAATAATTTGTAAGATTAACTTTTTAATATTTGTGGTTTATGACAATTTCTAAACTAAAAATTTATTTAGATGAAACGGTTAAAGATTCCCCTCTTTTTAAATCAAAAGAAGAATTAAGCATTTGTAAACCTGAAATCTTTAAGTATGGAGTCTTCGCCGAAGAAATCCCACAGAATGTCTATGAAGCTGATTTTGATTATCTTCAGTCTAAGATTCCAGCGTATGAGCTGCTTTATTCTGATTTCTTATCTGTATACGCAGACAGAATAGAAAATATTTCAAAAGATGACCGAAAGAAGAAATTAATATCTGAAGTCATTGGAGTTGCTTTTGGGATCAAATATACTGTTGAGCTATTGGGGACCAATCCTAGTAAGTTCAAGAAGATTGGTGCTTTGATTGAAGGAAAGTATATGGATTATTCAGTTGTAGTTGACAATAAAGAATATGAGCTGGAGACTAAAGGTACTGTAAGCAAATATTATAGTTCTTTTAAGAAAGATATACTTAGCAAAAAAAGAAATAAGCATAACAAGGATGTTTACTTGCGTTTTGGCACAATTGCTATGATCAACAACGAAGGCGAAGCAAATCTATCGAAATGTGTGATAGTTGATGATCCGCCAAATGAAGATAATATTGGCCAAAATAGCGATTCATACAAAATACAATTACTTAATTATGCGATGTTTCTTAGCTATATTTTAGATCCTAAATATTACAATAAATATTTTAAGCCTCTAAAAGCTAATAAATTAAATCGTATCAGGATTGACAATAATAAATTCTTTACAAAATACACATTTAAAGATAAGGTTTATTACGGGGAATGCTTTGATTACCGCTTAATAAGAGGAGATCTTGATACGCTTCAAAACAATAATTCAACGGATTTGTTCACTCTGAAAACTATGGAGTTTGGCAAAACTAAGTTTTTCATAGGTATCGATGAGAGGATTGTTGACAGCATTAATGCAAATGATGTATTTTTTCTTGATCATTTTGATGAGATAGCTCAGTGTATTATTGATGGAAATTCTTTCCAGTTTTTAGATAAAGATGGAATACTTATAGTTAAATCCAAAGATAGCTGGGATAGGCAACTAGATACACTATTTACGGAAGAAGAAGTCAAGAGGCGTTTAGGCTACTCCTTAAACTACTCTTTGGGAATTAGCCACAAGTGTGGGGCTCCCTGTACCAGTAAAGATAGGGAAGGAAAACCTTGTGAGATTAGGACATTTAGGAAAAATTGCCATTTTCACCGATAGAAAGATAAAGTAAATATAGAATTAAACAGAGCTTAAATTAGTATTTATGAGTACACAGTGGGATAAGTTAATACAGATTGACCGATCATGGGTTGATCAACAGCTGGATCATCATTTTAAGGAAGTAGATAAAAAGATTAATATAAAATTGTACACGGTTAAAGTATCTGGAACGCAAATTTTACCAGACGGTCTTGTTGAAAAGCTACACGAAATGCTTCCTGATTATATATATAGTACAAAAGAAATTGCCACAATTGGAGAAAGAAAAGCAGCCCTTAAAGCAAATCATTTTTTTGGACAAAAAGATCCAAAAGCTGATGGTAAATATGGAGAATTGCTACTTTTTGCATTGGTTGAAAGTATCCTTGGATGTAAAATGGTAGCACACAAGTTGAGATCTTTGAGCAACTTTAAAGATCAGGTTAAAGGTGGTGACGGTGTTTTTTTAGGAAATTATCAAATTTTTGACGGAAGAATAGAAGCGGCCTATCTTATCGGGGAATCAAAGATAATGGGACAGTACAGTGCTGCATTAACTGATGCCCTAGATTCAGTGAATCGGTTTTGTGGCGATTCAAATTCACCAGAGTTTCGTAGCACTGAATTAATCGTAGCTAAAGAAAACCTCTTTTTAGATGACACTATGGATATTGATGAACTCTATGATCGTCTTACTCCAACATCGGAACTTTACAAATCTCAAGTCCTTGTACATCCCATACTTATAATGTATGATGACACAACTGTGAAAAATTGTGAACGAGATAACAGTGCAACCCAAAAAGACTTGGAAGATAGTATTCGGAACGGGATAACCAAGAATAAAGATAAGATTGTTAATTTTATAAAATCAAAGGTCGCGACCTATCCTGAAGTGGCGAAAGTTTATGTTGACTTTTTTCTCGTACCCTACAATGATGTAAATAAATTCCGCGATACGATGTACTATCATATCCATGGTATAACTTATCCCCGGAAATAATGAGTGCATCGCAGAATAACTACAATAAAATTTTTAATCATCAATTATTCAATAAGATAATTGATGATCTGACTTATAATCAGTTCTTTTTTCAGTTGAAAAAGGGTAAGACACTATTAACAATTTCTTTTGAAGACTTAAAAAAATGCATTTGGTTAAGTTCAATATTGGCTGATAGTATCGATGAGAATCACCGAAAAAAAGTCCAGCTCTTTGCCAGCCTTGCCTACCTTCAAAATTTGGAAGATGTCAACATTACCAGAGCCTGTTACCTATTGTGTTCCAGGGTAGGTAATCTTACAGCAACACGACTTTTTAAAGGATTAGAAAACGGTCACTATGATGACATCTTCTTTTCTTTCGACGCTTTACTCAATTATGAACTAGCGAATGAATGGAACGACAAGCTGGTGACTTCGGGCAAAGAACATATTGTAACTTCTAAGTTTCAAAAAGGATTATGGAATACATTGAACCTTGGAGAGCGGGTAGCTATCTCTGCACCAACTTCCGCAGGTAAATCCTTTATTCTTAAAAAATATGTAAATAGATTGCTTCTGAAACATGACGCATTCCGAATTTTATATATTGTTCCTTCAAAAGCTTTAATCAACCAGGTTAGTGAAGAATTCAGAAAGGAAGTCAACCTGAAGGAAGTTGATGTAAAGACTGCTTTTATAGATGATGAGAAGAGTGAAGCCAAACAAAAAGAAATTTATGTCCTTACAGCAGAGCGTTGTCTTAGATTAATAAAGGAAGCATCGAAAGGTGAATTTGTACTTAACTTGATCTTTATTGATGAAATTCAAAATATTGAAGATGAAGAAGGAAGAGGGTCGCTTCTTGAATATGTCCTGAAAGAATTATTTACATTATTTTCGAAGGCGCAAATCATTATTGCCGGACCTAATATTGACGATGCTTCAGTCCTTTTCTCTAAAATATTTGATGTTGAGGCAGTTGCCGTTGAGACCAGTGTTTCTCCAGTATTTCAGATAAAGACCATCGTAAGGCCGGCTGAAGGAAACAAACTTAAGGTTACCCTGAAAAGCCAGTTGGGCAGAGAACAAAGCTTTGAACTGGAGACAGAAAGTAACATCTTGAAAATGATTAATAGCAGCTATGCCAGGGGCCTTGCTCCAATCATAGATTACTTTTCTACAAATGAGCAAAATATAATCTATTCGCCAAGAACAGATTATGTAGAGACGTGGGCTTTAGAATATGTTAACGGTTCTGTCCAAGACTTTAAAGGTCAGCCTGAGGAAACACAAACTAAAGAACTCATTGAATTTTTGAAAGAAGAAATCCATCCCAAGTACCATTTGATTCCCTGTTTGGAGAAGAGAGCTGCTTTTCACCATAGCAAGCTACCAGATATCGTCCGCAAAGAGATTGAAGATGGTTTTCTCGAAGGTCGAATAATAAACCTTTTTTGTACCTCTACTTTATTAGAAGGGGTAAATTTACCAGCAAACAATCTTTTTATTGTGGCACCAAATAAAATGAATGACCGTCTTTCAGCCTTTGAATTTGGAAATCTTATCGGAAGAGCCGGCCGGATCAGGGACTGCCTTTATGGTACAATTTATTGTGTGGAGAGAAGTATCAATGATACTTGGGCTGAGGAGTACTATGATAAAGTTTATTCTAAGGAGGTAAAGTCCGTGACTGAAAAATCGCTTGATGTTGTGACAGAACTTGTATCACAGCTTGATAAACCTATTGAGGAAATTGCCGAGGCTAAACACCGGAATACCTCCATATTACTTCGCCATAAATACTTGCAGGGAGAGGAAGCCCTGAATAATTATCTATTCAAGAAAAATGTTGAAGAAAGAGATGTAGAAGAGATTGTAGGAAAGCTAAGGGCACTTTTAGGTAATGTAGAAATCCCTCACGAGGTTTCAAAACTGAACCCTTCAGTTGACCCTATATTGCAAAACACCTTGTATCTTAAAATCAAGGAGGAAGGAATCTCTCAATGGGCAGTAAATCACAACTCAAATTTTTACGGAAAGATTACGAAAGAGGATAAGGATAATTATGCCTTTGATGAGACCAGTTTTTATTGGCAACTAGTAAGCATTATGGAAAGACTCGATACTATTTTTGAAATTTCAAAAGAAGCGTATTTCAGGCATAATATTTCAGCATCTATACGTCAGATATGTTTTTATGGACTTCGCTGGTTAAATAGTTCATCGTTACATGATTTGATACAGAATGATATAAAATTCTACAGCGATCACAGTAACGCAAAGAAAAAAATTGATCCTGAGAATGATGCAGATGTAAATGTCCGAATTAACGAGGTAATCAAAATTAATAGTACACTTGTATCTTATGTATTAGTTAAATATTTAAAACTTGCCAATGATATAATGGAGCCTTTGATGAACGATGACCAAAAAGAAAAATACAAATTCTCCCTTGGCTTGCCAACAATGCTTGAGTTGGGGTCTACAGAAAATGTGGTAAAACTTCTTATTTCCAGGGGGATATCAAGAAGTGTTGCTATAAAAGTTTGGGGTGAGTTTAAAAAAGTACATGGAAATGAGGCTATAGATATTTTTGACTGGTTAAAAACTAAAGATAAGCTCAATCTTAAACCAATTTACAATCGCTATTTAAGACGGTTGAAACTTCTCAAAAGCAATGAAAATGGTTCTGAATTATAACGTTTATACTTTTACTTCAAAAAACCTTCAATATCCTTTTTAGCAACATAAGTTAACTTCCCCTGTGAAAATTTACTTATGTTGTTGCGTTTTATAAGATTGTATAATGCACTACTGGAGATATTAAATTTCTTTTGTATTTCAGAGATAGTGTAACAGTCTTTAATTTCAGCCTGTTTTCTTTGCTCTGTTGGCCGTAAAACTATTTCAAAGCCAATTTGTGGCTTTTCAAATAAAAGATTGATATCACAACGTCTAATCAAGGTTTTTCTTTCTGAAAAGTTATAGGCATTTATTCTTTTGGTATTGATCAGGCGATAGACTGTTTTGACTGAAAAACCTAGAAGCAATGCAAGTTGTTTTACATTTAAAAATTCTTTGTCTTTAAGATCAATAATCGGCTGATTTTTTATTTTGATCGTTTGAAGGTTGGAGTTTTCAATTTTCTGATTTTTTAACCTTCGCTTATAATCTTTGCTCGCACATTTTAAGGAGCAATATTTTGTTGTGGTTTTCTTTGCAAGGAATTCAAAATCACAAAATCCACATATTCTATATACTGAAATATTCGAGCTCATTTTCCAATTTTATTAGTTGGAATCATAGGATAGAAAAGTAGTTAAGAATGTTTAAACAACACGTTCTGATCAAGGGAAGAAATTGTTACAAGAAGACTTTTCGATTATCTGGACTAAATATTTAACTACTCCAGTAAATATAAGGCTTTCCATACTAATAATTATGTTTTCAGGTTTGTTTAAAAAAGTTTAAAACTTGCTAATTTCGGTAAAAGTAATTAGCAAACCAGTGTTTATGGGAGTTTACAGAGTTCAGATGAAAAATTGGTACGTTTTTGAACAAAATAAAACAAAGAAAAAGTCATAAAAACTGTTAATTTCCCAAAAAATTTAATCGTTTTTGATGACTTTAAGTAGATTTAAGAGGATTTAGGTGTCGTTATTTGCCCCAAAAAGACAAAAAAATCAATTTTTCTCTCCTGAGGTACAATTCCGGTACAAAAAGTGGGTTTTTATGTTAAAAAATAGGAGTTTTTGACTTAAATTTTAACATAAAATTGGCTAAATATGTTAAAATTATGTTAATTATTTGCCGATACAGAAATTAGAGTCCAGTATTTACAGGTGTTTCCAGATTATTATGGTACAAAAATGGTACAAATCTGGCCGAAATATCACAAAATAAAACAAAGATATCCTTATTGAGATAACATAACTCATGGGAGTTGTTTAGTGCAAAAATAATATAAATTTTGATATATTTATTTGTATTATTTTCATATAGATATTCTAATAAAATATAAAGCAAAAATGTCACATCTTAGAAATTAAAATGTGAAAGTGGATATGTAAACAAAAAGTTTAGAAGAAGTTGAACTAATTTTTAGTATCCATTTTTAGGAATGAACTCCTGAATATAGGGATAAGAAAATCTTTATTGATTGCTTTTTGTAAATCACGTTATATCAAATGTTGTCTTAAATGATTGAATGGTAAAGTTTTAAATCTATCAGCTTTTAATATTTTGATCCTCAGTCATATTTGCATAAGGAAGCATAGTAAAGTCAAGTTCAAGAAAGTCTTTTATTGACCACACTGTTTTAGAATTCATTTGTTTATCAGTGAGCATTTTGTAACAGTCAATTCCGTTTTTTATTGCAAAATCTTGAATGCTGTTTATGTGCTGTGTATATTTATCTATGAACCTCTCATGTGCGGTGCCGTTTTGGAATAGGGGATCGTATTGTTTTTTTAATCCTTCAAATCCGTACGAATTTAAGGCTTCAAGTATCTTTTCCTTTATTTGGTGTGCAGCTTCATAAAGCCTCGAAAAATGCAGGATCTCAAATTTAAGGACCATGCAGGAAATCATGTTTTCCTTGTACTCCATCGTCCCATATAATTGCCCCAGCCGGTCAAGCGAGGAACATTGCTTTTCCAGCATGTGAACCATTCCTTCATTTACAGGCTGAGACAGGTCAAAATTTCTTCCCTTCCAGCAGGTGAGGTAGTGGGTGTGGAGTGCTTTTTCGTAATTCCATTTTACAGACGTAAGGGTCAGGTTTCCAACGCCTATGTGATGGCCGCATTTATCGGCATATCCGGCAATAGCATCAAGGCGTGCCAGAAATTTCTTTTCAAGTTCCAGCCATTCCAAATAGGCCCTGCTCTGGAGAGGGTCATCTACGCGACCGATGAAAAAGGTAAAATTCATTACCAGGTCATGAAAGAGAATAGTAGATTCGGCATCAACAATTTTATTATAGGCTACGGTGCGTATTACTGCGCTTTTTTCATTTTCTATAATTTTCGCCATGGAGTCGTAAAACTTTATGATGGAGACAGCAGGCGCAGCCGTGTTTGCTGATAGTTCTTCAAAGGCTCTTTCGATTTGGAAAAATGATCCCGAATCCTCCAAACTATTTATTTTGGTCATTTCCAGATCGTACTGCTCTTTGGTTATCATATCCAGTAGATATCTGGCACTTAAGATGGTGTGCGCAATTATGGCCTGTCCCTGATTGTCAAACTCTTCTGAATGCTTTTTTGCATCATTAAGTAGCTCCAGGGCCTTGTAAAGATTTCCCCGCTGAAAATAAGCAATGCCACAGAAAAGATAAAAGCTCGGAGTCGCATTGTCCCGGGGCCAGCTTCTCTTCTCTATTTCTATGATAGTATTAAAATGATGTCTGTTTACAAGATCGGCACCAAATTGATCGATAAATTCAATGTTTTCTGATACGCTATAAACCACATTATCACTATCAATGATTAGTCCCTGAGAGCTTTCCTTAACATTAGGGAATTTAAGGTATTGGTTGATACTTTTAAGTATATCACCATTGGTATATGTTTCATCATAGATTTCTAGAACTGACTGTTTATCAAGTCTTTTGGAAAAATAAAGCTTATGTTTTTCTTTTTTATGCCATTCTGGGTTTTTACTCTGTAATTGTTTTACGAAATTTTTGACATTTTCATAGTAAAATGAATGGGTCGGGTGGTGATAAAAAACATAGTAAGCTGGCATCCCATTGTTAAGAAGATACATAATATTTGAAGAGAAAATCTGCATGCCATAGTTTCCATCAGTGGTCCGCTGGATTCTATTGGTTGCTTTCAACTGTATTGCAAATCTGTAATTGGTGTACACCCACTCGCCGGAGACTAATTCTTTTTTTAACTCGATATGAAAATCAATTCCTTTATCTCTATCTGTTTCGGCTCTAATTTCAAATTTTTCAACTGGAAATAATGATCTAAAGAGATTACCGGAAATTGTTTCAAGATTTTCATTAGTATTTACCCTTGGAAGCTCACCATCCTCAAACTTTTTGTATATCATCACAACTAGATTTAAATAGTAAAGTTAGATAAAATGCAAGAAATTTTTGCAGAACTACAAAATACTTGACGCCTAGGATTTTTTGATTCAGTTTTATCATTGAAAAGAACATGTACAATCTGAAGTTGGTGCTAGATTTCTGAACTTTTTTCAATATCATTTTGGACTTCTAAATAAGTTTTTATCCGACCGGACTTAATCCATTTTATTAACTCATGTCTGAAAAAATAAATGCGTTTACCTTGTTTATTAACTGGAATTTCCCTTTTACATACTTTACTATAGATTGTTGATACCGATAGATTTAAAAGTTTTGATGTTTCTTGAATGTTTAATAATTCATCTTGATTTTCTCCAGTAGGAGAGGTTCTTTCAATAATTTTTTCCAAATGCTCTAATTTATCATAAAGCTTTTTCATCATTATTGGTATCTGGTCAAAAGTAAATGGTTTCATGATAATTTTTATTTAGATCTTAGTTAAAAGTATGTATTACCATTACATTGGTTTAATAAATTAGGTATAAATACGTACTAGGCTATGTTTTTTAATCGATATATTTGAAATTGTTTGTTATATGCTTAAAATACGGTTTTCCATAAATAAAAAATAAATTAAAAGATAATATTTGTCTTAGTGGAAAAGTTTTTAAATTCTGCTTTATCTGAAATTACTTGTGTTGTAGTGACAAGTTAAACAGCATGAGACAATAACAAAAAGGAAAATAATATATATGTATACCGATAAACCTGCATCAATTCAATCAGAAGATTGTTTTCAACGCTATGAATTTTCAAAACGTATCGCTTCGATTGTAGCAAAACCTTCAATAGACAAATCTCTTATAATTGGTTTGTATGGCAGATGGGGAGAAGGTAAGACAACTGTGATGAATTTTATTCAAAAAGAATTACCAAAAGAAACAATTATTGTAAACTTTAATCCTTGGCTTTTTTCAGATGAACAACATCTTTTAAAATCTTTTTTTACTAGTATTTCAGTTTCTTTAGGCGCTTCAGATAAGACTAAGAAAGAAAAGATTGGAGAGCTTTTAAGTGATTATAGTGGGGCTATCGGCTCTGTAACTCAATTGGTAGGTTTTAATACTGAGGGCTTAGAAAAATTAGGTGATAAACTTAAAAGTACATCTGCCGAAGAGTTAAAGAAAAGAATAGATGAATTAATTATTCAATCCGGGAAAAACATCGTAGTATTTGTTGATGATATTGATAGATTAGATATTACAGAAGTTCAATATGTTTTCAAACTAGTAAAATTAGTTGGTGACTTTCCTAGGACTTGTTATGTATTATCATTTGACGATGAGATGGTATCTGCTGCATTATCTCCAAAATATGGAGGAGATAGTAAATCAGCAGGATACAATTTTTTAGAAAAAATTATACAAATCCCTCTTAAGATACCTAAAGCAAGTAAGAAGGCTTTATCTAAATATTCCTTAGATCTTCTCAACAAGGTTTTAGACGATAGTTCCATAGACCTAAATCAGGCAGAATCTAATGAATTTCTAGAAGTCTTTAATAACGCTTTTCTACCCATTATGGACAATCCAAGATTGGGGATAAGATTTGCTAATAGTTTTTCTTTTTCATTACCGCTATTGAATGGAGAGGTTAACATTAGTAATCTAATGATTTTAGAAGGGCTTAAAATTTTCTACCCATCTTTACATGATTTCATAAGAAATAATGGGCAATTATTCTTAGAAAGAACTGATAGAGATCAATCAGATTTTAATAGTAAAAAACAAAAGCAAGATGAAATAAAAAAAGAAATTTCACAAGCGATCGTTATGTATGACGAAAAGAAGCAGAAAATAATTATTGAAATGCTTGAGCAATTATTTCCACAACTTAAAAGTATATATAGTAATTCAGGTTATGCCGATGATATGTATGTGAGATGGACTAAAGAGAAAAGGATATGTTCAAGTAAATATTTTGATCGATATTTTTCGTATTCTGTACAGGAAGGAGATATCCCTGATAATTATTTTGAAAATTTAGTTAAAGATTTTGAAGATGATAGCATTGATGAAGTTATAATAAAACTTAATGAAACCATAGAAAGATATTCTGCATTTGACTTAATTCAAAAATTAAGAATGCAAGAAGGGACATTCAACGAAAAACAATCTTATAATTTATCTTTAGCATTGGTTGAATTTGGGCACACTCTACCAAAAGATAAAGATGTATATTTTTATTCCACTTGTACTCAATCAGCAATTTTAATTACCAGATTGATAGGGATTCAATCTAAGGAAAATCAATTAACACTCTTATTAAAGTTATTTTCAATGAGTAAGTCGTTAGATTATAGTATGGAGATTCATCATTGGCTGATGTTTAAAGAGGAAAAAGATCCGGTAAATGCAATTTTTTCTGAAAAAGAAAAATTAAAAATTAAAGAATTACTAGTATCTATTTTTAAAGATATAATGACAGATGAAAACTTTTTTACTTCATTAGCTGATGGAAATTTGTGGAGAATGCTAAGTTGGTGGATAAATTCGCTTCAGCATAAAAAGACATTGACAGCTTTTTTTGACAAGCACTTAAAAAAGAAGAAAAACCCAATTTTTGCTTTGAAATTATTGAAGGTTTTTACACCGACTATTACAATGACTTCTTCCGCAGATTATATGCCAAGAACTTACAAATCTGGCTTTTTTCAGTTAAATTTTGATGCAATTAAAAGTGTTGTAGATGTAAAGTTATTGAATGATAACCTCTTAAAATTAAAAGGATTAAATATAACTGAAATAAATCCTTCTGAAGTATCAAGTCAAGATCCAATTACTGACGAAACACTTGTTTCTGTATTTCAATGGTTTATAATTAATCAATCGATAAAAGGATGATAGAAATATAAATAAAAACTTATTTTTTAATTAAAATGGATTTTTTAAAAGGAGTAATGAAACATTATACTAAAAGAAATATATATTAATAATTAAACTATTAATTGAAATTATACCCAAATGGTATAAGCATATTTGCAGTTGTTATTTGCTTTATAACTAATAAAAAAAGAAATGATTTTTAGAATTTTAGATAGCTGGGGTGAACATGATCCAAACTCCAAAAATGAAGTTTGTCTTGTTTGGGACAATTGGAATGACTTTAGTTTTTATACTTTATTCGGTATTTTTTATGTAGATGAGAAATCACAAAAGCATGATCTCGGTGGAGTTAAAATTGGTTTTGTAGGACAGGAGGAAAGAGAGAAAGTTTATCATGTTGATTACACATTTAATTATATAGGAGATAATTATTTTTCATTGGGAAATTCAGAAGAGTATTATGAGCAGCTTAATAAACTGTCAGTGGAAATTAGAGATTCGATACTTAATCAGTTAAATGATGTAGCAAAAAAGCCCGATGTTTTTAATAGTGTTAGAGAAGAAAGAGTCGTTCAAGTTTCATTTCTTCGAGATCTACATCCGGATACAATAACTGGTCAATATAGAAGAATGGCTAACGGAGGGGCAAGATTAACCCCTTATAGTTTTCGATTCAATAAAGGAAGTAAAAAAGATCAGGATGGATTAAGTCTCCTGTTTGATGTAATTCCGGAATCGCTTCCTCCAACAAATATTCATGTTTTAATTGGGAGGAATGGAGTAGGTAAAACGACTTTGATTGATAATATGATTAGTTCATTAGTTGTTCATTCCGGCCCCATTCCTGTGCAAGGCAGTTTTCATTTTAATAAAACACATATGTATGATGAAGTAAATTCCTTTGCTAATTTAATTTCCGTTTCATTTAGTGTTTTTGATGAATTGGATTTGCGATCTGATGAGAAATTTATTAATGGTATGAAGTATTCTTATATAGGTTTAAGGAAAACGAATGGACAACAATCTGAATTAGAAATAAAAGATTTAAATACTCTGTCAGCTGAGTTTTATGAGAGTTTAAAAGTTTGTAGATCGAGAGGTTTGATTTCGAGATTAGCAGAAGCTCTAGAAACGTTACAATCAGATCCTAACTTTCGAAGAGAAAGATTTGTTGAATTAATCATGCGTGATGAATTAGACAAGTTAGAAATGGTTATTTCCACGGCCTTTAGAAGACTTAGTTCAGGACATAAAATAATTTTGCTTACAATTACTACATTAGTTGAAAAATTACAGGAAAAGAGTTTACTACTTATGGATGAGCCTGAAGCTCATCTTCATCCACCGCTTTTGGCAGCGTTCATCAGATCAGTATCAGATCTCCTTATCAAAACAAATGGCGTAGCAATTGTTTCAACGCACTCTCCGGTAATTTTGCAGGAAGTACCTAGAAGCTGCGTGTGGAAATTAAGGAGAATTGGAAATATCACAGACTCATATCGGTTAAGTAGGGAATCTTTTGGTGAAAATGTTGGAGTCTTAACTAATGACGTATTTGGTTTAGAAGTTACAAATTCTGGCTTTTATAAAATGTTGGCAGAAATAGTTGAAAATAATGATTATAACTATGATCAGGTTATACACTCCTTTAACAATCAATTGGGATCTGAAGCGAGATCAATTGTAATGGCTTTAATTGCAAATAAAAGATAGAATGCGCAAAATAAATAAACCGACATTAAGGGCAGCGGTGGTATATCCAGACTGTCTTACAACAGTAAGAGATAATGGACTTCGCGGCAGACTTGAACGTTGCCAGACTCTGATAAATGATGCTGAAACAGAGTTTGAAGCTAAAATCGCCAAAGGTCAAATTTACACAATTGCGAGGGAAATTGTAGTTAATGGAAATGTAACATATAAGGAGCTAAAAAATGTTTATACAGCTCAGATGGTGCAAAACCCTAAAGGAAGGGTATATTATGATCAGCTTCTCATGGCTGCGCCAGATGGGCTTTGTCCACTTTGTTCCCATAGGGAGGCAACCACATTGGATCATTATCTGCCAAAATCTAAGTATCCGCGACTTTCAATTGTTCCGATAAACTTAATACCTTCTTGCAAGGATTGTAATACAGGGAAACTGGCAGATTATCCAATAGGACCTAATGATGAGACACTCCATCCTTATTATGATAATATTGAAAATGTAATGTGGCTAAATGCTATCGTTAATAAGACAACACCTGTTTCACTGTCTTTTAATGTTAAGGCTCCTGCAAGCTGGGATAACTTGCTAACAAACAGAGTAACTACACACCTTGATTGTTTTAAATTAAATATCTTATATGCAGCACAAGCAGCCAGGAGACTGTCTGGGATGAAATATAATTTGGAGAAAATTTATTCCAGCGGAGCTGAGCAGGAAGGTATCGAGAAATACCTGGCTGATGAGGCAGCATCAAATGCAGCAGTAAATTTAAATTCGTGGGAGACTGCAATGTTTAGGGCTTTGTCAGAAGATGATTGGTTTTGCTCAACAGGTTTTCGAATGATTGGATAGCAATATCGTTTTATTATTATTATATGAATGTCTTTAAATTTTGTTATTGTTATATTAAAAATAGTATGTTGGTTAAGCTAAACAAATACAAAAAATGATTTATGCATACATTATTGTTAATTTGAAAATATTATAAAATAAAAAAGTTTATTAAAGTACATTTGGTTTATTTTCAGAGTTAAGATTATTTTCCATTTAATCTTTTGACCATTTCATATTCAATGCCCATTTGGTATGTTCGCCAATTTTGTATAGTTGTTTTTGTTCTCTTTTGCAATGTCCTAAAGAATTTATTAATTCAGTATCTGCCCATTTTAGGTATTCAGTATCACCTTTCTCTAAGAGTTTTTCAAGCTCTTTTTCTTGTTTAGGAGTTGGAATCAAATCTAAAATATCATATTGTAATATTTCGTAAGTATCCCAGCCAGGTGTTCTTTTAACAGGAGTAGTGATGGTGCCAACATAATTATAATTCACATATGGAAAATTTTCTCTTGAAAGAATTTCCCCTTTTCCGGCAATAAGTTCTTCATAGAATTCTCGCCAATGGGAAATCTCCCTGTCTTGTTTTGTATTGAACCAATCCAGAAATTTAATTGCATTTTTTGCAGGCACATATAGTGCATAATCATGCTTCATAAGGCCACTTGTTGCCAATTTTGCATCATCTTTAGCTTCAAACTCTTTTTTTAGTAAGCTTTGCGTACCCTTCAACCTTTTGTATTTACCTCCTACAAGTTGATAATGAGGAAAATTTGAGCTTTTCACTAAAAGATACTTATCATTGACCTTGATGCGATACAAATAAGACATTGAAAATCTTATATAATGATCATTAATACTTAAATATTTGCATTTTAGTACTAGAGATACTCTCTTCCAATTAGTAATTAAATCAAAAAAGGCATCCAAAATTAGTAGGTCAACTAATAAAAGAATTCCGGCTCCTATAATTTCCGGTTGTAGATTGTCGGATACAAGATAGCATCCGACGATTATCAATGTTATTGCTAAGAAAAATTTAATTAAATATCGTATCATATTATTTTTGGACTTGGTTGAATCTTGGTTATTGTTTCGCTTAAAATTTCGTAAGTTAAAGCTTTATCAGGAAAAGAATTTGCCAAAGCTTCTGGTAGAACACGTAATCTAATGTCAGAAAAGGAATGTCCTAATCCATTATTTTTTTCTGGACCTGTTAAATTTGATAATGATTCAAGTTGTTCCTTTGAAAAATCTATTCCTTTCAAACCCATTTCAAACAATTCTATTCTTTCTTCTTTATCAGGTCTTTCAAACTCTAAAATTATTGCAGCTCTTCTGAGTATTGCTTCATCAAGAAAATGTAATCTGTTTGTCGACATAAATACAATAGCTCTACCATCCAATTCTCTAATTTCATCAATCTTTTGGATTAGTGTGTTTACAGCCGCTTTCTCTTCTTGGTGCATTTGCATTGTTGACCGTGTTGTTGCAATAGCATCAGCTTCATCGATGAGTAAAAAAGCCAATCTTTTTTTACCTGCTTGAGTTTTTAATTCTGCAAATGCATCATTTACTAGATTTCCCATCTGACCATGTAAACCTTCGCCACGCACTCTAGTACTTAGTTTTAGAAAATGCCCTTCTTTTTTTAACTCTCTAACCATTCTGTCAGCAATAGATTCCGCAGCAATAGTTTTTCCTGTTCCAGCGTCTCCGGCTAAAATAATTAGTGGATATTTATCTTTTATCTGTTCAATTACTGGTAATTGAACATTATGGAATTTTTTACTCCAACTAATTAATCCCTCTTGGTCAAGTAATAACTTAAGGTTTGTATAAATACGGTTGAATTTTTTTTCAAATCCAACTAAATTTTTTGTTTTTTCCTGTACTGATGCACTAGGCAGTACAGTTGCGTTATCAAATATTGAAGCCATTATTTATAATTTGTTTTTTGCAACTCGTACCCTTTACTGGCATATAATTGCGCATTATTACTATTTAAGTGTGGAAAGGTTGTATTTACACTGGATGAAACCCAGCCGATTTTAAATGAATGATTTTTCTGAAAGCTATTTCGGTCACTCGCAGATAAATTATGCCACTTAGAAGTGTATGATAAAATGACGGATAAGTTTGTATTACTTAAATTTTCCCAATCATTATTACTTCCCGCTCTTTCACTTGAGGTAGCGGTACCATTAGAATTAACTGTAAATTTTGCAGCTCTTATTGCTAACCCACTACTTGTATTATTCAAGGTAATTGTAACGGTATCTAAATAGCCGTTTTCAGCAAGTTCAATTATATCATGGAATAAGTCATCAACGTAACTCATCGTCCATTTACCTGTTCTTCTTGCAATTGTTCTAATATCAGCTTCGCAACCTTCAAAGGTCTTTCTGATATCAATTACAGTATAAGTTCCTGTTATTGTATTTGTTCCGTACATATTTTTATTTAATATTAAAAGTTGAACCGAAAACATGTTTCCACTCGGTTAAAGTATCTCCTTCATTTCTTTTTGATTGTGCAATGTTTAAAGAGTCAAAAGCATCGGAAGCTTCTTCAACAATTTCTTTCCACTTACTATCTATCATTCTCTTAGAAACATTATTTTCATTATTAGTGTCATCTGCAACATAAATGCTAGAAGTGTAATAGGATGGTACACTTTTAATTGCATTTTTAAACGAAATGACAGGAAAGTTTGGTCCGCTAACAAATTGAAAAAACCTAATTATTGCTTCTTCAATATTAGTTTCTATACCATAATTTATATCAAGATAAGCTACTATTAATTCTATGACGTATGAAGATAACCCAGGCTCATCATCGGTAGGTTTTATTTCCTTTTCATTTCTCCACCATTTCAATGCTCTGACAATACTCGTGTATGAAGGATTGTTTTTTCTGTTGTTCAGAGAAAAATCAAGTTGCTTGGAAATACTTGTAATGTATTTTGATCCACCTCTTCTTGAAGGCTGCCAAACATATTCGGCAGGAGATGAGATTGGAACCACAGGGACAATATCCACTTCTAATCCAGAGCCGCTAAAAATAATTGTTATAGATTTCGTATTTCCCTTGGCATCAACAACTTTTCGAATATCTTTCTGGGGATAGATTTCTTCTAGATAAGTGATGATGTATTCGAAAAGTTTGTTTAAATCATTTTGAATATTATCGTCACCACCAACGAATAATACCAAATCGATATCTATCGGATAATCTCCGGTTGGTTTTAAAATTGTATGTTTTTTCCAGGATCCAGCTAAAATGTATTTTGTCACTTTTAGACCATGGCTGTCATCGTTTTTGATTTTGCTCTCTAGTTTTTCTTTAAGATTGTTTATCTGAGTTCTGTATTTTGGCATATCCTCAGGCTTTAGTTTGATTTTATCAATAAAAAAACCTAATTCTTCGTTTGTGTATTTCATCTTATTAATTTTATGTTAAAATTTTAATCAAATATTATTCCTTGCACTGTAATGTGACATATTGACATAATAACTGCCATATTAAGGAGCATTTATTTTATCTGTAAGTAATTTATTGATTATTATCATAGTTAGACTTATTTTAATTTATAACTTTGTGTCTACTATTACTACCAAAAGCGTTACCACGGTTTTAGGTAGTATTATACAGAAGCAATACATGGCGTGGCAAGAATTACAAAATGAATCTACCGAAAATCTCATTGAATATATTCAATGGTCAAGCGATCCAGCTTATTCAAGCACGGCTGATGATGCTTTTATGGTATTTTGTTTTAGATTTCAGATTCAGCTATTGAAAAAATTAATTCCAATATGTAAGCAGTGGAATTTAGACAGAGATTATGCAACTCAACTTGGAGAGAAAGTTTTTGATAGATTTAGAAAATACGCCGGTAGTTTTAATAAGGATAAGTGCAATAAAGAGATTGATATTTGTGTTCTGTTTTTTTTGTTCAGAATCGCACAAAATCTACTACCTGGTTTTAAAAATGAAATTCTTGGAAATGATTTAAGCCCATATATAGGTGATGAAGAAATTATAAAAGATTTTCCAGATATGGAACAATCTAATATGCAACCATCAAAACTAAAAGATTTAAAACGAATTCAGGAAATTATACAAAGTGCGCTTGACAGATTATCACCAAAGCATAAAATAATTTATTTGACATATAAGATGCATGAGAAAGACGGTTATAAGCTTCCAAGAAAATTACTTGAAAGTTTAAGAAATGAACTTGATTTATCTCAAGCAACCATTAGAAGCTATAAAAAAGATTCATTTGATATTGTAGATACATATTTGAAATTGTATGGCTCAAAATAAAAAACATATAACCCCTGAGAATGTTACCGAATGGTTAGCATCAACCGGATTTCTTTTTCCAAGAAATGAAGTTGAGTTGTCTAGGTTTGAAAAACTTTTTGGAGATATTGACTTTGGTTTAACAGGATTGGAAATCGACCCTGCCAAAATTATCAGAGGTGGAGAAAGTCCAAAAAGTATTCAGATTCCAGAATCTATAAAACCAGAAGATCTTACTGAATATAGAATGGTTGCCCGTAATGGAAGCAAATTGCCAGAACACATTTTGAACAAAATAAAGAACAATCAAAACAAGTCCAAAAAAAATGGTGATACCGAATCATCGGATTAATGAAATAGAAAAGCTTGCAGAGTTTATTGCTGGAGATTTTTCAAATGGAAATCTAACTCTTTTGGAAGAAATTGCAAAAGACGAAGATATTTCACATTATTTCGACCACTATGAAGATGCTTTTGATGGAATGTTACTTTATGACACTGAAGATTTAAATTTCCATATTCATATAAATATTGATAATGGAAATGATCAATTCTCTAAAAGAGGTCGTTACACTTTTGCACATGAATTAGGGCATTTTTTTATTGAACAGCATAGATTAGGATTAAAATATGGTTTACTTGAACCTCATGCATCTTTTCATAATATTAATCAGAAAAACTTAATGGAGCTTGAGGCTGATTATTTTGCTAGTGTTTTACTGATGCCAAGAGAGAAATTTAGAAGTGTTTCTGGAGGGAAAAACTTTTCATTTGAGACTATTTTTAAACTATCTGAAGCATTTCAAACAAGTATTTTAGCTTCTTTAATTAGATTCAGTAAAATAGGAACTCATGAAATATTTGCGGTTATCTCACAAGATAATATTGCAAAATGGTTTTTAAGGAGTGATGATTTTCCTCAATGGCCCTTTAAATTTAAAGTAGGAAGTGTTTTGCCGAAAACTACTGTAGCCGGTGAATTTTTCACAATAACCGACAGTAAGTATACAGCAATTCAGGAACTTTCCCCAGACGATTGGTTTTATCCATTTGTTAATGATAATCGTGCTAATAGAACAATGTATGAACAATGTTTTTATTCGGATAATTTTAATTATGTGATTAGTTTGTTATGGTTTAAATAAAATGCATCATATAGAATAAGTTTTGTTTTTTTTCTTGTATTTATTTAGGATTAATATAAAACGTAGATACACTACTTCAAAAAACCTTCAATATCCTTTTTAGCAACATAAGTAAACTTACCCTTCGAAAATTTACTTATGTTGTTTCGTTTTATAAGATTGTATAAAGCCCCGCTTGAAATATTAAATTTCTTTTGTATTTCAGTGATCGTATAACAGTCTTTAATTTCAGCCTGTTTTGTTTGCTTTGTTGGCCGTAAAACTACTTCAAATCCAATTTGTGGCTTATCAAATAAAGCATCAATATCACTCCGTCTGATTAAGGTTTTCCTTTCTGAAAAGTTATAGGCATTTATTCTTTTGGTATTGATCAAACGATAGACAGTTTTAACTGAAAAACCTAGAAGTAATGCAAGTTGTTTTACACTTAAAAATTCTTTGTCTTTAAGATCAATAAGCGGCTGGTTTCTTATTTTGATCGTTTGAAGGTTTGAGCTTTCAATTTTCTGATTTCTTAATCTTATCTTATAATCTTTGCTTGCACATTTTAAGGAACAATATTTTGTGGTGGTTTTCTTTGCAAGGAACTCAGAACCACAAAATCCACATATTCTATATACTGAAATATTCGAGCTCATTTTCCAATTTTATTAGTTGGAATTATAGGATAGAAAAGTAGTTAAGAATGCTTAAACAACACGTTTTGATCAAGGGAAGAAATTGTTACAAGGAGACTTTTAGATTATCTGGACTAAATATTTAATTTCTCCAGTAAATATAAGGCTTTCCATGATAATAATTATATTTCTAGGTTTGTTTAAAAAAGTTAAAAACTTGCTAATTTCGGTAAAATAAATTAGCAAACCAGTGTTTATGGGAGTTTACAGAGTTCAGATGAAAAATTGGTACGTTTTTGAACAAAATAAAACAAAGAAAAAGTCATAAAAACTGTTAATTTCCCAAGATATTTAATCGTTTTTGATGACTTTAAGTAGATTTAAGAGGATTTAAGTGTCGTTATTTGCCCCAAAAAGGCAAAAAAATCAATTTTTCTGTCCTGAGGTACAATTTTGGTACAAAAAGTGAGTTTTTAAGTGAAAAAAGTAGGATTTTTGACTTAAATTTTAACATAAAATTAGCTAAAAATGTTAAAATTATGTTAATCATTTGCCAATACAGAAATTAGCGAATATATTACCCAGTAATTCGTCGTTTGAAACCTGACCTGTAATCAACCCGAATTGGTACAAAGCCTCACGAATATCAAGCGCAATAAGATCACTTGAAAGATTGGTTTCAAGACCGTGTTTTACTTTTTGTATTTCATCTAAAGCTTTAAGTAAAGAATCGTAATGCCTTGTATTAGTTACTATAGTTTCATTATTTCGAAGAGCTCCAGTATTAACAAAAGAAAGTAATTCATTCTTTAAATCGTCAACACCAATTTTCTCTTTTGCGGATATTAGTAAAAGTTTTGCATTTAAATTTTCAAGTTTAGTTGTGATATTTGAGACTTCGTCAGCAGATAATATATCTCTTTTATTCACGACAATTACTAAAGGTTTTAGCGGGTATTTATTTTTGATTTGTTCAATTTCAGAAACAAACTCAGAACTTGAAACCTGAAATTTTAATCCATCAAACAAATAGATCACAACTTGCGCCTGATCAATTTTTTCAAAAGTCTTCTTAATTCCAATACTTTCAACGACATCTTTAGTTTCGCGAATTCCTGCTGTATCTATAAAGCGAAAACCAATTCCGCCAATGACCAATTCATCTTCAATAGTATCACGGGTTGTTCCGGCAATATCAGAAACTATGGCACGTTCTTCATTCAATAAAGCATTTAACAAGGTCGATTTTCCCACATTTGGTTCCCCAACAATGGCAACCGGAATTCCGTTTTTTATTACGTTTCCAACAGCAAATGAATCGATTAAGCGCTTTAAAACAAATTCTATTCGATTTAGCAATTCATGAAACTGACCGCGGTCTGCAAATTCAACATCTTCTTCTGCGAAATCCAGTTCCAGTTCTATTAATGAGGCAAAATTTAAAAGTTCTTCTCTCAGCTTAGCAATTTCATTACTAAATCCGCCGCGCATTTGCTGCATGGCAATTTGGTGAGAAGCCTCATTGTCTGACGAAATTAAATCGGCAACAGCTTCTGCCTGTGATAAATCAAGTTTTCCATTCAGGAAAGCCCTTAGTGTAAATTCACCGGCATCCGCCATTCTGCATCCTTTTCGCAATAGCAACTGGATAATCTGCTGTTGAATATAAGTAGAGCCGTGACAGGAAATTTCGATGGTGTCTTCGCCAGTATAAGAATTTGGGCCTTTAAAAACAGATACCAAAACTTCGTCAAGTGTTTTTTCATTATCAACGATATGACCTAAATGCAAAGTGTGTGTCTTTTGTTTCGTTAAATCTTTGTTTTTGATAGATTTAAAAACAGCATTACCAATTGAAATGGCTTCTGCACCCGAAATACGAATTATTGCAATAGCGCCCGCTCCGGATGGAGTAGCCAATGCAACTATAGAATCTTGATTTATCATAATGCAAAGGTATAAAAAAAGCAGAAATCACAGAAAGAGCTTAGTATTTGAATTAAGGTTGAGAATAACTGCTTTTATTTATCCAATTAAGAAATCATTAACTGTTAAATTCCTGATAATTATCAGGTCATTTTGTTTTTATAATGTTTAAATTTGAGTAACAAACCTATAAAACTCAAATAAAATGAAAAAGATATTATTTCCTACGGATTTTTCTGAAGCAGCAACAAATGCGTTTGTACACGCTTTAGAATTTGCTAAAATTGTCAAAGCCGAACTTATTTTACTTCATACATTTGAGATTCCGGTTTATGACAGCCAGTTTTTTCCGGAGAATTACGCCTCGATTTATAGTTCAATAGAATTAGCGAAGTTTGAAATGTTTAAAGATGAAATTCCTAAACTTCGTGCTATCGCTGCCGAACGAAAGTTGGAAGATATTGTGATAAAACACCGTTTAATGGATGGTGATTTAATCTATAATCTAAAAAATGCAGTAGAAGAGGATCATATTGATTTTGTAATTATGGGAACCACAGGAGTTTCAGACTGGACAAAATTTTTCACAGGTTCCAATACAAATTCGGTTATTTCCGGAGTAAATGTGCCAGTATTATGTATTCCTGTTGATGCTGAATATAAGAAAATCAGAACAATTGGTTTTACAACCCGATATCGTGAAAAAGATAAAGACGTCCTTCGTAAAATATTAAAAATTGCAAAAAAAACTGAGGCAAAAGTAAAAAGTTTATACGTTAGAACTTCAAATTCAGATGTCTCTGATGTTGTAATGAAGGAATGGGAGAAAGAATTTGCCGGCGAAAATGTAGAGTTTCTTGTTTTACCGAGTGATGAAGTTAAGGAAACAATTCTTGATTTTATCCTTTATAAAGATGTTGATATTTTAACCACAATAACGCACAAAAGATCTTTCTTTGAATCTATTTTTGAGACAAGTTTTAGTAAAAAAATTACCAAAGAAGTTTCGATACCAGTTTTAATAATGCACGAAAATTGAATTCACTCTTAAACTCAGGTTTTTTGAAAGTGTAAAACCTATATTTGTATTTCATAAATTAAAAAAATGGAAGCATACATAAGTAAGGTTGAGCATTACTCAAAAATTTTTAATAAAATCAGTAAAAGATATAACAGCGTAAGTATTTTAAGAATTTTGAGCGTATTTTTTTGTTTGTTTATGTTGTTTTACTACATCAAAACCAATGAAGCGCTTTATATTCTGTTTGCTTTTCTATCTTTTGCTGGTTTTCTTTTTTTGATGAGAGTGCATTCAAAATTATCATTCAAAAGAGATTTAACAAAAGCAGTTATAAAAATTAATGAAGACGAAATATCTTACTTGAAAAAAGAAAAGCTTTCTTTTGAAAACGGTATAGAGTTCAACGATTTTCATCATCCTTATGCTTATGATCTGGATGTTTTTGGAGAGCATTCCTTGTTTCAGAATTTAAATAGAACAGCCACTTTTATAGGTAAAAAAACACTAGCTAATGCCTTATTGAATCTGTTTTCTACCGAAACGATTTTAGAAAACCAGGAAGCAATAAACGAATTAAAAACTAAAATAGACTGGCGTCAGGATTTTGAATCACTTGCAATTGTCAGTGGTGACAGTAAGAACTCATATGACTCATTAATTCATTGGATATCATTTAAAAATAATCCTTTACCTAAAGTTTTAATTGCACTTTCGATAATTCTTCCCGCATTGTTTTTTGGTTTCGTAATTGCCTATTTTATTACTTCAAAGACAATTCTTTTATCTTATGTTACTTATATATTTATTGCCAATTTAATTGTTTTAGGAAGATCAGTAAAACGAATTCAATCAGAAATCGCTCAAGCGGATAATATTGATAAAACGATTAAATATTACAGTTTATTAGTAGGAAAGATTGAAACTGAAAAATTTGAATCTAAAAAGTTAATTGAATTACAAAAACAGTTAGTTTCTAAAAAAGCATCGGCAAGTTCTCATTTAAAGCAATTATCAGAACTATTTTCGAGAATGGATACCATTAGTAATTTTGTGACAGCTACTTTATTTAATGGATCGTTTTTATTTAATCTGCATGTTTTAAGAGCTCTTTTAAAGTGGAAAGAAGATTATGCGGCTGAACTTGAAAAATGGATTAATATAATTGGAGAATTTGAAGCTTTGAATAGCTTGGCAAATCTTTCGTATAATAATCCTGATTTTGTTTTCCCTGAAATTAATTCAGAATATAAAATTGGATTTGAAAATTTAAGCCATCCATTATTGAATCCGATAAGCAGAGTAGGGAACGATACTCATTTTTATCCTGAATCATTTATGATTCTTACAGGTTCAAATATGTCCGGAAAAAGTACTTTTTTAAGAAGCTTAGGAGTTAATATGGTTCTTGGTGGAATTGGTTCAGCTGTTTGTGCTTCAAAAGCTAATATGCATCCACTTCCAGTTTTAGTTTCAATGCGATTGTCCGATTCTTTAGCGGATAGTGAATCGTATTTTTTTGCCGAAATTAAGCGATTAAAACAAATTATGGATGCTTTGGAAGAGGGCCCAGCATTTGTTTTGCTGGATGAAATTTTAAGAGGCACAAATTCTGATGATAAACGAAACGGAACTATTGAAGTAGTGAAAAAAGTAATTGCAAAAAAAGCCATTGGAGCAATTGCTACACATGATATAGAAGTTTGTTTAACAACAAATGAATATCCTGAGGTTTTGACCAATCAATGTTTTGAAGTTGAAATCAAAGACAATGAACTTCATTTTGATTATAAACTTCGTTCGGGAATTTGCAAGAATAAAAGTGCTACTTTTTTAATGCAGAAAATGGGTGTTATTTAAAGAAAATAATGATAAAAAAGGCCTAAAGAATTACTTTAATTCGATAGGCTTTTTTGCTTTAAATGTGTGCTTTTATGTAAGCAATAATATCATCTATTATTTGGTCTATTGCGTTTTGTTCAGCATTAAAATAAGAACCGTCAAAATATCTGGCCTGGGTGCCTTCGCCCGTAGGAGAACCATGATGAGCATCAATGGATTTTCGCCAGTATTCTGCATGATTCTTCCATTCTTCCTGATTGACTAAAGCTGGCTCAGTAAACCAGAGATTCCAGGATAATATATTTTGAGGTTGAAGCATGTTGCCGGAAGCTAAATTAAAAGCTTTCATGATAAGCTCATTAAAACCATCCACAACAGGATCTTTGGTTGATTTTATATCACCAATTTCTACTGCAATGTATGATGTTGTAAAAGCTTCGGCTGAATGTGTTGCAAAAGGAGGATTTTTGTATTCAGGCGATAGTCCTTTGTTTACCTGAAAAATGGGCTGATTTGGATTACCTGGTAAGTAAGTATTGACTCTAATGGCATTTTCTTTGTCTAATGGGAATTTTGGAAGACTATATCTCAAAAATGGCCAGACCTCATTTATTCTGTCGCCCTGATGTTCGCTTGGTGTAAACCAAATTTTGCCTTCTACAGTCATATCTAAAGCCATTTCTTTTGATTTTTCATCAACCCAGCCCCTTTGTCCGGTTACGGTTACTTCTACATTTAGACAAATTTCATCTTTAAGCCAGATACCTTGTTGAGGACAAATAACAGAATATACTCTTCCTTCATCTGTGTATCCAATTCGGGAAACATAAGGTGCAAATCGTTGGTAACATCTTTTAGTGTCAGAAGAATCTTTTTGTGTTTCCCAACTAAATTCAGGCCATTTTACACCTAGTTGACGTTGCAGGAATTTTATATTATCCATATTGCTCAACATAGGTAAAGAAGAAAGATCTCTTGTTGGATATTTCATCGGAGAGTTCGCTGGCGGGAATCCGCCGATCCAGCCATTAGGGATGCCGGAATTTTCATTGTTTTGCATAGTTTTATTGGTTGTTTATATTGAACCAGTAAATTTAATGCAATGTATAATCTTATAATTAGGTATAATTACCTGTTTTAAGTGTTTGTAAATCAATATAATGTGTTGTTTGTTTTAAAATTAAAATGGCGACAATATATTGTCGCCATTTTTTAATAAACTTTGTTTCCGTTATGAATTAATGATTTTATGGGTGACATTCTGGAGACTGCTTCGGCAGAACAACTGGCGTCTAGAAATACCAAGTTGGCTATATCCCCAGCTTTTGGCCATTGCTGTACGCCTTTGTCGTCTAAAGGGATTGGTCCGGCTGTAGCAAGTTTTAGCATTCTTGATAAACCAAATTCAGTTACTTGTCCATATAATTGTGCCGCAAGATTGGCTTTCTGTAAAACACTTCCTGTTCCAAAAGTGTTCCAATGATCTATAATGCTGTCGTTACCAGTCATTACATTTACGCCATGCTTCATTAAAGTTGGAATTGGCATGATCAGATTGCCAAATGGAATAGTTGATACGATTCCTACCTGCGCGCTGCTTAATTTTTGTGCCATTTCGTCTTGTTTAGCAGAATCCAATTTTCCAAGAGCAAAACAATGACTCAGAAAGGTCTTTCCTTTTAAATTTTTATTTTCATTGACTTTTGTAATAAGGTATTCGATGGTTTTGAGCCCTGATTCTCCTGATTCATGCAAGTGGATATCAATTCCTTTGTTATGGTCTAAGGCTAATTGGACTGTAAAATCAATTGTTTTTTCAATAGAACCATCAATAGAATATGGATCGAGTCCACCAATAAAGTCAATGTCCATTTGGGCAGCTTCTTTTAGATATGGGACTGAATCGGTATAAAAAACACCATGTTGTGGAAAAGCAACTAATTCTGCACCAAAAGTATTTTTTTTGTTTTCTAAAGCTTTTTGCAGATTTTTTAAAGACTGCAGTTTTGATGTTGGTTCTATGTTTACATGGCTGCGTGCAAATGAAGTTCCGTGAGATTGTAATAACTCGATTAATTTTTCTGCTTTATGCGTAGAATCTTTTAGCATTTCAGGTAATATTTGCTGTTCAAGCGCAATCATTCCCTTTACACCTCCTGTTCTTCTTTTTACAGCTTGCCAGTCATCATAAAATGTTTTATCGAGATGAATATGCATGTCGCGAAAAGCGGGAAGCATTAAGAAACCTTTTGCATCAATAGCATCCATATTGGGTTTGTTTGCAGAAATGGCTTTTATTTTTCCGTCGCTTATTTCAATACAGAATAATTCGGTTTTAGTGTGTACAACTTCTCCTTCTATGTATTCGAAACCTGTTTCTAGTCGGACATTTTTTATTGTATAATTTTTTCCAACCGTTATATTTATCTTAGAATCTGTTTCAGTATTTGTAGAGGCTGCTGCAGTATTTATAAAACTTGAGCCAACTGCGAGTCCGGCAACACTATATACAGAATTGCGTAAAAAATCTTTGCGGGTTATATTTGAGTTTTTCATGTAAAGTAGATTGATATACAAAAATATAACTCACATACATACAAGTTGTGAAAAATTTATTCCAAGGCTTGAAAGATTTATAACTGCTCTCGAAAATTAGTTGGAGTTATACCAGTTTGGGTTTTAAAGAAATTTGAAAAATAGGCATGATCTATAAAACCTAAATTGAAGGCTATTTCTTTAACCGAAAGTGCTGTTGTTTTAAGTTGTCGTTTAGATTCCAGAATAATTCGCTGCTGAATTAATTGTGTTGCTGAAATTTTTAAGTGCTTTTTACAGAGTATATTAAGGTAATTGGCTGAAACATGAAGTTTTGAAGCATAAAAAGAAACCAATTTTTCTTCTTTAAAAGAGTTATCAATCAACTCCTGAAACTTTGCAATACGGGGTTCAGTTTGATAAATATCGTGATCGTCAAAGATTTTTGCAGCTTCTTTGCTTATTACAGAGGCAATTACCGCAGTGCGTGAGCTAATTAATTCCTGAAGACAGTCTTTGCTTTCCAGTTCGTTTTTAATGGCATCAAACTCGTAATGTATGAGCTTATAAGATTCCTGACTGAGTTGGATAACGGGATGATTATGATACTGAACAAATGAAAAACGAAAAGCCGAAGAAAAGCTTTCAAAGAAATCTCTGTCAATCATTAATTGATAACCGGTTGTTTCGGGTTCAATACTCCATTTGTGTACTTGTCCCGGGAAAAGTAAATGAATTTGATGGTTGTTGATGTTGTAATCGACAAAGTCAATATTATGAATACCTTTTGCCTGATCAAAAAGCACGATGATAAAAAAATCGTGCTGATGTGGTTTGTCAATATGGCGTTCACCATGTAGCTCATTAAATAAAAGCTGATCGTTATGCCAGTTTTGGTTTGTTTTGAATTCCTGAAGGCCAAGAAGCGGAATGTTTTGGTCTTTTTTAACTGGCATTACATCGGGTTAGTTTCATTTAAACAATAAATTTCACAAGAGATTGTTTTTGAATTATTTCAGAACCTCATTTATTGTATTAATAAAGGCCTCTACAGGCTGAGCGCCGGAAACAGCATATTTTCGGTCAAAGACGAAAAAAGGAACTCCCTGCACACCAATTTCCTGTGCTTCTTTGATATCGTGTTCCACTTCTTTAGAAAATAAGTTTTCATCTGTCAGTACTTTCAGAACTTCTTCTTTATCTAATCCGGCTTTTTCGGCCAATTCAATTAGAGTTGGACCATTATTTAGGTCACGGCCTTCTGTAAAATAAGCTTTGAAGAATATTTCTTCCATTTTGTCACCTAACTTTTTTGTTTTAGCTAGTTGTATAACGCGATGTGCAGTAAAGGAATTTGAAATGATTGCTTTGTCAAAGTTATAGTCTAATCCAACGCTTTTTGCACGTTCTGTGACTCCTTTATGCATTTCTTTAGATTGTTCAATAGACATGCCTTTTCGCTCGGCTAAAAACGTATAAACATCTTTTCCGGACTGTGGTGTAATGGTGGGATCAAGCTGAAAGCTTTTCCATTCAATTTCAATTTCCTTATTAGGAAATTGCTCTAATGCAGTTTCCAGTTGTCTTTTTCCGATATAACAAAACGGACACATGATGTCCGACCAAATTTCTATTTTCATATTACAAAGTTAAAGAAAAATTTGTTTCAGGTTTCAAGTTTCAGGTTTCAGGTTTTCTTTGCTTAAGAAACCCGTCAGGTTTTTAAAACCTGTCGGGTTTACTTTCGATTTGCAATTCAACCTGAAACAAAAATTAATGAAAATAAAAAACCGCAAATCTTAAAAAAAGAATTGCGGTTTCTAGGTATAAAAAATGGTTGGTTAATAGCGATATTTTTTTTTTACAATGATATGTCTTTAATTTGAAACTAAAAAAAATCCTTGTAACAAAAAGAAGTTTTGATGTTAACTATTTAACATTACCGGCATAACCAGCATGGTAACAGTTTCTCCCTCTTCTAAACCGTCTACAGGTGTTAAAATCCCTGCTCTGTTAGGTAATGACATTTCTAACATAATCATGTCTGATTGTAAGTTAGTAAGCATTTCGATTAAGAAACGAGAGTTGAAACCAATTTGTAAATCATCACCTTGGTAATCACAAGTCAATCTTTCTTCGGCTTTATTTGAGTAATCAATATCCTCTGCAGAAACATTTAGTTCGGCCCCTGCGATTTTTAAACGAATTTGGTGTGTAGTTTTATTAGAAAAAATCGCAACACGACGAACAGAACTTAAAAATAAAGAACGGTCGATCATTAATTTGTTTGGATTTTCTTTAGGAATTACCGCTTCATAATTAGGGTACTTTCCATCGATTAAACGACACATTAAGATATAATTGTCAAATGAGAAAGTCGCATTTGAATCGTTGTATTCAATTTTTACTTCAGCATCAGAGCTGCCTAAAATACTTTTTAAAATATTTAAAGGTTTCTTTGGCATAATAAAATCTGCAACCTGAGATGCTTTTACATCTGCACGAGCATATTTTACCAATTTGTGAGCATCAGTAGCAACAAAAGTCAAACCTTCTGGCGAAAACTGGAAAAATACTCCAGACATTACCGGACGCAAATCATCATTCCCGGCAGCAAAAATGGTTTTGCTTACAGCAGTTGCCAAAACATCAGCAGGAACTAAAGTAACAGACGGGTCTTCAAGATTTACAGATTTAGGAAATTCTTCTCCGGCTGCATATGCTAATGCATATTTTCCAGAGTTAGAACTAATTTCAACTGTATTGTTGTCTTCAACTGTAAAAGTTAAAGGTTGTTCCGGAAAAGTTTTTAAAATTTCAAGCAAAAGTTTAGCCGGTACAGCAACACTACCTTTGCTTGTAGAATCGATTGACAATGTAGCAGACATAGTGGTTTCAAGATCTGAAGCCGAAACTGTCAATGCATTATTGTCTAGTTCAAATAAAAAGTTATCTAAAATAGGAAGTGTATTGTTGCTGTTAATTACACTACCTAAAACTTGTAATTGTTTTAATAAGTACGAACTCGATACTATAAATTTCATCTCTTTTGTTTTATTTTTTTGGTGTATTCTTTAACATTCGGACGCTAAAGATACGGATTACAAATATATCGTAAACAATCTTAGTTTCGCAATTTTTTTATTAACATCTATTTACTGTATTTTCTTTTTCTGATGAAGGTAAATGCAACTCCAAAAACCAATAAAATTAGAATTGGAAGTCCGATAGTTATGAATTGCGTCACAGTGTAATTCTCGTAAACTTTTTCTTTGTCAAGTAAAGGCAGTTCTACATCTTTACTTCTAATGTTAATAAGTCCTGTATCGTCCAGAAGATAATTAACACAATTCATCATAAAATCCTTGTTGTCATAAAGATTTCCGGTCCTTTGATCGTAACCTAACTCAACCGGCATCATGTTTTTGTCTAACTGGTTTCGGGCAATATCTCCATCAGAAACTACAATCATTTTGGTTGGTTTTCCTTTTGGCAGAAAAGAATTGTCTTTGAAAGGTAAAACACGATTTTCAAAAACAGAATTAAAGCTACCTTCCAATAAAACTGAAAGTATCAGGTTTCCTTTGTTTAAATAGTCATCAGGAGAAGTCTGTTCTGTTACGATGTTTAAATTTATTTCGGCTGGTGTTCCAATTTTCTTTGAATATTGGGATGACTGCATTAAAACCGTTTTTTTGATTCCGTTTTTCAAAGTGTCAATTGGACTGGCAAAATCAAATTTAATTCCACCTAAATTTTTTACAATAGGGTGTAGGCTTGTTGGTGTAACTACAGGAGCAAATTTCCATATAAAATCCTGATATTGAGTTGCACTTCCTTGTTCGCCTGTAGCCAGTTTTATTGGGCTTCCTTGTTCATCTTTTACTAAATCAGGATTAATTCTAAATCCGTATTTAAAAAACATATCGTTTAAATTCAGGTCTCTTGGATATGCAAGAGTCGCACCGGCCTGATTGTACAAACTATCCATATCTGCAGCAACCTGATCTACTAACCATAAAGTTTTTCCGCCATTGATGATAAACTGGTCTAAAACTTCTTTTTCTTCATCAGAAAAATTTTGGGTAGGCTTAGAAATAATTGCTAAATCATAGTTTTTTAAAGCTTTTAAAGTTCCGTTTGGATCTTTTGCAACAGAATCTAAAGTAAATGGACCAATATAGTAACTCTCCTTTATTTGTCTTAATAATTTACCGATATGAATTTCAGATAATTCACCATTTCCTTTAATAATAGCGATTTTTTTCTGTCTGTCTTTTGTGATTTTATTGATGGCATCTGCAATCGAATATTCTAAATGCTGAATAGATCCGGTTACTTTTTTAGTAGTCGAAGCGCCCATTATGTTTTTCAATAAGGGAATATTGACTTCTTTGTTGTTATAAACTGCAACAGCCCACGGAAAAACCATTGCCTGAGATTGCTTTCCTTTGTCGTCAACAGTAATGTTTATTGGCGTTAATCCTTTTTGATATAGTGATTTGACGATTTCCATGCTTTCATCTTCGTTCTCCATCGGATTTACGAATTCAAAAACAATATTGCCATTATACGCCTGAAATTCTTCCAGTAATTGTTTGGTTTCCTGTTGTAAACGTCTAAAATCTGCAGGAAGTTCTCCTTGCATGTAGATTTTTATTGACAACGGATTTTTAACCTGCTTTAAAATATTTAAAGAGGTTTCAGATAATGTATATCGTTTGTCTTTTGTTAAATCGAAACGGTGAAAAAATAAGCTTCCGAGTACATTTAAAACAATTAAAACAAAAATGGTAATGCCTAATGTTTTTAAATTTAATTTATTAGATATTTTCATTACGCTTTAAAAGATTTTAATTGATAAACAGTAAGAGATAAAAATAATACGGTAATGCTTAAAAAATAAATAACATCACGTGTATCGATGACACCACGGCTGATACTTTTAAAGTGATCCTGCATTCCAAAAGCCGAAATTATGGTAGATTGTCCGGGTAATAAAGTAGCAATACCTTCAAAACCAAAATAAAAAACAAAACATAAAAAGACAGCAATAATAAAAGCTACGATTTGATTTTCTGATAGAGTTGAAGTAAAGATTCCAATGGCAGAATAAGAGGCAATCAGGAATAATAATCCAAAATATGAACCAATGGTGCTGCCCATATCGATATTTCCTTCAGGTAAACCTAAATTAGAAATTACTTTTACATAGATAAAAGTTGGAATAATTGCCAGTATAATTAATAAAAAAGAACCGAAGAATTTCCCGTTTACAATTTCCCAAACAGATAATGGTTTGGTTAAAAGCAATTCAAGGGTTCCTTGTTTTTTTTCGTCAGAGAAACTTCTCATGGTAACTGCCGGAATCAGGAAAATCAGGATCCAGGGAGCTAATGTAAAAAAAGGAGTTAAATCGGCATAACCTGTATTTAGTATATTATAATCTCCTTCAAATACCCATAAAAATAGTCCGTTGCTGATTAAGAAAATCGCAATGACCAAATAGCCAATAGGAGATCCAAAAAAAGATTTTATTTCTCTTAAAATTATAGACTTCATATATTTTGTTTCAAGTTTTTTTTATAACCGCAAAGAACGCAAAGTTTTACGCTAAGTTCGCAAAGTTTTTTATCAAAGCTTTGCGAACTTAGCGTTTTTATAAAGCTTCTTTGAATAAAACTTGCGCTCTTTGCGGTTAAATTGGTTTAATTTAGGCTCACTAGTTTATCTACACTCCAGGCTTCAGGCTTGGCGTTGAACAGTTTTTTTGTAAAACTCCAAACAGTATCAAAAAGTTCAGATTGTCTGTAATTTTCTAAATCTTGTTCGGTTTCCCAATAACTGTAGGTAAAAAATATGCATTTATCGTTTTTGTCCTGATACAGTTCTAGAAAACGATTTCCCTCTGCATTTCGTATTTTATGTTTTATGGATTCAAAATTCTCCAGAAAATCCGGAATTTTTTCTTCATGAAAACTCATTTTTACTATTCTTACGAACATATATTCAATTTTAGATCTCAGATATTAGATTTTAGATTTACTGAAGCTTAAAAGCATTTCAGGTGCGCAAAAATACCAAAATTGATTGTTCTTTTTATGAAAATTTAAAATAATCTAAAACGCAATTTTTTGTCGTAATAATGCTAAATATAGCCCGTGGTTTCAACTATGGGAACGCAATGTATATCACGTACCAAATTACGTTCCCATAGTTGAAACCACGGGCTATGCTTATAATGTAATGAATGATTTTCCTCGTCAGAATAACAAAAAAACGCATGGTAATGTAAAAAATCCGCTCGATCAATAAAATCTGCGGGCAATTCTTAAGTAAATTTAATCGTAATCACATCTCGATAATTCAATCCCAATAAACTATTTGCAGAACCCACTTTAGAAGGATTACTTCTGAAAATCGCAATTTCCAGAAAACCGGCTTCGTTGAAAATAGCCAGTTTTTCTCCTTCATAGGTTTTAATCGGATATTTATCTGAAGTGGCGATGGACGAATAATTTGGCAATATCGTTTTGATACTTTTCGGCTTCATTACGATCTCATAAGGACGACCACGAGAAATTTCTAAGAATTGTTTTTTTGAAATATTGGTAACCACGTTTCCAAAATGATCAATATATATAACGTATCCTTTTAGCGAATTTCCGTCGGCAGCAACAACAGCCTGTAGTTCGGTTACTTCTTTAACAGCCGGAATTTCTTTTCCAATAACATTTAGTAAACCACCTTTTGCTAAATGAGAAGCAACCTGAATAAAAATATCCAAATCGGAATATTCAGTAGGGAAACGGTCATGTATATTGATGGCGACAATTTTTTGCGGAACAATCTTTTGCGTAAGCATGCTTAGAATTCCGTTATCGGCACAAATAAAGAAATGATCGTTCCATTGCATTGCAATATGCTGATTCTCTTTATTGCGTTCAATATCCACTCCAATCAGGTGAACTGTTCCTTTTGGAAAACTTAAATAAGAGGCGCCAATAACATAACTTGCTTCGGCAGTGTTAAATGGGTCAATGTCGTGCGAAATGTCAATAATCTGAACCTTTGGATTTTCAGAAAGTATTTTACCCTTCAGCGAACCAACAAAGTGGTCTTTCAAGCCGTAATCAGTAGTAAGGGTAATTATTGACATCATTTTGTTTATAACTATTGGTAGTATTTAAACCTAATTTTCATTAAATTTGAGAAATGCAAATCTAGTAATAGTAAATACAAATTGAAAGAAAGAAAATACAATTTGCGTTTAAAGATATGAACATACCCGACAACAATAGATTTACAAAACAAATTTAGTTTTAATTTAAATTTATCTCAATTTGAACGAAAGAATTATAGAGCTTATAGACATCGCTCCAAAAGACTTTTGGGGCGCACAGGATTCTCATCTTGAAATAATAAAAAAGTACTACCCAAAGCTTAAAATCGTAGCGCGAGGGACAACTTTAAAAGCTTTTGGCGAAAAAGAAGTTTTAGATGAATTCGAAAAAAGATTTCAAAGGCTTATGCTTCATTTTACCAGATACAACAACATTGATGATAATGTAATTGAACGTGTAATAATGAGTGATGGTCAGGAAGAAAAAAAAGCTTATGATCACCACAAAATATTAGTTCACGGGGTTGGCGGTAAAATTATAAAGGCTATGACGCCAAACCAGCAGTTACTGGTAGATACTATCAAAAAAAATGATATGGTATTTGCAATAGGTCCTGCCGGAACCGGAAAAACTTATACGGGCGTTGCAATGGCTGTAAAAGCACTTAAAGACAAAGAAGTAAAAAGGATCATATTAACACGTCCGGCGGTAGAAGCAGGGGAAAACCTGGGATTTTTACCCGGAGATATGAAAGAAAAACTAGATCCTTATATGCAGCCTCTTTATGATGCTTTACGCGACATGTTGCCTAATGAAAAACTCGAAGATTACATTTTAAAAGGAATTATTCAGATTGCGCCACTTGCGTTTATGCGTGGACGAACGCTTGATAACGCCTTTGTAATTCTGGATGAAGCGCAAAATACAACGCATTCGCAAATGAAGATGTTCTTAACCCGTATGGGGAAAAACGCTAAATTTATGATTACGGGAGATCCTGGTCAGGTCGATTTACCAAGAAGAACTATTTCTGGTCTTAAAGAAGCGATTTTGGTTCTGAAAGATATTGAAGGTATCGGAATTATTTATCTGGATGATAAAGATATCGTACGCCACAGATTGGTGAAAAAGGTAATCGATGCTTATAAACAAATAGAAAACAACGACTAAAGTTTTATTTTTTAGCGAAATGTTGAATGTAAATCGTGAAATGTGTTTTAACATTTATTAATATTCGTTTTGTACTTATTTCTTTTTGAAAGGTGCAAAACGAATATTTTTTTTAATTATAAATTGCTATTCAATGAAGTGTAAAGAATTCTATTTTTTATTGTTTATCAGTTTGATTTCATGTAAAAAAGTAGAAACCCCTCCAAATAAATTTCTCGGAACTTGGTATGATACGGAATATATAGTTCCTGGTAAATCAAGTATTAGAATAAACTCTGATAGTACTTTTAATTATAGAAGCCGTGGTTGTGATTGGGGAGCATTTTCGAAAGGAAAATGGAAGATGATAGGAGATTCTATCGAATTGAGCAGTACAAAAATAGATACTTGTTATGTAGTCTTTCCTTTTGCAGATTGTGCTTTCTTTGATAGGAAGGATAAAGCATCTTTACCATTATTAACAATTTCAAATTGTGAACCAGATGGAACAAAAAGTTTTTGTCTTTTCACAAAAGAAATATTTTACATCAAAAACGATTCTTTACTTTATAGATTAAAAATAAGTTCTAAATGTCCTGATACTTTAAAAATTGCTTTCGCAAAAACTCAAAAGATTAGAAAATGAAACAATTAGACGATTTCTACTTAAACCTGGAAGAACCTATAAAAGGGACATTTCTTGCATTACGGGAAATTATTCTAAAACAAGACAAAGACATTACCCACGTTTTGAAATACGGAATGCCTTTTTTTTGCTACAAAGGAAAAATGTTCTGCTATTTATGGAAGCATAAAAAGAATAACCAACCTTATATTGGAATTGTAGAAGGAAAACATTTTGATGAACCTTTTTTGCTTCAGGAAAAACGATCGAGAATGAAAATTATGATACTTAATTCTGATGAAGACTTACCTTTAGAAGAGATTGAATTAATAATTCAAAAAGCTATAAATTTATATAAATCAGGAATTGTAAAGATTTGAATTTATTTAAGGAAATAGTTAAATAAATAATAAACTTGCCGTATTTCTGCCCTGAAAAGCTTCTAAACTTTGGTCTTCCCATCTTAAAGCTGTAAATTTGCACATCAAAATATTTGACAATTAATATGACAAAACTTAAAAATATAAAAGTTGTAGTAAGTGACCTTGATGGAACTTTGCTCAACCCTCAGCATAAGATTTCAGAATATACCAAATCTATTTTTCAGGAACTTCACAATCAAAATTATCTTATCGTTATAGCCACAGGACGTCATCATCTTGATGCATTGTCTATTATAGATACCCTTGAAGTGCCAGTTTACCTTGTAAGTTCTAATGGAGGAAGAATTCATTCGCCAAATAAAGAAGAACTTTTCGCTTTTAATTTAGACAGCGATGTGGTTAAAGCGGCATTAAACATAGAAATCGATCCAGATGTTACGGTTGTGTTATTCAAAGAAAATGTTTGGCAGACTAATAAATGGAATGAACGATTAAACTCTTTTCAAGCCGATTTAAAATATCGTCCTGAATTGGTAGATTACAAAACAATAGAAGATTTTAAAGCGATTAAGATTTTCTTCTCTTGTGAGAATCATGAGAAATTGGTAAAAGTAAGAGATGCTGTTTTGGCAAACTCTTCAGAACATTTGCATCACGCTTTTAGCTTGCCAACTTGTTTAGAATTTATGGACAAATCTGTAGACAAGGCAGTTGCAATTGAAAAAGTATTAGAAAAAGAAGGCTTTACTTTGGATGAAGCTATTTCGTTTGGCGATGGTTTTAATGATTTACAAATGTTGTCTGCAACCGGAAAAGGTTTGATTATGGGAAATGCACCTTCAATTTTAAAAGATGCTTTGCCAGATTTGGAGGTAATTAAAACAAATGCCGAAGATGGCGTTGCAAAGTATATTGTGTCTAAAATTTTAGATAAAGAATTTGCAACAAGTTAATTAATAGTATTTTATGTTCAGATTGTTGCTGAATACTAAATAATAGTTATTTTTATAAGAGCTAATTCACAAAGAGTTAGCTCTTATTTTTTTAACCTTTAATTACGCAACCATGAAAAAATTTCTACTTCAAGCTGAACGAAACTTGATTTCGGGGGCATTAGTTTTATTACCGCTTTTAGTTTTTTTTATTCTATTGGGAAAAGTCTGGAAGTTTTTTCAGAATTATGGAGAAAAATTTGCACACTTCCTGCGATTAGATTTGATATTGGGAAAATACGCGACCGATATCGTGGGCGGAATGATTTTGGTGGTTCTAATTTATTTAAGCGGTTTTTTGATGCGTTTATCTATTTTAAAAAGATTTACCAATTGGGTAGACGAGAAGCTGATGATTTTTTTGCCAGGTTATGAAAAAAATAAAAAAGAGGCAGAAGAAAAACTTTTGAAAAGAAATCATGAGCCAAAACCTGTTACAGATTTGCCCATTCTGCTTAAAAACGGAAATTTTTGGCAGCCTGCACATTTAATTGAAGAAGGAGAGGACGGAAGAGCTGTAATTTTTTTGCCAAATGCGCCAGCTCATAATGTGGGACAAATTCTAATCGTGCAGCCTGAGGATTATAAAAAAATGAACGATACCACATTGGCAAGTTTAGATGATTCCATTAAATCTTTTGGTAAAGGAATTTTAAGCTTTAAATAATTCGCTAAAATTGAAGTAATTTTTTCTTTGTTTGCTCTGTCAAATAGTTTTAAATTTGCATTCATAGAAAACAACACAACTAGAGAATAATGAGTAACACCATCACAACTACAAATTTTAATTTTCCTAATCAGAAATCAGTTTACCGCGGAAAAGTTAGAGAAGTTTATAATATTAACGACGAACTTTTGGTAATGGTTGCAACCGACAGACTTTCGGCTTTTGATGTAGTTTTACCAAAGGGAATTCCATACAAAGGACAAATCTTAAATCAAATTGCAACAAAATTTATGGAGTTGACTCAGGATATTGTTCCAAACTGGTTAATAGCTACTCCGGATCCAAACGTTGCTGTTGGACATTTGTGTGATCCTTTTAAAGTTGAAATGGTTATTAGAGGTTATGTTTCTGGTCATGCCGCACGCGAATATGCTGCAGGAAGAAGACAAATTTGCGGGGTAACAATGGCAGAAGGTTTAAAAGAAAATGACAAATTTCCTGAACCAATCATTACTCCAACAACAAAAGCAGATAATGGTTCTCATGATGAAGATATTTCTCGTGAAGACATTTTATCAAAAGGAATTGTTTCTAAAGAAGATTACCTGGTTTTAGAAAAATATACTCGTGCTTTATTCCAAAGAGGAACTGAAATTGCTGCTTCTCGCGGATTAATTTTAGTAGATACTAAATACGAATTTGGAAAAACTAAAGAAGGTGTTATTGTTTTAATTGATGAAATCCACACACCGGATTCTTCTCGTTACTTTTATGCTGACGGATATGCAGAAAGACAAGAAAAAGGAGAGGAGCAAAAACAATTATCAAAAGAGTTTGTACGCCGCTGGTTGATCGAGAACGGTTTTCAAGGACAGGAAGGACAACAAATTCCAGATATGACAGATGCATATATTGAATCTGTTTCTGAGAGATATATCGAATTATACGAGAATATTCTGGGAGAAAAATTTGTAAAAGCTGATATTGACAATATTGACAAACGTATTGATAAAAACGTATTAGATTACCTTTCTTCTAAATAGTATTTTTCAGGTTTAAATTTATTATTTAAACCATAAGAATTATAACAACAAAAAATGCCCAACTGTTTCTTTTTATAACAGTTGGGCATTTTCTTTTTTAGCAAATTGACAAAAAAGGAACAGACATAAAATCGGTCAGCTGTTCACATCCTGCAGTTGTTGGCATAGATTTTAGTGGTTTTTCTGGTCTGCCAAAAGATGCCATTGACAAAACAAAAGAAATTTACAGTTTCTCATTTGCGCGATACATAGGTGTACATATTTCAATTATTTTGATTGCGTTTTTGGATTGTTCTAGAACACTTTTAGATTTTTTTTCATTTTTGATGCAACGTTTTATACATAATGTGCGTCTAATAATAAATCATCACAATCATTAATCATAAAACAAGTAATCAATCATGAAAAAAACAGTAATTATTTTGGGAACGGCATTTGTGCTATTTGCGAATTTAACAACAGCTTCCAATGCGAAGTTAGAAAGTAAAAATTTAATCGAAATTCCTTTTTATTTATCATCGCCTTTGCATATTGCAGTTTGTAACGGAGATATTGATAGTGTAAAGAAAAGCATTCAATACGGCGCAGATGTAAATAAAATTGTGCGAAATATGACTCCTTTAATGCTGGCAGCTCGTTTTAATAATGCAGAAATTGTAAATATTTTATTGGCAAACGGAGCTAAACCTTCAATAGAGAATACGCATGGACTTAAGGCATTAGATTATGCCAGATATGCAAAAGCAACGGAATCTGAAGCTATTTTAAAAGGACTTTGATAAAATTTTGAAATAAAAAAAAGAAAAGCATCATTCTTCTAAAAGATGATGCTTTTTTTTTTGGAAATAATTTATTCCTTTTCAAGCTTGTTTTTTAAATTCTCAAGGCCTTTTTGCAAATCATTTCCAATCATTTGATCCATTTTCATCATCGGAAGCATGATATTCATTGGATAGGGGATAATGCCATTAATTCCCCATTTGACTTTGGTTTGATTTCCTGCTATAGTTTCGGTAGACATAAAACCTTTTGCAGTATCTTCCATAGGTTTTTTGAAGCGCAGATCAAAATCAATTCTTTTGCCTACTGCAATTTTTGTAATTTCCTGTTCTCCGACACCTACTTCTTTTACTTCACTTTCCCAGGCCGAAATTGATCCAATATTTCCATCTGTTCCTTTATAAGTAGTTTTCATTTTTGGGTCAATTTTAGCCCAATAACTAAATTCGTTTTGATTCTTTAAATATCTGACATAGTTAAAAACAGAATCAACAGGTTTATTGATTGTGACTTCACGTTGTACAGCATATTCTTTTGGCATGAAATAAGCTCCAATTAGCACTGCAGATACAACAAAAATAAGGACGAGTAAAATAATTTTGACAATTCTCATAATTTGTGGTTTTTAAGGTTAGAATGATTACTTACTGGTTTAAAAAGGCACGTATTTTAAGTGGATTTACGGTAATGTGTTAGAGTTCAGTATAGTAAAGTTATTAAAGTTACCAGTCTAATTTACTATCTGGAACACTTTTATAAGGTTTTTTTTAATTTTTTTTGCTTTAAAGTGTAACATTTTGATTTTTTAAGCGTCTATTAGAAACAAAGAATTTACAATGAGGCCTAATTCTCAATCTTATTATTAATGGAATGTTAAGAATTAGTTAAAACATGGTACTTTGTTATGCATAATACATGAAATAGAATTACATTTACATAGAAATTAAAAATCATCAATCAATTTAACAATCAATCAACATGAAAAATTCAGTAATTATTTTAGGAGTAGCTTTAGTAGCTTTTGCCAATGTATCAATGGCAGCAAATCACGTATTAGAAGTTAAAGATCCAATTGTTGTATCAACATATGATGCAACTCCATTAAATGTTGCCGTTCTTAAAGGTGATATAGAAATCGTTAAGAAATTTATTGAGTATGGTGCTAATGTAAACGAAATGACGGATGATATGACGCCATTAATGACAGCAGCCCGCTACAATAAAGTTGAAATTATTAAAATTTTATTAGCAAAAGGTGCGCATGCTTCTGATAAAAACGAAAAAGGTTTTACAGCATTAAAATATGCACAATTATCAAATGCAACAGAAGCAATTGCAATTTTGAAAGATTTAAAATAAACAGTTTAAATCTAGTTTGAGTTAGAGTTAGTATAAAAACGACCTTCATTGAGCAGAAGGTCGTTTTTTTATTAGTACTATTTGTGAAATAAAAATTTCGGGATATTTTAAAAATGGCCGTTTTTTATTTGCTGATCCTGAATTTTAGAGAATAGTATCAGGGCCGTGATAGCTCCTATTGTAGCAAATAACATATCAGACTGTGTGTCCCAGATATAACCCTGAGTTCCTAAAAACGAATCTCCTCCTTCGCCAGTAGCAAGCGAAACAAACCATTCTATAAATTCGTATGCGGCACTAATAGCCAAACAAATGCAGACAATAATAAAGTTAAAAAAGCTTTTATTATTGATCACTTCTTTACGAATGAATAGTTCTCTTATAATCATTGCAGGAACAAAACCCTGCGCAAAATGTCCTATTTTATCATAGTTATTTCTGCTTTGATGAAATATTTCTTTTATGTAGTCAAATAGCGGAACTTCTGCATAGGTATAATGGCCGCCAATAAACAGAATAATGCAATGTATTAGGATTAATGTATAGGTAAAATTGGTAAACCTGAATTTCTTAAAAGTAAAAGCTAAGATCAGGAAGCCAATAATAGCTGGGATAATTTCAAGAAAACAAGTAAATCCTTCTTTTGAATTTATAACCGAGGCTACTAAAGATATACAAAAAAGGGATATTAGAAAATAGATATATTTCATGTACAATTTTTATGTTATAGAATCTAAGATAAAAATTAAAATGAATTGAAATCAAAAAAGCATCATTAAAAATAATGATGCTTTCTCTTTAATCGAATTAATTTAACCTGCTTAATTTATTTATTCAAGAGGAACATTCTTTTTTCGATTGAATACCCAAAATATAATTGGGAATATTAATAACGTCAATATTGTTGCTGTAATTAAGCCTCCAATAATTACAATTGCTAATGGTTTTTGAGATTCAGAACCAATTCCGGTTGAAATTGCAGCTGGCATTAAACCAATGGAAGCCATTAATGCGGTCATTACTACAGCTCTTGTTCGTGCTTTTACTCCTTTAAAAATGGATTCTTCGAGTGTAAACTTGGCTTTTATATTATGATGAAATTCTGAGATTAAAATCACACCGTTTTGAATACAAATACCAAGTAAAGCAATAAAACCAACACCGGCTGAGATTCCGAAATTCATTCCTGTAATGTGCAATGCCATAATTCCTCCAATAATTGCAAAAGGTACATTGGCCAGAACAAGCAAAGAATCTTTTATATTTCCAAATAAAATAAAGAGCAGAACAAATATTCCAAGTAAACTAATTGGAACAACCTGAGCCAGACGTGCACTGGCACGAACTTGATTTTCAAATTCACCTGTCCATCCGGTAGTATAACCTGCTGGCATTTTCACTTCTTTTACTTTAGACTGTGCTTCGGCAATTGTACTTCCTAAATCACGATCACGAACAGAGAATTTTACACCAATAAAACGTTTTGTGTTATCTCTGTAGATAAATGCCGGTCCTGTGACTGTTTTTATATCACAAATTTCTTTTAGTGGAATTTTGGCGCCATTACTCGTTGGAACTTTAAGCTCGGCTAAATCTTCTTCATCTTTACGATATTCTTTTGAAAAACGAACTCTTACATCAAATTTCTTTTCATCTTCATATTTTTGAGTGGCAGTTTTACCTCCAAATGCTAATTCCAAAACAGCTTGGGCATCACTCAAAGTCACTCCGTAAGCAGCCATTTTTTCTCTGTCCAGAATTACACTAATTTCGGGTTGGCCAACATTTCTTAGGATTCCTACATCTTTGATTCCCGGAATATTTTTGATTTTTGCTAAAACTTCATTCGAAAGTTCGTCAAGTTTATCTAAATCATCACCATAGATTTTTACTGCATTTGAGGCTTTAAATCCAGCTACAGACTCAGCAACGTTATCAATTACCGGTTGAGAATAATTATAGGTAATTCCTTGGTGAACTTTTAGTTTATTGTCCATTTCATTAATCAGATCATCCATAGAAATTTTTCTTTTCCATTCTGATTTTGGTTTTAAATCAACCTGAAGCTGAATAAACCCAAAACCATTCGGATCTGTTCCGTCATTGCTTCGGCCAGTTTGAGAAAGAACGTTTTTAACTTCAGGGAAACTTTCGAGATCTTTTCTAATTATAGCAGCTGTCTTTACACTCTCAGGAAGCGAAGTACTCATTGGCAATTCTGCTGTTACCCATAAAGCTCCTTCATTTAACTGCGGTAAGAACTCGGTTCCCAGAAATGATGCAGAGAAAAATACCGCAACAATGATTCCAACAGAAGCTGTTAGAGTTTTGACTTTATGCTTAAACGTCCAGGCAAAACCTTTTTCGACAATTCTATCCCAGAAATTAACGAAAGGATTGTGTTTTTCTCTTACATTTTTATTTAATAAGATGTGTGATAATACAGGAACCAAAGTCAAAGTAAAAAGTAAAGCTCCCATTAATGCAAATCCTAAAGTAAAAGCAAGAGGAGAGAACATTTTTCCTTCTACTTTCTGAAATGAAAATATTGGTAATAAAGCTGTAATAATAATCAATTTAGAAAAGAATATGGCTTTACCCATTTCTGTTCCGGTTTTCTTGATAATGCTTCCTTTTGCAATTTTATTATAAGCCGTCATTCCTAATTGATGCGCCCTGTGATCCAGTACCACAAACAATCCCTCGACCATAACTACCGCTCCATCAATGATAATTCCGAAATCGACTGCACCCAAACTTAATAAGTTGGCACTCATTCCCATCATTTTTAAGCATAAAAAGGCAAATAGTAGTGAAAGCGGAATTACGATTGAAACCGTAAAAGTGGTTCTCCAGTCTGCCATGAAAAGAAATACAACACAAGTAACGAGAATGATTCCTTCAAATAAATTATGCATTACAGTTTCTGTCGTGAAATTCATCAAATTATCACGATCATAAAATGTCTCAATTTTTATGTCTTTTGGAAGGACATTGTCATTTAAATCCTTGATTTTGTCTTTGATTAAAGCTAAAGTTTCCTGTGCGTTTTCACCTTTACGCATTACTACAATTCCTTCAACAGCATCATCATTTTTTCCAATTCCGGTTTGTCCAACGCGTGGCATTGCACTTTCATAAACCGAAGCAACGTTTTTTACTAAAATTGGGTTTCCACCAGCATCATCAACGATAATATTTTCAATATCCGGGATAGATTTTAAAAGACCAACACCACGAACAACAAATGCCTGACCGTTTTTTTCTATAATATCTCCACCAACATTTAAATTTCCACCATTAACTGCATTGTAAACTTGTAAAGGTGTAATATTGTATTTAGCCAGTTTTATAGGATCAACTCCAACTTCATAAGTTTTTGTCTGACCTCCAAAAACATTTAAGTCGGCAACACCCGGAACTGCACGAAGTTGTTTGTCGATTACCCAGTTTTGGTAAGTCAGTAATTCTCTGCTGTCTCTGCTGTCACTTTTTACAATATATCTGAAAATTTCTCCTGTTGGCCCGTATGGTGGCTGTACATCTGGTTCTACATCATCAGGAAGCGATACATTTTTTAATAAATTGTTTACCTGCAAACGCGCAAAGGTATCATCGACACCATCATCAAAAATAATCTTGATTACAGATAATCCAAACATTGTTATACTGCGAACACTGGTCTTTTTTTGAACCGAGTTCATCGAGATTTCAATTGGAGACGTTACAAAACGTTCTACTTCTTCAGCACTTTTACCATTCCATTGTGTAATGATAATGATTTGGGTATTAGTTACATCAGGAAAGGCGTCAATGGGCATATTTTTAAAGGAAATAAATCCTGCAACTGCCAATATTCCAACCCAAAAAAAGGTAAATGCTTTATTCTTAAGAGAAAAAGCAATAATGTTTCGAATGAATTTGTTCATGTCTTAATCGTTTAAAGCGCGATAAATAAATAACTGATTGTTGGTAATGACTTTTTCATTTTCTTTTAAGCCACTAGATATATAAGTGGTCTTTCCAACAACTCTGTAAACTTCAACCTGTCTTGTTTCGATATTATGACGATCTTTAAATATCATTACAAAGTTTTTACTTTTGTCAAAAACAATGGCGTCGCTAGGAATTGCAATCATCGAATTATCTTCGTTTATAGATAATTTAATGTTGGCATTCATATCAGGTTTTAATAAATATCCCGGATTTTGCAATTTAATTCGTGCCTGCATCGCTTTGGTTTCCGGATCGATTACGTTAAAGATTTTATCTACTTTTCCTTTAAAGACTTTATCTGGATAACTTAGTGTCGTTACATCTGCATCAATACCAAGTTTTACTTTGTTGATGTCAATTTCATTAATGTTAGCCATTGCCCAAACCTCGCTTATTTCAGCAATATCAAATATGTTTTCTGAACGGTCAGATCGCAATAACATATCCTGATTAATGCTTTTTTGAATGATAAAACCACTAATTGGCGCCGTTACTTCATAAATTGAACCTGCTTTAATGTTGTAGATTTTATAAGTTTCCTGAATTTTGCTTAATTGAGACTGTGCTTTTGCAACTTCAGATTTTGCCTGTAAAACATCGCTCTCAGAATTTAATTTTCCGTCAAATAATTCCTGAGCTACTTTCAGATTGTTTTTGGCTACAAGTAAATCACTTTTAGCATCAAGAGATTGTTTTTCAAAATCTGCAATATCAGTACTTTTTATAGTGGCTAAAATTTGTCCTTTTTTTACATAATCACCAAGTTCAACATTTACCTTAATGACATTTCCGCCAACGAGCGGGTATACATCAATCATTTTGTTATTATCGGCAGTGATTTTTCCGTAAAAATTTAATTCATTTTTTACCTTCTCTGTTTGTGCAGGAGCTGTTGTTGTAGTTTTCAGCATATTATCACTTAATGCAAAAGAGGTGTTTGTTTCAGGGTTATCTACTTCTTTTTTGCAGCTGGTAATTGAAAGACTTACAAGTGCAATTCCTATTATTAGTATATGTTTCATCATTAGTTTAGTTTTAAAATAAATCTTTGTTGATTGTACTATTTAGTTCCTCGCCGGAAAGAGCCAGTTTTTTCTTTAATTCATTTACCAGAATAGTAGCCTGATTGTAGCTTTCCATAAAATCTGTAAATTCTAATAAACTGACATTTCGCTTTTGAAAATTGGTTAACATTCCATTATAAACAGCTTCAAAATCAGCATTAACTGTAGGTTTAATTACGGAATAGTTTTTACGGGATTCGTCCCATTTATTCCATGCCGATGTAATTTCGGTTTGCAATTGCAGATCAAAGTTCTGTTTTTCGATTTTTGATTGCTCCAGTATGGTCTGTGCATATTTGATGTTTCCTTTATTTTTGTTCCAAAGTGGTAATGGAATTCCTAAGGTTAAATTGGCTTCTTTGTTGAAAGCACCACTTCGCTGATCATAATTTGCACCTAAAGTAAGATCAGGAACAGAAAGCGATTTTTGATATTTAACATTAAGAGTGTTCGAATCAATTTCTTTTTGCTTGGCTAAATAATCAGGTCGATTAGCCACAGCCTCGTCTGTTAAAGATTTTAAATCAAAACCTATAGTTTTTAGATATTTATTGAACTCTTCTTTTGAAACTTCCGGAACTATATTCTCTGTTGAATTCAGTAGTAATTTTAAATTGCCTTGCTCTTCAATATTGTCATTCACCACTTCCATTCTTTCATTTTTAAAATTTAGATACAATGATTGCAAACGAACAACATCCTTTAAAGGGACATTTCCTTTTTGCGCCTGAATAGAGTAGGAGTTGATAAGATCTTCGACATGAGCGATTTGCTGATCTGTCGTTTCCAGACTTTTTGTATTATAATAAACGGTATAGAAACTTTTACGTAATTGAAGTTTTAATGTTCGCAGAAGATCATTAAATTGTAATTCAGCCAATTGTTCATTGGTTTGAGCTAATTTAACTTCATTGCGTTTTTTTCCGCCTAAATAAATAAGTTGCTCAATACCAAATGCTTTTTGCCCGTCTTTTCCAATATCAAAATACTGATTTCTTTCCGGGTTATAAGCATTTAATTCTGCGGTAAGCATTGGATTATCCCAAATTCGGGACTGAATGGTTAGCGCTTTTGTCGCATCTATATTATATTGAGATGCTAACAAAAAAAGATTTTTTTTAAGAAACTGACTCTCGCAATCTTGAAGTGTTATTGCTTTCTGAGCCATTATTGTCTGATTGAGTAACACAAACAGAAATAATGCATATAGTTTTTTCATTGTATCAATTTTAAGTGGTACAAATATGCTATTCGTAGACTTTAAGACGCCTTAAATTCTACCTTAAAAATACCTTAAAAATATTTATTAATGAAAAAAGAGTTGAAATAAATTTATGTTTCTTTCTGGAACACTGTAAGTTATAGTGGAATTGTGTAGCGTTAGGATGCGCTGTACAATGCGCAAACCGAGTCCAAATCCAGATGTTGCTTTGGCATTTTTGCCACGCATAAAAGGTTGGAAAAGATTTTTTTGCTCATTTTCGGTCAGCGTATTTCCTGTGTTGGAAACTGAAATAACAAGATGACCTTCATTGGTTTTTATTTTTACTTTGGCTTGTTTGTTATCAGAGTATAAGCAGGCATTTTTTAAGACATTGCTTATTGCAATTTCTAAAAGATTTTTATTTCCTTTAATCTCCAAAGCCAAATCTAAATTGTCACTTTCCTCCATTTCAAAAAGAATAACAAAATCAGGAAAGCTTTTATTTAAGTTTTCGATAGCAGAAAACAAAATTTCATCCATTCTCTGAACTTCGTTGTTTTCATGATTTTTATTATCAATTTTTGAAAGAATTAATAAGGAAGTAATCAGTTCTGTTAATTGATTTACATCAGACAGAATCGTTTTTAAAAAAGTTTTTCCTTTATCAGACGTTGAAGAATCTGATATTACATTTTCTATTTGGGAGGTAATTCGCGATAGTGGAGTTCGTAACTCGTGTGAAGCATGAGCTGTAAATTCTTTTTGCTTCTGATATGAAATCTCGATTCTGTCCATCATGAAATTAAATTCATTTGCAATCAGATCAATTTCATTTTTATTACTTTTTGATTGCACACGCGTATCAAGATTATTTTCGTTTATGTTCTTTATTTTTTGATGAAAAATACTCAGAGGGTTCATCGCTTTTTTTACCATAAACGAGGTTAGAACCCAACAAATACAAGTAAAGAATATATAAGATATAACTAGAGTATATCTTAGAAAAAGCAGTTTTCGTTTGCCATAATCGTCTGTTGCCGAAATTAAGGCATAGAAATCTTTGTCTTTTGTGTCATAAAACACACCATAAACTTCATAATCCCCTTGTTGTTTAAAAAAAGTTTTATGTTTTTTAAGATACTTTAAATCTTCTACAGACCAGTTTATTTTAGCATCGTCAATACTGCTGTAAATAAGTTTGTAATGAGAGTCAAATACTAAAGTTTTTTCGTCATATAGTTTATTTATAGTATTTTGGTCGATCATTTTTAAAAGCTGGTCATCAACTTCTTTAACATTCACCAAAAGCTTGATGTTTGAAAGGGCTTTAATTTCCAGACGATCTCTAAATTCTTCCTTTCTAAAATTCGAGTACAACACAAATATCACTGTCGAAGCCAGTCCAAAAAGAATGGTAAACAATAAACTTACTAAAAGTGATATTCGGTTTTTTAATGTCATTCCAGATTGCTTAAATAATATCCATAACCAACTTTGGTTTTAATAAGTTTTGTCTCGTGATCCTTGTCGATTTTCTTTCGAAGAAAATTGATATAAACTTCGATCGTATTTTGATTTGTTTCAATATGATAATCCCAAAGCTTTTCGGCAATAAATTGCTTTGACAGAACTTTTCCTTTGGCATGAGCCAAAATCATAATTAATTTAAACTCTTTAGGGGTCAGTTTGATTTCTTCTCCGGATCGAAATACTTTCATTTCGTCTTCGAGAATTTCTAAATCTTCAATAGTAATCTTTGTTTCTGTTTGCTGTGGAATTTCTTTTCGTCTTAATAAAGAAGAAATTCGGGCAAATAATTCTTCAAAATGAAAAGGTTTTACCAAATAATCATCGGCGCCATTATCAAAAGAAGCCAGTTTGTCTTCGATATCACTAAAAGCAGTGAGCATTATGATGGGGGTTTTTTTGTCTATTTCCCGAATACCTTTGCAAACGTCTATGCCATTTGTTCCCGGAACATTAATGTCCAGAATAATCAAATCATATTCATTAGGAAAATATTTCTTCAATAATAATGATCCGTCATAATAAGGAATACACTCGAATTCTTTTGAAGTAAAGAATGCAGAGATCTCTTTTGATAAAGTAAAATCATCCTCGAGTAGTAAAATTTTCATATTATTTTGATTTATAAATTAGGCTATTTAGTAAACAGCCTAATTTATGTTTTTGGTGTTTTTATTTAAAATAAGAGAAAGTTTGATTATTCTCAATTTTTAATAATGATTCGTAAATCAGTTTAATCACATTTTCAACATCTTCTTTATGTACCATTTCAACTGTTGTATGCATGTAACGTAAAGGCAATGAAATCAATGCAGAAGCAACGCCACCATTACTATAAGCAAAAGCATCAGTGTCAGTTCCTGTTGAATTTGATGTAGCATTACGCTGAAACGGGATTTTGCTTTCCTCGGCAGTATCAACAATTAAATCACGTAATTTATTCTGAACAGCAGGTGCGTAGGCAATAACTGGTCCTTTACCCATTTTTAGATCGCCCTCAACCTTTTTATCGATCATTGGAGTGTTGGTATCGTGACAAACATCTGTTATAATTGCGACATTTGGTTTAATGGTTTGTGCAATCATCTCGGCACCACGAAGACCAATTTCTTCCTGAACAGAGTTTACAATATACAAACCAAAGGGAAGTTTCTTTTTATTCTCATGCAATAAACGCGCAACCTCGGCAATCATAAAGCCGCCCATCCTGTTATCAATAGCTCTGCAAACAAATTTATTCTCATTTAGAATCATAAATTCATCTGGATAGGTCACTACGCAACCTACATGAACACCCATTGCCTCAACTTGTTCTTTAGTTTCGCAACCCAGATCAATAAAAATATTACTAAGTTTCGGGCTTTCTTCTTTGTCACGTAAACGAGTATGAATTGCAGGCCAACCAAAAACGCCTTTTACAATCCCTTTTTTAGTATGTATATGAACCCTTTTTGAAGGCGCAATCTGATGGTCAGAACCACCATTTCTTATTACATATAATAATCCATCATCAGTAATATAATTTATATACCATGAAATTTCATCAGCATGTCCTTCAATCACAACTTTATAAGGTGCATCAGGATTAATAACTCCCACAGCTGTACCATATGTATCTGTTATAAATGTGTCAACATAAGGCTTTAAATAATTCATCCAAAGTTTTTGTCCTTCACTTTCATATCCGGTAGGTGAGGCGTTATTAAGGTAGCTTTCCAGAAAAGCGATTGAAGTATCTTTTAAGATAGAATCTGAACTCATAAAAATATTTTTTTGCTAATTTATAAATTTGGTATTAGAGTTGTATATAAATATATAATTTTACATTTAAATTAAGACTTAATGAGATCTACCTACTTTTTTTTATTTTTTATAGCATTATCATTTTCATCTCACGCACAGGTGACTCCAAAGGATAATACACCAATGGGATATACTCTGACGGAAAGAGATTCGATTTTGGGTGATACAATTGAATTGCCTGAGATTATTATTACGAAAGAAAAACTGGATCCTGAAGCACAAAAGCAGTTTTTGATTCTTCAAAACAGAGTGTATAAGGTTTATCCTTATGCAAAACTGGCGGCAGATCGTTTAACTGCCTTAAATAAAGGAATGGCACGTTTAAAAACGAATCGTGAAAAGAAGAAATATTTTAAGATCGTAGAAGATTATCTTAATAACGAATTTGAAGAGCGATTAAAAAAACTCTCAAGAAAACAAGGTCAGATTTTAGTAAAACTGGTGCACCGCCAAACCGGAATTACGACCTATGAATTAATACGTACTTTGAAAAGTGGTTTCAAAGCGTTTGTCTCTAATACCACAGCTAATTTATTTGATATAAGTCTCAAGACAGAATATAAACCCTATGAAGTGAATGAGGATTATTTGATCGAAACAATTCTTCAACGTGCTTTTGAATCTGGACGTCTGGTAAATCAGAAAGCTGCAAATCCAGTTGATTATGATGATTTAATGAATCAATGGGAAGAAAAAGCAAAGCAGCAGAAATCTACAAATTAAAAAGTTTTAACCATTATAAAAAAAGACCCGTAAATAATTTGCGGGTCTTTTTTGTTGTAGGAATAATCTTTATTTAATCTTTAAAATAAAAATGTAAGAATTAACTTGTTATTTAATTTATCCAGTGAATTTAAAGGAATTGCGAAAAGCTGTGATTTTGTTAGATATTTGATGTCTTTCAAGGTTTTATGTTTTGTTTTTAACAAATAATTGGCAAATATTATTTGTTATGTATGGTTTAATTTGTAGGTTTATTTTCTCATAACCATTTATTAACAAAAATATTACCTCTATGAAGAAAAAACTACTTAGTGTATTTATGTTATTACTGGCCATTCATTTGTGGTCGCAGAAAGGATCTGATTTAGATTATACAATTTCAGTAAATGGACATAAAATTACTACTACAGCAAACTTTAAACAACAGTTTAAAGCAAAGAAAAGTACAAGTAAACAGAATCCTGCAACGGAATATACGTTGTTACAGTTCACAAAAATTCTTTCAGTAGAAGAACAGGAGAAGTTAAAATCTCAAGGAATAACTTTATTGAGTTATTTATCTAATAATGCTTATTATGCAGCGATAAATTCTGATTTTTATAATAAGAACAGTGTATCTGATAATATAAGAACGGCAATAACAATCGACCCTAAATACAAATTAGATCCAATGATTGTGGATAATGCAATACCGGATTATGCTACAGAGGGTATAAATGGAATTAAAGTGGTTATTAGCTATTTTAAAGGTGTAGATGCTAAAGTTATTTCGCAGGATTTAGCGAGTCTGTTTTTAAGAGACAGTAAAAATGATACTACTTTTAACGAAGTTTATGTTCAGGCAAGCAAAGAAAAACTGGAAGAAATAGCAAAGTTTAACTGGGTACAAAATATCGAGTTAGTTGCTGCTCCGGTTGAAAGTGATAATAAACCGGGTGTGAGTTCGCACAAAGCAAATATTTTGGGTTCTTCAATTTCTGGGCTAGGTTACGGATTAACAGGTAAAGGGGTGAAAATTGGTGTTTGGGACGGAAATCTTGAACAGCATAAAGATCATACAGGAAGAGTTATAAATAGAGAGTATCAATCAAATTCTTCACATGGTGATCACGTTTCAGGAACAATTGGTGGTGCCGGTTTATTAGACCCAAAAGCGAGAGGTATGGCACCAGAAGTGCAAATGTTTGGATGGAATTTTAACACACAATCTAATGGTTTGACAGTTCAGCAGGAAAGAGTAATAGCTGCTAATCAGGATGGTATCGAACTTACCTCAAATTCATTTGGAGTAAATTTAACTTCAGGGTATAATACCGGAAGATACAATGTAGGAGATCGTGGAGATGATAATGTTACCACTTTGTTTCCTTATCTTTTAACGATTTATTCTAACGGAAATGCTCAAACAGCTTATCCTGGAGGGTTTAATACATCGACAAAAAATTCAAAGAATGCTTTGCATGTTGCTGCAAACAATCCAGATGATTTAATTAGTAGTTATAGTAGTTTTGGACCTACTATAGATGGTCGTTTGGTGCCTCAAATTGCTGCAGTTGGTACAGATGTATATTCTTTAGATTACAGTAATTCGTATCAGATCATGAGTGGAACATCAATGGCTACACCTGGAACAACGGGTACAGTGGCTTTACTTTATGAAAGATATAAAAATATTTATGGGACAAAACCTTTAGCATCCTTAATGAAGGCTTTGGTAGCAAATACTGCAAAAGATGCTGGGAATCCTGGTCCTGATTACAAATATGGCTTCGGTAATTTAAATGGTTTGCGAGCAGTTAAAGCTTTGGATAATAAAATGTTTTATACCGGAACTGTCGCAAATGGAACCAGTTTTGAAAAAGAGATTGTGGTTCCAGCCGGCTTAGTTGGTTTAAAAGTTATGCTTGCTTACTCTGATGTACAGGGAACTCCTGGTGCAAGTTCGATTCAGGTAAATGACCTGGATATTAAAATTGTAAAAGACGGAGTAACTACTTTGCCATGGGTTCTAAATCCAACTACGCCAAATGTAAATGCGGTACGTGGAGTTGATAACATGAATAATATTGAGCAGGTAACTTTAGATCATCCTGGAGCCGGAACATATAAAATTATTGTTACAGGTACAAAAGTTCCTTTGTCAACTCAGGAATTTTCTGTTGTGTATGATTATGTAGCTCCTGAGTTAATTTTGACTTATCCTGTAGGTGGAGAAAAATTTAACACAGAAACTACAGAGTATATTCGTTGGGATTATGAAGGCGAAGCAAAAAACTTTACAATTGAATATTCAGTAGATGGTGGAGTGACTTACCAGTTAATAGCAAATGGCGTTCCTTCAGCCGCAAGAAATTTTGCATGGAAAGTACCTGCGGGTATTGTGGCTAATGCAAAAATAAGAGTTAGTGCTGGTGCAAAGGTAGATGTTTCTACTGCAGTTTTTAATATTATTACGGAACCTAAGAATTTAGTTATTGCACCTTCTGCATGTGGCGTTTCTTCTTACAAAATGGACTGGGATCCAATTGCAGGGGCAAAGTATGAAGTTCTTAAAATGAATGGTTATAAGTTTGATGTTGTTGCAACAGTAACCGATCCAACATATACTTTTGCTAATGTAACTCCGGGAGATGATAACTGGTTTTCGGTGCGAACAGTAGATATTACAACCGGAATTGTTTCCGAAAGGGTAAGAGCTATAAATGTAGAGCCAGTTTCTGCACCAGTACTTAGTGCGGTAACGCTTCCATTTTCAGAAAATTTTGACGCAAGAAAAGCAACTAATTATGTATTCTCTAAAGGAACAACTGGTGTTGTGAAATATGAATACATAAACCCAACATTCTTAGATGGGGCAAAAATGGCGGGATCAGGCGATGTGTCTTCATCTCCATGGGTAGCAAGTACAGCTGTTAATGCTTTTGCAAACAACCCAAATTATATTAAAAAAGTATCTTTTTGTGATATAGATGCAACAAGTCTTGCTGGAAAATCAATTCGTGTAAAATTTAATATGATTTGGAATAGCGTTGGACCAGCAAATAAAAACTTTTTCAGACTTACAGTAAATGGAGCTCCTTTAAATAGCCATGAAAATGTGGGAGTTTATGGAGGAGCTGTTTTGTCAGGAAGTAAAGAGTTAATCTATGATTTATCTGCTTATGCAGGAACAACATTTAGTATTGCTTTTGAATCCGTTATTGATAATGATGTTATTGTAGTAAGCAATGATAATGTTTATAGTTCAGTGTTTATAGATAATGTTTCAATTTTTGAAGCAACTGCTACAGATCTGGAATTATCTTCACTTACTTCTAATATTGGACTTACAGCTGCCGAAACCGTAAAGGTGAAAGTTTATAATCATTCTCCGGTCGCCATAAGTAATATTCCGGTTTCTTATAAAATTAATGGAGGGGCAGAAGTAATTGAAACTATTCCCGGTCCTGTAAACCCACTTAGTGAAGTGACTTATGATTTCGTGCAAAAAGCAGATTTTTCTGTTCCGGGCGTATATAACGTAATCGGAAAAGTAAATTATCCGGATGATGCGGTTATTGCAAATAATACAATTAACAAAGTAGTTCAGAATGTTGGATCTGATATTGTAATGGGATCTAAAGCTTTGGAGACTACATGTTCAGCTATATTTACAGACGACGGAACCCGATATGGCAACTATGGAGATCAGCTTACAAAAGTTATAACTTTTAAACCAGATACAGCTGGTAGCAGTATCAATGTAAACTTTACTGATTTTGATTTGGAGCAGGATTATGACTATTTATATGTTTATAATGGTCCAACAACGAGTTCTCCTTTAATGGGAGCATTTACGGGAAGTAATTTACCTGCATCATTAACTTCGACAGCTACTGGAGGAGAACTTACTTTTAGATTTGTTTCAGATCAGATTGAAAACGGAAGAGGATGGGTTGCAGATATTACTTGTGTTGCGAAACCATTAGTTAATGATGCAGCTATAGCTTCTATTGTTACACCTGAGGTTTTAGGAAAAAAAACTAGTACTCATGATGTTACAATCAGAGTTACTAATTTAGGACCTAATGACTTGATAAATTATCCTGTATTTTATCAGGTAAATGGCGAAACAAAAGTTACCGATGTTGTTCCTGCAATTGGTGCTTATGCTACAGTTAGTTTTACTTTTGCAACCAAAGCAGATTTATCTACTATAGGTGCAACTTATACAATTAAAAGCGGGGTTGATGTAGCAGATGATAATGCTGCAAATGATACACGCGAAAAAATTGTTTACAATCGAAATGAGCTTCCAGTTCATACAAACACAGATGGATATGCAATTTCAAAATTAAAATGGAACGATGTTGTAAACAATTCCGGAACTACAGCTTATTCTGATTTTAAAAATATCAAAATTCCGGTATATGCTGGATTTACCTATCAGCCGGAAGTAACAATAACTAAACCGGAAACTCCGATTACAAGAGATCAGTCAGCAAGCGCAGTTGGAGTTTTTACAATGATCGTGATCGATTTAAATGGAGATGGTAATTTGACAGATGAATTTTATGCAGGAACATTCTGGGTTAATACAGTACCAGCTTCTGTATTGCCAATAATTGCATCAACAACAAGCACACATTATTTTAGAAATAATTTTACTTTGACAGGAGGGCTAACTATTCCTGCGGGTACAACTTCAGGTGAAAAATTGATGCGAGTAATACATATGTTCCGTTCTCCATCAGAATATTATAATGTTAATCTGGGACCAACTTTTGATGGGTTAACAAGTTCAAGAAGCGATTTTGAAGTAGAAGAATATACCATTAATGTGTTGCCTTATACAGCTGCTAATGCAAGTGTAGAAAGTATAGTAGCACCGATCAAACCGGGTAACGCACCAGTTTCTGTAACAGCTTTGATTCGTAATTATTCTAATACGGCAATTGCAAATTTCCCGGTAGCATACAGAATTAATAATGATGCAGAAGTAATTCAAAATTTCACTGCTTCAATTGCTGCAGGTGGAACTGCCAACTTTACATTTACTACAAAAGCTGATTTAGGTGTTCCCGGAGATTATACAATTGCAGTATATACAAAATTGCCTGGAGATACTGATCCTACAAACGACTCAAAATCAATATCACTTTCACATGCCGCAAATTATCCTGTAAATGTAACCGGAACTTTTGACGGAGTGAACGATTTTATAAAAACAGATGTTACACCAGCTTTAAATCTTACTAATAATTATACCTATGAGTTGTGGGTGAATCAAAGTAAACCATCAGTTTTTGGAAGACTTTTGGATAAGAGTACAGCACTGGTTTTTATACATAACAACAATAATTTAGCAACATATAAAGAAAACAGTTTAGTAATTTCTATTACAACCGCTGGTGGCTCTTATGTAATAAATACAGGGGTAAACTCTATCAAGCAAAACACATGGCACCATATTGCTTATTCAGTAAGTGCTGCTAATGTTTATGCTGTTTATATTGACGGAGTTTCAGTTCCTTTTACAAGTACTGGTACAGCTGGCGCGGCCGCTTCAAATTCGGGAGCAGCAGCCTATATTGGTAATAATGCAGGTTTGGCCCGCGGTTTAATAGGTAATATAGACGAAGTTCGTATATGGGCAGGAGTCCGAAATCAGGCAACAATTGCGGCAAATGCTATGACAAAATATGTTGGAAACGAACCTGGTTTATTGGCTTACTACTCGTTTTCAGAAGGAGATAAACAATTTGTTTACGATAGTACAATAAGCGATAATACCGCTGTAGTCACAAATGCAGACACCGATGGTGTAGGAGCAGGCAAATTCTGGAATAAACCAGTATTGTTGCAAAAAATAGAGTTTGCAAATCAGTTATCTTCATCTTATGATGCTGCGACCAAAACATTTTCAGTTCTGTTAAATGATGGAGCAGATATAACCACTGCAGTTGCTAATTATTCTTTAGGAATGAAAAGTATTGCAATAATAAATGGTATCACGCAAGTTAATGGAGTAACACCAAACGACTATACAAGCCCTGTTACTTTAACAGTAGCAGGTGTTGGGTTTAATACCGGAATTCTTGAAACCTATACTATTAAAGTAATTACAGGTTTGAGTAATGAAAGTAAATTGCTTACTTATGATTTTAAAACAGCTTCGAATCCTGGATTGGCTCAAGAAATTAATACAGATATTGTTGGAAACAATGCTAGCAAAACAGTACCATTTGGTTATAATGTCTCAAACCTAATAGCTGATTTTAGCGTTTCTCCGGGAGCAGAACTTTATGTAGATGGAGTAAAACAATTAAATTCAAAAGTAACTGCTTCAGATTATAGAAATAGCCTTTTTGTAACAGTAGTTTCAGAAAATAAACTTTCTCAGACCAATTATGCAGTTACAATTAATGCGAAAAATGCTGAGGCAAGTATTCTTAATTATACAGTCGCAAATCAGGTAGGGGCAACTGTGATTGATCCTATAGCGAAAACAGTAAAAGTTCTGGTAAACAACAATGCAAATTTAAGCGCTTTGGTTCCTAATTTTCAGCTTTCAGATTTTGCAACATTACGTATAGGGACCTATCTTCAAAATAGCGGGGTAACTACATTAAACTATACTGCTCCAGTTGTTTATAATGTAACGGCTCAAAACGGAACTATAGAATATTGGACAGTAACTATCGAGGCAGCTAAGCCAACGATTACTTTATTAGGTGATGCAATAGTTTCAATAGATAAAGGTTGTGTATTTACTGAGCCAGGCTATACTGCTACAGATAATTTAAATGCAGATATTAGTGCTTCAGTTATTGTTTCAGGTAGTGTTGATGTAAACACAACAGGACAATATGTAATAACCTATACCGCAAAAGATGCCTTGCAGAATCAATCTGTTGTTTCACGTACCGTAAATGTATCTGCTACAAATTGTACTTTAGGATTACCTGAGAACACTATTAAAGGTTTTGTATTGCATCCGAATCCAGTTGTAGAAGGTAAAGTATATATAGAAACAGCATCTGGTAGCTCAAAGAACATTTTAATATCTGATATGTCTGGTAAAAAACTGATTTCAGTTCAAACAGATAAAAAAGAAGTAAATGTTTCTGGTCTTTCAAGAGGAGTATATATAATAAAGGTAGAACAGGATGGGAACACAGCTATTCAAAAACTAATTATTAAATAAGAATCTTTTTTATATACTATATATAGTATAAGAGAGAATAATATTTACAACCCGACAGGTTTTAAAAACCTGTCGGGTTTGTTTATATATGTATATGCAAAATTAATCAAATTCCAATTTTCTTTAGAAATGCACAGCAGTGCGTCTTATTTTACATATAGGAAGAAAGTTTATATTGTCTGGCTGAGCGAAGTCGAAGCCCTTTTAAATAAGCTTTGGGATTCAAAATTAAGCTGCACAGTTTTGTAATTTGGAATTTGGAATTTGGAATTTCTCCCGAAGACTTGGAATTTTCGTGATTTGGAATTTAATAAGGAGTTTAATGCTGCTATCGGCGACAATCTTTTATTTAGAACCCCTAAATAAAAGGATTTCCACGACTATCGTGGCTATTTGGATTGTTTTGAGAATAGATTACAGGATTAGTTGGTATAAGAAAGAGATGAAAAGATAGAAAAAAGCGAGGCTAAGGATTAAAAAACATGAAAACTCTGCAAAAGGGGATGGACAAAACAGGCAAAAATTACCAAAACCACAGCTAAAACAAGAAAAACCCTACGCATAATAGAAAAAGTATGATTTGTAAAGTATGTGTTATCAGAGTATTAAGAAAAAGGATAAAAAAAGGGCGAAAAAAAGTGGTTAAAAAGTATTGTAAATGCGGATAAAGGTTCTACTTTTGCACCCGCAACAACGACAAACGTTCCCTGAAATACTGACAAGCTGCTAAATCAAACGGAAAGAAATTTTCGAAAAAAAAGATTAGAAAAAGCTTGTGAGATTTAAAAACGGATGTTACATTTGCACCCCGCAAAACACGGAAAGTTCATTGACAGATTGGTAAATTGGGAAGTATGAAATGAAAAGAAATTTTCAAAAAAAACTTCAAAAAACATTTGCCAGTTAGAAATAAGTTTTCTACTTTTGCACCCGCTTTGAGAGACAAGCGAAACAAAAAGAAATACACGTTCGTAGACATATTGAATTGACAGCCGTTCCGATGAAAATCGGAACAAAAGAATAAGAGTAATAGAATTGAGAGATTCGAAAAGAACCACTAGATAATACATCGCAATATAATATAAAAAATATACGATGAAGAGTTTGATCCTGGCTCAGGATGAACGCTAGCGGCAGGCTTAACACATGCAAGTCGAGGGGTATATGTCTTCGGATATAGAGACCGGCGCACGGGTGCGTAACGCGTATGCAATCTACCTTTTACAGAGGGATAGCCCAGAGAAATTTGGATTAATACCTCATAGCATAGCAACTTCGCATGAAGTCACTATTAAAGTCACAACGGTAAAAGATGAGCATGCGTCCCATTAGCTAGTTGGTAAGGTAACGGCTTACCAAGGCAACGATGGGTAGGGGTCCTGAGAGGGAGATCCCCCACACTGGTACTGAGACACGGACCAGACTCCTACGGGAGGCAGCAGTGAGGAATATTGGACAATGGGCGCAAGCCTGATCCAGCCATGCCGCGTGCAGGATGACGGTCCTATGGATTGTAAACTGCTTTTGTACGAGAAGAAACACTCCTACGTGTAGGAGCTTGACGGTATCGTAAGAATAAGGATCGGCTAACTCCGTGCCAGCAGCCGCGGTAATACGGAGGATCCAAGCGTTATCCGGAATCATTGGGTTTAAAGGGTCCGTAGGCGGTTTAGTAAGTCAGTGGTGAAAGCCCATCGCTCAACGGTGGAACGGCCATTGATACTGCTAAACTTGAATTATTAGGAAGTAACTAGAATATGTAGTGTAGCGGTGAAATGCTTAGAGATTACATGGAATACCAATTGCGAAGGCAGGTTACTACTAATGGATTGACGCTGATGGACGAAAGCGTGGGTAGCGAACAGGATTAGATACCCTGGTAGTCCACGCCGTAAACGATGGATACTAGCTGTTGGGAGCAATTTCAGTGGCTAAGCGAAAGTGATAAGTATCCCACCTGGGGAGTACGTTCGCAAGAATGAAACTCAAAGGAATTGACGGGGGCCCGCACAAGCGGTGGAGCATGTGGTTTAATTCGATGATACGCGAGGAACCTTACCAAGGCTTAAATGTAGATTGACCGGTTTGGAAACAGATCTTTCGCAAGACAATTTACAAGGTGCTGCATGGTTGTCGTCAGCTCGTGCCGTGAGGTGTCAGGTTAAGTCCTATAACGAGCGCAACCCCTGTTGTTAGTTGCCAGCGAGTCATGTCGGGAACTCTAACAAGACTGCCAGTGCAAACTGTGAGGAAGGTGGGGATGACGTCAAATCATCACGGCCCTTACGCCTTGGGCTACACACGTGCTACAATGGCCGGTACAGAGAGCAGCCACTGGGCGACCAGGAGCGAATCTATAAAACCGGTCACAGTTCGGATCGGAGTCTGCAACTCGACTCCGTGAAGCTGGAATCGCTAGTAATCGGATATCAGCCATGATCCGGTGAATACGTTCCCGGGCCTTGTACACACCGCCCGTCAAGCCATGGAAGCTGGGGGTGCCTGAAGTCGGTGACCGCAAGGAGCTGCCTAGGGTAAAACTGGTAACTAGGGCTAAGTCGTAACAAGGTAGCCGTACCGGAAGGTGCGGCTGGAACACCTCCTTTCTAGAGCCTCGAATGTTAGTGCTTGCACACGTTGAGGAAAAAAGATGTGAATCGAATGGATCTGAATATTAAAATTCAATTACTCTTGCTGTTAATTTAAAAATAATGAAAATTAAGTAAAACAGAGTCTCGTAGCTCAGCTGGTTAGAGTACTACACTGATAATGTAGGGGTCGGCAGTTCGAGTCTGCCCGGGACTACTATTTAACTTAAAACAAAGGAAATTTTAGAGGTTGAGACCTTATGAGCAATAATTCATAACTCATAACTAATAACTCATCACTAAGAAAATGGGGGATTAGCTCAGCTGGCTAGAGCGCCTGCCTTGCACGCAGGAGGTCAACGGTTCGACTCCGTTATTCTCCACGATTTTAGTCATAAAGATTAAAGTCATAAAGTCCAAAGTGATTCACTTGACGACTTTTGACTTTTGACCTTCGACTAAATAAAGTTCATTGACATATTGAGATAAGAAAATAATAAAAAGTAGAAAGCGTTTTTTGTTATTAGTAGTAATACAAATAATAAAAGACAAAAAAAAACGGTCATAATTAAATTTATGATTGGTACAATAAGCAAAATAAGGGCGTATGGGGGATGCCTAGGCTCTCAGAGGCGAAGAAGGACGTGATAAGCTGCGAAAAGCTGCGGGGACGAGCACACATCGATTGATCCGCAGATATCCGAATGGGGCAACCCACTATGTTGAAGACATAGTACACCGATAGGTGGGCAAACCCGCTGAACTGAAACATCTAAGTAGGCGGAGGAGAAGAAAACAAAAGTGATTCCGTAAGTAGTGGCGAGCGAACGCGGATTAGCCCAAACCAGTGCTGTTACGGCAGTGCTGGGGTTGTAGGACCACGACATTTCTTGCACAAAGAATTAGAATCTACTGGAAAGTAGAACCATAGAGGGTGATAGTCCCGTATAGGTAATGAGTGTAAAGGATAGTGGTATCCTGAGTAGGGCGGGGCACGTGAAACCCTGTCTGAATTTGGCGGGACCATCCGCTAAGGCTAAATACTCCTGAGAGACCGATAGTGAACCAGTACCGTGAGGGAAAGGTGAAAAGAACCGTGAATAACGGAGTGAAATAGATCCTGAAACCATACGCTTACAAGCGGTCGGAGCCCTTTCGTGGGGTGACGGCGTGCCTTTTGCATAATGAGCCTACGAGTTAACGTTGCTGGCAAGGATAAGTGATTAAGTCACGGATCCGTAGCGAAAGCGAGTCTGAATAGGGCGCTTTAGTCAGTAGTGTTAGACGCGAAACCGTGTGATCTACCCATGGGCAGGTTGAAGCTGTGGTAACACACAGTGGAGGACCGAACCGGTTGACGTTGAAAAGTCTTCGGATGACCTGTGGGTAGGGGTGAAAGGCCAATCAAACTCGGAAATAGCTCGTACTCCCCGAAATGCATTTAGGTGCAGCGCTGATGATAGTTATATAGAGGTAGAGCTACTGATTGGATGCGGGGGCTTCACCGCCTACCAATTCCTGACAAACTCCGAATGCTATATAATGTTTCACAGCAGTGAGGGCTTGGGTGCTAAGGTCCAAGTCCGAGAGGGAAAGAACCCAGACCATCAGCTAAGGTCCCCAAATATATGTTAAGTTGAAAGAACGAGGTTTGTCTGCCCAGACAGCTAGGATGTTGGCTTGGAAGCAGCCATTCATTTAAAGAGTGCGTAACAGCTCACTAGTCGAGCGGACGAGCATGGATAATAATCGGGCATAAACATATTACCGAAGCTATGGATTTACAGTCTGACTGTAAGTGGTAGGGGAGCATTCTAACAGGGTTGAAGGTGTATCGTAAGGTATGCTGGACTGGTTAGAAAAGAAAATGTAGGCATAAGTAACGATAATGCGGGCGAGAAACCCGCACACCGAAAAACTAAGGTTTCCACAGCTATGCTAATCAGCTGTGGGTTAGTCTGGTCCTAAGGCGAACCCGAAAGGGACAGTCGATGGCTAACGGGTTAATATTCCCGTACTACTAATTACTGTGATGGGGTGACGGAGTGATGAAAGCGCCGCGAACTGACGGAATAGTTCGTTGAAGTACCTACCTATAAGAGATGCAGGCAAATCCACATCTTTTGGGGAAATACGATAGTACTCGGAGTCTTCGGACAAAGAGATAGTGCGCCTAAGGGCTTCCAAGAAAAACCTCTAAACTTCAGGTAATTAGTACCAGTACCGTAAACCGACACAGGTAGTTGAGGAGAGAATCCTAAGGTGCTCGAGAGATTCATGGCTAAGGAATTAGGCAAAATAGACCTGTAACTTCGGGAGAAAGGTCGCCAGCGCAAGCTGGCCGCAGTGAAGAGGTCCAGGCGACTGTTTATCAAAAACACAGGGCTCTGCAAAATCGTAAGATGAAGTATAGGGCCTGACACCTGCCCGGTGCTGGAAGGTTAAGAGGAGATGTTATCTTCGGAGAAGCATTGAATTGAAGCCCCAGTAAACGGCGGCCGTAACTATAACGGTCCTAAGGTAGCGAAATTCCTTGTCGGGTAAGTTCCGACCTGCACGAATGGTGTAACGATCTGGACACTGTCTCAGCCATGAGCTCGGTGAAATTGTAGTAACGGTGAAGATGCCGTTTACCCGCAGTGGGACGAAAAGACCCTGTGCACCTTTACTATAGCTTAGTATTGACCTTGGATAAATGATGTGTAGGATAGGTTGGAGACTGTGAAGTGGCGTCGCCAGGCGTTGTGGAGTCATTGTTGAAATACAACCCTTTGTTTATCTGAGGCCTAACCCCGCGTTGTGGGGGACATTGCTTGGTGGGTAGTTTGACTGGGGTGGTCGCCTCCAAAAGAGTAACGGAGGCTTCTAAAGGTTCCCTCAGTACGCTTGGTAACCGTGCGTAGAGTGCAATGGCATAAGGGAGCTTGACTGAGAGACATACAGGTCGATCAGGTACGAAAGTAGAGCATAGTGATCCGGTGGTTCCGCATGGAAGGGCCATCGCTCAAAGGATAAAAGGTACGCCGGGGATAACAGGCTGATCTCCCCCAAGAGCTCATATCGACGGGGGGGTTTGGCACCTCGATGTCGGCTCGTCACATCCTGGGGCTGGAGAAGGTCCCAAGGGTTGGGCTGTTCGCCCATTAAAGTGGCACGCGAGCTGGGTTCAGAACGTCGTGAGACAGTTCGGTCTCTATCTACTGTGGGCGTTAGAAATTTGAGTGGATCTGATTCTAGTACGAGAGGACCGAATTGGACAAACCTCTAGTGTATCTGTTGTCCCGCCAGGGGCACCGCAGAGTAGCTACGTTTGGAAGGGATAAGCGCTGAAAGCATATAAGCGCGAAACCCACCACAAGATGAGATTTCTTTTAAGGATCGTGGAAGATGACCACGTTGATAGGCTATAGATGTAAAGGCAGTAATGTCATAGTCGAGTAGTACTAATAATCCGTAAGCTTATGTACACCCTTTTCCCGAGAGCGAAAGCTCTCGGGAGGAAACTTTCTAAATACTTTTATGTTTCTTTATCTCAGTATGTTAAGATATTTGCAGCGAAGCTGCAGTTGACAGTTGATGGTTGGTAGCCCGTGGAAACACCAACAACCATAAACCAACAACCGCCAACAATGACCTTAAGGTGGTTATTGCGGCGGGGCTCACCTCTTCCCATCCCGAACAGAGTAGTTAAGCCCGCCTGCGCAGATGGTACTGCAGTTATGTGGGAGAGTATGTCGTCGCCTTTCTTTTAAGAATCCTCATCATTTATTTGATGAGGATTTCTTGTTTTATACCATATTTTAATTGTACTGCAATTATGTGGGAGCCCCGATAGCTATCGGGGGTCGTCGCCTTTGCTTCGCCAGTTTGGCCAAAAGGCCTCGGGTCTTTTAAGAATCCTCATCATTTATTTGATGAGGATTTTTTGTTTTATACCATATTTTAATGGTACTGTAATTATGTGGGAGCCCCGATAGCTATCGGGGGTGTCGCCTTTGCTTCGCCAGTTCGGCCAAAAGGCCTCGGGTCTTTTGAAAAACACTGTCCAAATCGGATAGGCTTTTTTGTTTTGCAATAGATTTTATTTTTACTGCAAAGTACATGGGAAATTTTAAATCATCTGATAACGCAAAGTTCACAAAGCTGTTTGTTGACAGCTTTGTGAACTTTGCGTTTTTTCATTGTGTTCTTTGCGGTTAAATAAGAATTTTTATGCTGAATTTCTTTTGAAAACTACAATTTCTTTTTGCTGTAAATTGCGTTAGGGATGGAAGTGGTATCCTTTTGTGATATCCAAAACTGCTGAAAACACTAAAAACCCTGTCACAAAAGATTTAGCGGACAGCCCGACCCGGAGGGTAACGCCATAATTATTAATTAAATTAGTGGTAAAATACTTATGTAATTTTATATTTTATATTTTTGCTACTCTTTAGATGACCAAAATTTTAAACTAAATTGCATTATGAAAAATATTTTTGATAAAGAAGTCTGTAATGATTTTATAAATCGAATCAATAAACTTAGTCCGGAATCAGAAGGGCTTTGGGGTAAAATGAATGTTTCTCAAATGTTGGCGCATTGTAATGTGTCTTATGAAATGGTTTATGATAATATTCATTCTAAACCAAATGCTTTTATGAGGTTTGTCTTAAAATCGCTGGTAAAGAATAAGGTTGTTGATGACAAAGCATATGCCAGAAATAATGGAACTGCACCACAGTTTATAATTAAAGGAGATAGAAATTTTGATATCGAAAAGAAGCGGTTGGTTGCTTATATTACTAAAACACAAGAATTGGGAGAAAGAGAATTTGAAGGAAAAGAATCTCTTTCTTTTGGCAAATTAACGTCTAAAGAATGGAGTAATATGTTTAGTAAACATTTGGAACATCATTTGAGCCAATTTGGTGTTTAATTGTCTATTTTAATCTGATTTTTTATGAGAATATATGTTGTATTAGCTTTATTATTGGTTGGTTTAGTTTCAAATGCGCAACAACAGGACGTGCAGAAAACTATCGAATCTTTCTTTGAAGGATTTCATCAAAAAGACACAATTAAACTCAAATTAGTGTGTTCTGATAAGATTATTTTGCAATCTATTAGTGAAAGTAAAACTAAGGGAAATAAATTATCTGATGAAACAGCAAAAGAACTCTATAAATCTATTGCTTCAATTCCTGCCAGTATGAAATTTCAGGAAAAAATTTTAAGTTACAATATTCAAATTGATGGTGGGATGGCACATGTTTGGGCTCCGTATGAGTTTTATTTGAATGATAAATTAAGTCATACTGGTGTAAATACTTTTACTTTGTTTAAAGAAAAAGATACATGGAAAATTATTTACTTAATTGATACAAGAAGAAAATAAGTTTTTTAAGCTACTTCTGTGGTATAATAGAGACAAATATCAGCTAAAAGACATTCCTCACATTTAGGTTTTGGTCTGCAGGTTTCTCTTCCCAAAAAAGATATTGCCATGCCAATCTCAGACCAAATGCTTTTTGGTAATACCTGCATTAAATCTTTTTCAACTTTAATTCCGTCCTTACTTTCTTTTATTATCCCAATTCTTGGTGCTACACGAATGACGTGTAAATCTGCAATTATACCTTCGGCTGGTTTGCCAGTTTCTCTTAAAATTACATTGGCCGATTTTCGTCCAACTCCTTTTAAAGCTGTTAATCCTTGCATTGTTAAAGGAATATCGTCATCATTTTGAATTGCTCTTGCAATTTCTAATATCCAGTTTGCTTTTGTTCCAAAGTTTCTAACCTTACTTATGTAAGGTATAAATGTCTCATGATCTGTCTCGGATATACTTTTTAAGGTTGGAAATTTCTCAAATAGTACCGGTGCAATTTTATTAATATTAGCATCAGAATCTTGTGCAGACAAAATTACCATAACTAATAATTGATATGTATTTTGGTATTCTAAAGGATGTCTTTTTCCTTTATATTTCTCTAAAATGGGCTCTAATTTAATTTCCCAATTATTTGTTTCTCCAAATAAATCCATTTCATTATAGTTTAAGTTAGTTGTTTGAAAAATGTAACTATCACAAAATTAGTTGGTTTTGATAAAATCTAACGTTTTTTTGATAACATTATGATTTCCAAGTATTTTTCTATGTCCTAAATTATCAGTTAAAAACAAAGTTCCATTCTCAAGTTGTTGGTGAATGTGAATTCCTGCTTTAACGGGAACTTCGGGATCATCATTATCGTGAACGACTAAAACTGGAATTTTTACTTTTTGTGCTGCTCTATAGGCAGAAAAGTCATCCATTTTCATCTGATATTTATTTTCAAAACGATCACGAAGACGTTCGCTAATCTCTTGCTTTAAACCTAATTTTGAAACAAAGTCATCTAGAATATCCTGAACAATATCACCACTACCAATTACGATTGCTTTTTTTACGTGTAAACCATCTTTTATGGCATTTAGAACAGACATTCCGCCAAGTGAGTGACCAATTGCAAATTCAAATGGGCCAAATTGCTTTTCAATTTCTAATATTGAAGCAATAAATTCAGACATAATGGTTGATTTGCCTTTTGATTTTCCATGTGCAGGTGCATCAAAACTTACAGTTGAATAGCCATTTTTTAAAAGTTCATCGGCTATTTTAAATAACTGGGTACCTCTTCCAGACCAGCCGTGAACTAATATAATTTTACGGTTACTATTTCCGTAATGATAAGTTACAATGTTTTTATCTATTTCAGGAATATGAATTGTTTTCTGTACACTTTGAGTGTCCATTTCAAGTTCTCGTTTTGGAATCTTATGTTTTATAGGTGTTGTAAATAGTTTCGCAGCATATGTCGTAACTAGTTTAGTGGAAATAAAAGCGCAAATTTTACAGGATACAATAATAAACTGTGGAATTTTTAATGATTTAGTAGGATTAGTTTCCTTTTTTGACATATTATTAAATTTTACTTGAGAGCTAAATTATGCTTATTTTTTCCTAAATTTAAAAAACATAAAAGTAGCATATTAATGATTACTTAAAAAAAAATAAATCAGTGATTACTATTTTAATACTGTTATAAATTTTTAGGATGGAAATATTTCATTTAAGTGCAGAATGTTACCCAATGGCAAAAGTTGGTGGTTTGGCTGATGTCGTTGGCGCATTGCCTAAATATCAGACAAATGCAGGTCATCAGATAAGAGTTGTTGTCCCAGGTTATGATACAAAATTTAGGAAAGAAAATGATTTTGAATGTGTTCATTGGGGAAATGTGAAACTAGGAAATTTTGATTTTCCATTTAGCGTTTTAAAAGAGGCTTCTGATAAACTGGGTTATGAATTGTATTTGATAGAAATCAAAGAATTATTTGACAGGCCAAATGTTTATGGGTATGAAGATGATATTGAACGTTTTTTATCTTTTCAGATTGCAAGTTTAGATTGGATTATGGCTCGTGGTAAAGCTCCCGATATTATCAATTGTCATGATCATCATACAGGAGTAGTCCCTTTTTTAGTGAAGTATGCTTATAAATATGAAAGTTTACGAAATGTAAAAACAACGATTACCATTCATAACGGTTTATATCAAGGTTGGTTTGGCTTTGATAAGTTATATTATCTGCCAGAATTTGATTTAATTCATGTGAGGTTTTTAGAATGGAATCATTCAATTAATTCGCTGGCAGTTGGAGTGAAATGTGCACATGCTGTTACTACTGTTTCTCCAAGTTATCTAAATGAGATTAATTATGCCGCAAATGGTTTGGAATCGCTTTTTAATTCGGTTCGAAATAAATCAAGAGGAATTTTAAACGGAATTGATATAGAAGTCTGGGATCCATCAAGAGATAAAATGATTGAGCATCATTACTCTATTGAAACTTTTGAAATGGGAAAACAAATAAATAAAGAAAAGCTTTGTGAGCAATTTGAATTAGACCCAACAAAACCATTATTTAGTTTTATCGGACGGTTATTCGAAGAAAAAGGAGGCGATTTATTACCACAAGCATCTGCATTAGCATTATCTGAAAATTTTGAGAATATTAATATCCTGATTTTAGGATCGGGAAATGCTGAAATAGAAGCACAACTAACGCAATTGCGAAATGACTATAAAGGCAACTACAATGTTTTTATTGGTTATAATGAAGAATTAGCGCATTTAATTTATGCGGGATCGGATTATATTCTAATGCCTTCCAGAGTAGAGCCATGCGGTTTGAATCAGATGTATGCCATGAGATATGGGACAATACCAATTGTTAGAAGAACAGGAGGATTACGTGATACGGTAATTGATTTTGGAGATGAAGGAAATGGAGTTTGCCACGATCAGGCTTCGGTTGGAGATATTTGTTATTCGATAAATCGTGCAGTAGGGTTGTATGAAGATAAAATAAATTTCAATAAAGTTTTAAAAAGAGGAATGTCAGCAGATCATTCCTGGGAAAGTGTTTGCCAAGAATATATCGAAATATACAACTTAATAATTCAGCAAAATGAAGTTTAAAAAGAAAAATGTAGTTGCCATTATTTTAGGAGGTGGGCAAGGATCTCGCTTGTTCCCATTAACAGAAACAAGATCTAAACCAGCTGTTCCAATTGGAGGTAAATATCGTTTGGTTGATATTCCAATTTCAAATTGCATCAATTCTGATATTTTTAAAATATTTGTTTTGACACAATTTAATTCTGCATCTCTTAATGCTCATATTAAAAACACGTTTAACTTTAGCATTTTTAGTCAGTCATTTGTTGATATTTTAGCAGCTGAACAAACCCCGGATAATCCAACCTGGTTTCAGGGAACTGCAGATGCTGTTAGACAATGTATGTCTCATTTTTTAAAACATGATTTTGACCATGCTTTAATTCTTTCTGGAGATCAGTTGTATCAAATGGATTTTAACGAAATGTTAGAAGCTCATATTGCTGCAGATGCTGCAATTTCTATTGCAACTTTACCTGTAAATGCTAAAGATGCTCCGGAATTTGGAATTTTAAAAACCAATCATGAAAGCTGCATTGAAGCTTTTATTGAAAAGCCGGATGCTTCACTTTTGCCACAATGGGAATCTGAGGTAAGTGAGCAAATGCAGGAAAAAGGCAAAAAATATTTGGCTTCAATGGGCATCTATATTTTTAATAAAGAATTGCTAGTAGAATTAATGGCAAATCCGGATACTAAAGATTTTGGAAAAGAAATTATTCCGCAAGCCGTTGGGAAACATAAAATTTTGAGTTATCAATATGAAGGATATTGGACTGATATTGGAAATATTGAATCATTCTTTGAAGCAAATATCGGTTTAACTGATGATATTCCTGAATTTAATTTGTTTGATAATGATAATAAGATTTTTACAAGACCAAGATTACTTCCACCATCAAAATTTAGAAATTCCATTATCAATCAATCCTTAATTTCAGAGGGCTGTATTATCAATGCTAAAGAAATTAAAAGTTCGGTAATTGGTATACGTTCCAGAATTGGTACAGGAACAGTTCTTGAAAATTGCTACGTAATGGGGAATGATTTCTATCAGGATTTAGATGAACTTAATCATGAAGCAAGCATTAATAAAATTCATGTTGGAATAGGGGAAAACTGCTTTATTAAAAATGTTTTAGTAGATAAGAATGTGCGAATCGGAAATAATGTACATATAAACGGAGGCAAGCATTTAGATAATTTTACTAATGAATTGTATAGCATTAAAGATGGAATTGTTGTGATTAAGAAAGGAGTTATTCTGTCGGATAATTTTAGAATAGAATAAAAAATCCAAATTCCAAAAACCAAATTCCAATTGTTGCCTTAAAAACCAAATATGACAAAAGTAATTACATATTCTTTATTTACCGATTTTGATATTGATTTATTCAAGGCAGGAAAACATTTCAAATTGTATGAAAAGTTAGGAGCACATTTAGTTGAAGTAAATGGAGTTAAGGGAGTTTATTTTGCTGTTTGGGCTCCCACAGCAAATTCAGTTTCTGTGGTTGGTGATTTTAATTATTGGGTGCAAGGTGAACATCAGCTTCAGGTTCGCTGGGATTCTTCAGGGATTTGGGAAGGATTTATTCCTGATATTTCGAAAGGATCACTTTATAAGTATAAAATTGAGTCGAATATAGATGGAGTTGTAACCGAGAAAGCCGATCCATTTGCTTTATACTGTGAAAAACCACCAAATACAGCATCGATTGTCTGGGATTTAGGTTACAATTGGAAAGATAGTAATTGGATGGAATCCAGAAATGAAAATAATGCTTTAAATAAACCTTATTCGGTTTATGAAGTACATTTAGGTTCTTGGAAACGTGGTGAAAATAATCGATTCTTAACTTATTTAGAATTGGCAGATGATCTGGTTGCTTATGTTAAAGAAACTGGTTTTACACATGTTGAGTTTATGCCTGTTATGGAGTATCCATATGACCCTTCATGGGGATATCAGCTGACAGGTTATTTTGCACCAACATCACGTTTTGGCAAACCACAGGATTTTATGGTTTTGGTTGATAAACTACATCAGGCTGGTATTGGTGTTATTCTGGATTGGGTTCCTTCACATTTTCCTGATGATGCACATGGCTTAGGTTTCTTTGATGGTTCGCATTTATATGAACATCCTGATCGTAGAAAAGGGTATCATCCCGATTGGAAAAGTTTAGTTTTTAATTATGGACGTAACGAAGTTCGAGCTTTTTTAATTAGTAATGCGGTTTTTTGGCTTCAGAATTATCATGCTGACTTACTAAGAGTTGATGCTGTTGCGTCAATGCTATATCTTGATTATTCCAGAAATGAAGGTGAATGGGAACCTAATATTTATGGAGGAAGAGAGAATTTGGAAACCATTAGTTTTCTTAAAGAATTTAATGAGGTAATCTATGCTAATTTTAATGGAGTTCAAACTATTGCAGAAGAGAGCACTTCTTTTCCGATGGTTTCAAGACCAACATTTACAGGAGGTTTAGGTTTTGGAATGAAATGGATGATGGGCTGGATGCACGATACTTTAAAATATTTTGAAAAAGAAACTGTGTATCGAAAATACCATCAAAATGATTTGACATTTTCAATGACTTATGCCTTTACGGAAAATTTTATGCTTCCGTTTTCGCATGACGAAGTGGTGTACGGAAAAAAATCTATTGCGAATAAAATGCCTGGTGATGAATGGCAGAAATTTGCCAATTTAAGATTACTTTACAGTTATATGTTCACACATCCGGGAACAAAATTGTTGTTTATGGGGTCTGAGTTTGGGCAAAGTGACGAATGGAATTTTGAGAAAAGTTTAGACTGGCATTTACTTCAATATGATTATCACTCGGGAGTTAAAAAAGTAATTACAGACTTGAATCAGTTATACAAAACTTATCCGGCATTATATGAAAGACAATTTACCGGTGACGGTTTTGAATGGATTAATTATTCAGATCATCAAAATGCTGTTATTTCGTATATCCGAAAAGGAGATAATTCAGATGAAAATGTAATTGTGGTTTGTAATTTTACTCAGATAGTGCGGGAGAATTACAGAATTGGCATTTCTCAAAAAGGAAAATTAAGAGAAATTTTTAATAGCGATGCAGAAATTTATGGAGGAAGTGGAGTTGGGAATTCAGAATCCTTAAAAGTTGAATCTTCTCCTTATGATGGAAGGGATTATTCTGTTGAATTAATTTTGCCTCCTTTAAGTGTTACAGTTTATTCTTTTGAGTAGAAATTTAAAGAAAATTTCTCTTAATGCTTTTTTATCAGTTTTGTGTTTTAAAATTATCAAATTATTGATTTTTTGTAAACTAATTTGTTGCTCATTCAGAAAAAACGTTTTCGTGAATAAACCTTTTATTCATAGTGCTTTACCGAGTTTTTTTGTATGTTTGAAGTAAAGATAGAGTTCTTAAATTAAGACAATAGCGTTATGATTACAAATACATCATTAGAACATAAAGGTAATTTATTTCCGTCAAAAATAGTTTCATATGAGCATGAAGGTGATTCTGTTTCTTTTTACACGGACAATAATGTAATTTTAAAAGTTACGGTTCTTAGAGACAGTTTAATTCGTTTTCGTTTTACCACAAAAGGTTATTTTAGTAATGATTTTTCGTATGCAATTGATAAAACACAGCTGCATGGTTATAATTTTTTACAAGTTAACGAAGACGAAAATTATTTTGAAATCAGAACGAGTAAAGTGGTTTGCAAAATTAAAAAAGCAGATGTCCGTTTGTCTATTTATGACTTAAATGATTGTCTGATTCTTCAGGATGAACTTGGATTTCATTGGGAAGAAAGTTATGAATATGGTGGAAATATTGTAAAAATGAGCAAATCGTCAAAGGACGGGGAATGTTTTTACGGTCTTGGTGACAAAGCCACTCAAATGAACTTAAAAGGCAAAAGAGTAGAAAATTTTGCTACTGATCAATATGCTTATCAAAAAGATCAGGAACCGTTATATAAAGTTGTCCCTTTTTACATTGGATTACATAATCAAAAATCTTACGGCGTTTTCTTTGATAATACGTTCAGAACCTTTTTTGACTTTTGTCAGGAAAGAAGAAATGTGACTAGTTTTTGGGCAGAAGGAGGCGAAATGAATTACTATTTCATTTATGGCCCGCAAATGCAGGATGTAGTGACGACTTATACAGATTTGACCGGTAAGCCAGAATTACCACCACTTTGGGTCTTAGGATATCATCAATGTAAATGGAGTTATTATCCTGAAAGTAAAGTAAAAGAAGTCACTTCTAAATTTAGAGAATTAAAAATTCCGTGCGATGCCATTTACTTGGATATCGATTATATGGAAGGTTTTCGCTGTTTTACATGGAATAAAGAATATTTTCCAGATCCAAAAAAAATGGTCTCTGAATTAGCCGAAGATGGTTTTAAAACAATAGTTATCATTGACCCGGGAATTAAAATTGATAAAGATTACTGGGTTTATAAAGAAGCATTGGAAAAAGGTTATTTCTGTAAAAGAGCTGATGGTCCTTATATGAAAGGAAAAGTCTGGCCTGGAGAATGTAATTTCCCGGATTATACAAATCCCGTAGTAAGAGAATGGTGGGCTGGCTTATTTAAAGAGTTAATTTCAGACATTGGAGTAAAAGGTGTTTGGAATGATATGAATGAACCTGCAGTTATGGAGGTTCCAAATAAGACATTTCCAATGGATGTACGTCACGTTTACGACGGGAACCCTTGCAGCCACAGAAAGGCTCATAATATTTATGGAACCCAGATGGCCAGAGCCACTTATCATGGTGTTAAACGATTTGCTTACCCAAAGCGCCCTTTTGTAATAACAAGATCAGCTTATTCTGGTGCTCAACGTTATACATCGTCATGGACAGGTGATAATGTCGCAACTTGGGAACATTTATGGATTGCTAATATTCAGGTTCAGAGAATGTCTATTTCCGGAATGGGTTTTACCGGTTCTGATATTGGTGGTTTTGCAGAACAGCCAACAGGTGAATTATATGCACGTTGGATTCAGTTAGGAGTTTTTCATCCTTTTTGCAGAACACATTCTTCTGGAGATCATGGAAACCAGGAACCATGGGCGTTTGACGAAGAAGTAATCAATATTACCAGAAAATTTGTAAATCTTCGTTACCAATTGTTACCTTATTTGTATACCATGTTCTGGCAATATATAGAAGAAGGTGTGCCAATGCTTAAACCTTTGGTATATTATGATCAGGAAGATACGCAAACACATTATCGTAATGATGAATTCATTTTTGGGAATCAAATTTTAGTTTGTCCAATTCTTGAACCCAATGCTGTAGGTAGACGTATGTATATTCCTAGAGGTGAATGGTATAACTTTTGGACAAATGAGCTGTTTATTGGAGGGCGAGAAATTTGGATTGACACCAAATTTGATGAGATTCCGGTTTTTATAAAAGCGGGTGCTATTATTCCGAAATATCCGGTTCAGCAATATGTGGGCGAATTAGAATTTGATGAATTAACACTTGATGTATATTTCAAAAACGGTAAAGAAAAATCGGTCGTTTATGAGGATGCTCAGGATGGCTATGATTATAAAAAAGGACGTTACAGTTTTTTATCTTTTAGAACTATTGGAAAGGAAAAGGAATTGATTATTCAGCTTCATAAAGAAGGTAAATATGATACACCTTATTCTAAATATAAAATCAATCTAATTGGACTTCCTTTTAAAGTTACAGAAATTGAAATCGACAATGAAAAAGTCGAATTTGATATAATAAGTTTCGAGCAGAATAATTTTCTGATTATTGATAAAGAGTTTAATGAACTACATATTGTTGGCGAATAGGTAAATTCTGATACTGTTTTTGAAAATTGTGTAAAAATTAAACTTATTTTATTTGTATTTTTGTGTGCATGTTTAATTTTTAAGATCATGAAAAAACATCTAATTGCAGGACTTTTTACAGCAGTTTTGGTTTACAGCTGTGCAACAAACCCTATAACAGGAAAACAGAGTTTAAATTTTGTTTCAAACAGTGAATTATTTCCTTCTTCATTTCAGCAATATAGTCAGTTTTTAACTGAAAATAAAGTAATTACAGGTACAGCAGATGCTAAACTTGTTGAAACGGTAGGATTTAAAATTAAACTGGCTGCCGAGAAATATTTAAACTACTTAGGACAATCACAATATTTGAAAGATTATCGTTGGGAATATAAATTGGTTGATAACAAGGAAGTTAATGCATGGTGTTTACCGGGAGGAAAAATTGTTGTTTATTCGGGTATTTTGCCTGTTACACAAAATGAAGCTGGTTTGGCAACAGTAATGGGGCACGAGGTTTCACACGCATTAGCAAATCACGGTGCACAAAGAATGTCTGCGGCACAATTGCAGCAAATTGGCGGAGCGGCTTTGAGTGCTGCAACCAGTACAAAATCGGCACAAACTCAGGAAATTTTTGCTCAGGCTTACGGAATTGGTTCTGAAGTTGGAGTTATGCTCCCTTTTAGCAGAAGTAATGAAAGTGAAGCGGATAAAATAGGTTTAACATTAATGGCTATTGCAGGTTACAATCCAGATGATGCTGTTGCTTTCTGGAGCAGAATGTCTGCAAAATCTGGAGGATCAGGAACTCCGGAGTTTATGAGTACGCACCCGTCAGATGCAACAAGGATTGCTAATATTAAAGCTTTAATTCCAGAAGCAAAATCAATTGCTCTAAAAGTAGGAACTATAAAATAAAAGTCTGATTATCAGAATATATTATATTTTAAGCTATTCGTTTTCGGGTAGCTTTTTTTATGCTTTATAATTTATTAATATATGAATCGGGATAATTTGTATTTGATTATGATAAAAATTAGATAAATTCGTAGCGCATTAACAAAACCATTTCTATGAAAAACCTACAAAAAGGAGATAAGAAGCTTTTAAATGCCTGGGCATTTTATGATTGGGCCAATTCTGTTTATACCCTTACAATTGCTTCGGCAGTATTTCCAATTTTTTATGAAGCTTTATTTGCAGATAGAGATCACTATATTGATGTTTTTGGACTTCATTTAAAAAACTCTGCATTAATTAGTTTTATTACTGCAGCGGCTTTTTTAGTAGTTTCCTTTATTTCTCCATTATTATCTGGAATTGCTGATTATGTAGGGAATAAAAAATCTTTCATGAAATTTTTCTGTTATTTGGGTGCCTTATCATGCATGGGATTATATTGGTTCGAATTAACTAATATTTATGTTGGACTGGCATTTTACTTTTTTGGATTATTGGGATATTGGGGAAGTTTAGTTTTCTATAATTCTTATTTGCCTGATATTGCTTTTGAAGAACAGCAAGACAGAATTAGTGCTAAAGGATATTCTTTGGGATATATAGGAAGTGTTATTTTGTTGATTATCAATTTAGCAATGATTATGAAACCTGAATGGTTTAGAATCGAAGGCACTGCTACTATAAAGGCTTCAGATATTGCAATGCGTTATTCTTTTGTAATGGTGGGAGTGTGGTGGATATTATTCAGTCAGTATACTTATTACTACTTGCCAAAAGGAAGCAAAGAAACGGGTGAAAAACTAACAAGGTCTGTTGTATTTAATGGCTTCAAAGAGTTAAAAAAGGTTTGGGGATTATTACAGGAGAATATTCCTTTAAAACGTTACTTAGGAGGTTTCTTTGTTTCGAGTATGGCGGTACAGACAGTAATGTTGGTAGCAACTTATTTTGGAGCACAAGAAATTCAATGGTCTTCTAAAGAAGAAAGTACAATTGGGTTGATTATATGTATTTTAATTATCCAATTAGTAGCGGTAGTTGGCGCGGTAGTTACTTCCAGAGCATCAGCAAAATTTGGAAATATTCCAACTTTAATAGTTATAAATGCAATTTGGGCAGTATTCTGTGCGCTAGCTTACTTTATTACGTTACCAATGCATTTTTACGTTATGGCAACTGTTGCCGGTTTTGTAATGGGAGGAATTCAGGCATTGTCACGCTCGACATATTCAAAATTATTACCTGAAACAAGTGATACGGCTTCATTCTTTAGTTTTTATGATGTTGCCGAGAAGATCGGAATTGTAATAGGAATGTGCGTTTACGGAATCATTGATCAAATTACAGGAAGTCCGCGTGCAGCGATTGTAATTTTGGGAATTTTCTTCGTCACATCGATTTTTCTTTTAAGAAGAGTTCATAAAAAAGAGGCACTTTAAGTGCCTCTTTTTATTTTGATTTAAGTATTGTATCGATTTTTGAAATCATTTCTTTTGCATTTTCATTTTTCGGATTTAGATCTAATGACTTTTGATAGTTTTGTTTGGCCAGATCTAATTTTCCCATCGCTTCGTAAATCTCTCCCAAACTATCATATGCATTTGCTGATTGGGGATATTCAGAACAATTGAGAGTGAAAATTTGAACAGAAATAGCAGTTTGTTTCTTATTTAAAAATTGATAACCTAAATTATTCAGATTCTCTTCAAAATTATATTCAGGATATTTCAGCTTTAGTTTTTGAAATTTTGACAGGGAAGTTTGAAAATTATTTTCGCTAAAAATTTCAATTAACTGAGATTGTGTGGTTTTAATTTCATCTAAAGGTAATTCTAGTTTCTTATCAGTATAGCCTGGTCGCAAAATCGTTATGGATTCTAGTTGATTTTTATCTAAATTAAACTGAATGATATTCGGATAGTTATCAATTTTAAAAGAATTGTTTCCTATGTAATGCATTTCGTTTTTTTCAGAATCATAATTTTCTTTCAAAACGGGTGAATTCAGAAATAGAATAGAATTCTCTTCTACTATTTGAGAGGTTCCTAATCGATCATATCCGTAAAGAATTTCAGTGTAATACCCTTTAATAGCTTCTTTTAAGTTTGATGGAATTTGTTTTGAAGAAGTCGAATGAATAGATTTGCTCCAATGAAGCTTGGTGATGATTTCTTTTTCGAGATAAGCCATCACAGGCAAACGATTTGGTTTATCACCATTTGCTAAAACTGCAATTCCGTTGCCATTTTCCATTGTTGCCAGTAATTCGCCACCAGTTCCGGTATTTGAGCCATCGTGAGAAAACCATTCCAAATTCCCAAAGCCAATACTTCTTTGCCAGCCATAACTCCAGCCACGTGCACCATTTAGTGTAACAATATCAGTAACTTTTTTAGCAACAGCCTGAGAAATGATTTTATTACCTTTTCCGAGTAAAGCTTTTTGCATTTCTATAGCGATTAAAGCTAAATCAGTAGGAGTAGACCATAAACCTGATGGTGCAACTTGAGGCGTTATCGGAATTCCGGTTCTTATAATTTGACCTTTATTGTTATGTACTTTGGCAACATTGGTTAGAAATCCATTTTCATTAGGCTGTATCATCGTTGAGTTTTGTAACTGTAGCGGATCCAGGAGTATTTCTTTGACAATCTGAGCCAGTGGTTTCTGAAAATAATCTTCAAGCGCACATTGAACAATTACGTAACCACCACCACTATATTCCCAGTTTGTTCCCGGTTTAAAAAGAAACTCAATTGGCTTTTTGGATCGCGGAAGTAATTTTCCCTGTAAGCTTTCTACAATTGTCGGAATAGAATCGCCTGTATAATAATCTTCAAAACCACCCTGACTTGTTCCTGCGGTATGAGATAAAAGCTGTTTCCAGGTTACAGGGGTATTTTTTGTAAAGTTACTTTCCGGAAGTTTCCATCTTTTGAGATATTTTTGAATAGGATCATCTAAATTGATTAGTCCTTTTTCTTCTAAAATGGCACAAACAATTGCTGTTATTGGTTTTGAAATCGAAGCTGTAGAAAATGCTGTGTTTGGGTCAATTTTTTCATCAGAATCAGAAGCTTTTATTCCCCATTGATTAGTCCAGATTATTTGATAATTTTCAAATACAGCAACGCTTAATCCTTTTAAATTATACTTTTTCATTACTTCATAAGTGCTGTTTTTCAGATTATTTAAAGTAATAGTTTGTTCTGTTGGTTTCTTGGTGTTTTTTGTTGTTTGAGCAAAAGACAGGGCACAAGAAAGCATCAGAAGGAAAATAAAAATTATCCGTCTCATCTAAACTAATTATTAAAGTTGTGATTTTTGAAATAGAATTTTCTAAGAACACTACTTGGTTCAAAAGAAGGATGCTTGAGATTATTCTGCCATTTCCGTCACATCAAATGGAATTGGTCTTGATTTGGGTATTTTTTAATCTTTCAAAAAGATTGTTTTATAAGGTAAGTAAGAGCTCAATAATAAAAGAGGAATAATGGTTCATTTTTCGATTGAATGATTTTTGAAAATTTTTTATTATTGAGCTCTGTAAGTAATTATGCTTTTGAAATGCTTCCTGATCCGGAAACTTTTACATCACGTTTTTCTGCATTTCCGGTATATTTAATATCTCCCGAACCAGAAACTCTTGCTGTTAGACTTTCATTACAGTTTACACTAACATCTCCTGAACCTGAAACACTGACATTAGCATTTTTAGATTTTAAACCGTCAGCTTCAATATCTCCGGATCCGGAAAGTTTTATTACCAGACTATCTGAACTTCCTTTTAGTTTAACATCTCCCGAACCACTCAGATTAAACTCAAATGTATTGGAATCAACAGCTAAATCTATATTTCCTGAACCTGATAGTCTTGCTGTAAAAGTATCGGTCTTGATCGGATTTTTAGTTGTAATATCTCCTGAGCCAGACAAACTTAACTCGGATATTTTTTCAAACGGAATTGTAATCTGTACCTTTTTGCCCATACTAGAACTTATATTGGTGTTTTTCTTGTTATGAATTTTTAGAACATTGTCCTGAACTTCTACGATAATGGCAGCCAAAATATTTTGTTCTCCGGTAATCGTAATTTTACCTTCTTTACCAGCTACTAAATCTATATCATAAGAGCCGGTAGCTTTTATTACATCATAATCAGATGTTGTTCTTGTTTCGGTTACAACCTTCCCGTTACCTTTTATTTTCTCCATTTGGGCATTAGCCGAATAGCTTAATAAAAATGCACCAAAGACTGCTAGTTGAGTTAATTTTTTCATTGTTTGATTTTTTAAGATTATTGTTTTTTGATTAATGTTACGCTTCCGTAATTTGAATTGATAATTAATTTATTTTGACCTTTCTTTTTATTATAACCACTTATTCTTTTACTGGTATTTTTGGTTTCATTGACTAATACCTCCAAAGAATTATCACTTTTTATTCCACCATATTTAGTGTTAATATCAAAATCAAATGCATAATTTGAATCGTAACCGAGCGAAACATCAGAATAGCCGGAATTTATATTTATGTCATTTGCTTTGCTGGTAATAGTTGAGACATTAATTTTACTGTAATTGGTGTCAATATTTGCACTATTAGAAAGCTCGGTAATCCCAACTGTAAGATAGTTTCCTGAACCAGAAATTGAGTTTATTTTATTGAACTTAAAATTTCCATAATTACAGTCATATTTGATATTTTGACCATCAGAAACTACTATATCTGTGTAATTGGTATCGAGATTCAAATTTCCTGCATCATTTATTTTTAAGCCGGAATATTGTGCTTCAATAAGTCCGTTTTTGATATAATCAATAGTAGAATTTTGACAGTATTGAATCTGAATTTTGTTGTTTGAATTATTTAGTTTTCCAATAGAAACTTTACCATATTTACATTCAATATTACTTGATCCTTCTAAATTGATAACAGAAATATTTCCATATTTGTTTACCAGTTTTGCGGTTCCGTTTTTCGGAATTTTTATCACATAGTTAATTTCAAAACTATTACTGCTGCCTTTACTCTTTGTGCTGGAGTTTCCTGTTTTTGTAATTGCAGTTACCATAGATTTCAGTGCAGTAATATCAACATCAATACTGTTTAATCTTTCATTAACCCAGTTTTCATTTCCTCCGGTAACTTTTATAAGAATGTCAAGATCTATTTTGTCTTCATCCCACGTAGACACTGTAATGTTACCATATTTGTTGTCAATATCAATTCCTGCATCTGCGTTTACGATGTAGGTTTTTTTGATTGTTTTTTGTTTTGAAATAAAAGTGTCATCATTAGAGAATCCTAAAAAAGGAATCAGGATGAACAGGATTAGTATTTTACATTGTTTCTTCATTTGCTGTATTTTTTAAATTTTCGTTTTCTTCAATTCTTTTCAAAACAGTCTGCAAAAATGATATCCTTGTTTGCAGATTGCTGATCATGGCATAAATAATTTGTTTGTTTTCGCCGTTCTTTTGCAATTCGGTAATGATTTTCTGGTAATCAGCATCAAAAACTTTCATTTGTTTTAATGCATCATTAATAATTTGCTCATTTTCAGGAGAGCTTTTCTCTTTTAGTTTAACGAGTTCATTATCGATAAGGATGTTAAAAATAGAATCTGTACGCTGCGTTTCTTTAGAGGCAAATTTGAATTCTTTTGGTTTTTCATTTTTGTAAAAAACAGATATTCCTAACATTAAGACGATAGAAGCCGCAATAGCGGTTACAAACCAGTATTTCTTTTTCTTTGGTTGTTTTGCGTTTAATTTCTTTAAAAAATCTGCCTGATGATCAGTATGCATTTCCTGAATATCCCATTGATTTTCAAATTTGTTAAATAACTGATCTAAATTGTCTTTTTCCGTTTTCATATATCCTAATTTTATTTTTTAGAGGTGATATATGGTATCGCCTTTTTATTTATTGGTGTTTGTGTACACAAACTTTTTTTAAGTGGCGATTTCATATCTCCTCTAATTTTTTTCGCAAACTTTCTTTTGCTCTGCTTAACATAGTGCGGCAGTTTGCATAACTAATATTCAAAATTTCACTTATCTCTTCCTGATCATAACCCTCAATGTAAAAAAGTGTCAGTACCATGCGATAATTATCTTTTAGGCCTAAAATGGTATCTAAAACCTGTTTCACTTTAAGTGTATTTAAATCAATGTTTTCAGAGTACAAATGATCATTCTCTTCAATTTTGTAAAGTGACTTACTCAGATCATCAACCTGAAAGGCATTATTCTTTTTATAAAAATCAATACTATAATTGATAATTATTCTCTTTAGCCATGCCCCAAAGGCGACTTCCTGTTTATAATCGTTTATTTTTGTAAATGCCTTTAAAAAGCCTTCCTGCATGACGTCTTGTGCAAAATGTTCGTCTTTTACAATACGATACGCCACATTATACATGGCTTTACTGTAACGATTGTAAATTTCAAATTGGGCTTTTTGATTATTCTCTTTACAAAGCGCGATTAATTCTTCGATATTTTGGTTAGTTATACTCAAGTAATAGTTGCTGGTTTATTATAATGACCTTATATTTTTTGATATGTTACACTTTTTATAAAATTAATTTTATTTTTTTTCAAAATTGCATTTTTAGTTTAAAGATATTTTTAATGTAGATTTTTAGAATATTTAAGTGATTTGATTTTAAATTATTGATTGTTAGATATTTGCTGTTGTTTGTTTTTAAGAATTACTTTGTTAATAAAATATTAAATCGAAATCTTAATTTTATTATTTTTGAGGTAATCAAAAACAAATCAAATACCATGAAAAAAATTAAATGCATTGCATTAATGACATTATTTGTGTCAACCTCTTTGTTTACTTCCTGTTCAAGTGATTCTGGGAACAATGATGATTCAGCAAATCCTCTAGTTGATTATTGGCCAACGGCCGTGGGCAATCAATGGGTCTTAGATCAGAACGGTACAAAATCGACTATGAAAATTATTGGTTCCGAAAAAGTAAACGGAGATACGTATTTTAAATTCGATCAGTTTGTAAGTACCAGTAATGGTGGAGATGGCAGTGCAAAAGCATCTATCAAAAAACTTAATGGAGAGTATTTTATTAAAATTGATGATATCGTATATAGTGCTAACGGAATTTCTGGTAAAACAACCGGATATGAGTTTATTTTCTTTAAAGATAATCTGGAAGTAAATAAAACATGGACGGGAACATATACTCAGCAAACTTCATTTGATTATCCTGGCATACCTGTTATAAAATTAATAGTGAAATATACAGGAACTATTTTGGCTAAAGGTGCTACTGAAACAATTAAAAATGTTACTTATAAAGATATTATTAAGTTTAAGCTGCATCAGGAAGCCACTGTGGAAGGTGAAACTGCTACTTCTACTGATGCAGAATATTGGATCGCGAAAGATATAGGGGTTGTCAAATTTATTTTCAATAATACCACTTCAGATTTAGTTTCTTATAAAGTTAACTAATCATATTTTTTTTAAAGATTTAAAAACCGAAGTAGCTTTCGGTTTTTTTTATGACTTTATGTTATTTGTGTATAAATAACATGTAATTTAAAATTTCAAAACTGATGCTTTTGGATTTGGCATAATGATTGTCTATTTTTACGGCCTATGTTGTAATTACAGTGTTGATTCAAATCTGTGCCTTTTAGAAGGCTATTTACATATAGGATTAAACTTTTAATGACAAAACGACTTATATATTATTATGTCAAATCATAAAATACTTACTATTGACAATCTGTCACTTCAGGAATTTGATTCCGAAGCAGAATTAATTCCGTTATTAACACCAGAAGACGAAGAAGAAATGAATAATGAGGAGTTACCTCTTTCGTTACCAATTTTACCTTTACGTAATACTGTTTTGTTTCCGGGAGTTGTTATTCCAATTTCTGCTGGAAGAGACAAGTCTATTAAATTGATAAATGATGCTAATGCCGGTGGAAAAATTATTGGTGTAGTTTCTCAAATTAATGAAGAAGACGAAGATCCATCTAAAGATGATATTCATAAAATTGGTACAGTAGCCCGAATTCTTCGTGTTTTAAAAATGCCAGACGGAAATGTTACTGTTATTTTACAAGGAAAAAAACGTTTTGAAATCGATGAAGTGGTTTCAGAAGAGCCTTATATTACGGCAACAATTAAAGAAGTTGCAGAAGAACGCCCAACAGAAGATGATACGGAATTTACTGCTATTTTAGATTCTGTTAAAGAACTGGCTATTCAAATCATTAAAGAAAGCCCAAATATTCCATCAGAAGCGACATTTGCGATTAAAAATATCGAAAGTCAATCATTTTTGATCAATTTCGTTTCTTCAAACATGAATTTATCTGTAAAAGAAAAACAAGGGCTTTTATCGATAAATGGATTAAAAGAACGCGCTCTGGAGACTTTGCGTTATATGAACGTAGAACTTCAAAAATTAGAATTGAAGAACGATATTCAGTCAAAAGTTCGTTTTGATCTGGATCAGCAGCAACGTGAATATTTTCTTCATCAGCAAATGAAAACCATTCAGGAAGAATTGGGAGGCGTTTCGCAGGAAGAAGAAATGGATGAAATGGGGCAGAAAGCGAAAACCAAAAAATGGGACGAAAAAACGCAGAAACATTTCGAAAAAGAATTGTCTAAAATGCGTCGTATGAACCCACAATCACCTGATTTCGGAATTCAGCGCAATTACTTAGAATTGTTTTTGGAATTGCCTTGGGGTGAATATTCTAAAGATAAATTCGATTTAAAGCATGCTCAGAAAATATTAGATAAAGATCATTTTGGACTTGATGAAGTTAAGAAAAGAATGATTGAGCATTTGGCAGTTTTGAAATTGCGAAATGATATGAAATCGCCAATTATATGTTTAACAGGGCCTCCGGGAGTTGGTAAAACCTCTATTGGCCGTTCTGTAGCCGAAGCTTTAGGACGTGAGTATGTGCGTATTTCGTTAGGGGGTTTACGTGATGAAGCAGAAATTCGCGGACATAGAAAAACCTATATTGGTGCAATGCCAGGAAGGATTATTCAAAGCTTGAAAAAAGCCGGAACTTCAAATCCTGTTTTTATTTTAGATGAAATTGATAAACTTTCGAACGGAAACAGCGGTGATCCATCTTCTGCTTTATTAGAAGTTTTGGATCCGGAACAAAACAATGCTTTTTATGATAATTTCCTTGAAATGGGATATGATTTATCTAAAGTAATGTTTATTGCTACATCCAATAATATGGCAGCAATTCAGCCAGCATTGCGTGACAGAATGGAAGTGATTAAAATGTCAGGTTATACAATTGAAGAAAAAGTTGAAATTGCAAAAAGACATTTATTTCCAAAACAATTAGAAGCACACGGATTAACTTCAAAAGATTTGACAATTGGTAAAAAACAATTAGAAAAAATTGTTGAAGGTTATACACGTGAATCTGGTGTTCGTAATTTAGAGACTAAAATTGCTCAGGTAATTCGTAATGCGGCAAAATCTGTAGCAATGGAAGAGGAGTATAATAAAAAAGTTACAGACGAAGATATTATAAAAGTTTTAGGAGTTCCGAGATTAGAACGTGATAAATATGAAAACAATGATGTTGCCGGAGTTGTTACAGGTTTGGCCTGGACAAGTGTTGGTGGAGATATTCTGTTTATAGAATCGCTTATTTCTGAAGGAAAGGGATCATTGACTATTACAGGAAATCTTGGAAATGTCATGAAAGAATCTGCTACAATTGCTTTAGAATATATTAAGGCAAATGCCAAAAAGTTAGGTCTTGCAATTGAACTTTTCCAAAAATATAACATTCACCTGCACGTTCCGGAGGGAGCAACTCCAAAAGACGGACCAAGTGCCGGTATTGCAATGCTTACTTCTCTTGTTTCTTTGTTAACTCAAAAGAAAGTAAAGAAAAGTCTTGCGATGACTGGAGAAATTACACTTCGTGGAAAAGTATTACCAGTAGGAGGGATTAAAGAGAAAATCCTGGCTGCTAAAAGAGCTGGTATTAAAGAAATTATTTTATGTCACGAGAATAAAAGTGATATTGATGAAATTAAAGCTGAATACCTAGAAGGACTTACTTTTCATTATGTGAAAGAAATGAGTGAAGTTCTGGCATTGGCTCTAACAGATCAAAATGTAAAAAACGCTAAACAGTTAAAATAATTTTTAATTGTAAATTTTAATATTTAAAATCCAAATTCCAATTGTTTCTGATTGGAATTTGGATTTTTTTTATAGTCTTAGTATTGAATTTATAATAAAAAATGTGGTATAGTTGTTGATTTTGAGGTAATTATAAAAATTATTTTTTCAATTATATAATTTTATATTTGTATTTGCGTTATTCCCACATAGGAACGTTCCAAAAACATGTTAAAACGGTTTGTTTTATTTTTTATGTTGCTAATTTATTCGATTTCATTCGGGCAAATTGGAGGGCGGTACACCTATCAATTTCTTAATCTGACTTCGTCACCTAGACAAGCAGCATTAGGAGGAAAAACAATTACAATATATGATGAAGATGTTAATCAGGTAATGTTTAATCCTGCAGTTTTAAATGAAGATATGGACAATCATCTGGCAATGAATTATGGAAGCTATTACGGTGAAGCCTCTTATGGAACTGCGTCGTATGCTTATACGTATGACAGACACGTTCAGACTTTTTATGCCGGAGTAAGTTATGTAAATTACGGAAGCTTTGAAGGTTATGACGAAAATGGGCAGGCAACTTCGGATTTTAGAGGAAGTGAAGGCGCATTAACATTGGGTTACGCATATAATGTTCCTTATACAGATTTTCATATCGGTACTAATGTTAAGTTAATAACTTCATCGTTAGAAAGTTATAATTCTATTGGAGGTGCAATTGATTTAGGGTTTTTGTACGTAATTGAAAAAAATGATGTAAATTTGGCCTTAGTATTTCGTAATATTGGGACTCAGTTTACAACATATTCAGGAATACAGGAGAATTTGCCCTTTGAAATCATTGCTGGTGTTTCACAAGAATTAGAACATGTACCATTACGTTGGCATCTTTCGCTAGAAAATTTACAACAATGGAATATTTCTTTTTCGAACCCCGTTCGTGGAGAAACCAATATTGATGGGTCAACAAGTGATGAAAAAGTTTCATTTGTAAATAATGCTTTGCGACATGTTGTTTTTGGCATGGAACTTTTCCCCAAAAAAGCATTTAATTTGCGTTTAGGATATAATTTTAGAAGAGGTGAAGAATTACGTATTAATGAACAACGCAATTTTTCAGGTGTTTCTTTAGGGTTTGGTTTAAGAATGAATAAATTAAAGTTTAATTATTCATATTCTAGGTATACATTGGCGGCGAATACAAGTCTTTTTGGTTTAATTTTAAATTTTCAGTAGTAACATGAAAATATTTACTCTATTTTTATTCATGACTGTAGGCGTTTTTACGGGATTTAAACACTACATCTGCGAAGAAGAATCTACTATCACCGAGGTTGAATTGGAAAGAATTAATACCAGAATAGTAGATATAAAAAAAATGATTAGTATTGATCATAAATACAATTCTAAAATTGCATTTTTGGTTGATATGAAAGTTCCGTCTGGTAAAAATCGTTTTTTTGTTTATGATTTAGAAAAAAACGAAGTGATAGATCAGGGGCTGGTTGCTCATGGCTCAGGTTCTGAAACTGGAATTAAAGGCATGCTTAAGTTTAGTAATTTACCTAATTCAAATTGCACTTCACTTGGCAAATATGCAGTTGGAAAAACATATAAAGGAATTTTTGGAAAAGCTTACAGATTAGCTGGTTTAGAAGAAACAAATAATAAAGCTTTAGAACGCGCTATTGTATTACATGCTTATTCTGCAGTTCCGCTGGAAGAACAGAATTATTATATCAGTAACAGCCATGGTTGTCCAATGGTAAATGAGGAGTTTTTTAAAAGAATTCAAAAGATAATTGATAGTTCTAAGTCGAATATCTTAATGGATATTTACTACTAAAAAAAAGCATCAGTAAAAATAATTTTAAGAGATATAAAACTTTTTGTTGTCGGGAAAATAATAGTTTTCGATAATAAGAAGTTTTTTTTTGTCCAAAACTGATTTTTAGATTTTGATTTCATAATCGTTATAAATTTTCTATTTAAGCAGAAAGATAGTTACATTTGCAACACCTTTAATTACGTTATGTTTCGGTGAAAATGTTGTAATTCTAAGTGTAAATAATTATGGTCTGGAAATTAAATATTTTGCGACTAAACTTTGAATGTTTTAAATAAGATATAAAAACTTAAAAAAATAAAATTGAAAAAAATTACTATCGCTATCGATGGATTTTCATCTACAGGTAAAAGTACCTTAGCAAAACAATTAGCAAAAGAACTGGAATATGTATATGTAGATACTGGAGCAATGTATCGTGCAGTTGCATATTTTGCTATGCAGAACAATATTATTGGGGCTGATTTTTTTGATAAAAATGTTTTAATTGATACTTTGCCGAAAATTCAATTGGAGTTTAAATTCAATGCTGATTTAGGTTTTGCAGAAATGTTTTTAAATGGTGAAAATATTGAAAAGCAAATCAGAACAATTGAAGTTTCTAATTTTGTAAGCAAAGTTGCTGCTGTTTCTGAGGTTCGAGCAAAATTAGTTGAACAACAGCAGGAAATGGGCAAAAACAAAGGGATCGTAATGGATGGAAGAGATATAGGGACTGTTGTTTTTCCAGATGCGGAACTTAAAATATTCATGACTGCAAGTGCCGAGACACGTGCACAAAGACGTTTTGATGAATTACAACAAAAAGGTGATAACGTTACTTACGAAGAAGTTTTAAAGAATGTGGTAGACCGTGATCATATGGATACACATCGTGAAGATTCTCCTTTAGTGATTGCAGACGACGCTATAGAGATAGATAATTCTTACTTAAATAAAGAAGAGCAGTTTGCTGCTGTTTTAGAATTAATAAATGATGTTGTTAAAACAGTTTAATTTTTTGCAGATATTATTTTAAATGGTAGTTTTACCGCTTCATTTTATTCTAAAGACAAATTTATTATATGGGGATTAAAAACAGATTGATTATAATGAGCTTTCTTCAATTTTTTGTATGGGGAGCGTGGCTTATTACAATTGGAAATTATTGGTTTGGTACAAAGAACTGGGAAGGTACACAATTCGGTTTGGTATTTGGAACCATGGGAATCGCTTCTCTTTTTATGCCAACACTTACTGGTATTATTGCTGACAGATGGATTAATGCCGAAAAATTATACGGTGCACTTCATATACTTTATGCAGTTGTCTTATTTGGAATCGCGCAAGTAACTACTCCGGACACTTTTATTATTGTAATGCTTTTAGCAATGTGTTGTTATATGCCAACAATTGCTTTAAGTAATTCTATTTCTTATACTTCATTAAAACTTAATAATAAGAATATTGTAAAAGATTTTCCGCCTATTCGTGTTTGGGGAACTATTGGTTTTATTGTTGCGATGTGGATTACAAACTTAAGTGGAAGTAAAGCTACTGAATACCAATTTTATATTGCCGGAGTCGGTGCCTTGATTTTAGGAGTTTATGCTTTTACATTGCCAAAATGTGAGCCGCAACGTTTGATTAAAGAAAATGCGACATGGATTGAGACTTTTGGTTTAGAGTCTTTTAAATTGTTTGCCAATTATAAAATGGCTTTGTTTTTTGTTTTTTCTATGTTTTTAGGAGGAGCACTTCAGCTAACAAATGCTTACGGAGATGTTTTTTTGGATGAGTTTAAACACTTTCCAAAATACGCAGATTCGTTTGTGATTAAATATTCGACTATTATTATGTCGATTTCTCAGGTTTCTGAAACTTTATTTATTTTGGCAATTCCATTTTTCTTAAGACGTTTCGGGATCAAACAAGTTATGCTTATTAGTATGTTGGCCTGGGTATTGCGTTTCGGATTATTTGCTTTCGGAGATCCTGTTGGAGGTTTATGGATGATTATTTTGTCTTGTATTGTTTACGGAATGGCATTTGACTTCTTTAATATCTCAGGTTCTTTATTTGTAGAAAGTAATACAGATTCTAAAATTCGTTCTTCTGCACAAGGATTATTTATGATGATGACAAATGGAGTAGGAGCTGTTTTAGGGAGTTTGACTTCTGGTTGGGCAATTGATCGTTTCTTTACAAAATCGTTCAATACTTCGACAGAATTAGCTGGATTTTTGCAAACAGATGCTTCCAATGCTAAAATTGCTGAATTTGTAAAAAGTCAGGGTAATTCTATTTCTGTTGATGGTGTTTTTGCAAATCCGGTTTTAATGAAAGACTGGCATACTATCTGGTTGTCTTTTGCAGCTTATGCATTGGTTATTGCGATTGCGTTTGCAGTTTTGTTTAAACATAAACATGATCCTAGGGAATTAGAAGGGTTGAATCATTAAGATATAGAGAAATTCACATAGTAAACCCGACAGATTTTTAAAATCTGCCGGGTTTCTTTTTTTAAGATCTTCTGTTAAGATAAAAAGCAATAACTTTATTCATGATTCTTAAAACCAAAACGATGCTGAAAATTAAACTATTTCTATTGCTTTTACTTGGGATTTCGGGTTTTGCTCAGACAAAAGTTTTGTACAATCAAAGTTTGGAAGCTTATAAGAGTAAAGACTATGTTTTGTTTTTGAAATTAGCAAAGCAATTGGATAGCATTCGTCCAATGCATCCTACGTTTACTTATAATTTGGCTTCGGCTTATTCCTTAAATGGGAAAAAACAAGAAGCTTTAGGAGTTTTGAAAAATATTGTTCTCGCTAATAATACAATAGCTTTTGAAGATGATTCTGATTTTGAATCGATTAAGAATGATGAAGCTTTTAAAGAGTTATCGCAACTAAAAGTTTTACAATTAAAAACAAGAGAAAGCTCTGTTGAAAAAGTGAGGCTTTCCGAAAAAGATTTGCATCCCGAAGGATTAGTTTATTTAGAAAAACAAAAGCTTTGGCTGGCTTCTGGTATTAGAAATAAAAAGATTGTTTCTTTTGATGCTTCTGGTAAATGTTCAGATTGGTTTGTGGATGGTTCCTATTCTGTATTTGCTTTAAAGACAGATTATAATGAGAAATACCTTTGGGCAGCTTGTTCTGCAATTCCGGAAATGAAAGGCTTTAAGAAAGAATTAGAAGGGAAAAGTGAAATTTTGAAAATTGAAATTGCTTCTAAAAAAATAGTCAAACGATATTCTATCGATGGTAATCATGTTTTTGGCGATCTTGCTGTGACAAAGAATAATGAGGTTTATATTTCGGATAGCGCTGAACCGAAAATTTATAGAATAGAAAAAGATGGTTTAGAGCTTTGGAAAGATTTACGAAAAGAAGCTTTCAATCTGCAAGGAATAGCATTTAATAGAGAGGAATCAAAATTGTTTATAGCCGATTATTTAAAAGGAATTTTGGTGATCGATTTTAATAGTAAAAAAGAGTCTTGGCTGGAATTTCCAAAAGAAACTTCAAAAAAGGGAATTGACGGATTGGTTTTTTATAAAAACTCATTAATAGCAATTCAAAATGGAGTAGTGCCAATTAGGATTGTACGCTTTAGATTGGACCAAAACGAAACTAAAATAATTGATTTTGCGATCTTGGATAATAACAGAAAAGAATTTAATGAACCGGCTTTAGCAGCTTTAGTTCACGATAAATTGTACTTTTTTGCAAATTCGCCCTGGAAGTTTTATGATAAGGATTTTCAATTGGATGAAGCTAAATTTGATAATCCGAAACTGTTTGAACTTGATTTAAAGAAATAAGAGTTATTTTAAGGATGCAATCAAATCATCAACTTGTTTTTTTTGCTGGGCGTATCTTTGTTGAAGTTCAGATCCTTCGCCCATTCGGGTGTAATATTCTAAGCCTTTATTGGCGAAGAATTTTTTATGAAAATTTGAAATTTCAGGAACCTGTGGAAAAAGGTTATTAAAGTTCATTTCATAATAAGCCTGCCATTCTCTTTCGTTTTTGTCTAAAACATACGGTTTTATCGTTTTCTGATTAACATGAACCATTTCGTGTACGATAAGAATAAGCATCAATTCCAGCGGAAATTCAAAAGTGTTTTCAGGAATGCGGATAATTTGAGATTCGCCAAAGTTGCCTTCAGTGGTCATTAATATAAAGTCAGGTTTTGCTTTTTCTCTAAATTCAAACCTTTTTAAGTTTTTGTTTTTGAGATTGTACTTTTTTAAAAGCCAATAAACAGCATTAATAACCTGTCCATTTTTATGAAAGGTTTCTTTTTTGTTTTACATCTTCAAGCTTCATAACTATTACAAAAGTGTTTAGATTATATTATGTTCTGGAGTACATAAAGGATTAGTTTTTGATAAACTCTCCTTTTTCGGCTGCAATCGAATTTCCTAATTCTGTGATAGAATCTAAAACAGTGCTAAAAGATTTTCCAAATTCGGTTAAGCCATACGTTACTTTAATTGGAGGTTTTTTTCCTTCGACTTTCCTAAAAACAAGACCGTCTTCTTCAAGTTGTTTGAGTTGCAGACTTAAAGTTCGTTCTGTGACCGTGGGCATCTCTTTACGAAGTTCGTTGTATCTTTTTGAATTGTTTTTTAAGTGATACAAGATTACGGCTTTCCATTTCCCTCCCATTAAATCCATTACTAAACTTACTGTGCATGGATACGTTCTTCCTTCAAGCTTAATTAAATCGGGTTGGCATTCTGTTTTCATAAATATTGACTTTAACCTATCCAATTGGATAGTTATTGCGGAATTGTAAAACTATAAATAATTTTGTAACTATAAAAATGATAGTATAAAAATTTAAAATATGGCATTATTAATTTTAGGACATCCACAGTTAGGGAAATCAATTGCAAATAAGGCAATTATTAAAGAAATCCAGAAAAACAATTCAGAAATTGAGATTAGAAACTTAGGCGAATTATATCCTGATTTTAATATCAATGCTGAAGAAGAACAAAAGGCGTTATTGCGACATGAAACTGTCATTCTGCAGTATCCTTTATATTGGTATAATATGCCGGCGATTTTAAAGCATTGGTTTGATGTGGTTTTTGAGCATCAGTTTGCTTATGGGTCAAAAGGGGATAAGTTAAAAGGTAAAAAGCTTTTAACAAGTGTTACGGTGGGTTCGCTGGAGAAAGAGTACAAACCTTTTGGAAAACATAATTTCAGAACCACAGAATTCTTTAAAAATATTGAACAAACTGCTTATTTTGCTCAAATGACTTTTCTTGATCCGATGTTTTTTCACGGAACATCTGCTGTAGATGGTTTTACAGAAGATGAAATTAAAGAACGAGCAAAGAGATATGCAAATCTTTTATTGAGTTCTGTTGTATAAGTTTCTCAAAGTTTAGAACTTTGACAATGGCCTGTGTCGTAATTAACTGGACAGGTTTTTAAAACCTGTCCGGTTTGCTGATAATCATCCTGATTTATTTTGTAAGTACAAATATTTGTGGTAATTTTGCAAACCTTTTGGCAGAGAAGAGTTTCCTTTAGGTATCAACCATTTATGTAAAACAACTTCTGTATTTTCTATCGCATTAAGAAACTCAAGAAAAACAGAATACAAATTTTTTATCAGCATGTCTGAACAATTAAAATCACAAGAAGAGTTTTTAGCAAATTTTAACTGGCATAACTTCCAAGAAGGAATCGATGCAGTTGATGAGAAAAACTTACAAGAGTTTGAAGAACTAGTATCTAAAACTTTCATCGCTACAGATCAAGAAGAAGTAGTTGAAGGAGTTGTTGTTAGAATTACAGATAGAGACGTTATCGTTGATATCAATGCTAAATCTGAAGGTGTTATTTCTTTAAATGAATTCCGTTACAACCCAAACTTAAAAGTAGGTGACAAAGTAGAAGTATTAATCGACATCCGTGAGGATAAAACAGGTCAATTAGTATTATCTCACAGAAAAGCACGTACTATCAAATCTTGGGATAGAGTTATTGCAGCTAATGAAACTGGAGAAATCGTTAACGGTTTTGTTAAATGTAGAACTAAAGGAGGTATGATCGTTGACGTATTCGGTATCGAGGCGTTCTTACCAGGATCTCAAATTGACGTTAAGCCAATTAGAGACTACGATGTATATGTAAACAAAATGATGGAATTCAAAGTGGTAAAAATTAACCACGAATTCAAAAACGTTGTTGTATCTCACAAAGCGCTTATCGAGGCTGATATTGAAGTACAGAAAAAAGAAATCATCGGTCAATTACAAAAAGGACAAGTATTAGAAGGTGTTGTTAAAAACATTACTTCTTATGGTGTGTTCATTGACTTAGGTGGTGTTGACGGATTAATTCACATTACTGACCTTTCTTGGAGTAGAATCAACCACCCAAGTGAAGTTCTTGAATTAGACCAAAAATTAAACGTTGTAATCCTTGATTTCGATGATGAGAAAACAAGAATTCAATTAGGATTGAAACAATTAAACGCTCACCCATGGGATGCTTTAGATGCTAATTTAACTATTGGTGATAAAGTAAAAGGTAAAGTAGTTGTAATCGCTGATTACGGTGCATTTATCGAAGTTGCTGAAGGTGTTGAAGGTTTAATCCACGTTTCTGAAATGTCATGGTCAACTCACTTACGTTCTGCTCAGGATTTCGTAAAAGTTGGAGATGTTGTTGAAGCTGTTATCTTAACTTTAGATAGAGATGACCGTAAAATGTCATTAGGTATAAAACAATTGACTCAAGATCCATGGACTGACATTACTTCTAAATACCCAGTAGGTTCTAAACATACAGGTATCGTTAGAAACTTTACAAACTTTGGTATTTTCGTGGAATTAGAAGAAGGAATTGATGGATTAATCTACATTTCTGACCTTTCTTGGACTAAGAAAATCAAACACCCATCTGAATTTGTAAATGTTGGTGAAAAACTTGATGTAGTTGTATTAGAATTAGATGTTGAAGGACGTAAATTATCTTTAGGTCACAAACAAACTACTGCTAATCCTTGGGATCAATACGAAGATTCTTTCGCTGTAGGAACTATCCACAATGGTGAGATTTCTGAAATCGTTGACAAAGGAGCTACTGTAGAATTCGGAGATGATATCGTTGCTTTCATTCCTACTCGTCACCTTGAAAAAGAAGACGGAAAGAAATTGAAAAAAGGTGATACTGCTGATTTCAAAGTAATCGAATTCAACAAAGAATTCAAAAGAGTAGTTGCTTCTCACACTGCTATCTTCCGTGAAGAAGAAGAGAAAAACGTGAAAGCTGCAACTGAAAATACTTCATCAAACTCTACTACTAATGCACCAGCTGCAACTTTAGGAGATAACAATGATGTATTAGCTGCATTAAAAGCTAAAATGGAAAAAACTGAGAAAAAATAATTCTTAGTTTCCTCTAAATAGAAAGTCCCACAGCATGTGGGACTTTTTTTTGTGCTTTACTTTTTGGTTTAAGAAGTTTTAACAAATAAAGTTGTGTTATTATCTTAAAAAGTTATTTTTGTATGAAAATACCACATATGAAAAAACTCTACTTTCTAATTTTATTTTTATGTTTTTATTGCCTGAATGCACAGGTTGTTAGCATTCCTGATGCGATTTTTAAAGCAAAGCTACTATCTTCAAGTCCCTCAAATCAAATTGCTAAAGATTTAAATGATAAATGGTTTAAAATTGATGCGAATAATGATGGGGAAATACAAACTTCTGAAGCCTTAGCAGTTAGTTATCTAAAAATTAATAATACGCGAACAGCCAGTCTTAACGGAATCAATGATTTTAGTAATCTTACTTATCTGGATTGCCAAAGCAATTTATTAGTATCTTTAGATGTAACCAATTTAAAGAAACTTACCAAGTTAGATTGCGGTTATAATTATATTTCGAATTTAAATGTAAATGGATTGACCGGTTTGGAAAATCTTAACTGTAGAGCCAATAAATTGCAGACATTGGATATTTCAAGTTTAAAAGGCTTAAAAATGTTTAGTTGTGCAGTAAATTTACTAACTGCATTAAATTTAACAGGCTTGTCAGAACTTCAAGATGTAACCTGTAGTTTTAATTCTCTCACTGTTTTAAATTTAGCAGGACTAACTAATTTAGTTAATTTAGGATGTGGTTCAAATAAAATTTCTAAATTAGATATATCTAATTTAGTAAATCTTGAATCTTTTGCTTGTCAGGATAATACTGTTTATGCTTTAAAAATAGGAAATCTTACAAAGCTTAAAACATTGTATGTTAGTAATAATACTATCGGTTCGTTAGATTTAAGTGGATTAGTAAATCTTAAAGAATTATTATGCGGCTATAATAGTCTTAGCTCTTTAAAACTTAATAATTTACAAAATTTAGAATATATTAGTTGTGATCACAATTACATTTCTTCGATTGAATTTGATAAGTTGACTAAAGTAGTTACATTAGCATGTTATAATAATTATCTTAAAACATTGGACGTTAGTAATTTAATTAACCTTCAAAATTTAAGTTGCTATTATAATCAATTGACATACTTAAATGTAAAAAATGGTCAAAACGAGCCTTATCTGGCTTTTGATGGTAATCCAAATTTATTATATATCTGTGCTGATGATGGTCAAACAACCGAAATTCAAAATTCACTTGCAGAATTTCAAAATACTAAATGTACTGTAAATAGTTATTGTTCTTTTACTCCCGGTGGGATATATTACACTATTCAGGGGAACGGGAAATTTGATTGGAATGACAATGGTTGCGATATATCTGATCCAGTTTGGAGTAATATGTTTTTGAAAGTTACTGATTTAAACGGAAAACTTATTACTTACAGCATAGCAGATCAAAAGGGATTATATTCTACATATTTGCCATTAGGATCATATAAAGTTACACCAATTTTAGAGGATTCATCTTATTTTAAAACGGTTCCTGAGAACTTTGATATTAGTTTTCCGGAATCTGCAAGTCCATATAATTTAGACTTTTGTTTAAATATATTAAATCCGAAATCAGATCTGGAAGTAGTAATTATACCTGTGGTACCGGCCAGACCAGGTTTTGATGCAAAGTATAAAATTGTTTATAAAAACAAAGGAAACACAACACTTTCGGGAGTTGTTAATCTAGGTTTTGATGATAGTGTTTTAGATTTGATTTCAGCAAATCCAAAAGTTTCTGGTGAAAAAATAAATAATGCTTCGTGGAATTTCACTAATCTAAAGCCATTTGAAACTAAAGAAATTATAGCGATTTTTAATGTTAATGCTCCAACAGAAACTCCTGCCGTTAACATTGGCGATATTCTAAAATTTAACGTAGCTATAAAATCTGAGAATATTGATGCTACACCATTAGACAATACATTTTCTTTTAATCAAACCGTTGTAGGATCATACGATCCAAATGATAAAACCTGCTTAGAAGGTTCAGTGATTACATCCAGATTAATAGGTGAGTATGTTCATTATATGATCCGCTTTGAGAATACAGGAACCTATACTGCACAAAACATTGTTGTAAAAGACATGATTGATTTATCTAAATTTGATATTTCTACTTTAGTTCCAACAAGTTCCAGTCATCCTTTTGTTGCTAAAATTTCGGAGGAAAATAAAGTTGAATTTATTTTCGAAAAGATTAATCTTCCTTTTGATGATGCAAATAATGACGGTTATATAGCTTTTAAAATTAAAACTAAACCAACATTAATAGTTGGGGATACGTTTACAAACGAGGCTAATATTTATTTCGATTATAATTTTCCAATTTTAACCAATAAAGCGACTTCTAAATTTGAAGAAACATTAGGATTATCAGATTTTGCGTTTTCAAATTATTTGGCTCTGTATCCAAATCCTGTAAGTGATATTCTAAATGTTGCTGTGAAACAAGATATAGAAATACAATCATTGGCAATTTATGACATTTTAGGGCAATTGGTTATTGCGATTCCAAATGCAAAATCAGTTTCAACTATTGATGTTTCAAGGCTTAGAGCAGGGAATTATTTTATAAAAGTAAAATCAGATAAAGGAAGTTCAAGTGTGAAATTTATTAAAAATTAATAGATACTTCTTTAAAATAGAAAGTCCCACAGTAATGTGGGGCTTTTTTTTGCTCATTAGTTTGGATTTTAAGAAGTTTTAACAAAAAAAGTTGTGTTATTATCTTAAAAAGCTATTTTTGTAATAAAAACTTTATATATGAAGAAACTCTACTTTTTAGTTCTTACTTTATACTTTTTCAATAGTTTGAATGCACAAATTATTAATATTGTAGATATTAATCTTAAAATGAAGTTGATATCATTGAATGTTGATACAAATTCAAATTTTCAAATTGAAGCTGCTGAAGCATTAAATTTAAAATTTTTAGATATTAGTAATTCAAACATTAGTTCTTTGCAAGGGTTGGAAAATTTCACCAATCTTGAGTATTTAAATTGCAGCAACAATCCAATCCTTAATGGAATTGATTTTAATGTGCTTAAAAAACTTACTTACCTGAACTATTCTTTTATTCAAAGCACTACTTATTTTAATATTGAAAATTCAAATCTTACTACATTAGTACTAGATGGATCTCCAAACTTACAGTATCTTCAATGTGTTGCTAATAAAAATCTTACCTCATTAAGTATTAGCGGTGCTACAAAACTTACCACACTTTGGTGTCCAAATAATAAATTAACATCATTAAATCTCGAAGGGCTTACAAGCCTTAAGAATATTGAATGTTATGGTAATCAATTGACAACATTAGATGTAGGGAATTTATTAAATCTAACAAGTTTAAGTTGTCAGGGTAATTTACTAAGTACGCTGAATGTAAATGGGGCAAGCGGACTTAAAAGTTTAACTTGTTTCAATAATAAATTACTTCGAATAAATGTAAGTAATCTGATAAATCTTGAAAGTTTGCTTTGTTATTCTAATGAGTTACTAGAACTGAATGTAAACGGCCTAGTTAATCTTAAAGAATTGTATTGTGATACCAATCATATTCCCTCTTTAAACTTAAGCGGATTGGTAAATCTTGAGAATCTAAATTGTAGTATAAATCAATTGTCTGAATTAAATTTAAACGGTTTAGTTAATCTTCAGGAATTGAGATGTAGTAATAATCAATTATCGTCCTTAAATCTAAGTGGATTAACAAAATTATTAACTTTTGAATGTGTTAATACTCAGATAAAGACATTAGATTTAAGTGAATCAAAGAATATTGAAAACTTAATCTGCTCTCAAAATCAGCTGACATCATTATTTATTAAAAATGGGAGTAATGAAAAAGGATATTTAAATTTTGCAAAGAATCCTGACCTGAAGTATGTCTGTGTAGATGAAAGCCAAACAGAAGAGGTAAAGCAATTAGTTAATAATTATGGTTATACCAATTGTAATGTAAATTCATACTGTTCCTTTGCACCAGGCTCAGATTACTTTACTATTCAGGGAGTTAATAAGTTTGATGAAACTAATAACGGTTGTGATGCTTCGGATTACAATTTTCCAAATTTGAAGTTTAATTTATTTGACGGAACAAATAACGGAAGTTTAATAGCTGCAGCAAATGGAAATTATTCAATTGCTTTACCAGCTGGTAGCCATACTGTAACCCCGGTTTTAGAGAATCCTTCTTATTTTAATGTTTCACCAGCTCAGTTGGATGTTACTTTTCCAACACAGGCAAGTCCGGTTGTACAGAATTTTTGCATAACATCAAATGGCACCCATCCTGATTTAGAAGTTTCAATTTTGCCAATTATCGCGGCTAGACCCGGATTTGATTCTTCCTATAAAATTATTTATAAAAATAAAGGAAATATAACTCAATCGGGTACTGTAAATTTAGCTTTTGATGATGCAGTTTTAGATTTGGTTACTGCAAATCCAGTTGCAACAACTCAGGTAATAAATAATTTATCATGGAGTTTTATTAATCTAAAACCATTTGAATCTAAAGAAATTAATTTGACAATTAAAGTAAATGCTCCAACAGCAATTCCTGCAGTAAATAATGGAGATATTTTATCATTTAAAGCAAATATAACTTCTGCTTTAGCAGATGATACAGCTTTAGATAATACCTTTACTTTAAATCAAACAGTTGTAGGTTCTTATGATCCAAACGACAAAACATGCTTAGAAGGTTCAGTTATTAAATCTGGTTTAATAGGTGAATATGTGCATTATATGATTCGTTTTGAGAATACGGGAACCTATGCTGCACAAAACATCGTTGTAAAAGATCTTATTGATTTGTCTAAATTTGATATCTCGACTTTAATTCCAACAAGTTCAAGTCATGCATTTGTTGCTAAAATCTCTGAAGTAAATAAAGTCGAGTTTATTTTCGAAAATATAAATCTTCCTTTTAATAATGCTAATAATGATGGTTATATTGCTTTCAAGATTAAAACAAAACCAACCTTAAAAGTAGGTGATACTTTTACTAATGATGCTAATATTTACTTTGATTACAATTTTCCAATTTTAACCAATAAAGCGACTTCAAAGTTTGATGCATCATTAGAAACTTCTGATTTTGTGTTTTCAAATTATTTCACTTTGTATCCAAATCCTGCAAGTGATATTCTAAATGTTGATGCTAAACAAGATACAGAAATACAATCAATTGCAATTTATGATGTTTTGGGACAATTGGTAATAGCAGTTCCAAATGCAAAATCGATTTCTAATATTGATGTTTCAAGGCTTAAAACAGGGAATTATTTTATAAAAGTAAAATCAGATAAAGGAAGTTCAGGTATGAAATTTATTAAAAATTAATAGATACTTCTTTAAAATAGAAAGTTCCACAGTAATGTGGGACTTTTTTTTATCTTTTTTTGTTTCAAGTTTTCTTTGTTTCAAGTTTCAAGTTGTCACGCTGAGCGAAGTCGAAGCGTATCTTAATTGGATTTTGGAATTTAAAGAATTAGTATCTTAAGAAGCTATTTCCTGCTCTCCTCTCTATCTTTTCCTACCTAAAGGAGCCAGAAAAAGGATGCCGCTTCGATCAGGGCTAGGGCAGTCGTTTTCGTAAGAAGCTTTATTTTGAAGCTAGTAATTTTGATTCTTCAGGAGTAAATTCAGGTAAGATTACATAAGTATCAATTTTAGCAATTTCCATTTCGTCTAAAATATCTACTAAATTACCATAATTAGATTTTTTGCTTGGTTTAATAATAACAGTAATACCACGACCAGGTTTTCCACTTTGAGCTGAATATTCTAAGACTTCTTTATTTCTTTCTAATAACTCTTTTCTAATTCCGGTTTTCCCATATTGCAACTTTTTTGGACCTTCAATTGGATAAAATAATAATCCAGAATAAGTAATTATTTGGTTATCATCATCAAGTAAAAGTGTTAGAGTACGTCTTTCATCATGAAGTCTGCAACCCATAAAACGCTCTTCGTAGTCATAATTGGGTAAACTAATATCCATAATTTTTGGCTTTGATAATTCTCCAACAACCATAAAAAATATGATTAGTAAAAAAGAAACGCTGACCATTGCGGTTAAATCAACTCTTGTATTTAACTTTTTGCTTCGTATTTTTTTTGGTAGATTATTCATGGTTTTTCAATTTAAATTGGTTTTTAAATTATCTTAAAGCTAATAATTTTGATTCTTCTGGAGTAAATTCTGGGTCAATATTATAAGTATCAATGTTTGCTATTTTTAATTCATCAAGAATTTCTACAAGATTTCCATAATTTGACGTTTTACTTGGTTTAATCAAAACCACAAGTCCTCTTCCTGGTTTGCCATGTTTAGCTGAATATTCGAGAGCCATTTTGTTTTTTTCTAGCAACTCTTTTCTAATTCCATTTTTCCCATATTGCATTTTTTTAGAAGTATGAATAGGAATAGGTACTAATCCCGAGTACGAAATTATTTTATCATTTTGATCTAATAAAATTGTGAGAGATCGATTCTCTTCAACATAAGCAGGGAGACAATCATCACAATCGAGATCAGGAGAATCTAAATTCATGGCTTTTGGCTTCGACAATTCACCAACAATCATAAAAAATATAATCAGCAAAAAAGAAACGCTGACCATTGCGGTTAAATCAACTCTTGTGTTTAACTTTTTGCTTCGTACTTTTTTTGGTAGATTTTGCATAAGGATCCGTTTTATTATTTTAAAGTTAATAATAAAATAGAGACAAAACGAAGTCATATTTTAAATTTTATGAAAAACTGAGAAGTTTTGTTAGTTCTAAGTTATTCAATGGTTGAGAGCTACAATTTTGCCTTTTTTGTCGCACAATTTATTTTATCTCAAAACCAAAACAAATTTATCTCCGTAAATGAATTTATAACTTAAAAACATTTATCATGAAAACTAGAAAATTTTTAGCCACTGCGGTTTTAGCTTTAGGAGTTGCATTTGCATCTAATGCACAAAAATCAGTAATGGTTGGCGGAGCTGCAATGTATCCGAATAAAAATATTATTGAAAATGCTGTTAATTCAAAAGACCATACAACATTGGTTGCGGCAGTAAAAGCAGCCGATTTAGTTGAAACATTACAAGGTACAGGACCATTTACTGTTTTTGCACCAACTAATAAGGCTTTTGATAAATTACCAAAAGGAACAGTGGAATCATTATTGAAACCAGAGAATAAAAAAATGCTACAAACAATCTTAACTTATCATGTAGTGGCAGGAAAAATGAACTCGTCTGATATTGCTGCCGCAATAAAAGAAGGAAAAGGAAAAGCGACCCTTAAAACAGTTAGCGGTGGTACATTAACAGCCTGGATGAGTGGTAAAGATTTATATATTAGTGACGAGAACGGAAATAAATCTAAAGTTACCATTGCCGATGTAAATCAGTCAAATGGAGTGATTCATGTAGTTGATACAGTATTGCTTCCAAAAAAATAATTAGAATCTCCAGAATTTTAACCTATTTATTGAAGAAGCTCTGCAGATTTATGCAGGGCTTTTTTTATTTTTTCGCTGTCAAAGTGCTTCCTGCCGAGGCAATTACAACACAAAAAACGGCTAATATTTCAGAAAAGTTTAAATTTTCCTGCAGGAAAATAAAAGCACAAATAGAAGCAGCTGCAGGTTCTAAACTCATTAATATACTAAAAGTACGAGGAGGAAGTTGGCCCAGAGCTTTCATTTCTAAAGTAAATGGGATCGCACTGGATAACAAAGCAAGTGCAACGCCTGCGCCTAAGAGATTTGGTGTTAAATTAGCAAGTCCTTTTTCTAAAATACCAAAAGGCAAAATTAAAATAGAAGCAAACAACATCCCAATTGTTACCGCTTGACCACCATTCATTATTTTAGAAATTTTCCCGCCTAAAACAATATATGTAGCCCAAAGGGCACCAGCTAAAAGAGCAAAAATAACACCTAGTGAATCTAAACGTTGATTGGTCCATGGTGCGATTAGTAAAATCCCGATTGCAGCAAGCAAAACCCAGCAATAGTCTACCAGACGTTTTGAACCTGCAATAGCAACAACAAGAGGCCCAATGAATTCTAAAGTAACGCCTAAACCAACTGGGATTCTTTCAATTGCTAAATAAAAAATTAAATTCATTGCGCCCAGGCACAATCCGTAAGGAATTACCAATTTCCATTGGGCTGATGTAATCGCTTTTAAGTTTGGTCTGTAAGCTAATAATAAAATTAATGCCGAAAAACCAATTCGCATTGATGCTGTGCCCGCAGCACCTACTGCCGGAAATAATGTTTTTGCAATTGCTGCTCCACATTGTACACTAATAATTGCTAATAATACTGCCGGAACAGGAGGAAGGTTTATTTCTTTATTTTTCATTAAGGAGAATGCAGAAAAAGACAATCTTTTTCTACTAAATAGACAAAAGTATTTTTTAACTAATTAACCTAAAGCACGTTTAGTTACATAAGCACGATAACCAATTATAGCCATTTGCCATTTTTTGGCTTTTGAAATATCTAAACCTTGTTTCGTAAAACTTGGCAAAAGAATTTTATTTAGTTGGGCTAAAACTTTATACATAGTAGGTTAATTTTGTGCAAAGATATAAAAAAGACTTTGCAATAGGTAAAGTGATCAGCTTCTTTTATAAGTCTTACTCTAAAGTTTGATGTTGATAGTCAGAATTTTACGGTATTTTTTATAAGTGTGTTTTTGTGGGTTTCCTCATTTTTAGAAGATTAAAATGATAAGACGGGTATTTTTAATTTTCTGAAATTTTCATAAAAAAGAATATGCTGTTTCAATATTTTAGGATGATAAAAATTAAAATAAAAAAGCCAGTGACATGCACTGGCTTAAAACTTAAAGTATTGATGATGAATCGCTATGATTTTTTATTTTCTTTATCCATCTTACTCATTTCTTTTTCGTAAGCTTTCATATTTTTCTCGTAGTTTTTCATGTTTTTCAAGTACTCCTTCATATTTTTTCTTTCATAATCAGGAGAGTGATTTGAAAATTGTTTTTCCATATTGGCACTATAGCGTTCCATGTCAGCTTCATATTTCTCCATTGCAAGATCAAACTTTTCCATTTGTTTATCATATATGGCTTCTCTTTGTGCCATTACTGCTTCGACTTGTTTCTCATATGCTGCCATCTGTGGTTCAAATGCTTCCATTTTTTTGTCAAACTCGTCCATCTCTTTTTCAAATTTACTCATAGCTACTTTGTCTCTTGGATTTGCCGGAGCTACAGGAGGTTTTGGCATTTTAGACATGTCAACCGGAGGTACAGGAGGCATTGCCCCGGAAGGAAAAGCAGGTGCTACAGGGGGAGCGGGTGGTGCAGGTAATGCATCAGTTACCAGCGATGTCGGCGGAACTGGTGGTACAGGCATATTTGTACCATTATAATGTTTAATTTCGACAGTACGATTCCCTATGATTATTGGTTTTTCAATTTCACTGTCTGTAACGATTCCTATTTTTTTTGAACCATTATCTTCGGTTAAAATCATAATTCCACAGTCTTTTATTGGCTTATTACCTTCAATCTGGATAGTTTGAACATCTTCTGTACCTTTTTGTGCTTTTACCATTATGGCGGTTAGTTCATTTTTAGAATTTCTTTTTACGTTAGAAACTAACATATCTACATCATGTTCTTTTTTAAGTTTAGCTGCCATTTCTTTTAGCTCCTGATCGGTTGTTGTTTTTTTAATTTTAAATACAGCAACTGAATCTTCATTTTGGGCAATTCCCTGAGCTTCTTTTCGTTCTTTTTCTTGCGTAATTGTTTTTATTTGAAAGGAAAGTACAAATAGTGCAAGTACAGGAATTACAATATAATACTTCCAGTAATTCCATTTTTTTGATTGATTTTTGTTTAACATGACAATTCGTTTTTTGATTAATGATTGATAAAAATGATTGGTGATTGCAACACAAGTTTCATGTGTTGTTATTTTTAAAAGCGTGTATTGATACGCTTTTTTGTCGGCTATTTTTTTAGAAGCTTCATTATCTGCAATAAATTCCAGGTTCTGAAGAATTGCTTTCTTGTACAGCCAGATAATTGGATTAAACCAAAAAAGAATACAGAAAATTCTCGAAATGATCACATCAATTGTATGATGCTGATCGCTGTGTACTTTTTCGTGTTCTAAAATACTTTGTAATTCTGTTTCGCTGTACAGTGATGAGTTGTACACGATGTAATCAAAGTAAGAAAAAGGAGCAATGTTATCCTCTACATCAACAAATTTAAAATCTTCTTGTTGTTTGATCTTTTTTCCTTTTAAAACAGTGTTTAAACTATAAAAGTCAATGGCAAATTTGATCATAAATGCTGAAAAACCGATAGCATAAACAGCTAACGATACTAAAAACCAATTGATTTCAAAAGAGTCATTTTCTGTAACTTTAGGACTGTGAGAAAGATAATTGTAGTTTGTAATTGGTGTATCAGAAAGCGGAATTGGGTCAATCCAGACCACTTTGGTATAAATGATCAAAGGCAAAATAACGGCAGTTAATAAACCGGCAAGCAAAAAATATCTATTGCTGTTAAAAAAAGTTTCTTTACGAAGCAGAAAATAATAGGCACAATAAAATACTGCAATTAAAGAACTTGATTTGGCGATAAAAATAAAAAGTGCTTCCATGATGGTTATTTTTCTCTTTTTTTGGGTTAATTTTTGGGTGATTTTGGTTAGTTTGATGAAGTAAGAGCGATATTAATTGGTTTCAATTTCAATAACACCGTCTTTACCTTTATCTCCGTACTTTTTAATTGCATTTTCATCTTTTAATATGCGTATTGTCTCAATTCTTAAATTTTGAATATCTGAACCTTTTTTAATGTCAGTATTAACCTCTCCGTTTACCACAACCAGTTGGGTTATTTTTTTTGAAGACTCGCTGCCATTTGTTTGAATTGTGGTAATCGTATTTGTTCTCGGTTCGATGTTAAAATTCGAGTTATAGCTGGTTTTAATTATTTTTACATTGGTGTTAGGATTAGCGTTTACATCAGAATTTACGTTTGCATTTACATTCACGTTAACATCGGCAGTATGTGTACAAGTGCTTGTACTAATGCTTGTATGAGTATTATTATTAGTTTTAGCATTACAATCAGTTTTAGAATTTTTAACTTTTTTTACTTCAACTTTATTTTCCTGCTCAGTAACTTTTACCTGAGTCGCTTCATTTTCGGTTACTAACTTGATATTCTTAGAACCATCACTTTCGGTAACCACTATAATCTGGCATTCTTTAATGGCCTGATTTCCTTCGATCATAAAGACCTGCGCTTCTTCTGAGCTTCTTTTAAGATCAACTTTCAATCCGGTTAATTCGTTATTTGAATTTCGTCTTACATCAGAGAATACAGCGTCTGTATTATGTTTTTTCTTTAAGTTTTCTGCAATTTCCTTTAATTCCTGATCAGTTGTTGTTTTACTGATTTTGTAAATATCTTCAGAAGCTTCGTTGTTATTAAGAACTTCTTTCTTAATTTCTTTTTTCTCTTTTGCAATTACTTCAATTTGAAATAGAAAGACAAAAGCTGCAAGCGCCGGAATCACTAGACAGAGTTTCCAGGAACTTCCTTTTTTTGATTGATTTTTGTTTAACATGACGATTCGTTTTTTGATTAATGATTGATAAAAATGATTGGTGATGGCGACACAACTTTCATGTGTTGTTATTTTTAAAAGTGTGTATTGATAGGCTTTTTTATCTGAAATTTTCTGAGCTGCTTCTTTATCAGCAATAAACTCCAGATTTTGTGTAATAGCTTTTTTATAAAGCCATATTACAGGATTAAACCAAAATAAAAGACAAAAAGCGCGGGATATAAGTACGTCGATGGTATGATTTTGATCGCTGTGTACTTTTTCATGCTCGATAATATTCTCTAATTCAGATGGTGTATACATTGATGAGTTGTATACAATATATTCAAAGTAGGAGAAAGGCGCTATATTGTCGGTCGTGTCAATAAATTTAAAGTCAGCTTGTTGCTGGATTTTTTTTCCTTTTAGAACCGTGTGAAGACTATAAAAGTCCATTCCCAATTTTACTAGTAAGATTAAAAATCCAATGCAATAAACCAGTGAGACTAAGAATAACCAGTTGATTTCTGTACTGTTACTTTCAATGGTTTGAAAAGTATTGATGGAGGATAAATTAATAGCAGTTGTTGGAGTAGGTTTTACCCAAATGATTTTTGTGTAAACGGCAAACGGCAAAATAACAGATGTAAATAAACCGATTAGTAAAAACCAACGATTGCTATTAAAGAAAGTTTCTTTTCGAAGTAAAAAATAATAAGCACAGTAAAATAGTATAACTAAACCGGTAGATTTGGCAATATAAATAAGTAGTGCTTCCATAACTACTATTTTTCTTCTTTTGGATTCTCAATCATCGCAAGAATTTCACGTAATTCTGCAGCAGAAATCTTTTCTTCTTTTGCAAAAAATGAAACCATATTCTTATACGAACTATTGAAATAATTATCAATTGCCGTTTTCATGTACTTTTTGCTGTACGCCTCTAGAGTTACAACCGGATAATACTGATGTGTATTTCCAAATGCATTATGCGCCACAAAACCTTTTTCTTCCAGATTTCGAACTATAGTCGAAAGTGTATTATAGTGCGGTTGATCTTCAGTAATTTCTGCCTGAATCTCTTTTACGAATGCTTTTTTAAGCTTCCATAAAATCTGCATGATTTCTTCTTCCTTGTTGGTTAACTTTTGCATGTCTTCTAATTTTAATTCAAACCTACAACTATTTTTATAGTTACGCAACTATAAAAGTAGTTATTTAACTATTTTTTAAGTTTGAAGTCAGAATTAGGCATGAAAAAGTAATTCAATTCAAATGTAATGAATTGAAAATTAAATATTTATAATAAAATAAATTTTAAGATATTTTTTCGCGTACCAGAGCTTTTTTTATCCACAAACAACAAAGCATTGCAATTACACCAATACTAGCCATGAAAAACCAGTTGGTCTGATACCCCATGCGTGTAATAATTTCAAACCCTAATTTTGAACTTATAATATGAGCAAGACTAAAACTCATAGTATATAAGGCCATATAGCGTCCTTCCTGACCTTTTGGGGCGCGGCTTAAAGCAAAGGCATTAGAAAATGGGAAGGTTAAAATTTCTCCTATCGAAATACAAATCATGCTAATAACCAGTATTCCAGCCCAAACATTAATAAGTAATAAAAAGAAACTAAGTGCCATTACAGAAGATCCGAGAATAATAATCCTGATTTTAGGGAAGCCTTTTCTCTCCATAAAACCAACTGTTGGCATTTCCAGAAGAAAAATCAAGAGACCATTTAAAGTCATTAATAGTCCCGTTTGAAATTCACTCAGACCAAATTTTTCATTATGATATAAAGGTAAAGTCGTAAAAAGCTGAAAGAAAATCATGGCAGTAACAAAACTTACAAATAAGAAAACCCAAAAGATTTTATCATGAAACACCGATTTTATATCTCCTGCGCTTTCATTTTTATCCTCATGAATGGCTTTTTTCTTTTCTTTAACCAATAATGCAAAAATGGAGATAGAAACAATGCATGAAGCTCCATCAACCCAGAACAATCCGGAATATCCAATTCCCATAATAATTAAACCTCCAAGTGCAGGTCCTGCGGCAAAACCTAAATTTACGGCAAGACGAACAAGAGTTAAGGCACGAGTTCTGTTTTCTGGTTTTGCATAGGCACCCAGAGAAACAAACATAGCCGGACGAAACATATCTGCAATTGTCATTAAGACAAACATGGCTCCGCAAAGCGCCCAAAATGTAGTAATATATTGCACAAGAAAGAGCGAAACTCCACTAGTAAATAAACTAAAAATCATGATTTTGTAAAACCCAATTTTATCTGAGAGTTTACCACCTAACCAGGAACCTAACATAGATCCTAAACCAAAAGCGACCATTATCCAACCGACCTGATTGTAAGTGAAATGCAGGTCTTCTTTTAAATATTTAGATAAAAAAGGAAGCACCATTGTTCCGGCACGATTGATAAAAGTAACGATGGCAAGTATCCAAATTTCTCTTGAAAATCCACGAAAATTATTGATGTAGTGGTTAAAGGCAGTTTTGAGCATTATAAATTATCTTATTTGCAACAAAGTTAGGAAACTTTGTCACGAATTGCGGTTGCTGCTTTATTACTTTTAAACTATTTTTGCATAAAATTTCAACGATGAAAAAATCTATTGCACTTATTGTTCTGATGGTTTTTAATTATGGCTTTTGTCAGAAAAAATTCAGTCACACTGATGTTGAGAAATTTCAGAAACAAATTAATTCTGAATATACTGATGCTAAGACAAGTCCGTTAATGGAAGAAGATTTAAAAGCTTTTAAAACTTTGGACTTTTATCCCATAAGTGATAAGTATTTTGTCAATGCAAAATTTGAAAAAGCAAAAAACGAGAAGGTTTTCGAAATGAAAACTACAGGTACAAGAACACCAAAATACATCAAGTACGGAACTATATTTTTTAGCATAAATGGAGTTCAGATGAAGCTGAACGTTTATAGAAATATTGAACTTTCAAAACAAAAGGAATACAAAGATCATTTGTTTTTGCCTTTTTCTGATTTAACCTCCGGAAAAGAAAGTTACATAGGAGGAAGGTATATAGATTTAAAAATTCCGAAAGGAAATACAATTACAGTTGATTTTAATCAGGCTTACAACCCGTATTGCGCTTATAATCATAAGTACTCTTGTCCGTTGGTTCCTTTAGAGAATGATTTAAATATTGAAATCAAAGCAGGAGTAAAAGCTTTTCATTAATGGAATTCTTTAATTTTCATACCCATCAGTTTACAAATCAATCTAATGTTTTAGAATTGGTGAATCAATATCCCTTGGAGTTTGATGCAACAATCGCATATTATTCTATCGGAATTCACCCTTGGTATATTAAAGAGGATCAAACTGATTTAGAATTGAAAATTATCGAGGAAAAATTGCAAACTAATAATTGTTTAGCAATTGGAGAATGTGGTTTAGATAAGCGAATTGATATTCCTTTGGATCAGCAGATTATTGTTTTTGAAAAACAATTGCAATTAGCACAAAAGTATAATAAGCCAGTTGTGATTCATTGTGTTGCTGCTTTTCAGGAAGTAATAGCAATTAAGAAGAAATTGAATATCTCTGTTCCGATGATCATTCATGGTTTTTCAAAGAATAATCAAGTTGCAGAACAAGTAATAAAAGCTGGATTTTATATTTCGTTTGGAAAATATTTATTAAGAAACACGGATTTAAAAAGCGTTTTTCAGAATATTCCAAATGATCGTTTCTTTTTGGAAACCGATACAATTGAAGATGGTATTCAGAAGGTTTATGATTTAGCAGCTGAATATAAAGAAATAAATATAAGCGAATTGCAGTCTATTATTTCAAGTAATTATACAAGAGTGTTTGGTGGAAGAAGTGATTAGTGAAAAGTGATTAGTGAAAAGTGAAATGAGTTTATCAGTCTGAGTGCCCAAGAATTTGGGAGAAAGTTGCTCCAATTGAACATGGACTTCGACTTCGCTCAGCCTGGCAGTAAAACTTGAAACTTTAAACCTGAAACAAAAGAAAAACAAAAGAAAACAAAAATAAAAATAAAAATATAATATGGCAGAGTGGACAGAAAGAGCCGAGCTTTTATTTACAAAAGAAGGATTGCAAAATTTGCAAAATGCAAATGTATTAGTAGTAGGATTAGGTGGTGTAGGATCATTTGCTGCTGAATTTTTGGCAAGAGCAGGAGTAGGGAATATGACTATTGTGGACGGAGATGTAGTTGATATTACCAATATCAACAGACAATTGCCGGCTTTGCATTCGACCGTAGGAGAGCCAAAAATCAAAATTGTTGGCGATCGTTTAATGGATATTAATCCAGAATTAAAACTAACCCGTGTTCAGGAATTTTTATCTCCGGAACGCGCTTTTGAAATTGTCTCTCCAGAGTTTGATTATGTCTTGGATTGTATTGATAGTATCACGCCGAAACTAAACTTAATTATTGCTGCAAAACGCAAAAGAGTGAAGATCATAAGCAGCATGGGAGCAGGAGGAAAGATGTTGGCATCTAAAGTAAAAGTTGCAGATATTTCTAAAACCATAAATTGCTACTTTTCTAAAGCAATTCGTAAAAGATTAAAAGCTGTTAAGATTAATAAATTGAAAGTGGTCTTTTCATCAGAGATTCAAAACGACAAAAGCCTAAAGCTTACAGATGGAAAAAATTTCAAAAAATCATTTTACGGAACAAACAGCTACATGCCGGGATTATTTGGACTTCATGCTGCAGAAACCGTAATTCGATATATACTTAAAAAGGAAGAGTAGTTTCGGTTTACAGCCATAGTTCCCTGAGAAAAACTTTTGAGCCTTTGCACCTTTTTACCTTAAAACCTTAGTACCTTTAAAAAATGATTAAAACAGTAATTTTTGATATGGACGGTGTAATTGTAGATACAGAACCCGTTCATCGTTATTCGTATTACAAACAATTCTCAGAATTAAATATTGAAGTTCCGGAAGAAATGTATACCAGGTTTACGGGATTTTCTACACGAAATACTTTTCAGACATTAAAAGAAATTTTTCCCGTGATTGATCAGGAAGTCGAAGATTTAATTCAGAGAAAAAGAAATATATTTAATGATGCATTTGATACCAAAGAAGATTTGTATTTGCTGGAAGGTGTTGAAGATTTGATTAAAGATTTGTATGCAAACGGTATTCAGTTAATTTTAGCTTCATCTGCATCTAAAGTTACTATTGATCGTGTTTTTACAAGATTTAACCTGCATCAGTATTTCTCGCATATTGTTAGCGGAGAGGATTTTCCGCAGTCAAAACCAAATCCGGCGATTTTTATTCATGCTGCTTCGTTATCAATTGCTCCAAAAGAAGAAAGTATTATAATCGAAGACAGTACAAATGGCGTAAAAGCTGCAAAAGCAGCCGGAATTTATTGTGTAGGTTATAAAAGTCAACATTCGAAATTACAGGATTTATCTGAAGCTGATTTAATTATTGATCATTTTTCGGAATTAAATGCTATGAAAATATCACAGTTAGATGCTGGAATTATATAAAATTTAACATTTGTTAGCTATTTGAATTTGTAAATTTGAACAAAATAAATTACTCCCTAAATATGAAAAAAATACTTATTGCATTAGCCATTATTATAACGCCTTTTGTTTCTGAAGCGCAAGTTAAAACGCCACAAGCAAGTCCAAAAGGATACATTAAGCAAACAGTTGGTTTAACCGATGTTGAAGTTACTTATTCAAGACCCGGAGCTCGTGGCAGAGCAGTTTTTGGAAACTTAGTTCCATTTGGAAAACTTTGGAGAACCGGAGCAAACGAAAATACAATCATTAACTTTGGTGATGATGTTGTTATCGATGGAAAAACTTTGAAAAAAGGAAAATATGCGATTTATACGATTCCAAAAATCGAAAGCTGGGAGGTAATTTTTTATCTTTCTACAGACAATTGGGGATTACCTGAAAACTGGAGTGATGCATATGTTGCTTTAAGAACTACTGTTAAAGAGAATGCATTACCGACGCCGGTTGAGACTTTTACTATCGGAATTAACGGTTTAGATCCTAATTTTGGTTATTTAGAAATGTCTTGGGAAAATTCTCATGTAGCATTAAAATTTGAAGTTCCAACTGCAAAAATGGCTACCGCAAGTATCGAAAAAACTTTAGCCGGACCAACTGCAAATGATTATTTTGCTGCAGCACAATATTTATTTCAATCAAACGGAAATATTGATACAGCAAGAACTTATGTAGATAAATCTCTGGACATGAGTACAGATAAACCCTATTTTATTCTGAGACTTAAATCATTGATTCAGGCTAAACAAGGAGACAAAAAAGGAGCGGTAGAAACTGCAAAAGCTTCTTTGGCTGCTGCTGAAACTGCAAATAATCAGGATTATGTTAAAATGAATAAAGACAGTATTGCTGAGTGGAGCAGATAATAATTCTGATGAATTATTAAACTGTAAAACATTTAAAATCCAAATTCCAAAACTGAATACTTTGGAATTTGGATTTTTTTTAGCAAAATAAATAGACAGACTTGTCTGTTTGTGTTTTGGAATTATTTATATTTGCATTGTAATCAGGAATTGATATGGCACCAAGAGAAAGAATTTTAGAAAAAACATTTACATTATTCCATAGACAAGGTTATAATGCAACTGGTATTAATCAGATTATTGAAGAAGCGAAAGTGGCTAAAGCAAGTTTTTATCAGCATTTTAAATCTAAGGAAGATTTGTGTGTTGCATTTTTGGATCAGCGACATGTCTTTTGGTTTGATGAATTGAAAAAATTCACCTCAAAAGGAAATGATCCAAAATCAAAGATAACTGCTTCATTAGATTTTTTAATTTATATGAATGAGAAGGAGAATTTTAGAGGATGCAGTTTTCTCAATATCTTATCGGAAATTCAGTCAGATAATGTAAAAATTCTCAACGTTATTCAGAACCACAAAAGTGATTTGCGAAATTACTTTAATGAGATTCTTAGCAATACACTCTTATCGGATCATGTATATCTGCTTTTTGAGAGTTGTATTATCGAAAGTCAATTGTTTAAATCAAATCAGCTTATTACGCAAACCAGAAAAATTATAGAAACGTTAAATTTATAAACATGGAACAGAAATTACCATTGCCTCCTTTCACATATGAAACGGCATTAGAAAAAATTCAGTTGGCAGAAGATGCCTGGAATAGTCAGGATCCGGAGCGAGTTTCGAAAGCTTACACAATAAATAGTGAATGGCGAAACAGAGATAAGTTTGTAAACGGACGAGCAGAGATTATTGAGTTTTTAACTCAAAAATGGAATAAAGAACAAAATTATAAACTGAAAAAAGAGTATTGGGCTCATACAGAAAATAGAATTGCAGTACGATTTGAGTATGAATATCAGGATATTGACGGAAACTGGTTTCGTGCTTACGGGAATGAAAACTGGGAATTTGACGCAAATGGTTTAATGCAAAAAAGATTTGCAAGCATAAATGACCTTTCTATTAAAGAAGAGGAAAGAAAACTGAAATAAACCAAAGAAAATTATATTAATTGAGGCTAGGCGGCTCCGGAATCTTTATCGATCTTTTTATTTTCTTTACAATTAAAAGATAAAAGGTAATTGCTCCCAAAATGATAAGTAAGGCAATTTGGAGCTGTCCTAAACTATTGTTTTTATTATACATGGCATTGGCAGCAGCAAGTTTTGCTTTGCCTTCTTCAATTTGAATTTGGGATAATGATTCCAGTGTTTTTAGAGCCTGAGTACTTGAATTGGCAATCTTTCCCCAGTTTTTATTTTCGACTTGTGTATTGATCTCTTTACATGAAGCCAGAAAAGCATCAAAATGACTTTTCTCATTATTTGTCAATACCGTTTTGGCATACAAATCATCAATATTATGAATGATAGTAAGGGTTTGTACAATTTCGTCTTTCTTAATATTATCGCTTAGATCCAGTTTTTCGGCTTCAGCTTTTATAAAATGAAGTTCTTTAGAATATTGAAAAATGTAATGTGCCACAACCAATCGGTCATTAAAAATGGCATTGATATTTTCGTTTACTTTTTTAGAATTCTGCAGCGTGTTAAAGTTGCCCAACAAAATGATAAGCATCACAATAAGTAGTACAAAAGCCGCTTTGGTCTTATTACTGTATTTTTTTTGATCTTTCATAGTGTTGTGTTGTAAAAGAATGATGAATTATTAATCATTTTGTTGTTGGTCAATTCTATGTCTTTGACAGCACTTAGAGGTGTTATTTTTATAGTTTTACTTCCTTTGGTGGTGTAAAAATAGTAGAGACTGTTGCTGTTAATCAAATATACCTGCTCAGATTCTCCAGTGCTAAAATTGATTTTATGATTGTATTGTACTTTGTTATCCCTGATTTTTTTTGATGTAAAGTAACCGCCCGCAAGTCCGTATCCCAGAAAAAAGGAACATAGAAAAAGGGCTAGACTTTTTAGTGCAATATCGTTATAATAGTTTTTTGCTTCTGTGTTAGAATAACCTTCTATTGGTTTTAGCTCAAAAGTTTTCTGGATAAATTCTCTCTGGTGGTATTTAGATAAAAATTTAGGTAAATAGTAGTGAAGTATAAAAAGTAGAAGAATTGCAATTAAGATTACAGGATTTGAAGTAAAAGTTGCAATAGGACTAATTAAAATATCCATGATGGTTGAATACTTTAAAATGTTTATTCCCAACATATAATAAAAAAAACTCTCATGCAGAATCCCCATTATTACAAGGAACAGATAACCAAAAGGAAGTAGTTTTTGTAAGTCGTCTGAAATTCTCATTTTTAGTTTTTTAGTTTCAGTTTCAATCAGTCTTTGAATATACTAAAATAACATTTTTTGCTTACAAATTAGACGAGAGTTACAATCTTATACATTTTTCAGGAGTTATTCTCGACTGTCTGCGGTATCTTTTGCAACTCCTGATCATTATCAGGGAGTACTACAAAAGATACCACTTTTGTCAGGACTATATGAAACAAAATCTATTAAAAAGATCAGTCGACAGCATTTTCTGAATTATTCTAAGATTACATCTTCAGGATCTGATTTTCCTCTAAAAAATAAAATTTGCATCAAAAATGCCAATACAATTGTTAAAATGGCTCCAATAAAATTCAGCCATAAATATCCTAATTTTTCCTGATTGTAAACCATAAAATAATAAATCACAAAGATCGTCAACTGACTAATAATCGCGCTTATAAACATTGGTTTTGCTTTAACTCTTTTAGAATAGAATGCCACTAAGAATATTCCCAGAACAGTTCCGTAAAATATAGATCCGATGATATTGACAAGCTGAATTAAGTTCTCAAATAAAGTTCCAACACAAGCAAAAAGAATCGCTACAATGCCCCAAAACAGTGTGAAAAACTTGGTTGCATTAAGATAATGTTTTTCTGATTTTTGGGTCTTTAGATTTCGTTTGTAAATATCAATTGCTGTAGTTGATGCCAATGCATTTAGCCCTGAAGCAGTTGATGACATTGCTGCAGAAATAATAACGGCAAGTAATAAACCTATTAAACCTTTTGGCAAATAATGCAGAATAAAATGAAAGAATACATAATCTTTATCATTGGTTTCGCTATTGCTGTCGGCTTTAGAAATAATTTCTTTTGCTTTGTCACGCAGATCTTTTTCTTTGTTTGATAGAGCCACCAATTCTTTGCGTAGAATTGGATTATCAAAATCCTGATTCAGCTGATCGATGTACAATAAATTGATTACTTTTTTATCTTCTGAAAGCTTTTCTAATTTATGTTCCAAAACATGATATTCTTCTTTAAAGACCGATTTTTCAACAATCGTTTTATTATTCGGATTAAAATTTAACGGAACTGGATTGAACTGAAAAAAAACAAAAACCATAACTCCTGTCAATAAAATAAAGAATTGCATCGGAACTTTTAAAAGTCCATTCATGATCAGTCCCATTTGGCTTTCTTTTACTGATTTCCCCGATAAATATCGTCCAACCTGAGATTGATCAGTACCAAAGTACGCTAGTGCAAGGAAAAAACCTCCTGTTATTCCACTCCAGATCGTATACTTTTCTTCAGGATTAAAGGAGAAATCTACAATATTCATTTTATCGTTTGCTCCTGCAATATGCATAGCGCTTGTAAAAGTCATATCATTAGGCAGATAATGCAGAATCAGGAAAAAGGTGATAAACATCCCCGACATAATCACAAACATTTGTTGTTTTTGTGTTACGTTTACTGCTTTTGTTCCTCCCGAGAAAGTATAGATAATTACCAAAACACCAATAATGATGTTCATTAATGTTAGATTCCAGCCTAGAAGCGCAGATAAAATAATGGCCGGAGCATAAATGGTAAGCCCGGTTCCCAAACCTCTTTGAACCAAAAAAAGAATTGCTGCAAGAGAACGGGTTCTTACATCAAAACGTTTTTCAAGAAATTCGTAAGCAGTGTAAACCTTGTTTTTATGATATAAAGGAATAAAAGTCATACAGATGACAATCATTGCAATTGGCAATCCAAAATAGAATTGTATAAAGCCCATTCCGTCATGATAGGCTTGTCCGGGAGTCGACAAAAAAGTAATGGCACTTGCCTGAGTTGCCATTACAGAAAGTCCAACGGTATACCAAGGGGTTTCGTTGTTTCCTAAAATAAAATCTTCAACATTTTTACTTCCTTTTGTTTTCCAGGAACCATATCCAACAATGAATAAAAGTGTAACAATCAGTACGATCCAGTCAAATAGTTGCATAGGTTATGAGTATAGTTGCATGATTAAGAAGAAAATAAGGATATAAATAGCATTTGCCACCAAAACATAGGTGTAGCTTTTTTTCCATTTTTTTGTTTTTTTAGCTTCCATTTTATGAATATTTATTGCTTTAATTCTTGTTTAGGAGCTTCTATAGGCTGTTTTAGCGAAATGATATTCGACAGTAACCGATAAGCACCTGCAACACCTTCCGGGAGTTCTCTGAAAAAGCTTAAACCGGTGTAAATATAGTATCCTTTTCCGTATGGTGCCACTAGTAAAGCACCATCTTTTGCAGATTCGCCTTTATCATGTGATGAGATAATAGGAGTGAAGGCAGGATCATATTGATCAGGATAGTACAATCCTTGTTCCTGAGTCCAGCCCTGAAAATCTTTTTCACTGATTTTATTCGGAGTATTTAAAACCGGATGATTTGGTGCTAAAAAAGTAACTTTTGCATTTTCTTCAGTTACACGATCATAAGAAATTTTTAAAGGATATGGCGCAATCTGATCGGTTACCAGTTTTCCAAAAGTATTGTATTGCACGATCATATTTTTACCGCTTTTTACAAAATCAAAGAGTATTTTTTGTTTGTTGGCCAAAGCATTTACTGTGTTATACGCACGGATTCCGGTAATAACAGTACTAAAAGAATCTAGTTTTTGGGGTGTAATTTCTTCGGGTTTAATAATCGTAACTTTATATCCCATTTGGGTTAAACTTTCCGGAACTTCGTCACCAGCGCCCATAATATAACCAATTGCATCGCCAGATGTTTTCAGGTCAATTCGGATACATTTTGATTCCGCAGGTTTTAAAACCATTTGCTTGGTAATATGTGAGTAATCTATAATGGTTTCATCTTTGTCAAAACGTTTGTTATCGGTGATTGCGACCGCTTTTATAACTGCTTCTTCTGGATTTACAGGAGGAGTAACCTCAAAATAAAAGGTTTGTTCAGTTCCTTTTTTATCTAAAGTAAATGGAATTTGTTTCGGTGAAGCTACCCAGCTTTGAGGTAATTCTAATTGTAAATTTCCTTTTACAGCATCTTTACCGGCACGTACTTTTACCGGAATCATTTTGCTTTTGGTATCTTTAAATATCAATACTCTCTCTAAAATTGATGTTGTTACTTCAGGAACGATATCAAGAAAATTGTACATTTCGCCTTTTACACCATCATTGTACTTGTAAACTACAGTACGTTCAAACGGAATTTCAACTCCGTTTATTTTTATATTGAAAACAACCTTAACTTCTCTAATGATATCAGGAATCCCAATATTTTCCTGATTAGAAACGGTATACATTCCAACAGTTGCCTTTTCTTTTAACCAATATGGCTGTGTATATTCAATAGTGTTTGGAAGTTGGATTGAAATACTAATACTTTGGTCGTTATTGTTGCTTAAAATCCTGTTTTGAACTAAAGTTGTGTTTTGAGGTAGTGTTACCACACTTGCCAGTTGCATTTCAACTGCACATCTGTTAATGGCTTCAAGACTAACTTTAATAGTACTTCCGGGCGTTGCTTCCTGTTCGCTTGCCACTGCTTCAAGATATAAACCGGAACAAGACGCGATAATATTTCTAATAGCAGCTGCTTTTAATGGTTTCCAATGATCGTCGTCTAAAACTTGAATCATAGTATAGGCTTTTACTAAATCCGGAATACTTGCAGATGGATTGCTGAAATCGTATTTTGAAACGATTTTGGAGATTAATTCTCCAATTGGTTTTCCGTTTTTAATGCGATTCCAGGACGTGTCGATTCCATCAAAGAGATTGTCTCTTTCTATGGCACGTTCTCCATTAATAAGTTCAAGATATTCGGTTTCTGTGCCACGTGTTCCTGTACTTCCAAAACCTTGTGACTGGTGACGACTGCGGCTTAAAGCGGCTATTTCCTGATTTGATTTTCCAATTCCGGTATAATAAACTCCGGTTTCTAATCTTGCAAATTTGGATTTATCTGCAGCGTCAAATTTTTCCTGACTTCCATAAAACCACCATGATGGATTAAAAAACTGACGTTTTACCTGCCATGGTGTTACATATTTTAACTGTTCAGGATATATTTTTGAATCATTTGTAAGTTTAAAACTTTCTACACTCAACATGGCTGATGATGTATGATGTCCATGTGTAGTACCCGGAGAACGATGGTCAAATCGATTTATAATTACATCTGGCTGAAATTTTCTTATCGTCCATACTACATCAGCAAGTACTTTATCTTTGTCCCAGATTTTTAAAGTTTCATCTGGGTTTTTAGAAAAACCAAAATCATTTGCACGCGAGAAAAACTGTTCACCTCCATCGATTTTTCTTGCCTCAATTAATTCCTGTGTTCTAATAACACCTAGTAATTCGCGCAATTGCGGACCAATTAAGTTTTGTCCTCCATCACCTCGGGTTAATGACAAATAACCTGTTCTGGCATTCATTTCGTTTGCCATATAAGAAATCAAACGTGTATTTTCATCATCGGGGTGTGCCGCAATATAAAGAACCGAACCCAAAAAGTTTAATTTTTTGATTTGGTTATAAATTTCGACAGAGTTTAGTTTTTGTGGTTGTTGTGCAAAAGAATCTGAAATCCCTGTTAAAAAAAATAAAAGTATTAGTAACTGAATTTTTCGCATGATTATAGTTAAATGTTTTGAAAGTGCTTCAAAAATACTAATTATATTGTGGAACATTATTTAAATGAAATGTTAATGTTTGGTTATTGATTTCCTACTTTCACAAATTTCGATCTAAAAAAAAAAGCTGTTAGATTTTTCTAACAGCTTTTTTTTAAAGAATTGATTTAATAATTTAAATCAGGTGGTATTTCTTAGGATTACAGAAAGTTATTTCAATTTGTTTTCTGTTTGGTTGTAAAGTTCCTGTAATAGGCACAATACTATCTTTTTATAATATATTTTATTTGAATCAGAGCGCAAATATAAGGTATAATTATAATACAATAAGGTAAAATATTGAAAATAGTTGTATCTGTGTATTTTTAGTATATACTATTTAATTTAAGATATTTATAATACGCCAAACGCAAAAAAAAGAGTATCGTGATCTGATACTCTTTTCTAATAATTATTTAAACTATTATTATCTTCTGTGGTGGTGATCATCGTGATCATCATCATGTCTGTCATGCTTATCATGTTTGCCATTATGTTTTTTATCATAATGTTTGTAATCTCTGTGATCATGACGGTCATTGTAGCCGTAAACAGGTCTTGCTCTGTAAGGTCTTTGTGGCTCACCATGATATCCTTTATAATATCTTACTCTATGACGATCAAAGTAAGTGTAAGGAGTTCTACCATGATAATCGGTTAAAACTACTTTGTAACCACCGTATAAGTCATAGTTTCTGTATTGTCTTGGTAAGTAAGTTGTTCTAACCCATCTTCCTCCTCCAAAATAAATAAATTGTGAAGCACGAACATCATAATACGCTTCGATATCCGGAAGATAGTAATATTCCATTTCTGAATATCCTGCTGGTCCCCAAGCTGGTGGATTTCCAATATTAACATTAATCGATACCTGAGCTTGTGTGGCATTTGCAATCAAAAGAAATAATCCGGCGATTGCTATTTTTATTGTTTTCATTTTTTTAGTTTTTTTTAATGTTACTCTTGCTAAGTAATATTCATATACTGTGCCAAAAATAAAAACAGGATGCATTTCGTCGGATAAAATATGCATTTCAACGAGTTGTTTTTGTGTAGTGTAATTGTAAAATGTTGGTTATGAGTTTGTTTTGTTGGTTTTAGCGAATAGAAAAAATATTCATTTTTTTTTTACACTATTTATAATCTACAATTCTTGGTTTTGCCAATTCAAAACTTTGAAGCCCATAGTCAGTTGTTTCAAATGTATTAGTTTTGAATACGTTATCGCCCTGATAAGGAATAGTTGGATAATATGACAATGACAGCTGAAATGAACTGAAAACCAAATAGTCATTGCTAATTAATAATCCTAAAGTAAATTTTGAATATGGCTTGCTTCTTAACATGGCATTATCAGGACTTCCTAAAACGGCTATCGAATAATTAAAGAACGGATTTAAACGAAAACCTAAAACAGAATGTGGCGAATAGGTTTGGGTTTGCAGTGATAAAACCATTTTGCTGGTCCCGTAAAGTGCACTATTAAATCCGGCAAGACCGTTTTCTTCATTTATATTAAGCTTGTCACCAATAATATCAACACGATTGGAACCAATAACCAATCTTGGATTAACAAATTGTCTTAATCTCCAGTTTCCAATACTAAATAGTTTGGTAAAATAATTAGGTTCCATTAAAAAAGCGGACTCAAACGTTTTTGACTTATCAAAGAAAGTTCCTATTTCAAGATTTATACTGAAGAAACCCAGTTTGAAATAATTTCCAAACGAAAATTGCGCACCCGCATAGGGGCGCCATAGTGTATTTTTGTACTGATATCCCAAGGTGATACCGTAAATTCGCCCAATAGGTACATCTTCGGTCTGGCCGTTTCTAAAAATATAACTGTCTTTTATAAACTTTCTTCGGTTTAGTCCAATTCCGGTTAAGATTAACTTTTCATCAGAATAAAAATGTGCAGGGTCATATATTTCGGTTGGAGTTTCGGTATAATCCTTATTCAGGAAACGTGCAGTGGTAACTAAATTGGTAATACCATTTTCATCCTCAAATACTTTTGTTGCTTTTCCGGCCCAAAAATCCTGAAAGTTATACTTAAATGGCTGATAGGCATAAGTCATATCTGGTGCCTGCAAAGTATCTTTTCTAAAGGTCTGGCCCACATACATTCCGCCTGCCCATTGCGTTAAGGGAGAATAAAACAAACGTTCAACATTAATACTTTTCGAGTAATTATTGTCCAGATCCATTTTATAATATAATGTCGTCCCTATATAAGTATTTTTGATGTTTGGAACCGTATAGGTTACTTCATTACCATTTCGGCCATCGTCAAATCGGTTTGTAAAACGGTATTCCAATTGCTGTCCGCTTCCAAAGAAATCTTTCTCTTTAAAACCAACAGAAACCTGATTACTTGAAATTGAAAATTTAGGTATTGTACTCCAGGAATCCAATACGCGAATGGTAACATCTACAGAATCTGATGCGGGCCCCACCAATTGGTTTGTTATTCGTACTGCGGTAACATATTTCTGAGAACGAATTAAACGCTCAGATTCCTGTACTTTATAGCTGTCATAAGTTGAGTTTCTTTTAAAAAGAAGTAAATTCTTTATGGCAATTTTCTTTGTTTTTAAGTGAAGCCTGTTACCAGTTCGTTCTCCCCAATTTCGAGGCATTTGTGTGGTATCTGATACAGAATGTCCAAAAGGATCTAAAGTTACAATATTGATTTTACGAATGATTTTCCCATTGTAATTCATCGTATCAGTTTGTACAAGTAGTTCTTCTTTCTTTTTTTGTTTTTTTGCCTTAAACAGAAGTTTGTGTAAAGTTTGGGTGAACTTATTTTTTTTAGAATAATTTCGAAGACGGTTATAAACTTCGGTACTGTCTTTCTTAGGAGAATTATTAGTTTTTGATGGAACTATTTGAGCCTGAATGCATTGAAAACAAAAGCATAACAAAATAAAAAATAGTATTTTTTTGTTTACAAACATTCAGATATTTTTTGACTTATTTTTTATTGATTATAATATGAATATAGGGTAAAAAACGCGAATATGTGCTAAAATGACGGATTATTTTAATTCTCAACTTTAGCTTTTCGAATTCTCCAGATAAATCTTTTAGGCATGTGATTGCCCATAACATAGCCCCAGGCTTCCAGTGATTCTATTCGTTCAAAAATGATTTTTAGAATGGCGAGAAGCGGAATAGCCAGGAACATACCGGAAATTCCTGCTGCAGAACCACCAATAATAATTCCTATAATGGAAACAAAAGCATTGATTTCGACTTTTGAATTGATGATTAAAGGAACAAGTAGATTATTATCAATTAGCTGCACTATGACATTTACAATCAAAATTCCTAAAATAATAGAGGTTTCGGCAGATCCGGTTAATGAGGCTAAAACCGTAATAATTCCGGCAATCAATATTCCTATGTACGGTATAAGATTTAAAATCCCTGTAATCAATCCTAGTAATATAAAATACTTTACGCCAATTATCCAAAGACCTAAACTTGTTAAAACAGAAACTACAATCATTTCGAGAATAAGACTTATGATATAATTGTTTATAGAAACTTTTATTCGTGACAGGATATCTTTTAAGGTGGCGTGATTCTCTTTACTAATCAATTTTGCCAGAAAAAGAATAAAATGATCTTTATAAAGCAAGAACAAAAAGGTATAAATAGGAATGATAGTACAATCTAAAAGAAGATCGGTGATTGATATTATGGCAGAGCCCAGAGTAGCATTTCCATTCTTTACAGAATCTTTAGTAACCGTGTCAAGATATTTTTTCTGTTCACCAATACTTACATGAAAATTTTCTCTGATAAATTTATGAATTTCTATCAGGAATGAGTTAGCATTCTTTTTAATGGTTTCAAAATCATTTGCCATATTGGTCACCTGATAAGAAATAAAAACTAAGATTCCGATAATGAATATTAGGAAAAGGAAAACACAGATGGCTGCAGCCAGATGTCTGGGAAACTTAAGTTTTACATTAAAAAAAGTAAAGACAGGTACTAATAAAACAGAAAATAAAAATGCCATAAGGACTGGCGTAATAATATCTTTTGCGATACAAAAAATATAGGCAAACGAAATTAAACTTATTAATATGCAAGCAAGTTTTGCATAAAACGGCAATTTTATTGTTTGAATCATTTTGGTGAAGTTTTATAGAAAGAATCAAATTGGTCCAACAAATATTATAATTTATTTCAATTATAACGTTGCAGGTTTTTCTATAGACTTTACAAAATTTCCATTCAGCTTTTAGTCAAAAAACTCTTTGTCTTCGTATTGTACAGGCATAATTGAGATGCCTTTTTGCAGTAACAAATTATTAGGAAAAATGATTTTTTCTCCCTCTTTTGTTTTTAGATTCACATGAAAAGCACTAATGTCTTCGATTTCGGCTTCAATTGGAAAATCTTTATCGTGAATTTTTATAGTATCGCCAATTCTAAATGGGAATGAGAAAAACAAAATCATTCCCGAAGTAACATTGCTTAAAATAGACCATTGTGCAAACATAGCTACACCAATTACTGTTGCAATTGAAGAAACGGTGATGAAAATATCCTGGGTCTCAACTCCCCAAATTACAATCAGGCTGATGGTTACCAATATATTCATCAATATGTGAATATACTTGATTACCAGATTGGTTCTATGTTCTAATAACTGACTGCTGCTTGCATAACGCCTGATTAATTTGGCGATTATTATTCTTAGCGCAACCAATGCTAAAAGTAGCACTATGGTCGTAATTATTTCCTGACTATACTCTTTAAAAGAAAACATAAGATAATTTTTATACTAATGTACTCAAATATTCGTAAACTTTGGCAGTCGGAAGCCCCATAACATTGGTATAAGAACCCTCGACTTTTGCTACAGCCATAAAACCGAACCATTCCTGAATGCCGTAAGCGCCGGCTTTATCATAAGGTTTGTAGTTTTCGATGTAATATAAGATAGCTTCGTCTGAAAGATTGTTAAAAGTCACTTTTGTGATATCATGCAATAGGGTAGAAGTGCTATTGGTTTTAAAACAAACCGAAGTGATCACTTCATGCGTAGTGTCTGACATTGATTTGATCATCTCAAATGCTTCTTCAGCAGTTTTAGGCTTTCCAAGAGCTTTATTCTGATGCCAGACAATGGTGTCGCTGGTAACTAGTATTTCATTTTCTTTTAATTCTCCTTCAAAAGCACTTGCCTTTAATTCGGCTAAAAAATCGGTTATTTCGACCGCTTTCAGTTCAGGAGGATAAATCTCTTCGATATCTTTTAGTCTGATTTCAAAATCAAGATCTAAATCTTTAAAAAACTGTTGTCTTCTTGGAGATCCCGAAGCCAGAATTATGCTGTATTTTTTAAGTTTTTCTTTAAGCATTGTACTTAATATTAAGAGTAATTACCAGGATGGATAAAATTCCGAAAAGTAAAATCAGTTTTAAAACGGTACTTAAATGGTGAAATTCTTTTGGAGATTTTGCTGTAAATACTTTTACGATGAAATATAATAATGGAGCCAAAACAAAAGCAAACGAATATAAAGTCGCCACATAAAGTTTATTTTCCATGAAATAAGCATTAATATAAAGCAAAGACAATATAAAAGGAATAATCGCAAAACCTGAAGCTATTTTTGCCGCTCTGCTAATTCCAATTGCAATTGGTAAAGTATTCATTCCCTGATTGTAATCGCCATTTACATCTTCTATGTCTTTAACTATTTCCCTGATGAAATTAATCATAAAAGCAAACAAGGCATAATCGATCAGAATAGAAAAAAAGCTTGCCATTTGCGCCTGATTTTCGGCAACTGTAGCTGGAAACAAATCAAAAACACCAATTATAATTACGCTAAAAGCCAGTAATAATGCAATAATAAAATTACCCAGAATCATGATTTGCTTTAGGCTTGTAGAATAAAAATAAAGCAAAGAAGCAATCAAAATAAAAATGGAAGCAAAACTTGGTTTTAGAATTACATTCGATAAATAAAAACCAATTGCAACGCCAGTAATATTAAGTCCAAAATAAATATTGTAAGCTCTCGTTTCTGAGATTCCTTTGCCAATAATCACCTTGTTTGGTCTATTAATAGAATCTGTTGCCACATCAAAAATATCATTTACGACATATCCGGCAGCAGCTAATAAAACGGTACTCAAAACTAATAATCCGTATTGCCAGTCTGCTAAAGCTAAAGGAATATTTTGCTGTTTTAAAAAGGCATAACGAAATAGAAGCTGCATAAAAGCAAGCATAAGGAGGTTTTGGTAGCGAACGAGTTTTAGATATTTCATTTGTTTTGAGGTTCTGAGTGGCTAAGTTTTATAATTAATCGTGTTTTCCGTTAAAATATTCCATCCATCTTCCTTGTACTTTCATTACCTGTTCGATTACATCACGTGCAGCGCCTCGTCCGCCTTTTACGTGCGAAATATAACGACAGATGTTTTTGATTTCCGGACTTGCATCTTGTGGGCTGGTAGGTAATCCAACTAATTTCATAACATGAAAATCCGGAATATCATCACCCATATATAACACTTGTTCGGGTTTTATATTGTAAGTATCAGTATACTCTTTAAACGTTTTTACTTTGTCAGGAGTCCCTAAATGAATGTCTTTAATTCCTAGATTTTGTAGTCGGATACGAACACCTTCATTGCTTCCTCCAGAAATAATGCAGACATTATAGCCACTTTCAATAGCCGCTTTCATTGCATAACCGTCACGAATATTCATGGTACGAAGCATTTCTCCTTCATTGGTTACGAATACTGAGCTATCTGTAAGTACGCCATCAACATCAAAAACAAATGTTGTGATGTCATTCATTATTTCTTTATAACTTTTTGCCATTATTTTGTATAGATTGTGTTAGAATTTTATAAATGTTTTTTTGATTTTCATTGGTTAAGTAATCCAGATGTGCTTCAATAGTATTTGAATCATTGCGTTTTGCCGGACCAGTTTGTGCATCAACCGGATCTAAGGTTTTGATTTTTTCTGCAGTTTCCTGAATTAAAGGTTTTAATACTTCAAAAGGAACCCGATGTTCATCACAAATTTCCTGTCCAATCTGATATAAGTGATTGGTGAAATTATTCACAAAAACAGCTGCCACATGTAGTGCTTTTCGCTGTTCTGAATTAATTGAAAAAACGGCATTTGAAATATTTTTTGCGACTTTTTCAAGAAAATCAAAATCAACGGGATTTTCTGCTTCTAAACACATTGGAATCACCGAAAAATCGATTGCTTTGTTTTTAGAAAAAGTCTGAAGCGGATAAAAAACGCTTCGTCTGTTTTTTGCATCTAAAGTATCTATGGAAGCTGTACCGGAAGTATGTGCTACAAGACAGTTTTGAAAGGGTATCTTACTGGAAACTTCTGAAATAGCATTGTCTGAAACGGCAATGATAAACAGATCAGCCTCCTTTAAACCCTTAAAATCAGTGACAATTTTATCAGAATCAATAAGTGGGAGTAGCGCTTCTTTTTTTCTGGAAAATACCTGAACAATTTCGATAGCTTCACTTTTTATGAAAACTTTTATCAAATGCTGTGCAACATTTCCGGAACCAATTAGCGTTATTCGAATCATAGCACAAAATTACTATTATTTTTTTTAAAAGCCGACTGCTTTTGTATCGTTTGTATATACTTTAAATACAGTCATTGTATGATCTGTCTACTTTTTGGAATAAAATTAAGAACCCGCTTTTGATAACTAATTTACATAATTATCAAAAGCGGGTTTAGAGTATTGATTTATACAAGTTTAAAATTTCACAGCTCCTTTTGGAACATTTTCTCCAATAGAGGTCTTTTTAGCAAAATCAGAGGTCGGAGTAGAAACAAACTGGATATTCTGACTCACTTCTCCGTTAATGGAAATTGCTTTTTCTGAAGTCGATTCAAATTCAACATCCTTAAAAGACATATTTTTACCATTATAAATCTCAAAAACGGTTGGTTTCTTAATATCTAATTTTATATTACTTATTTTAATTCCGTTAGCATCAATAATAGAAAAACCATTTTCTGCTTTTGCTGTTAAGTTTGAAATTTCAATATTTTCAAGATTCATTTCCGGTAAACCTTGTAAAAATACAGCCTGATAAGCTCCTGCAATTGTAACGTTTCTGATTGAAATATTCTTGAATTGTGGTGTTTCGTCATTAACGGCCATCATTTTATTCTTAACTGGAGTTCCGCCTTCGGCCAATGTTTCGGCAATAGATTTCCCTCCATAGTATAAATCAAAAGAAATTGCCTGAGAAGGAATATCGGTCATAAAAATATCCGAAATAAAGATGTTTTCTACAATACCGCCACGTCCACGTGTACTTTTAAAACGAAGCCCAACGTCAGTTCCCATAAAAGTACAATTAGAAACATGAAGATTTTTTACCCCTCCGGACATTTCGCTTCCTACTGTTACGCCGCCATGTCCGTGGTAGACGATATTGTTTCTTACGATTATATTTTCGCAGGCAATTCCGCGATCTCGACCGTCTTTATCTTTACCTGATTTAATACAAATTGCATCATCACCAACATCAAAACTTGAATTTTCTATTAAAACATTTTTACAAGATTCTACGTCCAGACCATCGCCGTTCTGTGAATACCACGGATTACGAACAGTAACATTTCTAACAATTAGATCTTCAATCATAAGTGGGTGAAGGTTCCATGATGGTGAATTTTGAAAAACAGGACCATCAAAAAGGACTCTTTTGCTATTCTGAATGCTTACCATTGCCGGACGAAGAAAATCATGTATTTCCTCAAATTGCTCTTTTGTTTTTAAATCTAAACGGACGTTTTGATCGGCACCTTTTGAACCTTTTAAGTATTGTTCTGATGGATACCAGCTGTCTTTTTTATCATTTAAAACACCACCGGAAGCCACAAATTTCTTCCATTGGTCATCAGTAAGTTTGCTTTTCTTTACTTGTCGCCAGGCTTCGCCCGAACCATCCCAAACACCGTTTCCTGTAAAAGCGACATTTTCCAGATTTTTACCATAAATAGGAGAGATGCATCTCCAGGTGTTTAAACCTTCAAAACTAGTTTCTATAATTGGGTATAAACTTTTATCAGTCGAAAACTTGATTAATGCTCCCGTTTCTGCATGCAACTCAATATTGCTTTTTAAGATAATTGGACCTGTCAGCCAGATTCCCGGAGGAATAATTACCTTTCCGCCACCTTTCTTTGCAACAGCATCTATTGCATCGGCAAAAGCTTTAGTATTTAGTACATAACCTCCGTTTACGGCTCCAAAATCTTTAATGTTTACGCTGTTTTTTGGAATTACCGGTTCCTGAACTTTTGACATTTTAAATTCAAGATTAGGATAAAAGGATGTTGCTTTTGCTTTTTGAGCTTTTACATTAAACGACCAAAACGATAGTAATAGGGTTAAGGCAATCAGCAGGTTGGTTGATTTGATTTTCATTCTTAATTATTTGTAAAAGAGATAGTTAGTAGATAAAATTCTTATTTTAGAACTATATGGGGTTGCAAAATAGAAATTTCTAGTTGATAAAAATACAAAATCAAAATGTAATCGATTACATTTTATTGAAAAATATTTTGCTTTTTAGTGAATTTCTCCAAACTCATAACAATGTAGTAAAAACCTTATTTTTAAAACAGAAAGCATCTAAAAATTGAACCTTTTTTTGGTTTTAATTAACAAATGACAAATATTGGAACTCAACATTTTTAAGTACTTTTGTGGCACTTTTATACAATGTAATTCCTCAAAAATGGATAAAAAAATATTCTCTTTTTTGTTTTCTACACGATTAATGGCCGTTCTTTTTTTAACATTTGCAATCGCAATGGGTGTTGGAACTTTTATCGAAAGTAAATACAACACAGACACAGCCAGAATTTTAATATACAATACTTGGTGGTTTGAGGCTATAATGGCCGTTTTTATGCTTAATTTCTTTGGTAACATCAAACGTTATCAATTGCTTAAAAAGGAAAAATGGGCGACTTTACTGCTTCATATTGCCTTTGTTTTTATCCTTTTAGGAGCTTTTATAACACGTTATATCAGTTATGAGGGAATGATGCCAATTCGCGAAGGGGCTGCCGAAAACCAGATTTATTCTGATAAAACATTTATTACCGTTTTTGCTGATGGTGAATATAAAGGTGAAATGAAACGAAGAGTTTTTGATAAAAGCCTTTTATTGTCGCCAGTTACCAATAATGATTTTACACTTTCTGGAAAGTTTGACGAAACTCCTTTTGAGGTAAGTTATGTAAACTACATCATGGGAGCAAAAGAAATGATAAAACCGGATCCAAAAGGAACGCTTTATTTAAAGCTGGTTGAAGCAGGAGCGGGCGGACGTGAAGAGCATTTCTTAAAAGAAGGTGAAGTTCAAAATATACATAATGTATTATTTGCTTTAAATAAACAGACTGATGGTGCAATAAACATTAATACTAAAGGAGATAAATATACGATTCAGACACCTTTTGAAGGGGAGTTTATGCGAATGGCTGATAAATTAAAAGGTACAGTAACAAAAGACAACGTACAACCTTTAATGATGCGTTCTCTTTACAGTATTGGAGATATTAGAATTGTATTTCCAGATCCTGCAATCAAAGGAGTGGTAGATTATGAATCAAGTAACGATTTTAAAGCAAAATCTCATACAGATGCTTTATTTATAAAAATAAAAGCAGACGGACAAGAAAAAACCGTTCGTCTTTTAGGTTCTAAAGGAGTTGTAGGTGAGCCTCAGACAGTTAAAATTGGTAAAGTTGAATACAGTTTGTTTTTCGGAAGTAAAGCTTATGTTTTGCCATTTAAAATACAATTAAATGATTTTATTGCTGATAAATATCCCGGAACAGAAAAAAGTTATTCGTCATATAAGAGTAAAGTAACCGTTTTGGACTCGACAGAAACGTTTAATGCGGATATTTTTATGAATAATGTTTTAGATTATAAAGGGTTTCGCTTTTTTCAGTCTTCATTTGATCCAGATGAAAAAGGAACAGTATTATCTGTAAACCATGATTTCTGGGGAACTAATATTACGTATTTTGGATATTTTATGCTTTACATTGGTTTGATGGCTATTATGTTTACCAAGCATTCTCGTTTTGGAGATTTAAAACGTAAACTTGAGAGCGTTAAAAAGAAGAAAGAAAAGTTAATTACTATTTTGGTTTTAATGTTGAGTCTAAATTCTTTTGCTCAGGCTCCGCATGTACATACTCCGGACATACACATGAACACAATCACTCTGCAGATCCAAATGATCATGCCAATCATGTAACAGCCGCGCCAAGTCAGAAACAATTAGATTCATTATTGACTATTTACAAAGCACCGGAAGCACATGCAGCAAAATTTGGACGTTTGATTATTCAGGATGCCGGAGGAAGAATGAAACCTATTAATACGTTTTCTTCTGAATTACTTCGTAAAGTAAGCCACGATGATAAATATAACGGAATGAATTCTGATCAGGTATTCTTGTCTATGACGCAATATGCTCAGGTTTGGATTCAGGTACCGATTATTTATATCAATACAAAAAACGACAGTATTCGTAAGATTATTGGGATTGATTCAAAAGACAAATATGCACCGTTTGTAAAATTCTTTGATGAGCAGGGAAATTATAAACTTTCACCTTATTTAGATGCTGCTTATAAAGCTGCAAATCCTAATAGTTTTGAGAAAGATTTTATCGACACGGATAAAAAAGTAAACTTAATGGAATCTGCTTTAAGTGGTAGTATTTTAAGAATTTTCCCAGTACCAAATGATCCAAACAATAAATGGGTTTCTTATTTGGAGCGTGATCATAAAGGTTTTAAAGGGATGGATTCTACTTATGTAAATCAAATTCTGCCTTTGTATTTTAGTGCTTTGAATACGGGTTCTATTGAGAAAAACTTTAGCACCGCTGATAATTTAGTAGAAAGTATCAATGGTTTCCAAAAGAAATTCGGAGCTAAAGTAAGACCAAGCGAGCAAAAAATTGATGCTGAGATTGCTTACAACAAATACGATGTTTTTCAAAAACTACCGTATTGGTATATGACGGCAGCCATATTTATGTTTATTTTTACGATTGTCAATATTTTTCTTGAGAAAAAATGGCTTCGTATTGTAATAAATGCTTTCCATGTTATTGTAGGATTGTTATTTGCGATTCATACAGTAGGATTAATAGCACGCTGGTATATTTCCGGACATGCACCTTGGAGTAACGCTTATGAGTCAATAATATATGTAGCCTGGTCAACAATGTTTTTTGGATTGGCTTTTGACAGAAAATCAAAATTAACCGTTGCTTCATCAGCTTTTGTTACCGCAATGATTTTAATGGCTGCATACCTAAACTGGATTGATCCGGAAATTGCAAACTTACAGCCAGTTCTTAACTCGTATTGGTTAATGATTCACGTTGCAGTTATTGTGGGTAGTTATGGACCTACTGCACTTGGAATGATTTTAGGTTTTGTCGCGTTAGTCTTGATTTTCTTTACCAATGAGAAAAATAAAGCCAAAATGGAACTTAATTTAAAAGAAATCACTTATATCAACGAAATGGCCTTAACTATTGGTTTGATCATGCTGACTATTGGAAACTTCTTAGGCGGACAATGGGCAAACGAAAGTTGGGGACGTTACTGGGGATGGGATCCGAAAGAAACCTGGGCTTTAATCTCGATTATGATTTATGCTTTCGTAATTCACGCTCGTTTTGTTCCGGCATTAAGAGGAAAATGGTTCTTTAACTTAATGAGTATGTTTGCTTTTGTTTCGATCTTGTTTACTTATTATGGCGTAAACTTCCATTTAGTTGGTTTACATTCGTATGCAAGCGGAGAAGCACATTCTTTAAACTGGATTTATTATTCATTGGTAACTATTGCGATAATTGGAGCTGTAACGTATCCGAAATACCATAAATATTATAAAAGCAAAAAAGTAAAAAAGAAATAATTATTTGAGATAATTATTAATTCATAAAAAAAGGTTCAGTCTAAAATAGACTGAACCTTTTTAATTTATAGTCACAGATAAAATATTTTATAGGATCTTACATTTTTCCTGTTAATTTAAGTACTAAAAAAGTAATTATGAAAAAACAGATGAGAAATATAATATGACTGAGTATACTTAAGAAAAAAGCTTTTGTTTTAGATATTTTATTGAAAAACTGAATATTAGTCCAAAGAATAAGTGCAATTCCAATGAGATAAGTAATTGTCGCAAATTTTTGAATATTAGGTGTGTCATTCAAATATAGTAGTATAGGAAAGGTCAGAATCTGGACAAAAAGTCTTTGAGAAGCCTTAAAAGTATTTAGGACAAATAATTCCACAAAATTATATCCCTGATTTCTAAAAACGATATAAGTTCCAATGGTATAGACGGGAATTGTTGCAACTGTTAGCCATGAAAAATGTGTTGCTGTCCATTCATTGAACTCAATATAATCTAAGTTAGAATCACTAGCATCTGGAAAAAAATTAATATGGAAATAATGGTACAACAGCCCATAAACTGTGGCAAGAACAACCACCAAAGACAACGGTTTGAAATGTTTAACCCGTTTACCTTCAATAAATTCGCGTACAGAATGACCTGGTCTTGTAAATAATTGTTTTAGGGAATACAAAACTCCTTTGTCAAAATGCAGTAGACCATGTTGCAAATCATGCCATAAAAAATGAGCATTAATTTTATGTGTGTCAGCGGGCTGTCCACAATTATTACAATAGTGCCCCTTAAAAACCTGGTGACAATTTTTGCAGATTATTTCCATTTTAATCGTTATTGTTTATTATAATTAGTTATTGGATTGTGTGTTTTGAAACCGTTTGGAAACATGATTGCCAATAGAACGACAATTAATAAGAAATTATATTCAACACCATTTCTTCCGCCGCCTACAACAAACCAGCCTTCTTTAAAATGAACCAGAATTATTCCCATTATTAAAACAAAAATGGTAACAAAACCGGCAAGTTTGATATATTTATTCATCAACAAAAGAATTGCTGCAAAAACGTGAGATAATTTGATTGACCAGGCAAGAAAAACACCAAAAGGAGCAAAGCCAATCTGATTCAGGAATAAATTTCCAAAATCATTGATACCGTTATTAAACATTCCGAAAACAGAATGGGTGAGAAGAATGAGAGCAACTGCAATTCTTAGAAGTAATGTTCCGTTCATGATGTGGTATTTGGTTGTTAGATAAAATAAAAATAATAAAAAAGCGCATATTAAAACTAATATGCGCTTTCTGTTTTTATGAAAGATTCAATTTTAAACTTTTCCTAATGTATAAAGTTGAGTCATAGTTGGAGTTAAACTTCCTCCCGCAGGTTCCAGAGTAATTCCAAAAGCTTCTGCTTCGTTTGTACGATCAACAGCAAATATTTTTTGAGAGTTTCCTTCAAAGTTGCTCAATAAACCAATGCTTGTTGGTGTAAGTACCGGACTAAGTTTTAATGCCCAAACCTGATATACCATTCCTTTTGGAGGTTTTGGCAGACCTGCAGCATCAATATAGGTCGTTTTGGTGTCTTTGTTCCAATAGACTTTTGCAAAAGAAGTTGGAGAAACCGCCTGACCACCAAGCGTTACACCCGTATTTTTGATGTCTCTTACAATGGTTAAACTTTTTTCAATTTCTTTATTCTGTTGTCCTAAATAAGCATAATCTCTTTCAATTTTGCTTTTCTCAGTTCCCACAGTCACAATAGCTTCTTTTGTTTTTGTCAGTTCAAGAGTTTGATATCCTAAACCAAGTAACAAAAGTACGGCAGCTGCCCAGCCTACATATTGAGACCAGTTTGAAGCCGGTTTCATGTCGACTACTTTACCATGTTTAAGCTCCAGTCTTGCTTTAATTTTTTCAAAATTAGCTACTGAATGGAAAGGAGAGAAGCTCGATGATAAAGCCACGATAGCTTTTTCAATAGAAATAATTTCCTTATCTACTTCTGGATATTTTTTAGCTGCTTCGGCTATTTCCAAATTTTCTGTTTCAGTTAATAATCCGTAAACGTAAAGTTCCAGAATTCCTGATTCTATATATTCTTGTGCTTCCATTAGATTTTTAAATAATTACGTAAATCGTTAATACAGTTTCTGTTTTGTGTTTTGATAGTTCCCAGTGGCATTGCCAATTCTTCTGAAGCTTCTTGTTGGGTATATCCTTTGAAAAATAACAAATCAAGAATTTCAATACATTTTGGTTTTAGTTTTTTTACAAATTCCTGAATACCTATTGTATCAATTTTGTTGATCAGTTTATTACTGTCATCTAACAGATTTACGAAATTATCGGATGGAAGGTTTTTTTGATTGTTATTAAAATTTTTTGAGCGTAATGTATCGATCGAAGTATTTCTGGCAATATTAAGAATCCAGGTATAAAATCGGCCTTTGCTTTCGTTGTATGAATCAATGTTTTTCCAGATTTTGACAAAAACTTCCTGTAAAACATCTTCGGCCTCTTCGCGATTTTTGATTAGTACATTAATAACCGAAAACAAACTTTTCGAGTACATGTCGTACAAATGGGTAAAAGCTCGTTCGTCTTTTTTGTAAATTAAAACTAATAATTCTTCTTGACTCATAGATTGGGATTTTAAGTTTAAACAAAAATTTCTTAATCAATATTTCATTACTGTTATAAAGATAAATTATTTTTTTGTGAAAATTATATTTTTTTTAACAGTCTTAAACCTAGGAAAATAGGGGTTTTGAAAAAAAAATGATTTTTTTTTCATTTTTTTAAAACCAAAAGCAATCCAATTACGTAAATGCTATTATAACCGAAAATAAATAGTTTGCTTAAAATAGCAGAATATGAAATTAAGTTTTAAAATGTTGATAATATAGGATTTAGAATAAATGAAAAAGTTTGAGAATCTTAAATAATCAAAATAATAAGTAGTAGATAAAATCTTACTAATTACAATTTAAAGTTATGACAAAAGCAAAAACGTTAAAAATTTTAATAGTTGGTTTGACAAGTGTTTTATCACTTTCGAGTTTTAGCAAAACAGATTTTAAAAAAGATATTTTGGGTGAAATTGCTTTGAACCTAAAACGATAATTTAATAGTTGGTGTCCCCTGGACTTCCAAACGAATTTTCATGGATTAAACAGCAGTTTCCAAATAATAACGAATAAAAATTTCCTTTATAAACGCCATTGAAATGAATAATTGGGAATGCGAATTAGGGTTTACAGGTAAAATTCACCATAACCGGGAGGCATCAACTACTTAAAAATAATAGTAAACGGGTTCAAAAAAAATGAAATCGTTTTTATATAAAAGATTCTTACTTAATAAAGTAAAAGATATTGAAAATTAATTCATGGTTTGATTTGTTTGTATGGGGGGAAGCCTAACGTCTGATTAACGTTAGGCTTCATTTTTTTAACGAAAGTTTATGGGAAAATAGAGGCAGGAATCACTTTGTCAAAAAGATTTTTAGCTAATTTTATAAAAAATTAAAACAATGAAAAAAATAGTATATCTAGCTTGTGGTGCATTTTTATTAATGACAGCACAATTTCAGGCTCAAACTAGTAAAACCAAGTCTAAAACAGATAAAGTCATGGCAAAAGAAAACATTTACCAATTTAAGGTTGAAGATTTATCAGGAAACACTTTTGATTTTGCTTCTCTAAAAGGAAAAAAAGTAATGATTGTAAACACCGCGTCAAAATGCGGTTTAACACCACAATACAAAGATCTTGAAGCAGTTTACAAAGAATATAAAGATAAAGGTTTTGTAATAGTAGGCTTTCCTGCTAATAATTTTGCAGAACAGGAGCCTGGAACAAATAAAGAAATTCAAACTTTCTGTCAGCAAAACTATGGTGTAACTTTCCCTATGATGGATAAAGTTTCTGTAAAAGGAGACGATATGTGTGCCGTTTATAAATTCCTGACTCAAAAATCTAAAAATGGTTTACAGGATTCTGAGGTAGAATGGAATTTTCAAAAATACTTAATCAATGAAAAAGGAGAATTGGTTAAAGTAATTAAACCAAAAACTTTGGTTACAGAACCGGAAGTTATTAATTGGATTAAAGGTTAATTAAACTTTTCTAAAAAATAAAAATCCACAAATTTGAATTTTTCAAGTTTGTGGATTTTTTTATTCCATTTTGCAAAGGATTTTTTTGTATTTATAATATCTATGAAAATAAAACAAACTATAGTTTTTACAAATAAAAAACAACTTTAACAGATTTGATCTAACTGATTTTTAAAAAATAATCATATTATGGAATGTTTTTTGGAAAATAATTCCTTAAATCAGCTTATTTTAGTTTAATTGATCCTTTGTTTAATTTTTCGATCTTTTTAGGATGAAATTTAAAAAACGAAAACGGAAGAATAAAATTTTACTTTTTTACAGCTTCAACCAATTCTAATTCATCTAAACTAACTTTAGAAGTAAAGATTCCGTAATTTACTGTTGCTTTATTCTTTTCTATCGAATCAATACTTCCAACAGATCTTCCGTCAAGCATTCGTACTCTGTCACCAACTTTTAGAATTGGCCTTGGTTTCTCAACAACCGGTTTAAGCTTTTTCTCTTTTTTCTCTTTTCGAATTTCTTCAACATGTACAGTAACTTCTGCAATAACTTCTTTTTTCTTTTCTATTATCGCTTTAGTTTCTTTAGGAGTTGCTTTTTTACGTTTTGAATTTTCAATTTCAACAATTTTTAAAAATTCGCCTATAAGTTCTTTTTTATTTTTGTTGTTGAAGTATTTCTCAGAGATATCTTCTATTTTTTGTCCAATGTAAATTGTTTTCTGGTTACTATCGTATAATTCCTGATAGCTTTCCAGTTTTTGCTTAATTTTTACATTGATGTTTTCCATTTTTTTGCTTTCCTCACGTGCTCTAGTTTCTTCTTCTTTTAAGTTTAAAGAAGTTTTTTCAAGCTTAGACCTTTCTTTTTGGAGTGTTGCAATAGTTTTATCAAAACGAACTTTTCCAACTTCGATTTTCTTTTTTGCACGATTTATTAATCCGAATGGAATACCGTTCTTTTGTGCCACCTCAAATGTAAACGAACTTCCTGCTTGTCCTAAAGCCAGCTTATACATTGGTTCAAGCGATTTTTCATCAAACATCATATTCGCATTTGTAGCATAAGGTAACTCGTTTGCGAGAATCTTTAAATTAGAATAGTGCGTTGTGATGATTCCGAAAGCTTCACGATGATAGAATTCTTCCAGGAAGATTTCTGCCAAAGCTCCCCCCAGTTCCGGATCAGAACCTGTACCAAACTCATCAATTAAAAACATGGTTTTCTTATTGCATTTCTTTAAGAAATAATTCATGTTTTTTAATCGATAACTATAAGTACTCAGATGATTTTCAATAGATTGATTGTCTCCGATATCAGTTAAAATACGGTCAAATAAGAACGTTTCACTTCGTTCATGAACAGGAATCAGCATTCCCGATTGAAGCATTAATTGCAATAAACCAACAGTTTTAAGTGAAATCGTTTTTCCACCTGCATTTGGTCCGGAGATTACAATAATTCTATTATCTTGTTTTAATTCAATAGTTTGCGGATGCGTAACTTCGTTTTTTTGCTTATTGTTTAAGTATAAAATAGGATGATAAGCCTCTCTAAAAAACAATCTTCTTTCTTCTGTAATTGTTGGTAATATTCCGTTGATTCGATTAGCGTATTTTGCTTTTCCGGCAACAACATCAATATCACTTAAGAAGTCCTGATATTCGATTAATAAAGGCAAATACGGACGAATAGAATTTGATAAGTTTTTTAAGATTCTCGTGATTTCCTCTTTTTCTTCATACTCAAGATTAGCTAATTCACGAGAATATTTTAAAGTTGCTTCCGGCTCGATATAAGCAATACTTCCGGTTTTGGAACTTCCTAGAATAGAGCCTTTAACTTTACGTCGGTACATTGCTAAAACAGCGAGAACACGACGGTTTTGTACAAAACTTTCTTTAATATCATCTAGGTATCCAAGTCCGTTATATTGTGTTAAAGCAACTCCAAAACTTTGGTTTACTTTTCCGCGTACTAGATTCATATTCTGACGAATACTTAATAGTGCAGGAGAAGCATTGTCCTTAATTTCTCCGTATTTATCAACGATTGCATCAATATAAGTGATGATATCTTTAGTTAATTCTACACGAGATGCACGGGCATTTAAGTTTGGATAATAGTCATCAAATTTTTTAAGGAAATTCAGCAAGAAATTTGTAGTTGCAGAAAGATTTGCAATTTTTCTAAAGCTTCCAACTTCAAGAAAACTGTCTTCTATGGCTAAAAACTTAATTTCATGTGTTATAGCGTCAAATCCGTGATTCGGAATGGCGTTGTTGTTTTCAAAAGAAGAAACATATTCAGATGTTTGCATTAAAGCCTGCATCAAAGTTTCTTTATCTCTAAATGGTGTTATTTGTAAAGCTTTTTCTTTTCCAATGTCTGTATTACAGCCAGCCGAAATCGTTTCGAGCACTGTTGGAAATTGTAAATCTTGTAATGTTTTTTCTGTAATAGATATCATTATATATCGTAAGTTGTAAAGATTTCAAAGTTACAAAGTTTTAAAACTAAAATGCATTATTAATTGGCAGTTTGAAAAAAACTTTGCGTTATTTGTACTAAAATTTTTAAAATGAAAATTAATTTATCTCCTGAATGGCAAGCGGTCTTAAAAGACGAAATTCAAAAACCTTATTTTTCTACCTTAATGGAAGCTTTGGATATTGAATATAAAACGCATACTTGTTATCCTCCGGCTGAATTGATTTTTTCCGCTTTTAATAACTGCAGTTTTCAGGATTTAAAAGTTGTAATTATTGGACAAGATCCTTACCATGGAGAAGGAGAAGCCAATGGTTTAAGCTTTTCTGTAAATGATAATGTCAAGATTCCGCCTTCGCTTCGTAATATTTTCAGAGAAATAAATACCGATTTAGATTCGATTTTTATGCCGACTTCAGGTAATCTTGAAAAATGGGCTCAACAAGGGATTCTGCTTTTAAATGCTTCGCTGACGGTTCGTAAAGATAGTCCAAATAGCCATAAACACTTAAAATGGAATCTTTTTACAGATGCAGTGATTCAGGCTATTTCTGATCAAAAAGAGAATGTCGTTTTCCTGCTATGGGGAAGCTTTGCGCAAAAAAAAGGATCAAAAATTGATCGTTCAAAACACCATATTTTAGAATCGGGACATCCTTCACCAATGAGTGCTAATCAGGGAAAATGGTTTGGGAATAAGCATTTCAGCCAAACAAATGCTTTTCTAAAATCTAAAGGAATTAATGAAATTGAGTGGTTTTAATATTGAAGTTTAGAAAAAGAACTATTTTTCAGTTTCTTTTTTTATGATTTCCTCTAAAACAGCTTTCTTTTCGTAGTTAACTACTTTTAAAACAATTTCTTGATTTTTAGCAGTTTTTCCCTCAATTACATAAAGTTTTCCTTTTTTGAACGGAACATTACTTTGATCAAAATCAACATCTCCAAAAGTTAAAGTGCTTTTAATATCTGCGGTGTCAATCCATTTTTCGTTTAAAGTCTGAATTGCTTTATCTGAATACTGAAAAGGTTTAGTTCTTAAATCATTTAAAACTCTGGCATTTGGAAAATAGTTACAACGTGTATCTTTTCCACTAAATACAAGGGCTACAAAAAAGCATCCCATAACTAAGCCAATCAAATAATATGCAAAACGGTGTACGAACTTCATGAAATAAAATTTTTGCAAAGGTACATTAAAGTTCCTTTAAAATACAAGTAAATTAATATCGTTGTCCGGTAAATCAAACCAGTCACCAATCGCTTTATTTGTTAAGATTCCGTGATATAAGTAGATTCCGTTTTTAAGACCTTTATCGCATCGAATAGCATTCTCTAAGCCACCGTCTTCAGCTATCTGGTGAAGATAAGGTGTTAGCATATTGCTTATGGATAATGATGCTGTTTTAGAGTAACGAGAAGGTATATTAGGCACACAATAGTGCAAAACATTATTTTTTATAAAAGTTGGTTTTTCATGTGTTGTTACTTCCGAACTTTCAAAACAACCACCAGTATCAATGCTTACATCTACAATTACGGCTCCTTTTTTCATGTGCTCGACCATAGTTTCGGTAACTACAATTGGACAGCGTTCTTTTCCGCGCATAGCACCAATAGCAACATCACAACGTCTTAACGCTTTTAAAAGTGCTTTTTGCTGAATCGTAGAAGTAAATATTCTTTGATTTAAATTGTTTTGTAAACGACGTAATTTTGTAATAGAATTATCAAACACTTTTACGCTTGCGCCAAGTCCGATGGCGGTTTTTGCTGCGAATTCTCCAACCGTTCCGGCTCCTAATATAACAACTTCAGTAGGAGGGACGCCGGTAATATTACCAAATAAAAGCCCTTTTCCAAATTCATCAGTAATCATTAATTCAGCTGCAATAAGAATAGAAGCTGTTCCTGCAATTTCGCTTAATGATTTTACAGCAGGATAGGAGCCGTCTTCATCTTTAATATATTCAAAAGCTAATGCGGTAATTTTTTTTTGCGCCAAAGCCTCAAAGTAAGCTTTTTTCTTTGTTTTTAACTGAATAGCTGAAATGATAGTAGTTTCCGGATTTATCATTTCAATTTCAGCCAAAGTTGGTGGTTCGACCTTTAATAATAAAGGACACCCGAAAACTCTTTTGGTATCTTTTGTGATTTCTGCACCTGCATCAGAATATTCCTTATCTGTGTAACTGGAACTTTCTCCTGCTCCGGATTCAATCATGACGCGATGTCCCTCGTAGGTAAGAGAATTTACTGCATCGGGAGTTAGACAGATACGACGTTCCTGGTAGCTTGTTTCTTTAGGTATTCCTATGAAAAGTTCTCTTTTAAAACGACCAACCTCAAGTTTTTCTTCTTGTGGCAGCAATTGTTGTTTTGTAAATGGAGTTAATGTGATTGACATGGGTTGTGCAAAAAATTAAAGGTACAAATTACGTAAAAAGTTTTAAAATGAATGCAAAAATTCTGCTAATACTACAACGCAAATGTTAAGATATCTTTTTCTCCATTTTTATGTCTGCTCTTTCGTAAACGCCTGCTTCTAAAGGAATTTCGACGAAACCAAATTTTCGATACAGATGAATTGCCGGAAGTAAAATTGTATTTGAATATAAAAACAGTGTTTTGATGCCTTTTTCTTCAGCAATATTCACACAATAGTCAAGAAGTTTATTGCCAACTCCAAGTCCTTGTGCCTTATCTGAAACAGCCATTTTACTTAATTCAAAAGTTGAATCATCAGTTTTTAATAATGAAACGGTTCCGATAATTTCGTTATTATATCTGGCATAGAAAATCAATCCGCCTTTATCAATAATTTCCTCCTGTGGATTCGAAAGTGTAATTTTATCTTTCTCTTCAACTTTAAAATACTTTTCAAGCCAGGCAATATTTAATACTTTAATATGCTCTTTTAGATCTTGAGAAAAGGGGATTATTTCAACGGTATTATTCATTTATTCTTTTTGAAGTTGTTCTGTTTGATACTTTATGTATCTCTATTGGAAAAGTTTTAGCAAAGATTTGTCGTAGTTTTATACTAATTCCAACTCTCTTTTTCCATCAACCAATAAGTTGATATTTATTGTTGAATAATCATCAGGAAGTAAATTGGCAATTTTTTCAGACCATTCAATAAAACACCAGTTTCCTGAATACAAATAATCATCAACTCCCATATCAAGCGCTTCGGTTTCTTTATTTAATCGATAAAAATCAAAATGGTAAACTATTTTATTATCAGAAGTATAGTATTCATTAACTAAAGAAAAGGTTGGACTACTTGTTGCATCCTGAACACCCAGACTTTTGCATAATTGTTTGATTAGAGTAGTCTTTCCAACTCCCATTTCCCCATTAAAAAGAATAATTTTTTTAGGATTTGAAGCTAGAATTTGTTGAGCAACTTCCTGAATTTGATCTAAAGAAAAAACGATATTCATTGTTATAATTATTTTGCCACGAATTTCACAAATTTTCACGAATTAAAGCATACTTTTTTTGTCACAGATTAAAAAGATTTTATTGATTTTTTTAATCTGTGAAAATCTTTGAAATCTGTGGCATAAATATTTTTTACTTCGGGTTAAATACCAAAAACGGAATAATCATTTCTTCTAAAGAAATTCCTCCGTGCTGGTAGGTGTTTTTATAATAACTTACATAATGGTTGTAGTTGTTTACATAAGCCAGAAAAAAATCATTTTTTGCAAAAATAAATGAGCTACTCATATTTATTGCAGGTAAGCCAATTGTTTTTGGTTCTTTTACGACATAAACATCTTTTTGCTCATAAGTTAAACTACGTCCGGTTTTGTAACGCAAATTCAGACTTGTATTTTTATCCCCAACGACTTTAGACGGGTTTTTTACATTAATTGTTCCATGATCAGTAGTCAGGATCAGTTTAAAGCCTAATAATTGTGCTTGTTGAATAATTTCTATTAAAGGTGAGTTTTTAAACCAGCTTAAGGTTAACGATCGATATGCCTTGTCATCAGAAGCTAGTTCTTTTACTACTTCCATTTCAGTTTTGGCATGCGAAAGCATATCAACAAAATTGTAAACGACTGTTACTAAATCATTGCCTTTTAAAGCTTTGAAGTTTTCTGCCAGTTTTTTACCTCCTGCGTAATTGGTTATTTTAAAATAGTCTTCCTTTATATTTAATCCCAAACGTTTTAATTGTGCCGAAAGGAATTCTGCTTCATAAAGATTTTTTCCGCCATCTTCGACATCATTTTTCCAATACTGAGGAAATTGTTTTTCCATTTCTATTGGCAATAATCCTGAAAAAATAGCATTTCGCGCGTACTGTGTAGCAGTTGGAAGAATAGAGAAATAAGGAACTTCTTTTTCTAATTTATAGTAATTTGAAATTACGGTTTCAAAAGATTTCCATTGATCATATCTAAGATTGTCTATTACAACAAACAAAATAGGTTTGTCTTTTTTCTTAATTTCAGGAACGACCAGTTCTTTAAAAAGATTATGAGACTGAATTGGTTTATCTGCTTTTGGAGCAAACCAGTCTTCATAATTTCTTTCGATATATTTTCCGAATTGAGAGTTTGCTTCCACTTTTTGCGATTCCAGGATTTCAATCATTCCCTGATCGTTAATGTTTTCCAGTTTTAATTCCCAGAAAAGCAATTTTTTATACAATTCTACCCAGTCTTCATAAGAATTAACCATGGCCAATTCCATTGAGATTTTACGAAATTCCTTTTGATAATCTAAAGTCGTTTTTTCTGAAATCAATCTCGAATCATCCAGATTTTTCTTCAAACTCAGTAAAATTTGATTTGGGTTTACTGGTTTTATCAGGTAATCGGCAATTTTAGAACCAATTGCTTCTTCCATTATATATTCTTCCTCACTTTTTGTAATCATAATCATCGGAATGGCTGATTTTTTCTCTTTCATTTCAGAAAGCGTTTCCAAACCGCTCATTCCGGGCATATTTTCATCAAGAAAAACAATATCAAAGTTGTCTTCTTCAAACAGCGCAATTGCATCCAGACCGTTGTTGCAAGTCGTTACTTCGTAATTCTTTTTTTCGAGAAATAATATATGAGGCTTTAAAAGGTCAATTTCATCATCAACCCAAAGTATTTTAATCTTATCCATAATAAAAATTATTTTAATGCAATTTAGAAGTATAGAACTTAAAAAGTATTAAAAATAGTATAAATTTCAGAATTTCTATTGGAGATTTAATGATATATTTTTTGATTGTTTTAGGTATTAGTTTGGAAATCAATAGTATTTGGAATTATTATTTAAGAAAAAAACTCAAACTGATTTGTAGTTAATTAGTTATATTTGTTGACCTAAAAAATAACCAGATAGTGACTCATATCAATAAGTTAAAAATATTCAATGATCCCATTTACGGGTTTATTACGATCCCGAACGAACTTATCTACGACTTAATTCAGCACCCTTATTTTCAGCGTTTACGTCGTATATCGCAAATGGGATTGTCGTATTTGGTTTATCCGGGTGCAAATCACACCCGTTTTCATCATGCGCTTGGTTGTATGCATTTAATGCAAAAAGTAGTAGATACACTTCGCTTTAAAGGCGTTGTAATTTCGCCAGAAGAGGAAAATGCTTTATACATAGCTATTTTATTGCATGATATAGGTCATGGTCCGTTTTCTCATGCTATGGAGAAAAGTATTGTCGAAGATGTTAATCATGAAGCTATTTCTCTTTTGTTCATGAATCAGCTGAATGACGAATTTGAAGGAAGGTTAAGTTTGGCTATTCAGGTTTTTAAAGGAGAATACCACAGGAAATTCATGTTGCAATTGATCTCGAGTCAATTAGATATGGATCGAATGGATTATTTGAAACGTGATAGTTTTTATACTGGAGTAGCAGAAGGAAATGTTAATTCTGAGCGTCTCATTCAGATGATGAATGTGGTTGACGGTGTTTTGGTTATTGAGGAGAAAGGGATTTATTCGGTTGAAAAATTCCTTCTTTCGAGACGATTAATGTATTGGCAGGCATATTTGCATAAAACGAGTTTGGTTGCCGAATTAATTTTGATGAAAGTATTAAAAAGAGCAAAAGAACTAACATTAAAAGGAGTGAAGTTGCCTTGCAGTGAGCCCCTTTTATACTTTATGCAAAATAAAATTACGCTTGAAAATTTTGATGCCGAAAAGTTAGATTTATTTTCTCAATTGGATGATTTTGATATTATAAGCGCTTTAAAAGCATGGCAAAGACAGGATGATTTTATACTTTCTACTTTAAGTAAAATGATTATTAACAGAGATTTGCTTAAAATAAAGTTAAGTGCAGAGAAAATTCCGGCAGAAGAATCTCAGGTTATGAAAGAAGAGTTTGCAGAAGAACATCATATATCGCAATCGGAGGCAGGATATTTTATATTTAGTGGCAAAATAAAAAATCAGGCGTATAGTAAAGAAGCAGAACCGATACGAATTTTGAAAAAAGACAAAACAATTGAGGATGTTGTAGAAGCTTCTGATCAGTTGAATTTGAAATCTTTATCTAAATTGGTAACAAAATATTACATCTGTTTTCCAAAACAACTTATCTAAAATTAACATTTAAAATCTATTTTTTATATTTTTGTCGCGATGAAATTTACAGCAGAACAAATAGCAGGAATTTTAGAAGGAGAAGTTGTTGGGAATCCCAATGCAGAAGTTTCTCGACTATCTAAGATCGAAGAAGGCGAGGAAGGATCACTTACTTTTTTGGCTAATCCCAAATATATCAACTACATATATTCGACAAAAGCAACAGTAACTATAGTTAACGACAGCTTTGTGCCAGAACAGGAAATTACTACAACATTGATAAAAGTTGAAGACGCTTATGCGTCTTTTTCAAAACTTTTACATTTTTATAATCAGGTAAAATTGAACAAAACGGGGATAGAGGCTAATTCTTTTATTTCTGAAGGGACCAAATATGGAGAAAATCTTTATTTAGGAAGTTTTAGTTACGTTGGACAAAATGTAGTATTAGGTAACAATGTAAAAATCTATCCAAACAGTTTTATCGGAGATAATGTTGTAATTGGCGATAATGTGTATATTTTTGCAGGCGCTAAAATTTATTCTGAAACTATAATTGGAAACAATTGTACCATTCATTCAGGAACTATTATTGGTGCAGACGGTTTTGGTTTTGTGCCAAATGAAGAAGGTGTTTACAGCAAAGTTCCTCAAATTGGGAATGTTGTGATAGAAGATAATGTTGATATTGGTGCAAATACAACAATAGACAGAGCAACTCTGGGATCTACTATTATTAGAAACGGAGTTAAATTAGACAATCAGATTCAGATTGCTCACAATGTAGAAATAGGCAGAAATACCGTTATTGCAGCCCAATCTGGTGTTGCTGGTTCTACTAAAATTGGAGAAAACTGTATGATTGGCGGGCAAGTTGGTATCGCAGGCCACTTAATTATAGGAAACAATGTAAGGCTTCAGGCACAGTCAGGAGTAGCAAGAAACATTAAGGATGGTGAGATTCTGCAAGGAACTCCATCACTTGGATATAGCGATTTTAATAAATCGTATGTTCATTTTAAAAATCTTCCTAAAATTGTTGCCGAAGTAGAGGAAATAAAGAAACAAATAATAAACCCAAAAAATGGAAATAATGGTTAAACAGAAGACCATCAGAAATGAAATTTCACTAACAGGAGTTGGATTACATACTGGAAAAGAAGTTACAATGACTTTTAAACCTGCTCCAATTAATAATGGTTTCACTTTTGTAAGAGTAGATTTGCAAGGTCAACCAGTCATTGAGGCTGATGCTAACTATGTTGTTAATACCCAAAGAGGTACCAATTTAGAAAAATTAGGTGTAAAAATTCAGACTCCAGAGCACGTTTTGGCTGCATTAGTTGGCTGTGATCTGGATAATGTTATCATAGAATTGAATGCTTCAGAACTTCCAATTATGGATGGTTCATCAAAATATTTTGTTGAAGCGATTGAAAAAGCCGGAATTGAAGAACAAGAGGCAAGCCGTAATGTTTATGTGGTAAAAGAAGTTATTTCGTTTACTGATGAAGCAACCGGAAGCGAGATTCTTGTAATGCCAAGCGACGACTATCAGGTTACTACAATGGTAGATTTTGGAACTAAAGTATTAGGTACTCAAAATGCTACATTAAAAAGTATTTCAGATTTTAAAACTGAAATTGCAAGCTCAAGAACTTTTAGCTTCTTACATGAATTAGAATCTTTATTAGAACATGGTCTAATTAAAGGTGGAGATTTAAATAATGCAATTGTTTATGTAGATAAAGAAATCTCTGACTCTACAATGGCGAATTTAAAGAAAGCTTTTGGTAAAGATGAAATTTCTGTAAAACCAAACGGAGTTCTGGACAATCTTACTTTGCATTATCCTAACGAAGCAGCAAGACACAAATTGCTTGACGTAATTGGAGATTTATCTCTTATTGGAGTTAGAATTCAAGGAAAGATTATTGCTAATAAACCAGGGCATTATGTAAACACTCAGTTTGCTAAAAAACTGGCAAAAATTATCAAAATTGAACAAAGAAATCATGTTCCTGTTTACGATTTGAACCAGGAACCATTGATGGATATTCATAAAATTATGGCTGTTTTGCCACACAGACCTCCATTTTTATTAATCGACAGAATTATAGAAATGTCTGACAGTCATGTTGTGGGAATGAAAAATGTAACAATGAACGAGAATTTCTTCGTTGGACATTTTCCTGAAGCACCAGTTATGCCGGGAGTTTTAATTGTTGAAGCAATGGCACAAACAGGAGGAATTTTAGTTTTAAGTACAGTTCCGGATCCTGAAAACTATTTAACGTATTTCATGAAAATTGATAATGTTAAATTCAAACACAAAGTATTGCCGGGTGATACTTTAATTTTCAAATGCGAATTGATTTCTCCTATCAGAAGAGGAATCTGCCACATGCAGGCAAATGCATACGCAAACGGAAAATTAGTGACTGAGGCAGAATTAATGGCACAAATTGCAAGAAAGCAATAAATAGTCAAATTTATTGTTTAGGTTTGTTGCCCTCAAATTAGATTATTTTAATTTAAAATATAAAACATACAGATGAATCAACCATTAGCATATGTTCATCCTGGCGCTAAAATCGCTAAAAACGTTGTAATTGAGCCCTTTACAACAATTCACAATAATGTTATTATTGGTGATGGTACTTGGATTGGTTCAAATGTGACCATCATGGAAGGCGCGCGTATTGGTAAAAATTGCAATATTTTTCCAGGTGCGGTAATTTCTGCGGTGCCACAAGATTTAAAATTTGGCGGAGAAGATTCTCTTGCTATTATTGGAGATAACTGTACAATTAGAGAATGTGTAACGATTAATAGAGGTACAGTAGCATCTGGACAAACTATTCTTGGAAACAATTGTTTAGTTATGGCGTATGCTCACATTGCACACGATTGCGAAATTGGAAACAATGCAATTATTGTAAATGGTGTTGCTTTAGCAGGACATGTTGTGGTAGGAAATCATGCCGTAATTGGTGGTTTGGCTGCTATTCACCAGTTTATTCATATTGGAGATCATGCCATGATTTCTGGTGGGTCTTTGGTAAGAAAAGATGTACCGCCATATACTAAGGCAGCAAAAGAGCCTTTGTCTTATGTTGGTATTAATTCAGTTGGATTAAGAAGAAGAGGATTTACAACTGAGAAAATCAGAGAAATTCAGGAGATCTATAGAATCTTATATCAAAAAAATTACAATACAACACAAGCTTTAAGTATTATTGAAGCGGAAATGGAAGCTACTCCTGAGAGAGATGAAATTCTGGATTTTATCAGAAATTCATCAAGAGGAATCATGAAAGGTTATTCAGGAAATTATTAAAAATAAAATCTTAACCGTTTATTTGTTTAATCGTTCAATCGAAACAAATAAACGGTTAAATGATTAAACAATATATCAAATAAAACAAAAACAAATGGCATCTACATCAGATATTAGAAACGGATTGTGTATTAAATTTAATCACGATATCTATAAAATTGTCGAATTTCTTCACGTAAAACCTGGAAAAGGTCCAGCTTTCGTAAGAACGAAATTAAGAAGTTTAACTACAGGAAGAATATTAGACAATACATTTTCTGCAGGACATAAAATTGAAGACGTGCGTGTAGAGACGCATAATTACCAGTTTTTATATGCTGAAGGAGATGAATTTCATTTTATGAATACAGAATCTTTTGAGCAAATTTCTTTGAATAAAAATATCCTGGATGCTCCGGGATTATTAAAAGAAGGAACAAGCGTTATGGTTCAGGTTAATACAGAGACAGATTTGCCATTATCAGTAGATATGCCGTCTTCTGTAATTCTTGAAGTTACTTACGCTGAGCCGGGAGTAAAAGGAAATACAGCAACAAACGCAACAAAATCTGCTACAGTTGAGACGGGAGCAACTATAAACGTTCCATTGTTTATCAACGAAGGTGATAAAGTTAAAATCGATACAGCTTCAGGTTCATACATGGAGCGTGTAAAAGAGTAGTTTATCTATTAAGATAAATTTGTTAATGAGTCAATTAGAAAAGTAATTTTATAATATAATTTTAATAATTTTATTTTCTAATTGGCTCATTTTCGAATTGATACATTTTCTAATCAAAAAATATGAAATTTCCGAAGATTTATTCTTTACAAGAAATTGCAAGTTTGCTTAATTGCGAATTTATTGGAGATAAAGACTTTCCGGTTTCGGGCATGAATGAAATTCATGTTGTAGAGCCAGGTGATATAGTTTTTGTTGACCATCCAAAATACTACGATAAAGCTTTACAATCAGCCGCTACTATTGTTTTAATTAATAAAAAAGTAGATTGTCCGGAAGGTAAAGCACTTTTAATTTCTGATGATCCATTTAGAGATTTTAACGTTTTAACCAGACACTTTAAGCCATTTCAATTTGCAAATGTTGCTATTTCAACTTCTGCAGTAATAGGCGAAGGTACTTTAATACAGCCCAATAGTTTTATTGGTAATCATGTCAAAATTGGAAAAAACTGCCTGATACATTCTAATGTTTCTATTTACGATCATACCGTAATTGGTGATAATGTAATCATTCATGCGGGAACTATTTTGGGTGCTGATGCGTTTTATTACAAAAAACGTCCAGAGGGCTTTGATCAGCTAATCTCTGGAGGTAGAGTTGTTATTGAAGATAATGTTGGAATTGGTGCGCTTTGTACTATTGATAAAGGCGTTACCGGTGACACTACAATTGGCGAAGGAACCAAACTAGACAATCAGGTCCATGTTGGACATGATACTATCATTGGAAAAAAATGTTTAATTGCCTCACAAACTGGTATTGCGGGTTGTGTTGTAATTGAAGATGAAGTTACTATCTGGGGACAAGTAGGTACAACCAGCGGAATCACAATAGGAGCAAAGGCTGTTATTATGGGGCAAACTGGTGTGACCAAATCGGTTGAAGGCGGAAAATCTTATTTTGGAACTCCAATCGAAGAATCAAGAGAAAAGTTGAAGCAATTGGCAAATATCAAAAAGATTCCTGAAATTCTAAATAAATTGAAATAATATGTCTATTAAAGAATTTGTTCAAAAATTTTACAAATCAGATGCCCTAATTGATAGCGAAATTCTTAAAACGTATTTGCATCCTGATGTTTTATTAGATTGGAATAGCAGCAAAGGATTAATTCAGATGGATTATGATTCGATGCTTGAAATGGCCAATGAATTAAATAGAGCTTACGTTCGTTCAAAAGTCAGAATTAGCCATATTCTTGCAGAAGACGATTTAGTTTCTATTCGTTATTCGCATTTTGTAAAGACGATTGAAAATCCAAGAGAAGAGATGTTACTTGCTCATTTTTCGACGATTTGGCAAATAAAAGATGATAAACTTTACAGAGGTTATCAGATGAGTCAATTTTCTTAATATTTTTTTGATAATAAAGAGGCAAAAATAGATTACAAAACCTTATTTTTGCATCACAATTTTAAAAACTACATAAAATATATATCATGAGTGTTTTAGTTAATAAAGATTCCAAAATAATTGTTCAGGGATTTACAGGAAGCGAAGGAACTTTCCACGCTTCTCAAATGATTGAGTACGGTACTAATGTTGTTGGTGGTGTTACTCCAGGTAAAGGAGGAACAAGCCATTTAGAGCGTCCGGTTTTTAATACAGTAAAAGATGCTGTAGATCAAGCTGGTGCTGATACTTCTATCATTTTTGTTCCGCCAGCTTTTGCTGCTGATGCAATTATGGAAGCTGCTGATGCCGGAATTAAAGTAATTATTGCTATTACAGAAGGAATTCCTGTAGCAGATATGATTAAAGCAAATAATTATGTTAAAGAAAGAAATTCTAGATTAATTGGTCCAAACTGTCCAGGTGTAATTACTCCGGGTGAAGCTAAAGTTGGTATTATGCCAGGTTTCGTTTTCAAAAAAGGAACTGTTGGAATCGTATCTAAATCTGGAACTTTAACTTATGAAGCTGCTGACCAGGTTGTAAAACAAGGTTTAGGAATCACTACAGCTATTGGTATTGGTGGAGATCCAATTATTGGAACTACAACTAAAGAAGCTGTTGAATTATTAATGAACGATCCAGAAACTGAAGCAATCATTATGATTGGTGAAATTGGAGGTCAACTTGAGGCTGATGCTGCAAGATGGGTAAAAGCTGATGGTAACCGTAAACCAGTTATTGGTTTTATCGCTGGAGAAACTGCTCCTGCTGGTAGAACAATGGGTCACGCAGGTGCTATTGTTGGTGGTTCTGATGATACTGCTGCTGCTAAAAAACAAATCATGAGAGACAACGGAATTCACGTTGTTGATTCACCAGCTGAAATTGGTAAAAAAGTAAAAGAAGTATTGGGTTAATATCCAATGTTTTAAATAACAAATTCCAAAAAAGTCTCAATATTGTGTTGAGACTTTTTTACATTTTAAAGACTGAGGCGTAAAAAGAAAAAACTTAGAATCTTAGTACCTCAGTATCTTAGAAACTTAAAAAAGAAATATGTACAAAGAATTAGAAAAGTTTAAAGCAAGTAACAGTTTTGCTTTTACTATTGAAGACAGTTTAGAAGAAGTTTGCAACGCTCCTGAAGGAAGTGCAGGTGTTTTTGTAGTTTATGCTGTTGAAGGAGAAACTAAAGAGTTAATTATGGTTGGTTCTACAGGAACTGTTCAAAATGACGGAACTCTAAAAAGTAAAAATGGTGGTTTATATGATAAAATTGTAAACGGGCACCAATTTGCAAAAACAGGAAGAAAATATTCTTGGCCGGCTCAAATGAAATTAGAGAACATCTCTGTTCTTGAAGTGGTTTGGTACGAAACTTTTAATGCAGATGTAAAAGCAATTCCAACTGCGGTTGAAGGACAGGTTTTACAAAATTTCTTAGATGCAAATGGTAAATTACCAAGATGGAATGTAGCATTCTAAAAGTTATTTTTGTAAATAATTAAAATCAAGAACCTTGCTAAAATTTAGTAAGGTTTTTTTTGTTATGGAGTAGGTTTTAATTTTGTGGTTTTATATATTTAAAGTCCAAAAAACAAACCAATCTATGATAAAAAACTACCTGCTTTTACTGGCTTTGTGCTATTTTTCTTCAGCTAGTGCGCAAATAATTAATTTCCCTGATGCTGCTTTTAAGGCAAAATTACTTCAGGCGAGTACAGCAAATCAGATTGCATTGAATATCTACGGTGCGAGTATAAAAATTGATGCCAACGATAATAACGAAATTGAGGCTTCTGAGGCATTGAATGTTGGATATTTAAACGTTACTTATTCCCAATTAAGCTCTTTAGAGGGAATTTCTAATTTCAGTAATTTGAAATCTCTGCAATGTGAATCTAATTCCCTGAAAAGTTTAAATCTTACCGCTTTGACAAAATTGCAAACTTTAAGATGTGGCTATAACTCACTTACTTCTTTAGAAATAGATGGATTATCTCAGCTTAGTTTATTGCATTGCAATGGAAATAAGCTTACCAGTTTAAATGTGACAGGATTAAATAACTTAGAAGGTATAAATTGTGAATATAACAATTTGACAGAAATGGATTTAACTTCTTTAAGTAATCTTTACTCTTTGATTTGCAGTTCGAATAAGTTAACTTCATTAAAATTATCCGGATTGTCTAAACTTAATAATCTTGATTGTCAGTTTAATACTTTAAATACATTCGAAATTAAAAATTTGCCGGGATTGCAAAGTTTAAATTGTAAAGTCAGTTTTACAACAGAAACAATAGATCTTAGTGGTTTGCCAAATCTTACCTGGCTGGATTGCAGTTCTAATAAGTTTACATCATTAGACGTAAGTAATTTAACTAAATTAAAATATCTGGATTGCGGTATCAATAAATTAACAACATTAGATGCGAGTAATTTAAAAAGCCTAACGAAGTTATTATGCTGGAGAAACGAACTAACAAGTCTGAATATAAACGGACTTGCAGAGTTGGAATCTCTTAATTTTTCTGAAAATAAATTTACATCGTTTACAGGAACAGGGCTAAGCAAAATTAAGAGCTTAGATCTTAGAGGAAATAAATTAACAACTTTAGATGTTTCTAATTCACCAAGCCTTGAATCCTTATTTTGTTCAGAAAATTTATTAACGACTTTAAATACTTCCGGTTTAAATAATTTAAAAATGCTTTATTGCAACAATAATAAACTAACGGGAATAGATGTTACCGGATTACCTAAATTAGCCTCTTTTTATTGCAAAAACAATATTCTAACGAGTATTAATGTAAAGAACTTACTTTATCTGACTGAATTATATGTGGATACAAATCAATTGACAAGTATTGATTTGACCGGTTTAGATAATTTAAATCTCCTTTCTTGTGCTGCTAATAAACTGACCGATATTAATGTATTGGGCTTGAAAAATCTAACTAAATTTTATTGCACGAGTAATGAATTAACTAAAATTGATTTAGCTGGTTTAAGTAAATTGGAAATTTTAACTTGTAGTAGAAACAAACTAACAAATTTAGATTTGGGAAGCCTAAGCAATCTTGTTTTATTAAATTGCAGTTTTAATCAATTTGCGAGTTTAGATATTTCAAAACTTACTAAGTTACAAGATTTTTATTGTACTAATAATCAAATTGTAGATCTGGATTTTACTGGCCTTAGCAATCTTGGATTATTAAAATGTGATAATAACTTGTTAACAAAACTGAATGTTTCAGGATTAAAAAAATTGCAAATTATTACATTTCAGAATAATAAAGTGGCGAATATTGATTTATCAGGTTTGCAAAATATTATAGACTTTAATTGCTCAAACAACAAATTAAACACTTTAGATTTTTCGACTGTTGCTTATACTCCGCAAGATGGTTTTATGGGGCCTGGCACTTATATTTACGAATTTGCAGAGGGAGGATCTATTTTTACGACTTCTTGTGATTATACTTTAAATGACAACCAATTTGAATTTATTAATTTGAAAAACAGTAATGTATTTTCTGTTGATTTCTCAGGCAATACTGCTTTAAAATATATCTGCGTAAATGATAATAAAATTGCAGAAATCGAAGCATCAATTAGTAAATATGGCTATACAGATTGTCATGTAAACTCGTATTGTTCTTTTAAACCGGGAGGAACAAGTTATGTTATCCAGGGTAATAGCAGAATTGATAGTGATAATAATGGCTGTGATGCTCTAGATATTGCAGCCTCAAATATTAAGTTTGTTATAAATGATACCGTTAAAAACGAAAGTATTATAAACAATGCAACAGGGAGTTATTTTATTCCCGTTTCAGAAGGAAATTTTACTATTGTGCCAACTTTAGAAAACGCGGATTATTTTACGGTGTCACCAAGTTCTGTAAATGTTGTTTTTCCATCAGGAGCGAGCCCTTTTAATCAGGACTTTTGCTTAACGCCAAAAGGGTCGCATAAGGATTTAGAAATTAACATATTACCAATTCAGCCTGCAAGACCAGGATTTGATGCCAAATATAAAATCATTTATAAAAATAAAGGAAATATAGCTCAATCGGGTTCAGTAAATCTTGCTTTTGATGATTCGACCCTGGATTTAGTATCTTCCAATGCAACTATTGCTAATCAAACTGCAGGGAATATCGTTTGGGATTTTACAAGTTTAAAGCCTTTAGAAACAAAAGAAATTGAAATTATTTTTAATGTAAATTCTCCAACAGAAACTCCGGCAGTAAACAATAATGATATTTTAAAATATATTGCAAAAATAAATTCTCCTGATACGGATGAAATTATAGCCGATAATACTTTTGAATTTAATCAGACAGTTGTAGGATCTTATGATCCTAATGATAAAACTTGTTTAGAAGGAAATGTGATAAAACCGGAATTAATTGGGCAATATGTACATTATATGATTCGATTTGAAAATACAGGAAATTATGCAGCAGAAAATATTGTAGTAAAAGACATAATAGATTTATCTAAATTTGATATTTCGACTTTAGTCCCAACAAAATCAAGCCATTCTTATACAACAAAAATTTCTGATGGAAACAAGGTAGAATTTATCTTCGAAAAAATTAATCTTCCTTTTGATGACGCTAATAATGATGGTTATATCGCTTTTAAAATAAAAACATTATCGACTTTAAAAGTTGGAGATTCGTTTACAAATGAAGCTAATATTTATTTTGATTATAATTTTCCGATTGTAACCAATATGGCAACTTCGACTTTTAAAACATTAAGCAGGCAGGATTTTCAGTTTTCTGAGTATTTTGGCATACATCCAAATCCGGTAAAAGATGTTCTGAATATTGATTCTGGTAATACAGTTGAAAAACAGGCGATGTATGTATATGATATGTTGGGGCAATTGGTTATAGCAGTTCCCGATGCAGCGAATACTTCAAAAATTGATGTTTCAAAATTAAGAACAGGTAATTACATCCTAAAAGTAAAAACCAGCAGAGGAATTTCAAGTAGCAAGTTTATTAAAAAATAGACTCAGAATATATCGCGTAAAATCTTGTTAAATTAGTTTACTAAGATTAATGCAATAATTTAGTTTTCCGCCTGAACCCCTTTTAAATCAGTAAAAAGAGACAGTTTTGTATATTACGAAACTGTCTCTTTTGTGTAAAATAATTGTTTTTATATATTTGCTTTTATATATTTAGCACACAAAATGAAAGAATAATGTTAAAAAACTATATTCTTTGTATTGCTAGAAAGCTTTTTTTAAAGAATACAACTCCAAATCTAGATGAAGACTACAACTTTGGCTTTTAATGTTTTTGATGATAACACGCTTTGGAATAATCTGATCAATGGTGATGAAAAATCATTTTCATTATTATTTGAGAGGTATTATGCTGATTTGGTTCGTTATGGAAACTCTCTTTCTCCTTATGAAGAAAAAGTACAGGATTGTATTCAGGATGTTTTTACAGATATATGGGTGTATAGAAACTCACTGCAAAGTTCAGTAGTTGTAAAAGCTTATTTACTATCCAGTGTGCGTAAAAGAATTGCACGTTTATATGAGCGTGACCACATTTTCAGAAAAACTACCACAACAGATTCAATTGCCTTTTTACTGGAGTTTTCTGTAGAGCATGATCTTATAGACGATGATTATGCTGCCAAAGAAAAAGTACTTCACTTAAACAAATTATTAAACGATTTACCTGCAAGACAGAAAGAGGCCATATATCTTCGATATCATCAGGGATTAACTGTTGAACAAATTGCCGAAATGCTCGATGTAAATTATCAATCGGCAAGTAACTTGTTACATCGCGGTTTACTTAGTCTTCGCAAAGAATGGAAGGGGACTTTTTCCTTATTTCTTCTCTTGTCTGCAAGTAGTTTTTAATTTTATTTGAAAAAATTTAAAAAAAATCACAATTTGGTGAGTATATAATAAGAGTGCTGTCCTCTATGTTTTTGTAACCTTATTTTTAGATGCAAAAACGTAATACATATACCCAAATTGAAGATTTTTTATCTGACGAGTCATTCCAAGCCTGGATTTTGTTTAAAACAGATCAGGATGGTTGGGAAGAATGGACTCTGGAAGACCTTCAGCGAGCTAAATTAGTAGAAGATGCAAGATTATTGCTTCTTGCCATGAGAGTGCCGGAAAAAGAATTTACACCCTCTGATATTCATAGAGCGTTGCAAAATACCTGGCATAAAATTCGTGAGAAAGAAAGCAAAAAAACACTTCAGGGTTTAAAAATCAATTTCTTTAGAAAACATTTCCTTTCCGGAGTTGCAGCGACATTATTTGTTTGTCTCGCTTCGGCTTGGTTTTATAATGCCTATTTTAAATCAAGCAACAATATTATCACTTATAACGAATTGGTTAGCGAAGATAGCGAAGGTTTGGTTGAACAAACAAATAATTCAGGTAAACCTCAGATTATTACACTTTCAGACGGAAGTTCTGTTTTACTTCAGCCAGATAGTAAATTAAGTTACCCTAAAATATTTGTTGGAAACGAGCGAAAAGTATATTTATCGGGTGAAGGCTTTTTTGAAATTAGCAAAAACCCGAAGAAACCATTTTTTGTTTATGCCAACGAAATTGTCACAAAGGTTGTAGGAACGAGTTTCAGAGTTAAAGCCTATTCTGATATGCCAGATGTAGAAGTGCTTGTACGAACTGGTAAAGTGAAAGTAAAATCGAATGATTTAGTGGCTAAATCAGATCATAAAGAAATTGTTTTATTGCCGAATCAGGCTCTTAGATTCCAGAGAAGTGATCTAAAGTTTAAAAAGATCACAGATATTACTCAGGATATTGCATTAACCAAGAGTGTAGGGAATATAGAGCAGCTAAGTTTTGAATTTAATGATATTCCGGTTTCTCAGATTTTTGAAACTATTGAGCAAGCCTATCTCGTTGATATAGATTACCCCAAAAACAAATTAATTGATTGCCATTTGACCACCTCTTTAAGTGATCAGCCCTTAACTGAAAAGCTAAAGATTGTCTGTAAAAGCCTCGGAAACAATACCAATTTTGAGATGAATGGGAATCAGATTACGATAACTTCAGACGGATGTAATTAATTTTTTTAGCGCAACTGTAATTGCACTATCAAAGCTTTTATTTCCAATCAGAATTTTTTAAAGGTAAAATCTGTCATTTTTTTATAAAAATGTCAAGGATTTCTTTTTTCAATTTTTCAAAATAATAAACTATAACCAACCAAAGTAAACCAGTATAATGCCTATGTAAAAATAATAACATAAAAAAAAAGTGCCGAAATGCTGTAACATTATCGACACTTATCAGGGTTGAATTTCTCTCTGTAAAGAGCAATTCATGAGTTTCTTCAAATACATGCAATTAGTATTAATCAAAAACAAATCAAAATTATGAAAAAACCAGTTGTTAAACAACGATTACTCCATAGAATCATGAAAATAACACTATTTCAGTTTGTCTTAGCACTTGTATTTTCAAGCTTTGCAGTGGCAAACAATGTAAGTGGACAAAAGAAATTAGATACCAGGGTTACCATTACAGTTGAGAATTTATCTCTTGACAATGCGCTGTCTAAAATCGAAAAGTCCGCTCATGTTAAATTTTCGTATAATTCAAGACTTCCGCAACTAAATAATAAAATTAGTATCGAAGCCAATCAGGAAACGCTTTCGAGTATTCTGAGCCGCATTCTGGTACCCTTTAATATTACTTTTTCAGAAGTAAGCAATCAGATTATTTTGCAAAAAACTTCAGGAGCAAATCCTTTTGCAAATGCAGATAATCATGATTCACTTTTTGAGGCTTTAACAGCCGGACCAATCATTAAAGGAAAAGTAACAGATGCGAGTGGAGTACCGCTTCCCGGAGCAACAGTATTGGCAAAAGGAACAAAAATGGCAGTATTAACAGACTATGATGGTAATTTTACAATCGAAATGCCTGCAAATAGTGATAAACTTCTTATTTCTTACGTAGGTATGGAGACCAAAGAAATAGGAATTGGAAATACTGCGCCAACAATTGCTTTAAATGAATTAGGGCAAAACCTAAAAGAGGTTGTGGTTACAACCGGATATGAAAAAACATCTAAAAGAACATTTACGGGAGCTATCAGTAAAATTTCTGGTACGGAATTAAAAGTTGAGGGAGTTGTTGACGTAAGCCGAATGATCGAAGGTAAAGCTGCCGGAGTAACGGTACAAAATGTTACAGGAACTTTTGGTACAGCTCCAAAAATTACAGTGCGTGGTTCGTCTTCAATTTTTGGAGATACAAAACCATTATGGGTAATTGATGGTGTTGTACAGGAAGATATTATTAATGTTACTTTCGCAGATTTGGCATCGGGGAATTCTGCAACATTATTAAGCTCTTCTGTTGCAGGTTTAAATGCAAATGATATTCAAAGTATTGAAATTCTAAAAGATGCATCGGCTACGTCAATTTATGGATCAAGATCACTAAATGGAGTAGTGGTTGTAACCACCAAACAAGGTCGTAGAGATTCGCCTTTGAAAGTGAGTTATTCTGTAGAAAATACCGTAAGAACAGTTCCAAGCTATACGCAATACGATATCTTAAATTCTCAGGAATCAATGAGTGTGTTTCAGGAAATGAGACAAAAAGGATATTTGGATTTAAGTTCTTCTTATACAGGAAGATTTGGTGGAGCTTACAACATTCTTGCTAAAGAAATAAACCGTTATAACGAATCAAATGGTCAATTTGGAGTTAAAAACGATCAACCATATATCAATCAGTTCTTAAAGAAATACGAATTGGCTAATACAGATTGGTTCAATGTTTTATTCAGACCATCGATTACTCAAAACCACTCTTTAAGCTTTTCGGGAGGAGGAAAAAACAATACTTTTTATGCCTCTCTTGGTTACTACACAGATCCGGGATGGACAGTTGCTGATAATGTAAAACAATTATCTTCAAACCTTAAAGGAACATTTTTTATCAATGATAAATTAAATATTACTTTATCTGCTTTAGGTTCTATTCGTAATCAACAAGCACCAGGTGCTTATGAGAGTAAAAAAGATCTTGTGTTTGGTAAAACAACAAGAGATTTTGATATTAATCCATTCAACTATGTTTTAAGTACCAGCAGAACTTTAAGACCTTATGATGATAATGGCAATTTGGAATATTACCAAAACAACTGGGCTCCAATGAATATTATCAATGAGTTAGAAAACAATACATTAGATATTAAAGTTAATGATATGCGTTTTCAACTTGATTTAGATTATAAGATCAATAAAAACCTGACGTATAACTTAACAGGTTCGGCTCGTTACGCTAATACCTCAAGAGAGCATAAAATTTACGAAGGATCAAATGTTGTTGGAGCATACAACGCAGGTGTAGGAGATAATGTAAATACTCAGATTCAAAAAGATAACGTGTTTTTATATCAAAATCCAAACGATTTAACAGCACCAAAAGTATCTGTATTACCAAGTGGCGGATTTTTAAGAAAGTACACAAACGATATGACTTCTTACAACATTAGAAATAGTGTTACGTATAGAAATACATTTAAAGACAAACATGAAGTTGAAGGCTTCTTTGGAACAGAGCTTAGATCTGTAGACAGAAACAATGACAGTTTTACAGCTGCTGGTATTCAGTATGATAAAGGTTTAACACCATTTATTGATCCTAGAATTATCGAGAAAATTGTAAACGGAGGAGATTCTTATTATGATTTTGGAGAAGAAAGAGAAAGAACAGTAGGTTTCTTTGGAAAAGTAGGATATACTTATGATCGTCGTTATACAGCATCTTTAACAGGTCGTTATGACGGATCTAACAGACAAGGAGATACTGGATCTTCAAGATGGTTGCCTACTTATACCATTAGTGGTAAATGGAATGTTGCTGAAGAGAACTTCTTAAAAAACAATGAGACAATCAATACATTAGCATTGAGAGCTTCTTACGGTTTAACTGCAACAGCAGGTCCGGCAACTAACTCATTAGCGATTTACAAAAGTTTTATAACAGATCGTTTTAATCTTTCAGACAGAGAAAATGCGATTAAAATTGAGGATTTACAGAATAAAGATCTGACTTGGGAGAAACAATTTGAAACTAACATTGGTGTAGATTTAGGAATGTTCAACAACAGAGTGTCTTTAGTTACTGATGTTTACAGACGTAAAGCTTTTGATTTGATTGATTATGTAATTACATCTGGTGTGGGTGGAGAATCTGTAAAGCAAGGAAATAATGCTGATATGGAAACCAAAGGTCTTGAGTTTGGAATTACAACTCAAAATATCATCACAAATAACTTTAGATGGTCTACAACTTTGAATTTTTCTGTTTACGATCAGAAAATTACAAAATTAGCCAACAAGCCATCTGCTTTTGATTTGGTAGATTCTAATGGAGGAAATACAGTAGGACATCCTAGAAACTCTATTTACTCTTATCAATTTACAGGATTAAACAATCAGGGATTACCAACGTTCAATTTACAAGAAGGAGCAGAGAACAATATTACAGGAGCTGACTTTCAGGATACTAAAGATGTTACCAATTATTTGAAATATGAAGGTTCTATTGAGCCTAACAAATCTGTTGGTTTAGCCAATACATTCACATACAAAAACTGGTCACTATATGTATTTGTAGTAGGTTCAGGCGGAAATAAAGTTCGTTTAAACCCTGTTTACAGCAACGAATACAATGATTTAACTGTGTTTACTAAAGAATTCACTAACCGTTGGATCAATCCAGGCGATGAGAATGTAACAAACGTTCCGGTTATTGCAGATAAACTGTTAAACAGAAATTACGGAGACAGAGATTTAGAGATTGCCTACAATACTTATAATTTCTCAGATGTGAGAGTTGCAGATGGTGACTTTGTAAGGTTGAAAAACGTTTCGCTTAGCTGGGAATTCCCAAGTGATTACAAGAAAAAATTAGGACTTAGCACTTTTACTTTAAAAGGATCTGCGGTAAACCCATGGTTGATCTATTCAGATAAAAGATTAAACGGTCAGGATCCTGAGTTTCGTAATACCGGAGGTGTAGCATTTCCTATCACTTCTCAGTACACATTTACTATAAATGTTTCATTCTAATAGCATTAATCATGAAAAATATACAAATAGCACTTTCATTATTATTAGTGATCACTCTAAACAGCTGTGATGAGTTTCTTTCAGAAATTCCAGATAATAGAACTCAAATAGATACGCCGGAAAAAATATCAGAATTATTAGTTACAGCATATCCGGATAAAAGTTATGTTTTAATTGGAGAAACAATGTCTGATAACGTATTCGACAGCGAAACACAATCTTCTGATGTTGATAACAGACAGAGCTATAACTGGGAAATGCAAACACAGTTAGGTGCCGATACAGAAGCAGATTTCTGGAATGCATCTTACGAAGCTATTGCAGCTTCAAATCAGGCTTTGGCTGCGATTGAAGAACTAGGTAGTCCTGAAAGTTTAAATCCTCAAAAAGGAGAAGCTTTAGTGGCAAGAGCATACAATCATTTTATGCTGGTTTCATTTTGGTCAAACCGATATAATCCTACAACTGCTTCAACAGATTTAGGAATTCCGTATATCACAAAACCTGAGACAGAATTATTAGTAACATACAAACGTAATTCTGTAAAAGAAGTTTTTGATTTTATTGAAAAAGATCTTACAGAAGGATTAAAATATATTACTAATAATTATAAAGAACCTAAATATCACTTTAATGTTGATGCTGCAAAAGCATTTGCAAGCCGTTTTTATTTAGTAAAAGGAGATTGGGACAAAGTATTGGAATATTCTAAAGCATTAGGTTCAAAACCTACAACGCTAAGAGACTATGTTGCTTTTAATGCTGCACCTTCGGCACAAAAACCTCTTGAATACTCAAAAGTAGAACAATCAACAAACCTATTGGTAGCTTATCCAAATTCAACAGCCCGCAGAGGATATCAAAACAGATTTTATCTTGCTGATAACAGATCTGATGAAATTTTAGGATCTGAAACAAACATTTGGGGTAAAAGCTGGTTGATTTTTACTTCATCATTTTATGAGAATAATGTACTGATCCCTAAATTCTACGAATACTTTAAATATACTAACGTAACTGCCGGTATTGGTGAAGCTTTTACAGGTGTAGTATTACTAAGTAATGATGAGTTTTTCCTGAATAGAATTGAGGCACATGTAATGAAAAATCAGTTTGATGAAGCAAATGCTGAATTACAATATTTATTAGGATTAAGAACGGCAGGATTTAATGCAAATACAGATAAAATTACAGAAGCTAATATTACCGCTATGTATCCTGTAGTGGCAGACGAATACACTCCTTTTTACAATTTAACACCTGTACAGGCTTCTTATATTAAAGCTATTGCAGAGGCGAGAAGAAGAGAATTTATCCAAGAAGGTTTAAGATGGTTTGATGTAAAACGTTTTAATCTGGTAGTAGAACATGTTACTAAAGAAAACGGACAACCAGTTAAAACCAATGTCTTAATCAAAGATGATAAACGCAGAGCTTTGCAAATTCCGCAAAGAGCATCTGATAGTGGCATCGAGAAAAATCCTAGATAAAAATTTAATTTAATTATTATGAAAATATTACATAGATATAGAGCGATTGCAATGATTACGGGAGCAATGTTATTTGTTGCTTGTGCTCATGAAGATCAGCCAACAGAAACACAATTAGATTATACAGTAAAAAGCAAAACAGAATTAGACAACTGGATTGGCACCACTTTTCTTGATCCATACAACATAAAAGTATACTACGAGTGGAATCAGAATTTAGTAGATGACAACCGTTATTTATTTCCACCAACTATAGACAAAGTACAACCAGCACTTGAAGTTGTCGAAAAAATATGGATCGATAGTTATTCTACCATTGGTGGAGCAGATTTCGTAAAGAAAATTTCACCGAGAGAATTCGTTTTGGTAGGAGGGACAAACTTAAACACTTCCGGTACTATGACTTTAGGTTTGGCAGAAGGCGGACAAAGAGTAACTCTTTTCCAGTTAGATTATTTAAATCGTTCAAGCAGACCTGATGTTACACAGTTCATTCACACTATTCAGCATGAGTATGTACATATCTTAAACCAGACAAAACCATTTGACGAGCAGGCCTGGGCAAAATTAACTCCGGCAGGATATACATCAAGCTGGTACATCTACAGTACGGCAAGTTCAAGAGCTTTAGGTTTTATAACCAGTTATGCAAGACTAAGTATTTATGAAGATTTTGCAGAAACTGCAGCAACAATCTTAACAAGTTCAAAAGCAGAATATGCTGCTATTTTGGCAAGTGTAACAGATGCAACAGCAAAAGCCAATCTAAAGAAAAAAGAGGCCATTGTAGTGCAATATTACAAAGACAACTTTGGTATGGATTTCTACGCACTTAGAGACGAAGCGCAAAAGAATACAGATGCTGTTATCAACGATTAAGACAAGTAATAATTAATATAAAAACAATATTATGAAAGTAAAATATATATATAAGTATCTATTTCTTGCACTTGTGGCGGTTATATTAGGTGCATGTACAAGTAATGAAGCTGAATCGAAGTTTGATCAAACACCACTTGAGAGATCAAATGCCAGAAAAAAAGAATTAAATGACGCTTTGCTTTCTTCTGCAGAAGGATGGAAATTAGTTTATTATACTGACAATACGCAGTTAGGAGGCTGGACACATCTTTTTAAATTTTTACCAAATGGAAAAGTAGACATGGCATCTGATTTTGATAGTGATACAGATGTGCACCAAAGTCAGTATGATTTACAATTAGGTAGTACAGTGAGTTTGGTATTTACCACAGCAAACAGAATACATCTTTTATCACAATCAGATAATTATCCAACAGCAGCACTTCTTGGTAAAGGATACTTAGGTGATTTTCAGTTCTTTTATTATGGAGTAGAAAATGGCGAAATCATTTTTAGAACCAATAGAGACTTTAAAGAAATACGTTTCAAAAAAGCAACAGCGCAAGATTGGACAGATTTGGCGAAGAATACAGTAATGGGAGATAATATTTCAAGCAAATTATTCCGATTATTAGATATCAATGATGGTTCGACTGTATCACATTATGATTTTGATGTAAATTATGATGCGCGTTTTGCAGTAGCGAACTCTTTAGAAAGCAGTACAGCAAAAGGCTACAATATCGCTTATCAGTTAACACCGGCAGGTATAACGGTAAAACCGGAACTTGAAGTAAAAGGTCAGAAATTATCTGATTTTATTTATGACAGTGCCACAGAAAACTTTGTTGCCACAGGAACAAACGGAGTAAGCGCTACAATAAAATTCACCTACACACCACCAGTGTTAACAGATGATTATAAAATTGCACTTGCGGGTCAGCCAGTTACGAGATTTGGTTATTTTGCAGACGATACAACAGCGGATGCTCCAACAAATACGAAGCAATTTAAAGATGCTTTTGCAAACGTAAATGCACAATTGGATGGAGATGCATTAATGAGTGTTGAAATCTATTTTAATCACCCAACGCAAGGAAACCTAATCGTTTACGGGTTTGCTAGCGGAGCAAGTTTTATTCACCGAATTAACGTGGTAGAAGATGCAGCTGGTAAAAAAATTATTTTAAAACACAGATCAGGAAATGTTCCACCATTCCTAGTAGATTTTGAAAAATTCTTATTAGATCCAAAAGGTATATATGTAAAGAAAGAAGCTTTTAAACTGACTTATACTAATACAATTTACACGTTTACCGGTGCCAGCAGTAGTTTTAGAATGACAGCTTATAAATTATAATTTTTTAAACAGAAGAAAGTGTCTCCGGATTGAGACACTTTCTTCTTAACATACAGATTATGAAAAAATATTTTACAGCAACAAATATTATCTTTTTTATATGGGGATTAGTATTAATCGCAATATCCCAATTTTACAGAGAATATAACAGATACTTTTTATATCTGTCTCTTGCAGTAATTATTCCGGCAATGATTTTTAACCTCATAAAACAGAAAAGAGAAGACAAACTTAATGATACAAAAAAGTTTCAATCTTCAATTTTTAGAATGTTGATTATGGCATTATTATTAGTAATCGTCTTTTTGGCAACAAGACAAAATGATATTTACTAGTTTTAGTTTTGTTTTTAATTTTGGAGGAAAAGGCAGCTCATTAGAGCTGCTTTTTTTTATCTAAAATTTGAAAATAAAATCTTGTTATTTATTCCATAAAAAAGAAATATTTTCTTATTTTTATAATTGATAATTAACGATTTAAGTTAAAATTCTGTCTGAAAACTCAACAGGCAAAAAAAGTATTGAGTATACAAACATCAAACAATTTAATCATTATGCTAAAAACAATTTTAAATTTTAAAGGCACAGAAATTCTTTCAAAAGAAGGGCAAAAGTACATTTTTGGAAGAGGGACTGGAGTTCATCCCGTTTGCAGTGACGGAAATTGGGCTCCAGTAGGTGCAAATCCGGCAAATTACCCAAATTACCCTTGTGCGGATATTTACGAGCCAGTAGTACCAGTGCCATGTAAACCTATGCTTTTGCCTGACGGAACTGTTTCACAATGCTAATCTAAATCACCAAATACCGCTTTATTTCGTAAAGCGGTATTTTTTTGTTTACTAAATTTTAAAATACATTCTAGTATTATTTCTTGTGTGATAACCCGTAAGAAAAGTGACGTAACAAACCATTTTTTATATTACAAATTTTATTAAACGCCCAAATAATCTATATTTGTATTTCAAAAAATAAAAACGAATACCTTAATATGAAATTACTAGAAGGAAAAGTAGCAATCATTACGGGCGCTAGCCGCGGAATCGGAAAAGGAATTGCAGAAGTTTTTGCTAAACACGGTGCAAACGTAGCATTTACATATAGTTCATCTGCTGCTTCTGCAGAAGCACTTGAAGCAGAGTTAAATAGTTTAGGAGTTAAAGCAAAAGGATACCAGTCTAATGCAGCTGATTTTAATGAAGCTCAAACTTTTGTTGATGCTGTTTTAGCTGATTTTGGAACTGTTGATATTTTGATAAACAATGCCGGAATTACAAAAGACAACTTATTGATGCGTATGTCTGAAGCCGATTTTGATCAGGTAATTGATGTTAACCTGAAATCTGTTTTCAATATGACAAAAGCGATTCAGAAAACATTTTTGAAACAACGCGCTGGTTCTATTATCAATATTAGTTCAGTAGTTGGAGTATCAGGAAACGCAGGACAAACTAATTATGCAGCTTCAAAAGCCGGTGCAATTGGTTTTACTAAATCTGTAGCGCTTGAATTAGGATCTCGTAATATTCGTTGCAATGCAATCGCTCCTGGTTTTATTGAAACTGAAATGACTGCAAAATTACCTGAAGATGTAGTAAAAGGATGGAGAGACGGAATTCCGTTGAAACGTGGCGGAACTACTGAAGATGTTGCAAATGCATGTCTTTTCTTAGCTTCAGATATGAGTGCTTACGTTACAGGACAAGTTCTTAATGTTTGTGGAGGAATGCTTACCTAGTAAGGTACTGAGGGACTAAGTTACAAAGGTTCAAAGGTTTTGTTTTGGAATCTTTGAATTATTAAATCTTACAATCATTAAATATATATGACTACAAACACGATTTTATTATTATTACTTTCTTTAGTAATAGCGGGTGGGTTGTCGTATTTTCAATATTTTTTTAAAGCCAAAAACAAATCAAATCTGATTTGGTTTTTGGCTTTTTTACGTTTTTTGGCCATATTCGGTTTATTGGTTTTGCTTATAAATCCAATTATATCCAAAAGTTCTCTCGAAATCACAAAAACACCTTTGGCAATTGCTGTAGACAATTCAAGTTCTATAGAGGCTTTAAAATCAGATAAAAAAGTTGCCGAATTGTATCAAAAACTAATTTCAAATCCGGCCCTAAAAGAGAAATTTGAAATACAGTCCTATCAATTTGATACCGATTTTAAACCCTATGACAAATTCGATTTTAAAGGAAAACAAACCAATCTTGATGAAGTAGCCAAGAATCTAAAAAGCATCAATAAAAACCTGGTTTTTCCAACTGTGATTATAACAGACGGAAATCAGACTACAGGAAACGACTATGTATATCGATTTGATCCTGTCAATAAAGTTTATCCTTTGGTTGTGGGAGATACAACCACATTTTTTGATTTAAAAATCAATCAGCTCAACGTTAATAAGTACGCTTTTCATAAAAATAAATTTCCGGTCGAAGTTTTTCTTCAATACGCAGGGGACAAAACAACAGCTGCCGATTTTACTATTTCACAGGGGAATTCAATTGTAGCAAAAGAGAAAGTTTCTTTTTCTCCGTCAAAAAAAACGGCCACAGTAAATTTACTTTTGCCGGCTGATAAAGTTGGATTGCAGATTTTCAGAGCAAACATTTCTTCAAATGCAAAAGAGAAGAATAGCTATAACAATATTAAAAATTTTGCTGTTGAAATTATCGATCAAAAATCTACAATCGCGATAGTTTCAGCAATAAATCATCCTGATATTGCCGCTTTAAAACGAGCAATAGAAGTTAATGCACAGCGTAAAGTAATCTTGGTTAAACCAAATGATATTAATCAGTTACAAGAAGCTTCTGTTTTGGTTTTATATCAACCAACAAGCGCTTTTAAAGCAGTATTTGATAATAATAAAAATGCAGGAAGAAATACGTTTATTATCACCGGAAACAGCACCGATTTTAATTATTTAAATCAACAGCAAAACAATCTGGTTTTTAAAATGAGCGGACAAATTGAAGATTATTTATCTGAATTTCAATCTCAGTTTAATTCCTTTGCAATAGATAATATAGGTTTCGAGAATTTTCCACCGCTTCAAAATTTGTTCGGAAATGTTTCAACTAACGGAAATGTATCTGTTTTGCTGTCGTCTAAAATCAGAAACGTTTCTACCAATGCGCCTTTATTGGCTTTCGCCGAAAATCAGGGAAGAAGAACCGCTTTTCTTTTAGGAGAAAACAGCTGGAAATGGCGTTTACAAAGCCATATCGATAATCAGAGCTTTGAAAAATACGATGTATTTATAGATAAAATAATTCAGTATTTAGCCACTTCGGCCTCCAAAAAATCATTAGTAGTTACACATGAGAGTTTCTATAATTCAGGGGACGAAATCATTATAAATGCGCAGTATTTCAACAAAAATTATGAGTTTGACGAAAAAGCAAGACTTACAATTACCGTGACAAATGCCGAAACAAAACAAAGTAAAAACTACGATTTATTAAAAGGAAATAATTCTTTTTCGGCCAATCTGAACGGATTAGCAGCAGGAAAGTATAATTTTACGGTAAAAGAACTAAATTCTAATACTTCGTATTCCAGTCATTTTGAAATTCTGGATTTTGATATTGAGAAACAATTTGTAAATCCGGATGTTTTAAAACTAAAACAATTGGCATTACAAACCAATGGAAAAGCTTTCTTCGAAAATCAGGAAGAAGATCTGATCAATACACTTTTAGAAAATAAAGAATACAAATCAATAGAAAAGAATGTAACCACCAAAACTCCAATAATTGACTGGGTTTGGTTGCTAATTTTAATTGCTGCTTTATTGACGACAGAATGGTTTGTTAGAAAATATAACGGATTATTGTGATAAAATATAATCGAATTCCTTCCAGCTTTTTGTAATCTAGTGGTTATCAATTAAAAGTCTAAATTATGAAAGTTAAATTCTTGTTTATTGTAGCAATTTCGATGGTAATTTTTTGTCTTTTTTCATTTTCAAAGACAAATAATGCCAACAAAAGCAATCTTTTGGAAAACACGATTAATCAACGTTTTCAAGTGCCTCAGGGATTTGTAAGACAAGAGGAATCTAAAACTTCATTTGGATATTTTTTGAGAAATCTTCCGTTAAAACCTTCGGGTTCAAATGTTTTGTATTTTGACGGTACTATAAAATTAAACAGAAACGTTTATGAAGGAGTTGTGGATTTACCCATTGGAAAACAGGATTTACATCAATGTGCTGATGCCGTGATGCGTTTACGCGCGGATTATTTTTATAGCCAAAAACAGTACGATAACATACATTTTAATTTCACGAATGGTTTTCGGGCTGATTTTAGTAAATGGGCCGCAGGTTACAGAATTGCAATTAAAGGCAACAAAACCAGTTGGGTTAAAACTGCAAAACCATCTGACAGTTATGAAACCTATTGGAAATACTTAGAGAAGGTCTTTATGTATGCAGGAACGGCTTCATTAGAAAAAGAACTCAAACCAATTAATGTTTTAGACATAAAAATAGGAGATGTTTTTATAAAAGGAGGCTTTCCAGGTCACGCTGTTATTGTGGTTGATATAGCTGTGAATCCAAAAAATAACCAAAAAATTATGCTTTTGGCACAAAGCTATATGCCAGCACAGGAAATTCAAATATTGAAAAACCCAAATAATAGCTCATTGGGTCCTTGGTATACTATCGATTTTGGAACCTCTCTGAAAACACCCGAATGGACTTTTAGTTCCTCACAATTAAAACGTTTTTAAATGAAACGATTCTTTTTTTTAGTCCTTATTTTTCAAAATGCTTTTTCTCAAGAAATACCGTTGAATGTTCAAAAATTAATTAAAGCATACCCAGATCAAATTGTTGGTTATAAAGACAATAAAATTATTTTTAGTGATAAATCAATTTTGATTTATGATGATTTTAAAAATAAAACGAATCAAGAATTGTTAGATAATCCTGATATTGAGGATCAATTTAAGTATGTTTATAATAAAGCAAATAAGAATTTAATTCCAAAGGATGATGCAGGAAGAATTCGAAATGAAGCTTTTTTTAAGAAAATTTACGGAAATTCAAAATCAGAAGTTGAATCAAAAATGACTGAAATTATTTGGTGTCCAAAATTAGTTAATCAAAAAATAAAAGTAACAAGCGTAAATGGAATTGATAAAATAGTAAAAAAACTCTCGGCAGAATTAGATAATAATCCGGAATTTAAAAAATATATTAATGCTATTGGAGGTACATTTAGTTGGAGAAAAATTTCAGGAACAAACCGATTAAGTATGCATAGTTATGGAATGACAATAGATATTAATGTCAAAATTTCCAATTATTGGCAATGGGATTGTAAATGTAAAAATGAAGAAGCTACTCTTTCGTATAGAAATCAAATTCCTCTCAAGCTAGTTTCAATTTTTGAAAAATATGGCTTTATTTGGGGAGGAAATTGGAAACATTATGACACCATGCATTTTGAGTATCGACCTGAACTTTTGTTATAAGTTTTTAAATTATTTTATTGTAAAAAATATTACAGAAGAAAGTGGATTACGAATTAAAAATTTATGATTATGGATTTTAGGCTAAAAGTATTTTATACCGTTGCACTTCGCCTTAATTTCACTAAAGCGGCCACAGAGTTGTATATTTCGCAGCCTGCCGTTTCAAAACACATTCAGGAGCTGGAAGAAAAGTATAAAACTAAACTTTTTGAACGTAACGGCTCTAAAATTGCTTTGACATCAGCCGGAGAAATTCTTTTAAAGCATACCAAAAATATACTTGAAATATATCGCGAGATCGATTTTGAAATGAGTTCATTTATTAGCGAGCGTCAGGGTTCATTGCGATTGGGAGCAAGTACTACTATTTCTCAGTATATTATTTCTCCAGTTTTGGCACGTTTCCATCAAAAACAAAAAGATATAAAAGTCAATTTATTAAACGGAAACACAGAACAAATTGAAACCGCTCTAATCAATAAAGAAATCGAAATTGGAATTGTAGAAGGACAATCAAAAAATCAATCCATTAAATATACTCAGTTCTTAAAAGACGAATTGGTTTTAGTATGCAGCAGTAAAAATCCCATTGCAAAACAGAATGAAGTTTCTGTAAACGATTTAAAATCAATGAAATTTATAACCCGTGAGCGAGGGTCAGGTACACTTGAAGTTATAGAATATGCTTTGAAAAATATAAATCTGAACTTAGCAGATTTACAAATCGAAATGCAATTGGGTAGTACAGAAAGTATAAAATCGTATTTATTAAATTCAGATTGTTTTGCTTTTATGTCCATTCATGCAGTGGGTAAAGAGCTAAAAAATAACGAATTAATGGTTTTGGATATTGCAAATCTATCCATTGAGCGATATTTTTACGTTATTACATTAATGGGAAAATCCGATGCATTATCAGAGATGTTTATTCAAAACATGTCATCTTATTATAACATGAAGTTATAGCCGATCGTATTTTACGATTGGCGGTTTCAATTTAAAGGGGCGAACTTTGCAGAACAAATATCAAATATCTTTATTTTGAAAACTAAAAATCACACATCGTCACAACTATTAGAAGTTAATTATTATTTACAACTGGCCATTTTTGCCGGTATCATTGTACTGTGTCTTTTTTCTGTAATCTCTCCGCCAATTGCTTTATTATTTGGTGTTATTCTGGTGAATGTTTTTGGAAATCCATTTGTTGAATTCAACGGTAAAGCGATTTCCTTTTTACTGCAGTTTTCTGTTGTTGGTCTGGGATTTGGTATGAATGTCGCAAGCGCAGTCTCAGTAGGAAAAGAAGGTTTTCTGTTAACGGTATTCTCCATCTTTAGTACGCTTATTTTTGGTTTATTATTAGGAAAATGGCTGAAAACCGAAAGAAAAACATCGCACTTAATCTCTTGCGGAACTGCAATTTGCGGAGGAAGTGCCATTGCAGCAATCGCTCCCGTAATTAAATCCAATGAAAATGAGACTTCAATTGCTTTAGGTGTCATCTTTATATTAAATTCAATAGCCTTATTTGCATTTCCGTTTATTGGTCATCAGTTTGATTTGTCTCAAAAAGAATTCGGATTATGGTGTGCCATTGCGATTCATGATACAAGTTCTGTTGTAGGAGCAGCAAATAAATATGGTGTAGAAGCATTACAGGTTGCTACAACGGTAAAATTAGCCAGAGCATTGTGGATTATTCCGATATCACTTTTAGCGGCATTCACCTTCAAAAATAAAAGCGGAGGTGCTACAGCAAAAATCAAAATTCCATATTTTATCGGATTGTTCGTCGTTGCAATGCTTATTAATTCTTATGTGCCATCAGTATCAATGTTTTCAGGGAGTATTGTACATCTTGCTAAAATTGGCTTAACAATTACCTTATTTTTAATTGGTGCAACTTTAAACATTAATACTTTAAAATCAGTAGGAGTGAAGCCTTTACTACAAGGAGTTCTGCTGTGGATATTTATCGCTGTAACTTCGCTGTTTATAATCTGCTTTTAACCGTAAATAGAAAGCCAAAGATTTCAGTTGTATCACTTGAAATCTTTGGCTTCTAAATTTTGGAAAATTTTAAAAATCTACTTTATATTCGAAAATTTCACAACTGGTTTACCTACAGTTTTATACCATTTACCACTAAAAGAAAAATGTCTTTCAATCACAAAGTTAAATTGCTTTTTAGTTTTTGCCAGTGTTGCCAGTTCTTCAGGCAAATCAACTTCAAAATCATCCTCTGTACCTTTGGCTTTTTTGTACGAACCGGTCGTTGTAATAACAAAGTCTCTGAAAAACTTTTTGTTATTATCAGTAACTACAGTGTATGAACCTGACCAATTTGAACTTACACTATTTGATAAAGCATAATAACCCACTTCCATCAAAGACTGGTATTTGCCATCAAACCCTGCGATAAGATATAAATAAGCACTATATGGGGCTCCTGGGCCGCCATTAGCATGTACAAGTGATAACGCATACTGATCTTCTCCAATCTGAACAAGTTTTGGAGTTGGACACTGCGCAAAAGATCCAAATGCTGCAACAGCAGGCTGAAAAGATCTCATTTCCCATGAGTTTCCGTTTTTAGCAAATTTAGCAATGCCTAATAATCCACCGGAAAAACGACCTGTCTGCAAGCCATCTTCGTCATATTGAGAATGATTAAATGTGAGAATTCTAAATTGATTTCCTTTAGAATCAGCATAATCAATACTGGAAAGAAGTCTTGTAGCAACACCTCGTTCGTATGGAAATAACTGATCTCCTTCAACTTCATTAACATCAGGAAAAGGCGCCGGTTTACAGCTTTTACAATTCCAGCTTACAAAAGTGTTTTTGTCGGCAAGATTATACAATTTTCCCGGAAACAACTTTTGCATCACTTTAATATCATTAAGAGGATCAGCCATTTTAAGCGTTCTTTTGGTGTTAAGAATGGTATCACTTACATTTTTCAACAGAACATCCGGTTCTTCCTGAGCATGGCTAAAAGTGGTAAAAAGAATAAAGAGCAGGTAAAAAGAATTAAGGCGCATGAATAAAAATTTTATATAAAAAGTAGTACAAAAATAGGTAATTGCCCTGACGTTCAATTTAAAAAGATGGCACTTTTTTACTTCAAAAATTTAAAATAGAAAAATTTTAACAATCTTAAATGGTTCTCTTTTGAATTATCTATAAAATAAGGTAAATTTGACCCCTCAAATAAAAAATCAAATGAAAAACTTTAAAATGAAACCAAAATTAATTGCCTTTTTTGCTATAATTGTTGGTTTTTTTACTTTGTCATGGGGAATTGTAGGCCATGAAAGAATTAATAAAGCTGCTGTGATGGCTTTACCAAAATCGGTTCAGGTTTTCTTTTACAATCACATCGACTTTATTACACAGGAAGCTTCTGTTCCGGACATTCGTAAATATGCTTTAAACTATAAGGACGAAAATCCAAGACACTATTTTGATATGGAAAACTTTGGTCCAGTAGACAGTATTCCACAAACTATGGAAGCGGCAAAGAAAAAGTATGAAGCTAAGTTTTTGAACGATAACGGAATTTTACCTTGGTATATCGAAGATATGATGGTAAAGTTAACTAAAGCTTTTAAAGAGAAAAACAGAGCCGAAATTTTGTTTCTTGCTGCAGATTTAGGACATTATATTGGTGATGCACACATGCCATTGCATACCTCTGCAAATCATGATGGACAATTGAGTGATCAAAAAGGAATTCACTCACTTTGGGAAAGCAGATTACCGGAATTATTTGCTAAAAACTACAAATTAAATGTTCCGCAGGCAACTTATTATCCAGATGTTCATAAAGCAACATGGGATATGATCAATGATACACATAGTTTGGTTCAGCCTTTGCTTGATATCGATAAGAAATTAAGAACTTCAACTCCTGAAAACAAAGTTTTTGAGATGGATGCTGATGGAAAAGTGATTAAAACTAAATACAATACTCCAAAATTCTCTGACGAATATTCTGCAAAACTTCACAAAGATTTAAACGGAATGGTTGAAAATCAAATGAGAAAAGCCATTACTGCAACTGCAAGTTTTTGGTACACAGCATGGGTAAATGCCGGAAAACCAGATTTGAGTGATTTAGATGCACCTGCTGTTACACAAAGAAACTTTACTTCTTTGCAGGAAGATTTAAAACTATACCAAAAAGGAGATCTATTCGGAATGAGAAATCAAAACGACTAAACTCAATTTTATTTCAAGTTTAAAATTTCTGAAATAAATATTAAATATAAAAAAGCCTCAAATTATTGAAATTTGAGGCTTTTTTATATCGTTATTTTAGCAAAGCTAAAATTTACTTTTGATACTTTTTTTCTTTAAGCATATAAGATGCCGACTGATAATAAGAAACGGCATCATTTATCAAATCAGTTCTCACTGTTTTTAAAGGTGTTTCATCATAATTAAGCTGAAATTCCGGAGCAACTCCTGGTTTTGGTTTAAGCTTCAAAGCAAACTGTCTTACTTGTTGTTTAGGTGATAAAATGGTTAATACATTATCTTTTATCAATCCTAAATCCTGATAAGTAGCAATAAGAGCTCTAGGCTTATAATCAGGTTTTAGAACATCCTGACCAAAAAATTTACTGTCGTAATTAAAATGCAATAGACCAAAAAGAGTAGGCATTACATCAATTTGCGACATCAATTGCGTGTATTTTGCAGGTTTACCATTTGGCGTGTAAATAAAAGCAGGAATCCTGTATTTGTCTAACGGAAGTTCTGTTTTTCCGGCACTTGACGCACAATGATCTGCAACAATTACAAAGACAGTATTCTTAAACCAAGACTGTTTACTCGCCATTGCAAAGAATCTTTTCAAAGCATAATCCGTATATTTTACCCCACCATCACGGGATTTAATGTCTCCCGGAATATCAATTTTATTATTTGGGTAAGTAAAAGGCCTGTGGTTACTCACCGTCATAATATGATTAAAGAAAGGTTTATTATCTTTAGATTCAGCGTTGATTACCTTTATTGCTTTGTTGTACATATCTTCATCGCAAACTCCCCATACATTAGAGAATGTAATTTCCTCCGGAGAAAAACTAGATTTATCTACAATTTTATATCCGTTTCCAGAATAAAAGTCCTGCATATTATCAAAAAAAGCATCTCCGCCGTACATGAAGTTTACATTGTATCCTTTCTCTTTAAATACATTTCCTGTAGAGAATTTATTCTTATTATCTTCTCTTTTTACCACACTTTCTCCGGCTGTTGGAGGTAAACACAATGTTACAGCTTCAAGTCCGCGAACGGTTCTGTTTCCTGCAGCATACAAATTGGTAAACTGCAAGCTTTTTTGAGCCAAACTATCCAAAAAGGGTGTAATACTTTGCTCATTTCCGTAAGCCTTCATAAAATCGGCACTATAACTTTCAATCGTGATCAGAACTACATTTTTTCTATTTTCAGTAGAATCCCCGGTAATTTTACGATTGGTGTTTTCTCCTGTAATTCCAGGGAATTGTTGCTTTAGAATGGCAAAAGCCTCTTGATTTGGCAATGTTTTATAAAACTTGAAATAATCTAATTTGTTATTCTGAAAAGCCAGATAGAATTTATAAATTCCATTTGCCTGCAACTCATTTACAAATACATTCTTAGAATTCTCCGTTTTTGCCAAAGTTGGAATTGCAAATAAAGAAACCAAAAACAAAACGATATAAACACCTGAAATTTTGATTTTTTCTTTAAAATCAGGGATATCATTGAGATAGTTTTTAGATTTTTGGAGAATAAAATAAGTCACAATTGAAGTAATGATAAAAAGAGCAGAAAATATTGGTATAACAGGATATGACTGCATAATATTACCAATAACTTCATTAGTATAAATTAAATAGTTTACAGCAATAAAGTTGTATTTTACTCCAAATTCATTCCAGAAAAAGTATTCGCTTAAACCATTCTGAAGTATCAATAAGACATAAAGAAAAATAACAAAAGCAAATAACCAGAATCTAATCTTGTCTCTTAGTTTAGGAAGAAAAAGTAAAAGAGAAAAAAGAAGTGTTTTAAGACCTATAAAAATGAGAACAATTCGGGGCAATGCACCGCCATATTCGTCAAAAATACTTTTTCCTGATGCTACATAAAGAAATAAAGCAGCAAAAACACCTAATATGATATATCCGTAAGGCTTATAATATTTTGAATTTGAAATAAAAATTAGATATAGCCATAAAAAGCTACTGGCAACAACAAAAACAAAGAAATCTGAAAGAAGACCTAAACTAAAGATTTTCAAACTCTCAAGAATACTAAACGATGTTTGTGTTATGGGATGAAAGAACAAAACCATTCGTAGCAAAAAACTAACTGCAAAGTAAAACAGAGCTAGATTGTAAAAAGGGGACATTTTTTTGTAAAAAGCCATGGTATTTAATTTTTTACAAAATTAATTTGCATTAATTAGCAAAAGATGAAGTTATGCTTTTACCTTGCTTAGTGTTAACTTAATGTTTACTTAAGATGATTAAATTGGTTAATTCTAAAGGTTTATAGTAATTTCTAAGCCTGAAAATTTTTATCTTTGACAAACAAAAGCTTTAAAAACAATTATAAATCAAAAGAAAAATAGATGCATATTTTAATAGTTGAAGATGAACTGGGTATTGTACAATTTTTGCAGCAGGGATTGCAGGAAGAAGGATACCAGATTACAACGGCAAATGATGGTTCTAAAGGTTTTGAATTAATTCAGAATCATAAATTTGATTTAATCTTGTTAGACTGGATGCTGCCTAAAATTAATGGTTTAGACCTTTGTAAAGCAATCAGAATCAAAGATCACACAACCCCAATTATTTTTCTAACGGCAAAAGATACGGTTCAGGAAACTATAGAAGGGCTGAAAGCAGGTGCAAATGACTATATAAAAAAACCTTTTAGCTTTGAAGAATTGGTTGAAAGAATCAAAATTCATTTTAGAAATAAAAAAGGAACTGAAAAACTAACCCTGGGAACAATTACTATCGATTTAACAAAGCATATTGTTCTTAAAAATGACGAAGAAGTCGCTCTTACTCAAAGAGAATTTGAATTACTTACCTATTTAATTCAAAATAAAGGAAAAGTTTGTACACGAAATCAGATACTGAAAGATGTCTGGGAAATCAATTTTGAATATGATACCGGTGTCATTGACGTTTTTATGAATGCCATCAGAAAAAAACTCAATTTAAAAATTGAAGAAGACTACATCAAAACAATCCGCGGTATCGGTTATATCGCAAACGACTTATAAATGATACAACTTTCCTTTAAAAATAAAATTGCATTAAACTATATTATTACCACAGGATTATTAATATTAGTCGTCTTTTCAGCCATCTATTCTATTGTAAAACATACTGTTTACAGCCATATAGATGAAAATATTAATATTGAAATTCAGAATCATCTTAAAGAAATCAAAGTTGAGAAAGGCAAAGTGATTTTGATTGATGAAGAAGAATGGAGTGAACGTGAGCACAATACCGTTGATGTAAACCCAGTTTTTGTCGAATTTTTAGATTTGAACAAGCGAATTATCGAAAAAGCACCCAATTTAAAAACAGAGACACTGGAATTTAAAGATTCAGTAGAAGATTATAAGTTGTTTGATACCAAAATGGGGGAGAACGCCATTAGACAAATTCAGGTTCCGCTACATATTCAAAATAAAAAAATTGGCTATATAATTGTTGCAATGTCACTGGCAGATTCCAAAATGGTACTCAACAATTTGTTTGATATCATGAGTTTTTCATTTCTTGCCATTTTATTCTTGCTGTTTTTTATTGCCAGATTCTTTGCCGGGCGTAGTATAAAACCAATAAATGCAATAATAAATACTTCAAAAATTATTACCAAAGATAATCTGAAGACGCGGATTCCTTTGCCCAAAAGCCGCGACGAATTATATACACTTTCAAAAACCATAAATAGTCTTTTAAATCGAATTGAGGATGCCATTGAACGCGAAAAACAATTCACTTCTGATGCATCACACGAATTAAGAACGCCGTTAACCGTTATTAAAGGAACACTTGAGGTGTTAATACGTAAACCCAGAGATACAAGTGAGTATAAAGAAAAAATAAACTATTGTATTAATGAAGTAGATCATCTTAATACATTGGTAGATCAGCTTCTTTTAATGGCTCGTTTTGAAAACCAAAAGCAAAGCATAAATATAGAATCTGTTTATTTGAATTCAATATTATTAGATGTTTTAACTTTAAATTCTGAGAAAATAAATAAGCAGGGAATTAACGTTAAATTTGATGCTCAACAGGATTATTATATTCAATCAGATAATTTTTTAATCATAACGGTTTTAAGAAATTTAATTTCGAATGCTATTAAATATTCTAATGAGAGTGGCCAGGTTTCGATCTCACTTACAAAACAAAATGATAAAACAATCTGCAAAATTGAAGATAACGGAATTGGAATTGCAAAGGCAGATTTAGAATCGATTTTTAATCCGTTTTTCAGATCTAACTCAACAGATCATCCACAAATAAAAGGAACAGGATTAGGTTTGTCAATTGTAAAACGAATAACAGGATTACTAAACATTAAATTTAAAATCGAAAGCGAGCTGGAAGTAGGTACAACGGTGATTTTAAGTTTTCCGGATAATATTAAAACGTTATCGTAAATTAAAAATTACCAGTAAAAACAGGCTCTTTGCTATTTTTTAACAATAAACTATCGTTAAGTTATATTAAAATTTGTTGTTTTATGAAATTAACTAGTATATTTGCAACCGAATCAAAGAATTATAAAACAACCCAAAACATGATTTCAAATCAATTACATCATCATCATTTTCATTATTGCTCTCAGGCGATGTGTTAATGGTATGCGTGTAAATCATCATATTTTAAAACCCGTTTGAGTACATCAAACGGGTTTTTTTATTCCAATTCTTTGTACTCAGACTATTAATTCAACAAACAACTAAAAAAATGAGTACTTTAAAAATTGCAATTCAAAAATCAGGTCGTTTAAACGAAGACAGCATTCAGATTCTAAAAGATTGTGGTATTTCAATCAACAACGGAATCGATCAGCTGAAAGCCGAAGCTTCAAATTTCCCCCTTGAAGTTTTATATTTAAGAAATTCAGATATTCCGCAATACTTAATAGACGGAGTCGTAGATTTAGCCATTGTTGGTGACAACCTTTTAGTAGAAAAAGGAAAAGGAATTGAAGTAGTCCAAAAATTAGGATTTTCGAAATGCAAAGTTTCTGTAGCCGTTCCTAAAGCTTTTGAATACAACTCAGTTCAGGATTTAGCCGGTTTGCGTGTAGCAACTTCATACCCAAATACCGTAAATGAGTATTTTAACTCTTTTGGACTTACAGTAGACATTCACCAAATTTCAGGTTCTGTAGAAATCGCTCCAAACATTGGTCTTGCCGATGCCATTGTAGATATTGTTTCAAGCGGAAGCACCTTATTCAAAAACAATCTAAAAGAAGTTGAAGTTATTCTGAAAAGCGAAGCAGTTTTGGCAGTTTCACCAAAAGTTTCTCCGGAAATTCAAAAACACATCGACACTTTAAAATTCAGAATTCAGGCCGTTTTAAGAGCCAGAAATTCGAAATATATCTTAATGAACGTTCCAAACGATAAAATTGATGCAGTTGGAAAAATCCTTCCGGTTTTAAGAAGTTTAACTGTATTACCACTCGCACAAGAGGGCTGGAGCAGTGTTCACTCAGTAATTGACAAAGACACTTTTTGGGATGTAATCGATCAGTTAAAAGAAGTAGGTGCAGAAGGAATTCTGGTTTGCCCAATTGAGAAAATGGTACTATAAAAAGAAAATTCAATTTTTAAATTCCAAATTCCAAGCTTAGCGTTGATTTTTAAAATAAAGAATTGGAATTTGGGATTTTAGAAATTTGGAATTTAATATTGAAAATATTATGAATAAAATAGACAATCCAAAACCAGAAATCTGGTCAGAAATATTAAAAAGACCAACACAAACAATTGATGACATTGAAGTTACAGTAAAAGAAATTTTTAAAGAAGTTCAGAAAAAAGGAGATGAAGCGGTAGCAAAATACACTTCAATCTTTGACGGAATAAGTTTAGACAATTACGAAGTTTCTGAAAACGAAATAGAAGAAGCAATTAAATTGATTCCAAATGAGCTAAAAGAAGCAATTGAACTTGCAAAATCAAATATTTACAAATTTCACAGTGCTCAAAAAACAGACAGAATTTCAATAGAAACAGTTGAAGGCGTAAATTGCTGGCAGGAAAAAAGACCAATTCAGAAGATTGGTTTATATATTCCGGGCGGAACAGCACCTTTGTTCTCTACCGTTTTAATGTTGGCTGTACCAGCTGAAATTGCAGGCTGCAAAGAAATCGTTTTATGTTCACCACCTGATAAGAACGGAAAAATAAATCCGGCTATTTTATATGCGGCTAATTTATGCGGTGTAACCAAAATTTTGAAAGTAGGAGGAATTCAGGCTATTGCGGGAATGACATTTGGTACACAATCTATACCAAAAGTATATAAAATTTTCGGACCAGGAAATCAATTTGTTACCGTAGCAAAACAATTGGCGACTCAGTTTGGCGTGGCGATTGATATGCCGGCAGGTCCATCAGAATTACTAATTGTTGCAGATGAAACTGCTGTTCCTGCGTTTGTAGCATCAGATTTATTATCACAGGCAGAACACGGTACAGACAGTCAGGTAATCTTAGTTTCGACTTCCAGAAAATTGATTAATGAGGTAGAAGAAGAAATTCAGTCACAGTTGGAGATACTTCCAAGAAAAGCAATCGCGAAAAAAGCAATTGAAAATTCTAAATTAATTTATGTTGAAAATGATCAGGTTGCATTGGATTTAATCAATGAATACGGACCGGAACACTTTATTATCTGTTCCGAATATGATGATTTTTACTGCAACGGAATCGTAAATGCAGGCTCCGTTTTTATTGGGAATTATACACCGGAAAGCGCAGGAGATTATGCTTCAGGAACCAATCATACTTTACCAACAAACGGATATGCTAAGAATTACAGCGGTGTAAATCTGGATAGTTTCATGAAATCAATGACATTTCAGAAAATTTCAAAAACAGGAATTCAAAAGATTGGAAAGGCAATTGAAATTATGGCAGAAGCTGAAGGTTTACAGGCGCATAAGAATGCTGTAACGTTGAGATTAAAGAGTTTAGAATAGAGAAGATAGAGCAAAGAATAAAGAGTAAAGAGTACAGAGTAAAGAATATAGAAAAATACTAAAGATGAGAAGTCTATTTTCTTTACTCTATTTTCTATATTCCAAAAAACAAAAGAAATGAAATTCGATATAAACACAATTACACGTGAAAACGTAAAATCATTAAAACCATATTCGTCGGCTAGGGATGAATTTGAGGATTTTGATACAGCCGAAATGATTTTTTTGGATGCCAATGAAAATCCGTTTCAAAATGGAGTAAACCGTTATCCGGATCCGCAACAGAATTCGGTTAAAGCAATTTTGGCTAAAAACAATAACACAAAACAAAGTCAGATTTTATTAGGAAATGGAAGTGATGAAGTTTTAGATTTACTTTTTAGAGCTTTTTGCGAACCAAAAAAAGATAATATTATTTCGTTACCGCCAACATACGGGATGTATGGAGTGCTGGCAAACATAAATGCAGTAGAAAACAGAGAAATTCTTTTAACAACTGATTTTCAGCCTCAGATTGAAAAGATTCTGAAAGCAGTAGATCACAATACAAAAATAATCTTTTTATGTTCCCCAAATAACCCAACAGGAAATTCATTTTCTGATGAAAGCGTGATTAAATTACTTCAAAATTTTAGTGGCTTGGTTGTGATTGATGAGGCATATATAGACTTTTCTGAGAAAGAAAGCTGGCTGGCAGAAATTGATACTTACCCAAATTTAGTAATTACACAAACGCTTTCAAAAGCCTATGGTTTGGCCGGAATTCGCTTAGGAATTTGTTACGCTTCAGAAGCTGTAATTTCGGTATTAAATAAAATAAAACCGCCTTACAACGTAAACGAATTAACACAGCAAAGAGCCATTGAACGTTTAAGAGATTCAGAAAAAATAAAACAGGAAATAACCTCTATAATTAAGCAAAGAGAAGAATTACTTAAAGTTTTACTTGAAGTTAGTTTTGTTGAAAAAGTGTATCCAACTGAAGCCAATTTTGTTTTAGTAAAAGTAGATGACGCAAACAAAAGATACGATCAGTTAATCGAGAAAGGAATCGTAATTCGTAACAGAACAACACAGCCATTATGCGAGAACTGTCTTCGTTTTACAATTGGAACAGAAGAAGAAAACGCCGTTTTGATTAAAGAATTGAAGTTGTTAAAATAAGAAAGAGATAGTCCACAGATAACACAGATTGAACGGATTATTTTTTTATTTTGTTTGTCTTATTTTTCGCCACGAATTACACAAATTAACACAAGTTAAATTAGTGAAAATTTGTGGAATTCGTGGCTAAAGAAATCATTTTAATCTTTTTAATCTGTGGCAGAAAAAAAATATAAAGCATGAAAAAAGTACTTTTTATCGATCGTGACGGAACGATCGTTTTAGAACCTGAAAATTTACAATTGGATAGTTTGGATAAATTGGAATTTTATCCAAAAGCGTTTCAATATCTGGCTAAAATTGCCAATGAATTAGATTACGAATTAGCAATGGTAACCAATCAGGACGGACTTGGAACAGATAGTTTTCCTGAAGATACGTTTTGGCCAACGCAAAATTTTATTCTAAGAGCTTTTGAAAATGAAGGAGTAATATTTGATGAAATTTTTGTAGACCGAACTTTTCCGGAAGAAAATGCGCCAACACGCAAACCAAGAACGGGAATGTTGACAAAATATTTAAATAATCCGGAGTATGATCTGGCAAACTCATTTGTTTTAGGTGATCGTTTAACCGATGTTGAGCTTGCTAAAAATCTTGGTGCAAAAGCCATTTTCATGAATAATACTGATGGATTTGGAAGTAATGAAATTTCGTTAAAACGGGAAGAATTAAACGAAACGATAGCTTTGCAAACCATGGACTGGAAAACGATTTACGAGTTTTTGAAATTAGAAGCGCGTTCGGCATCCATTACACGCAAAACAAACGAAACGGATATTTACATCAATTTGAATCTTGATGGAACCGGAAAAAGTAAAATTGAAACCGGAATTGCGTTTTTCGATCACATGTTAGATCAAATTGCACGTCACGGTCAAATGGATCTTGAAATTCTTGTAAAAGGTGACTTAGAAGTCGATGAACACCACACCATCGAAGATACAGCAATTGCTTTAGGTGAAGTTTTTGCAAAAGCATTAGGAAATAAATTAGGAATCGAGCGTTACGGATTCTGTCTGCCTATGGATGATTGTTTGGCACAGGCAGCAATTGACTTTGGAGGAAGAAACTGGCTGGTTTGGGAAACTGAATTTAAACGTGAAATGGTGGGTAAAATGCCAACAGAAATGTTCTATCACTTCTTTAAATCGTTTACAGACGGAGCAAAAGCCAATTTAAACATAAAAGCAGAAGGAACTAACGAGCATCACAAAATAGAGGCAATCTTTAAAGCTTTCGCAAAAGCGATAAAAGTAGCAGTAAAAAGAGATACAGAAAAAATGATTTTGCCTTCGACAAAGGGAATGCTTTAATTAAGTCAAAAGTTGAAAGTCATAAAGTCAAAAGATTTCCAAACTATGGATGTCAAAAGTGACTTTAAGACTTTAGACTTTGGACTTTAAGACTAAATAAAATGAAAATAATAATCATAAATTACGGAGCAGGAAATATTCAGAGCATTATGTTTGCTATTGAAAGATTGGGTTTTAAGGCTGTTTTGAGTAATAATCCTGAAGAAATTCAGTCGGCAGATAAAGTTATTTTTCCTGGCGTGGGCGAGGCGAGTTCAGCAATGATTAAACTTCGTGAAAGTGGCCTGGATAACCTGATTCCGCAATTAAAACAACCCGTTTTAGGAATTTGTCTCGGAATGCAGTTAATGTGTAATAAAACCGAAGAAGGAAATACAGTAGGTCTGGGTATTTTTGATGTTGATGTTTTGAAATTTTCAAACAACGTAAAAGTACCACAAATGGGATGGAATCAGATTTATGATTTAAAAACGGATTTGTTTAAAGGAATTTCAGAAAATGAATTCATGTATTTGGTTCACAGTTTTTATGCTCCAAAATGCGCGGAAGCTATTGCAACAACCAATTACGATGTTGAATATGCATCGGCTTTGCAAAAAGATAATTTCTACGGAACTCAGTTTCACCCAGAGAAAAGCGGTGATGTTGGGGAGAAAATACTAGGGAACTTTCTTAAATTAAATTCCAATATTTAAATTCCAAAATCCAATTTGAAATATCAAAAATCAATTTCAATTAAAATAACAGTTTTTGAGAATCAAAAAGACTTTAAGACTTTCAACTTTCAAACTTTAAGACTAAACAAAAATGAGAATAATACCAGCCATAGATATCATTGACGGAAAATGCGTTCGTTTGTCCAAAGGGGATTATGATACCAAAATAATTTACAACGAAAACCCGCTTGAAGTAGCAAAATCATTTGAAGCGCACGGAATTGAATATCTGCATTTAGTAGATCTTGACGGCGCAAAATCAAGCAAAATTGTCAATTATAAAATATTAGAACAAATTGCGTCACAAACCAGTTTAAAAATAGACTTTGGGGGTGGATTAAAATCGGATGATGATTTGAGAATTGCTTTCGAAAGTGGTGCAAACCAAATTACCGGCGGAAGTATTGCAGTAAAAAACAGAGCAATTTTTGAAAAATGGATTTCTGAATATGGTTCTGAAAAGATCATTTTGGGAGCTGATGCAAAAGACGAAAAAATTGCTGTTTCAGGCTGGTTAGAAGATTCAGATGAAGAATTAATCCCATTTATTCAGGATTATCAAAGTAAAGGGATTCAGTATGTAATTTGTACTGATATAGCAAAAGACGGAATGCTTCAAGGCCCAAGTTTTGATTTATACAGCAAAATTTTAGCCGAAGCAAGCGGCGTAAAGTTAATTGCTTCAGGCGGAATTTCAACTTTCGATGAATTACCAAAATTAGCCGAAGCAGGCTGCGAAGGAACAATCATTGGGAAAGCAATTTACGAAGGAAGAATTACCTTAAAACAACTGGAAAACTACATAATTAGAAAATGAGATAATTTGATAATTAGATAATTTATGCTTTGTGCGAAATAATTATCTAATTGACTAATTATCTAATTAACACATTAGATAAATGTTAGCAAAAAGAATTATACCTTGTTTGGATATAAAAAACGGAAGAACGGTAAAAGGCGTTAATTTCGTTGACTTACGTGATGCTGGAGATCCAGTAGAATTAGCTGAAATTTATTCGAGAGAGGGTGCTGACGAATTGGTCTTTCTGGATATATCTGCAACAGAAGAAAGACGTAAAACACTCGTAAATATGGTACGAAGTGTAGCGGAAAAAATCAATATTCCGTTTACAGTTGGCGGCGGAATTTCGTCTGTAGAAGATGTAGAAATTCTGTTAAATAATGGCGCAGATAAAGTTTCGATTAATTCATCGGCAGTCAAAAATCCACAATTGATTAATGATTTGGCTCAAAAATTCGGCAGCCAGTGTGTTGTTGTTGCAATTGATGCGAAACAAATTGATGGACAATGGATTGTGCATTTGGTTGGAGGAAAAGTACCAACAGAATTAAATCTGTTTGACTGGGCGGTTGAAGTTGCAAAACGAGGCGCAGGTGAAATTTTATTTACTTCTATGGATAATGACGGAACTAAAAATGGTTTTGCAAACGAAGCCTTGGCAAAGCTTTCTGAATTAGTAAATATTCCAATTATTGCTTCGGGAGGTGCCGGAAACATTCAGCATTTTGTAGATTCCTTCAAAGAAGGAAAAGCAGACGCAGCTTTAGCAGCAAGTGTTTTTCACTTTAAAGAAATCGAGATAAAAGCGTTAAAACAAGAATTAAAAAATAACAATATAGAAGTCAGACTTTAGTTTTAACTTTAAGACTTTCGACTTTACAACTTTAGACTAAAATTATGGACATAGATATCAAAAGCGCAAACGGATTAATTCCGGCTATAATTCAGGATTCAGAAACTAAAAATGTTTTAATGCTGGGGTATATGAACGAAGAATCGCTTCAAAAAACAATTGAAACTCAAAAAGTAACTTTCTTTAGTCGTTCTAAACAAAGACTTTGGACAAAAGGGGAGGAGAGCGGTAACTTTTTAAATCTGGTAAGCATCAAAAATGACTGTGACGGTGATACACTTTTGATTCAGGCAAAACCTGTAGGCCCAACATGTCACACAGGTGCAGATACTTGCTGGCAGGAACCAAATACGGCTAATTATGGATTTATTTCTCAATTAGAAGAGACTATCAAAACCAGAAGAGAAAATGCTGATTCTGAGAAAAGTTATGTGGCTTCTTTATTTGAAAAAGGGATCAATAAAATTGCGCAAAAAGTAGGAGAGGAAGCTGTAGAAGTTGTTATCGAAGCCAAAGATGATAATGACGATCTATTCCTTAGCGAAAGCGCCGATTTATTATTTCATTATCTGATTTTATTACAGGCAAAAGGTTTTCAGTTAAATGACGTTATTGAAGTGCTAAAAAAACGTCAGAAGTAATTATTTAGCTTAGTTCTAAGCCTTTTGTTATTTCGACTGAAGGGAGAAATCGCACTAGTAAATCAACAAAGATTGGCGTACTTCTAGTGCGATTTCTCGTTTCTCGAAATGACAAAAAAACATAATTTTCCAGATATATTTCTACAAAAACTTAGCCTTTAATTCCGGAGTTGGAATCATACAACTTTCTTTTTTTCCGTACCACTTGTAGCGATTTTTAGCAATATAATTATAAATGATATTGCGAAGTTTTTCCGGAAAAATTTTACATATAGAGAGAACACTATAAATACCACCAAGATCTTCAGCAATTTCAATAACTGCCGACGATTTGTAATAATAAGCAACACCGGGATGATACAAAATAATACTGTCTATTTTGCTTTGATCTACCCCAATATAATTGCATATTTCTTTTCCTAAATCAGATTGTAGTGCTACAAATCTAAACAGGTCTTTTTTATCATTTTTTATAATAAATTGGACAGCACTGTCGCATAAATTGCAAATGCCATCAAAGAGGATTATTTTTTTGTTTAAAGGAAGATTTTGCATACTACTTCAAAATCAATTGCATAAAAACTAAATCAAGCCAATGATCAAATTTGTAACCCACTTCGCGAATTGTACCTGTGGCAACAAAACCAAAACGTTCATGAAAAGCAATACTTCCGGCATTATCGGCATCGATAGCGCCAATCATAACATGATATCCCTGTTCTTTAGCCAGGCGAATCAATTCGGTTAATAATTGAGAACCAATTCCTTTACCAATTACATGATCAACTACATATACAGAGTGTTCCACAGTATATTGATAACCAATTTTTTCACGAAACTGACCGTAACTTCCAAAACCAACCACTTCACTATCTAAGTCTGCTATCACTATGGGAAGATTTTTAGCTTTTTTATCTTCAAACCATTTCGTTTGCACATCAAGAGTCTGAACCTCATAACTATAATTTGCAGTGGTATGCAAAATAGAATGATTTACTATTTCAAGAATTTTTTCTAAATCATTAGTAGTTGCCGGTCTTAGCTTTACTTCCATATTATATTGTAAAAGTTATTTAGTATTTAATTCGGCCAACAAAGTATCAACTTCTTTTGTACTCCAGGTCATTTCGGTGCAAATCTCTTTGGCGTCTTTTGCATACTGCAAGGCCAGTTTCTTGTCCTTTATTTTATTATAAAGCCGGGCCAGTAATAAATTTCCATCATAAGAATCATTTAACTCTATGGAATGTTTCACCCAAAAAATGGACTTTTTCAGGCTTTCTGTGTCTTTTATGTGTTTAAGATAGGTATTTCCAATGTCTTTCAGAAAACTCGCATCATTCCAAACTAACTTTTGAGTATCCTCAAGAGTTACTGATTTATAAAATTGCCATTTTTCAGTTCTTTCAGCAAGAGTTAAATCAAATTTAAAAACCAGTGAATCTGTTTTTTGCAAACGAATAGATTTTGCAACCTCTCTTTGTTTGTAATAGTTTACAGTGTCCAGATTATCAACCAAAGGACGAAGTAATTCTGTCACAATACTTTCTATTTTACGATCAACACGGTTTTGCGAAGCTACAGCAGCAAATTCCTTTTGATGATTTAAAACATATTGAAATTCACGTGATTTAATATCTGTTACGCCATTTGCTATAACACGCCAATTGGTTTCGCTAACCAATTGTGCATCTGATTGTGTGTTTAAATATGTATGTGTTGGTATAGATAAATCTGTTCTGTCTTTTCCTTTTTTTAGCGTATTCAAATAGGTAAAAAACTTGTCTGAATTGGATGGATCATCCAGAAATATTTTTTCTAAATATGGAAGCTGCAATTTGGGATTTAAGGCATTATTAGCTTCAGTCAAAAATTCAGGTGTTTTCATTTCTCCTTTTAAAGCATACAAAAGTGTTTCATTAGCAGGATCAATAAATAAAAACGTAGGCAATGATTTGGTATTGAATTTATTCTTAAGCGTAATTCCTTCTTCTTTTTCAATATTCTTCCAGGTGCAAACATAGTTTTTCTTTAAAAACTCTATAACTTTCGGATCACTAAAAACCTCTTTCTTCATTAAATTGCAATGCGGACACCAATCGGCATAAAGCATCACAAAAAGAGGCTTTCCTTGTAATTTGGCAGTTTCCAAAACTTTCTGATAAGGAATATCTTCAGGCACAAATTGATTCTGTGACTTTATAGATTGAAAAGATATTATAAAAAAGAATATATATAAGAAACGCATATTACTTTGAGTTTTGTCAATAATTCACTTTTACAAATATATTCCCTTTTTTGATAATGGTTCTTAATATATTCCCATTTATAAGTTAAATCAAACCCGAAGTTTGTAACTTTGTGTTCTTGAAAAGAAATCCTAAATTGTGGTTTTCTTTATAAAATAATACACCGTAAGAATGATTTACCCCAAAATAGCGCTTGCACAAAGCATTATCGAAATTTGTTTAGCAAAAGGAATCACCAATATTATAATTTCTCCAGGTTCAAGAAACGCACCTTTAACCATTGGTTTTGCACAACACCCAAACTTCACATGCTATAGTATTGCTGACGAACGGTGTGCAGCATTTTTTGCTTTGGGAATCGCACAACAAACTCAAAAACCAACAGCAGTTGTTTGTACTTCAGGATCTGCTTTACTAAATTATTATCCGGCTGTAGCAGAAGCATTTTACAGTCAGATTCCGTTAATTGTGATATCAGCAGATCGTCCTCAAAGTAAAATTGATATTGGAGACGGGCAAACCATTCGTCAGGAAAATGTTTTTAAAAATCATTCTGTTTATAATGCTAATTTAACGGAAGAAGCTTCCGACGAAAATGATCTAAAAATCAATAAAGCAATTGAGACTTCTATTCTTCAGAAAGGTCCGGTTCATATTAATGCACCATTTGAAGAACCTCTATATGAAACAACCGACACTCTTTTGGTTCAGCCAAGAATTACAGAAATAAAAGAAACAATCGGGACCAAAACTATTGAAAACGAGGCCGAATTTATTTCGATTTGGAATAATGCCAAACGAAAACTAATTCTGGTTGGTGTAAATGAAGTGAATAATGTAGACGAGAAAGTTATAGAGAAGCTTGCTGCGCATCAATCTGTTGTTGTATTAACAGAAACAACATCAAATTTGCATCATCCGAGCTTTATTAACAGTATTGATACTCTGATAACTCCTTTTGACGATCATGATTTCAATGCCTTTCAGCCTGAAGTTTTAGTAACATTTGGCGGAATGATTGTTTCAAAAAGAATCAAAGCTTTTTTACGTAAATATAAACCATTACACCATTGGCATATTGATACTTTGCGTGCCTATGACACTTTTAGTGCATTAACGAAGCATTTTGTAATGCATCCAAATGATTTCTTTACCGAATTGTTGTCTAAAACAAAAAGTATTGAAAGTGATTATTTTGCTAAAATCAGTAAAATCTATCATCTTAGAACTACAAAGAGAGCAGAATATTTAGAAAAAACTGCTTTTTCAGATTTTAAAGTCTTTGAGAAAGTTATAGAAACTCTTCCAAAAAACAGTCAATTGCAAATAAGTAATAGTTCTGCTATTCGATATGCACAATTAATAGATATTGATCCGTCGATCGAAGTATTTTGCAATAGAGGAACCAGTGGTATCGACGGTAGCACTTCTACGGCAATTGGGGCTGCAGTTGGAAACTCAAAACCAACTGTATTTATTACAGGAGATATTGGCTTTTTGTATGATAGTAATGCTTTATGGAACTCTTATATTCCAAAAAACTTCAAAATTATTTTAGTTAATAATGGAGGTGGTGGTATTTTCAGGATTTTGCCAGGACACCAGGAAAAACCTGTTTTTAATACCTATTTTGAAACTTCTCATGATTTAACTGCAGAGCATTTGGCCAATATGTATAAACTAAAGTATTTCACGGCTAAAGATTTAGAATCTTTAGAGGTTAGTTTAAATGGTTTTTATGCTGAGCATGATTCTCCTTGTATACTGGAAGTTTTTACACCAACCCACAAAAACGATGTTATTTTGAAGGAATACTTTAAAGAGTTAAATGAAATTGTAAGTTAAATTGTGTTAAATATTTATTTTGTATTATGATATTTTTTAATATTGGTGTCTAATTATAACCCAATACTAAATATTATGAGCAAAAGAGAAGAGTTAATCGACAAATATGCTAAAGATCTAAAAGAAAAATGCGGTGTAATCGCAGATATGGATTTACTAACTAAAGTAACAATTGGCTGTGGACCTGCAATTTATAATGATGACGCATCTACAATCGCTGCCACTCAGCAATCAGAACTGGATACGGTAAAGAATAATTTTCTGATTAAGAAACTTGGCTTAAAGAATAGTCCTGAATTAGATCAGGCATTAAATGCAGTTTTAGAAAAGTATGGTAAATCTAATAAACACAAATACAGAGCAGTTGTCTATTATTTACTTACAGTACATTTTAAAAAAGAGAGTATTTACAAATAGATTTTAAAACAATCAGGAATTAGAAAAGCGTTATGATCATAACGCTTTTTGTTTTTTATATAAAACATTATTCGCGTTACACTTTCAAACTTCGTACATTTGTGCCATAGAAACTCAGTTGCTTATCAACTTAGAATAATATGAATATGATCGAAATTGGAAAATACAATACACTAACTATATTACGTGATACAAAAGTGGGCTTATTTTTAGGAAATCCTGAAAAAGACCCTGATGGAATACACGACATTTTATTACCAAACAAATACGTTCCGAATAAATTTGAAATAGGCGACGAACTTGTCGTTTTTGTTTATTTGGATCACGAACAACGTCCCGTTGCTACAACACTTGAACCTTATATTTTACTGAATGAATTTGCTCTTTTAAGAGTTAATTACATCAATAATGTTGGTGCTTTTATGGACTGGGGAATGGAGAAAGACATTCTTGTTCCGTTTAAAGAGCAGGCACGTCCAATGGAAAAAGGAAAGCGATACCTTGTTTATCTTTATAAAGACGAAAAAACAAATCGTCTGGTTGCTTCAAGTAAAACAAATCAGTTTTTAAACAATGATCACTTAACTGTTGAGAAAGGGGAAGAAGTAGATTTAATTGTTTCTCATATTACTGAAATTGGTATTAATGTAATTATTAATGAGCAGCATAAAGGTCTTTTGTACAAAGATGAAGTTTATGATGATGCTATAAGAACCGGGGACAGAATGCGCGGTTACATAAAAAATATTCGTCCTGATAATAAAATAGATGTTGCATTACAAGTACAAGGATACCAAAGTATTGAGCCAAATGCAGAAAAGATTTTAGATGAATTAAGAGCCAATCGTGGCTTTTTACGCCTAAATGACAATTCGCATCCGGAAGATATTAAAACGGTATTAAAAATGAGTAAAAAAACCTTTAAAAAAGCCATAGGAGCTTTGTATAAAGACAAACTCATCGAAATTAAAGAAGATGGAATTTATCTTGTAAAAGAATAATTTCTTTAAAATTTTAAAATAAAAAAAATCCAAATTCCAATACACGACAAAGTGTTGGAATTTGGATTTTTTAATGGAGTTTAAAATTTTGGAATTTATTCGCAAGAATTATTATAACAGGAAAGGCTGCTCATTACAAGCAGCCTTTCCCTTTTTTTATTCTAGTTTTAAAAAAAATTGTAATTAAAAAAAAACAGAAATAAAATAATTTCGAATCCATTAAAAAAGCAACGACCTTATTACTTTTAGAAATTACTTTCTTATATGGGTATGTCTTTAAACAATTGATACATTCGTATTCATTACAAAACCTCAATTTCGCGGCTAATCCATTTGGTTTGATAAAATAACTTTTAGAAAGTTTCGGTTAGTATTTTTCCTCTTTTCGTAATCAATCTTGATACTAATTACTAAACAATTCTAGTGTTTAACCTTAGGTGCTACTATCTCCTTTTTGAAGTTTCAACAAATGAATAAATCATTTGCTCATTATTTATGGCTTTTTTACTAATCTGAACCATCAAAAAATGAGCGACAAATTTTTTAAATTTTCTCAAAAAAATCATTTTTTAGGTTAATAAATCAGTGAAAGAAAATCAATCTTATATCAACAAAATAATTTGTATCTCGTTGATTTCTAGGATATAAAATTACTTATATTTTTCTAAACCTAGTGTTAAAATGTGTTATTTTTTGTAAGTAAATACCAATTGTTAACATTGCATGTAATTTTAGCATAGACTAAAAGCAAATTGAGTAGGTCAAAATGTAAAAATGCCTTATTTTTACACTATAATTATTTAAAACTAAACAAATAGAAATGGATTGGATTACTGCCAGAGAATTTGAAGACATAACATATAAAAAATGTAACGGAGTTGCCAGAATTGCTTTTAACAGACCAAATGTTAGAAATGCTTTTCGTCCTAAAACAACCTCAGAATTATATCAGGCTTTTTACGACGCACAGGAAGATACTTCAATTGGAGTTGTTTTGCTTTCTGCAGAAGGTCCTTCTACTAAAGATGGAGTTTATTCTTTTTGTAGTGGAGGAGATCAAAACGCGCGTGGGCACCAGGGTTATGTAGGTGAAGATGGACAACACCGTTTGAATATTCTTGAAGTACAACGATTAATTCGTTTTATGCCAAAAGTAGTTATTGCTGTAGTTCCTGGTTGGGCAGTTGGAGGAGGACACAGTTTACATGTAGTTTGCGATATGACTTTAGCAAGTAAAGAACATGCTATTTTTAAACAAACAGATGCCGATGTCACAAGTTTTGACGGAGGTTATGGTTCTGCTTATCTTGCCAAAATGGTTGGGCAGAAAAAAGCCAGAGAGATTTTCTTTTTAGGAAGAAATTATTCAGCACAGGAAGCAATGGATATGGGAATGGTAAATGCTGTAATTCCTCACGATGAGCTTGAAGCTACAGCTTATGAGTGGGCACAGGAAATTCTTCAGAAATCGCCAACTTCTATAAAAATGCTGAAATTTGCCATGAACTTAACAGACGACGGTATGGTTGGGCAGCAGGTTTTTGCAGGAGAAGCAACTCGTTTAGCGTATATGACAGAAGAAGCTAAAGAAGGAAGAAATGCATTTCTTGAAAAAAGAAAACCAAACTTTGGTGAAAATAAATGGTTACCATAAATTAATAAAATTCTTTTAGGTTTCAAGTTTCATGTTACACGTTCTGCGAATAACCTGAGACCTGAAACTTAAAACCAAATAAACTAAAAAATAGAATGAAACACTGGATTGAAGCCGCAAGATTACGTACATTACCTTTATCTGTTTCCGGAATTATAGTTGGAAGTATTTATGCACTTTCAAACCCTACAGCAACCATCAACACTCCAACTGAAGTATTTAGCTGGAAGATTTTTGGTTTTGCTCTTTTAACAACACTTGGTTTACAGGTCTTATCTAATTTTGCCAATGATTATGGTGATGGAGTAAAAGGTACTGATAATGCTGACAGAGTTGGTCCACAAAGAGCAATTCAAAGTGGTGTAATAACACCGCAGGCAATGAAAAAAGCAATAATAATAACATCCTTTTTAACTTTATTATCTGCTATAATCCTGATTTATTTCGCTTTTGGAAAAGATAATTTCGGATACTCAATCTTTTTCTTATTATTAGGAATTGCAGCTATTATTTCAGCAATTCGCTATACAGTTGGGAATTCTGCCTACGGTTATAAAGGATTCGGTGATGTATTTGTTTTCATTTTCTTCGGATTGGTAAGTACTTTGGGAGTTAACTTTTTATATTCCAAAGAAGTTGATCCACTTTTAATACTTCCTGCAATTTCAATTGGTTTACTAAGCGTTGGAGTTTTAAATTTAAACAACATGCGCGATGAGGAATCTGACAGAAAATCTGGAAAAAACACAATTGTAGTTCAAATTGGCGGAGCAAAAGCTAAAATTTATCATTTTACGTTGATTATTACTGCAATGCTTTTGGTGGTAATTTTTGCTATTTTAAGTGATTATCGTTTTGATCAGTATTTGTTTTTACTAGCGTATATTCCTTTAACGAAACATTTAATCACCGTTTCTAAAAATCAGAATCCTAAACTTTTAGATCCGGAGTTAAAAAAACTGGCATTAAGTACTTTCCTGCTTTCAATATTACTAACAGTATGTATGATTTCACTGATTTCTGATATAATTGTAAATCTGTTCTTAGGCGGAAGATAAAATAAAGTTCAACACTAAAATTTTATAAAAATGAAAATTACATTTTACGGACACGCTTCTTTAGGCATCGAAGTAGGAGGAAAACATATTATTGTTGACCCTTTTATCACAGGAAACCCACAAGCTTCGGCAATTGATATCAATACGCTAAAAGCTGATTATATATTATTGACACATGCACATGGTGATCACGTTCTGGACGTTGAAGCTATTGCTAAAAACACCAATGCAACGATTGTTTCAAATGCTGAGATCACAAGTTACTACGCAAAATTGGGATTAAACGCACACCCAATGAATCACGGAGGAAGCTGGAACTTTGATTTTGGAAAAGTAAAGTATGTAAATGCGATTCATTCAAGCTCTTTTCCTGACGGAACTTACGGAGGAAACCCGGGTGGTTTTGTAATCGAAGGCGAGCATAAAAACATTTATATCGCCGGTGATACAGCACTTACAATGGATATGAAACTGATTCCGTTGCGTACCAAATTAGATTTAGCCATTCTTCCAATTGGAAATAACTTTACTATGGATGTTGAAGACGCTATAATTGCTTCTGATTTTATAGAATGTGATAAAATTTTAGGATATCATTTTGATACATTTGGTTATATCGAAATCAATCATGAAGAATCTATCCGCAAGTTTTTTGATCAGGGAAAAGATTTAATGCTGCTTGAAATAGGTGAATCAATAGAATTATAATAAGAAACTAAACCCACTATATCTTTTTGTGGCTCCGATAAGTATCGTAACCACAAAAAAATATCACTTCCCGGGGCAGTAAATTGCCATTTTACAACAAAATCATTAATGGAAGATTCAAAATATATTTGTGAATGCTGTGGTCAGGAGCACTCAGAATGGCCAGCTTTAGGCTATATTTCTCCAGATGTTTATGCTCGTCTCTCAGAACAAGATAAAGAAGAAATCGCTGTAATCGATGAGGATTTTTGTGTTATCAAGCACCCTGATCAGGTTGATCGATTTATTCGTTGTGTTTTGATTCAGAAAGTAAACGATCACTGCGAAGATCTTGAATATGGTCTTTGGGTTTCTTTAAGCGAAAAAAGCTTCGAAGATTATCTTGAAAATTATGACAATGAAAATCATGAAACACAATACTTTGGCTGGCTAAACAATAAAATTCGGGAGTATGAGTTTTCCAAAAGTATCCCTACAACAGTAGTCACTCAAAAAGGAAACAGCAGACCGGTAATTTTTCCACATCAGGATTTTGATCATCCATTTGTAAAAGATTTTTATGAAGGAATTACCAAAGCAGAGGCTGAAAATAGGATTCAGGCTATGATTAATGGCATTAAATAAATTTTTAAATATGACTTTCAAAAAAACAATTCTATCTCTTTTAGTCGTTCTTTCATTTAATGCTTTTGCTCAAAAAGATGGTTATTGGGATAAAGAACGTGCAACAACAAAAGAAATTGTAGTTTCAGCTCGTGACCGGATTGTTCTTAAAACAGAAGATTTGCCTGTTGGGACAACCGAAATTGTGTACCGAATCACACTTCTGGATGAAAATCAGCAAATGGCAAATAGTCTGGTTTCTCTGTTAAAATCAATTCCAGACCCAACCGGAATCAGTCAGGGATCTGCCGGAGCAGTATTCTTAATGTCTAAAATTTCTGGTGATGATACCTGTACTTATGCATTGTTTACCTCTGCAGAAAGTTCAAAAAAATATATTGATGACGGAAAAACAGAAAAAGCCTGCTATGCACAAGAAGAAGCTTTAAGCAAAGATGCTAAAAGGCTGTCATTGGACAAATCTTCTTGTTTAGGTCAGAATGTAAGCAATATCTGGTTTGGTTTTCATAGCAAGAACTGGCTTTTAAACCAAAAAATTGTTTTAGAAGTTGTGCCCTGGGTAGATACTAAACTTAACAGAGGATGGAATCAGGACAATAAAAACGAAATTATCAGTTTATGCAAAACATCAACAATGGCACAGAAAATGGTCAATTCAGATGATTTTTGCGTTTGTATTTTGGATAAAATCATCAAACAATACCGTTATACAGAATTCCAGAAGTTATTAGCCATCGAGAAGACAAAAGTTTACAAAGACTTCGGAAATACCTGTTATAAAGATGCTGATATTTCTAAAAATGTGTTTAATGATTTAAGAACTCAGGCATCGGCTTTAATTAAACAGCAAAAGTATAATGAAGCAATTCCTAAGTTAAATACTATAATAAACGAAGGAAAAGGAACTGCAGTAGATTATAGTTCGATTGGTTACTGTTATATTTTAACAAAACAATACGCTAAGGCACTTAAATTTTTGCAGGAAGGTGAAAAAGTTGATGATACTGAATTATTAGTTAAATTAAACTTAGCGCATCTTTATCTGGTAAGTAACAATTATAGTGATGCAAAAGCAATTTACAAGAAATATCAGAATCAAAATGTAACCGACAGTTTGAGCTGGAAAGATAAAACTAAACTTGATTTTACTGTTTTTCAAAAGGCGGGTTTACCGTCAAAAGATTTCGAGAGAGTTCTAAATCTTTACAATTAAAAAAAAAATCACCATATAAGTGATATAAGTAAATATAATTCAAGTTCTGGTATTGTATTTTTTTAATAAACTTATATCACTTATATGGACATAAAAAAAACTACAATTTTGAAAGCATTTTACCATAAATACATGCTCGAGTTTAAAGTTCCTTCCGGAACGTCTCGGGGTATCATGACCGAAAAAGAAACCTGGTTTATTGTCCTTGAAGAAAATGATAAAAAAGGAATCGGGGAGTGTGGTATTTTGCGTGGTTTAAGTGCTGACGATCGCGAAGATTACGAAGAGAAACTTAAATGGGCCTGCGAGAATATTCATTTAGGAGAAACAGTACTTTGGGAATCTCTTTTAGAATTTCCATCTATTCAGTTTGGAGTTGAAATGGCTTTTTTGTCTTTAAAAAGTGAAAATCCATATCTGTTATTTCCATCTGATTTTACCCGTAATTCCAAATCAATTGTTATAAACGGTTTGGTCTGGATGGGAGAAGCCTCATTTATGAAGCAACAAATTGAAGATAAATTGGCAAACGGTTTTGACTGTATAAAACTAAAAATTGGCGCCATTGATTTTGATAAAGAATTAGAATTACTGCAATATATCAGAAGTCATTTTTCTGCAAAACAAATCGAAATCAGGGTAGATGCAAATGGGGCTTTTGCATTAAATGAAGCTTTAGATAAACTAAAACAACTCAATCAATTTGAACTACATAGCATCGAACAGCCTATTAAAAAAGGGAATGTTCAGGCGATGAAAGATTTATGTTTAGAAACGCCTTTTCCAATAGCATTAGATGAGGAATTAATAGGTGTTTTTTCATTTGAAGAAAAAGAAAATCTATTGCAAAAAATAAAACCTCAGTATATTATTCTTAAACCAAGTTTTATTGGAGGATTCAGAGGAACACAGGAATGGATTACTTTGGCAGAAAAATACCATATTGGCTGGTGGATTACTTCTGCATTAGAAAGCAATATTGGTTTAAATGCGATTGCGCAATGGACATTTCTGCAAAATTCTCAAATGCCTCAGGGATTAGGAACCGGAGCACTTTACACTAATAATTTTGATTGTCCGCTAGAAGTAAAAGAAGGGCAGTTGTGGTACAATAATAGCAAAAACTGGGATTCTCCCAGTTTTTAGGTTCAAAGGCTCAGAGTTGCAAAGGTTCAAAGTTTTTTTGTTTTTGTTGCTTTGCAAGTCATTGACATACAAACATAGTAAAAGAACAAAGGTGTAGAGTAAAACCTTTGCTACTCTGCACCTTTGCACCTATTAAGACAAAAAAAGATACAGAGTAAAGTTTTTAAACCTTTGTTCCTCTGTACCTTTAAACCTATTTTTATCTACTCTTTTCCGCCTAATAAGCTATCCTGCCAGTCTTTTAACTCCTGCCATTTGCCTTCATAAGCCAGTAAAGCTTGTCTTGCCCATGTACTTGGGTTGTGTATTGCATAGTTCTCACCACCACCATCTAAAATAGATTGAGATTTTTCTGTTGGAGTTTGAGACAATTGATGCCAGGTTGTAATTCCTGCATCATGATACAATGCTTCGATTTTTGGGCCAATTCCTTCCACAATTTTCAAATCATTCTCTTTAATTTTCTTTCCAAATACAGTTGCGGCCAGTGCGCCATCAAATACAATTGCTGCTGCTGTTGCGGCAAACGATTGTGGAGCAGCTGTAATTTTAGCTTTTGCAGCCAAATCAGCTTCTAGTGAAGCGATTTTAGCATTTAGATTTTTTGTATTGGCTTTGCAGGCATCCAAATCTTCCTGTAAAGAAAGTGAAAGTGAATCATCTCCTTTTGAATTCATTTTTCCTAGTAAGTAACCCAAAATTCCACAGATTAATCCCACTAGTGCCGGTATTAAGATACAAGGTATATTCATGATCGTATATTTTGATTAGTTATTTAATTGTAATTACAGTTCTTCTGTTGTTTGCTTTGCCCTCGGCAGTCGTATTCTCACCTACAGGCTCATCGGGTCCTTTAGATTCAGTAGTAATTCTGGCAGCATCAATTCCGTTTTTAACTAAATAGTTTTTGGAGAATTCAGCTCTTTTTTGTCCAAGAATAATATTTGCATCACGATTTCCAACATTATCTGTATGTCCAACGGCTAAAATTGTAGCATCTTTTACATGTTCCATATATTTTACAATATCAGCAACTTTCTGTTTTTTAGCATCGTTTAGTTTATCGCTGGATTTATTTGTATTAAAGTTCAGAATCAACGGATCCTCGTTAATTTTTGACTTTAATAAACTCCATTCATCTGTAGCAACAGCTGTAGTGTCAATGGTTTCAAATCTATACTCGGCCGGGCCTAAAAGTGTGTCGAGATTCATTTTCCAGGAATCCTTAATTTCACCTTTTGTATCAAACTGTGCAGCAGGTAAACCTTGGGAAACAAAATAATTTTTGACATCATTAGCTCTTGCAAGTCCAAGATTCTCAAATTTTGTTGTATTTGTTTCATCAGAAGTAGCATACCCCGTAATAGTCACCTTTTGTTTGGTGTTTGCGATCAGAAATGTTTTTAGATTATTAATTCCAATCGTCACAGAATCACTGACTGGCTGGATTAATGTAGGGCTGTTTTTCAAAAACTTGAGATTATCATTGGTATGATAATCAATTCCGGAACCATTAAGAACAAAAGGAACAGAAATACTTTCCTTTTCAACAACTACTGGTACTTTTTCAGTATCAGTGGCAGGTTTTTCCATATTGCAATTACAACAAAACTTTATGTACAAAAATGTACCCAGAATAATTGTTAAAACAATACCTAAGAGGTAAAGTGCTTTTTTAGACATAAGTAATAGAATTTAAGATTCAATCAAATTTAACGAAAATAAACATACGTAACGAACTAGTAATCAATCAAATTGGTTGCATTTTAAAACGAATCAAAAAAATGAAACAAGATAAAAGAGATCTCATAAATTTAAAATTCAGATTTCAGGACTGAATTTAAATGAGTAACTTGCAGAGTAATTAATCTAGAAAAAAATGCTGGAAATAGAAAGAAAGTTTCTTGTAAAATCGGATGATTTTAAAGAACAGGCTTTTGCTCAAAATAAGATTGCTCAAGGGTATTTAAGTTCAATTCCTGAAAGAACAGTACGTGTCAGAATTAAAGGTGATAAGGCTTTTATCACTATAAAAGGTCTGGGGCACCAGGGCGGTATGTCACGTTTTGAATGGGAAAACCAAATTCCGCTTGAAGAAGCCGTTGAATTAATGAAACTCTGCGAGAAAGGTAAAATCGAAAAGACCCGCTATGAAATACAAGCTGGTAAATATGTTTTTGAAGTAGATGAATTTTACGGAGAAAATGAAGGCCTGGTAATGGCAGAAATTGAATTGGAATCTGAAGAAGACGATTTTGAAAAACCGGACTGGCTGGGAGAAGAAGTAACAGATGATAAAAGATATTACAACGCTTATTTAAGTCAAAATCCTTTTAAAAACTGGGGAAACAAATAATTATGACAGACCAATACGATTTAATTATTGTTGGAGGTGGTCCAATTGGACTAGCGTGTGCAATTGAAGCTCAAAAGAAAAATTTACGTTATATAATTATTGAAAAAGGCGCTCTGGTTAACAGCATATTTAATTACCCATTGTATATGACCTTTTTCTCAACAGCCGAAAGACTTGAAATTGGCGATATTCCGTTTAATTGTTTAGCACCAAAACCAGGACGCCAGGAAGCTTTGGAATATTATAGAAATATTCACCGCTACTTTAATTTTTCCATAAAATTGTTTGAAAAAGTAATGGAGATTAAAAAAAATGCAAATTCTCTTTTTGAAGTTTTAACGGATAAAGATCTTTATAAGACTAAGAATATTGTTCTTGCTACCGGGTTTTATGATATTCCGATAAAAATGAATGTAAAAGGCGAGGAGTTCTCAAAAGTTCGTCATTACTATAAAGAAGCCCACGAATATGCTTTTAGAAATGTATTGGTAGTTGGAGCCAATAATTCTTCTGTTGATGCCGCTTTAGAATGTTGGAGAAAAGGCGCTAACGTAACGATGGTGATTCGCAAAAACGAAATAAACAGCAGGGTGAAGTATTGGGTTAAACCTGATATCGAAAACCGAATTGCTGAAGGGAGCATTAAAGCCTATTTTGAGTCCAATATCACTGAAATTAAGGAAAACGAAGTTGTAATCGAAACGCCAAATGGAAAAGTTACCATTGAAAATGACTTTGTTCTTGCTTTAACCGGATATAAACCAGACTTGAATTTTCTTGAAAATACCGGAATTCAGCTTTCTAATGATGAATTGAAAATTCCAGTCTACAACCCAGAAACTATGGAAACTAATATTGAAGGATTATTTCTTGCAGGAGTGGTTTGTGGCGGAATGCAAACGCATAAGTGGTTTATCGAAAACTCAAGAATTCACGCCAATCTGATTGTAGATTATATTACCTCAAAATAAAAAAAGTTGCCACGAATTCATAAAATTTTAATGTTTAAGAATTATTAAACCAATTCGGGAATTCGTGGCAAAAAAATTAAGAACTACAAGACAACATCGAGCATCCTACTTTAGATCTTGCCCAATCTGGTCTTTTTGCAAACCATTTTTCATATTCTGGTTGTTCTTCGTACGGTTTTTGCAGCAGCGTGTAAAATTCATTTATTAATGAATAATCCTCTTTGTCAGCGGCGTCTATTGCAAGTTGTGACATATAATTTCGTAAAACATATTTCGGATTTACTAAATTCATTTTTGCTGAACGTTCTTCATCAGATAATGATTCAGATTTTAATCTTTCAAGATAGATTGTAAACCATTTTTTCCAGGCTTCCAAAATTTCTCCTGAAATTTCTTCTGTTTTATAGAAAGAAAACTCAATTTTCTCCATTACTTTTTCAACAGAATCTAATGAATTAATGGTACTTAGATTTCTAAAGAATATGGTCATATCTGTTTCTGAAAGCTGCAGAACTGCTTCAAGCCCTGAAATCAGTTTATCATCAGCATCAATTGAAGTAGATAAGCCTAATTTACTTAGAAACATCTCCTTATAATCGGAATTAAAATCAATCATAAAGGATTCTAATATCTTTTCTAAAGGTTCTGCCTCATTAATTAAAGGATAAAGTGCATTTGCTAATTGATACAAATTCCACTGTGCAATTTGCGGCTGATTGCCAAAACGATATCTTCTGTTCTGACTGTCTGTTGTATTTGGTGTCCAGGTTGGATCGTAATTTTCCAGCCAGCCATAAGGTCCGTAATCAATAGTGATACCGTGAATGGACATATTATCGGTATTCATTACACCATGTACGAAACCAACTCGCTGCCAATGCAGAATCATTTCCCGGTTCTGTCGGCAACTTTTTGAAACAATTGTAAATATTGCTCTTTTGGTTCTCCTTTTATTTCCGGATAATAGTATTTGATAGTATATTCTACAAACTGTTTTAAATTTTTAAGTTCGTTTCTTGCCGTTAGCATTTCAAAACTTCCAAATCGGATGAATGATGGTGCAACACGACAAACAATCGCACCTTTTTCGTAAGCAGGATTTCCGTTGTACAAAATATCACGCAGCACCTGATCTCCGGAAAGCATTAAAGAAAGCGATCGGGTAGTGGGAACTCCCAAATGAAACATTGCCTCTGCGCACAAATATTCTCTAATAGAGGAACGCAAGACAGCCAAACCATCTGCAGTTCTGGAATATGGAGTTTTCCCTGCGCCTTTAAGCTGAAGCATAAAAAACTGATTATTATGCTCTACTTCGGTTAAGTTAATTGCACGTCCGTCACCTAGTTGCCCTGCCCAGTTTCCAAACTGATGTCCAGCATAAGACATGGCATATGGTCGGGATTCCGGAAGGATCTCTTTTCCTGAAAACACATTTAAAAAGGCCTCAGATTTAATTTCTTTCTTTGAGATTCCAACCATTTCTGCCACTTCTTCAGAGGCGTGAATTAGTTTAGGATTGCCCGGTTTCGTCGGATCTACAAAAGAAAACACCGTGTTTTTAACCTGACGAATTTCATTTTTTACCTCAGGATCTGCGGGTAATTCGGCAGTAAACCTATTTTTTATTTTAAGATTTTTCATTTCTATTTTTTCCTTTTTCTACCAAAAATTATAATGATTTCATTTCAGAAACCAAACGGATAAAATCTAATCCGTACAATTTATGGCAAAACCAATTTAATCTATTAATCTGTCGGCGTACATTTTTTTAAGCTTTTGAACCTTCGGATCGATCACAATCTGACAGTATCTCGCATCCTGATTATCATTGTAATAATTTTGATGATCTTCTTCAGCTTCATAAAAAACTTCAAAGGGAACTAATTGAGTCACAATAGGGTCTTCATAAAAAGGTTTTACTTCTTCAAAAACCTGCTCTGCTATTACTCTTTGTTCTGCATCATGATATAAAACAACAGATCGATACTGGGTTCCAACATCGGCACCCTGGCGATTAAGTGTTGTAGGATCATGACTTGTCATGAATATAAAGATCAGATCATGATATGAAATTATGTCAGGATTAAATGTAACCTGTATTACTTCGGCATGTCCGGTTCTGCCGGTACAAACCTCGCGATAAGGCGGGTTTTTTATAAAACCTCCTGAATATCCTGATTTTAAAGATTCTACACCTTTTAAACGCTGAATTACAGCTTCAATACACCAAAAACATCCACCACCAAAGGTGGCAACTGATAAATTTTTCATATAAAAAGTATTGTTTGTTTTTATTGCCTATTAATCCGATAGAATATTGTGATAATTTACTTAAAAAAAGACCTTTTAACTAAAGATACCAAAAGTTTATTCAATGTTTGAAGTTTATATTTGATAAATTCTCAATTCTATAAAAAAACAATATATTTGCAGTCAAACCATAGGCACACTAATGAATAGCAAAAATAGTACCATCAGTCTTGAAACTTATTTTCAGGATTTCAGAAAGCATATTGTTGGCATAGATCAGGAATTTAATTCACCATTTGGCAAAAAACAAATTATTTATACCGACTGGACTGCCAGCGGAAGGCTCTACAGACCAATTGAAGAGAAACTTTTAAATCAATTTGGACCCTTTGTGGCTAATACTCATACTGAGACCACTGTGTCAGGTACTGCCATGACAAAAGCGTATCATCATGCCAGAAACATTATTAAACGTCATACTAATGCTAACAATGATGATGTTTTAATTACAGATGGTACCGGAATGACGGGTGTTGTAAATAAATTTCAGCGTATTCTTGGTTTGAAAATTCCAGAGAATCTAAAATCCTGCACTATAGTTCCTGCTGAAAAAAAACCAATTGTATTTATTTCGCATATGGAGCATCATTCTAATCAGACTTCCTGGTTGGAAACTATTGCCGATGTTGAAATTATTCCGTCTTGCGAGAAAGGTCTTTTTTGTCTGGATAATCTGGAGATACTATTAGAGAAATATAAAGACAGAACAATAAAAATTGCTTCTATAACATCTTGTTCGAATGTTACAGGAATAAAAACTCCTTTTCACGAAGCAGCAAAATTAATGCATCAGTACAATGGGGTTTGTTTTGTAGATTTTGCATGCTCTGGCCCTTATGTAGAAATTGATATGCATCCTGCAGATCCAGAGGCATATCTGGATGCAATTTTCTTTTCGCCTCATAAATTTCTTGGTGGGCCTGGAACATCAGGAGTTTTGATTTTTAACAAAAGGCTATACAACAACATGATTCCGGATTGTCCCGGAGGAGGAACGGTTAGCTGGACAAATCCATGGGGAGAACATAAATATATTGACAATATAGAGGATCGTGAAGATGGAGGGACTCCAGGATTTCTTCAGGTGATTAAAACCGCTTTGGCTGTTGAGTTAAAAGAAGAAATGGGAATCGAAAACATCTTACAGCGTGAACATGAGATCGTTGATTTTGTTTTTAACGAACTAGAGCCTGTTGAAAATATTAAAATTTTAGCCGGGCAACATAAAAACAGATTGGGTGTAGTTTCCTTTTTTATCGAGAACTTGCATTTCAACTTAGGGGTAAAATTACTGAACGACCGTTTTGGAATTCAGACTCGTGGTGGCTGCAGCTGTGCAGGAACTTATGGGCATTTTTTACTGCATGTTGATCAGGAAACTTCTAATAAACTGGTTAACGAAATCACGATTGGTGATTTGATTAAAAAACCAGGATGGATTAGAATGTCTATTCACCCTACAACGACAGATGAAGAAATTGCTTATGTATGTAAAAGCATCAAAGATTTGGCTAAAAATCACGAATCATGGGCTTTAGATTATTCTTATAATAAAAATACAAATGAGTTTATTCATAAAAATGCAACTTCATTTGAGGATGAATTGGTAGAAAGCTGGTTTAAATCTTAAGATTCTAAAATAAATAGTAAGCCCGACAGGTTTTTAAAACCTGTCGGGTTTGTTATATAAAATCGTTTGTTGTTTCTTATGAAAAAATATACTTATAGTTTAGCCCCGATAGGAGTGTAAATCCTTTTGTACTGGTTTTCAGTGCAAAAGATTGTAACGGATAGCGGGACGTCTTGTCTTGAAAAAACAGAAATTTCTGCTTCAAAAAAATCACATAATCAATCGTACGCCACCAAGATCTGAAACGCGATACGAAAACTTATTTCCGGGAGAACCAATAAACATAAAGTTCTTAGGGATATTCCATTTTTGTGAAAGTTCATCAATGATTTCCGGACCAAAAACTCCTTCTATTTCAAGATATTCGATTGAAAGATCATCGTAAGCACGATCTAAAACTTCTAAATCCCGTCGTATTGCCTCACTATTTATAAAGTCATTGGTAACATGAACAATTTTTAGTTTTTTGGTTGTTTCATTGCCCTCTACATATTGTAAGACCTTATTAAGAATAGCAATATCATCACCTTTGGTAAAAAATACGAATTCTTGTGAATTGATTTTTACGCTTAAATTCTGGAGATATCTGTTGCTTACAATAACCATTCGGCGGAGTGGTTGGTAGAAATATTCTAAAGCATCGATTAGAAGTTTTATGAGCATAACACGATTAAGCATGATTCCGACAAAAATAAGAGAAGGAACCATGTATTGCAGAAAAGTGTAAAATGAAGCGATATTTAGTTTCATGTTTCCGATGAAAGCTGCAATTATAAAAAGAACCGCAATTACAACACTAATTCCTCTGGCGCGCTCGGGTCTTGGTAATTTTCGGCGTTTGAATTTAAGCAGCAAATTACCAAGACCAAATAGTGCCATTACAGCCAGAAATGAAAAAGTATAAACTCCGGCTAAGGATTCTAAATGTCCGTTTGTTGCAAAAAGTACCGAAATACACAGAATTAAAAAACTGATTACAATTCTGTAATGCGAACCTCTTTTGTTTTGTTTTAAAAAGTAATTAGGAAGAATACGATCTAATGTCATTCGGTTTAATAATCCGGAAACACCAACAAATGAGGTCAAAACAGCTCCACAAAGCACCAATACTGCATCGATCGAAATGAGCCATGCGAGCCAAGAACCTCCGGTAGTTTCTCCTAAAAAGGCCAAAAGTGATTCTTTATTCTCACCAACTTGTGTGAGCGGAATGATACTTATTAGCAAAATAGCTATTACGGGATTGAAAAAACTAACAAGCGCCCACATGTTTCGCAAAGTTTTTGGAAAAACACCCGGTTCTTGTTCCTCAACAAAATTGGCCGAGCTTTCAAATCCTGAAATTCCAAGCATTGCAGCAGAAAATCCTAAAAACAAAGCAGTTTTTATATTTCCATGCACAATAGGGGTTTCCCAATTGAGATGAAAAGTATCTAAACCATTATTTAGAATAAACCATAAGGATGCTAAAACCAAAAGGCTTAAAGTCGCAATATGAGTCACAAATATTATTACTGCCACAAAAGCAGATTCTCCAATTCCTAAAATTGCCAGAAATGTAAACAGAATCAAAACTAAAACGGTTGCAATAGTAACATTTAGTCCTTCGAAAATTCCGTGCAGATAATGCATTCCTTCTGATGCTGAAATAACAGCTGTTGCCATATAAGACAAAACGGTTAATGTTGCTGCCAATGATGCCAAACGCTTGGTAGAAGTATTTAGTAACACATTGTAAGCACCTCCATTTAAAGGGATTGCACCAACGACTTCACCATAAATTTTTCTGAATAAAAATAAAACAACTGCAACTATTAGAAGAGAAATCCAGGCGTATTGCCCGGCATACAAAATAGTAAGTGCTGATACATATAAACAGGACGAACTAATATCGTTTCCACAGATTGCTGTTGCTTGTAATTGATTTAATTTTTTGTGTACAAGTTCTTTCATTGTTATTCAGATTTATAACACTAGTATTAGATAATTAGCAAGGGCAAAACAATTAATCTGCCGCACGCAAATGACAGAATAGATCTAACTTATCTATTTGGCTTCTGCAAATTTATGGAGTGACAACAATGCCTGCTGCTGAATTTTTTTCTGAAAAAAACCTGTCCAGCCCAATAAATAACCGGTTGCTCCAAAGGCTTGTTTGGACCATTTCCAAACATCAAAGTTGTCTGTATGCTTAATGATCAATCCATCCTGAAAAATAAACTCAGCTCTGATTTTATTAATTACTTTTCTATTGGTTTTAGAAAAATTGTAAGTTGCGATCCATTGTGCAGATCCTGAAAACTCATCTGCTTTAACATCTGAAAATTCAATTTTTAGATTTCCTTTACTTTTTAAAAGAAGCATTTCCCACATCTTAGATACCTGATCTTCTTTTAATAAACCAAAAGCCGGGTCAATAAAATGGACTTTTGGATGGTAGCATTCGCTCATTGTTTTGGCATCAGCATTTGCAAAAGCGGTATAAAATTTGGCGATTAAAGTTTCGTTTGCGTTCATTAAAAATATATTTAACCATAAATATAAGACTTATTAAGTTAAAATATTTCTTTATAGTACACTAATTTCTTTCGCTGTATCAAAACTTTTCTTCGATTTATCGTATGCTGTTGAAAAATAAGACATTTTGTTTACTGCAGTAAAATATCCCGTTTGATTACCAAATGCACTGGAATTCCCTGCAATAATAAACCTAATGGCATATATATCGGTCTTTTTCAGTTTATTCATCTCTGCCGGAGTAAAGTAATAGTAAGCAGTAGTTTTGCCGTCTGCAGATTCTTTTACATTTTTATCGACACAAGGAATTACGTCGCCGTTTGCTAAGTCTACATATACACCACCTGCAATTTTGGCTTTGTCATCTGATGTTGCAATAGTTAATTTTAAAACACCACCCTTATCTGTTTTGGCAATCTGAATATTTGCTTCTCCTGTCAAAACATATTTTTCGCAAATAAAAGTATAATTCTGCGTTGCGTGTAAAGGCTGAGAGCCTTTGATAATCATAGTTTCCTGCGCATTTGCAAACGTAGAAATTAAAAGTAAGATAAGCAGCGGTAATTTTAAATTCATAGAGCAGACTTTATTATTCGTTTATTTTTGAATCAAATTTTTCATCCCAATCCATTGATTTTATGGCTGAAATCAAGTTGTTTTCGTCTACAAAAATGCGCAATTCTTTATTCGCGACCTTTTTACTATATAAAGCATGGTAACGATAAATTACTTCTTGTTTGGTTTTGTAAACTCCATCTAATTTCAGATCAATAAAACTTCCGTAATACTGTCTAAAACGCTGACAGGTTTTAGTTAATCTTTCTTCTGTTGTATTTTCCATCACTGACTTTGTTACTTCTGTTTCATTAAATGGTTTAAACTTAGAAGTATTGCAGGTTTCCAATACACGTTTACCTAATTCATAAGCTTTTTTTTGCTGATTTGAATTAACATCAGCAGCATTTACTTTCTTAATTTTTAAATCATCAGTATCTCTGCTTACCGTTTTAGATTTACATCCAATTAAGAGTAACAAACATATAATCAATCCTGCTTTCTTCATAACTATTTATGTTATTTTTAATAATAAGTTTGGGTCAGGGCAGTTTTCAATGTAAAAATTAAGATCATTGGTGTTACATACTCCTGGATAATCCCCAATATAATCCTCAATATTTTGTATAATCTGAAAATGTACGTGTGGTGCATAATCGCCATTTACAGCTGCGTGACCCATAGTAGCGATTTGCTCTCCTTTTTTAAAGAATTTACCAACTACTAAATCTTCAATACTTTCTAACGATAAATGTCCGTATAAAGTATAAAATCGTTCATTTTCAATTTCATGTTCCAGAATAATTGTAGGCCCGTAATCGCCTAATCCAATATTGTTTTTAAAACTATGTACTTTCCCGTCAAGTGGCGCCAGAATAGCTGTACCAGCTTTTGTCCATAAATCGAGACCAATATGAATATTGCGTTCCGGAACTGAGTTGTTTCTAAAAATGGTACTCCTTTTGTATAAAGTACGTCCTTCAATATATCCGCCAAAAGCGACTTCGGCATTGTTCTTTTTTAGATAATCTGTAATAAATTGTTCAAATTCTGTTGCATTTTCAGGATTTCTTTTAACCAATTCCTGATTGGTGATTGACAAATCTAATGGAATGTATTTAGAAAAATCAATACTTGAATCGATAACTTTAGTAGGTGGTAAGGCGTTTAAAATAGAGGCAAGGGTTTTCATAAAAGGTTAAATTTAGACTACTTTTTCAATTATTATTAATTCGTTATGAACCTCAATGCGGGGCAGCATTTTTGAGGCAAACAATTTAGGGTTTATTTCTGAAACGTACTTACGATTTCTTATATTGTGTGCTTCGTCTAAAATCATAGTATTAAAAAGAACAAAACCTTTATTGTTTAAAAGCGAGCAAATATGCCCACTGAAGAAACTTTCAAACAAAAAATTCGGCATTTTAATATCCTCAAAAATATCAATTATAATTAAATCGTATTTGTGTTTGGTTTTCAAAACAAATTCAAATGCATCATCTATAACAACTTCCAATTGCTGAATTTTATTTAGATCAAAATACTTATTGGCAATTTCAATCATATCAGGATCAATTTCGACTCCGGTAATTTTGCCTTTATAAGCAATTTCATCAACAAGCGTTTTTATAACACTTCCGCCTGCCACGCCCAAAAGTAATATATGATCCATATCGATGATTTTATTATAACCGATGTTTCGAAGTCCGTACCTTAATATACGTTGGAGACTTCCGTAAGAGTAATTTGTATTTTCAGAATCCAAAACCAGTTCTCCATTTGCCCAGGTAACTTCAATAACTTTACTTCTTGCTGATTTTTTTTTGAATATTTTTACCGGAATAAAATAACTGAAGAGTTTTTGGATCATTTTGTAGTGGTTTTACTCAAAAATACCATTTTAAATCTTTTATTTTGCATCAAATATCAAATTTTAATGAAGAAACAAGTATACAAATTCATCTTTTTTAAGCTAATGGGCTGGAAGATAGTGGGATTGGAAAATGCTGAAGTAAAGAAGTGTGTATTGATGGTAATGCCGCATACGAGTAATCATGATTTTTATCTTGGTATTTTTACCCGTGGCATTTCTGGTCTGGAAATGAATTGGGTTGGTAAGAAAGAATTATTCAGGTTTCCTCTTAATTATTACTTTAAAAATGTAGGAGGTGAACCTCTGGATCGCTCAGGCGGATTGAATAAAGTAGATTCAATTGCAGCTATTTTTGACCGAAAAGAAGTTTTCCGTTTAGCAGTTGCTGCAGAAGGAACACGCAAAGGAGTTAAAGAATTAAAAACCGGGTTTTATTATATTGCACTAAAAGCAAATGTGCCTATTGTTCCTGTAGCTTTTGATTGGGGAAAGAAAGAAGTAAATTTAGGAAAGCCATTTTTTCCAACAGGAAATTATGAAGCAGATTTAGAAGTGATAAAACAACATTATAAAGGTGTATTAGGGAAAATCCCCGAAAATGGTTTGCAGTTCTAAAATTTCAATCCTTTTTCGCATTTCGTGAGAATCGCTTAAACGAAAAATATTTTTAAAATTTTTCAAATACGCCAAAATTTAAAATCATGGTGTATACACTTTAAAAGTTCCATCTTTATAGAAAAAAATGATTTTTTCTATTTCTCCTTCTTCGGGGTTTAAGTTGGAACTTTTATTCTGTTCTATTTTTTTTATCGGAAGTTTTTCAGGTTCTTCATTTATTTGAGAGAACAAATCAGGTCCTGCAAAATTCTCATTAAAAGAAGTAGAGGAGGATAAATTTTTAGTATCAGAAGAAGAAGCTTCTGGATTAAAAATTAAACTTTCATTTTCCGGTTTCGGAAAACTTCCTTTTCCATTTAAGATCCAGTACAAATCTACTTCTGGAAAAACGTCCAGAATTTTCATTACAAAGTCCAGACTTGGTTTGTTTCTACCAGAGAGCAGGTGAGACATGCTAGATCTTTGCACGCCTATTTTATCGGCAAAAGACGAGGCATTTAGACCGTAGTAATCCAGAATATTTTCAAGACGTTTTACAAAATCATCGATGTTTACCATTGTAAATTGCAATTCAAATTTATTATGTTTACAAATGTAACTAAAATGAATTTAATTAGCAATTTTGCATCGTTAAAACATTTAATTAGTAGTAATTAACAGAAAGTTATAGTTTAGATATCGATAACTAATATATTGAAATAATGAGTCTTATGAATTACTAATTAAATAATTAACTTTTGTTAACTGACATTGTATCAAACACGATGTAATAGTTGATTTTTGTGTTTACATTTCTGAATTTACTGTTATTTTCATTGTTTACAATTGTAAAAATAAAGATGTTTACTTTTGTAAACTAATCGAAACATAATGAATTTAGAAGAATTATTTACCCAATACAAAGAAGATTCCATCGCTGGTCGTTATCTGACTCTAGATCATATTCGACCTATATTAGACAGATTAAACACCAACAATCAGGTTCAGATTATTGGTAAGTCAGTTTTAGGAGAACCAATATATAGTTACGAAATTGGTACAGGAAAGACACGTATTTATTTATGGTCACAAATGCACGGTAACGAAAGTACAACCACAAAAGCGCTTTTTGATTTTATAAATGTCTTAAATGGCAAATCTGAAATTGCAGCAAAAATGCTTTCTACATTTACCTTTTTATGCATTCCAATATTAAATCCTGACGGAGCAAGACTCTATACACGTGAGAATGCAAATAAAGTTGATTTAAACAGAGATTCCCAAAATCTGACACAACCGGAAAGTAATGTATTAAGAACCGTTTTTGAGAAATTCAAACCAGATTATTGTTTCAATCTACATGACCAACGAACTATTTTTGGTGCAGGTGAGACCGGAAAACCAGCAACTTTATCATTTTTAGCTCCTTCTTATAATGAAGAACGTGAGATAAACGAAAACAGATTAAAAGCCATAAATCTTATTGCTGGTATTAATGATGAATTACAAAAACACATTCCGGGTCAGATTGGACGTTTTGATGATTCATTCAATATCAATTGCATAGGTGATACTTTTCAGTTTTTAGGAGTTCCGACTATATTATTTGAAGCAGGGCATTATGAAGGCGATTACGAGCGCGAAATCACCCGAAAGTTCTTATTTTTCTCACTTTTCACAAGCTTCAAACTTCTTTCCGCAAACGATTTAGTTGATAATAGAATTCAAGATTATTTGAATATTTCACAAAATAAAGTCGTTTTTTATGATTTTATGTATAAAAATGTCAAAATAAATTATGATGGTATCGAAATTATTACGAATTTTGTCGCACAATACAAAGAAGAATTGATTGAAAATAAGATTCATTTTAACGCTTACATAGTTGAAGTGGGCGAGTTAGAAAATTATTTTGGACATTATGAATATGACGCTAAAGATGCTCTATATTCTGATGATTACGATAATTTGCCAAAAGTGAATCAAAAAGCAGATTTTTATTTAAATAAAAATGTTAAATTTGTTAACGGATTGATAAAAAGTTAATTTTTATGTGAATTTGTTGTTTTTTATATATATTTTTATACTTTGTAATAGCAATTAGTAATATTAATTAAAGAATTATGAGTAAATTTCGTTTAGATGAAGTAGATCACCAGATTTTAGATATGTTAATAGACAATACGAGAGTTCCGTTTACTGACATTGCAAAAAAACTATTGATATCTGCTGGAACAGTACATGTTAGAGTAAAAAAAATGGAGGATGCCGGAATTATCATGGGATCTTCACTAGCCTTAGATTATGATAAATTAGGGTATTCATTTATTGCTTATGTAGGTGTATTCCTTAACAATACGTCGCAAACAAAATTTGTTTTAGAGAGAATCAATCAAATTCCTTTCGTTACAGTTGCTTCTGTAACAACAGGAAAGTTCAATATTTTTTGTAAAATCAGAGCAAAAGATACTAAACATGCAAAAGAAGTTATCTTTATGATCGATGACATCGAAGGTGTTTACAGAACAGAAACTATGATTTCATTAGAAGAAAGTATAAACGATAAGAAGCGTTTGATGCATACTATTTTTAAAAATATGTAATATTTTCTTGAATGCTATATTATAAAATATAACCTCAAGTTTATTCTTGGGGTTTTTTTATGACCAATTAACCAACCAACTACAACACAATTATGTACACGTTACCAAAAATTGAACGTTTCAATCAGGACGTTCTCTCTAAATACCACATTTACAATAGTGTATTTATAACATTACCATTTGATTCTATTGATAATACCGGAGTTTTACTTCCGCTATTTACAGAAACTTGCGAAACAGGTTTTAAAAAGCAAGAAACACCAAAGGAAATATTTGACTTTTTCTCCAATAAATTCCTGAATAATGCCTCTGAAAAAGAAAAAATCGATTTAATGTTTCGATTTATTCAATATATAGAGCGTCAGATCGTTTTGTTTGATGCAATCGAAGATGCTGCCTTTCCTGAAGTCAACAATATGGAAGGACGAGGGTCTTTGCGTGATATTAAAGAAAAATCAGATGCAAAGGAAAAAGATGATGAATTGAGTGAGTTTTTAGAAAACTTCAATGTTAGAACTGTTTTAACTGCGCATCCAACACAGTTTTATCCAGGTCCGGTTTTAGGAATTATAAATGATTTGACCGAAGCTATTCGTCAGAATAATTTATTACAGATTAAGCAATTGCTGGCACAATTAGGAAAAACACCTTTCATTCAAAATGAAAAGCCAAATCCTTATGACGAAGCAGTAAGTTTGATCTGGTATCTTGAAAATGTATTTTATGCAACATCCGGAGAAATAGTACATTATCTTCAAAAAAATATTGGTAACGGAAGCGCCATCCAAAATCAATTAATCAAACTTGGTTTCTGGCCAGGAGGAGATCGTGATGGAAATCCATTTGTTACTACCGAAATAACACTTAAAGTAGCAGAACGTTTGCGTACTTCAATTTTAAAATGTTATTATGTCGAAATGAGAAGTTTAAAACGTAAGCTAACTTTCGCAGGTGTTGATACTTTGGTAGCTGAACTTGAACATAAACTTTATCGTTCTGTTTTTTATTCTAAAGGTGAAATCTATATTACTTTAGAAGAATTATTATCTCAGTTAAACAAGATAAGAACCATAATTATAGAAAAGCACCAATCATTATATTTGGATGAATTGGAAGCTCTTTTAGTAAAAATCAACTTATTTGGATTTCATTTTGCAACTTTAGATATTCGCCAGAATAGTAAAATTCATAATGCTGTATTCAAAGATGTAGTAGATTATTATTTGAATTCCGGTTCAACCGTTTTTCCTCAGAATTACTACGATTTAAGTCAAAATGAAAAAATTGATGTTTTATCAAAAGTAAAAGGAAAATTAAATCCTGATAATTTCGAAAACGAAATTACAAGATCTACTTTAGAATCTGTTCAGGCCATTAAAACTATCCAGGAAAACAATGGTGAAGAAGGAGCTAATCGTTATATTATCAGTAATAACGAAAGTGCCCTAAATGTAATGGAAACTTTTGCTATGATTCGTCTGAATGATTGGGAAGATCCATCTGTAGATATTATTCCGCTTTTTGAATCGGTTGACGATTTGCAAAATGCTCACGAAATTATGGAACAATTGTATACAAATCCAGAATATTCTAGGCATTTACAGGCTAGAGGAAATAAACAAACTATTATGTTAGGTTTTTCTGATGGTACAAAAGATGGTGGATATTTAATGGCCAACTGGAGTATTTATCAGGCAAAAATTTGTCTGACTGAAATCTCAAGAAAGTACGGAATAAAAGCAATTTTCTTTGACGGACGTGGAGGACCACCAGCACGTGGAGGAGGAAAAACGCATAAATTTTATGCTTCTTTAGGTCCTAAAATAGAAAATAATGAAATTCAGATTACTGTTCAGGGGCAAACAATTAGTTCAAATTTTGGAACTTTAGATTCTTGCCGATACAATATCGAGAACTTATTAAGTGCAGGTATTACTAATCAGGTTTTTGGAAAAGAGAAAAACGAACTTTCTGCAGATGAAACTCAAATTCTAAACCAATTAGCTGATCTGGGTTATGAAAAATATTTAAGTTTTAAAAATCACCCAAAGTTTATTCCATACCTGGAAAAAATGAGTACGCTTAAATATTACTCTAAAACAAATATCGGAAGCCGTCCTTCTAAAAGAAGTAAATCAGAATCTCTTGATTTTGCCGACTTAAGAGCGATTCCGTTTGTAGGATCATGGAGCCAGTTGAAACAAAATGTACCAGGATTTTTTGGAGTGGGTTCAGCTTTAAAATATTTTGAAGAAAGCGGACAATGGGATAAAGTAAGTGATTTATACCACAATTCATTATTCTTTAAAACGTTGCTGGAAAACAGTATGATGTCATTGGCAAAATCATTTTTACCATTAACGGCATACATGAAAAATGATCCTGAATTTGGTGAATTCTGGCAAATTATTTACGATGAGTTTTCAGAAACAAAACGTCTTTTACTTAAAATTGCGGATCATAAAACCCTAATGGAAAATTATCCTGATGGTATAGCATCTATACAGATAAGAGAGCGTATCGTATTGCCATTGTTGACCATACAGCAATATGCTTTGTTAAGAATTAACGAATTAAACAAAGACAATTCCGGAAATGAAGACTTGATTAAAGTTTACGAAAAAATCGTAACCCGATCTCTTTTTGGAAACACAAACGCCAGTAGAAACTCAGCTTAAAAAATAAAATAAAATGAATTCAGATCAATTATCAGAAAATGAATATTCAGGTGGATTTGCTAATTATATTAAAGAAGCCGGAAATGTAAATTTAATCGAAGAATTAGAAATTTCTCTTCATGCCTTTATAAGATTTGTTCAGGATATCCCGATGGATAAATTTGATTATCGTTATGCCGAAGGTAAATGGACTATTAAAGATATTATTCAGCATATCATGGATTGCGAACGAATTTTTGCTTATCGTGCTTTGCGTTTTTCCAGAAATGATCAAACACCTTTGCCAAGTTTTGAAGAAGATGATTATGCAAACAGTACAAATTCAAACGGAAGAAGCATTCAGGATTTACTAACTGAGCTTTCTGCGTTAAGACATTCAAATTTACTGTTTTACAAAAGTTTATCTGAAGAACAACTTAAGCGAATTGGGACTGCTTCAAACAATCAGATTTCAGTTCGTGCTTTGGGCTTTGTAATAATTGGTCATCAAAAACATCATCAGAAAGTTTTTGAAGAAAGATATTTATAGTTTTCTATTCAGTATAAAATAAAAAATCCTGTGAAGTAATTTTACAGGATTTTTGCTTTTATATAAAATGACAAAAACTTAAACTATTTGTTTCGCTCAACAATAGCAAGACCTATGCGAATTTTATCATATGAAATTTTTTCTTCAAAATAATCAAAGTAAGGTTTTAGTGCTGTAGGATATTCAAGCTCGATTTGAGCATTATGCAATTGCTTAACTTCTTCATCACTTACAAACTGGCTTAAATCAATATCCTCACCATCTATATATAATTTGGCTAAATGCGAAATTATGGTTGTTTGCCCCAAATTTCGTTTTCCGGCAATTTCTTCAATACTATAACCATTTTTAAAAAGTTCGAGAGTTGTTTTATATGTGTTGCTTTCTTTTTTAACTTTGGTTTTATTTGCTTTTTTTACTTTCTCATAATAAGCAATGGCATCTATAAATTCAGAACCATATTTTTCAAGTTTAGCTTTACCAACACCATCAATAGCCAGAAATTCTTTATCATTCGTTGGTTTTAAGCTTTCCATTTGTCTTAAAGCAGCATCACTAAAAATTACGTAAGCGGGAACTTCTTCGTCTTTAGAAATCTCATAGCGCAATTTTCGAAGTATTTCAAAAAGAGAATTTTTAGTAGTTTTTGCTTTCTCTTGTTTAATTTCATTTTTATCAATTACTTTTTTAACAACCGTTGTCAATTTTACTTTTTCATTCCCAAAAAGAACTTTTTTAGCAAATGGAGTTAATAAAATTTTATTATGCTGATGAAAGGCAATTTCGCAATATCCAAGATTAATCAACTGAATGAGATATTGATTCCAGTCGTACCAGGAAATGTCAGCACCAATTCCGTACGTTTTTAGCGTTTGATAATTTTTTTCGTAGATATACGCGTTTCTCGAGCCGCGCAAAAAATCTACAATTACAGCCAAAGGCTCTGATTCCTGTAATCTGGTAATTGCCGATAATGCTTTTTGCGCTAAAACTGTTCCGTCAAAAAATGTTGGCGGATTATTGCATATATCACAATTACCGCAATTCTCTGTTACAAGTTCCCCAAAATAAGACAACAATATTTTTCTTCTGCAACTTAACGCATCTGCATATTGTTTCATACGATCTAATTTCGCGAGCTGTACATCAGAGTTTAATCCTTCTGAGGCAAATTTCTGTAATTGAATAACATCGGCATAACTTTCAAACAAAACTGTTTCAGCCGGTAATCCATCCCGACCGGCACGACCAATTTCCTGATAGTAGCCTTCAATATTTTTTGGAAGATTATAATGAATCACCCAACGAACATTGGATTTATCAATTCCCATCCCAAATGCAATTGTTGCGCAAACTACCTGACATTCATCATTAATAAATTCATCTTGTGTTTTCGACCGAACTTTATTATCTAAGCCAGCGTGATATGCTTTTGCCAAAATTCCTTTATTGCTTAATTTCTCAGCAAGTTCCTCAGTAGTTTTTCTGCTCAGGCAATAAATTATCCCGGATTCATTTGGCTTGTTTTCTACAAAATCTATAATTTGTTTTACTCGGTCTAAAGCCGGGCGAACTTCGAGACTTAAATTTTTACGATCAAATGAAGCTACAAATATTTTAGGATTTTTTAAATTCAATTGATTTGCAATGTCTACACGCGTTGCCTTATCTGCAGTTGCAGTTAGCGCAAGAACCGGAGTAGAAGGGAAGCGGTTTTTTAAATATCCTAAATTGGTATAAGCTGGTCTGAAGTCATGACCCCAGGATGAAATACAATGCGCCTCATCAATAGCAATCAGACTGATTGTTAATTGATTAAAGATATTATCTAAATAAGACAAGCTTTCTGGAGCAATATAGACAAGTTTAAAATTATTTGACTTTAAATTATCGATATAAAATTGCTGCTCTTCTGCAGATTGACTACTGTTAATATAACAAGCAGCTATTCCGTTTGTTTTTAAACTATCGACCTGATCTTTCATCAAAGCTATCAAAGGAGAAATAACAATTGTAATTCCTGGCAACAGCAGAGCCGGCAATTGAAAACATATAGATTTTCCGCCTCCGGTTGGCATAATTGCCAAGGTATCCCGGCCAGAAAAAATGGTGGTTATAATAGTTTCCTGATTGGGTCTGAATTTTTCGAAACCAAAATTCTCTTTTAACTTAGCATGTAATAATTCTGATGTCATATAGATAAATGTTTATTGAAAAATAGTATTCAATAAATATAGTAAAATTCTTATAATTTTAAAGTTTCTGTAAATAAAAAAAAGGAACTCGAATTTGAGTTCCTTTTTTTCATATTTAAAAAGAATGATTAATCTTCATCGTCTTCATCATCATCTTCGTCGGCAACATCATCAACATCTTTGTCATCGTCATCATCATCGTCTCCACCATCGTTATCTGGTTTGTCCTGATTATCATCATCGTCATCATCATCTGCGTCGTCATCAAGATCAAGCCCTTTAACTGGTTCGATTGTATCTACATCAAGATCAATATCATCGTCTTCATCGTAGTTTTCGATTCTATCAGCAAGCTTAGTACTAATTTTTACTAAATAAATAGTATCTTCAGTACGAACTTCAACAGCTTCTACTAATTCGTTTTTAGCGTTTCTAAAACGGATAACATCCGAATCGTCATAACCATCAGGAAATTTTTCCACCAAAAGGTTCAAAATTTCGTTGGTCAATTTAGCGTAGTCTACTATAACTCTTTTCATAAAAATATACTATAAATCTAATAAATAGGCAAAAATTAATGGAGCAACAATTGTAGCATCCGATTCTATAATAAATTTAGGGGTCTTAATATCTAATTTACCCCAAGTGATTTTCTCGTTTGGAACAGCTCCTGAATAAGATCCGTAACTAGTAGTTGAATCTGAGATTTGACAGAAATAACTCCAGAAAGGAACATCATGCATTTCCATATCCTGATATAACATTGGTACAACACAGATAGGAAAATCTCCGGCAATACCACCACCAATTTGGAAGAAACCAATTCCGTTTTGACTGTTTTTTGAATACCAGTCTGCAAGGAATGTCATATATTCTATACCAGATTTCATTGTAGAAGCTTTTAATTCTCCTTTAATTACGTATGATGCGAAGATATTTCCCATTGTACTGTCTTCCCATCCAGGAACAATAATTGGAAGATTTTTTTCTGCAGCAGCATACATCCAGCTGTCTTTTAAATCAATCTCGTAGTATTCTTCTAAAACACCTGATAATAACATTTTATACATGAATTCATGCGGAAAATATCTTTCTCCTTTATCATCAGCATCTTTCCAGATTTTATAGATGTGTTTTTGCAAACGTCTAAAAGCTTCATGTTCAGGAATACAAGTATCTGTAACACGATTTAGTCCTCTTTCAAGTAAAGCCCATTCGTCTTCTGGTGTCAAATCACGATAATTTGGAACTCTCTCATAATGAGAGTGAGCTACTAAATTCATGATATCTTCTTCTAGATTGGCTCCAGTACATGAAATAATTTGTACTTTATCTTGTCTAATTATTTCGGCAAAAATTTTACCTATTTCTGCAGTACTCATCGCTCCAGCCATACTTACCAACATTTTTGAGCCATTAGCTAACTGTTGTTCATATTCTTTGGCTGCATCTACTAATGAAGCAGAATTAAAGTGCAAATAATGTTTTTCAATAAACTGACTGATTGGTCCTTTCATTTCCTTTGTTTTTTTATTTTTTTTTTTGAATTAAAAGCTTTTAACCTTTTTTAACTTGTACTGCAAATTAATAATTTTCTAGAAATTAACATTTAATTTGCAGTTTTATTTTTACAATTTTTTCTTGTAACCTAAAATTTTCAATACATCATCAGAAGTTTGTTGTTCTGAGAAAACTTCTGTAGCTAAAATTCCGTTTTCATCACGGTCAATTAGGATATGTTTAGGCTGCGGAATCAAACAGTGGTGTAAACCTCCATAACCTCCAATAGTTTCCTGATACGCACCAGTATTAAAGAAACCAATGTAAAGCGGCTTTTCTTTGTTGTATTTAGGCAAATAGATTGCGTTCATGTTTTGTTCTGAATTGTAATAGTCGTCACTATCACAAGTAAGTCCTCCCAATAAAACCCGCTCGTATGTATCATTCCAACGATTAATTGCCAGCATAATAAAACGTTTATTTATAGCCCAGGTATCTGGCAAAGTGGTAATAAACGATGAATCGATCATATTCCATTTCTCTCTGTCATTTTGTTGTTTTTGATACAAAATCTGATAGATAGCTCCACCGCTTTCTCCAACTGTAAATGAACCAAATTCTGTAAAAATGTTTGGAACATCAACTTCTGCTTCATCACAGGCTATTTTAATCTGATTAATGATTTCATCAATCATATATTGATAATCATACTCAAAAGCAAGTGAGTTTTTAATCGGGAAACCACCTCCAATGTTCAATCCATCAAGAGTAGGGCATTCCTTTTTTAATGCAATGTATACTTTTATACATTTTACAAGCTCATTCCAATAGTACGATGTATCGTTGATTCCGGTATTGATAAAAAAGTGAAGCATTTTAAGCTCTAATTTATCATTTTCCTGAATTTGCTTTTTGTAAAACGAAACTATGTTTTTGTATCCAATCCCTAATCTTGAAGTATAAAACTCAAATTTAGGTTCTTCTTCAGCAGCAATACGAATTCCAATTTTGAATTTCCCTTTAATTTCTGATTGAAGTAGGTCTAACTCTTCATAATTATCAATAATCGGAATAGTATTTTTATGTCCGTTATTAATTAATCTTGCAATATTACTGATGTATTCGTCTCTTTTAAAACCATTACAAATTACATAAGTACTTTTGTTGATTTTACCATTTTCTAATAAATTCTCTACAATATTAACATCAAAAGCTGATGATGTTTCTATGTGAATGTTATTCTTGAAAGCTTCATTCATAATGTATTCAAAATGAGAGCTTTTTGTACAATAGCAATAGTAATATTTTGCTTCGTACTTATTTTTTTCCATTGATTTTCTGAACCAGGCTTTTGCCTTATTAATGTTTTCAGAAATCTGAGGCAAATAAGTAAACTTTAAAGGAGTACCATATTGTTCAACCAATTTCATCAAATCGATGTTATGAAATTGAAGATTGTCTTTATTAAGTTTAAATTCCTCTTGTGGAAAGTAATATGTTTGATTAATTAGATCAGAATATTTTGTATTCATTTATATTTAAATATTTTTATTTGTAATTTTTATTTTTAGTGATTTGGTGCTAAAACTAAAATTCAAACTCTAATATTCGCAAATATAATTTGCAGTTTTTCGTGTTCTGCTTTTGAGCATTGGAAAACATCAAAACAAAACGGACTTTTACTATTATAAAAACGGTTCAACATTCTAAGTAAAGAACTGTTGAGACGGTTTCTATAAGAACTAAATTGTCTTTGTTTATTGTTTGTTTTCATTGTGGCAAATGTAAAAAATAATATATACCTAAAGCAATGCTTTTGATTAAAAAAAGTTTAAGATTTATAATCCTGAAACGCGTCTAGAATCAATTTATTTTCAACAGATTGGTTAATTTTAATTTTTCCGATTCCTTCAATAAGGGCAAATTGAATTAAACCATACTCATTTTTTTTGTCATGAATAAGAAGTTCAAGTATCGGATCAATGTCATTTTCCTCAATATTCACATCGTCATAAATACTTTTAATAGCTGTTTTAATTTCTGCATATTCCTCTGCAGAAATTAAGTTTTTATGCCATGAAATATAACTTTCCAAAATCATTCCTATAGCAATTGCTTCGCCGTGCAGCAATGTTGTTTTGGTTTCGCTTTCTAAAAAGTATCCTTCTATTGCATGTCCTAAAGTATGTCCAAAATTCAGTGCTTTTCTAATATTCTTTTCTGTTGGATCCTGAATTACGATTTCGTTCTTTATTTCAACCGAACGATAAATCAATTCATCCAGAAAAGTGTAATCAATTGCATTAAGATCTAAAAACTGTTTCCAGTATGCAGCGTCATAGATTAATCCGTGTTTTAGCATTTCTGCCAATCCGGATCTCATTTCGCTTTGTGGTAATGTTTCAAGATATTGAGTGTCTATCAAAACCATTTGTGGAACATTAATCACTCCGATTTGATTTTTAAGATTCCCCAAATCAACTCCTGTTTTCCCACCAACAGAAGCATCAACCATAGATAAAAGAGTAGTCGGTATATTAATAAAATCCACTCCTCTTTTGAAAGTTGAGGCTACAAAACCTCCCAAATCTGTTACTACACCACCACCAAGATTAATTACCAATGATTTTCTGTCGGCCCCCAGTTCAGTAAGTACATTCCAGATCTGAATACAGGTTTCTATATTTTTATTGGCTTCACCTGCTTCAAATTCAATAATTTCAATATTCAAATCAGTTTCAAGTAACGGCAAAAACTTAGGCAGGCAATACTCATTTGTATCATTATCTACAATAATAAATAAATTAGAGTATTTTGTGTCTCTTAGATGTTTGTTTAATGCTTCGTAAGCATTTTGGTTAAAATGTACGAAATAATTATTGGCTTGAATAGATTGCATAGTTCCTTTAGTTAATTGAAAGCACAAAAATAAGGCATTTTTAACTAAATAATATTCAAAATTGCTCTATTATTGTTTAAAAAATCAATGTAAAAAGGGATGTGATAAAGAATTTTCTTTCTTATCACATCCCTTAATTATTTATCAAAGTTCTATTTGCAGTTTTGAACTAATTGTGGCTTTGCATCCGGAAAATTTTTAGAGCTCGAAATTTCAAAGTATCTACCTGTATTTACCATTAATGGTGTTAATTTATAATCTGAACTAAAATTATTTAAAAACAAAAGTAAATTCTTTCTTTTTAGTAAAAAAATAATCTTTAGTCCATTATCAAAACGAAAAAATATCATCTAATTTAGTAAACAATATTCAAAACACTCTCTATCTTTGCACAAAAAACATACATAATGGAAAAAATATTCGATAATACTCAGGTTGCATTTTCACTTAAAAGTGACACAGAACTTGACAGAGCCTATTTTCTTTTTAAAATGATCGATAGCGAGCCTTTAGTTCGTATTGGAACAGCTGTGACTAATTTTGCCATAAAAGCACATCTTCCGGTTGAAGGTTTGATTCGTGCAACAGTTTTTGATCATTTTTGTGGTGGTGTAAATGAAGATGATTGTATTACTGTAGTAGACAAAATGTTTACAAAAGGTGTTTCATCTGTTTTAGACTATTCTGTTGAAGGAAAAGAAGAAGAAGCGCAATTTGATGCTGCTTTGGAAATGACTTTGAAAACGATTGAATTTGCCAAAGAGCGTTTAGCAATTCCATTTGCTGTTTTTAAACCTACTGGTTTAGGACGTTTTGAGTTGTATGAGAAATTAGGAGAAAAACAAACTCTAAGCCCAGCAGAACAAGCAGAATGGGATAGAGTAGTAGCTCGTTTTGACCAGGTATGTGGTGAAGCGCACAAAAAAGATGTTGCTCTATTAATTGATGGTGAAGAAAGCTGGATGCAGGATGCTGCTGATGATTTGGTTACCGAAATGATGCGTAAATACAACAAAGAAAAAGCGATCGTATTTAATACTTTACAAATGTACCGTTGGGATCGTTTAGATTATTTGAAAAAATTGCATGAAGTTGCTAAAGCTGAAGGATTCTTTATCGGAATGAAATTAGTTCGTGGAGCTTATATGGAAAAAGAAAACAAAAGAGCAGAAGAAAAAGGTTACGTTTCTCCAATCTGTGTTTCTAAAGAAGCGACAGATATAAACTATGACGCTGCTGTACATTATATGCTAGAGCATTTAGAAATAATGTCCATTTTTGCAGGAACTCACAACGAATTGAGTTCATACAAATTAATGGAAATGATGGCTGAAAAAGGTATCGCAAAAAACGATAATAAAATCTGGTTCGGACAGTTATACGGAATGAGTGATAACATTAGTTATAACTTAGCAGAAAACGGATATAATGTTGCAAAATACCTTCCATTCGGACCTGTTAAAGATGTTATGCCATACTTGATTCGTCGTGCTGAAGAAAATACTTCGGTAGCCGGGCAAACAAGCCGTGAATTGTCTATGATTAAAGCAGAACGTAAACGCAGAAAAGGGAAATAGTTTTTAAAATTAAATTTCAATTTTAGAAATTCCAAATTCCAATAAAAAAAACTCCATTTGTTATACAAATGGAGTTTTTTTTATAAAAAGCAAACCCGACAGGTTTTAAAAACCTGTCGGGTTTAATATAATAAAAGCTTCAATTTAAAAATTGAAGCTTTATTGGAATTTGGAATTTCTAAATTGGAATTTCTTTTCTTTAAGAGTTACTAAACTGAAGATTACTCAAGTTTTTATAAATTCCGTTTTCAAGATTTATTAGTTCCTGATGCGTTCCTTCTTCTGTAATTACTCCATTATCTAAAACAAGTATTTTATCAGCATTTCTAATGGTTGACAATCTGTGAGCAATGATAATGCTGGTTCTTCCTTCCATTAATACTTCCAATGCTTCCTGAACAAGTTTTTCACTTTCACTATCCAAAGATGATGTTGCTTCATCAAGAATTAAAATACTTGGATTTTTAAGCAATGCTCTTGCAATAGCAATACGCTGGCGTTGTCCGCCTGATAGTTTAACGCCACGTTCTCCAACCAAAGTTTCAAACTTTTCAGGAAAACCATCTATAAAGTTAAACGCATTTGCTTGTTTAGAAGCAGCTATAATTTCTTCATCTGAAGCATCCGGTTTACCGTAAGCAATATTTTCTTTGATACTTCCTCCAAACAGAATTACATCTTGAGGAACAATACTCATGTTACCACGAAGATTCTCTAAATCATAGTCATAAATATTTTTTCCATCAACAAGAATCTCCCCCGAAGTTATATTGTAAAATCGCAATAACAATGAAGAAATTGTTGATTTTCCGGCACCACTTGGGCCAACAATTGCTATTTTTTGTCCAAATTCTGCAGAGAAATTTACATCTTTCAAAACCTGAACTTCTTTTCTTGAAGGATAATGAAAAGCAACATTTTTAAAAGCAACATTTCCTTTTATTTTCTCAATAGAAGCACGTGGATTTGCATTGATTTCTTCCGGAGTTTCTTCCAATAATTCAAAAACACGCTCGGTTGCACCAACTGCTTTTTGAATCTGCGCATACATCTCGGCAATACCTCCAAAAGAAGCCCCTATAAAAGTAGTATAAAGAACAAATGAAATTAAATCTCCAACGCCTTCAACTTCTCCTTTTATAGTCAATGTGATTCCGTACCAAACTACGGCCACTACACAACCAAAAAGACACAATATGATAAATGAAGCAAAATAACCTCTGTACTGACCACCTTTGATCGCAATTTTTACAATTTCTTTGATTTTATTTTTATAACGCTGAATCTCGTACCATTCATTGGCAAAAGCTTTTACGTTGCTTATTCCTTGTAGAGTTTCTTCAACAATTACCTGACTTTCGGCTACTTTATCCTGCGTTTTCTTACCATACTTACGAATAAATCTTCCAAAGATAACTGCAGCAACAGCCACAATAGGAACAATAGCAAGCATCATTAAAGTTAGCTTTGGACTGATATTACCTAAGATTACAAAACCTCCAATAATTAAAATAAACTGACGCAAAAATTCTGCAATTGTCGTGGTAAAAGTGTCCTGCAACTGAGAAATGTCAGCACTAATTCTACTGTTTAATTCTCCTACTCGTTTTTGTGAATAGAATGACATTGGCAGTTTTACTAAATTTTCATATAGTGCGAAACGAATATTTGATAATGAATTTTCGGTAAAATTTACAAAAAGCGAAATTCTAAAAAAAGAAAAAATCGCCTGAAGCGTAAGGATAACCATTAAGCCAACAGCAATTTCGTTTGCTCTGTCCAGGTTTTTATTGGTAACACAGTCAACCAGCATTCCCATTAGTTTAGGAAAGGCGAGGGCAGTGGCACTCGTTAATAATAAGAAGATCAAACCAAGGAAAAATTTCCATTTATGACCTTTGCCGTATTTAAAAATTCTGAAAGCTTTTTGAAGTGAGTTAGAGTCTAATTTAGCCTTTGGTAAATCATTTTCTTGAAATCTTGCCATTTAAGTATACAATTAAGATATGCAAATGTATGACTATAGCAAATGATTACAAAAGAATATTATGAATTAGGCTTTCGTATTCTTGTTTTTAACTAAATTTAAATAATTTTTATAATTTTCTTTACTTTTAAGAAGCTGTAAAAGAGTTTACTATAAAATATCTTTAAAAAGTATTTCATTTTTTTCTAAAATATGCTTGCAAATACAAAATCTAGGTGTACATTTGCACTCGCAATCACATAACGATAGCAACCTAGTAAAATAGGGCGATTAGCTCAGCTGGTTCAGAGCACCTCGTTTACACCGAGGGGGTCGGGGGTTCGAACCCCTCATCGCCCACCAAGAAACTCCTTAAGAAATTAAGGAGTTTTTTTTATGCTATAACTTTCAGATCTTTCGATTTAGATTTGTGATTCAAAGCACTCTGATTTTTCGTCGGAAGTGGTCGGGGGTCGAACCTTCCGATGAAAAATCGGAACAAGCTATCATCGCCCACAAAATTTAAAAAACTCCAAAATCATATGACTTTGGAGTTTTTCATTATTACTTAGTAGTTATTAAGACTTTAGTATTCAAATTATCTCGGGTCATGATTACCGAATTTAATTTTCCATCTTTAAAATCAAACTGTAGTAAGTTAGGATAGTCGGTAATTTTAAATAAGCCATTTTTTAGATACACGAGTTCAAAATCATTTTTCCCTTTAAAATGGTCCAACAACATAGATTCAACATAAAGGCGGTTATTTCTCTCTACAATTTTGGTTTCTACTCCTTGCCCGTATAGGAAATCGTCATAAGTCCCAATTAGTTTTTCTTTTAGCGCTAATGGCATTTCCTGAGTACTTATAGTAACTGCTTTATTGTTCCAATCCATCAGCTTCAGAATTGTTTTCTGAGTGTGGCCCATTACAGGAAAACGATTCGGTTTTTCGCCATTAGCCAGAAATACAAAACCATTTCCATCTGTCATGGTAGCGGCAACAGTACCACCAACTCCGGTATTGGAACCGTTGCATAAAAACCAGTCATAGTTATTGTAACCAAATGACTTTTGCCATCCGTAGCTCCAGCCTCCAACAGCATTTTTCAGAGCGGTTACTGCTGTTACTTTTTCTGCCACATTATGAGAAATTACTTTGTTGTTTTTGTTGCGTAAGGCATTTTGCATTTCGATTGCCAATTTAGCTAAATCAGTAGGAGTAGACCACATTCCTGATGGTCCAACTTGTGGCGTAATTGGCAAACCTGTTTTAATCACTTTTCCGTCTTTATCATGAACAAGAGCCACATTTGTTAGAAATCCCTTCTCATTTGGCTGAATCATTGTGGTGTTTTTCAAACCAAGAGGCGAAAAAATGTATGCTGACGCAAGTTCTGCCATAGATTTATTAAACGTGTCTTCTAATGCCATTTGAACAATTGTATAACCGCCGCCACTATATCGCCAATCAGTTCCCGGTGTAAACAAAAATTCTATTTCTTTGTCATATCTTGGTATCTGACCTAAAAGACTTTGTTTTAACGTCGGGATTACTTCTCCCTCATAATGATCTTCAAAACCGTCCTGAGATGTACCAGCGGTATGATTTAAAAATTGTCTCCACGTTGGACTATTATTTTCAGTAAACTTGCTTTTTGGTAAATGCCAGCGTTTTAAGAAAGGATCTATTGGATCATCTAAATTAAGTAATCCTTTCTCTTCAAGCATAAAACATAGAAGCGCCGTAATTGGTTTTGAAATTGAAGCTGTAGAAAAAGCTGTATTCTGATCTATTTTTTCTTTAGAGTCTATTGATTTTACACCAAATTGTTTTGAATATACAATCTCGTAATTTTCAAAAACCACAACACTAAAACCGGCCAGTTTATATTTTTCTAATTGATTGTCAATATTTAAACTATCAGTCAGAAAGCTATAGTTTGTCTTTTTTGTCAGCGCCTTATGGCTTGTCTGGCAATTTGCATTTGTTACTATAAGAAGTAGTACTAAGTAGATAATATTTTTCATGGTATCGAATTTTGGTTAAAAATTTATTTCGATACAAAGATGCGGAAGGAGTCAGTCCTGTGCGACCGAATGAAAAGATTCGAACGCATTTGTCTGAAAAAACAAGTACGAATCGTTTCAATCAGAAGTACGAGTAATTACAAAAAACTGAATTAGAACTGTTTACGATAGGAAGTTGGTGTGTTTCCTGTATGTTTTTTAAAAGCGGTGTTAAAAGAAGATTTTGAATTAAACCCAACTTCATATAAGATTTCAAGAATTGTTACTTTACTTTTTGTATCGTCTTTTAAAATATCCATCGCATTTTCTATTCGGTACGTATTAACGAAATCGTAAAAATGCTGTTCTAATTTATGATTGATTAAAAGAGATAAATCACGAACAGGGATTTTAATCCCTTTAGAAACATCCTGAATCGTTAGCGAAGGATTAAGAAATGGTTTTTCTTCACTCATATATTGCTGCAGTTTCAATAACTCTCCATTATAAACCTCTTCATTTACAGCTGTGGATGCATTAACTTTTTCCTCAGAAACAATATCTTTTACCAGTTTTAATTTTGAATCAATATTTCTGAATAAATCAGGATTATTTAATGCCTTAAATAAATACCAGCAAATAATAAAGGGCTGTAATACCTGAATTCCAACTTTTATCCACTCAGAGATATCCGGGTATTCTGAAAACTTAAAAATATTTTTTACTATAGCAACCACATACAAGATGGAGAGAAGAGTCGTAAACTGAAATAACCAATTATAGGAATTAATATGGGTACCGGCATTATTTTCAACATACAGTTTTTTTGCTTTTTTTAATAACATAAAAATGGCCGCAAAATAAACAATGATCTGTAAATGTATTAAAACATGAATAAACTGCAATTCGATCATATTTCTACGATTTACAATAAAATCCATTTTTGCAGCAGCATCCACGGCATAGAAACGCGGTACTAAAGCAGCATTTACAATTAAAAACGGAACTGCATGAAGGAGATATTGGGGCTTAAATCTGAAATCAGAATAAGAAACGGATAATACATACAGGTAAAAAACCGGGATTTGAAAAAATGCAAATGTAGTTCTGAATATTCCCAGATTTGAAGGCCCATCGGATATTAATGCAAAGAAAGGTTCACTTGCATCTATTGCATTTATGAACAGAAAAACAGCAAAAAGAATGTTACTTGTTTTGTCTTTTGTTTTAACTGTAAGCAGAAAAAATATAAGCAATAATGAAATGACCGAAGTAATTATGGTTGCAACAATTAATAAATTAATTTTATCCATTTCTGTTTTTTGGTGGTATTTTTAGGGTTAATAGTTATTAAAGGCGAATATAAGAAATATTATTACTACAATATTAGCGACTTTTTTTGAAATTGAAATAGGAAGAATAAATATAAAAACCTGCTAAAACACAAAAAAAGATTTAAAACAATGTGCCTAAAAGGATGCCAATTAAAATTGGAATGTACAAAAAGTGCCATACAGCGCCGGTAAGTACGATTATGCATAATTATTTGATTTTTTTTCTAAAAAGACTTGCAAATACAAAATCTAGCTGTATATTTGCACTCGCAATCACAAAATGATAGCAGCCTAATAAAATAGGGCGATTAGCTCAGCTGGTTCAGAGCACCTCGTTTACACCGAGGGGGTCGGGGGTTCGAACCCCTCATCGCCCACCAAGAAACTCCTTAAGAAATTAAGGAGTTTTTTTTATGCTATAACTTTCCGATCTTTCGATTTAGATTTAAGATTCAAAGTATTCCGATTTTTCATCAGAATTGATTGGAGGTTCGAACCTTCTAACGGAAAATCGGAACAAACTATCATCGCCCACAAAATTCCAAAAACTCCAAAGCCATATGATTTTGGAGTTTTTTGCTTTATATTCATTTCATCATCTTATTTAGTGAAATCAAGAATAGATCCGCCATTTGTCATAATTTAGAGATTTCAGCTTACTTCAAAGACAGTTTAATGTGCAGGAAAATTGTATTTATTTTAACTTGAACCCTAGATATTATTAACAGTTCCTAAAGCAAATTATTCTATGTTTGATCTTAACAATCAAACTCTATTTTATGAAAAAAAAGTACTTAATTATTCCCATGTTATTTTCGGTTTTTGTTGTAAATGCACAAAATGACAACTCTGAGAATGAGAAAAAAAATGAATTAAAATTAAATGTAATACTCCCTCTAATTGGCAGTTCAGTTGAAGGAACTTATGAAAGAAACTTAAACAGTAAGTCATCCCTGGGTGTTACGGGTTTATATGCATTTAATGATAGCAAAAACGAGGATATGAATTACTCTGTATCGCCCTATTACAGAAGATACTTTGGAAAGAAATTTGCTTCTGGCTTTTTTGCCGAAGGATTTGGAATGTTAAGTTCAATTGATGGAAAAAAAATATACACATCAGAAGATCATTCAATTTACACAGAGAATCCCGATGTTATTGATTTTTCACTTGGAATTGGTTTAGGAAGTAAGTGGGTTACCAAAAGTGGAATTATATTTGAAGTTAACGCTGGTTGGGGAAAACTATTATTTAATGCTGATAAGACTGATCATACCCAAGTTGCAAGATTTGGCTTTCATGTAGGCTATAGATTCTAAAACAATAATTGAATACTTTTTTTTGGAACGTCTAGTATAATGATTACAATTCCTGACACTCCACAAAAAAACTCCTTAAGAAATTAAGGAGTTTTTTTTTATTTTTTATTGCCCTGAATACATGCTATAAATGAATTATTCTATATTCTATACTGCACACATTAGAGCAATTCTTTTAATACTTTTTTACCATTTTCATTATCCGGATTTAATTCAACCGATTTTTGATACATCTTAATTGCATCCTCTTTTTTACCACTTTGGAGTAATGCCTCCCCATAGCTATCATATATATTTGAGCTATTTGGAAAAATTAATGCTGCTGCAGCAAATGTTTGCAAAGAATTGTCTGTTTTTTGAAGTCTAAGAAATTGATACCCCAATCTATTAAAATCTCTTTCTGTGGCTTCGTAGCTGTCTGGCTTTTTTAAATATTCTTCAATTAACTGATTTGCTTTTTCTTTGTTCCCACTTTCAAGCAAACTGCCATAAACTCTCGAAAGGCTTTGCAAAGGCATTTTATAAGGCTTATTATCAATTAATTTCAAAACTTCATTGGCTGTAACAAAAACCGGACTTGCTGTATTAGACAGCAAAACAACAGTCTGGTTTCTAGTAATATTATGCATCAAAATTGACGTAAGTCCGGTATTGAGCCCATCGTGAAAAACTATTTTTTCATTACTATCATTAGTGTATATCTGCCAGCCCAAACCATAGGCAATCTCTTTATCTTCAAAGCGATAAGAAGCAATTTTTCCATCATTAAGTTTTGACGGTGTCAGCGCTTCTTCTAATTCTTTCTTGTTTAAAATCTGATAACTAAATAATGCTTTTTGGTACTTCTGTAAATCTACAGCCGTGCTTACAATACCACCGGGTCCATAGAAATTGCTTTTCTCATCTATTAAAAGAGTTTCTTTTAAGGTTTGAACATTTACTACGTTCGTCGAATAAAAGTTTGGATAAGTGTACAATTCTACTTGATTCTGTTCTTTTAACTTTCTATTCTTAGGGAGAAATGAATCTTTCATTTTAGCAGGGCCGAAAATATTTTGCGCTAAATAATCTCTAAAATCAATTCCTGTTATTCTTTCTACTATTAATGCAGCAAGACAGAAATTAACATTATTATATTCCCATTTGTCTCCCGGAGCAAATGAAAGCGGAACTTTATTTTCAATTAATGCCGGTATAATATCTTCATTAGAGAAAATTTTCTCCGGCTTTTCTTTTATTGCATTATCAAATAAACGGTAGTATTGCGTCAATCCGGAAGTATTGCTTATCAGATGTTTAATACTAACATTTGGATAAGGAAAATTCAGAAGATATTTCTGCACCGGATCATCAATATTCAATTTTCCTTTTTGTTTAAGCTGCAATATGGCTACCGCAGTAAACGTTTTTGAGATGGATGCAATTGGAAATTGAGACTTTTCATTGATTTTTTCTTTCTTCTCGATATTAGAATATCCATAAGAATTAGAAAAGGTGTTTTCTCCTGATTTAGCAATTAATACACTGCCATTAAAAAGATTATTTTTAGCAAGTGCTGAAAAGAAATCATTTATTTCTTGTCCGGAAACTTTACAGCTCAAGATAAATGCTACTAAAATAAGAACAATTTGTTTATTCATTTTTGATTGATTGATTGATTGATTGATTGATTGATTGATTGATTTGCAACTAAGATATGAAATATTATTACTACAACTAATTTTTAGATTTATATCTGCCAGAAGTTAAGCAGTAAGGATGCTGTGGGTTTTGAATCCGGATTTAATTCCAGTAGTACATTTTATAGTTCATTTAAAAAAATCACAGGTACTACACCTTCAAACTACCAAAAAGAGTGATTTCCAGTCCGAAATTATAAATCCGTACTCCTGGATTATTAACTCAGACCGATTTAAAATTTACTCCATATAATTTTGAAAAACATTTTTAAAACCATTAAAATCAACGTTTATGAGAAAAATCTTTTTCACAATTCTATTTGCATTAGTATCAAATTTATCTTTTTCACAATCCGAACAATCTCTTATTGAAAATTGTATTCAAAACTATATTGTGGGTACTTCTTACAATAAGCCTGACAGCATTAGCAAGGCTTTTTATTCTGAAGCCAATCTTTTTCTAAGCCACAAAGAAAAACCTTTATGGATAGTTCCGGCTTCAGAATATGTCACCTGGTTTCAAAAAGGCAATCAAGGAGAATTTAATGGTCGAATAGGAAAAATCATTTCTATAGAATATTTTAATGATATCGCTATTGCAAAGGCAGAAATTCTCATTCCTCAAAGAAAACAAGAGTTTATGGATATGTTTCTTCTCAAGAAAATTCAGGGCGAATGGAAAATAATTAGCAAATCGGCAAGTAGTAAAACAAGCAATAAATCCGGTAAAAAAATATTATTCATCGTTTCCAATGCTCATTATTACGGAAATTCAACAATTCCAACAGGAAATAGTTTTGCCGAAATCGTAAACGCTTATGATACCTTTGCAAATTCAGGTTATACTGTTGATTTTGTAAGTCCAAAGGGCGGCGATATTCCTTTAGCCTATATTAATACTTCTGATAGTTTGCAAAAAAAATATTTATATAATCCAGATTTTATGTACGCCATAGAACATACTGCAAGCCCTAAAGAAATTGATTATAAAGCATACAGCGCTGTTCATTATATTGGAGGCGGAAGCGCCATGTATGACGTTCCTGAAAACCTAGGCATTCAGCGCATTACTATGCAAGTATATGAAGATAATAACGGTATTATTTCTTCGGTATGCCATGGAACAGCAGGTATTGTTAACTTGAAAACCAAAAACGGGAAATTCCTGGTTGAAGGAAAAAAAGTAAGTGGTTATCCGGACTCTTTCGAAAAAAAAGATGGTGAATACTTTAAACACTTTCCGTTTTTAATTCAGAAAACAATTGAAGAAAGAGGAGGGGAGTTTAAATTTTCCAAGAGAAATGAATCTTACGTTGAACAAGATGGCCGAATTGTTACAGGGCAAAATTTTCAATCATCAAATCGTGTTGCCTTAAAAATTATCGAATTAATTGAGAAAAGTAATTAGAATGATTTGTCTGGTTAACAAATATCTTTGAAATCTTGAAGAAAATGGTTCGTAAGGACCAGAAAAAAACTCCTTAATTTCATAAGGAGTTTTTGTATTTTTAATATTTATGAATTTTAGAAGTTTAAATATTACTTGAAAAATTCGTCATAACCTTCTTTCCTGGATTTTTGATACTTTTCAATGTATGCATCTAAAAAGCCACTTTGTTTTAAAAACTGTATTGGATCTTTTATATTCAATATTTCATCAATTGCTTTTTGTTTGTCTTTTTGTTTATTAAAATAAGATTCGGTTATTTTATAACCAATCCAATATCCTAAATCATTTGGTCTGTCATCTTTTTTAGAGGTTCCATACAACCAATCTTGATAATCTGCATTTTTTAATCTGGTTACAAATTCCTGACATAATTTATCCTGGTTTTGTTCTCCGTATTTATATTCAAATTTATTTATGGATTCACCTGAAATAAGTTCGCCAATAAAATCTGCACCTCCTTCAAGTAAACTCCATTTTAGCAGCATATCTTTTCCTGTTATATTTTGCTGATAGTGAATAAGCTCGTGTGCAATTAAGCCAGAAACACCATCCAGGTTTTTAAGCATTTCAGTTCCAATAATAATTCCATCAGGAGAAGAAGTTCCTCCGGAATTAAATCTCCCATAGACAAAATAAATTGGCGGAAATTTTGCTTTCGGATACCAATATTTTAATGCACTATAAATGGCTCTTACTCTCTTTTCTTTGGATGAAATTCCGTCTAAAACATTTCTAGAAGGTTCGTAATCGGCTTTTCTTCTCTTTACAACTGCAAAAAGAGAATCTGCGTTGATTATCCTGTTTTCGGTAAATCCTTTAACTCCCGGAGAACCTTTTTGCATATATTCAATAAAGGGATTCTGTTTTAATTTCTCCATTTTGTCAAATGCTTCCCAAAAATTTTTTGAATCTTTTGTTTCAAAAACGGCATCTAAAGGATTATCAGAGAAATTGCTTTGTCCAAAAAGGAAATTAGAAAAAACAACAAAAAGTGTGGTAAGAATAAGATTTAGTTTCATATACAATGTGTTTACTTCTGTAACGTTAAATTTTTCAAATTAATACTTCCACACTGAATTTCCTTATCTCTAACTTTATAAAAAAGATTTTGCCCTTTTAAACTGAGTTCTGTTCTTAATACATCGTATTGATCTCCTCCAATTAAACGTAGCGCTACGATATAGAAAGCACTGGATTCTTTTGGATTAATAGTCCTTTTTAAAGAAGATGGTTTACCAATATTCTTATCAAAAAAAGGATCTAAATTTGTCAGTCCATAATTAAATAAGGATATTTTTTCTGTTGTCATCGTGTCAGATGGGATCAAAGTTTTATAATATTTACCGGGTAAAGACGGAATCTCATAGGAATCTGGAGGAAAATCAATTTTCAATTCAAGAGGATTAGTTGTTTCATTGGTTATTCGTGTCCAAAATACAGCATAAACATATTCATGACCATTGGGATCCGTATATCTTTTCCCTCCTTTTGGTAAACTGTTTTCTATTATTAAGCTTGTGCCTTTAGAATCCTTATACTCATATTTGGTATAAATGAATTTACTAGCAGCCAATTGTTTTTTGTTTTCGGTATTTTTTACGGAATCTAAAGTTTTTATATCAACTGTAACTTGCGTTGATTTCTTATCTTGCTTACAAGAAAATAATCCCATTGCAACCAAAATCAATACTAGTATTCTTTTTTTCATATTTTTAAGCTTGTGTTAAACACCATTATAGTACTGTTTATGAATGTAAAAGACATTTTTTCTTATTGGACTAAAGTAATGAAATTAACAAAATAAAACTGAATCTATAAATGAAACAGTCAGCCAGTATTTTTCGAAACATTTTTTCATTATTAAAAATTCATTTGAGAATGTATATAGAATTGTTTCTATATTAGCACTCATTAATGTCTGATGCTTACTTGAGTTATTTGCTTTTTAAAAGAAAGAGCAAAAACTTACGTTATAAAAAAGTTCAAACAATTTTTAATACCCAAATCTAAAAATGAAAAAAAAACTAGTTCCTCTTTTATTTCTATTTACTGTTATAAATATTTTTAGTCAAACAGCAACTACTTCAAAACCAACCGAAAACAATACTCTGCCACTTCATGATGTAGTTAGTAACAAAGTTATAAGTCCGCTTAAAAAAGTTCCTTTAGATGAAGCTTCGCTCTTAATTTATGATTACGACGGAAACCTTTTTTCATATGATTTAGAATCTGAAACAATTGTCTGGACTGTAAAAGCTTCAGACGCTCAAACTGAAATGTGTGCAAATGCTGTTACACTACATGATGGCGTTGTTTACGTTCCGTTTGTAAATGGTGAAATTTTTGCTATTGATAATCAAAGCGGTGATATTTTTTGGAAATCAAGAATAGGCAATATTAAAGATCAAATTGTACTAAAAGATCAAACTCCAATTGTTACTAATGGAAAACTGTATATAAATGCTCAAAATGGCAGTCTTTATGCTCTTAATACAAAAGATGGGAGTTTAGCCTGGAGTAACAAGCTGGATTCTCCAAACAACGATATTCCGGTACTCTTTTTTAATAATAAGGTCTTTGCTTCAGGCGGAATGAATTTCTACATTTTTGATGCTAATACAGGAAAAATTATCAGCCAAAAAAGCTTTGAAGGTACAATGCACTCAAAAACAGTAACAGATGGCGAAAATATATTTACAGCAAATGATAAAGATTTACTTTTTGCTTTAACTCCTGATAAGTTAGATATTATATGGCAGTTTAAATTAGAGGAAAATCAATATAATATCAAGGAACGCATATTATGTAAAGACAAAAAAGTATACTTTGCCGCACAAGGCGAAACGGTTTCTTCTATATACGCGGTTGATTCAAAAACAGGAACTCAAATATGGAAAAGAGACTTTAAAGATGATAATGTAGAATACATTACAGAGCTAGATGACAATATTTGGGGATACACACGTAAGGGAAAACTTTTTCAACTTGATATATCAAACGGTGAAATTGCATTTGAACAAAAATTAACTACTCAGCCCATTTCAAATATTGAATTTCCTGTTGACGACAGCTTATTTTACTACTGTGATGCAGGTTTAGTTAAATTTGATTTGAACACTAAAGACGAGGATATGTATTATATGCGAACTTCTATTAAAGAAAATATCTATAGTGCATTTCTAAAAATAATCAGATAACACAATATAGTAGTTACCCAACAAAAAGCTCCTTAAGAAATTAAGGAGCTTTTTTTATGAAAATTAAATTCGGGATTCTGTTTTTGTTGCATGAAAAAGCTATAAATCCCGAGTAAATCAAATTATTTCTCTCCATAAATTACCCAGGTACTTGAATCAATTACAACATTTCCATCTGGAAATTTCTGATTGACTTTGGCATACGTTTCAGTTTTTATTTTTTCTTTCATTTCATCACTTGCAGAATCAAGTGCTGCAACAATTGGAGCAGCAACTTCAGTTAGCATTCCCCAATAAGCATCGACTGTTTTGCAGTTTAGTTTTCCTGTTACTTCGACCTGAGAAACATTTCTCAATCCCGCTTGCAAAAAAATATTTGAGATAAATCCATCTTCAGCACAACGAAATATTCCTGGTGAACCGGCAGGCGGGGGCTGGAGTTCCAGATTTTTATTAATTGTTCCCATTGTAGCTGTGATCCAAAAATTCTTTTCTGGTATATTCCACACAGCGGTTGCAATTTTCCCTCCCGGTTTCAGAACCCGAACCATCTCGTTGGCTGCTAATTGCATATCAGGAAAAAACATAAATCCAAAACGGCAACTTATAGCGTCAAATGTATTATCCTGAAATGGCAATTCACATACATCGCAGGCAACAGTTTCTACATTTTTAAGCCCTTTTAACACCGTATTTTCCTGTGCTATTTTCAACATATCCTCAGCAAGATCTGTAATTACAACCTTACCATCTGGCAATTTTTCTGCAATTGTTAATCCTGGTTCTCCTGTACCAGAGGCAATGTCAAGAATAAAATCATTATTTTTTGGATTTAGTAATCGAATTATTTCATCTCCCATAGGTTTAAAAAAATCCATTACAAGATCATCCCATTTCTTCCAGCCTCCAGAAAATTTGTTCCAGGACTGTTTTTGCTGATTGCGAATTTCTTCTAGGTGTTGTTCCATTTTCTTAAATTTTGATGTTCTATAATTGTTTGAATTTTTCCCAAGTGAGTTTGGGATTTAATCAACGTAACTGCTCCGGAAGTGATTAGGCAAATAGAAATCTAAACGAAATTTATAAATATGACAGAAGTTAATGCTTTGTAATAACAAAGATAACAAATACTCAAGCACAATGTACTGATTATTAATTACTTGATACATTTATTTTTATATAAATTAGTTTGCAGAAAATCATTAACATACCATTTGATTTTGGCTCATTTAAAATATCTGAACTATTTTATTCTTCAACAAAAAGAAAAGCACCTGTATGCACAGATGCTTGCTAATTTTAATCTAATTCTGGTGTTCCTATTTTACAGAATGCTATATTATATACTCGCTTTTATTCGTTCTGTGATCTCGTCAATGGTTCCAAGACCATCAAAAGTCAGCACATTTAGCTTTGACTTCATATATTCTATGGCTGGCCTTGTAGATTCTTCAAAAACTTCGATACGTTTTATATGAATCTGAGGGTCTTTATCGTCTTTGCGGTTTGAAGTTTCGGCTCTTACTTTTGCCCGGATTAATAATTCAGATTTTGGAACATCGATATTTAGAACTTTACCAATTTTCATGTTTTTTGACTGAACAAGTTCAAGTAAATCATCAACCTGTGGTTTTGTTCGAGGGTAACCGTCCAGAATAATTCCGGTTTTTGATTTATTCTCGTCCAGTATTTTGCTAAAAAGGTCTTTCATTATAGCATCAGGAACTAAATTTCCTTTTTCTTCATATTGAGACATTATTTTGCCTATTTCTGTTTCTTTTTGTTTTTCTTCCCTGCATTTATCTCCTGTAGAAATATGCTCAAAACCCAAAATTTCTTTTAATACATTGCATTGCGTTCCTTTTCCTGAATATGGAGGTCCGGTAATTATTAATATTTCCATTTATATAAGTTGTTTTTTAAAACAATTTGTACAGATCTGTAAAGAACTGTTCTATTAATTTTGTGAGTCTACAAACCAATTGTAATTAAATGTATTCTATTCTGAACACTCATTTATTCTTGATTCAAAAATATTTAGTAATCGGTCAATTTTACTTTCCAAATCAATGTAAAAATCTCCATCAGTATCAAAATAGATTTTATTTAGATTTGAAAAATACCAATCCTGATAATCTTCATAAAACATATAAACATTCCACCAGTCTGATTGTTTTGCTTTAGGAAATTCTTCTTTGACCATTTCTAATAATTTAGAATCTTTTACCTGTTTATTACTGGAATTAGCAAAACCTATTATAAGTGCTGAATAATTATTTCGTTCAAAATTCAATCGAAAATTAAGATTCCTTTTCGCAAGATTCTCCGTCTGAAAAGATATTAAAAGCCCTTTGTCTTTTGAAAAATTAATAGTTTCTATATTTATAAAACCTTTTCTTTCAAACAGTTCTTTAATTTTTTTAACTATTTCAAATATTATTACCTTTTTCAAATCCTTATGGAGATCAAATAGTGTTTTATAAGCCAAGAGACTATTTTTATCTTTTAAAATTCTTGTTATAATATCCTGATTCATTTTTTTGTTTAAATTTTGATGCGTCAACTTTTTAAGAAGATATATATACTGAGAGATTGTTTCTCTTAATATGGGAACATTAACTGCTTCTTTCTTGCAATCTTCCAACCATTCTATAACATCAAATTCATAAGATAATCTATCGTAAATTCCAACAGCACTTTTCTGAGAACTTTCGTCTCCAAAAAGAGTTAAATAAAATAATTTCCCGTGAGGAAATGCATTTTTATATCGCAAAAGTTGATTCTTCTGCTCAATGGCATATATCTTATTCTCGATCATAATGACATTATTATCATCATCTTTAATAAGAATGTCAATCCTGCCACCTTTTTCTTTTTCAACTTTCCCAATATAATATTCAATCGTAACTTTACTCTTTTCCGGAATGAAAGAATGATCTTGAACAAAACGGTTAATAAACAAACGTAAAAATTTATCTTTTTGTCTGTGTCGTCCTTTTCGATCTAGCAGTTCACCAATAAATCTTGAGTGTGTAGCAACTTCATCAGATTCTACCTTAAGAATCGAAAAAATATTAAAGTTTTCTCCTGTTGCATCAGCTACTCTTTTAAATGATTCAGATATTGTTTGTATCTCATTTAAAAGTTGGCTAACTCCTAATAAATCTTCCATTTAGTGTTATATAAATCCCCAAAACAATCTTTTAAATCGTCTAAAATTAAACTTAAAAGATCAATTTGATAATAAGCTTTTATCCTTAAGCGAATATAAGAAACAGGATTTTAAAAAGTTTAAATTAAAATTTAATATTATATTCTTCGGCAATATCAGTCCAGTCATTTTTCCAGTTTTTTTCAAAACAAATATCTGCTTTCTCCCAGTCTTCCTCATCCCAATCTTCTCTTTCATCTATTAATTTTAATTCTTCAGATTCGATTTTTTCTATAAGAAATAGCAAAAAATGGTCAAAATTATCTGCTATAACAGAAATTGGCTCAGGATCACCAGCTGGCAAATAAAGTATTTGTCCAGCTAAACCTTGTGTCTCTGGATCAAAATCTATGCATAAAAAATTTCCTGAACCATCATGTCCAAAAGGAATCCTTTTATCTGAATATAACGTTTTTTTAATCTTATCTTTTTGCGTAATTCCTTCCGGAGTACAATAGGGACTATTTTTAAAAAATTCCCACTCTTGCTTAACTTCTTCAATATTCAGATATCCGAAACCAGCCATAAAACAAAGAATGCGTTTTTCACCATTATATGTTTGCAACAAGTCAGTATAAGATTCAGGTAGTTTTTGACCAATAAAGTTTTCTAAATCTTTTATCTCATTACTAGTTGCTCCCACATTCATGAACTCGTCCAGAATATCCAGTTTACTTTTAAATAGCCCGATTAATCTTTTTACTAATTGTGTTTCCATTGTAAATCGTTCTCTTATTTTTTATTCCATTTATTGCTTAAATATTTCCTTACCGGAATATCATACATCACCATAACCAAATAGGCAAATCCAACTAATAATATAACAGCAGGAACAACAATAAAGGTTAGTTGAGTTGCATCTGGTTTATTGTTTGTGAAATAATTTCCAAACATCCACAATACCGCATAATGCGTCATATACAAAGGATAGGAGATATTTCCTGAAAAGACACAAGCCCTTTTGAGAGCAGGTTTTAAAACAGCGCCCGCTCCTAAAGCAATCAGAAACGGAAAGTAAAATAAAATTACCAACGGCTCTGTCAGCCAGTTCCATTCTGAAAATGGCATAATAAAAGCCAATAACAACAATGCTGACAAGCTAATAAAGCCCAGGTTATTTTTTATGATCCAGTTTGAACGATAAATAAGTAATCCGGCCAGAAAAGAATACGAAATTCGGGCGCAGCCATCCCAAAAAGTTGGCCCGCTCCAGCCTCCTAATAAATTTCCGGAATTGTATCCTACATAACAAATAGCAACAGCAGAAAGTATCGTTAAAATCAACAAATAATTTCGTTTAATGCGGAGTAAGATAAATGCATAGGCAATATTAGCAACATATTCCCAAAACAAAGACCAGGCCGGCGCATTGAAACTAAAGAGATTAAAACCACGATCGGCAATTACAGGCAGCGGAATCATGAATAATGAACAGATAAATACCAGAATGATTTTGCCTGCACTGTACAACTCTAAATGACCACCAAACGGATCAAATAAAAAGGCCAGTAATCCTAATATCGATCCTGCAACAACCAGAGGATGAAGTCTGATGATTCGGGCAAGAAAAAATTTACGAAGTCCTATTTTTGCAATACGATCATCATAAGCATATCCAATTACAAAACCCGAAAGACAAAAGAAAAAATCAACAGCCAGAAATCCGTGTCCGATAAAATTCTGACTCGGATCTGTAAAAATCCATTCCATAAAATGAAAAACTACTACCGCGAGAGCAGCAATTCCTCTTAATCCGTCAAGAATTTCAAAATGTTGTTTGGTTTGTTGAATTGTCACAGAGTTTTGGCTTGTAGTCATTAAAGTAATAGTTATAAAATTAGGTTTTATAAGGCATAACCGCCTGATTTGGTGTTGTCGCAAATTATACAAATTAGCAGTAAAATCAAAATATCAGGTTCATTAGATCGTAACTTTACTTAAAGGGCTTAAAATTAATTCAGTAACTTAGCTGTAAATCAATTCAAATAAAACTAAAGCTATGAAAACTAAAATGATATGGGGAAACTTGGTTACGCATGATTTGCAACAAACAATTCAATTTTACACCAATTTGGGATTCAAACAGAATGGTCAGGAAACAGCTGAACTGGTCAGTTTTATTTTTGCCGAAAATAATTTCATTATCAACTTTTTTGTGGCCAAAAGGTTTGAAAACGCCTTAAGAGGTAAATTATCAAATAGTAGAACAGAAAACGAAATTATATTTTCTCTATCTGCCGAAAGCAGGGAAGATGTAGATAGTTGGTATGAAAAAGTGAAACAAATTGGCGGAACTATTTTTTCTGAACCGGAAAATTATGAAGTTGGTTACACCTTTGGTTTTGCCGATCCTGATGGTCATAAATTTAACTTTTTGTACTGGCCCGGAATGTAATTTAAACCATTTGCAAAAAAACGTAATCCACCAAATTTCCTTAGAGTTTGGTGGATTACTCGTTTTATTCCAGCTTAAACCTTTGTTTTCTGCAATCCAGTATAAGTTTCTGATTCAGAAAGAGTTTGTTACCAATCATTCCCTGCATTCCGGAACGTTTCATTAGAAAGTTCTGCAATTTTGAAGTTCCTTCAATATACGTTACTTCAGAAAGTTGTAATTGCTTATTTCCAAATTGTATTTTATGATTTGCCGACGAAGAAACTACTTTTAGTGCATTTCCCCAGGAGTTCCCTTTTTCTGTCTTTATACGTCCTTTTTTGTTTTTATACTTTTGCCATTCCTCTTTGTTTACGATCAATTCATAACCGCTTGTTCCGGAATCGTAGAGCAATTTTAAGTTTTGGTTTTCAATTTTAGCAGGAAAAAGAATCTTACGTTTTTTAAATTCAAATGCTGTAAACCCATTTGTTTGTAAACTTTCGATAAATGAACATCGGCTATTTTTAAAATCAAGAACAATTGTTCTCTTTTCTAATAAATCTGTTCCAATAGTTCCAATAATATTTTCTACAGCTGGGTTCTCCAAATCAGCTGTAGTACCATAATCCAGTAATTCAAAATTTTCAGAAGAAATTTTCAGATCATTTATTGCCAAATGCAATGAAATCATATTATCATTTGCATTAAAATGAATTTGTTTTTGAAATTTTTGCTGAATAGATTCAAGTGATTTTTTGTAAAGAACCGTTACTGGTGAACCAAAATCTAACTGCATGTAAAACTTTTGATCAATCCCTTTGATTTGAACAGGCAACAGGAGCGCTGCATTTGGGTTTTCCTGATCTGAAACCCATTTTAAAGCAATGTTATTTGCTCTTCCGGAAACCTTCAGGTAATTCTCAGGTGGTGTAAATTTTCTGTCAAAATAAAAATATCCGCCAATTAATGACAGAATAAAAACGACTATTATAGCCAACAAGATTTTCTTAATAATTTTCATTGCATTTTTTGATGCAAGATTCGGTATTAAGAGCGAATTTATTGGTAAAACCGATATGACATTTATACGTCAATTACGTGTCAGTTATTATAACAAATTGAATTTTAAATTAATATACAGCGTTGAATTCTGATTTAAGCTTAACCCATTTTTAAAAACCACAAAGATGTTTATACTTTTAAATAGTACTAAAAACACTAAGAAAAGAGGAATCTGAAATGCTTTTTGGATAAAAGGACTAACAATTAACAGGATCGAAAGAATAACAGAGTATATAATCTGAAAACTCAAAATGTTTTTTCCAAGTTCTTTTGCTTCCGGTTCTTTACTTTTATAAGTTAAGATAGAGGGAAAAATAATATTGCCAAAAGGGATAATAAGAGAAGACAGCACCGAAATATTAATCAGTTTAACGCGATTAATTATGGCACTTTTAGAATTAGTTTGTACAAGACTTTCAGGTTCGACTTCAAATGTTTTTGCAAGCGTTTTAAGCGTAAAACCTTTAGGTATGTTTCCTGCTTCGATTCTTTGGATCGTTCTTAAAGAAAGACCTGATTTTTCTGCAAGTTCAGTTTGAGTAAGATGTTTTTCCTCTCTCAATAGTTGAACTTTTGTTTTCATGGTATTACTGTTTTTATTATTAAATGTGCTTTTCAGGAATTTTCTAAACGGGTTCCCAAAGTTCTATTTTATTGCCATCTGCATCTAATATATGTACAAATTTACCATAATCATAAGTCACAATCTCATCTAGTACTGTTACACCATTTTCTTTTAATTTGCTTATCAGACCTTCAATATTCTGAACTCTGTAATTAACCATAAATTCTTTTTTTGAAGGCGAAAAATAGGCGTCATCTTTTTTAAAAGGACTCCATTGCAAAATTTCTTTCGATTCAGGATCATTAATATTTCTGGATTCAAAAGTAGAACCCCAGTCATTAACTTCAAATCCTAAATTTTTAGCGTACCATTCTCTGGTTTCTTTTGGATTATCCGAAAAAAAGAAAATACCGCCAACCCCTGTTACTTTTGGTGTTTTGTCTGATGATTTATTTTGATCTTCCATACTAATTATATTTTTACTTAGTCTCTTAAACTTTTATGTAGCTAATATAAAACTATTTCAAAGTATTTTTTGGATAGAATGATTAAAAAATGAATGCTTTATAAAATTTAAAGCTTTCTTAAATTGATTTGACCGAACGGCTTAGTTGTTGTAAATTAGCTATATACAAATATTAAAATCGATAAAATATGAAACCAAACAAGATATTTACAGGTCTGATATTCATTTTGACATTGTCGGTTACAGCACAAAAGAAAATTGAAATATCAGAATTACCTAAAGAATCGCAGCAATTTCTTAAGCAATATTTTAGTCATACCAGCGTTGATATAGCCAAGAAAGATGCTGAGCACGGTGAAAAAGGTTACGAAGTTATACTAAAAGACGGAACTGAAGTTGAATTCTGGAAGGATGGTTCATACAGAGAAGTTGATGGTGAAGACAAGCCAATTCCAACAGGATTTATTTCAAAAGAAGTTAAAGAGTATGTATCAAAGCATTATCCAAACGAAAAAATCACTCACATCGATTATGGTCATAAAGATCTGGATGTTGATTTAACAAATAATATAGATCTGGAATTTACCAAAGACGGAAAAATTCTAAAGGATAAAAAGAATAAAATCCAGTAAAATTTATCTTCTCAAAATACTTTAAACCTTCAATTTCCTGAGATTTTGAAGGTTCACTTTTTTAAATTCAGGGGTAAACTTTTTACAAAGTGTATAAAGTTTACACATGCAGCTTTTAGCCCAATATCGCTAAACTACTCATAGTCACTTCTAAATCATATTGGCACGGGGCTTGTAAAATGGGATATCGTCCTTTTCTGTTTCGAAATTACTTTTAATCGATTTTACAACGATTAATTAAAATTTCAGACAGAAAAGTCGATCAAAAATAAAAGCCATTTTAAGATAAAAGCGATAGCCCAAATGAAAAGTGAAACAATTATTTCAGAACAATTTTATTCTGCAAACAACAATTTAAGTTCAAAAGAAAATCTAAACAATCCCGTTTTTACGGTTAGCAATACAGCTTCAAGAAAAATTAGTAAAAAAACTTCAAATCCGATTGGTTCTTTAGTACTTGCAGGTACTTTTTTACTAATGCTTGCGGGAGCTTTTTCAGTCTATATTTTTCAATCCGATTTTGATCAATTTCAACTAGACAGAATAAATTCGGCATGGGGATTACCTTTTCTAATTCTTGCAACCGTATTATTCTTTTTCCAGACCGGTTCATTTTTGTACAATTTGTATCTGTATTTCCGCTACAAACCAATTGAGTCTGTATCTGATGAATTATTGCCAACATGTACTGTAATTGTACCGGCATATAATGAAGGAAAATTAGTTTGGGATACTTTACTAAGCCTTGCTGACAGCGATTTTCCGGAACAAAAAATGCAATTATTAGCCATTGATGATGGAAGTAAAGATGATACCTGGTACTGGATGCAACAAGCTAAAATAAAGTTAGGCGATCGTTTAACGATTTTTCAGCAACCGGAAAATAAAGGAAAACGCCATGCTCTATATCGTGGATTTGAACTTGGAACAGGAGAAATTTTTGTAACAGTTGATAGCGATTCGATTGTAAAGAGAGATACGCTTCGAAATTTAGTAAGTCCATTTGTTGTCGATGAAAAATGTGGTGCAGTAGCAGGAAATGTTCATGTTTTAAACAACAAAAAGGCATTGTTGCCAAAAATGCTAAACGTAAGTTTTGTAATGAGTTTTGAGTTCATGCGTTCTGCCGAAAGTATGTTAGGATCTGTACTCTGTACACCCGGAGCGGCAGCGGCTTACAGAAGAGATGCTGTTTTTGCTTGTCTTCCGGAATGGATCAACCAGACTTTTATGGGACAACCTTCTGATATTGGAGAAGACAGAGCGATGACGAATATGATTTTAAAACAAGGACTTCATGTTTTGTTTCAGAGAAATGCTTACGTTTTAACCAATGTACCAGAAGAATACAAAGGTTTATATAAAATGTTTATAAGATGGGGCAGAAGCAATGTCCGTGAGAATATCATGATGGCACAGTATGTTTTTAAAGATTTTAGAAACGAATCAAAATTTGGAGCCAGACTTTTATTCCTGAATCAATCTTTAAAAATCGTTATGGCATATCCATTTTTATTGTTCATGCTGTATTTTATTGCCATTCATCCAATATTATTTTTAAGCTCAACGCTTTTAAGCATTTTTATTGTTTCGAGTTTCTCGGTATTGTTTTATGCCAAAAGATACAGCTTGTCTGAAGCTTTCTGGGCATATTCATATAGTATATTTTATACTTTTAGTTTATTCTGGATTACACCTTACGCCATTGCAACAGCAAACAAAAAAGGCTGGCTAACCAGAGGATTATAATACGATATAATTGCAGTCAAATAGACATAAAAAAAACTCCTAATAATACATTTTAGGAGTTTTTCAATTTTCTTTATTTGGTTATGCAACTGTTTAAGAAACTAAAACTATTGTTTAGATTTTCTTAAAAGTTAATTTAACTTCTTTGGTATCCAAAATTAACTGATCCTTGGTAATTGTACTTTCGCATGGCCATGGGGTTCCGGTTTCATCTTTAATTACTAAACTTTTTCCTTTTTTGGTTAAAGCATAAGTACCATCAGTAATCTCTCTAAGTAAATATCCGGTTACATGACCATCCTCCGTAAACGTTAACGTTCCGTTTGTCATAATCACATTTTTTGCTGAGTCAGAAAGGGGGGTTTTGGCTTCAACTTCTGTAACTTTCCAGGAATCTACTAGTTCATTTCTTTTTGCTTTGTTGCATGAAATAATTAATACTGCTGATAATAAAACTCCGAAGATAAATAATTTAGATTTTTTCATGATTCTGTGATTAAAAATTAGACAGGAAAAGTTACAAAAAAAAACTATATTCAAAACACTTGTAATCAAATATTTATAAATACTTTCCTGATAAATTCAAAAAACCGCCCAAAAATCAGGTTTTATCTAACAAACTGGCAATAAACAGAATAAACATTCAGAGTTTTATTGTTTATAAAAAACAAATTTTACACTTATTTCCGGAGAAAAAATAGAAACCGGTATAGTGATAGATTTTAATTAAGAGTCAATTCTCCTAAAATTTCTTCGTACAAAAATGGTCCTCCCGGGTATTTGGCAGTATAATCCAGATTCATCCAGACCTGGCCACGTTCATCAATATGGTAATGGATTTTTTTGCCACTACTTTCTTTTACAAAAAGCACATTTTTTATAAGGTAATTGACCTTTTCTAAGTCAATAAGAGAACCAATTAATATTTCAGGATAAATATGCCCTTTTGTATGAATAAGCCTTGGTGTTCCGCCAATTGAGCGTATAGCTGCAGCCATTAATATCGAATGATCATCACAATCTCCGGAAAAATATTCAAGCGATTCGCTGGCTGTTGCAATATAATCACCTTCTTTAGGATCATTTACATAATTCCATCGACTATTAATTTCTTTAAATACCGCAAAACACTGAATTGTTGTACGATAATCAGAATATCCACGAATACCTTTAAAATACTTTGTTGTTGCCATTATAGCAAAATTTCGAACCTTTGGATTCTGGTATTCAATCGCATTTACAATTTTTGATTTGTTTGGAAAAGGAAGAAGCTTAGCTACAATTATATCTTGCGGAAAAGGATTGTCTGACATAGTATAAATCATAGAATTATAATCTTCAGAAATCTCACTAAAACCATAATTCCCTATAACAGTTCCATAAAACAATATCAATAAATACACTGCAACACATAATATAATTATGGTTCGCAATAACATCAACAAAAAGAAAATAGTAGCAAATACCAGTATAAATATAATGACGCGATCTAAATTGAAAGACCAATTCAGATCACGCAGATTTTGATGCAGAATGATGAAAATAGGAATTGTAATCAAAAGACTCAACAGCATAATAATAATCCTATCCCAAGGTGATTTCACCTGTAATTTGGATTTTAATTGCGGAAAGTCAATTTTTGGGAATTTCATCATAAGAATTAAAAGCAGTTTTTAAAGCGCTTTTACCGTTTCAACAAAAGTACTCTTTTTCTCAATAATTCCCAGATCAAATAATTGATTTTGAATTTTGACAAATGCTTTTTCTGTTACGTTTTTTTGAGACCATTGTGTTAATTTTAGCCATTCCTGGATATCTTCGACTTTTTGATTAAAAAGATCCGCCAAAGTCTTATCGATTTCCGGAATTTCGGCAAAATCAACTGTTGTTTTGTTTATAATCTCAAGAACTTTCTCTACAATTTTAGGATTCTTTTTCAGAAACTCATCACGAACTGTAATCACAAATGATGGCCATGGAGTAGGACAGTCGCCAACACGTCTAAAAATTCCTTTATCTACAAGTGGTTTGGTCATAAAACGTTCCCACATAAAATAATCTGCGGTCCCGTTTGTTAAAGCTTCTACAGCTCCATTTATTGTATTTATAATTTCAAATTCTAAATTATCAGTTTCCCAGCCTTGCTCGTGTGCATTTACATAAGCCATTAACTGCGATCCCGAACCTAATCTTGAAATGGCAACTTTTTTATTTTCTAAATCTTTTACAGCATGAAAATCTGATTTTGCAGCAACATGAATTCCCCAAATTAAAGGTGACTGTACATAAATCTGAACAATTTTACTTGGATTCCCCGCTACGATATCTTTTATAATTCCTTCGGTTAAAATAACAGCCATATCGGCTTCTCCGTCTCGCAGCATCTGGCACATTTTACCAGTACCTTCAGGAATATCTTTCCATTGTAAATCTATATTTTCGGCTTCAAATTCACCATTTTCAATGCATAGATGCCATGGCAAATTGAAGTGTTCAGGAACACCAACAATTTTTACAGTTTTCATTCTAGTTTAGTTTAAGTTAAGTCTGGTATAGGTAACGTATATTTGGATGCTTAGTTTTTTAATAAATCTGTTCGGTGTTTGTCGGACAAACATGGCTCTGCATACTCTATAATTTCTTCTGATTCGTAATCATTCAAAACGCTTCGCACAATTGAATAATCAAGATCTCTGTGTACTTCAACGGCAATAAAATTATCGTTTAATCCTTCAGACAAACAACTTATTGCTTTTAGCTTTTCTCTGATAATTTCCCTATCATATCCTTTTTCTAAAATTAGAATCTGAATGATCGAATTTCCTGAGTTTTCAATTGTTTCTTTGTAAACAAAGCGTTCTTCCTTTTCATCAAATTCCGCATAGAATAAATCTTCTGTAGCAATTAGTGGCCCAAAAAACGGAATATTATCCAATTTAAAAAGTCCTTTTTCCAAATCTATAATTTCAGCCCACATGGTTTCTGAAACATTATCTTCTAAATAATTACTATAGTACTTAAATAAGATTTTTTTGTGTGTTTCCTGCATTATTAAATTTCGCTTATTACAGCTTTTAGTGGTGATATTACAATACGATAACCATCCGGATCCAGAATCATTTTTCCGTTTTCATTCCAAAAAGGATTGATTGCAGTTATAGTTGAAATATTATGATGTATTAATTTGTTTATAAGATCATTATAATCTGAAATTGTTTTAGGATATAGCACGATTACGTCTTCTTCATCAAAGTTTAGTTTTGCTTTAGAATCTGATTGTGTAAATTCAAAATGCCAGTCTAAACCTGATTTTCCAATAAAAAGGCCATCGTAATTATTATGATTCTGAAAACCGCCTAATTGCTCAAAGCCTAAAACATCGACGTAAAAATTTTCAATCGCTTCCAAATTATTAGTATGACGCGCTACTCTTAAAAACATATTCTACGATTTTATCTGATTAATATGATGCTCTAAATGTTCGACATAATTGGTCATGAAAAACTTTAAATCCATTACAGACTGATCCGCTAAAACAATCTTGTGATCTACAGCCTTGTCCTGAGCGCTTTTTACAATTCTAATAATTTGTCTGTTTAATATAAACCATAATTGCGTCAGCTCATTAATATCCATTGCCTGATATTCTTTTAAGTTTACCTGGGTTAATGAATTGAAAGACTCATTTTTAGAAGGTTTTGCAAAATGGTTAATTTCTGAAAAACGCACCAAATTATGAACTACAGAATCTGTTAAATGCCCTAAAATTTCTTTTTTCGACCATTTTCCGGGAATTCTTTCTTGCAATTTTTCCTGACTAATTGTTGGAAAATAAACAACATTTTCGTTCAGTAATTTTTCAAATTTAAGAATAGCGTTTTGCATGAATTACCTAATTTTTAAATTGGCAAATTATCTTCATTAATTTCCTGCCAGTTTGTTCAGTGTATAACTAATCAGTTCATCAACCGCTTTATAAGGATCTTCACTAAAAGTCCCTGAAGCACGATTTGCTATAATAGCATTTAAAGATAAGGCATTATGTCCTAACAGAGAAGAAAGTCCATAAATTGCTGCTGTTTCCATTTCTAAATTAGTTATTCTGGTACCGTCAAAATCAAAATTATCCATTTTATTGTTTAATTCTGCATCCTGAATATTTAAACGCAAAACGCGTCCTTGTGGCCCATAAAAACCTCCGGCAGTTGCGGTAATTCCTTTAAAAATACGATCAGATTCTATAATTTTTTCTAATTTTTCTGAGCATGCAATAGCATAAGGTTTTCCTTTACGAATGTCCCAATTGGTATGCTGAACAAAAGCATCCTCGATGGCATGATTTGAAACTTCATCAATTAAATAGGAGCGAAGCATATTATCCAATCCAAGTCCAAACTTTGACATTACAAAACTATCTACCGGAATATCAGCCTGTAAAGATCCTGAAGTTCCAATTCTGATGATATTTAAAGAAGTTAGATTTTCCTTTGGCTGACGTGTAGTTAAATCAATATTTACTAAAGCATCAAGTTCATTAACCACAATATCAATATTATCCGGACCAATTCCTGTTGACATTACCGTGATTCTTTTGCCTTTGTAAATTCCCGTTTGGGTTTTAAATTCTCTTTTTTGGGTTGAAAATTCTATTGAATCAAAAAACTGAGTAATTTTTTCTACTCTGTTCTGATCTCCAACAAATATTATATCATGTGCAATATGTTCCGGGCGAAGATTTAAGTGGTAAACACTTCCGTCGGGATTAAGTATTAATTCTGATGCTTGTATCATTTTTTTTCTTTAAGATTCTGAGGTTCTAAGTTACAAAGGTTTTCTGTAGAGGCGCACAGCAGTGCATCTTTTTTATGCTCACAGATTTAACGGATTGAACAGATTGTCACAGATTTTTATTTTAAGGTTATGTTTTTTTTTGAAATTCCAATTTTTGAAATTCCAAATTCCAAAATTTTAATCGCAAAGCTTTGTATTTAAGCGTTAGCAATTGGAATTTGGAATTTTAAAATTTGGAATTTAACCACCTACACGCTTTGTTTTAAATCCTTTTTCTTTTAGGATAGCCATAATTTTATCGCGATAATCACCTTGTATAATAATTGAATCGTCTTTAAAAGTACCACCAACACTAAGTTTTGTTTTTATTTCTTTGGCCAGAATTTTAAAATCTTCATCAGATCCTTCATAACCTTCGATTATTGTAGTTGCTTTTCCTTTGCGTTTTTCAAATTTACAAATCATCGGTTCTTTCTGAACATACAATACATGTTCCTGTTCCTGAACCTCTTCCGGCTCATTTGATTCTACGTGATCTGGAAATAAATTTTTTAATTGATCTTTAAAGTCCATAATTTTTTATTCTAAAAAAAAAAAATCCAATAAATATAGTTTGTAAAAATTAAATTCCAAATCCCAAAAGGTTGAATTGGAATTTGGAATTTAAAAATTTTAAGATTTAAAAAGGTTACTTTTTTATTAACCCTAAATCTACTAAACGTTCGTATAAGTAGTCACCTGCTGTAATATCCTCAAATTTCTTTGGATTTTCAGCATCAATGCAATTTTCTAAACAATCCAGACGCATATCGCTTACAGGATGCATAAAAAACGGAATTGAATAACGTGAAGTTCCCCATAATTCTCTTGGTGGATTTACCACTTGGTGAATTGTTGATTTTAATTTGTTGTTGGTATGTCTGGATAACATATCCCCAACATTAATAACTAATTCATCATCTTCAGCAATAGCATCAATCCAGTCTCCATCATGATTTTGAACCTGAAGTCCTTTTCCTTGTGCCCCCATTAAAAGTGTAATCAAATTGATATCACCATGAGCTGCCGCGCGAATCGCATTTTCCGGTTCAGTAGTAATTGGTGGGTAATGGATTGGTCTTAAAATTGAGTTTCCGTCTTTTGCATAGTTATCAAAATAAAACTCATCTAAACCTAAATGTAAAGCTAAAGCTCTCAACACATAAACTCCCGTTTTTTCAAGCATTTGATAAGCTTCTTTACCAACAACATTAAAACGAGGTAATTCTTTTACATCAACATTTTCAGGATATTCTGATGCATATTTAGAATCTGCATCAACATATTGACCAAAATGCCAAAACTCTTTCAAATCTCCTTCTTTGCGTCCTTTTGCATGCTCTTTTCCAAAAGATACATAACCTCTTTGTCCGCCAATACCAGGAATTTCATAATTATGCTTAGTTTCTATTGGCAAGGCGAAAAATTTTCTAATTTCACCATAAAGCTCGTCTACTAACTGATCATCTAAAAAGTGACCTTTTAGGGCTACGAAGCCAATGTTTTCAAATGCACTGCCGATTTCATTTACAAATTTTTGTTTACGTTTCGGGTCGTCCGAAAGGAAATCACGTAAGTCTACACTAGGAATGTTTTGCATACTTTACATTTTTTATTTTAAGATAAAAGGCCATTTAAGACCTTTCGATAACAAAGGTAGAATTTTTTATATTTGAATTATAAAAGTTGGTATAAAAATGCTTTATAATACTTAATTTAATCTTTTCTTTACATGCCTTTTCCTTACTTAAACAACTAAGACATTATTTATCGGGTTTTGAGATCTGCTATTTTTTTAGGCACAAATCGATTCTATACTATTTAAAAATAAGAAAAACCTTATATATTTGTACGGAATTATCAAAATTTAAAAGCATATACTACCGCTCTGTTTTGCTAATTTATCAAATTAAAAACTTAAAATAATGTTTAAATTTTTATAACATTTAATGTTAAAATTGTTATATTCATTATATTTGAAATAATAAAAACGACCCAGATGATCTTTTACAGACAAAACTTAACCGACTCACAACTATTAGACTTATATAAAAAAATCCTAAAACCTCGTATGATCGAAGAAAAGATGCTAATTCTCATTCGTCAGGGAAAAGTATCAAAATGGTTTTCAGGAATAGGGCAGGAAGCAATTTCAGTTGGAATTACTGCCGCCCTGAATGAATTTGAATATATATTGCCAATGCATCGTAATCTGGGCGTGTTTACAGCCCGAAATATCCCATTGCACAGGCTTTTTTCGCAATGGCAGGGAAAAGAAAGTGGTTTTACAAAAGGAAGAGATCGCAGTTTTCATTTTGGAACTCAGAAATATAATATTATAGGCATGATTTCTCATTTAGGTCCTCAGTTAGGAATTGCCGATGGTATTGCTCTGGCCAATAATCTCAAAAAAAACAATAAAGTTACGGCTGTATTCACTGGCGAAGGAGCTACAAGTGAAGGAGATTTTCATGAAGCATTAAATATTGCCGCTGTCTGGAAACTGCCGGTTATGTTTGTAATCGAAAATAATGGTTACGGATTATCGACTCCAACAAATGAACAATATGCCTGCGAAAATTTAGCCGATAAAGGAATTGGATACGGCATTGAAAGCTGGATTATAGACGGAAATAATATTGTGGAGATTTTCAACAAAACCACTGAACTAAAAGCCGATATGCAAAAAAATCCCAGACCCGTTTTACTTGAATTTAAAACGTTTAGAATGCGGGGTCATGAAGAAGCGAGTGGTACGAAATATGTCCCGGAAGAATTGCAAAAATTATGGGCTGTAAAAGATCCTGTAGATAATTTTAGAATGTTTCTTTTAAATGAAGGAGTGCTTCAGGAAGATTATGATGCTGAATTGAGAGAACAAATTAAACAGGAAATTGAAGATAATTTATTACTCTCAAACGCAGAACCGGAAATAATTCCAACCTATAGCGGAGAGTTAGATGATGTATACAAACCTTTTAATTATGAAGAAATTAAAAGCGAAAGCTCATCTGAGAATATTCGTTTTATTGATGCCATAAGCACTAGTTTAAAACAATCTATGGAACGTCATCAGAATCTTGTTCTTATGGGACAGGATATTGCAGAGTATGGTGGTGCCTTTAAAATCACAGAAGGTTTTGTAGATTTATTTGGAAAAGATCGCATTCGGAATACACCAATTTGCGAAAGCGCCGTTGTTTCGGCAGCAATGGGATTGTCTATTAATGGCTACAAAGCCATTGTAGAAATGCAATTTGCCGATTTTGTTTCTACAGGTTTTAATCCAATCGTAAACTTATTAGCAAAATCACATTATCGCTGGGGCGAAAACGCCGATGTGGTAGTACGTATGCCTTGCGGTGGCGGAACTCAGGCAGGACCGTTTCATTCACAAACAAATGAAGCATGGTTTACCAAAACTCCAGGTCTAAAGGTTGTTTATCCGGCTTTTCCTTATGATGCAAAAGGCTTGCTAAATACCGCAATTAATGATCCGAATCCGGTTTTGTTTTTTGAACATAAACAATTGTACAGAAGCATTTATCAGGATGTTCCAACAGATTATTACACAATTCCGTTTGGGAAAGCAGCTTTAATCAAAGAGGGGAGTGCGGTTACCATTATCGCTTTTGGAGCTCCGGTTCACTGGGCACTGGAAACTCTAGCCAAAAACCCCGAAATAGATGCCGATTTAATCGACTTAAGAACTTTGCAGCCACTTGATACCGAAACTATTTTTGCATCTGTTAAAAAGACCGGAAAAGCAATAATATACCAGGAAGATACTATGTTTGGCGGAATTGCAAGTGATATTTCGGCTTTAATTATGGAAAACTGTTTCGAATATCTGGATGCTCCGGTAAAAAGAGTCGCAAGTTTAGACACACCAATTCCGTTTACAAAAGCACTTGAAGATCAGTTTTTAGCCAAAAACAGATTTGAAGAGGTTCTTTTGGAGCTGATAAGTTACTAAGGTTCTGAGATACTAAGATAATCTAAAAGAAAAACCTTAGAATCTTAGTATCTCAGAACCTCAGTATCTTTAATTCGATGTAACTTCAAATAATTGCACCTGACTTTTCAATCGGTCAATTAATAAATTCATCATTCTTTTATTTAAGCTTGAGGAATTCTGAATATAAATTTCATATTCTTCAAGAGTAAAAAGTGCCATTACAATTCCTTTTAAAGAATTTCTGAACTTAATATCTTTTTGAATGGAATTTTCGATCGTCTGAAGCTTTTTCTCAACGGTATACGAATAAAAATCGGCTTTGTTTTTATTGACGTAGTTTATAAAAACGGCTATAAACAAATCATTCTGCAATTTCAGAATTGGCCTAATCGTCTGATTTTGAAACAACTCATCTGCAGAAGATTGAGCACTTACAGTTCCTAAAGTTTCGCCTCTGAATTCTCTTAAAAAAGTGTCTCTATCTGCCATGTTTTTTCTTTAAATTTAGAAAAAATTATAATACAAAAAATCTATTTTTAATTCTAAAAAGTATATTTATGAGATTTCACACCAGAAAGTGGGTTAAACCCGAAGATTTAAATCCGAATGGAACTTTGTTTGGCGGAAAATTATTAGCCTGGATAGATGAAGAATTGGCTCTATATACTATTATTCAGCTTCAAAACCCCAAAGTTGTAACCAAACATATGTCTGAAATCAATTTTAGAAGTTCTGCCAGACAAGGTGATATTGTCGAAATTGGAATTGATGTGGTAAAATTCGGAAATACTTCTGTGGTTTTAAAATGTGCCGTTCGAAACATGATGACCCGTGACCTTATCATTACAATCGACGAAACTACAATGGTAAATCTTGATGAGAATGGCAAGCCTAAAGCCCATGGCAAAACACAAATCGAATTCGTAAAAGATCGCATCTAAAATTATCGTAAATCAAAATGACTAAAAATTTATTTCTAATCTTTCCGTTACTTGTATTATTATTTTCCTGCAATTCTAAAGAAAATAAAGAGAACTACAAACATGCCATTTATCGTGCCGTACATCAATCTGATACCGCAATACTGGATATCAAAATAAATGACAAACGATTTTATGGTCGCTATGAAATATTATATCATAAAACCGGAAAAGATTCAGGTGATGTAAGAGGAGATATAAAAGGAGACACACTAAGAGGTGATTATCATTTTATTTCCAACGGAGGAAGCTGGAAACGTATCCCATTGGCTTTGCTAAAAAAAGAAGACAAATTAACCTTAGGAAATGGTGTAATGGGTACTTACATGAATCTCCCATGCTTTATTAGTGGAACTTTGAATTATAAAGATCCAAAGTTTGTTTTTGAGAAGATTAAAGAATAAGGGATTTTGTTTCAGGTTGGATTGCACATTTAAACGCAAAGCACGCTAAGAATTTATTTTAGCTTTATCAATAAAAACGCAAAGTTCGCAAAGCTTTATGGGTAAAACTTTGCGAACTTTGCGTTTTCTTTTGCGCTCTTTGCGGTTAAATTATGTTCAAAAAAAAGCAACCTGAAACTTGAAACTTGAAACAAAAACAAACTATTCCAACCTTCCAATCTTAGATGGTAATTCGAATATTTCAAGATCAAAATATTCTACAGAAGCCATTACATGGTCGAAAATATCAGACATAATATATTCGTAGTTTGCCCAGCGTTTGTCGCTCGAAAACGCATAAATTTCTAACGGAACTCCGTGTGCAGTTGATTGTAGCTGACGACACATGATATGCATATCTTTATTCAATCCCGGATGCGTTAGTAAGTATTGCATAATATATTTTCTGAACAACCCTAAATTAGTCATATTTCGACCATTTAATGCCAGGGTTTTATCTACACTTCGCAAATCATTATATTTCTCAATTTCAGCTTGTCTGCTTTCAATATAAGAAGAGATTAGCTGTACTTTTTTCATCTGATCCAAATCTTCCTGATTCAGAAAACGAATTGTACTGCTTTTAATCAAAACGTGCCTTTTAATGCGACGCCCGGCTGATTTCTGCATTCCGCGCCAGTTCTGAAAAGAATCTGAACTTAAAGCATAAGTTGGGATTGTGGTAATCGTGTTATCAAAATTTCGGACTTTTACAGTCGTCAGATTTATTTCGATTACATCTCCGTCTGCACCAAATTTATCCATGGTAATCCAGTCACCAATACGAACCATATCGTTGATTGCAACCTGAACGCTTGACACAAATCCTAAAATAGTATCTCTGAAAATCAAGATTATAATAGCCGAAAGCGTTCCTAAAATAGTAAGTAGTTCGCCTTTTTTTATTCCGAATAAAGTCGAAATAATCATGGCAACTCCAAAAATCCAGAGCACAATCATGATAACCTGAACAAAACTATCGATTGGCTTATCGCTATATTCCGGCTTTTGTTTTAGATAATCACGTAAGGCATTAAAAATCGTTCTGATAATCCATAAACTGATCAAAACAATATAAATACCTACGATTTTTCCAAAAAGAGATTCCCAGTATTCGTACTTATCCAAAATAATTGGAACCGCTTTATAAATAAAGAAAAACGGAATTAAATAGGCTGTGTACTTTGTGGTTTTGTTGTGAATTAAATAATCGTCAAATTTTGTCTTGGTTCTTTGTGCAAAAACGGCTGTCAAAGTAACCAAAACAAACTTGGCAATGTAATAAATGGCATAAGCCAAAGCCACCATAATGACTATATTAAAGACCAGACTGATATAAGACGCAAAGTTGCGGCTCATTCCCCAATCTCTAAAAATCGGATATAAAAAATTGAATATTTTATCCAAAAGCTTATGCATTATTTTCTAAATATTTTTTCTCAATATAGAAAGTTCCAAAAGGAATAAGGGAAGCTACCTGAATAATTAAAAAGGTTTTTAGATCCCAATTTTGAGGTTTTTTTAGTAAAAATGCCAATATTACATACCCAATAAACAATATACCATGTGTCATTCCTAACGGGCGCAATAAAGTATGATAAAGTTCCGGATTATTGGTTTTGATAAAAAGCATATTGGTAAATAATACTAAATAAGAGATTCCCTCTAAAATTGCAGTAACTTTGAAAATCTTGAGCATGTATATATTTTTTGAGTTATTCAGGCAAAATTAAGTATTATCGTTGGTTTTTGCGACATGAATCAGGAAAGTAATTTACTTTTGTAATCTTAAACTTTGATAATGAGCAAACGCGATTTAAAAAAATATTTAGCCGATTTAACCAAAGAACAACTCGAGGAACAGCTTATTGAATTGTATGAAAAATTCAGTCCGGTAAAAGTCTACTACGATTTTGTTTTTAATCCCAAAGAAGATAAACTTTTGCAGGAATCAAAGGTTAAAATTTCGCAGGAGTATTTTCCAATCAAAAAGCCAGGGGCAAAATGGCGTCCTAAAGCAAAAATGCGTCGCTCTGTAGCGCAAAAAATGATCAAACATTTTATTTCTTTAGGAGTTGACTCATTTGTAATTGCAGATCTTATGCTTTACAATATTGAAATTGCACAGACATACTCTTCACAAAACCTTATAAAGCAGGAATTATTCTACAAAAGCATCTTTAATTCTTTTGAGCAGGCAGTAAATTTTTCGATTTCAAATGGAATCTTAAATGAATTTAAATTAAGAATCAGGTCCATTTATGAAGAAACTTTACAGCAAAAATGGAAAAACAGATACGAATTTGAGGCGATTTTAGACAAAATTGACCTCTAAAAGCATTCCCCATAAAAAATCTTAGTTTAAAAAAAACATTTATTTTAGGTTAAAATAAGATGAATAACTGTTTTTTCGGTGTATTTTTGCAAAAATCCAAAAATAAACAATGTCTCAAAACACTTTAGAAATAGAAAGAGAAGAGAAAAAAGAACTTTATGCATACCAAAAAGGCGACATTGATGCCATTTTTGATCGTTTAGACAATGCTCCTCAAAAACATCATTTATTGTATCAATTGCCAACAGGAGGCGGGAAAACAGTAATTTTCTCAGAAATTGTACGTCGTTATTTATCAAATAACGATAAAAAAGTGGTTGTCCTGACACACCGTATAGAGCTTTGTAAGCAAACTTCAAAAATGCTTAAAGGTTTTGGTGTAAGCAATAAAATAATCAATAGTAAAGTAAAAGAACTACCGGATCAGAATGATTTTTCTTGTTTTGTGGCAATGGTTGAAACTTTAAAAAACCGTATTAATGACGAAAAATTACATTTAGACAATATTGGTTTGGTAATTATTGATGAGGCACATTACAATTCATTCAGAAAATTATTAAACTCATTCAAAAATGCTTTTATTCTTGGAGTAACAGCAACACCTTTGAGTTCGAATATAAAATTACCAATGCATCAAAGTTATGATGAGCTTATTGTAGGAGACACAATTAGTTCATTGATAGACAAAGGGTTTCTTGCGAGAGCAACAACTTATAGCTATGATGTTGGTTTAACTTCATTAAAAGTAGGTATCAACGGAGATTATACTGTAAAATCTTCAGATGATTTGTATACCAATACCTTAATGCAGGAAAAACTTTTGCACGCCTATACAGAACGTTCAATTGGAAAAAAGACTTTGATTTTTAATAATGGTATCCATACTTCATTATATGTTTATGAAACATTTAGAGAAGCAGGTTACGATATCAGACACCTTGATAATACAAGCAGTTCAGAAGAACGTAAAGATATTTTGCAGTGGTTTAAGAAAACTCCGGATGCCATTTTGACTTCGGTTGGAATTTTAACAACAGGATTTGATGAGCCAACGGTAGAAACCATCATTCTAAACAGAGCAACAAAATCGTTAACTTTATACTACCAAATGATTGGTCGTGGATCTCGTAAATTACCTGGAAAAGATGAATTTACGGTTATCGATTTAGGTAACAATGCTGCACGTTTTGGTTTATGGAGCGAGCCTGTAAACTGGCAACATATTTTTAAATCTCCTGAATTCTATCTTGAAAACCTGAGAGACGATACAGAGATCGAGATGTTCTTTAAATACACTATGCCACCGGAATTAAGAGCAAAATTCAGTAAAACTGCCGAAGTTACTTTTGATGTGGATGAAGAGCATAAACTGGCAATTAAACAAAATTTACGTTCAAAAATAGTTCTGGATAAATCTTTAGAACAACACGCTGCAATGTGTGTTGATAATACTGAAACACTTCAGGAAGCAAAAGCTTTATCAAGAGAACTGGAAGACGATATTGAATGCAGAATTAAACGTTATGCAAAATGTTTAAGTCAATGTAGTAAAAACTACCGCGAATGGCTTCTTGACGATTACAAACAAAGACTAACTTTATTAGTTGGTAAAAAGTATCGTGAAAAAATCATGAACGAACCGGATTGATAATAAGGGTTAAAAAAGTTTCAGGTTTCATGTTTCAAGTTATTGGAGCCTAAAACATTATTTATAATATAAAAAGGAGAAATAGCATTTCAAAGTAAATGTAATTTCTCCTTTCAACTTATTAAGTTTTTGGTGTAACTTGAAACCTGAAACTTTAAACAAAATTAAAAAACATGTCTAAACAATTCTCAACATTAGGAATTTCAGCGCCAATTTTAAAAGCCTTAGGCGAATTAAATATTGTTGAAGCAACAGAAATTCAAGAAAAAACAATTCCGTTGCTTTTATCCGAAACCCAGGATGTTGTTGGTTTAGCCAAAACAGGAACTGGAAAAACTGCTGCTTTCGGATTGCCTTTGCTACAGTTAATTGACACTCAGTCACCAGTTGTTCAGGCTGTAATACTAGTTCCTACGAGAGAACTTGGTCACCAGATTTTTAGAAATTTAGAAGATTTTTCAAAATATATTCCAAATATATCAATTGCAGCAACTTGTGGCGGAATCCCAATTAAACCGCAAATTGAGCGTTTAAGTACTCCAACACACATTATTGTTGCCACTCCGGGGCGTTTAATCGATTTGATTCAGAGAAAAGCAGTCGACTTAAAACAAACACAATATTTAGTTCTGGACGAAGCCGATGAAATGGTTTCGATTCTAAAAGAAAGTCTGGACGAGATTATAGCAGAACTTCCCAAAAAACACCGTACTTTATTATTCTCTGCAACTTTACCGGGAACAATTAAACAATTGGTACAGAATTATCTAAACAAAAATGTAGTTCAGATAAGTGCTAATATGGAAACCACCGGAAATCAAGGTATTGACCACGAATATATTGTTGTTGACCCGATTGAAAAACTGGATGTTTTAATGCACTTTTTAAATTCAAGAGATGGTGAACGCGGAATAATTTTCTGTAAAACTAAAGCTGCGGTAAATAAACTGGCCAAAAACCTGGCTATAAATCGTTTTTCTTCCGGAGCAATTCACGGAAGTCTAACGCAGGGAATTCGTGACAGAATCATGGAACAATTTCGTGAAGGACATATCAATATTTTGGTGGCAACAGATTTGGCTGCAAGAGGAATTGATGTAAAAGAAATCTCGTATGTTGTAAATTATCATTTACCGGATACTTACGAAAATTATGTTCATAGAAGCGGAAGAACTGCAAGAGCAGGAGCAAAAGGTTTGTCTTTAACTGTTCTGCAAGAGGAAGAAGTGATTGAAATTCCTGATTTTGAAAAAGAATTAGGTATTAAATTCACCAAATTCGAAAAACCGTCTGCTTTGAGTTTAGAAGAAAATAATACGCTTTTATGGGCGAAACAAATTTTTAAAACCAAACCAAATCACGATATCTCGACAGATTTAAAAACCAAAGTCAAAACTGTTTTTCATCATCTGACCAAAGACGAATTAATTGAAAAATTATTAGCCAATTACGTCCTTCAAAACAAAATCGATGTAGTTGAAAAACCTGTTAAAAAATTCAAAAAGTAACAAAACTGACAATTGTCATTGCGTATTAAAGTTGTATATTTATAAGGAATTATTTTTTTAGTCCTACTAATAAACAACATTTATGAAGATAGTCATCATAGGAGGCGGGTTTGCAGGAATCAATTTAGCAAAAGAACTTGTAAACCATCCTCAAATACAAGTAACTCTTGTAGACAAAAACAATTATAACTTTTTCCCTCCACTTATATATCAGGTTGCGACGGCATTTTTAGAGCCTTCAAGTATTAGTTATCCTTTTAGAAAATTTTTTGCAGGCAAGAAAAACCTTCAATTTCGTTTAGGCGAATTACTTTCTGTTGTTTCTGCCGAGAACAAAATAATCCTGAATAATGGTGAGTTAACCTATGATTATCTGGTATTCGCCACTGGTGCAGAAACCAGTTATTTTGGTATGGAAAACGTAATGAAAAACGCCATTCCGATGAAAACCTTAAATGATGCCATCGAAATGCGTAATGCATTGCTTAAAAACCTTGAAAAAGCAGCAATCACCAAAGACATTCGCAAACGACGTAAATTATTAACGATTGTTGTTGCCGGAGGCGGACCAACAGGAGTAGAGGTTTCCGGAATGTTTGCCGAAATGCGAAAAAGTATTTTATTGAAAGAATATCCGGAATTAGAAACATCTGCCAGTAATGTTTATTTGGTCGATGGGGGAGACGCACTACTCTCACCTATGAGCAAAGCCTCACAAGAAGATACTCTGCAAGCACTAACAAAACTGGGAGTTGTAGTTAAACTGCATACCCGTGTTACTGATTATGTTGATGACACTGTGCATTTTGCCAACGGAGAAACCATTAAAACCAAAAACTTAATTTGGGCTGCCGGTGTAAGTGCAAAGATTTTTGATGGAATCCCACCAGAAAGCTATGGTCGTGGTAAACGTATGGCTACCAATGAATTTAACAAAGTCAACGGATTAGAAAATGTATATGCCATTGGTGATACTGCAATTTTAGCCGGAGATAAGAACTTCCCGGACGGACATCCTCAAGTGGCACAAGTCGCTATTCAGCAAGGAATAAATTTAGCCAAAAACTTCATGAAAATGGTTGCCAATAAACCATTGAAACCTTTTGCATACCATGATAAAGGATCTATGGCAATCATCGGAAAAGCCAAAGCTGTAGTAGATTTACCAAGTCCAAAATGGCATTTTAAAGGATTTTTTGCCTGGATAATCTGGCTGTTTATTCACCTGATTTCTTTAATAACATACAGAAACAGACTTAATACGTTCTGGAACTGGATGGTTGCTTATTTTGCAAGAGATCAGTCACTTCGTATGATTATAAGACCTGATAAAAGACAGTCTGCAGAATAAAATATTTTAAATTTCAATTTATTGAAATCCCAAATTCCAAATAAAAAAGGCCAGAATTTAATAATTCTGGCCTTTTTGTCATTTTTTTAGATTAAGCATTGGAATTTGGAATTTAAAAAAAATTGGAATTTCCTTTCTTTTAATGCCCAATAACAACATTATCTTCAACGCCCAACTCAACTTTATGCTTGATAAAGCGTTTTCCTATATTTAAAACAATAAATGCAACTATAGTCGTCGTTGTCATGATAGCAACCATGGGCGCCACAGAATCTTTTACAAAAATTCCGATAGCAAACGAAGCTAAAGCTCCCAAACCTAACTGAATAGCTCCCATTAACGCCGAAGCACTTCCTGTATTTTTTGCAAATGGCGCCAGAGTAAGCCCAGCAGTATTTGGATTTGAAATTCCTAAACAGGCTAAAAACAAAAACAACATTCCAATAGTTTCATATAATCCCAGAAGATCATTTACAGATAAAATCAGGAAAATTATACTGATAACAGACTGAGCAATTAAGGCTCCAAATATCATTTGTTCACTTGAAAATCTTTTCAATAAAATTGAGTTTAATTGACTTGAGCCAATAAAACTAACCGACATGAAAGCAAAAATCCAGCCATACGTTTTACCATCTACGTGATAAATATCCATAAAAATAATAGGAGAGGCCGCCACGTACGAAAATAAGCCCGAAAAAGCAATAGCTCCCGTAAAGGCATACGTATAAAACTGAGGTTCTTTTAAAACTTTTAAAAAATTGCTGATGATCGGTTTTGGTTTCAAGGAAATTGAAGTATCCGGTTTATAAGTGTTTGGCAAACCAATTTGTGAAGCGATCAGAATCAAAATTCCCATACACATCAAAATAAAGAAAACCCAATGCCAGCCAAAATCCTCTGTAACATAACCTCCAATGGTTGGTGCTAACATTGGCGAAAGTCCCACAACAAGCATTAGTAACGAAAATACTTTGGGTATATCTTTTACAGGAAACAAATCACGAACCATTGCTACAGAAGCCACAGTAGCAGCGCAACTTCCTATAGCCTGTACAAAGCGTAAAAAGATAAAAGAATCAATATTAGTTACATAAATACAGCCCAATGAAGCCAAAATATAGACCAAAAGCCCCACAAACAAAGGCTTTTTGCGTCCAAAACGATCTAATAATGGCCCATAAAGCAATTGTCCGGCCGATATTCCGATAAAATAACTCGATAAACTCATCGAAACTTTAGCCACAGTTGTGTTCAAATCCTTTGCTATATCTGAGAAACCAGGTAAATACATATCTATCGAAAAAGGACCAAGCGCTGTTAAAGAACCCAGGATAAGAATAAGTTTTAAATATTTTTTTGTAGTCATTATATTAAAAAAGTGCAATAAATTTTTTACAAAGGTAGAGTTTTCATAACTTGTAGTGTTTTTAAATAGTATTTATGACAAAATTTAAATTTACAGACGCATAAAATTTGTTAAACCAATTTATTAATCTAAAATTTTAAAAAATTATGAAAAAGTACTTCTTATTATTAGCAATTCTATTTTCGTCAATTTCTTTTGCACAAACTATTACTTCAAAGCTTGAAGAGGTAAGTGTAGACCAATATGAACTTTTGAAAAAAGTAAATCAGTATTATCCGGATATCACCTTGACCAAGGCCATCACAAATTTTTATGCCGATGGAAATATTATTGACTCGCAGCAGCAGTTTGATATTAAGGGAACCAAATTTTCAAGTTATAAATTAGGTATTGAACCTGACAATAAAAAATTAGTATTTGAATACGTATCAGATGATACTGGAAAAGTTTACGGTAACGTACAACTTTTTAAAGGAAGCGTTTTAAGAACAACTTTTACTGACAAGACAGATCAGGTTGAAGTTTCACTTAACGGAAAATCTGTTTTTCTGAAAAAAATAAAATAAATTTCCAAATACGAGAAATTTGAAGCATCACAAACTACGTGATGCTTTTTTGTTTATAATTGTAGAAAACACACTTATTTTACTGTTACAATTTCTTATCAATCAATTTCTCCAACTTCTCAATCATTTCTTTTTGCTGCTGAAGCATACGCTCGTAAAGCTCCACCATTTTATCAAGAGGGTTGAATGAACAATTGAAGTTTGCTTGTGCACCATCTGAAAAAGTATTTGCAACAGCGCTATCGTGGAAAGTATTTGCTATGATATTAATTGCAGAATCTTCATCAAAATTCTCGATAGCTTCAACAGGCACTTTAAGAATTTTAGCAACTTGATCTAAAATATCATTTTCAATCAATTCTTTTTGCTCCAAAAGAGAAATTTTCTTTTGATTCCAGTCTTCGCCAAGCTCATATGCAAGGGCTTCTTGTTTAATACCCAGCATTTCACGGAAACGCTTTATATTTCTACCTTGATGTATTATTTTATCTGTCATATTGCTTTATATCGTAAATATCAAATATAGGATTATTTCTAAATATAGTGCCAATAATTTTAATTTCACTTTGTCAATTGTTATAAAAGAATAAATAATTATACCTTTTTTCAAACGAACGGAATAGTTATAACTGTTTTTTTTGTTAATAACTACTTAAATTAGTCAATATTTAGGTGTTGGAAGTAAAAAATAGAATATGTATTTTTACAAACAAGAAAACACCCTGTTTACATGGTGTAATCAGGGTTAAAATTTTCTTTTGAATGTAATGGAAAAGTTACCCACAAATTGGATAAAATTCCAAATCATTATTTCCGCTATTAGTATTGCATGGGAAATAATACATTTCTTTATTTAATTTTAAGATAGAGTACTACCAATACTTTTATCTTATTAAAGAACCTAGCCTTTGTGCTAGGTTTTCTTTTATTATATTTAATGCTTAAATTTAATTATTAAATCTAATACTTAAATTTAAGTACAAATATATGTAATGTGTACAAATTATACACATTATTATGTATAATTTTTTATGTATAGTATCTTTAACACCTCTCTTATATCTCTTAGACCTCTTATATCTCTTAGACCTCTTATATTTCTTATATCTCTTATATCTCTACTTAGTTTTACATCTATTGTATTATTAATATCTCTTACATATTTTATATTACTTATATCTCCCATAAGAATTAATATTATTCACAGAATAAAGCCTTTGTAAATTATATGAGAAATTTAAAGCAGCTGAATTATCGATGATGTTAATTTGAAAAAATAATAAATTATAAGTCTTTGTAAAAATCCATTATTTGAAAATAAAAAAATAAAAATCTCAAATATGCGAAATTTGAAGCTGCAGTATTATCGATCATTCTCATTTGAAAAAAACAACAAATTATAAGTCTTTGCAAAAATCCATTATTTTAAAAAAAATAAAATATTTTCTTAAATATGGAAAATTTGAAGAACTACATATATGCGATGAATTTTTAGCTCATATATAGAAATGCTAAAAATTCGATATTTCAGAAAAATTAAAATATTTTCTCAAATATGGAAAATTTGAAGAACTACATATGGTGCTGTTTTTCACTCAAATTCATTATTGTCAAAAATCCGGTGTTAAAAAAATAAAATAACTTATCAAATACATATAACATATTTTTACTAATTTTACTAAATTAAATATAACAAAAAAGCTTCATATATGTTACAAGAAATTATCGCATACAGAAAAGTTGCTACACAATTAGACGAATTAATAGATAAATCGCCTTACAAAAAAAAGTATATAATAGAGCAATTAGGTTTGTCAAGTCCGACATATTACAGAAAACTTCAAAATCAAACCTTTACGATCAATGAAATGCTTTCGATTGCAAAAATTCTTGATCCAGTAGAGTATAATAAATGGGAATTATTGGAGGAGATCGAACAGGGTAAAGAAGATATCAAAAACGGAAAAGCTATCCCACACAGCGAAATGGTTAAAAGAATAAAAGCAAAAAAGAAAAATAATTTAGACTAAATCTTTAACCTGTTTTTGCCGGTTATCATGAAAAAGCAAAAGAAATATTTTATTACCTGCAACTGTATAAAATAAAGTTATTTGCTTTACAACTAAAATACTACTAAAATCAAAATCTCTGTTGTAACGACCTAAATGAGGATTTTTTGATATAATATCAATTGTTTTCAATACTTCTTCATCGAACTTTTCAGCAATTGCCACAGTCCAATTCTCAACTAAATACTCATAGTTTTTAGTATAAGTCTTCTCTGCTTTCTGAGTCCAAATTACTTCCGTAAACCATTTTGATGTAAATATAAATCAATTCAAAAATAAAAACTAAAATCAGTAAAAACATACGTTTTTACTTACTTTATTATACCAATACATTTTAAGTTTTTGTACTAATAAACTTTATATTTATATTAAAAATTCAATACTTCAGAAAAAATAGAATAATTTTTCAAAAACGAAAAATTTGAAGCGTTAGACAAATGCGATGATTTTTTTAGCTGATGTACATGCATAAATCGTTATTTGGGAAAAAATAAAATAATTATCCAAATATGAGAAATTTGAAGAATCCCATATATGTGATGAATTTTTAGTTCAAATATAGAAATCCTAAAAATTCAGTATTTCAGAAAAAATAAAATAATTTTTCAAATACGAGAAATTTGAAGCATGGTACAAATGCGATGATTTTTTAGCTGATGAAATATGTGTATAAATCTGTTATTTAGAAAAAAACACAAAAGTTTTCCAAATACGAGAAATTTAAAAGATTCCATAAACATAATTTTTTAAAAGTTGAAATACGGATAGGCATGTATAAATTCGTTAATTGAAAAAGAAACAAACATTTTTTTTATACGAGAGTATGATCAACAACAAACTAAAGGTAAAATACTCATACAATGGAAAATACAACAAATAAAGTCTTACCTGCATCCAATTAGCGATATATAGTTTTGACCTATAATTTATATTATGTAAAATAGAATATTTAAGAACTTCTATAATTATTCATTTCATTGCCAAAAAAACTTCTAAATCAATCACGCCCAAATTATCATCTACTCCGTTTTTTAAGATACTACAAATCAAGATTATGTTAATTTTTTGATAGTAAAATCTCAATTCAATGAACAATACAACGATAATTAAGATTTTAAAAGCAAAAAAACCATTTTAAAGCTTTAAAATCGGCAATTTTTAACTTTTACTTAAATTAACTATATTCTGCTAAAGATGCTATCATTGTAAGACTTTATTTTATTATTTTTACATTTGATACTTTAGAAAAATCAACAAACGTATGAATACAATTGCTGAGCATATTGCAGACTTTTTAAAAGAATATCCGCCATTTGATAATTTAACTTTTCAGGAATTATCTGATATTGCAACCAATATTCGCGTACTTAATTTAGAGAAACATACTGTATTATTTCAGAATAATGATGTTCTTCATGATAGCTTTTATGTTGTAGCTTCCGGTACAATCAATTTAACCACAATTGCAGATGCCGAGGAAACCATTATTAATAAATGTCATGAAGGTGATATTTTTGGACTTAGACCATTCTTTGCCAAAAATAACTACATGATGACAGCCAAAGCTCGTGAAGAAAGCATTATATATGCTATTCCTATTGCAGTTTTCAGACCTTTTGTAGCTAATAATTCTGATGTTTTAAACTTTTTACTGGAAAGTTTTGCAACAAATTCAAGACATACAAAGGACAGCGTGAACTCTAATGGAAAAATGATTTCTGATACTTCTTTTTATGTAGATCAGCAATCGGAAATGCAATATATTCAGTCGCTTACGTATAATAATTCTCCTTTAACCACCGAAGCAAATCATATCGTTAAAGATGTTGCCATCTTAATGACTGAGGCAATGGTTGACAATATTATTGTTTGTGGTGAGAAAAGCCGACCTATCGGGATTGTAACTGCTACCGATCTGGCTTCAAAAATTGCAACCGGTCGATACCCTATTTCTGAATCTATTGATAAAATTATGTCGTCGCCTGTTGTTACGGTAATCGAGAATGTATCTTTAGCCGAAGCGCAATTGCTTATGCTAAAACACAATGTAACTCATTTATGTGTAACTAAAGACGGTACAAGCAAATCTGCTGTAAAAGGAATAATCTCAGAACACGATTTAATTGTTGCTCAAGCCAGTAACCCGGGTGTCTTAATCAAAGAGATTAAACGCTCGCAGTTGCCAAAAGATTTAAAACAAATTCGCGATCGATTATCAGATCTGATTCAGAATTCGATTCAAAAGAATATTCCAATTTCGCATATCAGCAATATTGCGAGCGAAATTAACTTAGCGATTATAAAACGTTCTGTAGAGTTGTCTATTTTAGATTTAGGCTCACCTCCTGCTCGTTTTGCATGGTTAAGCATTGGAAGTCAGGGACGTAAAGAACAACTTTTACTTACAGATCAGGATAGCATTTTGATCTTTGAAGATGTTGCGCCAGAAAAATACAGAGAAGTAAAAGATTACTTTTTGAGATTAGCAAAAAGAGCTACTTCTATACTTGAAAAAGTGGGTTACGAGTTTTGCCCAAACGGACATATGGGAAGCAACATGCTGTGGTGTAAATCATTGACTGACTGGACAAAACAATACAACAGCTGGATGAATACTCCAGGTGAAAACAGCAATGATCTAAGCAGTATTTTCTTTGATTATGAAATTGTTTTTGGAGAACCAAAAATTGAAGAAGTAATTGAAAATGTTATTTTTAAGAACGCTGTCAACAATACTTTATTTTTTGACTTTTTAGGAAATGATGCTTTAAAAAAGAATTCTCCTTTAAGTTTCTTCAAGAAATTTATTGTTGAAGAAGAAGGCCCGCACAAAACTAAATTTGACATTAAAACACGTGCTTTAATGCCATTAATTGATGCTGCCCGCTTGTTGATTTTGAATGCTAACATCAAAGGAATCAAAAATACTTATTTAAGATTCAAACAATTAGCCATTACAGATTCTAAAAACGCTGAAATTTACCTAAGTTGCGCAGAAGCATTTTTAACACTCTCAAAATTCAGAACTGTTGAAGGCTTGAAAAATGACGATTCAGGACAATATATTAATGTAAGAGAAATGTCTAAAACAGACAAAGAAAAGTTAAAAAATGCTTTAACCCCAATGAAAGACCTTGAGGAACTTATTAAGAGTAAATTTCAACTTACGCAATTCTCATAAACATGCTAGACTGGCTTAAAAATATTAATAAAGAATATCCTGATTTTTGGAAGGAATATCTAACTAAATTCGAAATTAAACCTAACAGATTTGTTGTTTTATCAACAGAAACTTCAGGATTAAATCCGGATAAAGATGTTATTTTGTCATTAGGTGCATTTTCTGTTATTGATGACAGCATTGTAATTAAAGATAATTTTGAATCTGTTTTGTTGCAATATAAATTTTTGCAGGATAACGGGCTTTCTAATGAATTTATCATAGAAAGTAAAATGATCAAAATGCAGGAATCTGAAGCTTTAGAAGCTTTTATTAACTTTATTGGAAATTCTATTTTGGTTGGTCATCATATTAATTTCGACATTGAAATGATCAATTCGGCATTAGAACGTTTAGATTGCGGCAGATTAAAAAATGAAGCTCTTGATGTTGACATGATGTACCGAAAACTAACTGATATCAATGACAAGCAATTTTCATTGGACGATTTATGCGAAATTTATAAAATTCCAAAAAGTGACAGAAATTCTTCTGCAGAAGATGCTTATAAAATTGCCCTTTTATTTTTAAAACTTAAATCAAGATTAGGTATTAAATAAATCTTTTGAAATTCGAAAATATCAAAATTCCATTTTTTTGGATAGAAAACGCCTCAAATATTGAGGCGTTTTTTTGTTCTAATATTTAAATAAGTCTTATTCTGTTGTAAACAAACCTTATTTGTTCTTTGCTTTTTAATTTGTAAGCATATGTTTACTAGGTAAATATCTTATTTATCTAATCAAAACTCAAATTAAAATTATGGCACATTTTTCAGAACAAGTACATATAATGATAAGCAGTTTTACTCAAAACGTTATTTACTACGATTTAAAATTGTCACAAAAAATGGCTGATCATCATCATTTTTCGTTTGTGTGGCAATATACCGGTAAAGCAGTTATAAAACCGGAAGATCAGGCCAAAGCAATACGAAGTTATCTTGGTGATGAAGTCATTTTTACCTTCAAAAGCCTGACAGGAATAAAACTAATGAGTAAAGGTATTATAACCGGATTAACTTCCGTAGATCAAAATGGGAGCGCTGTTGGCCTGCACGTAAGCGGAATAAGTCACACTATTATATTGGATGACATGCCAAAATCCAGAACTTATCTTGAAAGAGGTCTGGATGATATTGTTCTGAATATTTTATCAGAAGGTCCAACTGAGTTTTACCAGAGAGACGCCATAAGATCAACCTATATGAAAGAGTTTAATTATATGGCCCAGTACAACGAAACCAATTTTAATTTTATAAAAAGACTAGCTCAGCGTTACGGTCAGTGGCTTTATTTTGACGGAATGCGCATGCAGTTTGGGCAGACTAAAACTTCTAATATAAAATTAATAAACGGTGCCTCTTTGCACAGCTTTAAGATTCAGGCCAATATGAGCGCACATAAAATCTCGCTGGCAGGTTATGATTATAATAATGCCTCGGGTATCCGAAATTCTTCGCAGCGAACTTCTGTAGGAAGTAAAGACAGTTTTGCTTCTATTGTTGGTTTTAATCAGGCAACAGTTACCCAGCCAGAACTGAATATTGGCGCTTATACCAATAATGCAAAAAACAAAGACGAAATAGACGAAATGGTTACACTGCAGACTGCCGGAAACGATGCAAACAGTGTGTACTACAGTGGAATATCTTACTTTCCTCTAGGTTTAGGCCAGGTTTTCACCATTATCAACCAAACCGTAGAGCATCAGCTTATTTGTATAGAAGCAATACACCACTCCCAAGTACACGGCAATTATTCCTGCGAATTTAAAGCTATTCCTGCCGATGTTTCGGCACCGCACTATACAGACACAAAAGTTTTTGCCAAGGCAGAAACCCAACCGGCAAAAATAAAAGACAACAACGATCCCGAAGGACTCGGACGTGTACAGGTTGAATTTTATTGGGCATCAGGAAACAAATCAAGTCAATGGATCAGAATGATTCAGCCACATACCGCAGCCGGAAAAGGATTTTATTTTATCCCTGAAATCGATGAGGAAGTTTTAGTTGGTTTTGAAGGCGGTAATACCCAATGTCCTTATGTTATGGGAGCGCATTATAACGGGCAGGCAAAATCAGACTTTTATGACCCTAAAAACAGTATCAAAGGCTGGAAACTTCTTTTCGGACAGTTATTTAAGTTCATTGAAAAAGTCGGCATTTGGCTTTCTGACCCAAGTGGAAATGAACTGCACATGAATGAAGAAACTAAAAGTACAACCTTGACCGTGCCAGAAACTTTGACTCTTAACTGCAAAAATCTAATTATCAATGCATCTGAAAGTATTATGACTACAGCAGGAATGAATATTACAGAAACCGCAACTCTAAACAAGACCCTAAGTGTTGGTGGAATTTTAGATACAAGTGTTGGCTTGGACAAGAAATTATATGTGGCTGGAGATAGTTATAAACAAATTGATGGTGATTCTAATTCAGAGGTTAAGAAAAATAGAAATATAGCTTCTGAAAACAAAATAATTACTCATAGTGAAGTTGGACATGAGTTTCATTCTCAGAATGACATACAAAATAATAGTAGTGAAGTAACCAAGCAAAATTAGTACAATGGCGATCAGAAAAATTAGTGGCATCACTATAATGGGAGACAGTATCGAAAACTATAGTTTTCATAATTCAAAGAACAATGCCAGTTTTTTAATTAGAAAGAATTATGTTAGTTATAGAGATCCATTCGGAAATTATATGACAAACTCATCTTGTCATATAAGAATCAATTTTGAAGTTTTTAGATTAGAAAAAATGGGCGATGAAATCAGAAAATCAGATGGTTCCAGTGTAATCATGATGCCCAAAGAACAAATTCAGGAAATTGCCAATAAAACTTTTTATACCGATGATCAACTTCATGTTATTGACTTTTTAACCTATACTATAACCGAAAAAGAATAAATCATGTCAGAATACATAAGAGTAAAAGGAAACATTATAGAAAAGACAAGAGGAACTTCCAGAGTTTATGCCAAAGGAGGAATTGAACACAACTCTAACGGCAAAATTGAATATTTTGCCAAAAGTTATAGTTATGGTGAACCTGAGGAACCACCATTATCTAGATTTCTACCTAATATTTTATACATAAATGGACATTTTTATAATAAAGATGGAACTTTTGAAGGAAAAATAAATGAACCCGATTTTGAAGGAAGTTTTGACGATGTTTATGTTTGTGATGGAAAATCTACTCAGAAAAATAAAGATGGAAATGATTTTGTCACATACAACAACACCAAATTATTGAAAGAAAATGAGGCAAATATCACCCATAAAAAGTTTATAATTTCTGCATCAACTGTTTATGCAGAGAGCTCAATTGGTTATGGTATAGTAGACAAATATGAATTGTTTGCTATTGCTAGTGTTCATAAAAGAAATAAAATTGCTTACGGTGTTAATGCACCTGCTGCTATTAAATTTAGAAAGAAAAAAGATGACGAAAGAAACGAGACCAATATGATTCATGCAATTGCAGCAGAAATCAATGTTTTACAAAATGGTGAAGATTTTAGTAATGGAGCTGTACAGTGGGATGGTGCCGAACAAGCTCATTTACCAAAAGATGAAGATTCTACTTCGAACGGAACTTTCATGTTCAAAGTTAATGTAATGGGATGGGATATAACGGATGAACTCTATGAAAAATGGAAATTAAATGTTTCGTCTAAATTTGGATCGGAATACTTTAATGTGCCACAAAAAAAATATGCCGTTGAGAATTATGGAGGAATGAAAAATAAAAATAAAATTAGATTACAGTCGACAGCTCAATATTGTTTGACTATATTTTGGAAAGAAGTTAATATTTCAAAACCTAAAGAAGATATCAAATGATAAAGAATATATTATTTTTAATAATACTTCAAATTAGTATTTGTTCGGCTCAGAATAAAAATTGCTTTTGCAATGAAAATAAATTAATGAATGAAAGCAACATAAATTGTGATACAATCAAACTAAAGAAGAATTATAATCTTTATTGGCAATTTAATTGCGATCGCATATGGCTAACCCTAGAGAAACCTAATAAATCTAAAATTGCAATTAATGAAGTAGATGTAAATTTATACCCTTATACATATCGATTGGGCTATCAATTAATTAAAGATTACTCAAATAAATTATTATTTCGAAGTGGTTGTTCAGCAAACGGACCATGCAAATTTATACTAATTAATAAAAAGGATGGAAAAAAAATAAAAGAATACCTTCATTAATAATTAAGATTATCCTTGCATAAAATTTGAAGTTTAAGAATTATTAGGTTTATAAAAATGCCTCTTAAAATTAAGAGGCATTTTTACTTTTATTCCTTTCAGAAATTAAATTCTGTCTTTTTTAATTTCGTCTACAATCTCCGGATTCAACAAAGTTGACGTATCTCCAAAGTTAGAGAAATCACCTTCGGCTATTTTACGCAAAATTCTACGCATGATTTTTCCTGAACGCGTTTTTGGTAAACCAGACACAAACTGAATTTTATCTAATTTTGCAATTGGCCCAATATGATCCGAAATATACTGATTAATCTCTTTACTTAAATTTGATCGATCTCTAACTTCTCCAGTTTCTTTTAGAATTACAAAACCATACAAAGCATTTCCTTTTATGTCATGTGGGAATCCAACAATAGCAGATTCAGCAACTGCAGGATGCTCGTTGATCGCATCTTCAATAGGAGCTGTTCCTAAATTATGTCCGGAAACAATTACTACATCATCTACCCTACCGGTAATTCTGTAATAACCAACTTCATCTCTTAAAGCTCCGTCTCCTGTAAAATATTTCCCAGGGAAAGCAGAAAAATAAGTGTCTTTGTAACGTTGATGATCTCCCCAGATTGTTCTGGCGATTCCAGGCCATGGGAATTTAATACATAAACTACCCACAACTTGATTTCCTTCGATTTCGTTACGTTTCTCATCCATCAAAACAGGCTGAATTCCAGGTAATGGCAAAGTTGCATAGGTTGGTTTTGTTGGTGTTACAAAAGCAATTGGCGAAATCATAATTCCTCCAGTTTCGGTTTGCCACCATGTATCTACCACCGGACATCTCTTATCTCCCACGTGGTCATTGAACCAGTGCCAAGCCTCTTCGTTAATTGGCTCTCCAACAGATCCAATAACTTTAAGCGATTTTAGAGGATATTTTTGAATATAATCTAAACTTTCTTTTGCTAATGAGCGAATCGCTGTTGGCGCTGTATAAAATTGTGTGATTTTATGTTTTTCGATAATATCCCAAAAACGGCTAAAATCCGGGTAAGATGGAACTCCTTCAAAAATAACTGTTGTTCCACCATTCAATAATGGTCCGTATAATATATAAGAGTGACCTGTGATCCATCCGATATCTGCAGTACACCAGAAAATATCATTTTCTTCGTGACTAAAAACATTTTTAAAAGTATAGGCTGTGTAAACCATATATCCGGCTGTGGTATGCACCATCCCTTTTGGTTTACCCGTAGATCCTGAAGTATACAAGATAAATAAAGGATCTTCAGCATCCATAATTTCTGCAACACTATTATCCATAGCTGCATCTAATAAAGGCTGTAACCATTCGTCACGACCTTCTTTCATTTTTACTTCAGTTTTAGTTCTTTTAGCTACTAAAACTTTAGTTACTGAAGGACAAGATTCTAAAGCTTCATCTACAATCCCTTTAAGATCAATTGTTTTATTTCCTCTGTAACCTCCGTCAGAAGTAATAACCATTTTACATTCACAGTCATTAATTCTTGCAGAAACTGCTGAAGCCGAAAACCCGGCAAAAACAACCGAATGTATCGCTCCAATTCTTGCACAAGCTAAAACAGCTACAGCAAGCTCTGGAATCATTGGTAAATAAATACAAACTCTGTCTCCTTTACGAACACCTTGCTCACGCAAAACATTCGCCATTTTTGAAACTCGTTCGTATAGTTCATTATATGTTATATGTAAAGCTTCTTCAGAAGGATCATTCGGTTCAAAAATGATTGCCGTTTTTTCGCCTCTTTTGCTTAAATGTCTATCAATACAGTTTTTTGTGATATTAACCTTAGCTTCCGTAAACCATTTTACTTCAGCATCCCCCATATTAAAATCAACTACTTTCTCCCATTGTTGGTACCATGTAAAATTTTCTTCTGCGATTTTACCCCAAAATTTTCTTGGCTCCCTTATTGACTTATTGTAATGTTTAAAATATTGTTCTAAATTTTCAATTTTATAATAACTCATACGTTTTTGGAATTTTTTTATAAATGTATTAAATCTCAGTGTATTCTTAAAATTATTTAATTCATAAATTTTGGCAAAAAAAAACACATATTTAAAAAAAAATCTCGTTTTTATGTGTTTTATATAAAAATATACTTTTTAACATTAAAATGCATATCACAAAAAAGGCATGGCAAATAAATACCACGCCTTTTTATTTTTAACAATTTCAATAACAATTAATTTCGTAATTAGTACACTGCATGACTATATCTATTTTGAAAATTAGCAGCATCTTTATTAATTAAAAAATAAATTTCAACAAGTATATTTAATTCTAAATATACCCCATTTAGGGAATAGCTTCACTTAACTTACTTGCTCACAGAAGTTAAGTGAATGCAACATGCATCTATATCTTTTTTCTTAATAAGTGCTTACTAATTCAAAATATTACATCAAACAGAGATACAGTGCAAATCCCATCACAGTCGAATGTGTGGTAATTCCCAATTTATTATCCAATTTTTTTCATTGCTGTCATAGATTCTCTCAACCATGCGCCTACTTCTTCGATAGGATGTTGACGAATTTCTTTGTTTACTGCAATTAATACCGCATTATCTACTCCGTTTGAAGTTGAAAATGGTTTCCCGATTATATTTGTTTCAACAGTTTTCATGAACTCAGTCAATAACGGCTTACAAGCATGATCAAATAAATAACAACCATATTCTGCAGTATCAGAAATTACACGGTTCATTTCGAATAATTTCTTTCTTGCAATTGTATTAGCAATCAAAGGCAATTCGTGCAATGACTCATAATAAGCTGATTCTTCGATAATTCCAGCCTCAGTCATCGTTTCAAAAGCCAATTCAACACCCGCTTTCACCATTGCAATCATTAATACTCCGTTATCAAAATATTCCTGCTCAGAGATAGGAGCTTCTTGCGGAGCTGTTTTCTCGAAGTTAGTTTCTCCTGTAGCTGCTCTCCATTTCAACAAGTTAACATCATCATTAGCCCAGTCAGCCATCATAGTACTAGAGAATTCTCCAGAAATAATATCGTCCTGGTGTTTTTGGAATAACGGACGCATAATATCTTTTAATTCTTCTGCAAGCTCATAAGCTTCAATTTTTGCAGGATTAGAAAGACGATCCATCATATTTGTAATACCACCATGTTTCAAAGCCTCAGTGATAGTTTCCCATCCGTATTGGATTAATTTTGAAGCATAAGCAGCATCGATTCCTTTTTCGACCATTTTATCAAAACATAAAATAGATCCAGTTTGCAATAATCCGCAAAGGATTGTTTGCTCTCCCATTAAATCTGATTTTACTTCGGCTACAAAAGATGATTTTAAAACCCCGGCTTTGTGTCCTCCGGTTGCTACTGCGTAAGCTTTTGCCTGATCTAAACCAAATCCGTTTGGGTCATTTTCAGGGTGAACAGCGATTAATGTTGGTACACCAAATCCTCTTTTATATTCTTCACGAACCTCAGAACCAGGACATTTTGGAGCACACATAATAACAGTGATATCTTTACGAATTTGCATTCCTTCTTCAACAATATTGAATCCGTGAGAATATGCTAAAGTCGATCCATTCTTCATTAATGGCATAATTGCAGTAACTACAGCAGTATGTTGTTTATCCGGAGTTAAGTTACATACAAGGTCGGCAGTTGGAATTAATTCTTCATAAGTTCCCACTTTAAAACCATTTTCGGTAGCGTTTTTATAAGAAGCTCTTTTTTCAGCAATTGCATCTGCACGTAATGCATAAGAAATATCCAGACCTGAATCTCTCATGTTTAAACCTTGATTTAAACCTTGTGCACCACAGCCTACAATGACAACTTTTTTCCGGCCAATGCAGCAATACCGTCTGCAAATTCAGACTGCTCCATAAATTCACAAACTCCTAATTGTTCTAATTGTAATCTAAGTGGTAATGTGTTGAAATAATTTGCCATTTTGTTTTAAAATATTTAATGAAATGAAATTTAATAATTGATTAATTTATAACTAGTTGTGTTTAAAAATCTTTTTTTACTTGAATGTTTCGAGCATTGTTGAGATTTCCATTTTTTCTTTAGAAACCGAAATTCTTCCAGAACGTACAAACTGCATAATGCCGTAAGGTTTGAATTTTGCATATAATTCTTCTATTTCTGAACGTCTTCCAGATTTAGAAATCACAAAGAAATCTCTAGAAACCGTAACAATAGTAGACTGGCTGTCTTTAATAATATTCTGAATCTGCTTTTCATCAAACAACAAACTGGATTGAATTTTAAACAAAGCATTCTCTAGATAAATAGTTTCTTCATCTGTATGATAAAAAGCTTTTATAACTTCAATTTGCTTTTCGATTTGTCCAACAATATTCTGAACCCATTTTTCAGTTGTGTTTACCACAATAATAAATCTGGAAACATTCTCTATTTCTGATTCTGAAACGTTTAAACTTAATATATTAATGTGTCGCTTTAAGAATATCCCCGATATTCTATTCAACAATCCTACATTATTTTCTGAATATACCGATATGGTAAATGTTTTATCTTCCATTGTTTTTTAGTTTTATTTGTTTCATGTTTCAAGTTTCATGTTCTGCTGCGAACGTGAAACCTGAAACATGAAACTTGAAACTTTTTTTTCTTTAGCTTAATCTAATTTCTGAAACACAAGCTCCGGTTGGAATCATAGGGAAAACATTATTCTCTTTTTCCACCATAACTTCTAAGAAATAAGAATCTTTTGAAGCCAGCATTTCTGCCACAGCTGCATCTAAATCCTCTCTTTGTGTTACTTTTTTAGATTTAATATGATACCCTTCTGCAATAGCAACAAAGTTTGGATTAATCATTTTTGTTGAAGCATATCTATTGTCAAAAAACAATTCCTGCCATTGACGCACCATTCCTAAAAATTCATTGTTTAAAACCACAATTTTTACCGGAACCTGAGTTTGAAAAATAGTTCCCAATTCCTGAATGGTCATCTGGAATCCGCCATCGCCAATAATAGCAACAACCTCACGTTCAGGTTTTCCCATTTTTGCACCAATAGCTGCCGGAAGAGCAAATCCCATTGTACCTAATCCGCCGGAAGTGATATTACTTTTTGATGAATTAAATTTTGCATAACGACATGCAAACATTTGATGCTGACCAACATCTGAAACAATAATAGCATCTCCTTTTGAGTGTTTATTAATCATTTCAAGAGTTTCACCCATCGAAATTCCTTTACCGTTTGTTGGGTTTAATTCTTCTTTTATAACAGAATCGTACTCGATTTTGTGCAATTCTTTGAATTCATTATGCCATAAATCGTGCGATTTTGCATCAATCAAAGGAAGTAAAGCCGCTAAAGATTCTTTTACATCTCCTAATACAGCGACTTCAGTTTTCACATTTTTATCAATCTCTGCCGGATCTATTTCAAAGTGAATTACTTTTGCCTGTTTCGCATAAGTACTTAATTTACCCGTAACACGATCATCAAAACGCATTCCGAATGCAATTAAAACATCACATTCATTCGTTAATAAATTCGGGCCGTAATTTCCGTGCATTCCAAGCATTCCTACATTTAACGGGTGATCTGTTGGTAAGGCCGAAAGTCCTAAAATTGTCCAGGCAGCCGGAATTCCAGATTTTTCAACCAAAGCTTTAAATTCAGCTTCAGCTTTACCCAAAATAATCCCTTGCCCAAAAACAATAAAAGGTTTTTTAGCACTATTAATCAAAGCAGCAGCTTCAGCCACTTTATCTAATTTTAATTTAGGAACCGGAGTATAACTTCTAATTCCTGCACATTTTTCATAACTATAATCAAACTCGTCAAACTGAGCATTTTTAGTAATATCAATCAATACAGGCCCTGGACGTCCAGAACGTGCAATATAAAATGCTTTTGCAATTATTTCAGGAATCTCAGAAGCTTCTGTAATTTGATAATTCCATTTTGTTACAGGAGTCGAAATACCAATAATATCGGTTTCCTGAAAAGCATCAGAACCTAACAAATGTTTTCCAACTTGTCCTGTGATACAAACCATAGGAGTTGAATCGATCTGCGCATCTGCAATTCCAGTGACTAAATTTGTTGCCCCCGGCCCAGATGTTGCAATTGCCACACCAACTTTTCCTGTAGCTCTTGCATAACCCTGAGCTGCATGAGTTGCACCTTGCTCGTGACGTACTAAAACATGGTGTAACTGATCCTGGAATTTATATAATTCATCGTAAACCGGCATAATAGCCCCACCCGGATAGCCATAAACCAAATCTACTCCTTCTTCTAATAAACATCTTATAACGGCTTCTGCCCCTGATATTCTCATAGTATATTGTTTTTTCAATGTCAAATTTCAATTTCAAAAATCAATAGCAATTTCAAAAATCAATTTCAATCTTAAACTTTAAATTGATTTTTGAAATTTTTAATTTTTATTGCTATTGCTTTTTGTCATTGTCATTGATATTGATTTTTGATATTGTTTTTTAATTAATTATCGGTAACGCAACCTGTAGAAGCGCTTGACACCGATCTAGCGTACTTAAACAAAACTCCTCTGTCAACTTTTAAAGGAGGCTGAACCCAAGCTGCTTTACGAGCAGCGAATTCTTCGTCAGATATCTTCAGGTCGATTGTATTTTTCTTAGCATCGATAGCAATTATATCTCCATCTTTTACTAGTGCAATACCACCACCGTCATATGCTTCTGGTGTAACGTGCCCTACCACGAAACCGTGTGAACCTCCGGAGAATCTACCGTCTGTGATTAGTGCACAGGTGCTTCCTAATCCGGCTCCAATAATTGCAGATGTAGGTTTTAGCATTTCAGGCATCCCCGGACCACCTTTTGGTCCACAACCTCTAATGACGACTACATTGCCTGGTTTAATTTTTCCGGCTTCAAGACCTGGAATTACTTCAAATTCACCTTCAAAAACAACAGCTGGTCCTTCAAAATATTCTCCTTCTTTTCCACTGATTTTTGCTACAGCACCTTCAGAAGCAAGATTTCCGTATAAAACCTGAATGTTTCCTGTTGATTTTAAAGCTTTTTGAATTTCATGAATCACTTCTTGTCCATCCTGTAAATCTGGAGTTGAAGCTAAATTTTCAGCAACTGTTTTTCCAGTTACAGTCAAACAATCCCCGTGAATAAGTCCAACTTTTAACAGATATTTCATTACTGAAGGAATACCTCCAACTTCATGAATATCTTCCATCATGTATTTACCACTTGGCTTCATATCAGCAAGAACCGGGGTTCTGTCATTAATAGCCTGAAAATCATCTAGAGTAATTGTAATACCAACAGAATGTGCCATTGCAATCAAATGCATAACTGCGTTTGTAGAACCTCCCAAAACTGCTACAATTGTAATAGCATTTTCAAAAGCCTTACGAGTCATAATGTCTCTTGGCTTAATATCTTTTTCTAATAAAACTTTAATAGCAGCTCCTGCAGCAAGACATTCGTCTCTTTTTTCCTGACTCAAGGCAGGGTTTGAAGAACTATATGGCAAACTCATTCCCAAAGCTTCAATTGCTGAAGACATAGTGTTTGCAGTATACATCCCTCCGCATGCACCAGCCCCGGACAAGCATTTTTAATTACTCCTTTAAAATCCTCCGGAGTAATTTCGCCTTTTACTTTTTTTCCTAAAGCTTCAAAAGCAGAAACAATATTCAGTGTTTCTCCTTTCCATTTTCCAGAGTGAATTGAACCTCCGTAAACCATCATTGAAGGACGATTTAATCTTCCCATTGCAATTAATGCTCCGGGCATATTTTTATCACAGCCAGGAATTGCAATAATACTATCATACCATTGTGCTCCTGCAACTGTTTCTATAGAATCTGCAATTACATCACGAGAAACCAAAGAATAACGCATTCCTTCTGTACCGTTTGAAATCCCGTCACTAACACCAATGGTATTAAAAATAAGTCCGACAAGATCTGCATCCCAAACACCTTTTTTAACATCTTTTGCTAAATCATTCAAGTGCATGTTGCAAGTGTTACCATCGTAACCCATGCTCACAATACCAACTTGTGCTTTTTTCAAATCTTCTTCAGTTAAACCAATACCGTATAACATGGCTTGCGCCGCAGGCTGTGTCTGATCTTGAGTGATGGTTTTGCTGTACTTATTTAATTCCATTATGTATTATTTTATTTTAATTTTTGTTCAAAAAAAAACCTTCCAGTATTTGGAAGGTTTGTAATATAGTTTTTCAATTATATTTATACCATTCCCAACGCAGATGTGCTAATCACATTGACAACAACGATAGAAGTAATAATAATAATTGAGTTTTGCATTTTTTTTCTTTTCAGTGAGCCAAAAGTATAAAAACTTTAAGAACTAAAAAAATAAAATCTCAACATTTCACACACTTCTTGTTATTTCTTATACTTTTTAACAAAAAATATTAAACAATTGTTGATTGTCCAATATGAACGTTGTCATTATTAAAATAAAGCAGATCATCTTTGCTGAAAATAAAATTAGAAACAAACTCCCCTACTTCATTGGTACCGAATTTTGAATCTGCTTTTAAATCAACTGTAACTACTTTAAATTCTATTGCTTTTTCTACAGCCTGATATATAACATTAGCTTCTTTGAACAAACCAAAATGTTCTAACAACATTGCTGCAGATAAAATTGAAGCAATCGGATTTGCAATATTTTTTCCTTTTGCCTGTGGATAAGAGCCATGAATTGGTTCGAAAAGCGCATTCTTTTCTCCTAAAGATGCCGAAGCCAATAAACCAATTGAACCTGTGATAACACTTGCTTCATCAGATAAAATATCTCCAAATAAATTCTCTGTCAGAATCACATCAAATTGTTTTGGGTTTAAAATAATCTGCATTGCTGCGTTGTCTACAAACAAAAAGTCAAGAGCTACATCTGGATAACTTTCGCCCACTTTCTGAACTACTTTTCTCCATAATCTTGAAGTTTCTAAAACATTTGCTTTATCCACCATTGTTAACTTTTTACGTCGGTTTTGTGCCGATTTGAAAGCTAAATGTGCAATTCTGGTAATTTCTTCTTCTGAATATTCACATAAATCTGAGGCATGTGTGCCATCTTCATTTAATGTTTTAGCTCCAAAATACGCTCCACCTGTTAATTCTCTGAAAATAGTAAAATCAGCACCCTCAATAATTTCTCTTTTTAAAGGAGAAGATTCAAGTAAAGATTTATAAGGTTTAATAGGGCGAATGTTTGCAAACAAGCCTAACTCCTTACGCAATTTTAATAATCCCTGTTCCGGACGCACCTTTGCATTTGGATTATTATCATACTTAGGATCTCCAATTGCGCCAAATAAAACGGCATCTGTATTTAAACAAAGATTTAGCGTTTGCTCCGGAAGTGGGTTTCCTGTTTTCTCAATTGCGATTGCCCCCATAAGAGCCTCCTCAAAAACAAATTCATGATTGTACACTTCGCCAATGGCGTACAAAGCTTTTTTGGCTTGTAAAACTACTTCTGGTCCAATACCATCTCCTGGTAAAACTGCTATTTTCAAATTCATAACGTCTCGTTCTTTATGATTTAAATCTTTATTTTTTTTCTATTTTTTTGCTTCTTTCTTCTATCCTCTTCTCAACTAGTTTCTAATTAATTCTCCATCAATTTTGCAAGCTTCGATGATTTGATGAATATCAGCATCTATAACTTCTTTTTTGATATCAGCGAATTTCAAAAACTCAATGTATACAATATCCAATTGTACTTTAGTCAACTCGTAACCCACTTTTTTAGCACGGTAAGCTAAAGCAGCTCTTCCGCTTCTTGCTGTCAAAATAATAGAGGATTCATTTACACCAACATCAAGTGGATCCATAATCTCGTATGTTGCTCTGTTTTTGATTACCCCATCTTGGTGAATTCCTGAACTGTGCGCAAAAGCATTTGCTCCAACAATCGCTTTATTTGGCTGTACAATCATTCCCATACTTTCAGAAACTAAACGACTCATTTCATTTAATTCTCTTGTATTGATATTAGTATCAAGATTTAAGTAAGGATGTTGTTTAAAAATCATTACTACTTCTTCAAGTGCAGTATTTCCGGCTCTTTCTCCAATACCATTAATAGTACATTCTATTTGTCTCGCTCCGTTTATAGCTCCTGCAATTGAATTTGCAGTTGCCATTCCTAAATCATTATGACAGTGACAGGAAAGGATTACGTTCTCGATTCCTTTTACGTTTTCTTTTAAATATTTAATTTTTGCTCCATATTCTTCAGGAAGACAATATCCTGTTGTATCAGGAATATTTAATACTGTAGCTCCGGATTTAATTACTTCTTCACAAACTTTTGCAAGAAAAGCATTGTCAGTTCTACCAGCATCTTCTGCATAGAATTCAACATCTTCTACGTATGTTTTTGCATGAGCTACTGCATACTTTGCTCTTGCAATAATATCTTCCGGAGTAGTTTGTAATTTATGGAGTATATGAGATTCAGAAGTTCCGATTCCGGTGTGGATTCTAGGTTTCTTAGCATGCTTTAAAGCTGCTGCAGCAACATCAATGTCGTTTTTTACGGCTCTTGTAAGCCCACAGACAGTTGCATTTTCTACAATTTTACAAATCTCAGAGACCGATAAAAAATCGCCGGGACTTGACACAGGAAAACCTGCTTCGATGATATCAACTCCCATTTTGTCTAGTCGTTCTGCGATAACTAATTTTTGTTTAGTATCTAACTTACATCCCGGGACCTGCTCACCATCGCGCAAAGTGGTGTCAAAAATTTGAACTTTCTCTCTATTCATATTCATTAATTTAATGTAATTTCACATTGTGATAACAAATATATATCGTACTTATGCAGTACAAAATTCATTTTATTGAAATTATACTGTTCATAAAACAAATTATACCACAATAGATAACTGACAATCAATAAGTTACATTATTATTTTTTACAATGGCTAACCATCAAAAAGATTTCCTATTTGTTCTGATTAAATCACTTTCTAAATCTGAAAAAAGACAATTTAAAATTTTTGCGAGTCGATTAGAAACAAGTTCAAACACAAAGTTTATCGAATTATTCAATATTTTAGACAAATCTGAAACCTACGATGAAAAGCTGATTCTCAAGAGTGGCATCATTAAAAAAATACAACTATCCAACTTAAAATCATATCTTTACAAACAAATTTTAGTAAGCATACGTTTAAATATTCCGAGCCAGAATATTCGTTATCAATTGCGTGAGCAAATAGATTTTGCGGGTATTCTCTACAATAAAGGATTGTATAAGCAGAGTTTAAAAATTCTGGATAAAACAAAACAGGTAGCTCTTGAGAATGATGAAAAATATATGGCTTATGAAATTGTAGAATTCGAAAAACTTATCGAATCACAATATATTACACGAAGTATTCAGGGCCGTGCCGATGAACTGGTTATTCAGGCAAAAGAGCTGAATTATCGTAATACCATCTCAAGTAAATTATCAAATCTATCCTTACAACTTTACGGAATCATGCTAAAAACAGGTTACGTAAAGAATGATGAAGAATACAAATATATCGATGATTACTTTAATAAACATATTGCAAAACTAGATGAAACCAAGTTTGGTTTTCGTGAAAAATATTGGTTCTACAATGCCAATTTATGGCGCAGTTTCTTGGTTCAGGACTTTCTGGCGAGTTATAAATATGCTTATAAATGGGTGCAGCTTTTTTATGATAACCCAAATATGATTTACCAGAATCCGGTATTTTTCCTAAAAGGAAACCACTACTTTCTGGAATCACTTTATATGCTGAAATATCAGTCGAATTTTAGAAAATACCTATCTCTTTTAGAAGAAACAATTGCAGATGATAAATTCCCTGTGAATGATAACATTGCATCACTATCATTTTTATATGTTTATAACAATAAGTTGAATTTACATATTCTGGAAGGTACTTTTGAAGAAAGCGAATATTTAATTCCTGAGATTTTAGATAAATTAAAGCTTCATAGCGAACATCTTGACGAACATCATGAGATGCTGTTTTTCTACAAAATCGCTTCTATTTACTTTGGAAGTGAAAAATATAATGAATGCATTAATTATCTGGACAAGATCATCAACAATAAAAACCTCTCGATGCGCGAAGATCTAATGTGCTTTGCAAGGCTTTTATCTTTGATTGCTCATTATGAATTAGGAAAAGACTATTACTTAGAAAATCATCTAAAAAACACTTATAAGTTTCTATTAAAAATGAACGACTTACATGAAGTTCAAAAGGAAATTATTAAGTTCCTTAGAAACCTGAATAATTTTTATCCAACTGATATCAAGAAGGAATTCAAAAAAATGCATGCCCGTTTTGTAGAACTGGAAAAGAATACTTACGAAAAAAGAGCTTTCTTATACTTAGATATTATTTCCTGGCTTGAAAGTAAAATTGAGAATCGTAAAATTGCGGATATCATTAAGGAAAAGGCAAAGTTGAATAGTAGATAAAATTCCAATTTTTAAATTCCAAATTCCAATAAAAAAGCTCTGAAAAAATATTTTTCAGAGCTTTTGTCATTTCTGACATACTTTATCTAAAATATATTCAATTCAAAATAATTTAATTCAAACCCGACAGGCTTTAAAAACCTGTCGGATTTACTAAACATAAAAAATCCCAAATTCGAGATTGGAATTTGGGATTTTTAAAATTGGAATTTAAAGAAACTCTATTCTACAATATTAGAAGTCTTAACATAGAAGTTTTTATCTACTTCAAGTTTTCTGTCCTCATTTGCTGTTTTAATAGACTGCCATTCTGTAGTTGGTTTAAGCCAGGTTTCTACTCCATTGATTTTAACCTTTATCGGCATATCAAATTTACTTACACAATTTGTCCAGTGATAACCAAACGTTCCATTTTTAAACATATATTCAAAAACCGGAATTTGTGTAGTAGTTAAATATTGAGCAAAAACTCTATTGAAGTTAATTCCGGATTGCTCGTTGATATAATCCTGAATCTGTTTTCCGGTTACGGTTTGATGATAAAAAGTTTTATTTAAACCTCTTAAAATAGATTTCCATTTGGCATCATCATTAATGATCTGACGCATCATATGAAGCATATTTGCCCCTTTTGGGTACATATCTCCTGATCCTTCATTATTTACATCATAATGTCCTATGATTGGCTTATCATTACTAATATTTTTTCTACAGCCAATTACATATTCTGCACCAGCATCTTTTCCGTAATAATACTCCACAAAAAGACTTTCAGAATAGTTTGTAAAACTTTCGTGAACCCACATATCTGCAATATCCTTGTAGGTAATATTGTTGGCAAACCATTCATGCCCTGATTCATGAATAATGATAAAATCAAATTTTAAACCCCAGCCTGTTCCACTCAAATCACGCCCCAGATAACCATTTTTATATTCGTTACCATAAGTTACAGAACTCTGATGTTCCATTCCTAAATAAGGCGCTTCAACCAATTTATAGCTGTCTTCATACCAAGGATAAGGACCAAACCAGTTTTCAAAAGCCTTAAGCATTCTTGGCGCATCTTTAAATTGCTCTTTAGCCAAAGCCAAGTTATCTCTTAAAACATAATAATCGCAATCTAATTCACCTTTTTCTCCTTGATATTTTTCAGAGAAATTAACATAATCCCCAATATTGATATTTACGCCATAATTATTAATTGGATTCGATACATACCAATTAAAGGTTTTAGTACCATCTTTCTCTTTTTTAACACTTTTCAATCTTCCGTTAGAAACATCTGTTAAGTGTCCCGGAACATTTACGCTGATTAGCATATTTTCTACTTCATCATACATGTGATCTTTACATGGCCACCAAACACTTGCACCTAAACCCTGACAAGATGATGCAATAAAATCGTTTCCGTTTTTATCTTTCTTCCAGCTAATTCCGCCATCCCAAGGAGCTTTAACAGCTTCTCTGGGTTTTCCTCCAAAGGAAATTACGACCTCTTTGGTTTCTCCAACTTTTTGTTTTGCAGTTAACTGAATAAAAAATGCATTTCCATCTCTCTCGAATTTCAGTTCTTTTCCATCCTGAGTTACTTTGTAAATCTGCATTGGTTCCTGCAAATCGATTTGCATCTTATTATTCTCTGCTAAAACAGTATAACGTACCGTATTTGAACCTTTTATTGTCTTGTCTGATGGATTAACTTTTACATCTAAATGATAATATTTTAAATCCCACCAGGCTCTTTCTTTTGTAATGGTTCCGCGTAAAGTATCCTGATGTGTAAAAACAGTTTCTGACTTATTTAAAAGTCCTTGGGCATTTGCTCCGAAACTAACTAGAAAGGCGAAAAAAGCGCCACCAAAGTATTTTCTCATTATTAGTAATTTTGTAGTAAATAAAGGGGTTAACCCCGTTTAATAGATAGCAAATGTAAACATTCAGATTAAGTTTTTTAAAATTTTATGATTTCTGTTTAAAAAAATAATGTCCAGATTCCTTATTGTTTGCTTATTTTGGTCTTTTCAAATTATTATTTCTTTCCATATGAGACACTTTACAATACTTTTATTTTTTGCACTGATGTGTACGACCACAGTAGATTCACAGAATATAATTATTTCAAAAACAAACGAAAAAATATTTATTGATGGTGATTTATCAGATTGGAAAACTTCTTTTCAAGGCCCGTTTGTCATTCATAATTCAGGAGAAAAAGCTACTCAAAATACATTTGTTTCACTTTCGTGGAATGATGAAAACCTTTATATTGCTTACCGTTCAGACGATTCTAAAATTGTGGGCGCAGATCAGCAGAAAGACTCTCAAATTTTCAATACCGATGATTTAGTAGAAATTTTTATCGATCCAGACGGAAACGGACAAAATTATATTGAAATTGGAGTAAATGCTTTTTCAACAAATTACGATATGTTATTAAAATGCATTTCACCAGATTGTGGCGGGTGGAACACTTCAATGGCTTTTAATATTGAAGGGCTTGAAACTGTAAGCAAAATAACAACAGAAGGTTTTTGTACCGAAATTAAAATCCCTTTTGCCGCTCTTGAAGAAATCGAAAATGGCAACTTTGCAAAACCAAAGACCGGAACAAAATGGAAAGGAAATCTTTTTAGGATCGATTATGGAAACACGACCGAATATCTGTCATTACAGCCCTATAAAAGTTCTAAGTTTGGGTTTCATCAACCACAGGAATTCGCAACTTTCGAATTTAAAGAATAGACCATCTTTATACGACAATAAAAAAGCCTCAAAATATTTATTTTGAGGCTTTTATTATTTAAACTTATTAAATTAATTATCTAATTAATTTTCTGTATTTCAAACGTTTTGGGGTTAAATCTCCACCAAGACGTTTCTTCTTATTTTCTTCATAATCAGTGAAACTTCCTTCAAAGAAATAAACTTCAGAATCACCTTCAAAAGCTAAAATATGCGTACAAATTCTATCTAAGAACCATCTGTCGTGAGAAATAATTACTGCACAACCTGCAAAATTTTCTAAACCTTCTTCAAGTGCACGAAGTGTATTTACGTCCAGGTCATTCGTAGGCTCATCCAGTAAAAGTACGTTTCCTTCCTCTTTTAGCGTCATTGCTAAGTGCAAACGGTTACGTTCTCCACCAGAAAGCATAGATACTTTTTTGTTTTGCTCACCTCCACCAAAATTAAAACGTGATAAATAAGCTCTTGAGTTAACTTGCTTTCCACCCATCATAATCAATTCCTGACCATCAGCAAAGTTTTCCCAAATTGATTTATTCGGATCAATATTAGAGTGCGACTGATCTACGTAAGCGATTTTTACAGTTTCTCCAACTGAAAATTCTCCGCTGTCTGTAGCCTGCTCCCCCATAATCATTTTGAAAATAGTAGATTTACCAGCACCGTTTGGCCCAATAATCCCCACAATTCCGGCTTGTGGCAAAGTAAAGTTTAAATTATCATATAATAATTTATCTCCAAAAGCTTTAGCTACATTCTTAGCTTCGATAACATTTGTACCTAAACGTGGACCATTTGGGATATAGATCTCCAGGTTTTCATCCAGTTGTTTTTGGTCTTCATTTAATAATTTATCGTAGTTCTGTAAACGTGCTTTTTGTTTGGTCTGACGACCTTTTGCTCCCTGACGAACCCATTCTAACTCACGCTCTAACGTTTTTCTGCGTTTAGAAGCTACTTTTTCTTCCTGAGCCATACGGTTTGATTTTTGATCTAACCAAGAAGAATAATTTCCTTTCCATGGAATACCTTCTCCTCTATCCAACTCTAAAATCCATCCTGCAACATTATCAAGGAAGTAACGGTCGTGCGTTACAGCAATTACAGTTCCTGAATATTGTGCTAAATGTTGCTCTAACCAAAGAACTGACTCGGCATCAAGGTGGTTGGTAGGCTCATCTAATAACAATACATCTGGCTGTTGTAATAACAAACGACATAAAGCTACACGACGACGCTCACCTCCTGAAAGGTTTTTAATTGGCGTATCACCTTCCGGAGTACGTAGAGCATCCATTGCGATCTCTAATTTTGTATCGATTTCCCAGGCGCCAAGAGCATCAATTTTATCTTGCAATGCTGCCTGACGGTCCATCAATTTATCCATTTTATCAGGATCTGAATAGTTTTCTTCAAGACCAAATAAATCATTTATTTGATTGTATTCTTCTAAAACTGCCATAGTTTCAGCAGCTCCTTCACGAACAATTTCAATAACAGTTTTTGAATCATCAAGAATTGGCTCTTGCTCTAAATAACCAACAGTATAACCCGGTTGAAAAACAACATCTCCCTGGTAGTTTTTATCTACACCTGCAATAATTTTTAAAAGAGAAGATTTTCCTGAACCGTTAAGTCCCAAAATACCAATTTTAGCTCCGTAAAAGAAACTTAAATAAATATTCTTAAGTACTGGCTTGTCTGCTCCCTGATAGGTTTTACTCAATTTTTGCATTGAGAAAATTACTTTCTTATCGTCTGACATTTTCTTTATTTTTTATTTATATTGTTTATTTTCTACTTCTTAATTTTAATCAAACAGATTACACCCTTCCTTTCAAAGCATTAAAAACCCATGCATTAGCCAAAAAACCAACTCCAACAGCGCCAAATCCCCAGCCCGATACTTCACTGTATCTAAAAACCCCTAGACCTATAAGTAACAAGCCCATAAGTATCATTACCAAAGTAGCCCATCCTAAAATGGTATTTTTATTCATTCCCATAATTGTGTAATTATTTTTTAATCTGATTAATTTTTAGAAAGGCAAATATCGTGAATTATTACGGCTTAATTAAATATTTTATAAAGCATTTCTTTAAGCAAATCTGATTGCGGTAAAGCATTGGCACCAACTCCTTTGCTTTTGACATCGATATCTCTTAAAGCGCCAACAATCTGACTCACTTTTCGCATTGGATAATTTTTTAGAGCCAAGTCATATTCCTTTAAAAAATACGGATTTACACCAATTGCAGCTGCTACGTTTTTCGGATTTTTATCTTTAAGTCCGTGGTATTTTAAAAGCTGTACAAAAAAACCAAAGACAAGTCCGGTGGTCATTACAAGAGGATATTCTTTTGGATTATGAGCAAAGTTTTCTGCAATTTTATAGGCTTTAAGCTGATTGCGCTCGCCGATTGCTTTTCTAAGCTCAAAAACATTATAATCTTTACTGAATCCGATATTCTCCTCAATATGCTGAGGCGTAATCATAGTTCCCTGTGGCAAAATAATCTGAAGTTTTTCCAGTTCATTGTTTATTTTACTCAAATCAGTTCCCAGAAACTCAACCAACATTGCATTAGCTTTTTGGTCGATCGTATATTTTTTACCCGCCAGAACACGTTTTATCCAGTCACCAACCTGATTTTCATACAGTTTTTTACTTTCATAAACGATTCCGTTTTGTGCTAATAGCTTAGTAACTTTTTTACGTTTATCAAGTGTCTTATATTTATAGCAAAAAACCAAAACCGTTGTCTCCATTGGATTATTTACATACGATTCAATTTTATCTATGGTTCGGGATAAATCCTGTGCTTCCTTTACAATAACAACTTGACGATCAGCCATCATAGGATAGCGCTTGGCCGTTGAAACAATATCCTCAACCGAAACATCTCTACCATATAAAACAGTCTGATTAAACCCCTTTTCTTCTTCAGCCAGTACATTTTGCTCAATATATTCAGACAACTTATCTATATAATAAGGTTCCTCACCCATTAAAAAATAGATAGGCTTAATATTTCCTGCCTTAATATCGTTGACAATTTTTACAACTTCATCCATTTAAAAATTCTTGTTTCAAATTTCAGGTTTCAGGTTGTGGTTTCAAAACTTGAAACTTTAAACCTGAAACCTGAAACTATTTTATATTTTTGCTATATGTTAAAGCTAAATTTCCCTACTTATACTTTTCGATTCAAAAATAGCGAAAATAAAGTGTCTATTTTTGATGAAATCAGAAAAAAATTTATCATACTTACCCCAGAAGAATGGGTTCGTCAACACGTTGTTCACTATTTAATGATTGAAAAAAAATACCCAAAATCACTCATTAACGTGGAGAAAGTTTTAACAGTCAACGGATTACGAAAAAGATATGATGTAGTCGTATTCAACCCTGATGGTTCTATACATATATTAGTAGAGTGTAAAGCGCCAGAAGTAAAAATATCGCAGGCAACTTTTGATCAAATTGCACGTTATAATATGACAATGCAGGCACGGTTTTTGAATGTGACAAACGGACTAAATCATTTTTATTGCCAGATGGATTTTGAAAACGAAAAATATGAGTTTTTAAGAAACCTGCCTGATTATAAACAAAACCATTAAAAACAAATAATTAAATACCTTTGGATAAAATAGCAATTGTCATTTTGAACTGGAACGGAGTAAAATTGCTTGAACAATTTTTGCCTTCAGTTCTGCAATTTTCAGAAAATGCACCTATATATATAGCAGACAATGCTTCAACAGACAATTCTATTAATTTTGTCAGGCAAAATTTCCCAACCGTTAAAATAGTACAAAATGATGGCAACTATGGTTTTGCAAAAGGCTATAATGTTGCCCTGCAAAGTATTGATGCCGAAATTTATGCATTAGTAAATTCAGATATTGAGGTTACTGAGAATTGGCTGGAACCAATCATAAAGACTTTTGATCTAGAGAAGCAGACAGCCATTATTCAGCCAAAAATTCTTGATTATAAGAACAAAGAGTATTTTGAATATGCCGGAGCTGCCGGGGGCTTTATTGATAAATATGGTTTTCCATTTTGTCGTGGACGCATTTTTGACACTTTAGAAAAAGACAATGGTCAATATGATGATAACTGCGAGTTATTCTGGGCTTCAGGAGCCTGTTTTTTTATTAGAAAAGAAGTTTATCATGAACTACACGGCTTTGACGAAACTTTTTTTGCACATCAGGAAGAAATAGATTTATGCTGGCGTGCTGCAAATGAAGGCCATATAATAAAATACAACTCACAATCTGTTGTTTACCATGTAGGGGGTGCAACTTTACAGCAGGGAAATCCAAAAAAGACATTTTTGAATTTTAGAAATTCATTATTAATGCTTGTCAAAAACCTACCAAAAAAAGGGTTATTTTTTGTGATTTTCTTCCGCATGATATTAGATGGTATTGCAGGTATCCGTTTTCTTACACAAGGTAAGTTCAGCCATACTTTTGCCATTTTAAAGGCGCATTTTTCATTTTATTGCATATCTTTAAAGTATCTAAAAAAGCGAAAAGATTTTCAAATACAACGATACTATACCGTAAAAAGTATCGTTTACTTGTATTACATAAAGAAAATAATGGTTTTTAAAGAAATCTTTAACAGTAAACAAAATATTAAGAACTAAATTTGTAATCAACGTTTAATTAAATATAATACCTATGAGAAAAATAGTTATCGCACTATCAGTATTAATGGCCTTGACTTCGTGTGTATCGAAAAAACAATACGCAGCATTAGAAGCTAAGAACAAAGAGACACAAGATCTATTAAACTCTTGCACTGTAAAATTGAATTCTTGTTTAGAAGAAAAAGCGGGATTGGCTGCTACAGCTGAAAGCTACAAACAACATAATCAAGACTTAATTAACAGTTCAAAAGATTTAACGGTTTTAACTACTAAAGGAGCTGAAAACCTTGAAAAATCTCTAGAAAGCTTAAAAGAAAAAGATTTAAAAATCTCTAGACTACAGGATGCACTTACTAAAAAAGACAGTGTAACTCTAGCTTTAGTTACAAGTTTAAAAGGTGCAGTTGGAATCAACGACCCGGATATCGAAATCAATGTTGAAAAAGGAGTTGTATTTATTTCTATCGCTGATAAATTGTTATTCAAAAGCGGAAGCTACGACGTAAGTGATAAAGCAAAATCTGTTTTAGCTAAAGTTGCAAAAGTTGTAAATGACAAACCAGATTTCGAATGTATGGTTGAAGGTCACACTGATGACGTTCCTTACAAAAGCAACGGAATTATCTTAGACAACTGGGATTTAAGTGTTAAACGTTCTACTTCTATCGTTCGTGTTTTAACAAATGATCTTGGAGTTAACCCAGCTAAATTAATTGCTGCAGGTAGAAGCTCTTATGTACCATTAGTTGCTAATGATTCAGCTGAAAACAAAGCTCGTAACAGAAGAACTCGTATCGTTGTTATGCCAAAAATCGATCAGTTCTACGATATGATTGAAAAAGAAATGAAAAAACAAGCAAAATAATTCTTGTTTCACATATTATAAAACAGAAAAAGCAGGTCTATTGACCTGCTTTTATGTATCCTTAATTTTTTTAATAACCAATTAAATATAAATCAAGAATAGCATTATTTTTAATTAACTAACTAAATTTAACAGTACTAAAATTAGTTATAATTTTTCAACTTTTATACGATTTAAGTTTTTTTTTACAAAATTCCTATATCACCCTTACCTTCTCTTACTATAACAGGCTCATGTTCAGATAAATCTATAATTGTTGAACCTACATTATCCCCATATCCTCCATCAATTACCAAATCTACGAGATTTTGCCATTTTTCAAAAATCAATTCAGGATCAGTAGTATACTCAATTACATCATCTTCATCCCGAATAGACGTTGAAACAACCGGATTTCCTAATTGTCGTACAATTTCTAAAATAATATTATTATCAGGAACACGGATACCGACGGTAGTTTTCTTTTTAAACTCTTTTGGCAGATTATTATTCCCTGGCAAAATAAAAGTATAAGGTCCTGGCAATGCTCTTTTTAATATCTTAAATGTCGAAGTATCTATCTGACGTACATAATCTGATAAATTACTCAAATCATGACAAATAAACGAAAAATTAGCTTTCTCTAATTTAACTCCTTTTATTTTAGCAATTTTTTCCAATGCTCTGGAATTGGTAATATCACAACCTAAACCGTAAACAGTATCTGTTGGATAAATTACCAACCCTCCATTCTGAAGCACTTTTACAACTTTTGCAATTGCTGCTTCACTAGGTTTATCCGGGTATATTTTTATAAATTCAGCCATATTTTTTGTTTCAAGTTTTATTTGTTACAAGTTTCAGGTCAGCATTTCAATAACTTGAAACTTCAAACATGAAACCTGAAACTTATTTTTTATCCTACCACATCTAATTTAGCAAATCTCAACAACAGTTTCTTAATTCCGCCAACCTCAAATTTTATTTCGGCTTTTTTATCTGCACCAACACCTTCTAAATTTACTACTTCTCCTTTACCAAAACGCTCATGCATTACCATATTTCCTATAGTTAATTTATTGTCAAATAAATTTGGAGCAGCTGCATTTGGATTTATTCCTCCAACTGGTTTTAATTTTCGAATATTAAGATCTGGTTTCGGATTATTGTCTGTCACATGTTTTGGCGGAGTTCCACCTACCGGTTTTGCCAGTCGCAATTTTGATTTATCTATATCTCCAAAAATATCACCATCAATAGGCGATTTATATCTGTAATTCGTTTCGGCCGGAGTCAGATATTCTAAAAACTGACCATCAATTTCTTCAATAAAACGTGATGGTTCACTATCTGTTAGTTTTCCCCAACGGTAACGGGATTGAGCATAAGTTAAATATGCCTGATGCTCTGCACGAGTTAAAGCTACGTAAAATAATCGACGTTCTTCTTCCAATTCACTTCTGGTACTCATACTCATAGCGCTTGGAAACAAATCTTCTTCCATACCAACCACAAATACATGAGGAAATTCCAGCCCTTTAGCTAAGTGAATTGTCATTAATGCTACACGGTCATCATCAGCTGTATCTTTATCTAAGTCTGTTGCAAGTGCTACATCTTCCATAAATTCAGATAATGCTCCTCTTGCTCCGTCAATTTCTTTTTGCCCTTCAGTAAAATCTTTTAAACCATTTAAAAGTTCTTCAATATTCTGAATTTTCGCCATTCCCTCCGGTGTGGCATCTTTTTTAAGTTCCTGAACTAAACCGGTTTTCTTTGCCACATAATCTGTAATATAGAAAGCATCGTGGTTTTGATCAATTACCTGAAAATTCTGAATCATGGTCACAAAATCATTCAGTTTATTCTTCGTACCAGCATTCAGTTTCAAGTCAATTTTATCAATATTAACCATTACTTCCCAAATCGAGCGTTTATAGTGATTTGCAGCAATAGTCAGCTTTTCAACCGTTGTATCTCCAATTCCACGCGCCGGATAATTAATTACACGAATTAATGCTTCTTCATCCTTTGGGTTTATTACTAAACGTAAATAACACAAAACATCTTTAATTTCCTTACGTTGGTAGAATGACAATCCACCATAAATTCTATACGGAATATCACGTTTTCTCAACGCATCCTCCATTGCACGTGACTGTGCATTTGTACGATATAAAATAGCAAAAGATCCATTATGAAGCTGATGCTGCATTTTCTGTTCAAAAATCGTGCTCGCTACAAAACGACCTTCCTCTGCATCTGTCAAACTTCTGTGCACCTTAATTCTAGGTCCAAAATCATTCGCCGTCCAAACTACTTTATCCAGTTTGGTTTTATTGTGCTCCATAACCGTATTAGCCGCTTCCACAATATTTCGGGTAGAACGATAATTCTGCTCTAAACGGAACATTATTACTCCTTCATAATCCTTCTGGAAATTCAGAATATTATTAATATTTGCTCCACGAAACGCATAAATACTCTGTGCATCATCACCAACCACACAAATATTCTGAAAACGGTCTGATAAAGCTCTTACAATCAAATACTGAGAGTGATTCGTATCCTGGTACTCATCAACCAGAATATAACGAAAACGATCCTGATATTTTGCTAAAACCTCTGGAAAACGAGTTAATAATTCGTTGGTTTTCAATAATAAATCATCAAAATCCATTGCTCCAGCCTTAAAACAACGCTCTACATACTGCTGATAAATCTCGCCTAGTCTAGGCCTTTTTGCCATCGCATCGGCTTCAACCAATTCCGGATTATTAAAATAGGCCTTTACCGTAATCAAACTGTTTTTATAATTAGATATACGACCTAAAATCTGTTTTGGTTTGTAAATATCACGATCCAACTGCATTTCTTTGATAATCGAAGAAATCAATCGGGCCGAATCCTGAGAATCATAAATAGTAAAATTGGAAGGATATCCTAAATGATCTGATTCTGCACGAAGAATACGCGCAAAAATAGAGTGAAAAGTTCCCATCCAAAGATTTTTTGCTTCAGATGCACCCACAATATCCGAAATCCTGTGCTTCATTTCTCGCGCTGCTTTATTGGTAAAAGTCAGCGACAAAATATTAAAGGCATCAATACCCTGAGCCATTAAATAGGCAATTCTAATCGTTAAAACACGAGTTTTTCCCGAACCCGCACCAGCAATAATAATCATTGGCCCGTCTTTCTTCAGAACGGGTTGTCGTTGCGCTTCATTGAGTTGATCAATGTACTTCTGCATGAAATTTTTCTCCATATGATGCAAAAATAAGAATTATAGATTTAATAAGCTACTAAGATTCTAAGGTTCTAAGAGGCTAAGTTTTTTCTTTTTTGAAGCAGAACAATAGGCATTTTACTAAATATGGTTTCCCGCTTTCGGCTTTATCTCTCCACTCCGCTGCGAGGATACCGCCTCAATCAGGGCTAGTAAACAAACAATTGGCTTTCTTTGAATATTTTGAGAAAATTCAAATTAGATATTATATTTATTTTTTAATTTTCCTTTAAAATCTTCAAAAGAAATAACCCTTCCGGCTTTAATATCATCCATACTTTTTTGAAGTTCTTTATTTAAATCTTCATCTGAAAAATCGTTTAAAAAAATTTCGTCATCTTCTATAATTTCATCCATTTTTTAATGTTTTCTAATTTTTAATATTTCATTAATCCGATTATTATGCTCAAAAAAATTGAACTGCCGTTGGTTTTAACCAACGGTTAAATTTATAACATTATCAAGGTTTTATCCAAACTTAACGATTTTGTATAAAGCCTAGTCGTTTTGATTTCAAGAACCGTTGGTTAAAACCAACGGCAAGTCAAAAAAAACTTAGCATCTTAGAATCTTAGCCCCTTAGAACCTTACTTAAAAAACACATCGTAAGCAAAACGAATCAAAGTCCCGACAACCACTACCAAAAAGAAAATCCTAATAAAACCATTTCCTTTATTAATGGCCAGTTTTGCACCCAACCAGCCACCAAGACCGTTACTGATTGCCATAGGAATTGCAATTGCCCAGATAATTTTTCCTTTTATCATAAACAAGCATATCGAACCAAAATTTGTTGCCAGATTTACCATTTTAGCATTTGCAGAAGCGTGCAAAAAATCAAAACCTAAAAGCGCAATAAAAGCAACAACAAAAAAACTTCCTGTTCCGGGACCAATAAATCCGTCATAAAAACCAACAATTATGCTAATTACAACTGCATAAATTATTTGTGTCGTTGCAGAATGATCTTTAGCAACATGCTGCCCGAAATTTTTCTTTGCATAGGTATAAATAAATAACAAAGACAAGACAACCAACAAAAGGGGTTTCATAAAATCATTACTAACCAACGTTAAAATAGTTGAGCCCAAAAATGCAGAAGGAACTGCCAGACACATCATAATCAATAACAATTTCCATTCTATAACCACTTTTTTCAAGTACTGAAAAGCAGCAAAAGATGTTCCTGAGAAAGCGGGAACTTTAAGTGTTCCAATAACTGTTGAAACAGGTAAATTGGGCAATAAAATCAACCCCATTGGTGTCTGAATTAATCCGCCACCACCAACAATTGCATCAATAAATCCTGCTGCAAAAGCAGCTAAACAAAGAAAAAAAATTATATATAAATCCATTAAAAAATAGGTTTCAGTAGGTTTTAAAAACTAGTTGCAAAAGTAAGGCTTCCGTTTTGTTTATTACCAAAAATTTAAAGTGGATTTCTCCTCAAAAAGTATATTTTTGCTAAAAAATTTAACCCAAATGGATTTTACAAGAATTATAGAATTAGCCAGTTATACTTTACCTGCAATTGTAACAGGATTTGTTGCTTACAGTTTTTTTGAACTGCACATCAAGAATAACGATAAAAAGCGTGCTTTTTTATTAAACAGAGAATATAATAAACAATCGCTACCAATACGTTTACAAGCTTATGAGCGTATGACTTTATTTTTGGAACGTATTAATTTAACTAAATTATTGATTAGAATTAGTCCAATTTCTCCCGATAAACACGATTATGAAAACTTTGTAATTGACCAAATCGAACAAGAATTTGAGCACAATTTAACGCAGCAAATCTATATGTCCGACGAATGCTGGACGATCATTACAACAGCAAAAAACTCAACAATACAAATGATTCGTAAGGCTGCCATGAGCGATCGCGTTGACAGTGCTGATAAACTTCGTGAGGTAATTTTAAATGATTTACTAGAAAAACAATCACCTAGCAATGCTGCTTTGGGATATATTAAAAATGAAGTTGCAGAACTTTGGTAAAATTTACTAGACGAGATTTATTAAGATCTATTAATAAATCTCGTCAAATAATTATAAATTTTATATTTTAAAGCCACCATTTAAATTTAGGCTTGACCCACCATCCGTTTTTTTGATATTTATTAGATACACTTAATTCTCCAACACCTATATCAAAATCACAATTTACATTAGGTACTCGATAATCTGCCCAATTACATACTTTTTCTTTTCCAGAATTATTTGATTTCCAAACACCAACAAAAACATTGTTAAAATATTTATCAGAATTAATTTCAATATCGTTATACTTCATCAAATCATTCTTGTCTAAATACCATAAAGACTGCATTGTTCCCTGAAATTTACCTGAGCCTTTTTGCTCTGTATTTTCAATTAATTCGTAAGTTGCAGTCAATATCCCCTGATTTTTTATACCTGCATTTTTGTATTCATCATCTACACCAAATCTTAGTTTTTTGACTTCTTGAATCTTTGTAATTGTAATTTTTCCGATAAAATCACAAATATTAGACTTAACCATTGATTTACCAGAAATTACATATTCATTACTTTTCTTTTCGCTTCTTTTTATTGAAATAAATTTAATCTGTATTCTTTCATAATTATCTCCAATAATACCGTAAATCAAATTATTATTGGTTTGATTCCATAACTCAGAAAAATCATGCTTAACATATTTATCTAGTTCATTCTTTTGAAATATTTCTTCCTCGGTCAAAATTTTTGTTCTGCACAAATTTTGCCCCCATAAATTGAAACAAAAAAAGAGACAACTAAATAAAACTACTTTATTCATATTATTTAAGCTATCTTATTATCACTCATAACCTCCGATTTATTCTGTGCATATTCATATCCTTGCTCCCACCAATCTTTCATCACTTCTTTATTGAAAATAAGCGCATTATCTGTAAGCTTTGTTGGCGTGTAATATAAATTAAGCTTTACATTTTTATTACTTGCCATAAGTTTTCCTATAGCAATGTCATGTTTTTCAACCTGATCTAAAGCAATTCGGAATAAATCAATCATTAGCGAAAACGGATTTTTACCAATCACTGTTTTATCCATATTTACTTCGGTTTCTAAGATAATCACATCAATTTCGGTTGCCCCACGGTTAATGGCTTCACGAATTGGAACCAAACTAGAGAATCCGCCATCACCATATTCGGAGTTATTTCTTTCGACCAAACTCATAAACGGAACATAATTGCTGGAAATCCAGGACCAATCGCAAAACTCCTCGTAAGTACAATCTTTAACCGATTTGTATTCTGATTCATTCTTAGTAAAATTGGTTACCGTAACCACAACGTCTGTCTTTAATTTTTTGAGCTTGTTAAAGTCGGAAAGCGAAAAATTATTCTGAATATATTTCTTCAACCCTTTGCTCTCGCCAAAAGTCCTTTTTCCTTTAAAAAACTGACGTAAAACATTGAAGTGATTAATCGTTACAATATCTACTCCTTCTTTATTTTTAACCACAAACGGACAAATATTAAAAATACTTGCCATAGTAACATTAGTATAAACCGAATGTATTTTTTTTATATGTCCTAAAGCTAAATGCGGAATTAATAAACTTCCTGTAGAAGTTCCTAAAAACAAATCATATTCATGATTTTTCTCTTCGATTAAATATTGCGCAACTCCTCCGGCGAAGGCGCCTTTACTTCCGCCGCCAGAAATAACTAATGCTCTCATATATGGTATTGTAGGTTTTATTTTTTTAGAGTAAAGAGTAAAGAGAATAGAAAAAAGAATAAAGAGTAAAGACTTTTCTATTCGTTTAAATCTTTACTCCTGCATCTATTCTCTTTATTCTATTTTCTTGCCTCTATTTTCTTTGCTCTATTCTCTATGTTCTCTCTTCTTGCCTCTATTCTCTTCGTTCTATCTTCACTCTTTCAGCAAACGATTCAGTTGAAATTGTTCATCAGGGGTCAAATTAGGCAAAATTCTTTCAAAAGAAGCACGCATTTCGGGATTTTTTAATAACAATCTGATGGTGTCTCTTCCAAACTTCGAAAATTGCCACATATGATGCGTTGTCGCCAAAACTAAATTACTCAAAACCTGATCGTTAATAATCTTAAACGCGATTAGTTTTTCTAAAGCATTTTGTCGCGTTGTGGCTTCATATTTAGTTGAAGAAAAAGCGATCAGTTCATTTACAAGTTCATCTGGATTGTCGGCATAATTTGTTGTTGACAATGCTAAAGAAAGCCATAATGTGCGAAGATTATAGTCATTGAAACCAATCCAGTTTTTAGATTTATTAAGATATTCTGCCCGATGATCCGGAAAATTTCGCCATAACCAATACAAAGCCACCTCCTGAGTTTGGTATGATTTATCATCCAGTAAAGTTTCATAATCTGTTCTAAAATCCTCAGGAATTTTGGTTAAAGTTTCAGCTACTGTCTGGCGAATCTGAATAATATTACTTTGCAGCGCTAAAAGCAATAATTCTTTTTTTGCTTCATATTTTTCATTTTCCAACTGATCTATAATAGCTTCTTTTACCGTATGATAAGCATCAGAATTTAGCGTTTTAATAAAGAATTCTCTTTTCTCTGCCAAAGGTGTTTTTTTCAATTTATCAACTTCTAACCGAATTTGAATCGATTTGTTTTTACTGAGCAAAGCATTCGCAGTTGGGGTATCAAAAGTAGTTGATTCTAACCATGTTTTTTGAAATTTTTCCAAATCAAAACTGGAAACTTTTTTTATTTCATCAAAGAAATTTTGCGTGTTTACATTTTGATAGGCATACTTTTTCAGATAACTTTTAATCGCTTTTTTAAACGCTTTATCACCAATTGACTCATGCAAAACAAAAAGCGTCCATGCTCCTTTTTCGTAAAAAGTAAGCGAACTTGCTTTTGGATTTAAAACAGGAATTGAATCTGTTCTCGAAGCAAATTTTATTTGCTGTGCTGTATCATAAAGTTTAGAGTAAAAATAATCATCTCCAAATATGTCACGTTCAGCCAGAGCAGCAAAATAAGTTGCAAATCCTTCCTGAAGCCAGTGATGCTTACTGCTTTCTGCCGTAATTAAATCTCCAAACCAATGATGCGCCAGTTCGTGTGCATCTACATTTGTATAATTTCTATCGGTAAAACCAGTTGAATCAACCACATATCGTGTTGCCAAAAGCGTAGAAGTAGTATTTTCCATTCCGGCATATAAAAAATCACGAACCGGAATCTGCCTGTATATTTTCCACGGATATTTAATACCAATTTCCTTTTCTAAAAAATCAAAAATGCGTTTGGAATAACGAAATGTAGGTTCAAAACGTACTAAATCCTTGTTTTCTAAATAATACTCAAGAGGAATACCGGATTTAGCTTTTAATTCTCTTTTATCATATTTACCTACAGCAAGCATTAATAAATAAGAACTCATTGGTTTTTCCATTTCGTACTGCCAATGCAATAAATCGCCTTTTACTACTTTTTCTTTTAATATGCCATTCGAAACAACCTGATATGCTGCATCGTAGGATATTCCTAAACTAAAAATTACTTTTTCATTTACATCATCAAAACTTGGAAACCAATTGCTGGTGTAGCGCCCTTGTCCCTGAGTCCAAATCTGAACTTCTTTATTCTCAATATCTATAAAATACAACGCCTGTTTTGGTTTTGCCTTATAGTCAAAAGTTAAATGATTTTCTCCTTTTTGAAAATTGCCTACAATTTGTAATTGCTTACCGGAATTTACAAAAACAACCTCTTTATTATCGATCAATACTTTTGAGAATTCCATGTTTTTGGCATCGATTTTTATAGTATCAATTGGCTGTAAAACCGTAAAACTATAATTTACAGATCCTGAAACAGTTTTCTCTTTTGAATTTAAAGACAATTGGCCGGTAACCGTTTTAAAATCAACATATTTAGTTTGCTGCGCAAAGATTAAAGATGTGAATAATAGAAAAATATATTTCATTGAATAAAAATTTGTGGCAAAATCCCAAAGTTACAAAGGTTTGACCAACAAATAGAATGAAATTTGTAAGTTTACCATATAAAACTAATAAAACGTGTCAGCACCCAAAAAAGCCTTATTTAACTGGAGTAGCGGAAAAGATTCTGCTCTTGCTTTGTATAAAATCCTTCAAAATCCTAATTATAAAATCGATTGTTTATTAACGAGCGTTAATCAGCAGTTTCAAAGAATTTCTATGCATGGTGTTCGTGTCGACTTACTGGAAGCTCAGGCAAAAAGCATCGGAATACCTTTAAAAATCTTAGAAATTCCGGAAATGCCAACAATGGAGGTTTACGAAAACGTAATGACCAAAACCTTATCAGAATTAAAAGAACAAGGCATTTCACATTCAGTTTTTGGCGATATCTTTCTGGAAGATTTGCGTAAATATCGTGAAGATCAGTTGGCAAAAATGGGTTTTGACGGTGTTTTCCCAATCTGGAAAATTCCAACTCACAACTTAATTCAGGAATTTATTTCATCAGGGTTTAAAACTATTGTTGTTTGTGTCAACGAACGTTATTTGGACAAAAGTTTTGTGGGCAGAATTATCGATCAGGATTTTATCAATGATTTGCCTGAAAATGTTGATGTTTGTGGAGAAAATGGAGAATTTCATACTTTTGCTTTTGACGGTCCAATATTTTCTGAACCCATAAATTTTGAAATCGGAGAAATCGTGTATCGTAAATATGAAGCTCCAAAAAACCAGGATTCATCAAACAAAGCATGTGATACCAATACTTCTGATGCATTTGATTATGGTTTTTGGTATTGTGATCTGATTAAAAAATAATTTAGAATGTGCCACAAAAAACTACACTCTATACTATTTATACTTCTTATTTCTTTCTCTTTGCAAAGCTGTCTTGTAAGCAGATGCAAAAGGCCTCAGATTGTAGGTTATGTTTATGATGCAGAATCCGGACAACCAATCGAAAACTGTAAAGTTGGAGAAGTTCTAAGCCAAAACAACGGTTATTTCTCATTGACTGAGAAACGGTATCATCAATTTACATTTTTTGGCTATGAAGCCCCTCCGTTGTCTGTTTTTGAAGTAATTGAAAAAGAAGGTTACGAATCACAACATATACAACTTATGAATCCGTTTGGTGGTGGCGCAAAAAAAGGGGCACTACATAATGCAGATACTTTATATTTAAAAAAAATACCCATTAAAATTGAGATTAAGTAGACATATCACTCCAGGTTTTAAGCTGCCAGATATTATTTTTTAGCTCAAAGATATAATCAATATAAATTCCGTTATCAATACCACGAAGCTGGATTACAGCTTTGTTTTTATGCAAAACCAGTTTTTGTGTATAATCAATTTCTTTGGCTTTTTTATTAAGATTCAAAACACTGTACTTTTCCTTTGAAACAGTAAAAGTTTCTAACTCGTAATCATCATTATTTTGTTTTACATTTAATGGAAAAATTACTCTGCTAAGCTGGAATTTTGGGTCCGAGTTAAATTTCTTAAAAAATACATTAAAATCCTCTTTTGAAGTAATCGAACTTTGAGCCAAAACAGTAGAGCCAAAAAACATTGCAAAAGTAAAAAAAGCAAAAACTAAATTCTTTCTCATTATTCAGAATACATATTTAAAAGGTTTGTAACCGTATTCCAATTTCTAATTGTAGCAACTACATTTAGTTTTTTCTCAATATATTTCTGGTCAAAACGCGTTTTTCCAGCACCAATATCATATTTAATAAAAATCCTGTTTTCATCAATACTTGCCTCGTCTGGTTTAAATTGACTAATTTTTAAATCATTGATACTCTCTTTTTTTAGCGCAATTGAAATAAAAGCAACGTAAAGTTTCTTAGTATCAACATCTTTTGCTTTCAAAAAGGGATTATTTGAAAAACAGGCTTCTAAATCTTTTTTCGTAATCACGACAGTTGGAACTTCATGACCGAAAACTTTAAATATTTCCTGTTTAATCATAAATCCTACTTTTGAAGCACTTTCCTCCTCTGTATCAACAAAAACATTTCCAGATTGCAAATAAGTTCGAACATTCTGAAAACCAATATTTTCCAACATAGATTTTAATGCTTCCATTTTCATCATATTGTGACCGGAAACATTGATACCGCGTAAAAGAGCTAAATGTGTAATCATACTTTTTAAATTTTAGTCAAAGATAAAAATTCATTTTATGATAATGCAATTATTCCTCCTCTTGACCAATTTCAATATCAAACTTTGTTAGAAAATCGTTTAAACGCTTCTTATACTTGTTTTTTGCTTGGTTTACAATCTCATCCGTTTCTTCGCTTGATTCTATGGCATCAAAATTAAATTCCTTTTTTACCCAATTCTGAAACTCTTCTCTATTTTCATTTTCTTCATAATACTCTTCATCTTTATAAAAGTAAGCATTATCGAAATCTACCGATATTTCAGTGTCAAAAGTTAATAAATAAATTAATTTACGTGTATTTTCTGCTACGACATGAATTCCGCCTTCATCACCAAAAACAACAATTGGGCAATTATTCAGATCATTATCGATAAGCCAGTAAGCATAAGAACTTCCTGAACCGTTTGCACCGGCAAATTCTATAAAACTATTGTAAAACTCTTCATTTTCAGACCAGGTTTTTATACCTCTCTTATCATCTGTTATGGTAAGACCAAAACATTCAGAATAGTTCTCTGCTCCATATTCTTGTTCAAACTCGTATAATTTTATTAAATCGTCTGGTAGAGCGTAATCTCCAAACTGAACAGAAAATTCATCTAAAGAAAAACTGTTATCGTATTCTTCATATTCAGTTTCGTCGTCTTCGTCTTCTACAGCTTCTTCTGCAGTAAGAACCTCAAAAGTTTTTATAGCTGCACATTTTACACAATAAAGTTCTATTCCTGGTGCAGTTTCATTGTTTATCCATTGGTATTTTGGATTTTTTTCTTCGTCAAGATACTCCAGAATCAACATAATTTCTTCATTATCATGACACCATAATGCACGTGTTCTGATATTAAATCCGTTAGCGATTTCTTCTGAAATTTGACTGTATTTCATTCCTTCATATTCAAAAGGAATAAACGAATATGTAGTTCCGGAAATATGTCTGCTAAATTGTCCTATTTCCTTAACATATTCATTTTCAAAAAGTACATTAACCATATTTATAAACTGATCACGAAAATTGGTATACATGTACTTTTCTGTCTTGCTGTAATCAAGAATAGAAAGCCCCTCTTTAAAGACATCTTCACGATAATTATTGCCTAACATTGCTGTACCATCATAATCTGAATATTCAATAAAGGAATCATCCACAATATCCGATAATTTATGTGTTGTTGGAAAATAGTTTTCTACCGTTAAAGTATTTCCATCAGTATCTGTTACTTTGCTGCAAATTAACACATCTGGTCTATTTACATTTACAACAGCCTGAATATCTGTAAAACGCTCAAAATGCATTAGCATATCTTCACTATAGATGAGCCATGCAGTAACATCACCTTTTACAAAAAGTTCACCATGATTGTATTCACCTATAAGTACATCACAATTTAGACCGCCACCTAGATAATGAACGCTTCCAAACAAAGTGATATTTACTGTTTTGGTTTCTCCCAGTACAATCAATGCAGGAGAATTATCAGTATCATAAGAACTGATAAATTTCGTCACATTAAGATTTCCTTTAAAAATAAATCCAAGAATAAAAATATCTGGATGTTCCTCTGTACTAAAATCCATTTCAAATGAATCCATTTGAACATCTTCTTCTGCCAGTAAAAACATTGGATATTCTTCATAATCCGGAAAACGCCAGGTATCCTCAAAAACATTATAGATTTTCTGATTATTAAAATCGGACAGATTTCCGATAATATTATGCGCTTCGTGTCGGTTTATAACCTTAAATGTAACACCAGAAAACACAATAGTTTCAAAAGGAACTTTTTCTTCTTTAATCATAATTTGGCTTATATCTAAAATGCGATAACAAATCTAATCATTATCTCCCTTGTATTTATTCTTCTTTTTTGAAAATATAACTACGGTCACAAGCACTTGCATTATCATTTAAATGATTTAATTTATCCAAAGTAAAACTTTCTTTTAAATCACTTGAACAGTTTGATATTATCATGTTATACTCCTTGTAAGACAATATAAACTGAGTCACATTATTATTTGTTACGATTCCGAAAGTTCCTGACAATGTAGTGATCTTGTTATCGTATGATCTGGTTTTGACAAAAGTTTTATCATTATTAAAAACATAAGAAAATTGTTTTGATGAGGGATCATTAGCAAATTTGCTATCAACAAATTGCACCCATTTTCCATAATAATCTGATGGAGCAAAAGGAACGATCTCCTTTGAATCATCCTTAGTATCATTAGAACAAGAAACAAACAAAAGAAAAGATAAAATTAAGAGTCCAATTTTTTTCATAATTTAGGTTTTAAAAGGTTAACTATTATTAAGATTTTATTTCTTAAAAAAGGTTGCGTTTTATTTGATTATCTTAACATTAACATAATATTAGAAAACCAAAATTCAATTCCTGTCCAACATTCTATTTTCAAATTCCCCAATTAAAATCTATCTTCGCTTTTCCAAAGACAAGAGAGTATAGAAAATAGAATTATAGACAAAAATCTATTCTCTTTTTTCTATACTCTATTTTCTAAAATCTAACTATCTAAAAATCTAAGAAGTCTAAAAAAAATGTCTAATAATCTTCTCGAAACCCCTATCGAATACTTAAAAGGTGTTGGCCCGAGTCGTGGTCAGTTACTGCGCAAGGAATTGGGGATTCATAAATATGGAGATTTGGTCAATTTTTTTCCTAACCGGTATATTGACAGAACACGATATTACAAGATAAACGAACTACAAAATACAGGTTCTGAAGTTCAGATCATTGGCAAAATAATCAACATTAAAACGGTTGAATTTGCTAAGAACAAGAAACGTCTTGTTGCCACTTTTGTAGACGATACAGGACAAATTGATTTAAACTGGTTTCAGGGACACAAATGGATTCGTGAGAGTTTAAAATTAAACGAACAACTTGTTATTTTTGGAAAATGCTCCTTGTACGGGAGCCAGTTTAGTATGGCACATCCTGAAATAGAGCTTTTAAGCGAACATGAAAAAAGTCTGCGATCTGCCATGCAACCTGTTTATCCTTCTACAGAAACTTTGGCCAACCGTGGTATTTCAAATCGAACCATTAATAAACTGATGGAGCAATTGTTTATTGAAACTCAGGCTTTATTTACCGAAACTTTTCCACCTTATTTAATCGAGGAAGTGAGGTTAATTTCGAAAAGAGCCGCTTTATTCAATATCCATTTCCCAAAAAGCACCGATGCTTTGTCGAAAGCTCAATTCCGATTAAAATTTGAAGAATTGTTTTTTATTCAATTACAGTTAATCACCAAAAATTTAATCAGAAAGCATAAAATTAAAGGCCATCCGTTTACAAAAGTGGGCGAATTATTTAATGATTTTTATCAAAACCATTTGCCATTTAATCTTACAGGTGCTCAGAAACGAGTAATAAAAGAAATTCGTTCAGATATGGGAAGCAATGCCCAAATGAACCGATTACTGCAGGGAGATGTTGGTTCCGGAAAAACAATTGTTGCTTTTATGAGTATGCTTTTGGCCATTGATAATGGTTTTCAGGCTTGTTTAATGGCTCCAACAGAAATTCTTGCTAATCAACATTTTATTGGACTATCTGAATTTGCCAATACTTTAAATATCAACATCAAAATATTAACCGGTTCAACCAAAACTTCTGAAAGAAAAGTTATTCACGAAGAACTTGAAAACGGAACGCTGCAAATTTTAATAGGAACTCATGCTTTATTAGAAGATAAAGTAAAATTTCTGAATTTAGGTTTAGCTGTTATTGATGAACAACATCGTTTTGGAGTGGAACAACGCTCTAAATTGTGGAAGAAAAATGATATTCCGCCACACGTTTTGGTAATGACAGCAACCCCAATTCCGAGAACTTTAGCCATGAGCCTATATGGTGATCTTGATATTTCTGTAATTGATGAATTACCACCGGGAAGAAAACCCATTCAAACCGTACATCGTTACGACTCCAATCGTTTGAAAGTCTGGAAATTTCTCCGTGATGAAATTGCACTCGGAAGACAAATCTATATTGTATATCCTTTAATTCAGGAATCTGAAAAAATGGATTACAAAGATTTAATGGATGGCTACGAAAGTATATCACGTGATTTTCCGCTACCTCAATATTCGATTTCAATTTTGCACGGAAAGATGAAACCGGCTGAAAAAGATTCGGAGATGAAGCGCTTTTCGGAAGGAAAAACCAATATTATGGTGGCTACAACAGTAATTGAAGTTGGTGTAAACGTACCCAATGCCAGTGTTATGATTATTGAAAGCGCAGAGCGTTTTGGCTTATCACAATTACATCAGTTACGCGGACGTGTTGGTCGTGGTGCTGAACAAAGTTATTGTATTTTAATGACGAGTCATAAATTGAGTTCTGACAGTAAAACCCGTATGGAAACTATGGTTGGTACTAATGATGGCTTTGAGATTGCCGAAGTAGATCTTAAACTTCGGGGTCCCGGTGATTTAATGGGAACACAGCAAAGTGGTGTTTTAAATCTTCAGATTGCTGATATTGTCCGTGACCGTGATATTTTGAGTCTCGCCAGAAACTATGCTATGAAAATTCTAAAAGAAGATGGTCCTTTGCAAAAACCGGAACATGCTATCTTAAAATCTGTTTTTCTTGAACTGACGAAAAAGAAAAATATCTGGAATTATATTAGTTGATCTTTTTCTTCAAGGCTCTAAGGTACTAAGACTCTGAGGTTCTATGATTTAACCTGAAAACTGAAACTTGAAACTTGAAACCTCAAACTAAAAAAAATAAAACTTCATTGTATCAAACTTTGAATCAAAATACTCAGGTACTTTTCTAAGGTGATTAGATTTGTCGGGGTGCAAATTTTAGTTTGAATATTTTAATTGATACAATGAAGCTTCTCTTTACAAATTATTTCTTTTTAGGAGCATCTTTCTTTTCGAAAAAACCATTAAACAAACCTTTGCTTACTTTGTTTTTATCATCTTTTCCTGTTGCAACAAGATGGTCAATATATTCCATGTAGGTCTTTTTACGCTCTTCTAAAAACCCAACCAGATATTCTTCTGATGCCAGCATACCGCTCGCCTCTTCGATATGCAACAGTTTTTTGTACAAAGGCTCAATAAACTTGACAATAATGTCTTCCGGAACAGATTTTCTTGTTCCAAAATAACCTACAATTTCACCATCAGTATCTGCTATGATTTTAAAGTCGGTAATTACCCAATAATATCGGCCCGTTTTGGACATATTCTTGATGATGGCATGAATATTTTTGCTTGATTTAATACTGTCCCATAAAAATTTAAAAATCACTTTGGGCATATCAGGATGGCGTATTATATTATGTGCCTGTCCAATAAGCTCAAACTCGTCATAACCAGAAACGTCAATAAAATCTTCATTGGCATATAAAATGGTTCCTTTAGTATCTGTTTTACTAAGCAGTACTTTATTCTTGTTCCAATCAACTTCTCTGTCTGATGGAGTTGGGCGGGTAGTTCTGGTATCCATAAATTTTGTATTTAAAATCAATATGTATTTGCGTCTTGCTTATAATATTAAAGTATTAATCCAGCAAGCTTATGATGTTCTGTTGTTAGTTGATTTAAAATGTATGTCATTCACCAAATCATCAATTTTTTTAGCACTCTCACGCATCATTTCCAAATAACTCAAAAGCTTATCATTATCCGTATGCCCTTTAGAAACATCAATAAGTTTTAATACTGAACTTACCGGCATTTTTAAATCTATAGTTGTTTTATGAATAAAATCATTATACTCTTTTGTAGCTGATAATGAGCTGTATTTTGCCGATGCCAGTTTGATATTTTCCAATTCATACTCATCAGAAATTTTAGAAATATGATTCTGACTGTGTTCCTTAAAATAATACGCCCAATAACCATTCATAAAAAATACAACAGCAGCAAGAACAACGTGAACCAGAAATGTTTCAACATCAAAATTTACCTGAGAAAAATAGATTTGCGGTCCACTGGCGTCGTTATAAACATAGTTTTGTAAATAAGCCAAACCTCCATGATGTAATATTACTAAGAGTGTCAAAGGAATCTGAAGTTTCCAGTTTTGATAAATAATTAAAATGGTACTGGCTATAAATACTGTAAAGTGCATCTCGAACATACCATGCATCTGGTAAATATACTGCGCCATAAAAATAGCAAGAACCACAGAGAGCACATATTGGTAAAATTTGGAATTTTTCAGAAAAAATTTAGCCGAATAATATGCCAGTAAGTTTAAAGTCCCAACTCCTACTCCAATTTCCCATGTATCATATTTAAAGGATAATGCAATTCCCAGGAGAAAATAAACTGCAAGAACGTAATTAATAATTGTGTCCGATTTTTGTGTCATTGTAGACATAAAACTGTGCAGGTAATCCTGCTCATTCAAACTAGCTTTTGCTTTCATAAATAGGTAATGTTAGGGGTTAGATTTATTTAGTGCATTTTGGTAACGAACATCCGTACGCTCTTAGAGCCAAAGCATCAAATGATGGGGCATTTGTATGACTTAATAAAGAATCTATTGCCTGTTGGGCATAATTACTATCGGCATTAGTACAATATCTTGTTTTATTGTAATTTCCTCTATAATATAATTTTTGAGAACTGTCTAGCAGCACCGCCTGAGGTGTTGAGAAAACACCGCAACTTTTCGCCATTTCAGAATCAAAATAAACAGGAATCTTTGCATCAAACTTGTCCTGAATTTCTTCAATCGTAAAACTCTTTTCTTTGTTTAAAACGACTATTTTAAAATTAATACGATCACCGTACTTTTTGATTAATCCCGCTACATGAGGAACGTTAAATCGGGAACAAGGACAATCTGGGTTATAAAAATGAACAAATACCGGTTTATTATCATTAACACAGCATTTTAAATCAATTCTGCTTCCCATTGCGATTTTGTGATAATTTTCAGGAACAGGTGTTGGCAAACTATATTTAAACTCATTCTGCCAAAACAAAACAACAATAGCACCTAACAATAAAGAGAACCAAAGGCCAAGAAGTAATTTTTTCTTCATAAATATTAATTTTTTGATTCAAAATATAAACACTTGTTAATTAAAAACCTCTATTAAATAAATATTTTAACCTGAAACAAACAAAAGACTTACATAAATTAACATTTAAAAACTACAAAAGTTAAATTTCGTACAAGATATTTTTTCTTTTGTTTAACCTTATCAATGTTACAAATAAAATCGATAAACTGCAAAAAAAATCAGACAAAATACAACAAAAACCCAAAAGAAAGATTTTACGCACTTTTAAAATACGTATTTTCACGCTTTTCATGCGTATTTTCTTATTTAAAATCAATTCTTACTTAAGATTATTAGTCTAATTTTCATGCATTTAGGAATAAAACAGATAAAAAAAGGCTTTTTTTACTACTTATGATTAAACCAATCTTAAGTATAAAAGTCTAAAAAGATACCATGATTAAAAATTGTACATACAAATGTTAAATAAACTGTCAGTCTCTTTCGATTTCAACACAAAAAGTTAAATTTGTTAGCTGCAAAAAAACGAAAACCAAAAAATTCACATTCACCAAAATTTATGAAACTAAAAAACCTAATCTATGCCTTGATAATTATTGTTTTAGGAGGATTTATTACCTACAGAATACTATCCAACAAAGGCAAAAATGAAGAATCAAAAAAATTCGGAGATAAAGACAGTCCAATTACCGTAACAGGCATTGTTGTAAAAACAGCCACTTTTGACAACAATCTATCTTTATCTGGTTCTATCGAAGCAAATGAACAAATAGAAATCAGAAGTGAAGTTTCCGGAATTGTTGAAGGCATTTATTTTAATGAAGGAAGTTATGTAAATAAAGGTCAGGTTTTGTTTAAGGTAAATGATATTGAATTAAAAGCACAATTAAGACAAGCTCAGACAAAAGAAGGTTTGGCAGGTGAAAACGAAAGAAGAGCAAAACTACTTTTACAAAAAGAAGCCATTAGTCAGGAAGAATTTGATGTAGCAAATGCCGACTATGCTTCTGCAAAAGCACAAACCCAGTTAATTAAAGCGCAAATTTCTAAAACTTCTGTAAAAGCACCTTTTTCAGGAAAATTGGTTTGCGTTCTATTTCTCCCGGAACCTATATCACTCCAACCATTCTGGTAGCAAAACTGGTAAATACAGGCAAGCTGAAAATAACATTCTCTATTCCTGAAAAATATGCTACACAGGTAAATAATGGTTCAAACATTGAGTTTACCGTTTCAGGTTCAAACAAAGTATACAATGCAAAAATATATGCTATTGAGCCAGAAGTAGCTGTTGCAACCCGTACTTTACAAATTCGGGCTATTGCAGAGAATGTTGACGGAAAACTCTTCCCCGGAACATTTGCTGATGTAAAATTGCCATTAAATATTATTAAAGATGCCATTGTTGTGCCATCTGAAGCAATAGTACCGATACAAGACGGAAAAAAAGTTTTCATCTCAAATATGGGTAAAGCAAAAGAAGTTATGGTTGAAGCAACAACCCGTACAGATGCTTCGATCTTAATTTTATCCGGATTAAAAGCTGGTGATACACTCGTAACAAGTGGTGTTATGTCATTAAAAAATGATGCTCCAATAAAAGTTAAAGTAAAGTAATTTTTGGTTTCAGATTAAAAAATCTAAAATCATTTAAAATAATATAGTCATAGATTTTTAGAGATAGAATTTAGGTTTTATTGATAAATCTAAAATCAACAATCTAAGATCTAAAATCATAAATTATATATGAGTTTATCAACCACAAGTATAAGGAGACCCGTTTTAACCATTGTACTGAATCTTTTGATTATTTTATTCGGTTTTATTGGTTATACCTTTTTGGGTGTACGTGAATTTCCTTCGATTGATCCGGCACAGGTTTCGATAAGAACCAATTATACCGGAGCCAATTCTGATATTATCGAATCACAAATTACAGAACCGCTTGAAAAAGCCGTAAATGCCATAGACGGAATCCGAAATATTACTTCATCCAGTAATCAGGGAAGCAGCAATATTACAATCGAGTTTAATCTGGACAAAGATTTAGAAGAAGCCGCAAATGATGTGCGTGACAAGGTTTCACAAGCAATCAGAAGTTTACCTCAGGATATCGATGCTCCACCAGTAGTGTCTAAAGCAGATGCTGATAGTGATGCTATTATTTCGATGACTGTACAAAGTGATACACGAAATTCCTTAGAATTAAGTGATTATGCCGAAAATGTAATTTCGCAACGATTAGAAACCATACCCGGCGTAAGTGGTGTTCAGATTTGGGGACAAAAACGTTATGCCATGCGTTTATGGATTGATCCTGCAAAATTAACTGCTTATAGCTGTACCGTTGCTGATGTTCGTACAGCGCTAAACGCACAAAATGTCGAATTACCTTCAGGAAAATTAACAGGAAACAATACCGAACTAACGGTTAAAACTGTGGGAAATCTTTCTAAACCGAAGAATTCAATAATATTATCATTCGTACAGACGGAGATAAAATTGTTCGTTTCAGCGATGTCGGAATTGCCTCTTTAGGTCCTGAAAATATAGAAACAAAACTAAGTCAGTCCGGTTTACCAATGATTGGTTTAGCCATTGTCCCAATGCCGGGAGCCAATTATTTAGATATTTCTTCTGAGTTTTATAAAAAATACGAAGCCTTAAAAAAGGATTTACCAAAAGATATCAAACTGAATATTGCACTTGACAATACTATTTTTGTAAAGAAATCAGTACTCGAAGTTGCCGAAACCTTAGGTATTTCGATTGTTTTGGTAATCATTATCATCTATTTATTCTTTAGAGACTGGGCGATTGCTTTCAGACCCTTAATTGATATTCCTGTATCGTTAATTGCAACATTTTTTATCATGTGGCTTTTTGGGTTCTCCATCAACGTATTGACTTTACTGGCAATTGTATTGGCTACCGGTTTAGTGGTAGATGATGGAATTGTAGTAACCGAAAATATCTTCAAAAAAGTAGAAGAAGGAATGTCACCAATTGAAGCTGCGATCAAAGGATCAAATGAGATTTTCTATGCCGTAATCTCGATCTCTGTTACTTTGGCAGCAGTATTCTTACCTGTTATTTTCTTAGAAGGTTTCGTAGGTCGACTCTTTAGGGAATTTGGTGTTGTAATTGGTGCCGCAGTTTTAATCTCTGCCTTTGTATCCCTGACTTTAACGCCAATGTTGAATGCTTATTTAATGAAAGGCGGCGAACAAAAAAAATCAAAATTCTATATTAAAACTGAACCATTTTTTGAAAAAATGAACAGTAGTTATGCTGAGGCTCTAACAAAATTCATGGATAGAAAATGGATTAGTTTCCCAATTCTTATAGTTTGTTTCGGATTGATTTATTTATTTTTTACCATACTCCCAAAAGAAACTGCTCCTTATGATGACAGAAGTTCTGTTACGATGCGTATGACAACACCTGAGGGTTCCTCTTACGAATATACAGATCGTTTTATGCAGGAGATTTCTAAATTGGTAGACGATTCGATTCCGGAGAAAAAAGTGAGTTTGGTTATTACGGCACCTGGTTTTGGAGCTTCGGCAACCAATACTGGTTTTATCAGGCTTTCATTAAAAGAACCCGATGAGAGAAAACTTTCTCAAAAGGATATTGCAGATAAATTAACCAAATGGACTAAAAAATATCCTGAGGCAAAAACTGCAGTAATTCAGCAGCCTACAATTGCTGTAAACAGACGTGGTGGTTTACCAATTCAGTATATTATTCAGGCTCCGAATTTTGAAAAACTGAGAGAAAAAATCCCGGTGTTTATGGAAGAAGTGGGCAAAAGCGATGTTTTTTCTACTACAGATGTAAACTTAAAATTTAACAAACCTGAAATCAATGTTAGTATCAATCGCGAAAAAGCAGAAAGTTTAGGTATTTCGATCTTAGATATAGCGCAAACTTTACAACTTTCTTTAAGCGGACAACGTTTTGGTTATTTCATTAAAAACGGAAAACAATATCAGGTTATTGGTCAGTTTGATCAAAAAGACCGTTCTAAGCCTTTGGATTTAACGTCAATGTTTGTAAAAAACAATAAAGGTCAATTAATACAAATGGACAACGTTGTCAATGTAGAAGAACAAAGTAATCCACCTCAGTTGTATCATAATAACCGATACATGTCGGCTACGGTTTCTGCAGGTTTAGCGCCCGGAAAAAGTATCAGCGACGGTATTCAGGAAATGGACAGAATTAAGGCTAAAGTTTTGGACGAAAGCTTTACAACCGATTTAAGTGGAGAATCGAGAGATTTTGTCGAAAGTAGTTCTAATACTTCTTTCGCTTTTGGATTGGCATTATTACTTATCTTTTTGATTCTGGCGGCTCAGTTTGAGAGTTTTATCGATCCGTTTATTATTATCTTAACCGTGCCTATGGCAGTTGCAGGAGCTTTATTCTCACTTTGGTTATTCAATCAGACCTGGAATATTTTTAGTCAGATTGGTACTGTAATGCTTATTGGTCTGGTTACTAAAAATGGTATCTTAATTGTTGAATTTGCCAATCAGCTTCGAGAACAGGGAAAACCAAAATTAGAAGCCATTTTAGAAGCCTCAGAAGCACGTTTACGTCCTATTTTAATGACGAGTTTAGCAATTGCCTTAGGAGCATTACCAATTGCAATGTCACTTGGAGCAGCCTCTACAAGTAGAATCGGAATGGGAGTTGTAATTGTTGGAGGAACAATTTTCTCTCTGGCGCTGACTCTTTTTGTAATTCCGGCTATTTATTTAATGTGGTCCAAAGCCAGAAAACATTATCCGGAATTTGACCATATTGACGAATACGAAAAAGAAAGTATAAAATAAAAGCTAAAAATCAGGAACTCTATTCTTTATACAGTTCCTGATTCTTTGGTAAAAGAAAATAAATATGACTATTAAAAATTTATACAGCACTTTACTCCTTCTCTTCTTATGCATTATACAAGCAAATGCACAGGAAGTTTTGACTATAGAGGATGCTACAAAAATTGCTCTTGAGAATAATTTCGAAATTAAAATTGCCAAGAATAATTCAAAAATCAGCGAGACGAATGTTACGATTGGAAATGCCGGAATGTTACCTTCTGCAATAGCTTCTATTACAGACAATAACAGCATTACCAATTCATCGCAAACACGTCAGGACGGAACAACTACTTCCTTAGACAATGCCAAAAACAACAGCTTAAATTATGGTGTAAGCCTTGGCTGGACTGTTTTTGACGGAATGAAAATGTTTGCCAGACTAGATCAGTTAAAAGAACTACAAAAATTAGGCGATTCAGAATTAAGAAGAACTGTTTTAATAAAAATAGTTCAGGTAAATTCCGCTTACTACGATCTTGTACAGCAACAACATCAATTGGCCGCTCTGGATACCACAATTGTAATTTCGAAGCAAAGATTAACATTAGCACAAAACCGTTTCAGCATAGGAAAAGCTTCAAAATTAGAAGTTTTAAATGCTCAGGTTGATTTAAATTCTGATCAGGTTGCCTTATTGAGACAAAAAGAAACGTATGCAAATGCCAAAATCTTACTAAACCAATATCTGGCACGCGATCCCAAAATCAACTATACAGTGACTGATTTAGTAACCGTAAATGATGCTTTAAATCTGACCGAACTATCAGAACTTGCTCATAAACAAAATCCGGCTGTAGAAGCCCAAATTATCAACAAACGAATTGCTGAATTGCAATTAAAACAAGTAAAAGCAGATCGTTACCCGGTTGTAAATTTAACCTCAGGATACAATTTTACAGAAAGTCAGTCCAGTTTAGGTTTTACGAGTCAGGCTTCATCAAGAGGTTTAAATTATGGCTTTAATGCTACTTTAAATATATTTGACGGTTTTAATCAGCATCGAAATGAAAAAGTAGCAAAACTTGAAATCGAAAACTCTCAGATTGCTATAGAACAGCAAAACATGATTTTGGATACTCAGTTAAGTACCGCTTTTCAAACGTATTTAACCAATTTAGAATTAATCGGATTAGAAGAAGATAACGTTACAATTGCCAAACAAAACTTAGACATTACCTTGGATAAATTTAGAATCGGAACCATTACAACTCTTGATTTCAGAACTGCTCAGTTAAATTATGTCAATGCAAAAGTACGCTACAGCAATGCACAATATCAGGCAAAATTATCTGAAATTGCCTTGAGAGAATTAGCTGGTAATATTAATTTTTAAATTAAATTTGTTTCAAAAAACAAGCATAAATGATCGCATATAATACCAAAGAGTGGTTTACTTTTATCTTCCATTTTCATAAATCTGACACCATCAGACAATTATTCCCTGTAATGATTGGTATTGGTATTTACTCCGGACTTGTAGGCTATTCTGAAATTATTTATTTTGATATTGACCAAAACCATTATCTCAAAAATATTCCGATAATGCACGGAATATTAGGTTTTGTAATTTCGCTTTTATTAGTTTTCAGAACCAATACTGCCTATGATCGCTGGTGGGAAGCTAGAAAATTATGGGGTGGTTTAGTCAATAATAGCCGTAATTTTGCCATAAAACTTTCGGCTATTTTAAAAGACGAAAATGACCGCAAATTTTTCAGAAAATTTATTCCGGCTTATGCCTCTATTTTATACAAGCATTTAAACAATTCAGACACAGCAAAACAGCTTTTTGAAGATGTTGATTTAGAACTTGATCACCATAAACACAAGCCCAATCAGGTAAAAAGAATGATGTATCATAAAATTAATGATTTGTATGATGCAAAAAAAATCAGTGGTGATCAGTTAATCATTCTAAATGCCGAACTGGTTGCCTTTACTGATATTTGCGGTGCCTGTGAACGAATAAAAAACACTCCTATTCCCTACTCTTACAGTGCCTTTATCAAGAAGTTTATCTTTTTCTACATTATGACTTTGCCTTTTGGATATTCATTAAGTTTAGGTTATTATGTAGTTCCGGTTGTTGTTTTTATCTTTTATGTTTTGGCCAGTTTAGAATTAATTGCCGAAGAAATCGAAGATCCTTTTGGTGATGATGAAAACGATCTTCCTATTAAAAAAATATCCGAAAACATCAAAAAGCATGTTGAAGAACTGATTTAATAAAACGTTAAATCTGATGGTATTACATATATTTTTATTAAATTTAAGACATCTTCAAAACTTTAATAAAAATGCAGAATCAACGTGTTTTAATCCATCCGCCTCAATTATCGAATGAAAAATCATTAAAAACACTTGTTGAAAACAGGAGTGTTTACACGCTGAACAACTGCGAATTAAATCTTTTTGAGACTTACGAATCTTCTAAACTGGTTCCGTTAAAATTTAATGATTTTGTGGTAACAAGTATGTTGCGTGGCAAAAAAATCATGCATTTATTTGATGATCCCGGTTTTGATTATTTGCCCGGAGAAACTGTCGTTATTCCTTCAAATATTGAGATGAAAATAGATTTTCCGGAAGCTTCAAAAGAAAATCCGACGCAATGTCTTGCTTTAGCCATTGATAATAGTAAAATTAACGACACTTTAAATTTTTTAAATGAACGCTATCCCAAAGAAGGCAGCAATACATATTGGCAATTAAACTATCAGAATTATTTTTTTTACAATAATATTGATCTTGCCACAACAATCAATAAACTAATTAAGGAGTGTACCAGTACTTCTATTACCAAAGATGCGCTGGCTGACTTAACTTTACAGGAATTATTAATCCGAATCATTCAGACTCAAACCGCAAAATCTATTGATGAAGGGCTTAAAATTTCTTCCAGCAACCCTATTTTTGAAGTTACTGAATTCATCAAACTAAATCTTAAAGAAAATATAAGTCTAAAAATATTAAGTGAGAAGGCTTGTATGAGCACAACTTCATTCTACCGCTTTTTTAAACGTGAGTTAGGCATGAGTCCAATTGAATATGTTTTGAATGAAAAAATTAAACATGCCAAAAAATTACTTAGGAATCCCGGAATCCAAATAAACGAAGTGTGTTATTTATCCGGTTTTGAAGATGCAAACTATTTTACCCGATTGTTTAAAAAACACGAAGGAATTACGCCAAAACAGTATCAGTTGCTTTATGTTAACTAAGTTTTTTTTTAGGTACAAAGGCTCAAAGTAACAAAGGCTCAGAGCTTTCTTAATCTTTAAGTCTCAGATTAGAATGCATTCTAAAAAATACTGTTTAAACATAACTAAGATTCAACGATACAAATGCAAAATCTTTGTCCCTTTGCAACTTTGTCTCTCTGAGCCTTAAAGAAAAATTTTTACACTCTCCAAATCCTTCTCCTCTTCTTCGGTAAAAATTCTGTATTCGATTTGAAAAGTCTTTTTGAGCGGAGTTTCTAATGAAAAACCACCAACACCAAAAGCATCAATTACTTTAAGGGTAAAATGCGAATGTTTCCAATATTCGTACAAGTCATTATCAATCCAAAATTCTGCATCTTCTATCGTTCCTATACAAACATCGCCAGTTCGCTGATAGTAACTGCCTTTTTCAAAACATTGCGGCTGAGTTCCCTCACAGCATCCTCCGGCCTGGTAAAACATTAAATCGCCATGTTTTTCCTTTAGAATTCTGATTAATTCAATTGCTTCTTTTGTTGCATCTAATCTCTTTATCATGACTCAATAATTTTAAAAAAAGCAGTAAACTTATCATTATAAATTTACCGCTTTTTTGCATTACCAATTAAATATTTGCAATATCAAGAACGACTCGTCCTTCAATTTGTCCTTTCTTCATTTTATCAAAAACGTTATTAATATTTTCGAGTTTTTCAGAAGTTACAGTGGCTTTTACTTTTCCTTCGGCAGCAAATTCTATTGCTTCTTTCATATCCTTACGGGTACCAACAATAGAACCCCGAATTGTAATCCTGTTTAAAACCGTATCAAAAATTGATAAATCAAAAGTACCTGGAGGAAGTCCGTTAAGTGCCATTGTACCTTTTCTTCTTAATGTTTCAAGACCTTGCTTAAAAGCTATAGGAGAAACTGCTGTTATCAATGCCCCGTGCATCCCACCGACTTCCTTTTTTAAATATTCTCCAGGATTTTGATTCATTGCATTTACGACCAAATCGGCACCTAGCCTTTTTGCTAAGTCAAGCTTATCATCGGCAACATCAATTGCCGCAACGTGCATTCCCATTGCCTTTGCATATTGTACAGCAACATGCCCCAGGCCACCAATTCCAGAAATAGCAACCCATTCTCCGGGTTTTACCTCTGTTTCTTTAAGCCCTTTATAAACCGTAACTCCGGCACAAAGTATGGGAGCCATTTCTATAAAATTTACATTTGAAGGAAGAATTCCAACATATCTGGCATCTGCAATTACAAATTCTGCAAAACCACCATCAACACTGTAACCTCCATTCTGTTGGCTATCACATAAAGTTTCCCATCCTGTAATACACTGATCACAGCCACCACATGCGCTATAAAGCCACGGAACACCAACAGCATCTCCTTCTTTTACATTTTTTACGTCCTGCCCCACAGCGGCGACATAACCAACTGCTTCATGCCCAGGGATTAGTGGCATTTTTGGTTTTACAGGCCAATCCCCTTCAACAGCATGCAAATCAGTATGACAAACTCCACTTGCGATAACTTTTACAAGGATCTCATTTCTTCCTGGTCGTTTTACTTCTACTTCTTCAATTTTTAAAAGAGAACCAAATTCTCTAATAACTGCTGCTTTCATCGTTTTTGGTAACATAACAAAGATTGATTTATGAGCATAATAAATTGTTTTTATCATGCTTGATTTATAAAAAATAAGAGTGTTGTTTTCTTAGAAGAAACCTAATTTCTTTTTATCGTAGGAAATAAGCATATTTTTGGTTTGACGGTATTGACTCAACATCATTTTGTGATTCTCACGACCAATTCCGGATTGTTTATAGCCGCCAAATGGTGCTCCGGCCGGATAAGAATGATATTGATTGATCCAGACACGTCCCGACTGAATTGCTCTTGGAACCTGATATATTTCGTGTGCATCACGTGTCCATACTCCCGCGCCAAGCCCGTACATGGTATCGTTTGCAATTTCGATTGCCTCTTCGGTAGTTTTAAAAGTTGTAACAGCTAGTACTGGTCCAAAAATTTCTTCCTGAAAAATTCTCATTTTGTTATGTCCTTTAAACAACGTTGGTTTGATGTAATAACCACCATCAAGTTCTCCTCCCAGTTTATTTTCATCTCCTCCGGTTAATAATTCTGCACCTTCTTCTTTACCCAATTTGATGTAAGACATGATTTTTTCTTTCTGCACTATCGAAGTCTGTGCTCCAATCATAGTCGATTTATCCAATGGATTTCCTGCTATTATAGCTTCAGTCCTTTCGATAACCTTAGCAATAAACTTATCGTAAATGTCTTCATGAATTAACAATCGCGAAGGACAAGTACAGATCTCGCCCTGATTTAAAGCAAACAAAACAGCACCTTCAATCGCTTTATCAAAGAAATCATCATCATGATCTGCTACAGACGGAAAGAAAATATTTGGTGATTTCCCTCCTAACTCCAGAGTAACCGGAATAATATTTTCGGTCGCATATTGCATTACCAAACGCCCGGTTGTTGTTGATCCTGTAAATGCAGCTTTAGCCACTTTTTTGTTTGTTACCAACGGACGTCCAAGTTCTGCACCAAAACCATTTACGATATTTAAAACACCCGCAGGAAGAATATCTCCAATTAATTCCATTAAAACCATAATGGAGATTGGAGTACTTTCGGCAGGTTTTAAAACAATAGTATTTCCTGCTGCCAAAGCCGGAGCTATTTTCCATACCGCCATTAAAATCGGGAAATTCCACGGAATAATTTGTGCTACAACACCAAGAGGTTCACTTAATGCAATTGAAACAGTTTGCGAATCAAGTTCTGCAATTGAACTTTCTTCAGCACGAATTACTCCGGCAAAATATCTAAAATGATCAATTGCAAGCGGAATATCTGCCGCAAGTGTTTCGCGAATTGGTTTTCCGTTATCTATGGTCTCTACAGTTGCGATGTATTCAAGATTGTCTTCTATTTTTTGCGCAATTTTATTGAGTAAAATACTTCGTTCTGTTACAGATGTTTTTTCCCATGTTTTAAATGCCTCATGCGCTGCATCTACTGCTTTCTCAAGATCTTCTTTTCCGGAATGTGCTGCTTTTGTAAATACTTTTCCATCAATAGGAGAAACAACATCAAAATACTCTCCTGACACAGGCGCAGTAAATTTTCCATTTATATAATTGTCATATTTTGCCTTAAAGTCAGGTCTTTTTGCCGTTGTGCTCATAATTACTTTTTTTTGATTCTTCTCAAAATTAGTTTCATCTACTGAAACAGAATAGCACTTTTCGTTCATCTAATAGCACAAAAATTACATATTTGATTTTATAACACTCTTTTACTACTATTTTATTATTTTTTTAAGAGATAAATTATTTAAAACACACTTTTGAAAACTTTTTACCTGATTACAAGCCTCTTAAAAAAACCAAATAAATTCTTTCTTACTACAATTCGCAATTCTTATATTTGTATCCTCAATACAAGAATAATAAACTAACATGAAAATATCTTACAACTGGTTAAAGCAATTTATTAAAACAGACTGGACTTCAGAACAGACTTCAGAATTACTGACGGATTTAGGTCTTGAAGTTGAAGTTGTTGAAAAATACCAATCCATAAAAGGTGGTTTAGAAGGAATTGTTGTAGGACACGTACTTACTTGCGAAAAACATCCTGATGCAGACAGACTTAGAGTTACAACTGTAAATATTGGTTTAGAAGCTCCGATACAAATTGTATGTGGCGCTGCCAATGTTGCGGCAGGTCAAAAAGTTCCGGTTGCAACGATTGGAACTGTTTTATATGATAGCGAAGGAGTTGAATTTACTATTAAAAAAGGAAAAATTCGCGGACAGGAAAGTCACGGAATGATTTGTGCTGAAGACGAATTAGGTCTGGGAACAAGTCACGACGGAATTATGGTTCTTGATGCTGATCTGGTTCCGGGAACTCCGGCAGCAGAAGTTTTTAAAATTGTAAATGACGAAGTATTCGAAATTGGATTAACTCCAAATCGTGCGGATGCAATGAGCCATTTTGGAACTGCGCGTGATTTAAGAGCCGGAATGTTGCAGCGTGGAGTAAATATTGAATTGATTACACCATCTGTAAGCAATTTCAGAGTTGACATGCGTACGCTTAAAATTGATGTAAATGTCGAGGAACCAACTTTAGCTCCAAGATATTGTGGCGTTACCATTTCGGGCATTACAGTTCAGGAATCTCCTGCCTGGTTACAAGATCGTCTAAAAGCTATTGGGTTAACTCCAAAAAATAACATTGTCGATGTTACTAATTATGTATTACATGAACTAGGACAGCCTCTACACGCTTTTGACGCTGCTAAAATAAACGGAAAAGTTATCGTAAAAACATTAGCTGCAGGAACTAAATTCACCACTTTAGATGACGTAGAAAGAACCTTGCATGCAGAAGACTTAATGATTTGTGATGAAAAAGGCCCGCTTTGTATTGCAGGTGTTTTTGGCGGAAAAAAATCAGGAGTTACAGAAGGAACAACTTCTATCTTTTTAGAAAGTGCTTATTTTGATGCTGTAAGCATTCGTAAAACAGCAAAAAGACATCAATTAAACACAGATGCTTCTTTTAGATTTGAAAGAGGAATTGATCCAACAATTACAGAATATGCTTTGAAACGTGCAGCTCTATTAATTCAGGAAGTTGCAGGCGGAAAAATAACTTCTGATGTTGTCGAAGTTTATCCTAAAAAAGTAGAAGACTTTTCTGTGTTATTGAATTTTAGTCATGTTTCTAAAATCATCGGACAGGAAATTCCAAAAGATACGATCAAAAAAATACTAGTTTCTTTAGATATTAAAGTAAACAGTGTTTCTGATTCCGGTTTAGGATTAACAATCCCTGCTTACCGTGTTGATGTTCAGCGTGAAATTGATGTAATCGAAGAAATCTTAAGAGTATACGGTTATAACAACATTAATTTCTCTAAAAAATTCAATGCTACGGTGGCTAATTCACCAAGAACGGAGGATTACAAGGTACAAAATGTAATTGCATCACAGTTGAATTCACAGGGTTACCATGAAATGATGGCCAACTCTCTAACGACTGCTGCTTACACTAAATTATCTGCTTCTTTAAAAGAAGAACATAATGTAACGATGCTAAATCCACTGAGCAGTGATTTATCTACAATGCGCCAATCTTTATTGTTCTCTGGTTTAGAAGCCATATCATACAACATCAATAGAAAAAATTCTGATTTAAAATTATTTGAATTCGGAAAAACATATCATAAATATCTAAACGGATACGAAGAGCACAAACATTTAACTTTGCTGCTTTCCGGAAACAGAAATAAAGAAACCTGGACAAACCCTCAAAAAGCAACAGATTTCTTTTTACTAAAAGGATATGTAAAAGGTATTTTATCTCGCTTGGGCATTGATAAAATTTCGAATGCTCCGGTTCAGTCAGACATTTTCTCTGAAGGAACAGCAATTTGTTACAACAATGATACTTTGGTAGAAATGGGTGTAGTTAAAAAGTCTATCCTGAAACATTTTGGTATTAAGCAAGATGTTTACTATGCCGATTTTAACTGGGATTTAGTTTTAAAAATTATCACCGGAAAAATCAAATACAGTGAAATTCCTAAATATCCTGAAGTTCGCAGAGATTTAGCTTTATTAATTGACCAGAGTACAACTTACGAAAGTATCTTTAATCTGGCTAAACAAACAGAAAAATCACTTCTAAAAGACATTAATTTATTTGATGTTTACGAAGGAAACAAACTTCCGGAAGGTAAAAAATCGTATGCATTGAGTTTTACGATTCAGGATAACACCAAAACGCTTACTGATGCTCAGATTGATAAAATCATGTCGAAATTGCAACAAACTTTCGAAACCGAACTTGGAGCAACTTTGAGATAAAAATGGCTCTTATAAAAATCAAATCCCAATTCTAAATTTAGAATTGGGATTTTTTTTATTCATTAATTCAGCCCTTAATACACCAAAGCAGAAAAAACCGGATACTCCTTAATTTTTTCTTTCCCGTTTAAGAAACTCAATTCCATTAAAAAATTGCATTGTACAATTTCGCCACCTAATTTTTCAACCAATTCACAAACTGCTTTTGCAGTGCCACCTGTTGCCAGAACATCATCGTGAATCAAAACACGATCTCCTTTCTTTATAGCGTCTGTATGCATCTCTAAACTATCTGTACCATATTCGAGTTCATATGACGCAGAAATGGTCTTAAAAGGCAGCTTTTTGGGCTTTCTGACAGGAACAAACCCAGCATTTAATTCCTGAGCCAGTAATACACCAAAGAAAAAGCCACGACTCTCTGCTCCTACTACTTTATCAATTTTTTGATCTTTTAATGATTCTGCTAAAATTTTAAGGCATTCTTTTCTTGCAATTGGGTCATTTAAGAGCGGAGTGATATCTTTAAATAAAATTCCCTCTTTTGGAAAGTCTTGAATATCACGTATATAATTTTCAATCTGCATTTTTTTTTATTTTTATGTTATTTTTCTCTTGTATATCTCACATTTATGTCTATCTTTGCACCCGCAATAAGCAATCAACAAAGCTACGAAAAATTAGCTAATTGATAACAAAAAGGCCTCGTGGCGCAACTGAATAGCGCATCTGATTACGGCTCAGAAGGTTACTGGTTTGAATCCAGTCGAGGTCACTTCTTAAGAAAACGTTAAAACTTAGGTTTTAGCGTTTTTTTATGTCCTTTCTACACTATTTAACCATCTTTTACATCTAAAAAAGAGAGATTTGTAAATCCTATCAAGTTAACTCCACTGGACACAAACCACCAGTAAAACATTGTAAACACTACATTTCTAACAAATCCATTATCTCTATATTAACAATAATTTAAGTTTGTGGAAATTGAAGAAGAGAAGTATTGAGGAAAATATCCGACTAATCATAAAAAAAAAGAGGCCAGCAACTATGAGCTGACCTCTGCACATTTTTTAAGTTTTACTAACTAAATAAAGCCTTTTTTAAGCCCAAGGCAGCTTGTTCAGATGAAAATTTAACCGCATCAATATGATCTAATGGGTTTAACAAACCATAATCATGGATAAATCCGTTAAAGGTTTGAATTGTTGTAGGAACACCAGCCTCATCTAACTTACGGGCATAAGCTAATCCTTCATCAAAAAGAATATCATTCTCGGCTAATTGTACTAATGCAGGTGGCAATCCTTTCAATTTTTCAATTGAAGCACTGAACGGGGTAGCATAGTATTCTTTTCTTTGCTCTAAATCTGTAGTATAGTTATCCCACATCCATTTCATTAAGCTTGCTGTTAAGAATCTGCCTTCAGCATATTTTTGCCAAGATTCACGTGTAAAATCAGCATCTGTTACTGGCCATAAAAGTAATTGGAATTTTATTTCAGGGCCACCTTTATCTTTTGCCATAAGACAAAGTACAGCAGTCATATTTCCGCCAACGCTGTTTCCAGCGGCCGCCATATTTTTACCATCTACTCCTATCTGGTCTCCATTTTCTGAAACCCATTTTGTAGCCGCATAAATTTGATTAATAGCGGTTGGATATTTAGCTTCAGGCGATGGTGTATAGTCTGTAAAAACTGCTGCTGCCCCACTATTTACGACTAAGTCCCTTACCAATCTCCTGTGGGTAGGATAATCCCCTAATATCCATCCACCACCATGTGTAAACATAAATACTGGTAGTTTTTCAGAAACTGCATCGGCAGGTTTTACAATATGAATATTTACTGTATAACCATCTTGTATAATTTCTCTTTCGGATTCAACAATATCTGAATAATCAAATTCTACTGACTTTTGAGCATCTATCAGTACTTGTCTTGCGTCTTGAGGCGTCATTGTTTCCAATGGTTTGCCACCACTGTTATTTAGAGCATTTAAAAAATCTCTAATTTGTAAGAGGATTTGAGGGTCTTTTTCTGCTGGAATTGGTTGTGCCATAAAAGTAAATTTTAATGATTATTATTTTTAAACAAAGTGCTCTAAGTAATTTTTATTCTTGACTTAGATTTTGATGAAACTTATCACTAACAAATTTCCTGATAAATTGGCAAGATTGTGTAACTGAATCAATTAAGTGTGTAACCAAATCTCTGGTTGAAATATATATTTGAAAATTAATTTCTTATATATACTTCTTCAAAAGGAACTCTGTATCTTTCTCCCCAGATGCCTTCATTTTCTTTTCTAATTCCACATGAAACTACCATATTAATTTCGGCACTTTGAGGCAATTTTAAAATTCCCTTTAAAACTTTACTGTCAAAACCTTCTAAAGGACAGGTATCATACCCTTCGTTAGCCATTGCAATCATAAAAGTTTGAGCTGCCAAAGCACATGATTTATGAACAACTACTCTCATATCATTCTCAGAGACTTCTCTTGTAATAGTTCTGAATAATCCAATAATCTTTGTTAAAATTATCCTGAAAATTCCAAGTAACCCAAAAAAACGCGAATAGAGTAAAGGCATTATTTTACCATAGTATAATTCACGATCCTTAATTCTTTTCTCTTGACGTTCTTGCGGGCTATTCCGGCGAATATTCCCTTTTTCAAAATCTAAAACAAATTTCGCTCTCTTTCGAAATAAATCTCTTCTGGTTACAAAAATTACAATTTGTGAAGCTGTTGAAGTTGCAGTTTGGTCTAGACAAGCCTTAGATACTTGTTTTAATAATTCTGGTTTTGTTATATGATGAAACTCCCATAATTGCATATTGGAACTATTTGGAGCCAAAGTTGCCAATTCTAAGCATTCTTTTACCTTTCCTTCATCAATAGGTTTTTCTTTATCATAAACCCGAACGGAACGTCTAAAATTTAATATTTCAGTTAAATTCATCGTTATTTTAAATAGCATTAATTAAATGATTGTCTGAACTCTAAAGGCGAAATAGAGGTTCTGTTTTTAAACAAGCGGTGAAAAGACTACGGGTGTTCAAAACCTAAATGATAAGCAATTTCAGAAACTGACAAAGAAGTGGTAGAGAGCAGTTCTTTTGATTTTTCGATAATTCTATTCTGAATATGCTGTTGAGTTGTTTGTCCTGTGTGAACTCTTAACATATCGCTTAAATAATTAGGACTTAAGTGTAATTCGTTAGCAACATATTGAACCGTAGGAATGCCATCTTTCTCCAATTTGTCATTTTTGAAATAACCATCAAGTACATTTTCCAATTTACTAAGTAAATCGTTATTGGCTTTTTTTCTTGTCAAAAACTGACGGTTGTAAAAACGATTGCAATACTTCAGAAGCAAATCGATATTAGACACTAATAAATCCTGAGTAAATGAATCCATGTTGGCATCAATCTCACTACTGATATTTTCAATTATGTCCATTATCGATTTTTCTTCCTTTTCAGATAGAAATAAAGCTTCACTGGTTGAATATGAAAAGTAGCCATAGTCTCTAACTATGGCAGCCAAGTTGTATCCCTGCAAAAAATCGGGATGTATTACCGCAACAAATCCTTTAACACCATTAAGAAGAACATCCTCAAACTGCAATACTTGATGTGGAGCTATAAAGTACATTATGCCCTCATCAAAATCATAATATTGCTGCCCATATTTACATTTGCCTCCTGCACACTCTTTTTTAAGAGCAACCACATAAAAATCAGTTGTTATGGTGCTTAAAATTGTTTCAGGCTCCAACTTTACATCATCAAAATTAAATACACTGATCAACGGATTAGAAGGGCTTTTTAATCCTAAAAATTGATGTAATGCACTTATTGATGAAACTTTTGAAGGAGTTTTCATTTGTTGAAATTCTGACTTATACATCACTAAGTTACAATTTTTTATTTTAATAATTGTTCATTCTTAATTTGTTCGATACCTTGTTTATATGTTGTCACCTGAAAATCAGGAAAACGCTTTTTAAACTTTGAATCGTCGAATAAATTATCATATTTATATCTTGGAAGTAATTCCTGCAATTCTTTCACTCTTTCATTAAATCTTGCGCCAATTTTAAAAACAAATTTTGGTACAACTGAATATTGCAATTTTTTTCCATAAATTTTTGATGCCAGATTGATAAACTGATTATAATTTAACATGTTATCATCAATCGGCAAATGCCAAGTTTGACCGAAAGCATCAGGTGTATTACCAATTAAAGCTGTTGCCCTACTTGCATCTGGTGTCCAAATTAAACTTCTCAATTTATCATCTCTCAAAGGCACCTTCAATTTTTTATTTTCCTTTATATTATTAAAAATCAAAGTGTTGGTTACACTTTGTGTTTTACCAGGTCCATAAAATTCCGGTGCACGACAAATAACCGCTTCGAGTTCACCTGATTCTATTTCTTTCAAAACCATTTCAGCCATTTCTCTTCTTACTTTTCCTTTTCTTCCAACTGGATCGAAAAGGGTTTCTTCAGTGAGCAAACGACCATCCTGTGGGTACATATAAGTATTGTCAAAAAAAACCAATTTTGTTCCGTTGATTTTACAGGCATCAATGACATTTCGTAGAATGAGAGGAAATTGTTTTTCCCATAAGTCAGAACTAATAGGAAGCCCTAAAGTAAAATAAGCAATCTCACTTCCTTTTACAGCTTCAATAGCACTTTTTTTATTAGATAAATCGGCAGAAAATACTATATCTGTATCATTAACTTTCTTTGCTTCTCTGCTTACGATTCTTATCTCTGAAGTATAACTTCTCTTCAATTCTCTTGCTAATTCTTCGCCAATTTGACCGTTGGCTCCTAATATTACTTGCATTTTTTTAGTTTTAAATTCTACTACAAAGTTCAGTATTATCATAGTGATAGACGTAACTCTGTTATGGGTTGTTGTAACATTATCTCTGTTACATTACCCTTTTTAGCCACTTCATTTTTTTATCTGAATAAGGCGGATATTTCCAATCGGGTTCGCCCCAAGTTGTTTTCTCTATTACTGATTTTTGATGTGAGAATGTCAAAAATCCGAATTCACCGTGATAATGACCAATCCCGGAATTTCCAACTCCGCCAAAAGGAAGATAATCACTTGTAATCTGCATCAACGTATCATTGATGCAACCACCACCAAAGGAAACTCTGTTTAGTAGTTTATCTTTCTCATCATCATTATTTGTAAAAAGATAGGCTGCCAAAGGTTTTTCTCCATTAATGATTTTTTCAAGAGCTTCATCATAATTTTTAAAGGAAACCACTGGCAAAACCGGACCAAAAATTTCTTCCTGCATGACAGCATCATCATACGTTACATTGGTCAGGACTGTGGGCTCAATGTAAAGCATTTCTTCATTATGTTTCCCTCCATAAAATATTTTACCAGGAGTAATCAGACTTAATATTCTGTCATAATTTCTTTTATTGATTATACTTGTATAGTGCTCTGCACCATCTATATATCCAGTTTCTTCAATTTTATCTTTTAACAATTGCAAAAATTTGTCTTTGACGGATTCTTCAACCAGCAAATAATCAGGTGCTATACAAGTTTGACCACCGTTTAAAAATTTACCCCAAACGATACGTTTTGCGGCCACTTCTAAATTAGCTGTCTTTGTTACAATAGCGGGCGATTTACCTCCTAATTCTAACGTTACGGGGACCAAGTTTTTCGCAGCTGCTTCATACACAATCTGCCCTACTTTTGGACTTCCTGTAAAGAAAATTTTGCTCCACCGCAATTTCAATAACTCGGTTGTTTCCGGTATGCCGCCTTCAGCAACATACAAATAATTGGAAGGGAAATTAGTATTGATTAATTCCGCCAAAAGGCGCATTGTATTTTCGGGTAATTCACTTGGTTTTACAACACAAGTATTTCCGGCTGCAATGGCTGTAATCAAAGGAACTAAAGTCAATTGATAAGGATAGTTCCACGCCCCAATTACCAAAGTTACGCCCAAAGGGTCTGCATAAATATGGCTGCTTCCGGGTTGTAAACTGAGAGCCGTTTTTACTTTTTTGGGTCTAGCAAGCTTATCTAAATTTTTCAAAAAAAAGTTGATTTCTTTATGAACTAAATTAAGTTCAGTTAAAAAAGTATCGAAAGTACCTTTGCGAAAATCTTTGTAAATCGCATCGTATAGTTGTTGTTCGTTTCCTTTCAAAATATCTTTCAACTTTAGTAAAGTTTCCTTTCTAAACGCCACATCTTTTGTTTGATGAGTGTTGAAGAACTCCTTCTGCGATTGAAATATTTTAGCGAATTCCATTTCCTTAATTTTTAAAAATGAGTTGAATTATTTATTGTTTTCAGTCACTAATTCAGGTGTGTATAAAGCTGCTTGAAATTCCGGTTGGTAATCATAGCGAACTAATTTTTTAAGTTCCAATGATTTGATAAAGGCTGATAACGGACCATCTGAAAGATTAAATTGAATATCTTCAGCCTTTTTGCTTGTTGCTTTTTTTATTGCTCTTACATCACTGTAACCGTGTGTTAACTGGCCTTTTGTATTAAGATTGATAAAATTCGAACGGTTAATTTCAGGTATTGAATTGGTAACCTCTAATTTTTTACCTGTCATTGAAAAATCTAAATTCCCTTTTTCATCGTAATAAGTGAAAGTTACATTGTTTCCATCAGTGTTATAATCAATGGGGATTAACCATTTCGGTAAATTATATCCAACTTTTCCACGAACTCTTGCTAATTCGGTATTAACAGGCAATTTCAACACATAACCCCATAGACTTTTGTCATTTACTTCACCCATTAAAGAAATCAGTCCCCAATTACTTTTATTTTGTTTAGTGGTTACAATAGAGATAGAGAGTTCATTGTATGAATCATTATCACAAAAATGGTAAGCATAGGAAGTAATAGCGATCAATCCTCTACCGGGTGTATAAGAAATCGGTTTGACCAATTCGTTTACTTCCGCAGGAAGTAGCTCTTTTATTTTGCTCATATCTGCTGTATAAATAGCAGTAATACTACTATTGCTGTAATAAAAGTTCGGTGAATATGTGATAAAGCCAACATCTTTTTCTTCTTTGTGAAGGGTTTTGAACCAGCTTAAATCTATATCAGGTCTTTCCTCTGCGACTACGGAAAGGGGTGAGTTGGAATGGAATCTATCAAACATACCGCCCTTTAAAACAGGTAGTTGATGACCTGCCAATTCAATAATGGTATCGTTTTTAGCTATTGAATCGTTGTTTATTGCTTTCAGATTTGAATTTGCAGATGCTGTATTAATGATGGCATTGCTTAGAAAGAAGCCTGGTATAAAAAGTAGAATTACACCAAGGACTACTACAAAAAATATGATTTTTATTTTTTTCACTGTGTTATAGTTTTATTTAGTATCTGAGTTTGTTTTAATTTTTTCAAGTTCTTTCATTACTACTCTTGCCATTTCTTTAGAGCTAAAAGGATTTTGACCAGTAATTAAATTACCGTCAACAACTACTTTTGAAGTCATAGGAATAAAAGCTTTTTTATAATCGGAGTTTCTTTCCTTTAATGCTGCTTCAAGATTAAATGGAACTTTCTTTTTTCGTCCGGCAAGACTTTCTTCAAACCAATTAAATCCAGTTATCTTTTTGTCTTTTATCAAATAGTCGCCATTGGAAAGTTTAACATTCAACAATCCGCCTACACCGTGACAAATCGCAGCCACTTTTTTATTGTTTTCGAAATGATCTTTAATGATTTTTTGTAGAATAGTATCATTTGGAAAATCATACATAGTCCCATGTCCACCTGCTAAATAAACACAATCAAATTCTTGTTTTGATACTTCTTTTAAACTTTTGGTGTGCTTTAATTCTTCTCTAAATTGAATATTATTCCAATATCCTTTAGATACTTTATCCAAAACTAAAGGTCTTAAACTTTCAGGATCAATCGGTGTATCTCCACCGTTTGGACTTGCTATGGTAATTTCAAACCCTTGCTCTTTAGCTTTATCATAGATATGGGTAAGTTCACTGAGCCATAGACCAGTTGGCAATTGGCCATCGTCATACATATTAATCCCGGTAACAATAATTAATAATTTCAATGTGTTCATAATATCTCTTTTTGATGATACAAAGTTCCGTCTTAAATGCAAAACAGAAGTAACCTAATCAACTGAAATTATAACATAATCTCTGTTGTTGAAATTTTAATTATAAAAAACGAGTCAGAAAGTAATTTGCTTGTAATATTAGGAACATTAATATTTGCGTATGCAAACGAAAATTGCAGATAATGATAAGGGCATATTTTTAAATCCGTAACTTTTTTAAATGCCTTTTTCGAATTCAAGAATTCCACAAAAAAATGTTACAACTTAATAACATTAAAAATGTATATGGATTAAAATGTCTTAATTTTTTTAACGTTTAACCCCTACATTACATACAAACCGTCTCCTATTTAGATATCAGATTAATTATCTTACAAAATAACCTCAGAATAAGCCAATTTCTTTAAATCATTCATAAAATGGTTTGTAAATTGTATCGTAGAGGTCACCACAGCCAAAAGGCGCCATTTGAATATAATTGGCGCCTTTTTTTATATTATCATTATTCAATAAATAAGTCAACTTCTTTCTATTAGCTAACAACGAAGACAAGGAAGAGGAAGTAAAAAAGGACAAAACAATTAAAGCAATCACACCGTTTTCTGTAATTTGTTTTTTCTAAAACTCTTTAGCAACTTAAAATCCTTACATTTACCCGCTGGCTAACCAAATTTCGCTGTATAATTAATCCATTTAGCGGCGTCAGGTCAATTAACTTTAAGCAGTCAAGATGGAAAAACATACTGTAACAGTAGCATCGTTACCTTTAGATGATCATACACTATCTAATATTCAGATCAAGAAAGCCAATTTGTTACCAGATCTAAAATCGCAGCTGGATTCTATGGAAATGAAAGAAAAACCGATAATGGATTCTGCCATTCCTTATAGGGACCTGACTGATACAGCGAGTAAAAAAGAAAGTATTGCCCGAATAATTGATAAACTGGACGTTGAAACCAGTCTTAGATATCAAAGAACTCCAGAAGATACCTATTGCAATGTATACGCTTATGATTATTGCTATTTTGCTAAAGTATATCTTCCAACCGTTTGGTGGACTCCCGAATCCCTTGAAAAAATTATACAAGGCCAAGATGTAAAAGCTGTTTTTGAACAAACCGTAGACCGTATCTATTCCAGTGCCATACACGACTGGTTTTTAGAATGGGGACCAAATTTTGGATGGGAAAAAATGTTTACAGCTGAAGAAATCCAACAGAAGGTAAATACCTATGGCGGAATTGGAATAATCTGCGCCAAGAGAAGGGAAAAAGGTCTCTCCGGACACATTGTTCCCGTGGTTCCTGAAACCGAATTGCATAAAGCGTACCGCGAAAATGGCATTGTCGTATATCCGCTACAGTCACAGGCAGGAAAACTGAATTACAATTACTTTTCGGAAGTGAGAAAAGACTGGTGGAATGATGATTTGTATTCCTCTTATGTGTTTTATTATCACGAATAAAAACGCAATTCGTCATATTGCTAAACATTAAAAAAAAATACTGATTATCAACGAGATAACTACTTGGAAATACGATAATAAAAAACTAGTTTTGCAACTTAGAAAAAACAAGAACAGCAAAAGTTGTGATTTAGCCGTTCCCTTGCTTAAATTATTGATACAAAAGCGATTAATAACACTGGTGATTTTATAATTCTATTATAAAATTTTACTCCTTATTTGATCTTTCCCTCGATAAAAAGTGCGAAATATCTAAAATACAAATTCCTATATTTTTAAAAGTAAACAAAGACTTTTATAATGGAGGCAATAATGTGCTTAATCCGTTATAGGTTTCCTGTCACTAATGCTAACCGCCGAATTTGTATCTTCAGATGAAATAATGCTTTAAAAATTATAATTAACCTTAAAAAAGAAAGTAAGTATAAATGACAGATAATCAGACAAAAAAATATTATTGGGGAATAGGATTGGAAAACGAAACCTACATGCAATTTGAAGAACCCCTAATAGTTTCTGGTGAATTTATACAAGAAAAAATTGGTTTTGAGAAATATAGTATTGATTATAGAAAATGCTATAAACCCGAAAGCCTGGCTCCTATGCTGAAAAAAGCTTTTAACCTGACTGAAAGCTATAAAGTAAGCCGAATGATGAACAGTCATTCGCTGGAAAAGCTCGATATCAATTATCAGCACAAGACATTATCGCCAATAAAAACATTAATCAATACGGAAGCCGGTGAAACGATCGCAGAACCGATTGAAAATCCGGAATATCTGGGCAAATCGATCATGGAACTTTTCCTTGAAGATCAGCCATACAACATTCAGAGTATGATTACCCAAAGAAACAAAACGATGGGATCTGTACATTTTGATGGTGATTCTATTGAATTTGTAACCAAATATTTTGAAAACAGAACAATTACTGATTCCTGCAAAGAATTGAAAGCAACCAAAAAACTGTTTTTGGATAAAATCAACGAATCGTCTGTGTTAAACGGAAAATTAAATTTTCCGGATTACAACAACGGCCTTAATATGTTTATGACCAATCAGGAAAATCTGGTTTTGTTTAATAACGGAACCTACCATTTTCATATCACCTTGCCGTCATTAACAGAAGACAGCAGAATTGTGGATTACAATGATTTTGAAAAAACACATGCTAACGCCATTTACCTATTACAGTGGTTTGAGCCTTTTTTTATATCCACGCTCGGAAGCCCTGATATTATGGGCGTGATCAGTGATAAATACAGTTTAGACAAAAAATTCACTTTAGGTTCAATGCGAAATGCTATGTCTCGTTACATAGGTGTTGGGACCTATAACAAATCAATGCCAAAAGGTAAAATTCTAACCTATAAGGTGGACAATTTTAGAAAACTACTGAAATTTACAAAAGAAGAAAACATCTGGTGGCGCGATCAGATTGAAGCCCACATGGAATATGAAATGCTTTCGGAAGTGGGGCTTGATTTTAATCAGGAAAAAATGTACCAGAGCGGTTTCGAATTCAGAAGCTTTGACGAATTCCCGGCGGAGTATTTAAATGATGTTCTTTTTTCTATTATTCTAATTTGCGAACATTCCCTAAACCTGCCTGATGTACAATGGGGACATGACAGCAGAATCTGGAATAACCTGGTCTTTAAAACCTTAAAAACAGGTTATGCCACTGAAATCAATGAAGATGAAAAGAAAGAGCTTTTAAATTTACTACAGCTATTAAATCCCTCAGATTCTAATTACAGCACACTAAAATCAGAATTGGAAGCCATAATCATGCTGGATGAATTTTTCTTTAAAATTTTAGCTGTTTTGCATGACAAATACAAGGACAACAACATTTGCCTGGATGCTATGTACGGCCAAAAAACAAGCACACCTCCAAAATGGGACAATTTTAATAAATACCAGACCGAGAGGCATTTAAAGCAAATTGGCTCTTTCTGCGATAATTAAAAAAAGTATATCTAAATACAAAATGGGTGCAAATTCTGGTAAAAGTGAGATAATTTTACATCAATCACCAACTGGACATCCAAACCAAATTGTTTAAGCCATTCAAAGACAGACCTTACAAATAGTAGGTTAATATCTTCAAATCCTCCATAAAATGGTGCGAAATCTGTCCGTTAGAGGTCACTAAATTAAAATCCCATTTCTAACGGAATGGGATTTTTTTTATGCCTTTTCTTTAGTATTCAACTAATCTTCGCAGGAATCAAATATTTAGAATATCAATTTACGAATAATTATATGTAAAATATTTTAAAAATATGGATTATCAAAACCACTGCTAACCATAATATGTCTTTTTTATGAGTAGAAATACATTTTGAATAAAATCTCTAATCTTTTGCAACAATAGAATAGGATCAAAAAGTTTAATCTTCTTTGTTAATTCATTTAAAACATAAATTATTTATATTAGCTCAAAGAATATAATAACAAGTATTGGCTTTCGCCAAAATCTTAAAATAAACTAATGAACCAAAGAGAAACTGATTTAATTAAAATAAAAAAAATTATAACCGAGAAAGACAGTGATGGAGCGTATAAAAAAGCTTTTTCTTTTATTCACACCTACGAAGAAGACGAAGAAATTCTTTTACTTCTTTGTCAAATCTTCGAATCAGACTGGCACAAGAATCATGAAAATATGGCTCAGACTTTTCAGTATCTTTCAAATCCTATTACGGCAGAAACTTTATTTAAAGTAGCATTTTCTGATTTTGAATATATTAGATGGAATGAATATTTTCCTTTACAAAGAAAATGCACTTGGGCACTTGCAGACATAGGTACTAATGAGGCTAAAAAATATCTAGAACAAATAGCACAACAAGCCAATGAAACAATAGCTAAATACGCAACCAAAAGGCTGGTAAAATGGGATTTTGAGTTCAGAAGAAAATTTCCTACAATAGGAGAATCACGCTATGAAGGCTTTGAAATAGCACTTGAAAATTATTCAGACAGGCTAAAAGAGTTAGCGCAAAAAGGACAAGATATAATAGGTTATGTCATGAAAAATGTTGCCATTATAGAAACTGCCCCACCATATGATGGTAAAGTAACGGAGTATATTGTATTATATCTGGTTAATAAAAAAAGTACAGCTGCCACTATTACAGAAAGCCAAGATCTTAAAAAACCTGACTATAGCAGCTTGAAAACAAACACATTGTACCTTAGTTTTCTATCAATAATGCACGATTACAGCTCGCGAGAAAAAGAAAATCAGGAAAGTGTATTGGCTCTTTGGATAAAAAAAGAAGTCTTTAAAGAAATTTTACAAAAAGTAACACCAAATTGGAATCCCGATTATGATTATTTTGGAAAAGAACTCGAAAGACAAACCATTCAACTTGATTTAAACGAAGAGGATTTTGAGAAATTGATAAAAGAAAAAATTGATTTTGTATTCGACGTTTCTGATTTTATTAAAGAACAAAAACAATATATCGACCAAAATCAGATTGAAAAACTAATGCTTCCTAAAGAAAGAATAGTTGATTTTGAAACGCCCGAACTCATTGATGAGCAATGGATGTGAGCAACTTTAACCCCTGAAAAATAAACCATAACTAAATCTGATAAACCATAAATTAAAAATAGTAACAATTTAACATTTAACCCTAACGATACATACAACTATTCATCTGCCACTTCAATAACGCCAAAAACATGGCAACTGTAATACTCTCTATACTCCTTAAAATTAAAAATCACTAAGAACTCTTTTTTACAATTATTTGAAAATGTTTTTAGGTAGCGATATTCATGTTTCCTGTCTTCTCTTTTTAAATTTTCAAGCTTATCAACTCCTAATTTTGCAAGTTCTTCATACGTCATTTCATCTTTATCTACAGCTTCATTAAGAGAAGCTGATTTTTTTAATGACAAAATTGTTTGGTGCTTTTCTCCTTTATCATTACAGTAAAAAGTAAGCGCTACTTCATCATCATAGTAGTTTACGGGAAAAGTTTCCTGGCTTAGTTGTATTTTCTTTATACAAATCATATTCTTCAGTTTCACTGTTGTTTTTACAATTATTGACTTAATAATTTTATTCCTTATGCTTACAGTTTATATATTTTTACTTTTACACCTCATAATCTGAAGGAAATGGATAATCTGCAATAGGTAACCAGCTCTCCTGTCTTTTTGCTAAATAATATTGAATCTGTCCTAATTTATACGAATACTCATGTATTAATTCTCCTTTAGTATCCTTAAAATCAATACAAACAAAAGGAGAACCATCAATCACTTCATCAGTAACTTCAATATCAGTTCTGTTTTCTCTATTAAATTTATATGTATATTGACGCGCTGCAATAGGTGCGTACATTACCTGTCTTACCTTCATTATTTTAATATTTTAAATTATCAATCAGTATTATATCTACATTAGGGAATAAAACTATTACCTCTTAATAAATTTAAATATGCATATGTTTTAACATATTTTAATTCAACTACTTAGTTGTTACGTTCCCAATGTATCAAGATTACCGAAATTTACACTCACATTGATACAAAAGTATGCAACAAATTAAAAAAACCTTTTGATGATTTATAAGCTTATTATTTTATATTTGATAATAAATAAACCCTGTCGTTTCTACTAGTTGGGCAGCATAATCTTAAAAATCAAAATCAGAATTTATTAAAAAACAGATGAACAAACTAACCATATTGCTTCTGCTCATATTTAGTAATAATCTATTTAGCCAGGAAATAACAGAAGAACAAAGAACCTTTTATACCAAAGTATTACACGGAGCAGACTCTCTAAAATTTAACAAAACTACTCGCAATGCATTTAAATTTGTGGAATATAAAGAAGGCGATTTTTTTAAACAAATAATTACTCCCGAAGAAATATCCTCTTGTACCAAATTAGCCAAAGAGACTGCTAAATTAAGTTTAAATGATGAAAATCAATTAATTTTATCCGGAGCCTTAACTACACGATTTAATGGAGAAGTAACAGGTATTTTATCGATTAAACTATTAGAGAATAATCTAATCAAGGAAAATGGTGAAAAATTTCAATTAAATACTTTGTACAACTCAAATAACGGGTATGGTAAAATTAATCTTAAAACAAACATAAAAAGTAACTATACTAAAGATGAAAAGATAACCGGATTTGTCAAATTTGAAATAAATTATTTAATTGGATATGATAAAGTTGAACTAACGCTAAACGATATTGGAAAAAACATAACTTTAAATGACTGTAATTACACTATTATTAACATTAAAGAAAATGAAATAGTTCTGAATAAACTATCTGAGAAAGAAAACGAACTTAATGTTATCAATTTTGATAAAACAGGAAAGGTAGCAAAATCTTATTCGTATAGTGAGTTACTGGAAATGACTACAAAAGATTCGACGATCTCTATGGAAAGTTTTGATAGAAAAAATAGAGAAACATATAAAATGGTACGAGACTTATTTGAAAAAAAACCAAAAATATCACTTGCAGAATTTAAAGATTTTTTTACTATCGATAAGTTAATAGAAATGAAAAAAGAAGGTAAATATGTAATTGTTGAAAGCATAGCTCCTTTTCAAAATAAGCTTGAACTTTATTCTCCTAAATTTCACTCTGAAGTAATAAAAGTGGATATAAAACAACTGTGATTAAAAAAGCTCTAAATTAATAATTTCCGAAAGAATCCCATTTCTAACGAAGTGGGATTCTTTTATGTCTTTTTACTATAACAACACCACTCTCTATCGCTTGAGTTTCATTCTGCGAAATGACAAGATTGTGTAAATCGATGTTGAAGTTTTTATACTCTCGTATTTTAAAGTTTGGGATATTTTATCCCATTACACGATCAATCCGATCCGTTTTCTTGATTTTCTCCACTCCCCTTTCTCTTATCTGTTCTGCTGCGTCGAGCATTCTGATCACGTGAATATAAGGCGTCGTCAAGTCTGGGGCGGGATCTGCGGCGTGGGGAGACAACGAAAGCTCCAGGGTTTGATACAGAAATAATTCAAATTCTTCGAGTGTTTTTTCTTCAAATGCTTTCTCAAATACCACAAAAGGATTCTCGTATTCTCCTTTGGTTAAGGAAGAAAGACGAAAAACCGTTTCAGATTGCAAGGAGCCTGCTATTTTCCATTTTTTACTTTTCTCTTTCAAGCAGTAACAAATTCTGAAGAAAGATTTGATAACGGTATACAGCACAAAAATATCCGAAGGATTGTCCTGTTTGCAGACTTCTGTTTTATAACTGTATAGTACTACTTCGCTTAAACTCTGTTTATAATAATCGAGATCTGCAAAAGTAAAAAAAGCATCAAGGACCTTAAATGGATTTCCTGCCGAATATCCTGCCCAAAAACTGGTTTCGAAGGGTGTTTTTCTCTTTTTCATAGTCAATAGATTTAAAAATATGTAGCGAAATTCTTTCTTTTTAGAAGAATAATCTATTCGCTAAATACCTATAATATTCTTACAAAGTAATTCTTCTTTGAAATATTTTTTTATCTTTGAAACTCATGATTTTTAGCCCAAATGGCTTTATCTTTGAAACTTCAGAAAATCAAAATTCATTATGGAACAGAAAATACATCAGGGAAGAAACGTAAAGCGTTTTAGAGAAATGCTTAACATAAAGCAGGAAGCATTGGCTTATGATCTGGGCGAAGACTGGAACCAAAAGAAAATTTCGATGCTGGAGCAAAAAGATGTAATTGAAGACAAGCTGCTGAAACAAATCTCAGCCGTATTAAAAATTCCTGTTGAAGCTTTTCAAAATTTCGATGAAGAACAAGCAATAAATATTATTTCTAATACTTTTGATAATGGTTCAGTATTGTATGGCTATCAAAGAAATGATAATTGCACTTTTCATCCAATTGACCAACTATTAAAACTTCACGAAGAAAAGATTGCATTGTACGAACGTATGTTGAAAGAGAAAGATGAAATGATGGTGAGGCTTGAGAAATTGATCAGCAAATAATTACAGGATAATTCTTATTCATACTTACCCCTCCATTAGTTGGATGATTTTTTTTAATATCTAAATCATAATCAATTATTAAATATAGTAAGATTATATTTTTTACACTTGTTAGATTAATGATGTTATAAATCAATATACAATATTGTTGTAAATTACGAAAGAGATAGAGTTTGTTGTATACAAACTCTATCTCTTTTTTTTTTGCAAGAAATACCTGCAAATTGTATTTTTATTTTGTAATAAATTATTTATATTTGTTTTTTAACGATTTATACTAAATGAATAATTTTAGAAAATATAAAGTTCAAAAAGGTGAAACAATCGAAATAATTGCAGCAAAGATTGGAATTCCTGCTTTTGATGTAAGAGCATATCACAATAAATATTGTGAATTGTCAGATTTAGTAGAATTAGGATTGCCTATAAGAAGAGCAGAATATATTTTATTACCTCCCTTAGAGGTGAATACTCAATTAGCTGAAATTAGTACTCCCAAAAAAATCGAATTAGGTAAAAACAATAGCTTACGTTTATTTGCTTCAAATGGTCAAAAGAAGAAATATGGAACGATAATACTTTATAAAGAAAATAATCAATTAATAAACAAAGTTCATTTTACTTCGCAAATTGAGTTTTTAAAAAAATACAATGATTTTTCTATTGTAGAATATCAGATTAATCAGGTGTATATAAACAATAAAGAGCCAGAAATGGTTATTGAACAATTAGCTGATAAAACCTCTAAGGCACTATATCCAATAGTGATGGCTTTAAATAATGATGGTGAAATACACGAAATACTTAATATTGAAGTGATACAAAAGAAATGGGAAGTACTGAAACCTTCTATTCTTGAATATTATAAAGGTGGTGATGTTATAACCAAATTACTCTCTTCGTTTGAAAAAAGTATTCAATCAGCATCACGATTAAAGAGAAATTTAACTGAACATCCTTTTTGCACTATTTATTTTGCACCTATATATCAAAATTATTCATCTGATTTGTCATTTACAAAAAATGATTCTGAATTAGAAATAGTTCAAAGTATTGATGAATTTCAGAGCGCAACATCTAAAATCCTTGTTAGACGTAAGGGAGTTGTAAGATCCAAAGTAAATTTTGACGAAAATTCAAAGTTACAAGATCAACTACATGATTATACTTCAAAAAATACAGAAATCAATTTAGAGAAAGTAGAATTTCAAGTTGGAAAGTTAGAAGAAGGAATTCATAACAATATGGATTTTCAATATAAACTACATCATAGTGATAACAGCATATTTTCTATTGTTGGATTTATAAATACAAGAAAAAACAGTAAAACAATATCTTCTGTCGAGTTTGAAACATACGAAAGAGTAAAGAAAAAAGAACAAAAGGAAGTACAAATTCCAATGTCAAAAGAAATAGATTGGAACGCCGAAATTATAAATGAAAAGAGCATAAAAAAGCGAGGATTTTGGGATGAATTTTGGGGTAATTAGCAGATGTAATAAAGTGAGCCTAAATTAACTTTTAAATTATTATTTAAGATGGTAGATTATATAGTGGTAGATAGTGCGACAATACAATGCAAATACGGAAGTATAGAATCGACTTTTCTAAATTCAGAAGAGCATGGATTCAAGATTGAGGATAAGAATCCTATACTTGAAAACAATTCAAATATTTGCGATTTTATTTTCTGCAGTCTTCATAAAAAGGGATGTGAATTTGAAGCGGCAGAAAAAAAATGGATAAATACAGCAAATAGTGGAACTACCGAAGGAAAATACATTACAACAAAATCAGTACTGCTTTGTAAACAAGGTGGACTTATATCAATTGTTAATTCCGGACAAGACTGTGTTATTGAAGAGGCAGGAAAGTTGAAAATTACAGATCTTGAGTAGCTTAATTTTTGCATAAAATAATTTAATTAATTATAATAATGAGCGAAGTACATTTAGTTTGTCAAGGTGCAATTTGTAAATGCCAATTTGGTACAGCACCCGATACTTTGAAAGTAAAAACACAAAAGAAACATTATATAAATGATTGGGAAGCAAAATCAAAGTTAACAGCAACCAATAAAGATATTGGACAAACTTTTGAAAAAAATACTTTTGGAAGTTGCTCAAAAGCAAACAACAGCCCTTGTTCTCCAACAATTACCAAATGGGACGGCTTTTATGATAAAATTACTCTGAGTAATAATGGTAAGCCTTTATTAGAAAATAGTAAAGCAACTTGTGCCGTAGCGGGAAGCGCGTGTATTGAAATTATAAATCCTGGACAAACCTGTGAAGTTACCAAGCAAAATATTAAAAATTCTGATCCCGAAGTCATTAAGGTAATTAATCCGGCAATGAATTTAAGTATTGACGAAGTTGGAGAATTGCAAATACCTAACCCGTAAACAAAATGAACGATAACAAATTAAATCTAATTCCAGTATTAGAAAAAGGGCAAACTTATGATGCCTCAACCGGAACTCTTATTTTAAATAATGAAGGTTCTGTTTTCGTGACTATCAAGCAGTATCAGGAGGATGAAAAAAAGATAAAAGAATTAGAAAAAAAGAAGAAAAGTTCAATTGAATTTGCCAGACAAAAATGGGAACAGCGTGCAAAAGAAGGCTGGAGTGAAAGAAAATTAAAAGAAAATTATGAAGCCAATATGCAGGATTGGGAAAAATTGAATAAAGAATCCCAAGCTCTTATAGAGAAATATGAAAATATAAATTGGTGCTGGCAGTTGGTTGGTAATAAATTAGATTACAACAAATTATCTCATAATGAATCCTTTAGTAAAGGTATTTCTCAAATAATAAGTAATGGCAAACAAAAGGTTCTATTTCCTGCACTTTTGGTAGGAGGCGGAATGGCTTGGCTTGAGGCATTTGATGAAAAAGAAGGTCCATCTGGGAAAATACCAAATGGAATATTAGTAAAAGCAAAAGGGATACCTAAAATATTGCGAACACAATGGACAGATTTCGAATATCAGCCAATTGTTGGAAGTATTGGTTTTATGTCGAAGGTAATATTACATATCTATACTTCTGGCATGTATGGACAAGAAGTAGAAATAAAATTAATAGACCGCGATTTGTTTACTGGTAACGATGAATTGACTTTCTCAGGTAAATCTACTTTTGAACGTGAAGTGAATGTGTTAAAAGCGAAGAAAAATGATTCTGGTAAAATACAGGTTTCTGAATTGATAAAAAGTGGACAAAGTACAACAGATAATATTATAGAAAAAGAACAATATGTTCAAAAAATAGAAGTAGAAATATTTGTTGATGCCAATTGGGGAAAAGAGGGTGGAAAAGAATTAAAAATTTTTCCTACTATAAAATCAATTGAGACTGATGTCTATTTTGAAGACTTTGATAGAACTTATTTAAGTGTTGTAAAAAATAGTCTAATTCTTGACGCACCTAAAGAAGTAAGTAATAATGTTTCAATAATTGGTGCTGTAGAAACGAATGAAAGTGCTTATCATCCTTGCAAGTACAATGCAATTGAATTGAAAATAATTCCTGAAACCGAAAAAGAGAAAAACAAAATTATTTTCAAAGAAAGGAATATGGTAAGCCCTCTTACATACAACATACCTATTATTTGTGCAGATACAGATCACTTTAAAGATTATGCAATAGAATTAAACGATCTGGAAACAAAAGAATGTCGATTTAATGGCAAATCTAATGATCACGGAAAAAGTACTATAAACATATTAAAAACTCCTGAAAACTATCAAATAACCAAAAATGATGGTAAAACATTAAATTTTAAAGCTGCATTTAATTATCATCCTAGCAATGATAATCTTATCGAGATGACCTCTCTTAAAATGTTTGAGTATATTTGGCCTGTTAGTCTGCGGGATGATAATAACCATGCTTTAGAATTGAGAGCTTTATCTTGTAGACATGACAAAAGAATAAATATAATTGCTTATCCTGATGTAAAATGGACATTGGATTTTAGATTTGGAATGAAAGGCCCTGAACAGTACACACATACAAATCTTCCAACCTACCCAAGAAACAGCGATGAAGAGAAAGCCGAAAAAAAGCCTCAATCCAGACATAGTGATTCTTTTGAGAAAGCTAAAAAAGCGGGACGAATTAATACCTATGGCATGGAGAAAAGAGCTAATGGAATGGAACTAGAGTTTCAATTAGTTCTTAAAGCAGAGTATAATAAAGGCGAAGAAATAGAATTAGCAGATAAATATGCTCAGAAAATAAAAAAATTTTTGGAACTACTTTTGTCATTGAAAGAAGGTTTAGACACATTAACCAATATTGATAAAATAAACTCCGGACACAAGAGTGCTGTCAAGGGTCTTGGAAAATTTTTAAAATCACCAATTGTCGGTACAATTGATTATCCTGCCATCAGCGTTGGAGCAAAATGGCAAGCAGCAATAAAAGATGAAACAAATGAAGTCTATACTGATGGAAAGATTGCTTTAAGATTTAATCCTTTATTAAAGGGAGATATTTCATTAGATATAATAGCTGCAGTTTCTTATGTTCCTGCATTTGGCCAGGCGGTAAAAGCGATTGAAATAGCATTAAATACTGCCGGAGCTGAATTAAACTTTATGCTTACAATATTTGGACAAGTAAATGTAGAATTCGAATATGCACTTGCAGAAAAAGGTGGTTCTAATCTAAATTTAAATGGTGAACTTGGACTCAAACTAGTTTTATCCGGGAAAGTTAAAGTAAATTTAAATGCTATAGTTTTCAGTGTGGATGGCGAGATCCAAGCTGAAGCATATGCTGTTACATCTATAAAGCCTAAAGCAAGCATAGGACATGATAAGAAAGGAACATTTGTAGAAGCTAAATGTGATTTTATGGGAATTAATATTGTATGCATTATAACAGCAAAAGGTAAAAACAATCAAATACAATATAAAGACACATACAATGTTTTAGATAGAAAAGATGATTTTGTAAAAGGTAAAAAGTATTTGATAGAATCATGAAATATATAATATTCATTTTAGCATTATTTATACATTTTGAAATTTGTTCGCAAACTAATAAAACCAACATGGAATTGATAAAAAAAGAAATTTTTGATAATAAAAAAACATATACATCTAAACCATACTATAGTGTGAAACTACAAATTCAAGCTTGTGATTTTGAATTGCTGCTTAACGACATACCTGTATTTAGCTATAGTGTAAAAGGCGGTATGACAAATGAAATACCTTTGAACTGTTATATTTTAAAAAGCGGAGAACAAAATTTAAAAATTAAATTGACACCAATTAGTAATCAGATACATCTTAGCGAACAAGTTGATTTATCTCTGGATCTTGGTTATAACAATATTGTCGGTGAAAACGGCCTTGGTCAATATATTCAGTCAGTAAAATTTCAGTTACCTCAAGAAATAAAAGATGAAAAACTTCCTTACTTTGAAATCAAAATCCCATTTAATGCAGAAGTTCCTTGGAATTATAACTATATTTTAGAAGATGCCCAAGATTTATCTCAGCAATCTGATTTATTAAAACAAACAGTAAATAAATTCTATCACATATTAGAAACCAAAGATTCAAAAAAATATTTTGAATTAATGAAAGGTAGTCTTAAAATCCAATCGGATGTTGAATATATGTCAAGAGAAGAAACTAAAAAATTACTAAATGATTTGAATCTTTCTCAAATTAAAAAATTGTATCCCCTGGACAATTATGAAATAAAATTTTACGCCAATAACAAATTAGTGAGATTTGTTAGTAAAACCAAAGATGAGGATGGAAATCAGTATCTTTATAGGTATACTGTTCCTCCACTTATAGAAGGGAAACGTGATGGAGAAGGATCCTTTAATTATCTATTTTACCTTCCAAAAAATAAAGAACAATTAGAAGTATTTTAATTATAAATTACTAAATGCTAAAAGAGAAAATTAAGATAGAAGAAGTTGATTTTGTAAAAAAAACATTTAATAAAAGTTTATGGAAATCATTAATTATAATGCCATTTATTCTAACTTTTCTGTTATTACCAATTTATTTTTTAATCTTTTTTATTGACTTATTTCTATTTCACAGTCGTTTAGATAATTTATTATCTATATATGTTATTTCTATTTTAGGATTAGTGATTACAAACTTTTTATATGGAAAAATCATTATCAATAAAAGGATTACAAATCAAAAAATATACAAAATAACCGAAGAGTTTACCATTCAGAGAAAAGATAATTACACTTACACTTCTGATTCTGCGTCTGATAGTCATTATTTTAGATTATATCTAATAAATGAAAAGCATCAAAGAAAAGGAATTTATATATGCGAAGAAGATTATAAAAAAGTAAAAGAAAATGAAATAATAACAATCACATATTTTGAGACAATAAATATTAGTTCAAGAGCTGTGCATAATAATCAAGAATTGGAATATGCTCATTTTTTTACCATAAAAAAATGGAAATTATAGTAATGTTATGAGAGGGTTACAAAGTATAAAATTATGTAAATGGAAAACTTGTTCGTTCTGTAAGCAAAAATTCAGATGAAAAAAAGGAAAATTACAGAAGATGAGATGCTATTTATTAGTCAAATATTCAATAAAGATATTAGAAACTCGAGTCTTATCATTTTTGTTTTATTATCTTTCTTTTTTGCTTTTCTTTATTGTTTATTTATAAATTGGGTTGAATTCCTAATTGTAAAATTTATATTAATTATTATATTATCATTCTTAGGATTTCTTATTTTTAATTCAATACATAGTATCGTTTATTTGAATAAAGAAATTAATACATGTAATATTGATTATATAGAAGCTGAATTTAAGGTGCAAAGTAAAGATACCCTCACTCATACAAATGATAGTGGCTATAACTCAGAATATTATAAGGTGTTTTTAACAAACATTTTTAATGATGAAAAAAAAAAGAATCTATGTGGAGCGCGAAGATTACAGAGCGATTAAAGAAAAAGACTTGATAAAGATTATATATTTTGACAAAGTGAATATAACCTTTGAAGCATTTCATAATGATAAAAAAATGGGGAAAATAAGTTTCTTTTAACCCGATCGCGCTGATTTGTAATCCTTGCTCGTAAATTATATCATAACAGATTTAAAAATAGGAATTTATAATAAAAATAAATTTATCCATAAAAAAACCAGTGAATTAACTTCACTGGTTTTTTAAAATCTAAAGTTACGGATCATACTAATTTTGGAGCTCTATATTCGACTAAACCATTGGTTTTCAAAACAAAAAACACTAAGCAATTGTTGGTTAAATTTCGATTTCATTCCCCATTAACGGAACATTGCATTTAGAATGATATTGATTCTGAATTTTAATTCTCAGTTCATCTGCAGGCAGGTTTTCACCCCCGCTCTACGAAGTATTCTTCTTTACGTTGCGCAATCCCGAAAGCCTTCGGGACTGACTTTGCGCCATTTTAAACAAGTGCTACTTATAATTTTATAATCAGTCTGTTTTTGTATATATAATTTCACCTTTTCTAACCGTATATTTTACATCCGACAAAGTTCTGATGTCTAGTTCTGGATTTCTCTTAAAAACCACCATATCCGCGGTCATGCCAACAGCAAGTCTGCCATATTGCTTTGAAAAACCATATTTTTCTGAGGGTGTTGTAGTAAGCATTGCCAGAATTTGTCGGAAATTAAGTCGTGCCTTTTGCAAATAAACATACTCATCTGTTGGATCAAAATCATCCATGAAACCAATGTCTGTTCCAAATAAAAGATTCCCTCCTGCTTCGTTAAAATCTTTTACTTGTCTGATAGCGATAGAAACAAAATCTTCAATTTGCTGTGGAGATTGATTATTATTGAGTAAACTCCATTTCCAAAGTTTTAATGTTGGAATCAGATATAAATTCTTTTTAACCATTTGTTGAATCATTTGATTATCCCAAGGCAGGCCGCCGTCAGGAGTGGTATGTGCCAGTATATCGATACCGGATTCTAATGAAACTAAAATCCCGTCATTTACCGAAGGATGTGCAAAGACAAGTTTGCCTTTTTTATGGGCAGTATTGATAACTGCTTTCGCAATTTCTACAGGCATCATCTTTTCGGCCTTACCAGGTCCCATAGGAGATCCCGCAAATATTTTTATTCCATCTAAACCATCGGCGATATTTTGGTTTACGATTTTTGCAGCGATATCTATAGAAGTCAGTTCTGGCAATTTTATATTCATTGCTTTTACATAGAAAGGAGTGCCATCCTCAGCCGTAAGTGGAAGGCCGGTAGTTAGAATGAGAGGACCTGAGATGGAACCACTGTTAATTCGTTGTCTTATGTTATTTGTATTCTCTGGAAATGAACCTATATCGAAGGCATAGGTAAACCCATATTTGATTAAAAATTGTTCAAGGTAGGCAGATAATTCACTATTACTTAAACTTGGCGCATTGGCAATTTTTGGATCGGTAAAATGGACGTGACTATTCCAGAATCCCGCTGTAATTGTTAAACCCTTGCAATCAATTAATTTAGCGTTATCTGGTAGTTTTACCTTGTTCTTTTTACCGACTGCAATTATTTTATCATTCTCAATAACTACGATTCCTTCAAGAATTGCCGGATCGGTTGGCGAAACATATATAGTGGCATTGATGAACGCCAAAGCATTTTTAGTTTGTTTGGTTTCTTGTCCATTAACAACACTACAGTGTAAACTCAAGACAATAAAAAACGTCAGGAAAGTGCGAACGATATTATTCATATATAGTGAATTAGTTAGTTTTGATTCTGGTGAAATGTAAATAATTAGTATCAAAGACTACAAATTTTGCTGATTGTTACAATTATTTCAATTTTTGAAAGCACATAACTACACCCTTTCGATTTTACAAATAAAACAAGAAGCTTCTGAATTTCTTGCGTGAAGATATTCAACATCGCTTTTTGTTTCAAAGATTTCTGCACTTACAAACTCTTTAGACAACGGAACAATTTTAAATTTTTTCATATTTTTTATATTTTAAATCAAAACAAACTTATATGCTGTTCTTCTTATTAAAAACCCGTTTCTTGCTAATTTTTGTATTGGTAAAATAAGATGGTAAAACGACACAAAACATGCTACTAAACAAAACATTAAAAAGCTATAAATAAACATTATAGCCATTTTCTGTTTCCCCATCATACTTGTTTGTATAGTACAGGACGTGAAAGTGCTATAAGCAATAATATTTCTATTATCATCATCAAAATTGGTCTATGCCACGAAACTGTTATCCAAAGACTTGTCTGCTGTTGAAAGTCAATATTGTCTGTCATATTTTTAAATAGTTCTAATTTTTTTGCAAAGAATATACTTATTACTGTGATATACATATAGCAGATGAATGCTGATAGAACTAATTTTTTTCGAGTTGGGATTTTCCAATTAAAAATTAATGATGACACCATTGTAAGTAAGATCAAAAGATGAACGGGTATCCAAAATTTTATGGCTTGTCCCAAGTTGTTATTACTTTTGGTTATCATTGTTGACGGGCTTTTTAGCATTTCCGGAATGCCAAATAAATGTTCGTAAAGCCCTGCTGATGCACTTATACTTAAAAAGATAATACAGGCAATTAAAATCGGGTTTGTCAATTTCGTTTTCATACTATTTTATGTTTGATAATGTATTGATTAAAGATTTTACTATTGCTTTTTGCCCCTCAATAGTAAGGTGTATACCATCATACTGAACGAATTCAGGATTTACAGGATTTCCAAATTCTTCTGTTAAATCAATTACAGGTTCTGGTTGGCCTTTCAAATATTTACTAATTTCATTTAAATCTGAATTTTTCACACTCAATTGTTGCGTTTTGAATGGCTGAAAATTTTCTGCTTTTTTCTCGTCAATGGATGCTGGTGTAAGCCAAACAATATTTGCTTTTGTGTCTTTATTAATTATTTCTTTTATAGCATTTAGGTTTGCAATCGTCTCTGTTAAAGAAACAGATGTTTTTTGGTTCCCATAACGCATACAATCATTTGTGCCCAAATGACAAATTACCCAATCGGGACTTAATTTTATTTGTGCTGTTATTTTACGAAGTGCTTCTGTTGTAGTTTGTCCTGAAATCGCAGCATTAATTATACGAATATTGTCTTGTGGTCGTCTTTGATTTAAAAGATATTGCAAAATATAAACCCAGGAGTTTAAAGCATCTGCTGTACTTTCGCCAATTACTAAAACAGTCTGATTTTTCTTGAAAGGGAGCTTATCAATTTTAAATGTAAAGTCTGAATTTGTCAAAAGTTCTGATGCTGTATTTCGGGCCTGGTCGTCATAAACTTTTTTAGCTAATTGATATTCTTCTATTGACATACCGTATAGCTGTGCAATTTGCTCATCATTTAAATTTGGTAAAAAATTCAAGAACTTTTCCGGGTGCATATGAAGCAATATTTTGTCCGCGTATGCTATTTTTTTTGTTTCCATTTTTTTTGTTTCCATTTTATTAGTTGTTTTTTCTTGTGCGTTTACATTTCCTATACTATTTAAAAAAAGTAGCGTGAGAAATACTTTGTTTACTGTTTTCATAATAATTAAATAATTTTAGTTTGTAAATAATTCTAGTTTGTAATGCAAACCAAAAAAACAAAAAAATTAGAGATGTAAATACTTTTTTATTGTTTCTACATAATTTTCAAAGGCATTTTTCCCTGTTTTTGTCAGTTTACAAATTGTTTGCGGATAGTTTCCTTTAAATGTTTTTTCTACTTCAATATATTTTGCTTCATTTAGTTTCTTTATCTGATGACTTAAATTACCTTGTGTTGTTTTGGTTATTTCTTGCAGATAACCAAAATCAGCTTGTTTCATTTTTACTAGTGCTGAAACAATAGCCAAACGAACAGGTGCATTCAAAACAGGGTCTAGTTCCTCAAAAGTCTCTGCCATTCGATTATGATTTTGAATTTTTAAGTATGTATCCCGGAATTAAATAACCTACAATAATTGCAAAACCGTGAAGCAGAACTTTGAATTCGTCTGTAATAAAAACACAACAAATAGAGGCAATAAGAAAACAAACACCTCCAAATATCAACGGTTTAAATTTCATTACCATTCCGGAAACTGCTGTGCCAATTGCAGCTAATATCAATGTATAAGTAAAGGGTTCAATTTTTTGATATACACTTACAAATACTATGGCAATAAATCCAAAAGCCAAAACCATCCAAAGTTTTTTAAGGAAAAAATTCAAATGAGTTTCTGATGTTTTATTTCGGTTGTAATTAACTGTTATTATCAACGCAATAGCAACCAAAATAGGAAATGGCAAAAAATAGTATTTAAAGTCGGTTTTCGTTTGAATCAAAAAACGAAAAATACTTGCCGTAGCCAAAGTCCAACCCCAAAGCAAAAATATAAAGCTATGTGACTTGATGTTTTCTTTTGTTTGATTAATTACTTCTGTAATAAGTTTCAAACTCTGTTCTGGTGTTAATTTGATTTCTTTTTCCATAAAGAAGATATTAATTTACTTTGTAAATGTAAAGTAGTTTGCAATACAAACCAAATTTTATGGCTAAATTTTTAGAATTTAATTTTTAGCTCGTTTGTATGTGTGTTTTGGAATTTACTTTGATCAAATATTCTTTCTTTGGCAACTTCAATAACTTTAGATTAATAGCCTCTCTTTATTTTCTATTTAAAAATATTCATCTGCTCATCATAAACAGGACTTTGGATGTTTAAAAAATTCAAAACACTATGAAACACATGATTCTGCGATACTGTTTTAATGGCTTTGAGCTGTTTTGAATTATCAGATACCCAGACAATAAAAGGGATTTGGTATTGTTCTTTTGGCGCAAAACTTATTGGCACTCCATGCATATAGAGATTTTTTTCTCCTAAAGATTCCCCGTGATCTGAAACAAAAATCATGGCACTTTTATATTCTTTTAACTCCTTTAGGTCTTCAATTACTTTCGAGAGGATATAATCTGTGTAAACAATCGTATTATCATAAGCATTCACGAGCTCTTCCTGCGAACATTTTCCAAGTTCAACGCTGTTGCAAACTGGTTTAAAAGTCTCGAACGAAGGTGGATATTTCTTGCTATACGTAGGCCCGTGGCTTGTGCTCGTGTGCAGTATGATAAGTATTTTATTTTTTTTACTTGCCATAATCTGCTCTTTTAACCCCGTTAAAAGAACTTCGTCATAATTACATATCTCGCCTTTGCAGTCTTTCTTTAAAACATCCCTGTTTTGATATTTCTCAATATGTACCGGAGGTTCTCCCCAATTTGTTGTTCTCCAGACGACCTCTACATTATTCCTATAGAGATAGTTAGGTAGGATTTCATATAAATCATCAGAGTTTTTATGTTCCAATATGCATTTTACACCGGCTGTTGTATAGGTAGCACAGGAATTGGCATTAAAATGAAACAAATTTGATGTTTTGGAAAGCAGCGGGTTGGTGTTTTTCTTATAACCATACAGCGAAAAATTCTGACTTCTTGCCGATTCTCCAATCACTAAAACCACAACTGACTTCTGATTATCTTTTACGACAGCATTTGGCAGTAAAATTTCTTTTTCATTTTTCTTGTATTTATGGATATAAAAAAGTGAAGTATTTACCGAATAAGACCAAGGCATGGCAAGACCTCCCAACTGCTTTGAATTTTTATCGATCCATAACCAGTTGCTTGCATTGGCAAATATCAAAACGACAATAAATAATAAAGTCAGAGAAGAGAGCGTTAAGAATTTCTTCAGGGCAATATTTATCATATTGGCTTTAATGATATAAATACTCGGAAGAATACCAAAAAAGACCAGATATAGAATCAATTTGAAGGAGAAAAAACTGCTGGACTCTTCATAATTGGTGTTAAGCACGTTACCAATCATAGTTTCGTCTATTATAACACTGTAGGTATTCACAAAGTAAACAGCAACAGCATTAATCATAAAAAATAAAACCAATAAGAATTTTCCAAGATAACGCGACAGAGAAAATATCAGATAAAAAACAAAGGCATTTAAAACCAGCATGAGTATTACCAGACTGATAATCAAAACAACACCGTTCCAGCTTTTATAATCAACATGATTAAAAACATAAGTATAAAAAGGCAGATGAAAGAATATAAAATTCAAAAAACTCATCAGTAAAACAAAATGAGTTAATTTTATATTACTTTTTGGCATAAACGGCTGTAATTTCATATAGGGAAACGGTAGTAATTTTATAAAGTGAAATGACTAAACTAATGAATGCTAAATAAAAGATGATTAAATCTTCATTAATTATTTTGTTAATCAGGCAAATACTGCAAATAAGAAACAAAACAACAAATACTGGATAGTATTTTTTATTTTTAATCCAAGCGAAGATTCTATATTTTCGGCTTATAAAAATACCCAATAATCCCGACATATATCCAATAATTCCTCCTGTAATAACATCAAGAGGATAATGTGCTCCCACTCCCACTCTGGTAAAGGCAAGAAACAATCCTAAAATTACGATTGCAAAAGACCATAAAACTTTCATTTTGAGATTTTGAGGCATAAAAGCAAAAAGTAAAACTGTAAGCACTGTAAAAATTACAATCGAATGCCCTGATGGCAAACTATTGTGTCCGGACAATGTTTTGCCAACAATAAAAAAAGTCTCATTGTTAAACGCAGCAGCAGGTCTTGGTACTGAAAATAATTTTTTAAGCGAACAAGAAAACAAAAGAGAAACCAACAAACCAGAAATTAAAGCTTCCCAAAGTTTAGAAGCATACACAAATAAAACACTTAAAAATGATAAAAAAACAAGAGCGTCACCTATTTGAGTAAGATTATATTCAAAACTTGGATAATGTCCCAAATGATGATTAATAAAATAGAAACTGTCTTTTTGAATCTGTATATACTGCTTTTCATTTAAAGCATTTTGACTATACAAAAACAGAACAATAGTCGCCAGGAAAAATAGAGGCAGAAAAAATAAAAAAGGCTTAAGTCTTGAATAATTATTAATGATATATGTATTCATTGTATTTTCTGCATTATTTTTTTATCCTTTAATGGGTTCTCTAAAATTAACTGGTAAAAGTTGCGTTCTTCGATGAGACAAAAACGGGCAACGGAAAGACTTGAATTGTTCATGTTTTACTTTTTAAAAGGATAAAACAATTGATCAATTCTGAAGAAATTTAGAATTTCTGCGTGATTAGATTTTTTTTATCGTACAATTTCAATTTGTTAGAAAACATAATCCATTCATAGTATTAGCTTAACATATACTTAATTTACAGCACAATAGAACTGAAGATTATTCGCTTGTTTAACTAATTATATAATCATAATTCATCAGTTATATTTTTTGGGGAAATTATTAAAGTCCCGGTCACACAAATGCCACTAAGAGTTTTAATTGTAGCACAACAAGACATATTCTATGAAGGAGTTTTTTTTGAGATTTTTGATTGTGCTTAAAATCTATAAACTTGTAGCATGAAGATTTTAATTATAGGGAAAGAGCTCGAAATTACTCAGAGTATCAAAAAATTATTTTAGAACCAATAGAATCCAATATGGAACAGCCGAAACTTATGATTTGGCAATAAGCAAAATTGATTCCTATGATTACGACTGCATACTTCTTGATCTGATGTTACCTGATGATGATGGATTTGATATACTAAAGGAACTTAAAAAAAAAGCAAAACTGATGGAGTTATTGTAGTTTCTGCTAAAGAAACGCTGGAAACACGTCTGGAAGGATTCAACCTTGGAGCAGATGATTATTTGACTAAGCCTTTTCATCTCTCAGAACTTTTGGTTCGAATGCAGGCACTTATTCGTCGCAAAAATTTCAAAGGAAACAACAGCATTACTTTCAATGAGATAGTAGTTGAGATTTTCTCAAAATCCGCAACAGTTAATGATACGAAATTAGATCTGACCAAAAAGGAATTAGATCTGCTCCTTTTTTTAATTGGTAATGAAAATACAGTTTTCTTGCCTTTTCGTTAACTTTACTTAGGCATTCTAGATCAAAATTTTATACTTTCAAATCAAAAAACCTCCAAAATCAAATGAATTTGGAGGTTTTTAATTTACAACGCATTATCAATTCAGATATTTAACAAATACGTAAATACCAGAAATTATATAAGTTTTGCCCTTTATACATGGAAGGTTATCTGCTTAGTTTTCGTTCACTCAGCCATTTTACCATATTTGGATCTCTATGATCAAAGAACAGACTTGCATTGGTATCTAAAGTTTTGATTGCATTCATGTCTTCACCTGAAAGTTCAAAATCAAATATGTTGAAGTTTTCGGCCATTCTTTCTTTGCGTACTGATTTTGGAATGGCAACTACTCCTCTTTGAGTCAGCCATCTCAGAATAACCTGTGCCGTTGATTTATTATATTTTTGAGCGATTACCGTTAGAATTTCATTTTGAAAAATATCATTCTTTCCTTCTGCAAAAGGTCCCCAGGATTCAATTTGAATGTTATTTTCCTGAAGAAACTTTTGAGTATCATTCTGCTGATGAAATGGATGAGTTTCAATCTGATTCACAGCCGGAACAAAACCAGTGTTAACAACTAGATCCATAATTCTGTCAGGATGAAAATTAGAAACACCAATGGCTTTAACCTTTCCTTCTTTATACAATTCTTGCATTGCACGCCAAGAGCCATAGATGTCTCCGTAAGGCTGGTGGATCAGGTATAAATCAAGATAATCCGATTGTAAAAGATCCAAAGATTTTTGAAAAGCGTGTTTGGTATTTTCATAACCCGAATCACTTACCCAAAGTTTTGTGGTAATAAACAAATCTTCTCTTGCAATACTGCTTCTTTTAATCCCCTTTCCTACAGCTTCTTCATTCATATAAGAAGCAGCTGTATCAATTAACCTATACCCTACTTCTATTGCATCTACTATAGCCTGTTCACATTCTGCCATATCCTGCATCTGAAAAACACCAAATCCCAGAATTGGCATTTCAACACCATTGTTTAATTTTATATTGTTCATTTTAGTGTGATTTTAAAATTCTCTTTTGCAAATTTCCAAACTAATTATATTCCTGTTGTTATATGAATTACGGTATCTCTTACCAATATTACTGATTAACAGCTAACGGTAGTTTAAATCAATATTTACATTTGGTTACCTTTAGAAAATCTATTGCTTATAACTCACATATAAAATATTTTAATTACCAAGTGATTCTGGTTGGTTAAATTTCAATTTCATTCCCCATTAACGGGACATTGCATTTAAAATGATATTGATTCTGAATTTTAATTCTCAGTTCATCTGCAGGCAGGTTTTCGCCATGAACTAAATAAATACATTTGGGAGTGTTTTTAAGAGCAGACAGCCAGTTTAGTAGGTCTTTTTGGTCTCCATGTGCAGAAAGTCCTTCTATCTGAAAAATTTTTGCTCTTACAGTATAGTAATTTCCATATATCTTAATTTCATGAGCTCCTTCCAGGAGTTTTCTTCCACGGGTACCTTCGGCCTGATATCCCACAAAAATAATCATCGTTTTTTCAAGACTGATGTAATGTTCAAAATACGATAATACACGTCCGCCTGTCACCATACCGCTTGCGGCAATAATTACTTTGGGTTCCGGATTATCAATAATGCGCATGGTTTCTTCAAACTCAGAGACAATGGTAAACATTTTACACATTTTATGACAGTCATCAGCAGAAAGTTTATGCCATTGTAAATATTCCAGAAAGACCTGAAGTGCACTGGCTCCCATTGGAGAATCCAGTATATAAGGAATATCGGGAATCCTGCCTTCTGTTTTAAGCTGCCATAATAAAAACATTACAGATTGTGCCCTTTCTACAGCAAAGCCCGGAATAATTACAGTCCCTTTCTGTTTTATACCTCTATTAATTAATGTTTCCAGTTCACTTTTTACGTCCAAATCGGGATGCAGTTTGTTTCCATAGGTGCTTTCCAGAAAAAGATAATCAGCCATTACAGGTTTTGTTGGCGGAAACATCAGCACATCATCATCACGACCAATATCTCCAGAAAACACTAAAGTTTTGCCGTCGAGAGTTAGTGTAATACTGCAGGCTCCTATAATATGTCCTGCATTTTCAAAAACAGCAGTAATTTCGTTTGCCACTTCTACAGCTGTATTGGGCGGAACAATTTTAAAAAAAGAAGTTACCGCTTGAGCCTGCTCGACTGTATAGAGCGGTTCTGCCTGTTCATGTTTAGAGTATTGTTCTTTATTGGCTCTATTGGCTTCTTCTTCCTGTATTTTTGCGCTGTCTAAAAGAACAAGTTTAGCGATTGATTTTGTCGGACTGGTACAATAAATTTTACCATTAAATCCCTGAGATATTAATCGGGGAAGCCAGCCGCAATGATCCAGATGTCCGTGCGTAAGCAGGACACAATCTATAGTCGAGGGTAAAATGGGCAATGCATCCCAGTTTAATTCTCTGAGTGATTTAATGCCCTGAAAGAGACCGCAATCGATCAATATTCTGCTATTTTCGGTTTCAATGAGGGTTTTTGAACCCGTTACAGTTCCTGCGCCTCCTATAAATTTAACTTTCATCTTATCTATGTTTACAAATTTCTGCAGCTTCGTTGAGTATGTTTTTAATCCGATTTTGGCTAAGTCCTATTTTAGAAAGACTGTCGGGAGCACTGATAAGATCTTTTACAAGTATCTGATCCAGTATAAGTAATTTTTCTTTTTCGATCATTGATAACGTTGTAAGGCAGGTAATCGGATATAAAGCTCTTCTGTCTATTATATTTTTGAGATTATTATCTTGTGGATAATCCCAACTTAAAATAGAGATACCGCTGCAATTAGCAAAATCTTGTGCATCTTTTGTAAAACGATTATTGGTTACTATAATACAAGAATCTATAGTTTCACTGTTAGAAAAAATGGTGTGCTTTATTGCTTTAAGATCGTTAAAACGTGAAAGAATATACATAGGAACTTTTACATCCGAAGATCCTTCTTTACTGCCATGAAATTTGCATTCAATCATAGTTATCTTGTTGTTTTTCATAACTGCTATATCAACTTCATGCGACACACATTTTCCTTGTAACGTTAAATTTAATTTGGTCTTAAATCCATCTGCAGCATACAATTTAGAAATGAATTTTTCAAAGAAAAACCCTGCCGGACCAAGCATTTGCAATGCTAATCTGATGTTGTAGCGCGCTGCATGCCCACTTGACGCTTTCTTTAAAATTTCAAAGGCTAATTTGTAGATTTCCTTGGTAGTTATACCATCATACATCTGTTTTTCTATTTCTGCCAAAGATTCCTTTATCAAATCAGAACTAGCTCCGGATCTTTTAAGAGAACTTTTTAGTTTTTCTTTATCAAAAGGTACTTTGTGTCCAGAATGCTTTATTATTTTCATCATGTGAAACGAATTTTATTAGATAATTCCGTTTAATTAAAAAGAAAATAGTGTTCATCAGTTAAAGCTGATTTTATATTTCAAAAATTTAATATTTTCTAATGCTAAAAGTATTGTAGTTTTTTTTCGTCTGTAAAATCTAACCGCCTGGTTTTATTCAGTTTTCATTTTTAGAATTGTTTTACCAAAACACAATAATTCTTAATACACATCTGATTTTCAACAAATAAACAGTTCTAATTTACAACTATTACCTTTTAAATCCTAATTAATGATACTTAACTCCTGTAATCTGCTTAATCAATATCTAAAGAAAAAAGATTAATTAGGTGGCTTAATAAGCATAATTTAACTGCTCTTTTTCTGTCTGGTAAAAAAAAACTTATAAAAAGAAGCTGTTTAACTAGGGGATAAATCGCTTTTTTGGTACTTACTATATAATTATCAAGAGACTATACATCAATTCTAATCTGACACAATTTTTGAAAAAGGAACTAAACGTTTTAATAATTGGTGACCATCCAATCATTACGGAAGCTTACAGAAGAATTTTTTTCGATAATAATAGTTATGAAATAAACTCACAGATTGGCAAATCTTATGGTGAAGCTCTGGTAATTTTAAACAGCTGTAAGTTTGATGTGGTTTTTATTGACTTTGAATTATCTCCTTCAAATGATAATTTACATATTTCAGGAGATAGACTAACTATTTTAATAAAAAGCAAGTTTCCCAAGACCAAAATTATACTGGAAATATCCGAAAATAAAGCAAAGTTGTTTTCTATTTTAAAAAGCATTCCCTTTCATGGTTTATTAATTAAAAAAGATGTCACTTCTGAGATCATCCTAAAAGCATTAGACACTGTTCTTTCGGGTATTTTGTTTTATAGTCTTACTGCAACAGCTTTAAAAATTACGGCCGAAAAGCAAGCTTTTACTCTTGATGAACTAGATTTTAAAATTCTACAGAGTCTTTCTCAAGGGGTGAGAACAAAAAACATGGTGAAGTTTATTCCTTTATCATTAAGCGCCATAGAAAAACGAAAAAGTAAACTAAAAGAACTTTTTAATGCAAAAAGCGACGAATTGTTGCTAGATAAAGTTAGAAAAGAAGGTTTAGTATAAGATTAAAACTTTTTAAGAAATATTGAATAACACATTAAAATCAATAAAATCATTTTAAATTTAAATTAATGTGTCCTAATGCTTCATTGTCTTATTTAAAGCTGCCATTACCTTTTCTGCCCTGTCCGTTATCAAATTGGCTTTTCCCCCACTTTTGCGGCTGCCAGGAAAATTGAAGCAGGAAATAGTTACTATTTCTATTGGTAAGACTTTGTTGATAACCGTTATCAGAACTAGTGTAGTTGATAAGATAATTTTGTTTGGCTAAATCCATTACAACAAAACTGATAATTCCGTTTTTTTGCTTAAAAATTCGTTTTTCGATATTCATATTCAAAACAAATGGAGTCATTTTTTGTTCACTATTTGAAGTATGATTTATATTTTGCTGCAAATAAAAATTCATATTCCAGGTTTTGGCAAAATACAGACTAAGGTTTAAATTACCATTAAACAATTGATTGAATGTCTTAACCGGAGACGCAGAATTACGATCTACCTGAGATGAATATTCAAGTGTTGTGGTAATTTCTAACCATTTTTTAGGATGAAATACAAAATCTGCCTTCCAGTTTTGTAACATTGATTTTCGCATTTCGAGCATTTCATTTAGAAAGTATGGATTATTTGACTGTGAAATCAAACCATTTAGTTGAAGATTGGAATCAAATACTGATAAGCTTTTACCTAAATTAAAGTTTATCAGCCTGGATTTTTGACCGTCAATATTAGCAAAAGTATTAACTGTTGTAAGTGTGTTTTTATCTGGATCTACAATCGTGCTTGTTACAGCTCCAACACCATTTTTTGAAGCAGTAGATAAAAACCTTATCGAGGTATTAAGCTGGAGTCTTTTAAAAAAATTATTGTAGGTAATGTTATAATTTAGTATTTCCGAATTTTTTAAATTAGGATTTCCAATAGTTGTATAATAAGGAGTTGTATTATTGGGTATAGGATTTAGCGCGCTTAATGAAGGCTGTCTGAAATTTTGAGAAACTAAAATGCGTAATCTCCCAAATTTACTGTTATTATATGCAATATCAAACGCTGTTTCGGGCAGAAAATCATAGCGGTTTACTTTGTTTCTTTCGAGTCCAATTACTCCTTTTATCCAATTATTTCTCATTCCAAAAACAGGTGATATTGTTAAACCATTTTGCAGAGCATATTCCGTTTTAAAAGAAACAGGAATCTGATAGGTTGCATCTTTTTGAAAATAACTCAAATTAGGATCATAGCTAACAGATTCATTTTCGGCTATCGAAGTGTTGGTATCATTTAAATTAGCATTACTGTCAAAATTAAGACTAGCTTTAAATTTCAATTGTTTATTGTAATTCCAATTTAAATCATTTTTGATCGAATTTGTAAAATTCCTGTTTTTAATATTTTTAAACTGATGAAGCGTACTATCTACAGCAACAAAATTTATTATGTCTTTGTAAATATTGGTAATCGAATTGTTTTTTGATCTATTGGTGGTATAATTACTCATTATCCAAAGATTAAAAAATAAATTCTGACTAATAGTATTACGATATTGTGTATTGAAATTATAGTTTAGTTTTTTGGAATCAACGATAGAATTTGCATCTTCAAAATTATTAATTAATCCCGACTGAAGACTTTGATTGGATAAATTTGAGTCATTTGCAGCAACACTTACATTCAGAAATCCAAGAAGACTGCTGCCGTTTTCAAAATTAGAAGAAAAATTATTAGTGAAACTTAGATTATCATTTTCAGAAGAAGATACTTTTACTGTTTCTTTGTACAAATTACCGTCTTCATAATAATTTTCGCCAATTGATTTAACAGAATTTTTATTTATAGTACGAGAGTATTTTAAATCACTGAATAAATTTATTTTTTTTAATTTAAAATTTTTCCCAATTCCAGCGTTCATGTTTTTTAACTGACCATTTGTAACATCAAAATTACTGCGCATTAAGGTAAGATTCTGCTTCGCTAATGAACCCGGAACTGTCGTACTCCTGATGCCTAAAGGTTCTTGCTGATAATTTGCATATGTCGAAAATTGATTGAATTGATCAATATTTTTTATACTTGCTGCAGCACGCATTCGGGATCGAGAACCATTTTCGCCGGTAAAGTCAAGCATTCTTCCTGCAGATTTATCGGCTTTGGTTACAATATTTACTACTTTGACGGACTTTTCGGTTTTAAGCTTTTTGGATGTATTGCCTGATTCATCCATATCAATAATCTGAATGCGTTCTATAATATCCGCAGGCAGTTCTTTTATGGCTTCTTTAACCGATCCGTTAAAATATTGGGCACCGTTAAAAAGTGCCTTTACAACCTCTTCATCGTTATAAAACACTGTTCCGTTAGCATCAATTCGTATGCCTTCCATTCGTTTTAACAAATCTTCAAGCCTTGCAAAATCTCTAACAATATAATCTTTAGCCCAAAACTCAGTAGTATCACCTTTTATCGCTGGTCCTTTTATTCGGGTGATAGTAACATTTTCCAGCTGTTCTTCTTTTATCCCAAGTCGAATAGGCGGCAAATTAATCAGTGTTTTGGTATCGTTATTAAAATACTTTCGATTGAAAGACTGATGTCCTAATGCTTTTACACTTATAAGAAAATCAGCGGAACGAACTTTTGCAAAACCATAAAATCCGTAAATATTAGTTGCCGTTTTTAGTGTATCTTTTGCCGATATCAATCGAATATCTGCACCGCTTATTGGTTTATTTAATGAATCACGCAGTATACCTGTTACATTTCGCACGACAGAAGGAGTTGTTTGAGCTATCAAATTTGAATTACTAAAAAGAAAGCTGAGTACTATAAAAACCAGCCATAAATGAGACTTTCTTGTTATTAAAGTTCTGTAGAATTGATTAATCAAAATGTAATTTTGTTTAGAAAATATATTTTAAAAAAACTACTACAACCTATTTTAATAGTGTTTTTTTAATGTACTTAATTATACTCTTGCCAAGGAAAATCAGGATCGACAGAAGGGTTAATTTTCGATGGATACTCACACCCTTTTTCAGATCATGCAATTGATTATTTATAATGAATCAGCATTTATAATGCTTTTAAATCAATGGATCCAAAAAAAGATGTTGGTGTCATACTATCCCAAAACTCTTTTTGATAGATGCTTTTAGGACCGTTATCTATCATAGGCAACGACCGCATGTTTAAAGTATAAGAAAGACCGCGCAGTGAGATTCCGAATTGAAGAGTAGTGCTATTAACACTGTACTTCTTTAAATACTCTAAAGGAATTTGAATTTCGGCGGTAAAAACATTTGGATTAGCAGGAGTGGCTCTATCATCTAATACTGAATTTCTCACTACAAAATATTCAATGTCAGTAACTTTCCATTCTACGATAATACCGGTTTCGTTGTAAGTTGATAATGTCTGACTTACAACACCGTTTAGATTTCTTACCAAAAAAAAATCGTGAGTTTCTTTTAGAGATTTATTGGTAGCGGGATCTTTCAATTTACTAGCAAATACCACCTGCAGGCCAGTTGTATCAGCTTTTTTATCTGAGAAAAAAACCTGCACACCGCCCCCGTCAAATTTGGAAGCATTTTTATTTTTTAATATCCCTAAATAAAGAAACTGATTGTCTTTTTTAAAAGTATAATACAATTGGTTATCGTTATCGTACTGCATTTTTTTAGTATCACCCCATTCGCTGAGATCACCATCAACAACGACTTGTGCTTTTAGTGAAACCGAGAATAACAGAAGAATACTGTAGAAAAACAGGATAAAATAATTGTATTGCTTCATTTTTTATCTATTTTAATGGCTAAAAAGAGGCAGTTAACAATTTATAATTGGCTAACAAGATGTTCAAAAATCTTGAAAAATACATGTTTTAAATAAGAGTAATATGTTAACTGCAAATCTTGAAAACCGTCATGCTTTTTTCACAAATATATAAGCTCTTTGTAAATCTCTATTGCGGAAAAACCGTAAAAATTCACGCAATTAAACTACTCCCTTTTTTCTTCATAGTATTAAAACCAAAAGAGACAACTATCAAATAGTTGTCTCTTTTTTATCTCCATAAAAATCTTTTTACTTACTTTTTACAGTCTGATCTTTTATCGTTTGTTTATAGCTTACTGATAAATGTGCTAAACCATTAGTATCTTAATTAATCGAAAAATTTGTAAATATCATCCCCTTCCTTCATGAACAATCGTTTCCGTAAACGGTTTTTTCTATTCTGTATCGCTTTAACGGTTACGAAAGTATAATCTGCAATTTCTTTGGTTGAAAATTTAAGCTTTAGATAAAAACAAATTTTTTGTTCCGTTATAGTTAAATCGGGTTGTATACTGATCAATTTTAAATAAAAATCGGGGTACAATTCTTTAAATACAACGACGAACAATGGGTCATTCTTTTTTGCCATTTCTATTACTTCATCATAAGATGTAGTAACTTTTTGTTTTAGAGAGGCAATCTGAGTTGTTTTTTGCTGAATTTCTTTTTTCTTTTGTTTAGAGTCAAGTTTCAGTCTTTTTTTATACGAAAACTGCCAATAGGCATGCAATAACAAACCTGTTATTAACAAACCAGCAATTACTTGCAAAATTATACTTTTATTGATCACAGCTTCCTTTTCAACCTGTGCTTTGGAAACCAAATAATTAGCTCCCTCAATTATACTTTTTTGCTCAACGATCTGGGCACTATCCTTATAAATCAATTCCAGCTTTTGATAGTCTAACTGAGCTTGTTTTAAGTCTTTTTGCTCTGCTATTTTTTTATATAAATTGTAATTATAGGTCAGTATATAATATTCTTTATTGCGCTTTGCTTTTGTAGTTGAGCTATCCAGATAACTAATCGCTTTTGTATAATCCCGGTTCCTGTAATAAACTTCTGCCAAATTAGATAACAACATCTCGGTAGTACTGATTTTTTTTCTTTCATAATCAAGCAATGCCTTTTTAAAATAGTATTCGGCAGAATCAAGTTTACCGGATGACAAATATGTATCTCCTATATTTATCAGTCCACAGTTAGGAACACGCTTTATTTTACTGAAAAAACCGGCTGCTTTTCTATGCAGCTTAATAAACTCTTCTTCAGTAGGTTTATTCTTAAGTCCACTTGAAAAAAAAGCCTTATAACTATACAATCTTCCCAAAAAAAACAATTTAGACTCTCCTCCTAGACAATCAGCTCTCTTTAAACAATTATCTAATTGGCGTACAGCTAACTGATGAAATTTCATTCTGCCATGTTGGACGGCTATTGCAAAATCTGAATAAAGCAGGAGAGAATCATTCCTTATTTTTTCTGCTATATGTCTGGATTCTTCCAGATGCTTTAATGCCTGATCATAATTACGAAGTTCTCCCTTGCAATTTCCCATGTTTAATAAAGCAAAGCAACAACCTAATTTATAATTTTGTTCTAATGCAGTATAATATATCTCTTTTGAAATTTTATATTTAGCACTTGCTGAATTATTTAAATGCTTATTTACCGAATTTAAAGTACTGTCAATTTCCTTTACGGTCATTTTTTTTCTCTGACCATGACTATCGCATAACCCAAAAACAATATAAAAAATAGTAAAATATAAATATTTGATTAGTAAAAACTTACTCTTGGACATTCTGTTTATTCCTTTATTCTATTATTATTTAGGTACTAGTACCTGTTTCATTCTCCTTAAGTAAATAGTCGAACACAGTCTACTTTATTGATGATTTTAATCTTCACTTTATTCTCCTGATAAATCTTATAGATAAACAATTAAAGAGTTGTTATGTTTTTACAAGCATTTTCATATCAGTTATGAATACCAAAAGGCACTTCTTTACCGTAAAAAACAGGCAAGAAAAACGGTAACTATTCTAGGCAAAGATTTTTGCAGCAAACTATTTTTCGGTTTAGTCGGGCTTTAAAACCTTAAAAAAAATAATGCTTTTTCAGCGTGCAAAAATAGCATTAATAACCATAATAACCTTATAAATTTGTAATACTTTATACGATTGATATGTAGATCTTGTACTACAAAAGATTGCTGTTACTCAATTGATTAATTTAACCTTCCTTTTATTACAAAGATCAATAGCTCCTTGTATTTGAAGTTATTTTATAAATCATTTTTCTAAAAAAAAACAGCCATAAGGCTGCTTCTCTACTTTTTTCTATATTTCAATGATTTACATTTACTTCTTGCTGTATTTTTCTACCATTTGGCTATACTCATATTTTATAAGCAAATTACTCTTATCTAATTTGATTATTTTATATTGCATTGTATCTACAATTTCCTGACGGTTTCCGATACTTTTTGCTACAAGGAATAATTCGTCATTGTTTGTCCACCATCTTTCGTATAGGAGTGTTCTCATATTTATGGATTTGGCAGTTCCGTTTTCTAATAAATTAAATCCCTGAACTTCTTTACTATCAATCGGATTCGGCTGTACCCACTCTCCGGTAAGTTGTTCTTTTAAAATTGGATTTGATTTAACCATTTCTTTTGCTTCATCACTGTTTTCCTGAATTGGTTTGTTTTCAGTTTTATTACACGCAGCCAATAGAACTATTACTGACGCAGCTATCAAAAATTTCCCATTGCGTTTCATATTCGTTTATTTAATTTATTGTTAATGATTATTTACATTATCAAAGATTCCGGTAAGGATATATTTTCTTAGATGAAGTTACATTTAAATCGCGATAATGATAAAATTTTTCACAAAATAAGATTTCATCTTTTAATACTTTATGTTGCTAATTTAGCCACATTAATTGTGCCATCCATTAATTTCTCCTGAAGCTTTATGAGAGATGATATAAGAAGAAGGGAATTAGCTGTAGTATTCAAAAAGTTATTCAAATAGCCATATCCCTTCTCCCCATTATTATCAATGTTTATTGAAAAATTCAAGTTCAAATAGTGATTTTTACTCTTTTGACATTATCTTACTAGTCAATTGAAATAATTATAAACTCACTACGTCTGTTAGCCTGATGTTCTTTCTCGCTACATTTTACACCATCAGAACAACGGTTTACCAATTGCGATTCTCCATACCCTTTTCCGGTAAGTCTGTCGGGAGAAATTCCATTTTTTATCAGCCATGCAATAGAAGATTTAGCTCTTCTGTCTGATAATGCAATATTGTATTTTGCAGTTTGTCTACTATCAGTGTGCGAGCGAACATCGATTTTCATCTTTGGATATTCTTGCATTACCGCAAGTACTTTCTCTAACTCAAAGGCTGCTTCTTTGCGAATAAACGACTTATCTAAATCAAAATAAATAACCGGTATATTAAGCGTTTTTGCTAAATCTGTACCAACTTCTATAAGTTTAATTCGTTTCTCTAAATGCAATGGTAATTCTGTTTTACCTGCAATAGTACTGATTACAATTTTTTCTTCCTTAGTTTCATATTTATCTTTTTCTGCACGCACTGAATATGTTTTTCCGCACGTTACATCAAACTCATATTTTCCACCAGAATTGGTTCTTATGGTAGCTACTAACTCAAGCTGATCATTAAACAAACTTACAGTAGTCTCCCCTAAAGCTTCACCCGTTTCCTGATCTGTAATAACTCCCGATAATAATTGTTCGCAAGTAAGTTTACGTCTTTCTAAAAAACGATAAATATCATCATAGCCTTTACCTCCAGTTCTATTAGAAGTAAAAAATCCATTCCCGCTTTTTGTATCCATTAAAAAGGCAAAATCATCCTGAGCACTGTTTACCGGAGCTCCCACATTTTGTACTTCGTCAAAACTAGTAGCGCTTTTTATCTTTGCTACAAAAACATCCAGGCCACCAAGTCCCGGATGTCCGTCACTTGCAAAATACAGCTCGTTATCAGCAGATATAAAGGGAAAGGTTTCTCTTCCTTCGGTATTAATTTCTTTTCCTAAATTTACAGGAGCACCATAACTCCCATCATTATTGATAGCAACGCTAAACAAATCTGACTGGCCCAATGTTCCCGGCATATCCGAAGCAAAATATAATGTTTTTTCATCAGGGCTCAATGCCGGATGTGCCACACTATAGTTATTACTATTAAAAGGCAATTCAGTTACATTTCCCCACTTATTATCTTTTAATATTGCTTTGTATAGTTTTAATAAAATGACCTGTTTCGTATCTTTTCCTTTTTTATGTTCCAAATAATTGTTTCGGGTAAAATACATCGTCTGACCGTCTTTGGTAAATACAGGTGTGGACTCATGAAACTTTGAATTTATTTTTTTATTAAAACGTTCCGGTTTTCCCATTTCTCCACCAGCTTTAATTTCAGAAACATACAAATCAGTAAAAGATTGATTGGTCCATTTAAAAACTTTCTTTGAAACTCCGCCAGTATCTCTCGCTGAAGCAAAAACTAATTTGTTATCCCAAAAAGAGCTCCCATAATCCGAGTATATTGAATTGATATTGGCATCGCTTACATCAAAACGTCCGGAATTTGCTTTGATTTTTTCCAGATAGTTTTTATTCTTATCATATAGTTTAGCTCTTAAATCATTATCTGATTTCTTATTAAACTCCTCTAACATCTTTTCTGCTTTAGGATAATTCCCTATAGACTTGAGTGCTTGTGCATAACGATAATAATATTCAGGTTCCTGATTTTGGTTCATTGCAAAAAGTTCACTGTACCATTTTTCAGCCTGGGGTAAATCAGCAATAAAATAATACGCATTACCAAGCTTTTGAAACATGCTTTCGTTTTTGTATCCTTTATTTGCTATGCGCTCATAGGTAGCAATTGCATCAATATAGGCATATCTTTCATACTTTTTGTTAGCTGCATCTATTCCCGCTTTTTGCCCATAACTTTGTAAGGCCAGAATACTAAAAATAGTACTATAAAAGAGCGTTTTCATTTTCATAATAGTCATGTTTAGAAGAATCTTGGAGAAATTATTTTGTCATATTTATTGAATAATTCAAATCGTAAAAAAAGTTCATGCGATCCTGAATTATAATTTTCTAATCGGGTAGCTTCTAAGTCGTAGCCATAGCCAATAAACCAGGAATCACTTACCTGAAATCCTGCCATTGCACTAAAAGCAGCACTCCATCTATAGGCAATACCTGCAGTAAATTTTTCATTGATTAAAAAATTTCCCGATACATCTACTTGTAAAGGCGCTCCCTGTACATATTTTGCCAGCAAAGCTGGTTTGAATTTTACATTATAGCTTAAATCAAAAACGTGACCTGCAATTAAGTACAATTGCATGCTTTCCTTAGCCACATGACTACTAGATCCTTTACCGGCATAGCGATCAAAATGTTTGGTCTCCAGAAATTGGGGTATTGATAACCCCACATATGTATTATCTGAATGTAAATACACCCCTGCTCCTATATTTGGAGAAAATTTATTATCAATATTGGTCTCAAAAGTATAGTCATCTTTATCGTATTGATTCAATTTACTAAAATCTACATCCAATAAATTAGCTGTTCCTTTTAATCCAAAAGACAATTTATATCGGTCTGATGTATGAATTGTATAGGAAAGGTCTACAGCAATATTGTTCTCAACCGACGGACCAATTCTATCATTAATAACTGAAACTCCTATACCTAAATTACTCCCATTAATTGGAGTATTAACTGATGCTGTATTGGTTACCGGTGCTCCATCTAATCCTACCCATTGTGTACGATGCAAAGCAAAAATGCTCATTGTTTCACGAGATCCGGCATAGGCAGGATTGATGTTTATGGTATTATACATATACTGTGTAAACTGAGCATCTTGTTGTGCATAACTTGTGATTGTTGCCAACAGCAAAACAAATCTTAATATTATTTTTTTCATCTATTTTCTTTATATAAATCACTGATTTTAAACCCTGTCTAATCTCAGAAATCAATTTATTTTTATCTGCTTAAATACAAGTATCCTGCTTTTGAGTGCGATTGTGAAGCATTGTCTTTGTATTTTAAGATATAATAGTAAGTTCCCACAGGTAATCCTTCACTCTGATTCATTGTTACACGTCCGTCAGATATTCCCTTAAAGGCTCTTTCGGAATTGTTGTAATGATCAATACCGAATACTAAAACTCCCCAACGATTATAAATTTCTACAGTGTTATCAGGAAAACATTCTAAACCATCTATTCTAAATACATCATTTTTTCCGTCTCCGTTTGGTGAAACAGCATTAAAGACTTCTATAATACACGATGGTTCTATAACTATCGTAACTGTCGTTGTATCACAATTTGCAGGATTTAATTTTTCACAAATACTGTAAGTAATACTATAATTACCTGCCGAAGTATTAGGAGCAACCGTAATTGTACCATCTGTGTTTAAGGTAAATCCTGTTGGAATATTCACTCCCGTTAGATTTACTTCTGATGGGGTAACTATTTCTCCATTTAAAGTATCGTTTGACAGCACATTTGGTGTTGTTCCCCCTTCTTTTTCATTAAAGGGCATTGAAGTGTAATCATCTGCAGTTGCACGAATTACAGTCTCTTCCACAACCACGTTGACGGTCGTTGTATCACAATTTGATGGATTTAGCTTCTCACAAATTCTGTAAGTAACGACGTAATTCCCAGCCGCTGTGTCAGGAGCTACTGTAATTGTACCGTCTGTGTTTAAAGTCAATCCTGAAGGAAGAGTTATTCCAGTTAAATTTACTTCTTCTATTTGTACAGGTAATCCGTTGAGGGTGTCATTTACTAAAACACTACTAGTTTTACCTCCATCTTTTCCATTAATTGGCGTTAAACTATAATCGTCATTTTTAGCGCAAATTGCAGGTTGTATGATCACACTATTTGAAACTGATGAAATACACCCCGAGATGGCATCTCTAACTATTGCAGTATATGTTCCTGCCGGTGCTGTAACAACTCCTGTAGCCGATATACTTACCCCTGTATTTGGCGTAAAAGTATACGTCATTGCTGCATCATAATTTGTAATGGTAAAGCTACCCGTGTCTGTAGAACAGGTGGGTTGCGTTACGGCACTAAATAATGCTGGCGCTGGTGCAGACGGAGCTCCATTGATTACAACACTTAAAGAAGGTACTGAAGAACATGCTCCGAAAGTTGCTGTTACGGTATAGCTACCTGCTGGCGCTGTTACAACTCCTGCAGCAGATATACTTACTCCAGTAGTTGGTGTAACTGTATAAGTATAAGCCACATCATAATTGGTGATGGCAAAACTTCCTGTCGCAATAGTACAGGTAGGCTGTGTTGTATTGCCTAATGTTGGTGTAACCGGAGTTACTGGCTGAACATTAATCACTACACTTGCAGAAGCTGCTGATATACAACCCGAGTTGGCATCTCTAACTGTTGCAGTATATGTTCCTGCCGGTGCTGTGACAACTCCTGTAGCCGATATACTTACTCCTGTATTTGGTGTAAAAGTATACGTCATTGTTGCATCATAATTTGTAATGGTAAAGCTGCCCGTATCTGTAGAACATGTAGGTTGTGTTACAACACTAAATAATGCTGGTGCAGGTGCAGATGGAGCTCCATTGATTACAGCACTTAAAGAAGGTACTGAAGAACATGCTCCTAATGCTGCTGTAACGGTATAGGTGCCTGCCGGAGCTGTTACAACTCCTGTTGCTGATATATTTACTCCTGTAGTTGGTGTAATTGTATAAGTATAAGCCGCATCATAATTGGTAATGGCAAAACTACCGTTTGGAGATGCGCAGGTTGTTGGCTGAGTTACAGTCCCCAATAATGGTTGTAAAGGTGTAGCAGGCTGTACATTAATTGTTATACCTGCAGAAGGCCCTGAAGTACAAGTTCCTAATGCTGCTTTTACGGTATAAGTCCCTGCTGGCGCTGTTACAACTCCTGCAGCAGATATACTTACTCCTGTAGTTGGTGTAACGGTATAAGTATAAGCCGCATCATAATTGGTAATGGTAAAACTTCCTGTCGCAATAGTACAGGTAGGCTGTGTTGTATTGCCTAATGTTGGTGTAACCGGAGTTACGGGCTGAACATTAATCACTACACTTGCAGAAGCTGCTGATGTACACCCTGAGATGGCATCTCTAACTGTTGCAGTATATGTTCCTGCCGGTGCTGTGACAACTCCTGCAGCCGATATACTTAATCCTGTATCTGGTGTAAAAGTATACGTCATTGCTGCATTATAATTTGTAATGGTAAAGCTGCCCGTATCTGTAGAACAGTTGGGTTGAGTCACGGCACTAAACAATGCTATTGCAGGTGTCACTGGTTGCATATTTACTGTAAAATTACTTGCACTTGATCTGCACGCTCCGGCAGAAGCAGTAACTTCATAACTACCAGATGACAATCCTGAAAATATTCCAGTCGTATTAGTAACAGCTGCAACTACAGGATTTATTCCTGTAAGAGTAAAAGTAATGTCCGAACCTGCTACAGGTGCTGTAATCGTAATAATACCCGTATTTACAGTACAGTCAGGTTGCGTAACTTTGGCTGTTGGAGCTGCCGGCGCCGCTGTATTAACAACAGTATAAGTTGATACAGAGGTTCCCGAACATAAACCATTTACAGTATATGTAAACGTAAATGATCCTGTTGCAGATAGTGATGGCGACCAAATACTACCATTCAGATTCCCACTGGACGGACTGGTTGTTTCTTCCCAAACACCATAAGAATCGGCTGTAGCAGGAAGCAATGTATTTAAATCCAGGCTGGCAACCGACCTGCAAACCGGAGTGGAACTATTTGCGCCAGAATTTGGATTATCTAAATTTGGCGTTATTTTATAGTCTAATACAACATTTACACAAGAACCCGGCGTAGACGAAGTAAGTCTTACATGATATACACCCGCATCTGTTGCTGTATTAAAGGTTGGAAAAGCCAATGAAGAACTTGTACTCAATACAGTAGGATCATTGTCTTTTGTCCAGCTAAAATTAAGATAAGGTACTCCGTCTACAAAAAGCTTTCCTGTTGTAGAGCCGTTGCATATATTTACAGCTGTAAGTTTTGGTAAACCAAGTTTTTCTACATCAAGTAGTGAATTAACAACATTGCCACAGGCATCTGTAACCGTAAAATTATAGATCCCATTAGTTAAACCAGTAAATAAACTATTATTGCCATTATTTACAACAAAAGGACTTCCGTCTTTAGTAGTGATACCGTATGTATAAGGTTCAACTCCATTATAACCCGCTATCGAAGCATTAAAATGCACTCCATCAGCACATTTAAACGAATACAAATCTTTCGTTTTTAACTCCGTTCCATTGTAATCAAAAGTAGAAAGAACATCATAGCATTTTTTTCCATAACCATAAACAGCTACACCCGGATACAAACTAAGAGTACCAAAAGTTTTTATTATTCGGTAAGTTCCCGACACAGACCATGACCCTTGTTGCTGACCATTAATTAGTGATTGGGCATTTGCAGAGTTTGGAGCATCATTAGAATAACCTCCTGCTGTAGGATGCCCCCAATTATTACTTAAAGGATCTTTTATTTGCAGCCAATAATAAACATTCTGAATAGACGGAACAAGATTATCACCTGTTACACTCAGATTGACATCAAAACTACTACACTTTTGAACTTTAGAGGCTACTACAGTTCCCTGATCATACCCAATAACATTTACATTAGTTGTAATAACATGTCCACAATTATCCGTTGTTTCAACCGTATATTGACCACCTGCAACATCATCAAAAACAACATTATAACCATCCGGATAAATTTTGGATGTTACATCAACCGGATAAGTATTTGAAAAACCAGAAGGACCCGAAGTAACTCTCGCGCTTGCAAAAGTATAAGTTGAAGTATTTTGGGATACAGAAAAAGTACCATTCCCGGCTCCGCAACCTATTCCCTGAAAGACCCACAATATAGGAGTTGGAGTAGAAACTGTAACATTTTCGTTAATAACAATACCACAAGCATCTGTTATACGAACTTGATAAACCCCTTCAGGAATTGGATTTCCGGGCCCGCCAATAAGATTAGAACCCGATGCGCCGCCAATTGAATATCCCGGCGGTGCAGATATAACCTCATATGACAAAGGACTTACCATAAATTTAGCACTTAAGGACAAATACGATCCTGAACAATTTGCCGGTAAAACATCTGCAAATACTTCTGCCGGAGCATTAATATTTTTTGTATCAGTAAATACATTTCCGCAAGCATCTGTAACCTTCAGATCCAATACATAAGGTGTAGTATAAAAAGGAATTGAGGTAGTGATATCGTCTGTAGTGCTGCCAAAACGATTCGGACCTGTAATTGTCCTGGTAGTGGTTATATCTGCTCCTCCACCTGGCGGATGAACAATATAATCAAAAGTAAGCGGGTAAACCATCACATTACTATCTGCTCCCGCTTTTAAAAATTGTCTAAAATCACCATAACCACAAGCAGTTCTTTCGGTATTATAACTGCTGTTTGATTCAAATATAACATTGGGTGTAAACGTAGTCAGCGTTACTGTTTTAGTAACAATTTCACCACAATTATCTGTAACTGACACCACATAAGAGCCACCTGTAAGCCCCGTGAAAGAGCTGCCCGATTGTGGACCAATAGCCATAGGGCCAGTAATTCTATAAGCGTTGGTAGCCGATGGAGTTCCCGTATTAATGGTTATATCGATCGCCCCTGAATTTGGGCAGGTTTCATCTGTTTTAGTTATCGTAAAAGTTAACGGATTTACATTGGCATTTATATTACCATTCCAAACCTGAGAATTGCTTATACTTCCGGCTTTACTTTGAATTGCATTAATGCGATAAACCCCTCCGCTAAGTCCTGTTACAGAATTGCTTGTTGTTGTAACTATTGCAGTTGTAAAATTAGGCGCTTTGTAAATTGCATATGTTACAGTGGCAGCAGGATCAGTTCCAGTAGTGCCAAATGATAATGCCCCATTATTCCTGCAACTCTCTGCGGTTGTTGTTACATCGAGAGTAAATGCTGGCAAAGTCCCTTGTGCCTGAGATGCAAAATTCACCAACAGAAAGAGAACTAAAACCAATATGTGGTCAAAAAAATTTGCTAAACAGTTTTTTTTACTTAGAGTAATTTTCTTCATATTTCGCAGTTAAAAAATTTTTAAAAAGATTAAAATTGAGTTCAATATTAATTAACTGATCAGTTCATCAAAATTGATTGTGGAGTGCTATAAATGTTAGGATTACAAGCTACTCCATGGTTATTCAGAATTTGTAGTCTGTTCTGAATACTAATTGGCTTAAAAAATTTATAAAACAATTTTGTCCAAGGCACAAAAAGCCTTAAAAAAATAAAATAATTCATACTATTATTAAGTTATTTAAAAATTACATTCATAATAAGCGAATACTGTTATTAGCTATACAGATAAGACCTGAACTTGTATAGAAATAGCTCTCAAAAGGTCATACACAAAACAGGGTATGAATACTTTTTTGCTATTTTTTAGACAATAATGATTTAATACCCAAAATAAATATCATGAGTCTGAGATCATATTAATAACTTAGTAATTCTTTAGTAGAAAATATAACTTGGTTTTAAGGCTGGCAGGTTTATTCAACAAGAAAAACACAAGTGCTATTTTCAATAGCTTCTTTGTAGGTTAGTAAGCATTTTAATAGTGCGAAATTTATTCAGGAAAATAAGCGCACTACCCTAAAAATTTTCGGCAAATTTATTCTAAACTGTAGCTCTTGTCCTAAAAAACACCTACCACATAGATACCCACCAAGCTTCAAAACAAACTTTTTACGCTTAAAAGACTCCAAAAAACAAGGTATGATGAGATTTAGTACCCGAAACAAGAATTTACTTTCTCAACTCCCCTTTCTCTTATGAGTTCTACTGCATCGAGCATTTTGATTAAATAAATATAAGGCGTCGTGAAGTCAGAGCCAGAATCTCCGGCATGGGGAGACAATGAAAGTTCTGGAGTTTGGCATAGAAATAATTCAAATTCTTCCAGCGTTTTTCATTAAATGCTTTTTGAAATACAATAAAGGATTATCGTATTCTTCCTTTTTCAGCGAAGAAAGAGGAAAAACCATTTCAGAGCACAAATATATCACTCTAAAAACACCTATACTATTCCTACAAAATAATTCTTCTTTGAAATATTTTTTTATCTTTGAAACTCATGACTTTTAGACCAAATGGCTTTATCTTTGAGCCATTAGAAAACCAATATTCATTATGGAACAGAAAATACATCAGGGAAGAAACGTAAAACGTTTTAGAGAAATGCTTAACATTAAGCAGGAAGCATTGGCTTATGATCTGGGCGAAGACTGGAACCAAAAGAAAATTTCTATGCTGGAGCAAAAAGATGTAATTGAAGACAACTTGCTGAAACAAATCTCAGCTGTATTAAAAATTCCTGTTGAAGCTTTTCAGAATTTTGATGAAGAGCAAGCGATAAATATTATTTCTAATACTTTTACAAGTAATGATACATCAACATTAAATGCAGTTAACCCAAACTGTACATTTAATACAATTGACAAAATTGTTCAATTATATGATGAAAAAATTGCATTGTACGAGCGTATGTTGAAGGAGAAAGACGAAATGATGGTGAGGCTTGAGAAATTGATTGGGAAGTAATTCAGGAGCAACCATTTTTCATATTTGAAAAAATATATTTATAAACTTTAAAAAGAAGCAATTAATTAAGGTAATGATATACGTATGTAACCTGATAAATAAATTAGGAGAATAGAATGCTAAAACACTCCCATATTATTCAGTAGCTTGGAACTTATCCTTTAACCTTTTTTCAATTTTAAATATCAAGTTAAATACGAAATCAAAATAAGGGTATGAACTATTTTTAGCAAACTCTCCCATTTGTATTGCTTGGAAAGTTGGCATAGTTTTTTGATTTATAGAAACTTCTTTTAGTTCTGCATGAGGATTAGTCAAACTTCCTTGATACATTATTGTTTCATCTGGCAAATCTGCTAGGATATTACTCGAATCAGCATGTGAAAATCCGTTTCTTAATAATACACGGATTGTGTCAAACAAATGTTTTTTTTCTTTATCAGTAATTAATCCATTTTTTTTGCACCTTTCAATTGAATTCCCCAAATCTATAGATCCATAATTTGAATTAGGTTCTTCAAAAGTTTCTGACCATTTATCAATTTCTATTGGACCTATTCCAACTTCGTTATAAATTAAAGCAAGCTTTAAAAGTCTTTCTAACATATGATTCGTCAGAGTAATTGCTGCCCTATCTAACTCAAGAATCAGACATTTATTTATCTCGTATATTAGTGTGTTGAATTCACAAAACACTTCTAATCTAAATTCAAAATATTTAGAAAACCTTGGGAAATTTTTATTCAAATTTTCTACAAAATTATTTTCAAATTTACTTTTTTCCATATCAAGTTATTTTTAGTAAGATAAAATTAAAAATGTTAGCAAATCATAAGTATACAAAATTCTAATAAAAATACAAGAATATGATTTCCTAAGCTGGTGCGAGCGTCTCGCTCGTGAACGTCGTTTTGAGTTCAGAAATTCGTTTATGATAATCATCTCTAGAAATGATATAAATGATTACATGGAGTACACCGACGAAAGTAGCTAAGTTTTTAAATGTTACTTTCGAATTCTTCTTCCTTGTTCTTGTAATTTCAATAATGCAATAATTCCTGTCATATCTTTTCCTTTAGAAGAACAAAAGTCAATCAAATCATATTCTATTACACGTTGAATACTTTCTGCTTTGTCTGAAATCGCCTTAATTTTATGAAACAATTCCTCTCCTATGTTTCTGGCATTTAAATCTTCTTCATTTCCACAGATAACTTTGTGAACTAACCAATTCCTTTGCTGTAAAAAAACATTTAATTCATCTTTCAATGACAAATCATATAGTTCCTCTTTAATTGCAATTTTAATAGCGTGGCCTAAAGTATAACTCTGGTTTTGTTTTAAAAATTCATCTGTTCGTTCCTTTGTTTCTGTGGGATTCATTTTAAGAGTAATTGAATGACTCAACGCTTGCTCAACCATTTGGGTTTTCAATAGAGCTTCTCCGATAAAACAATACAGATTAATTTCATTACTGTTAGCTGGTATATTTATAACATTTTTTTTCATATGCTTTTCACTTTAATAAAATTTCGTTTAACTTGTCTAATTATTTACTAGTCAAAGATATCTTCTTTTGTACGCAGTGTTTTTGCGCAGTAAAAAAATACTCAATTTCTCTTGAATTTTATTTACCTGATCTCGCGGATTTGTAATCCGTGCCCGCAAAGTATATCTTAACAGATTAAAAAAAAGAAAATCAAGTTTTTATTAATATTAAGAACGGGCACGGAAAGAATTTCCGCGCTATCGTTGCCTAGCTTTTCAAAAAAAAACTCTTTAGTGAGCGGATATTATATCAGTTCAATTTTATATCAAATACTTTTTGCTCTTTCGTTTCTACAAAACCAATTCTATTGTAAAACAAATGAGTTTCATTGCGAAGAGTATTACATCTTACTCGAATTTTATTGCTTTTTTTGGAATAGGCCCATTCCATTACTTTTTTAACTAAAATTTCTCCTATCCCATTTCTGCGGTAATTTTCATCTACTATTAGTCCTCCAATTTCTACAAAAGAACCTGACTCAACTCTAAGGGAATAAAAACCATGAATCCAGCCAATAATATTTTCATCGTCAAGAATTACATAAACACAATTATCGACATTATTTAAAATTTCGCAAAGGCTGTTATGTGTTTCTTCAATTGTTCCCGCATAACCTAATTGATTGGATAGTTTATTAATAAATTCTGCATCAGCAACTTCTGCTTGTCTTAAAAACAATTTCATATTTCCTGTATCTCTCATTACTCTTAACTTGTATTTACATTAAAATAAAAAAAGTGATTATCGTTTCCAAAATAAACAAAAAAACAGACAGGGATTACGATTAGTTATAAATTCAGAAATATTTTTCCTGATCTAATCAAGATTTATGAGTGTGAAGTCAGGAGACATTCACACAGTTTTTCATAAGAACTCTTCGGTAAGTTGGGATACAATTTTAATCATAGAAAGTAGTGACTGTCACCTATTCACAAATTTTTGATATTTATAAACAACTTATCCAGCAACTAAAAAAACTATTTCATCTAAATATGTTTTCCATCTAGAAACTTTGGTGTAAACTTACATCAATCTAAAACTTGAATTATTATGACACGACACAGTATATCATTAACTGTCCCAAATGACGAATGGCTGAAAAATCAGGTTAATACAGAAGAGTTTAGTAGTAAAAGTGAATCTATTAACTATTTGATTAAGCAAGCTCGTTCACAAGAAGAATACTATGAGTTTGTGAGAGCTAAAATAGATAAGGGAGAAAATAGCGGTTTTGCAAAAAAACAAACCAGAGAAGAAATGTTAGCCGAATTTAAAAAAGATTTACCTAATCTATAGCTGTATATTTTACATCAGTTTTTATTAATACAGAAACGCACACGGAGAGAATTTCTGTGCTATCGTTGCATATACTCGAGTGATTAGAGAGTTCACTCCTCAACAAATCAACAACAACCGATATTCTCCTTCATTTTCTATTGGTGCTCTATGAATACAAGGCAGTACTTGTTGCTTTGGATGATCTACAGCCAGACGCCAAAGATGTCCTAATCCTAAATTAATTGGTTCTGCATCGGGATGCAGCTGATAATGCAAATCAAAATAATTTTCCTTCAAGAAGTCTTCGAATTCATCCTCTGGTCCGTCATGGAGTTCTTTTAGCTTTGCTCGTATTTCCGGAATCAGGATTTTTTGCTCTGCCTGCGTATTAGAAACAATATCACTTGCTGCTCCGTGATAGGTACATAAAAAAGTATCTGTTGCAATGGGCGAACGATCAACATGAAACGAATACACGTCGGTCGAGATAAAATCAAATTCATCATCGCGCTCATAACATTTCAGTAAATTAAGAGAAGGCGAAGCGCCAAAATCGGCTAATACTTGGAGATCATTTAAGATTATTTCCCTTGCTATATTTCCCTTTTCTGAGAGTTGGAGCACGATTAAATCTTCGGGAAAAACTTCGGTTATATTTTCTTTTAAAGATAATTTGGTAACAATCTCTTTAAAATCGCCATCTAAATTTCTGTACCAGCAAAGCGCATTCATTTCTCCCTTGAAACAGGTATTTACAAGATCAGAGAAAGCAGTTACTACTCCTATTTGGCTGTTATCAGAAAATATATTGCTCATGGTATGTTATTATTTTTAAACACATAGAAACATAGTTGTTTCTATGTGTTTAAATAATATTGAATAATGCAGTAAAAGCTGCTTTATTATTTTGTTTTAAAAACTTTGTAGAAAACAAAAAGAATACCTAGCCAAATAGGAATTAATTCTACAGATAACTTCATATCGGTCATCCACATGATGGCTAAAATACCCAATAAAAACACAAAACAGATATAATTACTTACCGGATAAAATAAGGATGCAAACTTAGTTTTGGTATTTTCCTTGTCTTTGGCACGCCTGAATCTTAGATGCGTATACGAAATCATAACCCAGTTAATAACCAAACAAGACACTACTAAAGACATTAAAATACTAAAAGCCTCTTTTGGAATTACTTTATTAATTAAAATACAGATCGCTGCGAAACAAGAAGAAATTAAAATAGCATTAATGGGCACTGATTGTTTGTTTAGCTTCTTTAAAAATTTAGGTGCACTACCCTGATCTGCTAAACCATACAACATACGTGAGTTGCTGTATACACTACTATTGTATACCGATAAAGCGGCAGTTAATACAATTAAATTAAGCACATTGGCTATAAGGCTTGTAAAATATATTTTACTACCAAAGAGCTCAAATTCCATTCCGTTTAAGTTTTGAAAAACCATCACAAACGGACTACTATCTGTAGTAATTTGCTGCCAAGGCGACAAAGCAAACAAAATGACCAATGCTCCAACATAAAATATAAGAATTCTATAAATAACCTGATTGGTTGCTTTTGGAATGTTTTTTTCCGGATTTTCGGCTTCAGCAGCAGTAATTCCGATTAGTTCCAGACCTCCAAAGGAGAACATAATCAGCGCCATTGCGGCTAATAAACCCTGAAAACTGCCATTTGTGGCTTTTTCGAAGAAACCTTTTGGAAAGAAACCTCCATCATTATATAAATTATGAATGGTTGCGTGTTCTCCTCCTGTTCCACTTACCAGCAAGTAAGTACCAAAAAGGATCATGGCAATAATGGCAACAACTTTTATAATTGAAAACCAAAATTCAGTTTCTCCGTAAACTTTTACAGAGGCAAAATTCAAAGCATTAATAACCAGGAAGAAAAACAAACTGGATGCCCACAGTGGGACTTCAGGCCACCAAAACTGTACATAAACACCAATGGCTGTAAGCTCAGCCATGCTCACTAAAATATATAAAATCCAATAATTCCAACCAGATGCAAAACCCGCAAAAGAACCACAGTATTTATAGGCAAAGTGGCTAAAACTTCCTGATACTGGTTCTTCGACAACCATTTCCCCAAGTTGTCTCATTATAAAAAAAGCGATGATTCCGGCAATAGCGTATCCTAAAATAACAGATGGCCCTGCTAATACGGCCGCTGGACCAATTCCAAGAAAAAGACCAGTTCCTATTGATCCGCCTAAGGCAATTAACTGAATGTGTCGGTTAGTCAGTCCACGTTTAAGCTGATTCTCTTCTACAGCTTCATGATTATTTTTCACAAATTAGATTTTAAAGGATTTAAATGTATTCAGAAATGTATAAACAGCGAAGATAAGTTAAAAAAGGAATCGTACAAAACATACATTATGCTAAAACTTCGATTAGATTATCCTTTTTTGATGGATTTCTGAGAGCCTTACGATATTAGCTTAAAACTAAGGTTCGTAATCATGCTAATTTTAGAGCCTCTTTTGCAGCATTATATTATGATGTGAATAGTACAAAAATATTTCGCTGTCTTTAAAATATAAATTAAATCAAATTCCTAAATAATCAATCTCAAAATATGCAAACGGTAGTTACAAGCCTTTAAAAATCATCTTTACACAAATTCAAAACATTTATGATAGAATTTGAAAGACCTTTTTCGGGCTCCCGTTTAACTTCGCTTTATAAAATATTCCATCAAACAGAATACAGACATAAACGATTAAACTATGAAAAAAACCTTCAACCTGTTTCTAGTCCTCTCCACCATTACTTTTAGCACTTTTGCAAAGCCTGTTCAAAATGATGATCCGTCTTTACTTTGGTTTAAAAAGACAACAGAGGTAATTCACTTTCAATTAAACAAAGCTGCTCAAACCTACAAACCCGGAAAAAATCCGCGTTCTGTAAATCCTGACGGAACAGTTAGACTGGCAGGTTTAACAGATTGGACAACGGGTTTTTTCCCCGGAAGTCTTTGGTACGGCTACGAACTTACAGGAGATAAAACTTTAGCCAATGAAGCTAAAAATTTTACGCTTGCGCTGGATTCTATCCGAAACATAAAAAACACGCACGATGTAGGTTTTATGCTTTATTGTTCTTACGGAAATGCCTACAGAATTACGGGCGACAAAATATATCTTCCGGCTTTGGCAGATGGCGCAGCCAATCTTTATGCACGTTTTAATCCAACCGTTGGAACAATCCGTTCTTGGGATTTTGCTTGGTTACACTATCCCGTAATCATCGATAATATGATGAATTTAGAATATTTATATTGGAGTGCTAACCAATTTAACAAACCCGAATATACAAATGCAGCCAGCACACATGCCTTAACCACTATAAAAAATCATTTCAGAAAAGATTATAGTTCGTACCATTTGGTCGATTATGATGCCAAAACAGGAAAAGTCATTCGTAAAGGAACACATCAGGGCGTTACAGATGATTCAGCCTGGGCTCGCGGACAGGCATGGGGATTGTATGGCTATACAATGTGTTATGCCAATACCAAAAATGCAAAGTTTTTACAACAGGCAGAAAATATCGCCGCTTTTATCATGAACCACCCAAGAATGCCAAAAGATAAAGTTCCTGTTTGGGATTTTGATGTTCACAATGCTATGGATACCGAAGTATTGGCGCCAAGAGATGCGTCGGCTGCTGCGGTTATTGCCTCAGCTTTATTAGATTTAAGCACTCAGGTTAAAGATGGAAAAAAATATGCCGATTATGCCGAAGATATTTTAAAATCATTATCATCTGATGCTTACTTGGCCAAACCGGGCGAGAATAGTTATTTTCTTTTAAAACACAGCGTTGGTGCTTTTTTATATAATTCAGAAATCGATACACCACTTGATTATGCTGATTATTATTATCTGGAAGCTTTAAAAAGATACGCTTCAATCAAAAAAATTGAAATTTAAATACCTCTTTCAATCCATTTGATAAAAATAATACCATAATAAAGATTTTAAGAGGCTATTTTTGATATTCAAAACATCAATTAAATAGCTTCTTGTTTATTGTAAAAAAGTACAATTATTAGAATTAAAATAAGATGATAAATTTAAAAACAATAATGGCTTTGTTTCTTCTGTTCATGACATTTTGCTTTAGCAATGCGCAGGAAACCGCTATAAACAAAGAAAGTTTTGATGCTATAAACCTGACTTATCCAGGTTTGGAAAAAGTAAATCAGCTTTATAATGCGACAAAATACAATGAAGCCGCAGAGGCCTTACTAACCTATTATCGCAATCGCAAAAAAATTAAAAATCCTGATTTTAATGTAGGTGACGAAGCGAGATTTAGAGGAAAAGATATCGGAAAAGCCAATCAGGAAAAAGCCGATAATGCTTTACTGCACTTATTTAAACCTCAAAAAGGCTATGGCTTTTTCGATTACGGAAAAGAAATCAATTGGGATTACTGGCCGGTAAAAGACAATGAAGTGCGCTGGCAGTTACACCGCGTAACCTGGTGGCCGTCTATGGGAATGGCTTACCGAAGCAGCGGTGACGAAAAATATGCCAGAGAATGGATTTTTCAATTCCGCGATTGGGAAAAGAAAAATTATTTGGGACGTTCTGCCGAAAACGATCAAATCGCATGGCGTCCGCTAGAAGTATCAGAACGCATACAAAGCTTTCCGGGAATCTTCAATTTATTTGTAGTTTCGCCCAATTTCACTCCTGCTTTTTTAATGGAATTTTTAAACAGTTTAAGCAAACAAACTGATTATATTCCTAAACATTACAGCAAAGAAGGAAACCATTTATTGTTTGAGGCACAGCGTGTTTTGGGCGCAGGAGCTTCGTTTCCAGAACTAAAACAAGCTGAGGAATGGCGTAAAAGTGGCATCGAAATCTTAAACAGAGAAATAAAACTGCAGGTATTTGAAGATGGCGTACAGTGGGAACTCTCTCCTACTTACCATGTAGCTTGTATCGAAATCTTTCTTAAAGCTTACAATTCGGCAAAAATGGCCGGAGTAGAAAAAGAATTTCCGGATACGTACATACAAACGATTGAAAAAATGATTGTGGCTACAGCCAATATATCATTTCCTGATTATAACAATCCAATGTTTGGCGATTCGTGGCCAATTGAAAAAAATGCCCGAATAAAGCAGTTTGCAGGCTGGTCGAAACTATTTCCGGATAACGGACTTATCAAATATTTTGCAACAGATGGCGTAGACGGAAAATTACCTAATTTATCAAATGCGTTACCAAATGGTGGTTTTTATACTTTTAGAAACGGTTGGAACGATAAATCAACTGTGATGATTGTAAAAGCCGGACCTCCTGCCGAATTTCATGCACAGCCGGATAACGGAACTTTTGAACTTTGGGTAAACGGACGCAACTTTATGCCCGATACCGGATGTTATTTATACAGCGGTGATGCCGAAGTGACCAAAATGAGAAACTGGTTCCGTCAAACCAGAGTTCACAATACTTTGACCTTGAATAATGAAAACATGATCATTACCAAAGCCAAACAAAACAAATGGAAGACCAGTAAAAATCTTGATATTTTAACTTATACAAACCCAAGTTATACTGATTTAGAACATCAGCGCAGTATTTTATTTATAAACGAAAAATATTTTCTAATTATAGATAAAGTAATTGGAAAAGCAACCGGAAATTTAGGTGTTCATTTTCAATTAAAAGAAGACAGCAAACCAGTTTATAACACAACTAATAACAGCGTTTACACTACTTACGAGGATGGAAATAACCTTTTAATTCAATCTTTAAATACAGATAAAATCGTTTTAAAAGAAGAAGAAGGAAAAGTATCTTACGTTTATGCAAAAGAAATAGCAAGACCGGCTTTTGTTTTTGAGAAATCAAAAAATGATACGGCTATACAGCAATTTATAAGCATTGTATATCCGTACAACGGAAACAAAACTCCCCAAATTAGCCTTCAGCCCAATGCAGGCAATGACTTTGAAAAAGGAAACATCAATTTAACGATTACAATTGATGGCAAAAAAAGCGAAATCAAAACAACTTTGCAATAACAAATACATAATGCCAATATGGTTTCTTATTTCTAATTCCGATTAGAAATAAGAAAACTTGGTTACATATAAAATCATAAAGCATTATGAAAAAGAATATTCCCTTCAAACTTATTATTGCGAGTGTGGCATTCATAATTACAGCATCCTGTAGTAAAGATGACAATGACGATTCTAAACCCGAAGAACCCGCACAAGCTGTAAACGATACGATTTTAAATGTGAATTACGAAACAGGCGAATTTACGTCAGGAATTACAGGTATAACAGGTACTCACGCCACTGCTGCTGATGCCGTTTTTATGACTTCACCCGGAAGTACTGGAAAATATGCTGTTGCGCATAAAGTTACACTTGGCGATACTAGTTATTTTTCTGATGGTGCTTACCGCAGTGAATCTGATGCTGTTTCTTTGGCAAAATATCGTTATGCTCCAGGAGACGAACACCGATATGAAGTCAGCATATTGTTAAAAGACTGGCAATCGTGGAATGGCACAGATCCTGCTTACGGTGATAATATTTTTCAGCTAAAAATGTCCGACAATCAGTTATTGCCTCTCAGAATCCTTACTAAACGTAATGCTATCGTGGCCAGAAACTACCAATATCAGGACAATTTAATTACGGATTATCGTCCTTATATCAATCAATGGATCAAGTTTCGTGTTGAGGTAAAATGGGCAGTTGATAATACCGGATATATGAAAATATTCGCCAAACTTCCCGACCAATCCGACTATAAGCTTTTACTGGAACGCACAAATTTTACCACATTCACAGGCAATCCGGCAGTTGGAAATGTAGGTTATTTAAAATGGGGCGTTTACCGGGAAGCCGGAGAAGATGCCAATGGCAATGTAATTACCAGCGATAATGTTCTAACTCGCATTGCTTATCATGATGATATCAGAATCATCAAACTTCCTTTAAAATAGCTTTAGCTTTACTTCTTAGATCTTTTAAAAGGTTTTTACTTGTAAACTTGTCAAATATAGCTCGTGGTTTCAACCACGGGGATACAATATTATCACGTCTTATGTTGTGTTCCCGTGGTTGAAACCAAGGGCTATGTTTAAAGATAGGAATTAACAGCTTGTCATCTCTGACAATGATTGTGGTTATTTTGAGTGAAACTAAGTTCCTTACACCCTTGGTTCCAAACTTTGACAAAGATCTATAAACACAAGAATAAACCCGTTTAAACCCGCGTCATCCACGTGTCATTAAATCCAATTTTACGATCTTTTATTCGTGAGATTGCTTCGTTCCTCGCAATGACTTCAGCCTCATACGCGTGCCATTAAACGCATATTTCTTCGCAATGCTACTTCCCTGGTTTTAAATACATAAGTTTTATCTGAATTAAATAAACAAGCCGATAAATCAATTGATAAAAATCACATCAAAAAGTGAATATCTCCATTAACATTTTGCTCTGTTTCACTTAACGATTATCCAACACAAAGCATTTCAAAATTGATTAGTAATTACGGGACTATATTATAAAATCATTTTGCAATAAAACACCTTAAAACGCTGATTTTTCCTTTGTTTACGGGGTACGAAAACGTTGTATTAATCAAAATCAATAGCATTTTGGACGTATTCAAAACTGTCCTGTATACCCGATTTATATATTTGTTTTAATTAAAACCAAAAAAAACATGACTAATCCAAGACAAATGAACCGACTTCTAAAAAATCTATTTTTATGTACCAGACGCAAAATTCCCCAGTCCTATTTTCAAGTTAATAAATTGTTATAATTTTCGCCTTAATCCATATTAGCTTTGCAAAAATTATTGGATAAACATCTTTTGAAATCCATGCAAAAATTAAGATCGATTTGCGTAACAACATACAGACTCAACTTAAATCATATCAATAGGAAATAAATCTTCAGACTTATTCCCATCTAAAAATAAATTATGAAAAGGACTATATACTTATTCTTGCTTCTGGCAACATGCAAAATGATGTATGCGCAGGATATTATTACCGTAAAAGGTGTAGTAACAGATTCGCAGAGCATTCCAATGCCGGGAACAACCGTTTCTGAAAAAGGAACCAAAAATTCTACCGTTACTTCTATGGATGGAAATTATCAAATTAAAGTAAAGCCCAATGCCATATTGGTTTTCTCTTTTATTGGAACAAAAACCAAAGAAGAACACGTAAAAAACAGAACACTTATTAATGTCAAATTAATTGACGATGCCAATAATCTAGATGAAGTAGTTGTGGTAGGTTACGGTACAAAAAGCCGAAAAGATCTCACAGGCGCAGTATCTTCTGTAAAAGGAACCGAACTTGCAAAAGTTCCCGTGCAAAATGTGGCGCAGGCTTTACAAGGTCGTATTGCTGGTATGCAGGTTACAATGCCTGACGGAACACCAGGAGCTGAACCATCGCTTAGAATTAGAGGCGGAACTTCTATCACACAAAGCAACGAGCCTTTGTATGTGGTTGACGGAGTAGCGCAAACAGGAGGTTTAGGTTTTATTGATCCTATGGATGTTGAATCTATGGATGTTTTAAAAGATGCTTCTTCTACCTCAATTTATGGTGCTCAAGGTGCAAACGGAGTCGTTTTGGTTACCACCAAAAAACCAAAGGGCGGAAAACTAACCATTAACTATGATGCTTATGGCGGAATAAAAACAATTGCCAAAACACTTCCGGTTTTAAATCCGTATCAATACACACAATTATTATATGAAGCTGCAACAGACGACGCAAGACTACAGAAATTTACCAACACTTTTGGCACTTACGACGAACTAGAAGGTTTATATAAAGACCGAAAAGGTATCGACTGGCAGGATGAAGTTTTTGGAAATGCCGTAGAAAGCCAATATCATAAAATAAGTATCAGCGGAGGCGAAAACGATACCAGATACAACGCTTTTTATTCTGTAAATAACGATCAGGGAATTATGCTAGGAAGCGCTTCAGTAAAAAACATTGCAAAACTAAACGTAATCAATACCATCAGTAAAAAATTCTCTGTAAATGCGATTGTGAATTACTCTAATCAAAAAGTAACCGGATTATCTACCGGCGATGGTGGAAATGCAAGATTAAGCATGCTACAAAATTTACTACAATACAGGCCAACAATTGGAAAAACAGGATCTGATGAAGATTTAAAAACTTTATTCGTTGATCCGTTAGACAATCAGGATTCACCAACGCTTCAAAGTCCGCTGGTAACCATCGATAGTCAAAAAAGAGAAGCTATTACCAGAACGATTAATATGAGTTTACAGCTTCAGTATAATATTACACCAAGTTTAATTTACAAAGGTTTGATAAGTTATACGGATACAAGCCTTAACAGCAAATATTTTAATGATTCTAATGGTATTCAGGCCATCAGAAGCGGTGGAGCAAATGGTGGTGTTACAAACAATACCACAACACGTTTAAACTATAATAACGTTTTAACGTATGCCAAAACTTTTAATAAAAAACACAAATTTGATGTAACAGCCGGTCAGGAATACATTTACAATTATAACGAAGGAGTTACAGCTACGGCTTCGGCTTTTCCGAATGTAAATTTAGGTTGGGATAAATTACAGTTAGGAACTATTGCAGGTATTCCGACAACTTTTGCCGAAGATGATAAGATGTTATCTTTCTTCGCCAAAACAAACTATGCCTACAAAGACAAATATTTATTCTCTGCCAGCATAAGAGCCGATGGTTCATCTAAATTTGGAACCGAAAATCAATGGGGATATTTCCCTTCCGTATCGGCTGCATGGAGAATTATCCAGGAAGATTTTATGAGTAAGTTACCCGTATTTTCTGATTTAAAAATTCGTGCGAGTTATGGTGAAGCAGGAAATAACCGAATTGCTAATTATGCTGCTTTGGGTATTTTTAATTCTGGTTCTTATCCGTTAAACAACCAAACCAATATTACAGCATTTCAAAACAATCTTCCAAATCCATTCCTGAAATGGGAAGCAACAAAATCGACTAATATAGGTCTTGACCTAGGATTCTTTAAACAACGAATCGCTTTAACAACAGAATTATACGATAATAAATCTAAAGACTTACTTTATAACACTCGTGTACCGGCAAGTTCAGGATTTAAGAAACAATTTCAGAATATTGGAGCCACTTCTAACCGCGGTATCGAGTTTACATTAAATACAGTAAACATTAGAACAAACAGTTTTACATGGAATACCAGTTTGAATCTTGCCTTTAATAAAACAAAAGTGCTTAGTTTAAGCGAAGGCGAAAATTCATTAATAACCAACAGTTACACGGATAAAAGTGATTACATTCTACAAGTAGGAAAACCAGTTGGAACCATGTATGGATATGTTAGAGACGGTTTATATCAGGTAAATGATTTTGATTATAACCCAACAACAAAGGCTTATACTTTAAAAACAGGTGTAGCAGGCGATAATATCGTGGTGCAGCCCGGCTTTATTAAGTTTAAAGATATTAGTGGTCCAAACGGAACCCCAGACGGTGTAATTAATGATTTAGACAGAACTATTATTGGAAATGCAAATCCTAAATACACAGGAGGCTTCAATAATACCTTTACTTACAAAGGAATCGATCTTAGCGTATTTCTGGATTTTACAGTAGGCAATGATATTTATAATGCCAATGTATTAAACAATTCAAGACTTAATCTGGACAACTTAAATACACTGGCTATTTATGCCGACAGATGGACTACTATAAATACGGCGGGACAAAGAGTAACTGATCCTGCAGAACTAGCAGCGCTTAATGTTGGCAAAACCAATCCGGCATTTAACGGAAACACCACAGGACGTTTGTACAGCGATATTATCGAAGATGGTTCGTTTTTAAGAATCAACAACATTAGTTTAGGTTATACACTTCCAAAAGACTGGCTGAAAAAATCGAAGATTTCTAATTTGAGAATCTATTTTACAGCTTATAATGTATATGTATTTACCAAATATTCCGGATATGATCCTGAAGTAAGTGTGCTTAACAACGCCATAACCAGAGGTGTAGATTTTAGTGCTTATCCTAGAAGTAAATCCTTTGTAACAGGCTTAAGTATTTCACTATAATTTAAAGTTTTAAAAAGATGAAAAACAATATATTTTCCCGTAGAGCAATCCTTACAGCGAGTCTTGCTTGCCTCTTATTGCCCCTTAATTCCTGCGATAAAGAGTTAGAAACAACACCTTATTCTTATTTTACAACAGCGAACTTTTTCTCGAATGTAAACGAAGCTAACATGGCCACCTTGGGCGTTTATGAATCAATGTCGTCTCTGGACAGTTATGGCTGGAATATTTCTTTAATTTTTGATGCCGATACCGATATTGAACAAATGACCGGAATTGGTGCCGATGACTGGAGAACAATAGCACATTATCAGGGAATTTCTCAAACCTTAACTTTTTACACCGCCTGGAGTAAGTTGTATGAAGGAGTTGACAGAGCCAATGTTGTTATTGAAAGAATTCCGCAGATGGATTTATATTCTAACGGAACTCCATCTGAAAAACTTCAGCTAAACAAATTCCTTGGCGAAGCAAAATTCCTACGCGGTTTTTACTATTCAGAATTGGTTCGTTTATGGGGCGATGTACCTTTTAAAACCAAAAGCTCACAATCAGGAGATAACTTAAAAGTGGGTTTGATAGATCGAATGGAAATTTACAAACAGATTATAAAAGACATGCAGGAAGCTGCTCTTCTTTTACCTGAACAAATACCTGCAGACGAGCGTATTAACAAATGGGGAGCAAAAGCAATGCTGGCCAGAGTTGCTTTATTTGCAGGAGGTTATTCTTTACAAGCAGACGGAACAATAAAACGCCCTGCCAATTACAAAGAATTTTATCAATTGGCACAAAAAGAGATTAATGATGTAATGGCACAAAATCCGTATAAACTAAATCCATCTTATTCTAAAGTATTCAAAAACCAATGTCAGCATGTATTAGAGCCAACAGAAAACATTTTTCAGGTTGCTTTTTACAATCCTGCAGGAACTTTAGGCAATGCATCATGGGTAGGAAATTTTAACGGTCCGGCAACTGCAAACGGAGTTTATCCTTCGAATATCTCCAGATGTTTAGTTCCAAAACCATTTTACAACAGTTACAATACCGCAGATCAACGTAGAGATTTTTCTATAGCAACCTACTCTATCAATAATCTCGGAAACAAATTACCGCTTTTAACGACCAATCAGGACGAAAGATGGACCGTTGCAAAATGGAGCCGTGAATACCAAACCAATGCAACTGCAGAACGTGTTTATACACACATTAATTGGGTAATCATGCGTTATTCTGATTTACTCTTAATGCGTGCCGAAGTAGAAAATGAATTAAACGAAGGTCCAAATGCCATCGCTTATGATGCTATTAATCAGGTTAGAAAAAGAGCTTTTGGCGCTGACATTCCGGGAAGCAGAATTGCTATTGATTTAAAAACCAAAGGCACAGGATATACAAATGCAGCCAGCGTTGTGATACAAATTACAGGCGGTGGCGGCAGTGATGCAGCAGCGGCAGTAGTAACACTTGCCAGCGGTGGAATTGGAACAATAGGAATGCTGCGTTCCGGCGACGGTTATACTTCTGTCCCAACTGTAACCATTACCAGCACAGACGGAAAAGGTACCGGAGCAACTGCAACAGCAAGATTATTAACTAAACCAACCGCAGCAGAAATGAATTTAACAACAGGTTTAGACAAAAACAGTTTCCTGAAAGCCTTACAGCAGGAAAGAGCCTGGGAACTTTCTTTTGAAGGTATGCGAAGAGCCGATTTAATAAGATGGGGAATTTTAGCCGATAAATTAACCGAGACCAATACTGCCGTAAAAGCAATTCGCTCTACTTATTTCTATCCGTCGATTACCAATTTTGTGACAGGGAAACATGAATTATATCCTTATCCGCAAAATGAAACCGATGTAAATAAGAACATTACGCGTCAAAACCCGAAGTATTAAAAGTATAAAACTAAAATTATGAAAAAGATAGTATTAGTATGCAGCTTGATTCTAATGGCTTCGGCATCGTTTGCACAAAACAAACCGAAAGACATGAAAACCCTAAGAGATTCTATTTTTACGGTTATGAAATTAAGTCCTGCAAACCGACAAAAAATGCACGATTTAATTGCCGAGAATGGCAAAGGCCAAAAAGCAATTAAAGACGATTCAGCCTTATTTTACGATCAAAGACAAGAGAAACTTGAAGCCTGGAAAAAGGAAATAACAACAAAAGAAAAAGCAATCCTCACTCCGGAACAGTTTCAAATATGGAGAGATTTTGCCAAATCTTTAAATAAACCTAAGTCATAATATAAATCAGATTAAAATAAGGCGTTATTTTTTTTAGAAAATTACCTGATTTTTGGACATTAATGCAGAACTTGCCGTTCTGCATTAATTGTTTCTAACAGAAGATAAAATAATCATAAAATCAGCATTATGAATACCTTAAACGACACACAAATATCAAAATCATACGCAATTGGAATCGATATTGGTGGAACTTCACTCAAATGCGGTGTTGTTAATGAACTTGGAGAAATCCTGTTTTCTTTTTTAGTATCTCTCAAGGAGGCAAAAACAGAAGAAGAAATCATAAATTTAATAGTTAAGGCTATTACACAATGCACAGATCAATTAAACGAACCTATTGTGGGCATCGGAATTGGTTTTCCGGGACTCATCGAAAATGATGTAATCGTGGGCGGCGGGGTTAATCTTCCCGGTTTTGAACAATTACCATTAGGGAAAATTCTAAATGATCGAACCGGACACAATATCGTAATTGATAACGATGCCAACTTAATGGGACTTGCCGAAGTAATCTACGGCGCAGCTAAAGACAGTGAGGACGCTATTTTTCTAACTATCGGAACCGGAATTGGCGGAGCCATCATGATCAATAAAAAACTTTTTGGCGGTTACAAAAATCGCGGCGCCGAATTAGGTCACACCGTGATTCAGCAAAACGGAATTCAATGTGCTTGCGGCGGACGCGGCTGTTTAGAAAGTTATGCTTCGGTTACAGCCTTAATCGAATACTACAAAACTCAAAATAAAGCAGCCGACGAACATATCGACGGAAAAACCATCATCGAAAAATATCTTGCAGGTGAAGACCATGCAGTAAATGCAATGCTGCATCACTTCGATTATTTAGCGGCCGGAATCGTAAATTGCGTAAACATATTCAGTCCGCAGAAAGTAATAATTGGCGGTGGCATCAGCGAAGCAGGCCAGTTCTACATAGATGAATTAACAAACCGGGTAAAAAAGACCGCAATTCCGGTTTCATTTTCCAACACAAAAATCGTAGCCGCAAGCTTAGGAAATAAAGCCGGTTTATTAGGCGCTTGCGCGAATGCCTTCCAAAAATTTAAAAAGACTGAATACGCATTGTAATATAACTTTGCTTCAAAATTAATCTCGCAAAGCCGCATTTTTTTGTTTCACGCAGATTTAGCAGATTTTTTAATCAATTTAATCCTTTAATCTGTGGCTAAAAAACTTTGCGTCCTTTGCGGTTAAATTCGCCACTAATTCACGAATCTAATGCGAAAAAAAAAATCTGCTAAATCTGCTAAATCTGCGTGAAAAAAACTTCGCAGCTTTGCGAGAAAAAAACTTCGCGCCCTTTGCGTATACCTTAGCTCCCGATAGCTATCGGGATTGCGGTTAAATACACAGTCAAATCCTCACGAATTGCAATAATTAAAGGCTTTTAGATAATTTTAATATCATTTTGCACAAATTCAAAACCTTCTTATAACATTGATCATTAAATTCGTTTTGTAATTCAGAGCGTTCACAAAACAAATTATAATCTTAAAGATCATGTTTCAAAAAAACATATTTTTTATATGGCTTTTCATGGTATTGCACATTCCTTTTTTAGGGAATGCCCAAGCTGCTGACCGTCCTAATATTCTAATCATCATGACCGATCAACAAACGGCTGATGCCATGAGTATTGCAGGAAATAAAAATCTGCATACACCCGCAATGGATAAATTGGCACAAAACGGAGTTCGGTTTACCAAAGCCTATTGCGCACAGCCTTTGTGTACACCATCACGCGCCTCTATCATGAGTGGCAAAATGCCTTATGAAACCGGTTTTATAGGAAACGCACCCGAAAAAGACGGTCAATGGCCGGATGATATTTTAATGATGGGAAAAATTCTCCAAAACGGAGGTTACAAAACCGGTTATGTAGGCAAATGGCATTTACCCGTTCCTACTTCCAAAAAAAGCCAGCATGGTTTTGAATACATCGAAAACACCAGCTTTCAGGATTATAACGATGCTGCAACACCATCATTCTGTGCTCGTTTTATCAAAGAGAATAAAAACACACCCTTTTTATTAGTGGCATCTTTTTTAAATCCGCATGACATTTGCGAATGGGCACGCGGTGAAGATTTAAAAATGGATGTTCTGGAAAAAGCACCTCCTGCAGATCAATGTCCGCTGTTGCCCGCTAATTGGAAAATTCCAGATTACGAACCCAAAATTGTACGCGAACAGCAAAAAGTAAGTTTCAGAACCTATCCTACCGTTAACTGGACACCAGATCAATGGCGCCAATATCGATGGGCTTATAATCGGTTAGTTGAAAAAGTAGACAGTTATATCGAAATGGTTTTGGCATCTTTAAAAAAATATAATATCGAAAAAAACACCATCGTTATTTTTACCGCAGATCACGGCGATGGTTATGCAGGACATAGTTGGAATCAAAAGCAAATATTATACGAAGAATCGACCAAAATACCTTTTATCATTTCAAAAATTGGCGAATGGAAACCCCGAACCGATGATATGCTGGTTTGCAACGGCATCGATATTATCCCAACAATCTGCGGATTTATCGGAGTACCAAAACCCGCCTATCTAAAAGGAATCGACATCAGTAAAAAAATTGAAAACCCAAATCAAAATCTTCGTGATACGCTTGTAATCGAAACCGATTTTGCTGATAACGAAGAACTCTTAAACATTAGCGGACGTGCCGTAATTACGAAAGATTATAAATATATCGTATACAACAAAGGAGATTTAAAAGAACAGCTTTTTGATCTCACAAAAGATCCCGGAGAAATTACCAATCTGGCGGTAAACTCATCCTATAAAAAACAATTAAATGCCCTGCGCCTTTATTTAAAACAATGGTGCAAAAAGAACGGAGATCCTTTCGTATCAGAATTATAATTTGGTTAAAGAAAAAATTCATGAAAAATATAATTGCCTTATTTTTATCATTCACCGCTGTTTCGGTTTTCAGCCAGCAATCGGCCATAATAAAACTGACCGCAGAAAAACTGCATTCAAGAGTCCGAGAATGGCCTTATCCTGTAAACGGAATTACGGTTCCTACCAATGCTCCTTCCCTCCTTTGGCCTGCAACAAATGGCAAAGACATGGTTAAACCAATGGAAAGCGGCAGCGAAGTACCCGAAGATCCCAATATTGGCAATGTCCGCTATAAAGTGATGCTCGCAGGCGATACCAATTTCAGTAAAGATTTAATTGCCAGTACAGAACAACGCTGGGCTGTTTATCCGCTTCATCAAGCCTTAAAACCCGGAAAATGGTACTGGAAATACGGTTACGCTTTAAAAGGCAGTACTCAATGGACCTGGTCTCCGGTTTATGATTTTGTAGTCGATGCTAAATATGTAAACGAAAAAGTGTCACCGCCAGTAAGCGAAGTTTTAAAACGCAACGAAGGATCGCATCCGCTTTTATGGGATATGAATCGTATTGGCGAAGATTTTTACAAAAACAATCTCGATAATCCCGAAGCGAAAAAGTTTATCGCTTTCGCGGAAAAACTAATGCTGGCCCCGCTTCCAACCGAAAAACCGCAAAGAGTAATTGATACTACGGGCAAAAACAAACTAGAAAAAAAGATCATTATAGAAAGAATGTATCATGGTTTTGGTGATGCCGTTGGTAATCCGGTTCGCAATTTATGCATTGCATATCAGCTTACTAAAGACGAACGTTTCATTCAGGATGCCAAACGCAGAGCCTTAAACCTTGCAGCCATGAATCCAGACGGATTAGCAACTGGTGATGATTTTACAAGCGGAGCCGTGCTTGAAGCCTTAGGCTGGTTTTATGATGCAGGATATCAATTCCTGACGCCACAGGAAAAAGAGATATTTAAAAACATAATTACCATTAGAGCAAAAAGAGTTTACAATCATTTGCCTAACCGTTTTGAACTGCATGTAAGCGATAACCACGTTTGGCAGATTACTTTAAGAAATCTTGCAATTGCAACCGTTGCCGTAATCAATGATGTTCCCGAAGCCAAAGAATGGCTGACCTACATGTATGAAGTCTGGTCGGCACGTTTTCCGGTTTTAGGCACTACAGATGGCGGCTGGCATGAAGGAAATGGCTATTTCAGAGTTAACTTTAAATCGATCATTTACTTATCGCAAATGTTTGGCGATTTTAGCAGAGTCGATTATTTTAAATTACCGTGGATGGAAAATCTGCCGTTTTATATGTTATACACACATCCAAACGGAGCGGCAAGTACCGCAATTGGCGATATGTGGGAGAATATTCCGTATATCGTAAAAGGAGAAGCCTGGTTTGCCGATGCCTTGACCTACAAAATGAACAATCCGTATTTAAACTGGTACGTAAACGAAATAAAAAGAGATTATCCATCTTATTATCACGGCACAGATGATTTTCTGTTCTTTAGATTATTAAACTATAAACCCAATAGAAACATGCCTGTAACTTCGCCGGAGAATTTACCAAAAACCCGCAAATTTGGCGATGTTGGTGTAGTTGCCATGCACGAAGATTTGGCTAAAGCCGATAAAACTTTAAGCAGTTATTTATTCAGCAGTCCGTTTGGTTCTTCCGGACATGGACATGCGTCTCAGAATGCTTTTACTGTTAATTATAAAGGCAAAGTAATCTTTGGCGGAACAGGTTATTACAGCAATTTCAGCGACAAACATAATCTTTTGTTCTACAGATCATCAAAAGCTTACAACACCATTTTAGCCGATAGTTTAAATCAGAAAATTGGTGAAGAAGGTTACGGATGGATTCCGAGAGCCATTTCAGGGAAACACATTCAATATGCTTTGGGCGATGCCAGTAATGCTTATGGAGAAATAAAAAGTGACTTCTGGTTAAACCGATTCAAACAAATTAATGTCGTGCCAAGCAAAGCAAATGGTTACGGAGAATCTGGTGTAACGCTGTACCGCAGACATATGTTACAATTAGAAGGCGGTTATATTGTTTTGTATGATGAGTTAGAAGCTAAAACTCCGGTAAAATGGGCTACTCAATTTCATTGTCCGTATTACACCATCAAAGGAGAAAATTCGGCGAAAGCCAAACAACAAAACTTTACCGTACAAACCGATTTAGGAAATGTAAATGCGAGCGTTTTTGCTAATACCCCTTTAAATATGGCAGTTCACAATCAGTTTTACGAAGCTGCGGTGAACTGGAACAAAGTAACGAATGACGAAGGCCAGATCAAAGAATTCAAAGACCAATGGCACGCCGGAATCACTTCTGAACCCAAACAAAAATTTAGATTCTTAACCATTATTCAAATTAAAGACGGCAAAACAGAAGTCATCAAAACTATTTCAAACAAGAATGGTTTAGCTAATTTACAAGTTGGAGAATGGAATATTCAGGCGCAGTTAGACGGAGAAAAAACGGCTGCTTTACAAGTTTCGGGTAAAACCCTAAAATCATTATTCAGCTATGGAAATCTGCCTGTAAAATTTGAAGGAAAAACCTATTCGCCTAAAATTACAGGAAGTTCTGTATTGTTACAAATAGAAAACAATAAAGTGAAACAGCAAGAGGCCGTAGACGAATTACCGGATGTTGCCAAATACGACAAAAATTAAAAAATAGAAGATGCTTGCTTTTTCTTTAATTTAGAGCATTGTTTTACTTCCTGCAAGGTTTGAAAAACCTTGCAGGATGAATACCGAGATTTAGTTTAATAAAATATGAGAAAAAAGATTGCTATAGCAGCCCTTTTGTTCACTGTCTTTTTTACAATAAAAAGTCACGCACAAGTTCAGGATCGATATTTCCGAAATATTTCGGTAGATAAAGGCTTGTCGCAAAGTTCTGTTTTTGCCATTCAGCAGGATACACTGGGCTTTATCTGGATAGGAACTCAGGATGGATTAAATCGTTATGACAGCAAAGGTTTTAAAGTATATCGCCCAATAAAGAACATAAAAAATAGCTTGCAGTCGTACTACATACGCAGTTTATTTACAGATCATAAAGGACAATTATGGGTAGGCGGTAATCAAGGCATCAGCGTTTACAATTACAACACCGATAGTTTTACCAATTATCCGTTACCGCGAAATATTGGCGAGTGGTACATCTCTTCTATAACCGAGGACAAACAGCACAGAATTTGGGCAAGTTCTATTGCAGGTGATGTTTTTGTACTGAATCCAAAAGAGGAAAAATTTACGGCTGTAAAGTTCAATGCCTCTTCGCATGAAATTAAAAAAATAGCTTACATCGGGCTTTGGCAGCAACAAATTATTTTAGGAACCGATGTTGGTCTTTTTAAACTCAACCAAAATACGCGTCAACTGATAAAAATAAATTTAGGAGCAAAAAAGCCTTATATCAATGATGTTTATGTTGAGGGCAAAAAATTATGGGTGGCCACCGAAGGCGAAGGCGTAATACAATATAATGCGCAAAACAGACAGACTTCTTCCCTGCTTCACAGCTCTGGAACCAACAGTATTGCCGATAATAATATTAGATGCATAGGAAAAGATACCGAAGGAAATATCTGGATGGGAACTTTTAGAGGATTGACTATTTTTAATCCAAAGAATAATTCGTTTACCAATTATTACCATCAAATATCACAGCCTTATACGATTAGCCAAAACTCGGTTCGCTGTTTTTTTAAAGACAAACAAAACGGAATTTGGCTTGGAACATATTATGGCGGTTTAAATTACTATCATAAAAACGATATTAAGTTTAATTTGCTGAGTCAAAACTCAGGGAAGCCGTCTTTAAATGATGAAGTAATTGGTGTTATCAAACAAGATGCAAAAGGAAATTTCTGGATTGGAAGCAACGATAAAGGGCTGAATTACTGGAACAAAAATGCCAATACGATTACCTATTATTCCAACAGCGAGAATAATCCAAACAGCTTAAGTTCTAACAATATCAAGGCGATTGCATTTGATGACAACGGCAATGTCTTAATTGGTACACACAACGGCGGAATGAATTTATTGAATCCCAACAGCGGTTCTGTACAGCGCTTTCGCCATGACGAAAATAATCCAAACACAATTGCCGGAGATTTGGTTTACAGCTTATTAAAAGATTCTAAAGGCCGAATTTGGGTGGGCACAAGATCAGGATTAGATCAGTTTCATCCGGAAACTAAAACCTTTACACACATTCATTTAGATAAAGCCGGAAAACGATTGACTTCTGACGATATTACGTTTTTGTTTGAAGACAGCAAAAACCGAATCTGGATTGGAACTACAAATGGTGTAACGCTTTTTTATCCGGATACGCAGTTATTTGGAAACATCGGACACGGGAAATTAAGCGACGATATTGTAAATTGTATTACCGAAGATGCAAAACACCGTATTTGGCTCGGCACAAGAGAAGGTTTACGATTGTATGATGAAACCCAGGAATCCTTCATTGTTTTTAAAGCCGGAAAAGACTTTGTTAAAGAAACCATTTACGGAATTGTTCCGGATGATGATGGAAATCTGTGGATTTCAACCAACAGCGGACTAATCAAATTTAATCCCGACAAAGGATCTGTTCAGACTTTTGACGAAAGTGACGGCTTACAGAACAAACAATTTAATGATTATGCTTTTTATAAAGCAAAAGACGGCATGCTGCTTTTTGGCGGTATCAAAGGAATCTCCTACTTCTATCCGTCGCTGATAAAACAACAGCCGCTTCCTTTAAAATTAAGTTTTACGGCTTTAGAAGTTTTAAACAAAAATGTTGCTGTTGAGGATGAAACAGGCATTCTTGAAGAACATATCGATCAGGTAAATGAGCTTGAAATTGGCCCGGAATACAAGCAGTTCAGTATCTTTTTTAATACTTTCAACTACATTTCGTCAAACAGAACTTACTATTATTATAAGTTAGAAGGAATTGACAAAGACTGGCAGAGAACAGATGAACTCAAAGTAAGTTACAGTAATCTACCAGCCGGAAAATACAATTTCCAGATTAAGGCAATTGGGCCAAATGGAGAAACCAGCGCCATTAGAAATTTAAAAATTGTGATTTTACCGCCTTGGTACAAAACCATCTGGTTTTCTTTATTGCTTTTAACCATTATTGGTACAGCCGGATATATTGGTTTTAAAATTATAAAAGAAAGAATAAACGCCGTTCAGCAGTTAAAACTGGAGCGTATAGACAAAGAAAGAGTAAGCTATATCAACCAGATTAAAATGGATTTCTTTACTAATGTATCACATGAATTAAGAACGCCTTTAACCTTGATTTTAGCTCCTTTAGAAGAATTATTAAAAATGCCTTTTGCTGATAAAATTTCGAAAAAGAAACATGAATTAATGTTTATCAACGCAAAAAGACTTTACAACTTAGTCGATCAATTATTTGAGTTTAGAAAAACCGAAATGGGAACCCGTCAGCTTAAAGTAGGCAAAGGCGACATTGTAGGTTTTACCAAAGAAATTTTTGAATCGTTTAAACCACTTTCAGAGAAAAACGGCATTCAGTATTCTTATCATTCAGAAGAACCGCAGCTGCTGTTTTATTTTGATAAAGATGCGATGGAAAAAATCCTGTTTAATCTTTTATCCAACGCCTTTAAGTATACCAAAACCGGCCAAAGCATTCATGTTGAGTTAATAAAGAAAAATGATACGGTACAAATAAAGGTCGCTGACACGGGTGTCGGAATTAGCGAAGAAGATCTATCAAAAGTTTTTGATCGTTTTTATCAGGTAAACAATCGCGAGATGAATCTGGGTTCCGGTGTTGGTTTAGCCTTTACAAAACGTTTGGTAGAACTGCATCATGGCGAGATTACTGCCGAAAGCGCACAGGAAAAAGGAAGCACTTTTACCGTAATAATTCCAACTTTAGATCAGGCTTATAAAAACGACCAGCAAATAGAAAGTTCCTTATACGAATTGTCTATTATATCAGATAATGAGCTTGATGAAGATGCTGCATTAGAGGAAGAAAATGAAATTATCGAAAGAGATCAGCCTGTTAAACTGCTTATTGTAGATGATAATAAAGAGATTTTAGATTATCTGCAGGATTATTTCAGCAAAATATACGAAGTTACTACAGCTTACAATGGCCAAATGGCGCTGGATCTTTTAGAAATACAGCCTTTTGATCTTATTATAAGCGATGTAATGATGCCGGAGCTTGACGGCTTGCATTTTTGCAAAAAGGTAAAACAGAACATCAATACATCGCATATTCCGTTAATGCTCTTAACGGCGCGAAATGAAACCAGCCAGCAGATAAAAGGTCTTGAAATGGGTGCCGACGATTATATCACAAAACCATTTTCAACTCCGTTATTAGCTGCAAAAATTACAAATCTGCTTCGTTCCCGTAAACGATTAAAAGAATATTATTCGGTGGGCAAAGAAATGGTTCCGGAGAATATTGCCTTTAATACTCTTGATGAAGAATTTCTAAAACAAGCCATTCAGATTGTCGAAGATCACCTCGCCGATTCTGAATTTTCGGTAGATCAGTTCAGCAAAGAAATCGGGATGAGCCGCTCCAACCTTTACTTGAAATTAAAGGCCATAACAGGCGAATCTGCAATGGATTTCATCAAAAGAATACGCTTTAAAAAAGCAGTCGAACTCATGCAAAGCAAACGCTATACGATTGCGCAAATCACGTATATGTGCGGCTTCAATTCGCCATCGTATTTCTCGACTGCATTCAAACAGCATTATGGCTGTATGCCAAGCGAATACTTAGCGAGAACTGATGAACCAAAAGAAGAATAAAAAGTAAAACTACACAAACTAAATACAATGAAAAAACCACATTGCCTTCCCATGAAAATCTTTTAAAAACAAGTCTTTAAAGGACTATTAACGATCCTGATTTCTTATTCTGAAAAGTCTTAACTCGTACAAATGCAAAACACATTTGGCACCGGGAAAGCCACAACTATGCCTTTTTTGAGCGGATTTCGAGAAAAATTACATTAAAAAACAACAATTATTGCACGTCATGAAATTAATGAAACTTCACTTTTTACTCGCTTTTGTTTTGCCTTTAGCCACTTTGGCACAAACAAAAGCAACTATTACCATTCAAAACAATTCAGTCGTTAGCCGAAAAGAATCGGTAGTAGCCATAAAATGGAAAACGGTGCTTTCCTCCTTCCCACAAATTGATACAGCCAATTTTGTCGTGATTAACAGCATTACAAAAAAACAAATTCCTTTTCAGCTGGAACACCGCGGACAAGCTGCTATTCAGAATCTATTGGTGCAAATCGACATTAAAGCAAAATCTTCGCTGCATCTTTTCATTCAAAAAGGAAAACCGGAACTCTTTACAGCCAAAACCTATTGCCGTTATGTGCCAGAACGCAAAGACGATTTTGCCTGGGAAAACGATAAAATTGCCTTTAGAACGTACGGAAAAGCACTTGAAAAAACCGAAGGAGACGCCTACGGTTATGATGTTTGGGTAAAACGTACCAGCAAATTAGTTTTAAACGACCGTTACAAACGCGACGATTATCATATCGATCATGGCGATGGTTTAGATTATTATCATGTTGGATTTACGTTGGGCGCAGGAAATATGGCTCCGTTTGTAAAGGATACTATCCGATATTCCGGAAATTATCATCATTGGAAAATTTTAGACAATGGCCCGCTTCGATCTACTTTTCAATTAAGTTATGATGCCTGGAATGCCGGCGGTATAAAAGTTAAAGCCGTAAAAATCATTTCGCTTGATGCAGGTTCCCAATTAAACCGAATCGAAAACATCTACACATTCGACGATAACAATTCAATGCCGGTTGTGGTTGGAATTATCAGACGCGAAAAACAAGGTATAATAGACTTAAACGAGCAGCAGGGAATTATGAGTTACTGGGAACCTGCTTCTGAAAAAGACGGAACTACGGCTGTAGGCTCTATATTAAGCACTCCTGCCAATAAAATGTGGGTCGATAAAGAGCAGTTATTGGCCAAAACTTCAGTTAAGAATAACGAACCAATCGTGTACTATTCGGGTGCAGCGTGGGATAAAGCTGGCCAAATAACCAATTCAAAACAATGGCAGGATTACTTAGATCACTTTAATCAGGAACTTCAAAATCTTTTGATTATAAATGTAAAATAGTTCAACATCAAACACAAAATAATACAATTATTAATAACCAAAAACTTAAAAAAAATGTCAATTAACTTATTTGATTTAACGGAAAAAACAGCGCTTATTACAGGAGGAGTTCATGGTCTGGGAATGGCAATGGCCAAAGGACTTGGGCATGCAGGTGCAAAAATTGTGGTAAACGACCATTCATCGCAGGAAGCTGTAGATAATGCCATTTCCGAATACAAAGCCGAAGGAATCGAAGCACACGGCTATCTATTTGATGTAACCGATGAAGCTGCTGTAATTGCCGCTATTAACAAAATAGAAACCGAAGTTGGCCCAATAGATATTTTAATAAACAATGCCGGAATCATCAAAAGAACGCCTATAATCGAAATGGAAGTCGCAGATTTTGAAGCGGTAATAAAAGTAGATTTAACTGGTCCTTTTATCGTTTCTAAAAATGTAGCAAAAGGAATGATAGAACGCGGAGGAGGAAAAATCATAAACATGTGTTCGATGATGAGCGAATTAGGAAGAGATTCTGTAAGTGCGTACGCATCGGCAAAAGGCGGACTAAAAATGCTGACCAAAAATATGGCTACAGAATGGGCTAAATTTAATATTCAGACTAACGGAATTGGCCCGGGATATTTCGCCACAAGCCAAACCGCTCCTATTCGAGTAAACGGACATCCTTTTAACGAATTTATTATGGGCAGAACGCCAGCAGGACGTTGGGGAGATCCAGATGATCTGCAAGGTGCTGCTATATTTTTAAGCTCAAAAGCAAGTGACTTTGTAAACGGACATATTGTATATGTTGATGGTGGAATTTTAGCTACCATAGGAAAACCATCTAACGAATAATAGTATATAGAAACATAGTTTTTCCATCTAACAAAAATCGTTTCGCTTATTCAAAACAAACATAGCTTATTATTTTTAAGTTATGTTTTTAAAATTAAAGCTATTCCCGATAGGTATCGGGATAAAGAATTAAAAAAGATTAAAAAAAATCTTCAAGATCTACTAAATCTGCGGGAAAAAATATCCCGCAGAATTCTATATACTTAAACACAGTGCTAACAATAAAAACTGTTTTTATAAGGAAACAGTTAAATACTGTAATTAGAAACTGATAAATATTTATAGTTTTTGGAGAAATCCAGCTTTTATTTATTAACTGGTTACCAGGATTTAAAAAACTCATAAGCTCTTTTTTCTGCATATGAATAGGTCGAATTGCGCAACGGAAAAGCACAGTGTCCACCATATTTTGGAGTTTCCAGATAAACATATTCGCTTTCCTGAGCGATAGCTCTCGGATAACATCTTTCGCCTAAAAAAGGATCATCAAGTGAATTGATAATTAAAACCGGAGTTGTAATATTTTTAAGAGAAAACTCTGGAGAAACACGCTGATAATAATCATCCCGACTTGCGAAACCATGCAGCGGTGCAGTAAAATACTGATCAACTTCATCAAAAGAAGAAATTTTATCAATCTGATCGCGATTTATAAAATCAGGAAACTGTATTGCTTTGTATTTTAGTTTTCTTTTAATATCAATGGTAAAATTCTTTAAATAAACCTTGTTAAATCCTTGTTTGAGTACCTCTGCACTTGTGGCAATATGTGTTGGCACCGAAATTGAAACGGCAGCCTTTATGCGTTTATCGATTTTTGTCCAGCCTAAATAATTCAAAAGCTGAACACCACCCATTGAATATCCAATCAAATAAACCTCTTTGAATCCTTTTTGTAAAACAAACTGTACCACTTCATCAAGATCATCAACAGCACCGTGATGATATAATCTCGGAAGACGGTTCATTTCTCCTCCACAAGTACGATTGTTCCATGCAAAAACAGAAAAACCTCGTTGTTGAAAATAAGCCGCACAACTATTATTATAAGTTCTGCGCGAATCGCCTTCTAAACCATGGCAAAGAATAACTGCTTTTTTGGGATCACCTATAACAAAATCAATATTGATAAAATCTCCATCGTTTAACTCCTGCTTTTCTCTTGTATAGTTAGGAACTTCAAACTTTTTAAACAAAGCAGCATAAATAGTAGAAATATGCCTATTACGATAAATAATAGAAGGATCATTATATTCTGATTGTTCAATAATTGGCATGATTAAAAAGTTTTTGTGGTACTTTATACAAAGCTAAGAAATCAATCCATATGTAATTTAATACTGTCTTTTTTTTATTTTACTTTTTAGAGCTCTCAATCAATTAAGAGAATAAATTCATAAAATAGCAAAATATGATCTCCTATATGAGATACAGCGATAGCAAGAGACAAATATTGTTACTTCTTAATCCAGGTTAAGCGATACCTATTTCATTATTTAATAAATTTACAATGCAAACAACGCTACAAATGCGATACATTAATTAATAAAAAAGATGGAAACAATAAAACTAGAATTAGACGAAAAAAAACACGGCGCCTTTAATCTTTATGTTGATGATAAAAAAATAGGCGAAATGACCGTAAGCATTAAACCCGGCTTATTAACCGTATACCACACTGGAATTGAACCAGAAGGTGAAGGGAAAGGTTATGCAAAGAAATTATTGGAAGAGATGGTAGCTTATGTACGTGCCAATAATCTGAAAGTTTTACCTCTTTGCCCTTACGTTCATGCACAATTCAAAAGACATCCGGATGAGTATGAAGATATCTGGAAAAAGTAATTTATCTTTTAAAATTAAACACACAGAAGCATCGTTTTTAAACTTTACAAAAGTACCGACATAGAGTATTTTCTGTAAGCAAGCGAAATTGCAGCCGTATAAAATTTGTGCCTTTATTTGCATACGAATACGCTCCAAATAAAAGACCTCTTTCAATCAAATTTTTATTAAATTTACCTATCAATTTTTATAATCCGCTTTTATGGAAATAAATAATCCGGAATTAGTTTCCATTAAAGAAGTACCTATTAGAAAGGTTACCGGTTTTAAAAGTTTATCTTTATCTGATACTCTTTCTATTGAAGAACCGTTGGAAATAAGAATTCAATACGGGCCAATAAATCAAAGAGTGCATAAAAGCATTTCTGTGACCATGAGAACTCCCGGTCATGATGAAGAACTTGCAATAGGATTTCTATTTACAGAAGGAATAATTTCATCTTATCACGTCGTTAAAAATGTATCTCATGTAGAATTAGAATGTAAATTAAAAAAGAAAAACATTGTTCTTGTCGAACTTATAGAAGACTTTGTTCCTCATTTGATGCAGGCAGATCGTAATTTCTATACTACTTCAAGCTGTGGGGTTTGTGGGAAAGGTTCTATTGAAGCTATAAAAACAGTTAGCCCTTTTAAGTCTCTTACTAAACAAAACTTAAATATTTCACCCGATGTATTATATCATTTGCCTCAAAAATTAAAAAGGGCTCAAAATAATTTTGCTGCAACAGGCGGGATTCACGCAGCTGGCTTATTTTCTGTTGAGGGGGATCTTAAACTTTTACGGGAAGATGTTGGCAGGCATAACGCTCTCGACAAATTAATTGGTAATTCATTAAACACTCACCTACTGCCATTAAATCAGTATATTTTACTTCTTAGCGGAAGAGCTAGTTTCGAGTTAATTCAAAAAGCTGCTATGGCAGGCATATCTGTTGTGGCAGCAATTGGTGCTCCATCAACCCTTGCACTGGAATTATCCATAGAGCTCAACATTACCCTTTTGGGATTTCTTAAAGAAGACAGATTTAATATCTATAATTCTTCTGATGAAGTATCGATACAAACTACTGATCAAAACTAAAAGCAATAATTAGGCGTACACCGTTATAATTCACTTTACTTAAAACTTCTGCACTCCACTATTTAAACTGAAAAGCTATGAAAGAGGACAAACCTAAAAAAAATATCGGGCAAGAAAATAAAATACCCGATGCCGAAAACCCATATACGCTTTTAGACTTAAAATTAACAAAAGTAAAAAACTGGGCAGCGGGTGTCCCTGGAGTTGTAGCAGCTTTTAGTGATCTAATAGAAGAAAAAACAATTGTACGAGGAACAAAAGCATTGTTTCAGATGAATCAGAAGGGTGGTTTTGATTGCCCAAGTTGTGCATGGCCCGATCCTGACGATGAACGATCTGTACTGGGCGAATATTGCGAAAACGGAGTTAAAGCATTAGCCGAGGAAGCTACTACAAAAAAAATAACTCCTGATTTTTTTAAAGAAAATTCAGTTTATACCCTAGCTACATTAGATGATTACCAGATTGGAAAATTAGGAAGACTGACCAGCCCAATGTATTTGCCAAAAAATGGCACCCATTATGAACCAATTAGCTGGGATAATGCATTTCAAAAAATTGCGCAACATCTTAATGCACTAGAGTCTCCTGATGAGGCCGCTTTTTATACCTCCGGAAGAACCAGCAATGAAGCTTCTTTTCTCTATCAGCTCTTTGCAAAAGAATATGGCACTAACAATATGCCAGATTGCTCAAATATGTGCCACGAAACATCAGGATCGGCGTTAAGGACCACTATCGGAATTGGTAAAGGTACAGTAACACTGGATGATTTTTACGACACCGATGTAATCGTAATTATTGGTCAAAACCCTGGAACTAATGCCCCAAGAATGCTGAGTGCTTTGTCAAGAGGTAAAAAGAACGGAGCAAAAATTATTGCGATCAATCCCCTGCCCGAAGCGGGTTTAATGGGATTTAGAAATCCGCAGGAAATTAATGGTGTTCTTAGTAGTGGCATTAAACTGGCTGATCTTTATCTGCCTGTAAAAATAAATGGTGATATGGCTTTACTAAAAGCGATCGAAATCCTTTTAATTGAATTTGAAAAGAAAAACCCGGGCAAGGTATTCGATTATGATTTTATAAAAGAAAAAACCACTGGTTACGATGCATTTCTTCAGCAATTTGATCAATACAATCTTGATGATCTGGCTCAGCTTTCGGGAGTTTCTAAAGAAGCACTATATGAAGCAGCTGAAATTATAGCCTTCAGAAAACGAATTATAGTTTGTTGGGGAATGGGACTTACACAACAACCCAATGGTGTTGAAATGATCAGGGAAATTCTCAATATACTGTTGTTGAAAGGAAGTATTGGCAAACCAGGCGCCGGTGTATGTCCTGTTCGTGGGCATAGTAATGTTCAGGGCAACAGAACAATGTTAATTGATGAAAAACCTACTAATGAACAACTGGATCGTTTGCAGGCCTATTATGGTTTTAATCCTCCACGTAAACACGGATACGACGTTGTCAGAGCTATTAAAGCAATGCACGAGGAAAAGATAAAACTGTTATTCTCAATGGGAGGTAATTTTTTATCTGCCACGCCTGATACAAATTATACGGCTAATGCTCTAAGAAAACTTAATCTAACGGTTTGTGTTTCTACCAAATTAAACCGCACACATCTAATTCATGGACAAGAGGCACTTATACTACCAACATTGTCACGAAGCGATATTGACTTGATTAATGGTGAAATACAGTTTGTTACTACCGAAAACTCTATGGGCGTAGTACAATCTTCAAAAGGTATACTTACACCAGTATCAGATGATCTCATTAATGAAATGCAAATTGTCTGTAGAATGGCTATGGCCACTTTAGGGAAAAAATCGGTTATTGACTGGCAGCGCTATCATGACAGCTACGACAATGTGAGAGATGCTATTGAAAATTGCATTCCTGGTTTTGAAAATTACAACATAAGAGCACGCCAAAAAGGAGGTTTTTATTTGCCTAATGCTGCACGGGACGGACAGTTTATCACTAAAGATTTTGGTGATCGTGCACCATTTACTTTAACAGTAATACCAGACAATAAACTAGCTCATGATGAGTATATGATGGCAACCACCCGAACACACGACCAGTTTAATACCACAATTTATGGTCTTGATGATCGCTATCGCGGTGTAAAAAACGAACGCAGGGTAATCTTCATGAACCCAAAAGATATCCAACAAGCAGGTTTTAAAGCTGGTGATAAAGTTGATTTATTCAATTATGACGATAATATCGAACGAATTGCTCCTTTATTTATCATTATTTCTTATGAAATCCCAGAGAAAAACACTGTTACTTATTTTCCCGAAACCAACGTTTTAGTTTCTGTTAATAATGTAGTTAAAGATAGTAATATGCCTGCATCAAAATATGTGAAGATCAAGATCAAAAAACACGATCCTAAAATTTACGAAAGAATCAATAAGTTGTGATTAATAAAATCTTGTCCTGAAATATAATTTTAAAGAGACAACACTTCTTATTTGATACAACTTTTAGGCTAAACTTTTCTGCTTTGGTTTTCTGCTTCATTTTGATGCAGAAAACCTGAGTTATTGTACCCATCATAAATATTAAATCTGAACTTTTCAACTATATTCTAATACATAGTCTTTGAGCGTAGCCTCAATTTCATTGTCTGAAATTGATTAAAAAGAAACGAATTCTTATCCTTTATAAATTTACTCCGCAATAGATTTTTCTTGTTTCAATCTATTATTTCCCCGCAATTCCCTATCAATTTACTAAGGTATTGATAATCAATTATTTTTCTATTAAACACAAAAAAATATAACAAAAATAGCGTTTTATGCATATTTTTTAACAAAAACGGTGAATAATCTATAATTCAGCATTTTACGTATCAAAAAAAAGCCTTTTCTTACATATAATTTAATTTCTTTCGTAATTTTGCGCCTTCAAAAACTGAATACCAAATAATTAACAAATGACAAATTTTACCAAAGCAGGTCTTGTTATGACCTTGCTATTAACAACAATTTTTACCTACGCCAGTCACCGAAAAGGAGATTACATCCTGAACATTGCAACCGGAAATGGCAAAATAATTAGCTTTACTCTTGAGTCTACTGAAAAATCTACTTTCTCAATTTTTGATGAAAAACACAATTTAGTTTACAGCGGAGAATCTGCAACAAACAATTTAGAAGTTTCTAAAACAATAAGCTTAGAAAATTATGCTGCAGGAATTTATTTCCTGGAAGTTACTCAAAACGGTAAAGTCGAAAAACACGAAATTAAAGTTACCTCGCAAAAATTAAAAGTTACAAAATTAGACCAGACTGTAAATCAAAGTCCTTCATTACGTCGATAATCACCTTTTTTGTCCCAAACAAAAAAAATAAAAAACAGCTGTTTTTAAAAGCTGTTTTTTATTCGTTTCTATGTGAAAAATTTCACTTAAATACCCTAAATCCAAGTGTATGATAATAGAAGATTGGCAAGATTTAGTCTCCGTCTACGAAAAAGAGAATGATTGGAAAGCGTTATTTCGTTACTTAAATATTATTGAAAACAAACTTAATCAGGCAGATCGTTTAAATCTTTGTGTCAGAATAATGTTTTTAACTGCATATGCATTTTTAAAAAAGAGCTATTCTCAAGAGGAAGAGATTTATGGCAAGAATAAATTAAGCATTCTGTTTAATAAGTATTTTGAAGAATTTAAAGATGATTCTGATTTTTTGTTCTGTATTGCAGTCATAACAGATCTGAATCCTTCGGCTTTTAATCTGGATTTAAATGATTCAGATAAATTTTTAGATGATTCTATAATAATGTCCAATGGCATAAAACTGTATTTAAACTGGTTTTTAGTGACCAAAAAAAGAATATATCTCGAACGTGATTATTTAAATTCTGAGTTTATAAGATCATGGGAAATGCAAAAAGGAAGATTAGGAGAATATGTGGTAGAATTCCTGAAAAAATAATGCTTTTTTTATAATACAACAAAGCCTGACGGGGTTCGTCAGGCTTTGTCATTTATATAGTAAGGTTTACTTTGTAACTCCAAACATCATTACTAGTTTATCATCAAGATAAAAATTCAAGGTCTGATCTGCCACATCAAAACGCAAGTCTTTATTATTTAAGAAAGACAGCATTTTTTGTTCTGTTTTATTCGAATCATCACCAATACATGCCATTAGAGTAGTTTTCATCTGACTGAAAACAACATGATCATCAGTGTTTGAATATGTACCTGAAAAATTATTACAGCCCGTATTTCCGCTTACTCTTTTTTCAGCAATATCAAATTTGATAGAAGCGCGGCCATAGTCCTGTCCTACGTTTTCAAGCATAATTAATTTCCAATTATTTTTTCCAATAAAACTCCAAAGATCACTTTGAGTTGGTATAGAAAATTCCATAATTGTTTTATTTTTTACACTTTTAAATTGTACTTTATTATTTTTCTTTACAATTTTAAACGTCTTGTTTTTTATTGCTTTGGTAAACTCCCCTTCCAATTTCATGCTCTCATCATTACAAGCCATTAAAGTTCCAAAAGGAGAATCGGTTTTGATCTGATTTTTTGCAGAAAGTTTGGTATACTTTACATTAAAGTTATTACATCCGTTTTTACCACTTATTGTACCAGTTTCGTCGTTAATTGTGATAAACGCTTTTCCGCTGTTTATCTTTTTCCCGTTTAACTGGGTTAAAATCATTTTGGTGTTATAAATTCCTTTTTCGGTATTTACAGGTGTTTTCGAGATAACACTTTTCAGTTTATACTGGTATGCAGACGCATCAGCCGGAATAGGTTCTGGTCTTTTTGTTCTGGTTACCATTATCTCATATCGATTTCCTTTTTCAAAATTAAAGCCTTCAATATGGTCGTAAAAAAGCTGCCAGTCTTTATCCTTGTCATACTTTACCTGTAGACATTCCATAGGAGCAACACCTGTGCAAGGCACTTTACTTTCTTTTACAAACATTTTTAAATTTTCCTGACCGTATGTAAATGTTGATAATAATACTACCACAAAAACATACATACTTTTAAATCTTTTCATTCTTTTAATTTTTAGAATACCTATAAGTACTCTGATTATTCAATGTTTTTTTGCTTGCATTAATTGTGCCATTTCAAAAATGAGAATGTTTTTAACTTTTTTTTATAGCACATGAAATCACCAGAAAGATACGATTTTAATTCTGTAAAATACTTACAATACTGTTTAACAATAACTTCATTTAAAAGATTTACACCTGAGTTTGTTTTAATAAAAAATACTGCCATGACAAACATTTTAATAGTTTTAGTAGTTATTTTCTTTATTTTCTGCCAACAAAAAAATAAGGCTCCTTCCCTTTCAACTTTAAATTCAATTATTATTTTAAGGTACAGCTTGAAATTAAAAAAGGAATTAAATAGAGATTCTAATCCTTTGCTAAAGAATATTTCTATTGATTTTTTTATGTTTATGAGCCTCTTCTTTCTCCTGCATTAAAAAGTTTTCTTCTTAATTGTATTATATTTACCATTTAAAGTGAATTTTAAATTATGGAAGATTTTTTAATTGGTATCGGGAAAAGATTAAAAGAAATTAGAAAGAAAAATGCCTTAACTATACATGAAGTTGCCAACAGAGCCGGCGTAAGCAACGGACTGATTTCAAGAATTGAAAATGGCAGAACTATTCCTTCTTTACCGGTTTTAATTGAACTTATACATTCCTTAGAGACTGATGTTACTTATTTTTTTGAAGGGGTAAAAAACATCAAAAATTCTAAATATATCCATATTAAAAAAGAAGATTATCAAAAAATAGAAAAAGAAGACCGATCTGAAACAAAAGGGTTTAACTACTATCATATCTTTAGCAAAAGTATTAATTCTATTGGTTTTGAAGCGGTAATTCTTGAAGTAGAACCGGATAGTAAACGCGAAAAAGTAATTACAGATGCCTGGGAATTTAAATATATCATCAAAGGAAGTGTAACCTATATTATTGATGATGTAGAAGTAACGGTAAACGAAGGCGATTCTTTATGTTTTAACGGAAGACTTCCGCACGTACCTGAAAACAGAACCCCGGAAAATTGTGTAATGCTGGTGCTTTATTTTTATTCTGAAAGTAATAGTTGATTTTTAACCGCAAAGAGCGCTAAGGTTTACGCAAAGTTCGCAAAGCTTTTTTTAGCCACGAATTCACGAATTAGTGCGATAAAAATCCTTTTAATCTGTGTAATCTGTGGCTAAAAACTTTGCGGTTAAACACAGAAAAGGTTACCTCAAAAAATCGAGGCAACCTTTTATAAAAACAAAAAACACAATTCTAAATATATTTTAATTTCCCGCAGGAAGCCAGGAACGACCGTCTAATGACCATCCTGAATTAATTGGCACACCAAACCACTGCAGGGATGAATAAGCAATATCTACCATTTTTGGAACAACTCCAGTTGCAGTTCCGCATTTTAAAGTTGCTGTACTGGTTGTCCATGTTGGTGTAGTAGAAAAAGCAAGATTTATTTGTTTTGAACTTGAATCTGTAAAGTTGTTTCCAGTTCCGTTATCCCTTTTCCAATATCCTATAAGATTTAAATAGTCAGGATGCAAAGTCGTAACAGAAGAACAGGTATAGTTTAAAATCGAAGCTTCAGAAAGTGCTTTATTCCAAACACGAACCTCAGCAATGTTTCCGTTTACGTTGGCACCATAAGTCAGTGTTCCGTCTTGTCCGACAGCAAAAGGCAATCCCGAAGTCAAACTTCCAAAACTGGCAACAATCGCTGCCTGACCAACAAAAGCGCCATCTTGATAGGTTTTAACCAACTTTGCTGTACGATCTACAACCAATGTTAAATGGTGCCATTTTCCGTCATTAATACTTCCTCCCGAAATATCTACACGATTCTGAGTATCTCCGATATTTACTTTCCAGGTTCCTCCGGTATTGGCGCAAATTACAAATCCGCGGTTCTTACCACTTACCCAGTTTTTATTCGAAACTATTGATGGATCGCTTGAATAACCGGAAGTTTTTACCCGGCATTCAATAGTAAAACTTGAAGTTCCGAAATTATAAAGAGCATTATTGGTTGAAGCATAAATACTATTAGTATTAAAATTGGCAAATTTACCTGTAATAGTGGTTGTAGGATCAACTGGTTTTTCGATTTTAGTCGAAGCGAAATTCTTATTGTTGAAGATGGTAAAAATATTTCGCTCTTCATAAGATGATCCGCCATGAGATCCTGTTGAACCTGTAACAATTCCGCCATGATCTGGTGCAATGATTACCAGCCAGTCTTCATTGGCATAATTAGGCCTGTTTTTCAAAGCTGTCAAGATTTCTCCAATATACCCGTCAGTTGTTTCGACAGAAGCCTTGTATTGCGGAACATTTACAGAAAATCCATAACTGTGGCCGGCGTGATCGACATCATCAAAATGCATAAATAAAGCATCCGGATTATCGTTTGTAAGTGCTGCCACCACTTCATTTTTAACAGCCAAATCTGTAGTCAGTGTTTTTTCAACATCAATTCCGTCAACAATATAGGTATTGATTGGCGCCCAATGCACGATTGACATTGTTTTTAATGCTGCATTATACGTTTCCAGACGTTTTAGAAAACTTGGATAAGTTCCGAAATTCGGACTTGAAAATGAATTGTCTGTTACCCCATGTTTTAAATGCGTAACTCCGCTTAACATGGTAGACCAGCCATTTCCACTCCAGGTTGGCGCTTCGGTCAAAGCATCTAAACTGTAAACTGAATTAGAAAGTAAAGCATGTACATTTGGTGTATTGGCTCCCATTAAAGCATCGCCACGACAACCATCGATACCAATAATAAGCAACTTTTTTACACCACTGCTTACTACAGCAGATTTCCCGGTTTTAGCGCTGTTTTTTGCTGTAGTTATTGCTTTTTCATCGCTTGTTAGTGCTGGATCATTTGTACATGAAGTGACTAAAAGTACACTTGCAAGAATTGTAACGTAACTTAATCTAAAAATCTTTTTCATTGGGTTGAATTGTTTTATGGGTTACTATTAATTTACTTGTAAAACTTTTTCCTGCAGGGATTTTATTCTAACTAATTAATTTAATCGTTTAATACATAGAAACATACTTTTAAGTTTATAAAAGATGCTTTTTTCAAAATAGAATGTCTGTATTTTTTCACGCTCCCGATAGCTATCGGGATTGCAGATTTAGCAGATTTTTTTTTCAAATCTTTTTAATCCTTTAATCTGTGGCAATAACGATCTACATCCAAATAAGTAAAACGCCTTTTTTGAATATCTAAATTTTATGTTTCTATGTATTTAGAATATTTTAATTCATAATGCTGTATAATGAAGCCAGAGAATCTAAGATATAATCGGGTTTGGCTTCCTCTAACTGTACTCTGGTTTGTGCTCCTGATAAAACACCAATTGTAATACCACATTTTGCGTTTTTACCTTCTTCAATATCAATAGCAGAATCTCCGGCTTTGATTACCTTAGAAGCATCTGCAATATCAAAAAGCTGCATGGCTTTAAATATCATATCCGGAAAAGGTCTTCCTAATTCAACATCATCGGCTGTAATTAATGCATCATACTGAATACCTTTTTTCCAATTTAACTTCTCTAATAATGCATTGGCCACTAAACTGTTGTAACCTGTATTTAAAACTACTTTTACACCATCTTTTTTCAGGTTTTCTATCACGTTTTCAACACCTTCAATAGGTAAAACCTTTGCTGTTAGATACTCCTGATCCAGTATTTCGATGAAATATTCAAATATTAAATCTGTTTTTTCTGTGTCGGTAATATTGATGTATTTTAAGATGTCTTTTATAGCCTGATATTTTTCCTTTCCCGCTCCCAGAGACAAAACCAATTCCAGCGAAACATCAATTCCGAATTTATTAATAGATTTATGCAGAGACTTGTAAACTATATTTTGCTCATTGATAGTTGTACCGGCCATATCAAAAACGACCATTTCAATTTCATTCATTTTCATTTTGTGTGTATTTATTTTTATAAACATGTCATTACATGTTTGAGAGTATTTATTCGAATAAAATCTATTCTTCTATGTGTTAAAAATGTTTTTTGCCACAGATTAAAGGATTAAAAAGATTAAAAAATGTTTGCCACAAATTGCACTAATTTTCACTAATAATTTTTTATTCGTTTGTGAAATTTATAAGTGTTTAATTTTCCTTGCAGATTGCTTCTTCTGTTCGCTATCACTAGGGTTGTAGATTTCGCTGATTTAAAGAAAAATCATTTTAATCTGTGCAATCTGTGGCTTTAAAAAAAGTTATGCATTAAAAATTTTATCAATATTATGTTTGGCAAATCCGGCACTTCCTGTCATTCCTTTGCCTCCAATTCCTGTTATGATGTGAATGTTTTCTCCAATTGTATGCTCAAAAATATCTTTGGTTTTGCATTGAGAGTACATCCCGAACCATCTGCTTTGGATTTCGTACGTTGGCAGATCAATGATTTTTTTGGCTTCTTCAATCATAAAATGATCGATATCCATATTCAAATCAAATCCTAAAGAATCTATTTCTTTTGCGCTGGCATATTCATGTGAATCTCCTAAAATTACAGATCCGTCTAAAGCTTGTTTAAATAAAATATGAACACCGTATTTTTTCTCAAAACTCTCCGGATTTTCTTTTGCTTTTATCGCCGCATATGATTTACATTCTTCAAATGATTCATACCTTCTAATCGTTAATCCGGTTAAAATAGAACCATCCAGTTTATAATTCTGTTGTGGCTTGGTTTGCAACATCTGAAGTTTAGAAACAATCAGATCGCTGTTATTATAAATTTCCGGATATAAAATTTTAAAATCGCTTCCGTTGCAGATAATGATTTTCGAAGCTTTGTACTCCACTCCTGTCGAAGTTGTTGCGATTACTTCACTAAATTTGTCTTCAGTATGAACAACAGTCGTATTCATAAATAAATCAAGACCTAAATTGGTGGTCATATACTGATGTAATTTATGAATCATGGTTGAAGGTTCTACCGTAACTTCCTGCGGAAAAAATAACCCTCCCGTACAATAATCAGATCGCAAACCACTATATTTTGCCAGACATTGTTCTTTTGTCAGTAAATTAGATTCGTAATCGTTTGCCATATTAATCTCGTGCAATTCTTCTATCAATTGCATTTCTTCTTCGTTTGAGGCTAAATAAACTGTTCCGTTCTGACGAAGACTGATATCAAACTGCGATTGAATATCTTTATAAATCTTTAAACTTTCTTTCCCAAAATTCTGCCATTTTCTATCCATTCCTGATGGTACAACCTGACCAAAATTTCTAACGGTGGCTCCTTCCGGTTTGGTGTTTTTTTCTAAAATGGCAACAGACATTCCTTTTAATAAGGCATGATAGGCATGAAATGTACCCAAAACCCCTGATCCAACTATGATTAAATCATATTTATCTTTCATGTGTAAATTGTTTTTGTGTTTTATAATTTTTCCTTTGTTCAAGTGTATAAAGGAGTTGTACTGATTTTTGTTTGTTTTTTGAATTTTCTTTTAAAGTAATTAAAAGACATTACTGCAGTTATCGTCCCTACAAAGGATAACAGATAAATACAAGTGGTAAAAAAACTTAAAAGCGAAATATCCTTATTTCCGAAATTTTTAAATAATAAAACCAAAACGCTTCCCAAATAGCCAAAAGCATCAGCTATGTAAATTAAAAAACCTGCGTTTCCGTCTATTTTATAGGTAGCAATCATTCGGTCAAAAAACAAACCATTAAACGGAATATAGCAAATGTACATGCCAAATCCTGAGATTATCATCCACGGAAGTGGTGCCATTAAATGTTTTTGAAACAAGAATGTAGCTGCTCCAATAAGTACAGAACCTATGAATAATACCAAATGATAATTTTTGAAGGCTTTGTAGTTATTTTTCATACTCCCTAAAAACCCTAAAATAACCAAAACCGAAATTGCAATAGGAATCTCTGAATACATATAGATTGAAATGCTTTCTTTATAACCTAGTGAATCCCATAATTCTCTGGCGAAATTATCTCTGAACTCTCTCATTGCTGTTAACATGGCATAGAATACAATAATTGCCGTTAACGGAAAAGCAAATTGTCTGAACAATGAAGCGCGCTCTTTTTTGCCAAGTGGCTTTCGTTTTGATCGCAAGGCCAGATCTTCATGATCCGGATTTGGAATTTTTTCCAAAAACAATGAAAATACAATTAACGGAATAATAAAAAAAAGACCCGAAACAAAAGGCATCCAGAACTCGGTACAGCCTAAAACTTTCAATACAAATACGCCAACCGATTTTGCTGCTCCGGAAGAAACTATAAAACTGGAACATAAAATAACGCCTAATAATTCGGTTGTTCTTCTCCCTTCGATATAAGAAAATACAATTCCCCAAATCATTCCCAAAGGCAGTCCGTTGATAAATAAAAACAGAATGTTGTATGGTGCGGGCACTAAAGCAAAACCTAAAAGGGCCAATTCTGAAATACCGATAAAACTTATTAAGTATAAAATTCGTTTAGACGATTTTAATTCGGATATTATTTTGATACCTAAAAACTTAGAAAACGTATATCCTAAAACCTGTGCCAGAATCAATAAGATTTTATAATCAATTCCCCAGAAAGACATATTGTCGAATGTAGCTACCGTAAACGGTTTTCTAAAAGCATACATACAAAAATAAGTGCCAAATGCTGCTATGGATGTTTTGAGTATAAAGCTGAAATTAGACGCTTTTGATGCCATTAGTTCCTTAATATTAGAGTGATAATAATGCTTTGAATTTTAAAACCCGTTGAGTGCAGTTCGATCAAAAAAAATAAACTGTAAAAATAAAATCTCCCAACATCCAACGGGTTAACTTATAGTTGTCTATAAATTATATTTTAAACCAAGATTGAACTTTGCACCATAGTATTCTACTTGTTTTGGTCGGTTTGGAGTTTCTCCAAAATGGTACATCAAAGGTTCGTTTAGTACATTATTTACATCACTGAAAATGGTAAAATGATCTCCTACTTTGTAAGAAGCTGAAAAATCCAGTGAGTTGTATTTACCGTAATAAATATCATTCATATCAGTATTCTTGGCGTTGGCATCAAAACTTATGGCATACGCTCCTTTATGATTGAATGCTGCTCTCACGTTCAGTTTTCCGGTTTCGTAAAACAATTGCAAGTTGTATAATTCTTTTGCCTGATAAGGAGTTGACACTTTTCTTCCGTTTGGATTATTAGTGTTTTGTCCTAATGTCATTTCAGAATTCATCAATGTTGCATTAATCTGAGTTCCGAAATATTTCAGGAATCCTGGTAAGAAGCTGAATCTTTTTGTGATTCCAAATTCAACACCGCCAATCCATGCATTACCTCCATTTGTAGGCGAACTGATCTCAATATCAGGAATTCCGTTTATGGTACCTTGATAGGTGTCATCAAAAATTGGATCTGTAATCGATTTATAGAATACTCCGGCATTGATTAATCCTACTTCATCAAGAAAATATTCTCCCAATAAATCAAAGTTCCATGAATAAGTCGGATTCAGATTTGGGTTTCCTCCTGCGTATTCTCCATCAATTGTATTTAAAGAACCTGCCGGCGAAATATCTCCAAAGTTTGGTCTGGCAAATGTTCTTGTTGTAGCAAATCGTAAGTTTAAATTCTCGATTGGAGAATATTTTACATGAAGCATTGGAAGTACAGAGGTATACGTTTTTGTATTTTCTGCATCAACTACAACATTATTCTCTACTGTTTTTCCTGTAACTTTTGTAATTGTATGAGTCGTTCTCAAACCTCCTAAAATGGTCCATTTATCATTTAATAAATAAGTTGCCATCGCATAAGCAGAAGAAGTCGTTTCGTCAACATTGAAATTTCTTCCCAAACCTTTTCCTAATTCCGGAATTTGAGAATCTGCAGGATTCAAAACCAGATTTGCCTGAGAGGTATTAAATAGTTTAGTCATTCCGTCAGCTGATAAAACCGGCCCAAATGTGTTACCTATGTTGGTTCCTGTTTCTCTTCTCATATAATCTGTTCCTCCCGGCTGATTGATCAAATCTGAACTATAATTCGATAAAAATGGTGTTGGTGATCCTGTCCAATTGTAATATTCATCTCTAAACGTAGCAATACGATCTTTATCGGTTAATTTTACACCAAATTTCATTTTAAGACTTTCATTAAAATTATGTTCGTAGTTTACGGCAGCAATAATATTGTCACGCTCCACAATGCTAATTTTATATAATTCCAACGTTGAGAATTTCATCTTTGTTGGATCTGTTTTGAAATTTGGATCTGAATAAAAATCAAATATCGATTTTGGGTTATTAGGATCCAGCATTCCGCCATCTGCAGCCCAATACGCTCTTGGACCTCCTGCTCCTCCACTTGTTATTGGTACATTTTTTAAATATTCAGGTTTAACTCCCACTCCTGTTTGATTGAACTGAATCAGGAAATAACTATTATCTTCAGCGTTTGGAATATTTCCGTATTTAAACTCGTTTCGGTAAGAAGCCAGACTCCAGTCTAAATTTCCGTTAGGCAATTGATGTTTTCCTCCTAAATCAATTCCAACAAACTGAGTTTTCAATTCATTATGAATATCCTGCTGTTCTACCGTTAAAGCATTTGTAGTAGTGTTGAATTTATCAAATCTGATGCGGTGCTTGTAATGTGTTTCCTCATCAGAAAGTCCTCCGTAAGTTGCTTTCAGGAAAATTTTGTCTCTCGATGACGGGTTAAACTCCATCGCTGCATTTAAACCTGTCGTTTTTCTAACTCCGGTATAGTCTCTTAATTCTAAACGATAAACACCCTGATCACCTTGTCTTCTGGCTTCGTAGTTATCCGTAGCCCAGTTTCTGTCCCAATACGTTCCATTGATAATATAGCCAAACTTTCCGTTTCTGCTTTTATCCCCAATAGTAAGCGATCCGCTGTAAATTCCTTTATCCGATTTTTGATTATAACCGCTAAAGACACTTGCCTTAATTGTTTTTTTGGTTGGAGCAGTCTGTGTGGTAAAATTTACACTTCCGCCAATAGCATCTCCATCCATATCTGGCGTAATGGCTTTTGTAGCCTCTACATAGGCGATTAAATCTGATGGAAAAAAGTCAAATGCCGTAGCTCTTGAAGTCGTTTCTTCTTCTGCAGTTGGAATTCTGTTTCCGTTAATTGTAGTTGATGACCAAAAAGGTGGTAATCCTCTTACCGAAACAAAACGTCCTTCACCCTGATCACGCTCAATCGAAACTCCCGGCATACGCTGAACTGTTTCGGCAGCATTACGATCTGGTAATTTACCAATACCATCGGCAGCAATCACGTTTACAATGCTCATTGATTTTTTCTGCATGTTAAGCGCTCTTGCTTCACTGTTTCTTTGGCTCATTCCACTTACCACAACCTCATTCAATTCTTTTGAGTTGGTTTCTAATCGAATGATTCCTAAATTTAACTGCTCATTGTCTTTTACTTCGATTCTAATTGTTTTTACTTCATAACCTATATAAGAGATTTGAAGATCAAAACTTCCTGCTCTTACATCTTGTATAGTAAAATAACCACTAAAATCGGTTGTTGCTTTTTGATTATTTGATAATATAATAGTAGCTCCCGGCAGCGGAGACTGTGAGTCGGTGATAGTTCCTCTAATTGTAGCTTTTTGGGCTGTCATGTTTTCCGCAAAAAGCAAAAGAGATAAAATAAAAATTGCCTTGTAAATTGTTTTCATGGTTAGTTTGTTTACAAATATTAAATTTATTAAAGCAAATTAACCACGATTTTTACAAATAGTGAAAAAATTAAAATTATCTAATTGTTAAAGAAATGAAAATTACAACCGTTGGTTTGTTAAGAATATGTAAAAAATAAAACTACCAATAGTACAAAAATGACTCTTTAAACCAGTAAAATAGGGATATAATTAAAAATTAGTATATTTTTCATAAATCCCAGTCATCGATTTCACTTGCCACAGAAGTGTCAATACAATTTCTGTTTAATTAAAATTATTTACAAATAGTAAACTTTTGTCTCAATAGCAGACATTTTAATAAACTTAAATTATCTAATTGGTATAGCTTCAAAATTCAGCATCCTTTTGGTATTCTGCTTTTCTTTTTCAATATACCAATCATGTCCTTCCCAATACCACTCTTCTTAGATGCAATTCCTTATAATTTAAAAAGTCAAAAAATATCTTAAGTATAAGATTTTCAACAATAAAATTAAATTTTAATGAAATTATGTAAAAGATATTTAAGATTTTATGACTAAATTGGTAGTATGAGAACAGATCCGGATATCATTATTATTGGAGGAGGTCTTGCCGGTCTGGCCAGTGCTTTGCATTTATCCAAAAATGGATTGAAGGTTACTCTAATTGAAAAAACAGAATACCCTAAACATAAAGTTTGTGGGGAATATATATCAAACGAAATTTTGCCTTATCTGCAATGGCTGGGTGCTGATGTTATAAAACTCCATCCTTCCATAATAACCAATTTTGAATTTACGGCACAAAATGGCAAAAGTGCCCGAACAGAACTTCCGCTAGGTGGTTTTGGAATCAGTCGTTATGCATTGGATAATTTTCTTTTTGAAACTGCGGTACAAAATGGCTGCACAGTGCTTACTGAATTAGTTACTAAAGTTGTTTTTGAAAATGAAATCTTTACAATAAGCACCTCAGAACGTACTTTATCTGCAAAAATAGTATTGGGCGCTTACGGAAAGAGGTCCAACATCGATCAATCTCTGTCGCGGAGTTTTATTTCGAAAAAATCTCCCTGGTTAGCCGTCAAAGGACATTATACGGGAAATTTTGATGATAAACTTGTTGCCTTATACAATTTTAGAGGTGGTTATTGTGGCGTTTCAACCGTAGAAAAAGGTATTCTGAATATTTGTTATCTGGCGGATTATGAAACTTTTAAAAAGTATAAAAACATAGATGATTATCAAAAATCTGTTCTTTATAAGAATAAAAAACTAAAGTCAATTTTTGAAAACAGTACTCCTCTTTTTGAGAAACCACTCACGATTAGTCAGATATCATTTGATAAAAAACTGCCTGTAGAAAATCATATACTCATGATTGGAGATACAGCCGGCCTCATACATCCAATGTGTGGTAATGGCATGGCAATGGCAATACATAGCGCAAAAATAGCAGCTGAGCTTGTACTTGATTTTTATGCAGGAAAAATTAAATCACGAAACGTATTAGAAGAAAAATACAGCAAAGAGTGGAAAAAACATTTTGGCAAAAGATTACTGTTTGGGAGACTTTTGGCAAAAGCTTTAAGTTATAAAACTTTCTCTAATGTTATGACTTCTGTAGCAGCATCAATGCCTTTTTTACTGTCAGCAATAATCAGGCAAACACATGGTAGCCCCGTAACAATTAACTAGATGAGTTTAAGCACCAAATATAGAACAGAAGAAACCGAGATAATGGACGATTTCTCGCTTGAAGGAGCGGAATTAATCAATGCTCTGGATCAAATTGCCAAAATTAATCAACTATTAGGAGGAAATAAACTGATATTACACGGATTAAAGCAACTCCCGGTAAAAATAAATTCCAGCCAGCCAGTCACAATCGCTGATATTGGTTGCGGTAATGGAGATATGTTGCGAATGCTTGCTCAATATGGCAAAAAACAAGGTTACAATTTTAAACTAATTGGCTTAGATGCCAATGCTTTTACTATAAACTATGCCAAATCGTTATCTAAAGAATATCCGAACATAGAATATTGCTGCATGGATATTTTTAGTACCGATTTCAAACATTTTAAATATGATATCGCTTTATGCACACTTACATTACATCACTTTAGCAATAAACAAATAGAAGATATTCTAGACTTATTACATAACAATGCTGCAACAGGTGTTATCATAAACGATTTACATCGCAGTAAGGTGGCCTATCGTCTTTTTGAAATAATCTGTGTTATTTTTAACCTCAACAGTATGTCAAGAGAAGATGGATTAGTCTCTATTTTAAGAGGTTTTAAAAAAAATGAATTGGAGAGTTTCTCCAGAAAACTGAATTTAAAAAACTATACCATAAACTGGAAATGGGCTTTTCGCTACCAGTGGATAATAAAAAAAATATGAGCGTAAAAATAGTAACAGCCGTAAAACAACTTCCAAAATATTCCCGAACTACCCAGGATATTCTTCCTTATGTTGATATATGGCTTGAAGGTCAAGAAGATCGATTTATAAAAAAAGTTAAAAAAATATTTCAAGGCGCAGCTGTGGATAAAAGATATTCTATAATGGAACCATCAGAAGTTTTTACCGCGACTTCATTTGAAGAGAAAAATGACATTTACAGCAGGGAAATGATTATTCTTGGGAGTCAGGTACTCGAAAAAGCACTTGAAAAAACAGACTGGGATCCGCAGAGCCTTGATTATATTATAACCGTTAGCTGTACTGGCATTATGATTCCGTCGTTAGATGCATTTCTTATCAATAAAATGAAACTTCGTCAGGATATTGTGCGTCTTCCGGTGACCGAAATGGGATGTGCTGCCGGTATATCCGGAATTATATACGCTAAGAATTTTCTAAAATCCAATCCCGGCAAACGTGCTGCCGTTATAGCTGTAGAATCGCCAACAGCAACATTTCAGCTTAATGATTTCTCAATGCCCAATATTGTCAGTGCCGCTATTTTTGGTGATGGAGCTGCGTGTTGTCTTTTATCTTCAAGTGAGGAAGATCATGGTCCGGAAATTCTGGATGAACAAATGTATCATTTTTACGATGCTGAGCATATGATGGGCTTTAAACTTACCAATAATGGCTTACAAATGGTACTCGATATTGAAGTTCCTGATACTATTTCGTCTCATTTTGGCGATATTATACATCCGTTTTTAAAACAAAACAATCTTGAAATTAAAGATATAGATCACATGATATTTCACCCGGGCGGAAAAAAAATAGTCACAACTGTCGAATCTCTTTTCTCTGGTCTTGAAAAAAATATTGACGATACAAAAGAAGTTCTGAGACAATACGGCAACATGTCCAGTGCCACTGTTTTATATGTTTTGGAGCGTATTATGGATCGTAATCCTAAAAAAGGAGAAAAAGGTTTGATGCTAAGTTTTGGTCCCGGATTTTCGGCACAACGAGTTCTGATACAATGGTAATTATTTATAAAAAATCATGAAATTAACTGATATTATAACGCAACTTCCCTACAGCACACCATTTCTATTTGTAGATGAACTGTTGCATGCAGATGAAAACGGGATTACCGGAACCTATACTTTTAAGAAAGAACTTGATTTTTATAAAGGACATTTTAAAAATAATCCTGTAACACCGGGTGTTATACTTACAGAAACTATGGCTCAGATTGGTTTGGTTTGTCTGGGAATATTTTTATTAGATAATGATCTCAAAAAAGATACTGTAATTGCCTTTACTTCTGCTGATATGGAGTTTTTAAAACCTGTATATCCGGATGAAAAAGTAACGGTAAGTTCAGAGAAAATATTCTTTCGTTTTGGCAAACTTAAATGTAGGGCCGTTATGAAAAATGAAACAGGACAGGAAGTTTGCAGAGGAATACTTGCCGGAATGATAACTCAAAAATTATGAAAAAACGAATCGTAATAACTGGTCTCGGAATTGCTGCACCAAATGGGGTCGGTATTCCTGCATTTACTGATGCCATCAAAAACCAAATTTCGGGCATACGGCATGACCCGCAATTAGAAGAATTACAATTCTCTTGTCAGATTGCAGGTCAGCCACAAATATCAGAGGAACTAAAATCACATTATTTTACAGAGCTTGAGCTTCGCGGATTTAACAGCACAGGTATTTTGTATGGTGTAATTGCGGGTATGGAAGCCTGGGAAAATGCCGGACTGTCTGTAAATGAAAATCCTGATTGGGATAGCGGGGTTATTTTTGGTGCAGGAACATCCGGAATCGATAAATTTCGTGAAAGCATTTATAAAATTGATGAAATGCAAATCCGAAAACTAGGAAGTACTGTAGTAGCGCAAACAATGAACAGCGGAATAAGTGCTTATCTTGGCGGAAAACTCGGCCTTGGAAATCAGGTTACAACAAATTCATCTGCTTGTACTACCGGTACAGAAGCAATACTAATGGCATACGATCGTATCCAATCCGGACAGGCAAAACGCATCTTGGCAGGAAGTACATCAGACAGTGGTCCGTATATCTGGGCAGGATTTGATGCACTTCGTGTATGTTCCTCTAAGTTTAACGAAAAGCCTGAAGAAGGTTCAAGACCCATGAGTGCCACTGCTTCTGGTTTTGTACCCGGCAGCGGAGCCGGTGCTTTGGTAATTGAAGAACTCGAAAGCGCCTTAGAAAGAGGAGCAACAATTTATGCTGAAATACTAGGCGGTAACGTTAATTCTGGCGGACAACGTGATGGTGGCAGTATGACCGCGCCAAACAGTACTGCAGTTCAAAAATGTATTAAAAGTGCTATTGAGAACGCCGGAATTTCATCATTAGAAATTGATGCAATCAACGGCCATCTTACCGCCACTACAAAAGACGGGCTGGAAATTGAAAACTGGACGAAAGCTCTGGAACGTGAGGGCACAAATTTTCCATATATTAATTCTTTAAAAAGCTTAACCGGACATTGTTTAAGCGCTTCTGGAAGTGTCGAAAGTGTCGCTTCGATCCTGCAGCTACACGAAGGTTTTCTGTTTGGTAACAGAAATTGCGCTGATCTTCATCCCGAAATTACGGCACTTATTGATCCTTCAAAAGTACTTTTAGAAACAACTTTTAATAATCCAAAAATAATAGCCAAAGCAAGTTTTGGCTTTGGTGATGTAAATGCATGCGTAATATTTAAAAAATTTGAAAACTAATATGGACAGAAAAGAACTTACCGAAAAATTGAAAATTATTATAAAGCCTTATGCTGCAAATACAGAAGCATATGACAATCTAACTGAAGAAACAGATCTTATTAAAGATCTCAATATTAACTCTGCCAATCTGGTCGATATCGTTCTTGATGTCGAGGAGAACTTTGATATTGTAATTGATAATGAAGATATGGAACGTATGCTGAATGTAAAAGCCGTACTTGAAATCATTGAAACAAAACTTGCATCAAAATGATTGGCAACGATGTTATAGATTTGGCACAATCCAGGATAGAAAGCAGCTGGCAAAGAAAAGGTTTTCTTGAAAAAATTTTCACACCAGACGAGCAGGAACTTATCAAAAATCATCCTGATCAGGAGATTATGGTTTGGCTGCTCTGGAGCATGAAGGAAGCTGCTTATAAAATTTATAACAGACAAACCAAAATTAGAGAATACAGTCCTAAAAAACTGTCTTGCATTATAAACTCACTGCATGAAAATGATGCCTCAGGCGAAGTTACATACAATCAAAACATTTACTATACCAAAACCCTGATTACTTCTGAAAGTATTCATACCATCGCAGTAAGTGTATTGAAAGATATTAATAGCGTGATTGAGGTCAAGGACGAAGGTGTTGTAAAAGACGAGAACGGAATTCCGTATTTAGCCACCTTATCTTCAACCTTACTTAAAGATATTTCGATCAGTAGGCACGGACGTTTTGAAAAATTAGTAACTATTAATTAAAATCCAATTACTAATAAAGAAAATTCTAAATACAAAAGCAGCGATACCATGACCGCTGCTTTTATTTCTAATTGTATTAAACTAAAATATAATTTACCAGGCATTACTCCACATGGTTCATCGCTTTCATTAAAAGTGTGTAAGCATTCTCTACAACAATTTTTGACGAAGAAGTAATATTGGATGCCGTAAATTGTTTTAAACCATTTTGTACTGTTCCGGGTTCTACAGGAACAATTTGATAACTGTCTTTTTTGTCGGCAACAAATACATAGCTTTTTCCTTTCCAGTCTACAATAGCTTTTTCAGGCAATGTAAGCTGTTTTTTATTGGTGACATGTATAGCTGCATTTACAAATAAACCAGGCAAAAACAAACTATCATATCGATCTAAACGAGCAACAACTTCGGCTGCACGATCTTCATTTAAACTATGATTAATATATTGTATTCTGGCACTAAACTTCTTTTCAGGATCATTGTTACTGTAAACCTCCAGTTTTTGTCCTACTTTTAAAAGTCTTACATCTTTTTCGAAAGCATTAAAAGTAAGCATCACATCCTGAATATTTGTTAACTCAAAAAGCATTTCGGTTGGTGCAACATATTTTCCATTATTAATGTTTACTTTAGAAACCAGTCCATTTACAGGAGAAACTACATTAATAGATTTTGTAATACTTGCTGCTGTTAATCTATTGACATTTATCCCTAATAAATCCAGTTTTTGTCCAAAAGAAGCCATTGCTATACGCTGTGTTTCGCGCTCCGCCGTTACCTGTTCAAAAACTTTATCACTACTTGCTTTTTTTGCATTAAGCTCCTTTTGGCGATTATACTCCAGATTTGCTGTTTTAAACTGTTCTTTTGCTGTAAGATAATCTTGTTGCAATTGTATAAATTGCATATCTTCAATTACCGCCAGAACCTGGCCTTTTTTTACATGCATTCCGGCTATTATATTGGTCTTTTTAATATAACCTCCCAGCGGAAATGTTACATTTACTAAACTTTGGGGCGGTACAGAAACTTCTCCTTGCAATTGTATTGTAGCACTAAGCTCTTTCTCTTGCGGATTACCTAAAACTATTCCCGCATTCTTTGCCTGTTCTGTAGATAATGTTACAACATTTGATTCATTATTTCCGGAAACTTCTTTTTGGGCTGTTTCTTCTTTTTTTACACAAGAAGAAAAAAGCATTACAACAGCTATTATCCCAGTATATATATTCTTTTTCATTGAATTACAAGTTTGTTAATGTTTGCAAAGTAATTACGGCTCTGTTGAAATTATTTACCGTATCCAGATATTCATTTTTAATCGTGATAGCCTGATTTACCACTAAAACCCATTGCAGATAATCTATATCTCCATTTCTTAACTGGCTATTTGCTGCATCAATAATTGTTTGCGCATTTGCCAGTCCTTCACTTTCATAATAATGAAGACTTTCATTGTATTTCTGAACTTCTTTCGCCGCATTTTTCGTTTGAGCCGAAACTTCAATTTTTACCGCTTCTGCCTGTGTCTGAAAGTTTTGATATTCTGCTTTTGCAGCCTTACTTCTGGCAGACTGGCTTCCAAAAAATAAAGGAACACTTATTCCTGCAGTAACATAACTAAATCGGTCACCTGAGCCATAATACACTTCCTGACCTGTAGCATTGGTCTGAAAACCGGTAATACTTAAATTATTGTACCCAAAATTAAGATCCGGCATCAGGCGTGCTTTTTCGGTCTTCCATCGCCATTTTGCAGCTTCAGCTTCCTGTTGCCACAATTTAGCTATAGGAAGATCATCTGCATTTTTAACTTCCAAAAGTTGCTCTGATGCTATCTTTACATTTGTTTTTACCGGAATGTAAATCTTGTCATCCTGTAATAAAGCATTAAAAGAACGCAATGCAATATCTACATCCAATTCCAGCATATTTAATTGGTTGGTATAATATTGTCGGGCAGATTGCGAAGCACTTTTTTCCAAAATATTAGTTTCTCCGGTTTTAAATCGTAATTGTGATTTTTCTTCCATCAAACGGTAGATACTATCTGCATAATGAAGAAGCTCACGCTTGTTATTCAGCCAGGCTAATTCATAAAATAATTTACGGACTCCTGATTTTATTTCCTGTTGTGTTAATTGATTTTGTGCCTTTGCTGCTTCGCTACCGGCAATGAAAGCCTTTTTCTGTCTGGAATATACAGTTGGAAAATTGATGGTCTGATTTATCCCAAAACGCGTATCATTAATTCTGCTGTTAAATTGTCCGTAATCAGCATCAAGCTGTGTTTTCGGAAGATCATATGCAGATTTACTCAAAAAGTGTTTTGATTCTTCATTATACTTTGCTGCTTTAATACGATTATTATTTTGAAGTGCAATTTCTATAGATTGTTGTAACGAAATTTTTTCAGTCTGCTGTGCATAAACGCCATTAAAACCACTTAATAAAAAGAGGACAATAATAGCAGTCACAATGTTTTTCTTTTTCTTTTTCATCTTAAAGGGTTTTATACTGTACGTCATGAGATAAATAGCCGGAAGTACTAAAAGTGTAAGAAGAGTAGCCGTAACCAATCCGCCAATAACTACGGTAGCTAGTGGGCGTTGTACCTCTGCTCCTGCTCCGTTACTTAATGCCATTGGCAAAAATCCTAAAGAGGCCACCGCAGCTGTCATAAGAACTGGTCTAAGTCTGTTTTTTGTTCCGGTAATAATAATTTGAAAAGGATCGGTGATTTCGCCTTCCTTCTGTATTCGGTTAAATTCGGATATCAATACAATTCCGTTTAATACTGCAACTCCAAAAAGCGCAATAAAACCAACTCCAGCGGAAATACTAAACGGCATATCACGCATCCATAAGGCAAAAACGCCACCAATAGCAGATAATGGAATTGCTGTAAAAATGATAATTCCTTCTTTAAACGATTTAAAGGCAAAATATAAAAGTGCGAAAATCATCAGCAACGCAGCCGGAACAGCAATTCCTAATCGGCTTTTGGCCTGTTGCAAATTTTCAAAAGAACCTCCGTAAGTAATATAATAACCGGGATCGAGTTTTATTTGCGTATTTACTTTTTGCTGCAATTCATTTACAATGCTTTGTACATCTCGTCCTCGAACATTAAAACCTACAATGATTCGTCGCTTAGCATCTTCTCTCTGAATTTGATTCGGCCCCTCAATTTCCTGAACAGAAGCAACCTGATATAATGGGATTTGCGCTCCTGATGGCGTTGCAATCAGTAAATTTTTCACGTTTTCGATTCCTTGTCTTCCGCTGTTTTCAACTCTTACAACAAGATCAAAACGTTTTTCACCCTCATATATATTTCCGGCAACTGCTCCGGCAAAAGCCGCATTTACTGTTCGGTTTATATCTTGTACATACAACCCATATTTTGCCATTTCACCCCAATTATAATCAATTACAATTTGTGGCATTCCGGTAACTTTTTCAACATACAAATCTGCAGTTCCTTTTACCGTCTGACTTATGGCTCCCAATTTCTCTGCATATTCATCAAGCTTATCCAAATCTTCTCCGAAAATTTTACAAACAACATCTTGTTTTGCGCCAGTCATCAATTCGTTAAAACGCATTTGCACCGGAAACTGAAAACCTGTCGTAACTCCCGGAGCAACTTCCTGAACCGTTTTAGCCATTTTTTCTGCCAATTCCGAGAAAGATTCAGCACTTGTCCATTCTGATTTGTCTTTCAGAACAATAATCATATCCCCTCCCTCTATTGGCATTGGATCAGTCGGAATTTCAGCACTTCCAATTCGGGAAACCACTTTATCAACTTCTGGATATTGTTTTTTAAGTTCAGCCGAAATTTTTACAATCGTTTCTGTTGTAGTCGAAAGGTTGGTTCCTAAAAGCAATCGGGTTTCTACTGCAAAATCCCCCTCTTCCAGCTGCGGAATGAATTCACCTCCCATCAAACCAAATAAAAACACTGCAAAACCAAACAGAACAACTGCGCTAATTACAATACTTTTTTTAACGTCTAATGCTTTAGTAAGTGCCTTTTCATACCAGCTTTCCAGTCTGAGCATAACACGATCTGAAATAGTAGGTTTATGACTGATTTTTTTACTGATGAATAAAGCACTCACCATTGGCACATAGGTTAGCGAAAGTATAAATGCTCCTAAAATGGCAAAAGCAACCGTTTGAGCCATTGGTTTAAACATTTTTCCCTCGATTCCCTGCAATGATAAAATAGGCAGGTAAACAATCAAAATAATAATCTGACCAAAAACAGCGGCATTCATCATTCGCGAAGCAGAACCCTGAACCTCTTTGTCCATTTCTTCCTGAGAAATGTTATCGATCGTTTTATACTTTTTGGATGAATGAATATGATGCAGAATAGCTTCAACAATAATAACCGCTCCGTCTACAATAAGTCCAAAATCGAGTGCTCCTAAACTCATTAAATTACCACTTACACCAAAAGTATTCATCATAATAATGGCAAAAAGCATAGCAAGCGGAATTACAGAAGCTACAATAAGACCTGCACGTAAATTTCCCAGAAAAAGAACCAGAACCAAAACAACAATCAATGCCCCTTCTAACAAGTTATGCTCAACCGTTCCTATCGCATTATCGACCATTTTGGTGCGATCCAGAAAAGGCTCTATTTTAAGACCCTCGGGAAGGATTTTTTCTATTTCGGCAACTTTTGTTTTGACATTTTCAATGACATTACTGGCATTTTCTCCCTTGAGCATCATCACAATTCCTCCCACAGATTCTCCAATATCATCTGTAGTTAAAGCACCATAACGTATCGCTGAAGATAATTTTACTTCTGCTACATTTTTAACCAAAACCGGAGTTCCTGCCTGAGTAGTTTTAATAACAATATTTTCAACATCTTCTATCTTTTTGGCCAGACCAACACTTCGAATATAGGATACTGTTGGGCCTTTCTCAATATAAGCTCCTCCTGTATTTTGATTACTCCGACTTAGCGCAGTAAAAACATCACTTATGGTTAAATTCTGAGCCTTTAATCTGGCAGGATTTACGGCTACTTCATACTGTTTTAGTTTTCCTCCAAAAGTAGAAACATCAGCAATACCAGTAGTTCCAAGTAATTGTCTGCGTACTGTCCAGTCCTGAATCGTTCGTAAATCTTCCAAAGAATATTTGCTTTCGTATCCTGGCTGTGGTTTTAAAACATATTGATAGATTTCTCCTAAACCTGTTGTCACCGGAGCCATTTCGGGCATATTGGCGTTTTCGTCTATTTCGACGTTCTGCAAACGTTCTGTTACTTGCTGACGCGCCCAATACACATCTGTATCATCATCAAAAACGATAGAAACGACAGACAGACCAAACCTTGAAATACTGCGGCTTTCTTTAAGCTGCGGAATATTACTTACTGCCTGTTCTATCGGAAAAGTAATCAGACGCTCAACGTCTTCTGCTCCTAATGATGGAGCTGTGGTAATTATTTGTACCTGATTGTTTGTAATATCGGGTACGGCATCAATTGGCAAACGGCTAACTTCAAACACACCGTAGATAATCCACAGCAATGTAAAGATGCCAATTGCCAGTTTATTTTTAACTGAAAATTGGATTATTTTATTTAGCATATTTTCTTTTTGAGGAATAATAAAATGCAATACTCACGCGGTACTAAAACAGCATGGCATTGTTATTTCCGATAAAAAGAATTATACAATTGGAGGTCTGAACAGACTTCCTAAATAAGGATTTGCATGCAGATTTGTTTTGTAATTATTTACAAACTCAGCATCTAATGAAATTAAAGTTAATATGGAAGTGTAGATACGACTCGGAATAAAAACAACATGCTGAGAATGTGGATCAACTTTCTTAAAAGGAAGCTGCATGTCACGATCTTCATCATTATCATTAATGTCCTGTCCTAAATAGTGCATGGCGATAAAATCTGAAAAGGCAAGTCCGCCCGATCTTTCCTGATGTTCTGTGTAATGTTGTATAAGTACAGGAACTTTTGACAATTGCCCAAAAAAGCAATTATTAAAGTTTATCAAAAGGATTAATATGTACAGGGAAATTTTTCGCACACTACAAAAATATTAAGATAAACTTCCCGCCACAACACTTATTTGTTAAATCTTTGTCTATTCTATATTAACCCAATCTATTTACAAAGTAAAATACTACTTCTTTTTTGCTAATCTTCTAAAAATGTTATAATTTGTACGAACTAAAAACATCTCACTTCTATGAAGTCATTATCAATAAAAAGTATTGCAGGAATAATCATTGTTTTGACAGTTACCATAATATTAGCCGTTAAAATTTACCCGGAAGAGAAAAAAGCTGAAGGAAAGCCACTTAAAAAACCCTACCCGCCGGGTGTCTTGTTCACTTTTGATGACGACTATATAGACGATTGGTACAACGCCGATAAGCTATTACAGCCGTTAGGCTGGAAAGCAACATTTTTTGTTTGTTGGTATGGAAGTCTGACCAAAGAACAAAAACTGAAACTTCATTATTTACAAGACAGAGGCCATGATATTGCAGGTCATGGTTATAATCACCTTAATGCCCTAAAATATTCAAAAGAATTTGGATTGGAAAAATATATTAATGACGACATTTTACCTTTGAAAGCCGCCATGGCCAAAGATGGTTTCAATATACACTCTTTTGCTTACCCAGACGGAGCACGCGATGCCGAGCTGGATAACGAATTGCTTAAACATTTTGATGTTATAAGAGGTACAACCTATGAAGAAATTGTACCGGAATCCCAATATTGTTATTACGAAGGCAACAGAGTAGTTTACGGACTCGGAATAGATGATGACTACAAACAATTTAATATTCCATACTATAAAAGTCTAATGGATTACGCGAAGGCTCATGATAAAATAGTGATTTTTTATGGGCATAAAACAGTTGCTAATGCCGATGAAAAATTAGAGACTCCCCTTTCTGCATTAGAGGATCTTTGTAAATATGCAAAAAATAAAGGTCTTAAATTTTATACTATTGATGATCTTGCTAAATTGTAATTTCTTTTTAGCATGAAAATGAAAAATATAGCGCTAAAAAAATCCCGTAGAAACTCTCTACGGGATTTTTTTATTTGTTTAAAATTTAGAAATTATCTCTTTAATTAATGTTCGTGCCCTCCTGAATTACTTAGTTTGGCATTAACAAAAAACGTTCCTTTGGTCACTATTTTAGTTCCTTCCGGGATTTCTTTAACCGGAGTTATAGCTGTATATCCAAGTTCTGAAACTCCTTTTGATACCTCAATTTTTTCAAAATTCAGACTGTTTGCAGCAATTTTCTTTTCTTCGGCCTCATTATGCTTTTCACCTGATTCAGCTTCATGTTCATGTTCTGCTTCTGCCTTTTTATCTGTTTGGGCAAAAATATAATATTTACCGTCAGCTTCTGCAATTGCATCATTGGGTACTGCAGCTGTAAGCGCATTCCCAATACTTATCATTGCCGTGATATTCATTCCGTCAATCAATCCTGTTTTATTTCCGGTTACAGTACAATGCACTGCAACTGTTTTACTTTCGTTTTCGAATGATGATCCTATATTAAATACTTTTGCTGTATAAGAAGTTGTAGGATTATTTGTTAAAGTAAAATTTACCACTTGTCCCACTTTCACCATCGGAAGATCTTTTTCAAAAACCTGAAGATCAAGATGAATAAGACTATTATCTACAATTTCTACCACAGGAGAAGAAACATCAACATAACTTCCTATTTTAGCAAACTCGCTGCTTACCGTTCCGTTCACCGGACTTGTAACTGTTAATGCTGATTTTAATGAAGCTGAATTAATTCCAGCCGGATTTATTCCCATAAGCTGAATTTGTTTCTGTAATGATGCTTTACGTGCCCGAAGCGCATTCATCTCGGCAGTTGCGCTCTGCAAATTTTTCAGAGCCCCTGCATTCCCTTCCTGAAGTTCTTGCTGACGCTTCAATTCCTGATTTGCCAGTGTGATTTTACTTCCAATAGTTAGATATTCCTCCTGCAACTGTATAAACTGCGGATTTTCGATTGTTGCAATAACCTGTCCTTTACGAACATAATCACCTAATTGCACCTTAAGTGTTTTAACAACTCCGCCATACAATGACGTCGCATTTGCTTTATTGTTATTCGGAACTCTTAAAGCTCCATTCACTTTAATTGAAGCGGTAAGATTTTTATTTTCAATCGTTCCCAGAATAATTCCCACAGATTTTAACTGCTCGTGTGTCAAAGTAGCAATTGTAGCTGCTTCTTCCTCGTGATTCTCTTCCTTTGCAGACTCGGATTTTTCCGTTTCTTTTGTTGCTCCCTCACTCTCATTGCTTTTTTGTCCGCAACTAATCAATGATAAGATTGCCGTAGCAGCAAGCAAAATTTTAATGTTGACTTTCATGTATGCTCTTATTTTTAAATTTATCCAATGAAATCTGTCTTGTTTTTCCAAACAGAAATCTTATGACGCTATATTATTTATTATTAAAGTAATTGAACTGAACAGCCGATTGATTGTACTGGTTTAGAATATCCAGATAATTTTGTCGTATACCAACTGCCTGACTTAGAAACTGTCCTAATTCTGCAAAACTAATTTCTCCGGCTCTATAACTTAATGCAGATGCTTTCATAATTTCATCTGCTTGTTTTAATCCGGTAGTTTCATAGTAATTCAACAAAGAAAGATTCTTTTCGATCTCTGCCACAGACGACGCTTTTTGAGTCTGCATCTGCTGAGTCTGATAGGCCAGATTTTTCTCCTGCACTTCTTTCTCTGCCGAAGCTGCTTTTACTTTATTACGAGCATAACCGGCACCAAATAATGGAAAGGAAGCCGTTGCAGAGAAACCGGTATAAGGATCATTTGCTCCCCATAATCTCTGACTGAAAACTCTTCCTGAAAATTCCGGCATATTACTGTTTTTCTGAACAGAAACATTAGACGTGGCAATTTTTACATTTTGTTCCTGAAGTACCAGCAACGGATGAGTGCCATTGTTTTCAGATAAAACCACCTCTGCTTTCCCTAAAGGAGCTTCTACAGGAAGCAGCCATTCATTCTGATTTAAAAGCATCATTAACTGTTGTTGCTGAACAACCATATCCTTTTTATTCTGATCTGAAAAAGCCTGGAGCTCCTGAAGTTTAGCATCAGCAGCAATTCGATCAAGTGCCGCAATATCACCGGCTTTTAAACGAACCTCTGTAGTCTTTAATAGTAATGTATAAATGCTGTCCAGACGTTTATATAATAATTGTTTGTCCTGCAAATACCAAAGTTTATAATATGCCGTACGCACATCTCTTTTGATGCTCGCATTTAAAAGTCCAGTATTTAACTCTGCATATTTAAGCTGCTCATTAAAATAATCTTTTCTTGCTGCATACAGGCCCGGCCATGCAACAGACTGTGATAGACCAATTTTTAATATTCCGGTATGATCAGACGGACGATAATCCTCATTCTCTGCAAATATTCCTGTTTTAGGAATATCAACAGCAGTTTTTACATTGAGTCCTGCCGTTCGTATTTCAGCCTCATTTACTCCCAATTGCTGATTGTTTTTCAAAGCTGTCTCGACAGCTTTATCCATTGAAATTCTTTCCTGTGCATTTGCAGATCCTAAACCTGCCAGACAAAACAGAATTACAGCTGTTGTATTTTTCATTTTAAATTTTTCCTTAAAATTGAATTTCGAATTAAAAATAATGTACAGCAAAGGCAGCACAAACAACGTAAGGAAGGTCGCTGTAATTAATCCTCCAATTACTACGGTTGCCAAAGGTTTTTGTACCTCTGCTCCTGCGCTGCTGCTTATTGCCATTGGTAAAAATCCTAACGAAGCAACCGTCGCTGTCATTAATACGGGGCGAAGTCTGGCAATAGTTCCTTCTCTTACCCTTTCAAAAATATTACTCATACCTTCTTTTTCAAGCTGGTTAAAAGTGCCTATCAAAACAATACCGTTCAGTACCGCAACACCAAACAAAGCAATAAAACCAATTCCGGCACTGATACTAAATGGCATTCCTCTAAGCATTAAAGCAAAAATACCGCCTATAGCACTCATCGGAATTGCGGTAAATATCAAAATAGCCTGTTTAAAGGAACGGAATGTAAAATACAGCAATGCAAAAATTAAAAGCAGTGATACCGGAACAGCAACCATTAAACGTGCACTTGCTTCCTGAAGATTTTCAAACTGCCCACCGTAGGTAAAATAATAACCCGGTGGTAATTTTACTTTTTCGGCTAACTTCTTCTGTATATCCTCAACAACACTTTGAACATCTCGTCCTGCTACATTAAATCCTACCACAATTCGGCGTTTTCCAGCTTCCCTGCTAATCTGTGCCGGCCCCAGTTTATAATTGATACTTGCAACCTGAGAAAGCGGAATCTGATTTCCTGTATTGGTAGGAATCATCAAATTACTTACATCATCAATTCCGCTTCTGTGAATACTGTCTAAACGAACTACCAAATCAAAACGTCTTTCATTTTCATACACTTGTCCTGTACTTTTTCCTGCAAAAGCCGTACTTACTACATCATTTACGTCTTCTATAGTAAGTCCATAGTTAGCAATACGGGTTCTGTCATATTCTATATTGATCTGTGGCAAACCACTTACTCTTTCTACCTGTGGCGAAGTTGCACCCGGAACACTTTGTATAACTTCGCTTACTTCTTTTGCATATTGCGAAAGTGTATCCAGATTTTCACCAAATATTTTTACAGCAACATCCTGTCTGATCCCCGTCATAAGCTCATTAAATCGCATCTGGATAGGTTGATTTTTTTCGAAGAAAACTCCCGGAATAACTTCAAGCTTCTCCATAATGGCATCTGCAAGTTCATTGTAGTCTCTGCCAGATTTCCATTCTTTCTGAGGTTTTAAAACAACCATTAAATCTGTTGCTTCGGGAGGCATTGGATCTGTTGGAACTTCTGCAGCTCCGGTTTTACCAACCACCATTTTAACCTCGTCAAATTGTTTAATTATTCTCGATGCCTGCATTGAGGTTTCTATACTCTGATTCAGCGAACTTCCTTGCGGAAGAATACAGTGAAACGCATAATCACCTTCCTGAAGCTGCGGAATAAACTCTCCGCCCATTCTGGTAAAACAAATGATAGCAATCACAAATAAAAAACTTGTAAAACCAACTACTGCATACTTAATGTTTATTACTTTTTGAAGCAAAGGCTGATAAATATTCTGAAGTCTCTGCATCATTCTGTCACTAAAATTCTCTTTATGATTTGGCTTTTTAGATAAAAACAAAGCACACATCATCGGGATGTATGTCAGCGACAAAATCAAGGCTCCAAAAATGGCAAAACCAACTGTCTGCGCCATTGGGCGAAACATTTTCCCTTCTACTCCAACAAGAGTCAGAATTGGAATATAAACGATTAATATGATAATTTCTCCAAACGCTGCACTTGTGCGTATTTTTGATGCAGACTGAAAAACTTCTTCGTCCATTTCATCCTGTGTAAGACTTCGCATCGCTTTTCGCGCTCCTAAATGATGTAACGTTGCTTCTACAACAATTACGGCTCCATCGACAATAAGACCAAAATCAATAGCCCCAAGAGACATTAAATTGGCACTTACACCAAAGACATTCATCATGGCTAGTGCAAAAAGCATCGCAAGCGGAATGGCAGAAGCCACAATTAAACCTGCACGAAGATTTCCTAAAAACAGTACCAACACAAAAATTACAATCAATGCCCCTTCAACAAGATTTTTTTCAACTGTACTAATTGCTCTGCCAACCAAATCGGTACGATCTAAAAATGGTTCAATAGTAACATCATCAGGAAGTGATTTCTGGATCGTTGGTAATTTTTCTTTTATGCGCTTAACCACCTCATTACTGTTTTCACCTTTTAGCATGAGGACAACACCTCCTACAGCATCCACTTCTCCATTATAAGTCAAAGCACCGTATCTAACTGCCTTACCAAATCGTACTTCGGCTACATCACTTACATAAATTGGTGCTGCACCGGTATTCTTTACTACAATCTTTTTTACGTCGTCCAGCGAAGTAACAAGACCTATTCCCCTAATAAAGTAAGCATTAGGTTTTTTATCGATATAAGCACCTCCTGTATTTTGATTGTTTTTTTGTAATGCAGTAAAAATATCAGGAATACTCACACCCATTGCTTTTAATCTGTCGGGATTAACAGCAACTTCATATTGTTTTAATTCGCCACCAAAGCTGTTTACTTCTGCAATTCCGGGAGTGCCGTACAATTGTCTGGCAACTATCCAGTCCTGCATGGTACGAAGATCTTTTGCATTGTATTTATTCTTGCTTCCTTTTTTAGGATGAATAATATACTGATACACTTCTCCAAGACCTGTACTTACCGGAGCCATCTTGGGTGTTCCTGCGCCTTGAGGAATTTGATCCTGAGCTTCCTTCAGCCTTTCATTAATCAGCTGTCTGGCAAAATAGATGTCTGTATCATCGTCAAAAACTACGGTTATTACTGATAGTCCAAATCGCGAAATACTCCTGATTTCCTGAATCTTCGGAACCGTCGCAATACTTTGTTCAATGGGAAAGGTTACCAACTGCTCGACTTCCTGACCTGCAAGCGTCGGACAGCTTGTAAATATCTGAACCTGATTGTTTGTGATGTCAGGTACGGCATCGATTGGTAATTTGGTAGCGCTCCAGACGCCCCAAATTATTAGAAGCAAAGTCATTATACCAATAACGATTTTGTTCTTTATACTGAATTTGATTATATTATCTAACACAATGTATTTTATTATTTAACGCTTAGAAAATAGGCCGTTTCACCGGTAGCCGGCGAAAACTAAGAAGTATGCTGAAAGATCACATAACTGCAAAAAACTTTTTTTACAGCATGATAATAGTGATTCTTAAAAAAGAAAAATCACAATCTGAATTACAACATAATTCAAAAGAAAATTAAGCGAAAAACTTGGGCGGTTGCCATATACTTCCTGAGTATCTGGAAATAACCTGACAATCTCTAATAACCGAATTTTTAACGGTATAAGTTTGTTGTGGAAGATTAAAATCGGGTAACTTAAACTGGAATTTTACAACAGAAACACTGCAGCATGAACATTGGCAAAAAGGTGTGCAATGATCGTCATTATCCTGACTATGGCTGTGACTAGCCTCCTGTATTTTTGAATTGGTGTCTGTACAACTATTATATACATCACTGCATGGCACTACAAGAAGCGCCAGAATGTATACTAATAATATTGTTGATATCCATTTCATCACAAATACAAATGTATAAAATATTTCATGCAAATTCAGTTCAAAGTTGCTTAAAATACTATTAATACATTCAAACAGCTATACCTTATTGAACTCAAACGCTGTGCAATATTAAAAATCAATATGTAACAAAAATAAATTATCTTTATAATAACCAAAGATTTTTAGCTAATGATAGTGGTACTTCTTAAAAGAAAATCTTAGTATTTAATACGTCAAAATCAATGTACCCTGAATTAAAAAATTGCTGCTTTAACAATTTCATTCTATGACTATGACCAATACATCAGAACTTCGAAGCTTCATTTTCAGACACCTTGATGGTTTGGCAGTTGCTCCTGTAGCAATTGCACTTAAAAAAAAGGCAGTTCTGGAATTTATCCTGAACAAAAAGCAAATACAGTTAACAGAACTTGTAAGTGTTTTTAAAGCAAACGAAGGCTATCTTAATGTTGGCCTGAGGATTTTAGCCTCTCAGGGTTTTTTAGATTATGATGTCGATAACAGTAAGCAGGAAATTACGATTACTGTAAATGAAAAGACAAAAACCGCCTTTTCGCTGTTTTATCTCTATGAAGATGTGGTTGATTTACTACAATTTTCGACCCAGTTTCATCCCCGCATTTTTGATGATGCCCCATTTGAAAAGCTCAACGCTATATTTGAAAAATATAAAAAAAACTATGGCATTGAATCTTCTGATGATGTTCTGACAAACGATATTCAGAATCAAATTTTAAAACATATAGAAGGTTATTTGATTGGTCCAACAATTGTACGTCTGGCCATGAATGGAATGTTTCATAAATATTTTATGGAAACTTCTTTCAGGCCGGAAGAGTTTCATAAATCTCCCGAAAATTTCAAAAAAATACTAGACTTTTTTGTCCATCTTGGATGGTTTCTGGAAAAAAATGGTAATTATCAATTTACAGAAACAGGTTTGTTTTATGCCAAAAGAGCCAGCGCTTATGGTGTTACAGTTTCTTATTTACCCACTTTTGCCAAAATAGAAGATCTGATTTTTGGCGATGCGGCAGTACTAAGAATGATTGCTGATGGCGAAAACGAAATACATGTTGATCGCGAAATGAATGTATGGGGAAGCGGTGGTGCTCACGATACTTATTTTAAAGTGATAGACGAGATTATCCTGAAGCTTTTTAACTTACCAATTGAAGAACAGCCAAAAGGAATCCTGGATATGGGTTGTGGTAATGGAGCTTTTCTGCAACATATTTTTGAAGTAATCGACAGACAAACTTTAAGAGGAAAAATACTTGATGAGTATCCGTTGTTTTTGGTTGGTGTTGATTACAATCAGGCTGCGCTTAAGGTAACCAGAGCCAATCTGATAAAAGCCGACATTTGGGCAAAAGTAATCTGGGGTGATATTGGACGTCCGGATATGCTTTCAGATGACCTGAAAGAAAATTACAATATTGATTTGAAAGACTTGCTAAACGTAAGAACATTTTTGGATCATAATCGAATCTGGCAAGACCCGGAACAAATCAACAAAGAAAGAATTAGCACATCTACCGGAGCATTTGCCTACAGAGGAAAAAGAATCAGCAACAATCTTGTTGAGGATAATCTTCTGGAACATTTACAAAAATGGTCGCCATATGTGCGCAAATTTGGTTTGCTTTTGATTGAGTTACATACTATCGATCCAAAACTTACTGCAAATAATTTAGGAAAAACACCCGCAACAGCTTATGATGCCACACATGGTTTTTCTGATCAGTATATTGTTGAGATAAACGTTTTTAATAAGATTGCATCAGAAGCCGGATTATTTCCCGATAAAACCGTTTTTAAAAGATTTCCGGATGCCGATACAGCTACTGTCAGCATTAATTTACTGAAAGGAAACTGACAAAAATACAACGCTTTAAAGCGAAAAACATAAAAAAACCTCCAGATTCAATTGAATTTGGAGGTTTTTAATTATTCTTGACTATGTAAATATTACATTTCGTTCAAATCGTTGAATTCGTGTAATGATTTCAATGTACTTTCGTAAAATAAAATTGCCGCGATAAGGTTTCCTTTATCTGAGTATGGCATCATTTTTCTTTGAAACTCTACAGTTGTATCTAAGAAAGTTGTAGTTCCAACTGCCTGACCATCTAATACTTTTTTGTGCTCACTATCGTCTGGAATACCTAAGTCTGCCATTGTAACACCTGGTTTAGTAACCAAAGCAATGTAAGGAAGAGTTTTTACTAAAACTTTAATACGTTCAATGTACAATTCTAAAAGTTCTCCTTTTTGCATACCACTCAATTCTTTCTGATCATGGTATTTACGAATAATAGCTGTTGTACTGATAATACTTCTTGGAGCGTTTTTTGCTTGAGCTGAAACAGCTACAGTAGTTAGGAAGCAAAGGACTGTAAGTAAAATAATTTTGCTCTTCATTTTTAAATTAGATTTGGTTGTTTGGATGTTGACAAAAATAGAAAAATTAACTTTAATTACAAGTTTATTAATTTCTTTTTTTAAAATTTCTTATGTTTTTATTATTCTAAAACGTCCGGGGTATTTTATCCAGATACTTTTTTTATTACCATAATAATCCATGTATTCTTCGCAAACAAATACGGCATGTGCTGTAGACCAGGCAACAACGCCACAAAATTCACTTCCGGATTGTCGCTTTAATTTTTGAATTTGTTTGCCTAGTTTAAATCCTAAATACTTATAAATCGTTGGTGTATATACCGCACCATCTTCAAGATCTTCTAATGCTTTATCAAATGTAGCCTCCTTATCGATAATTTGCTTGTATTTTGCCATCACTGCATAAGTCAGAACTGCATAATCTTTTATTTTTTCGCTCTCGCAATTGTCTTTAATAAATACAAAATCGGCAGAAACTTTTGCTTTATTCATTTCGGTGCTGTTCAGCGTAAATGATGCATCATTTTTTAAAGTAATTTTATATAAATCTTCATTTAATTTTTCAGTTACAAAAAGACTGTCTAATCCATATACATTCAAAGATGCCTTAATAAAGGCAATTGAGGAACAATTGGTACGTTCTCCTTGTTTAAAGCTTTCGAATATTTTATCTGAACTTAATTGCGAATAAGAATTTGAACAGACAAAAATTAAAAATAAAAATAGTGAAGTAACAGATTTCATTGTCGTTAAATTTTTTAATTCTTTCCAGACTGATTTTGGGAATCTGATGGATCATGCAAATCTATAAAAATCAACTCATAATTTTTTTTTACTTCTTAATTTTTATCAAAAGTTATAAAGATTAATGCAAGTAGAGCCTTTTGAAAGGGTTACGATTTTATTCTTCCTGAATTTCCATAAAAGCGGTAAAATAAAAGAACCTTAATCATATTTTATTCGAATTGCTTTTTAAATAAAAGAGCTAAAGTCAAAGTAAAACATTCTCAACTGCCCCACTCTTATTAGTGTTTTTACGTGTTTGATTATTTGAGTCCGTAATTTTTTAAATTTAAATGTTTCATTAAAATTTAAAAAATAAAAGAAGGTTCAGTACTTATATAAGCATTCATTTTTTTGCAAAAAAAGCTCTTCATACCCATTTGAACTGACCAAAAAAACAAAACAACTAAACAACACAAAATCAATAAATTACAATAAAACAGTTTTTTACCCCTTTCAAAACACAAACAAAAAACAGGTGTTTTTACTTACATATTGGTTTGCAATAAATTGTAAGTTTGATAAAAAAACAACAAACATCCTACTATTATGAAAAGTATTATAAACAATAAAAGTGACGATCATTTATCTTGTGGCTGCGAAGATCCAATTGAAGGGCTTCGTTACATGTTTTGCAATTTAGTACAAGAAAAAAGAGTAAAACAAGGACAATGCCCCGTTCGAAGACCTGTCTTTTTAAGAACACATGGAATAATGAAGGGAAGCTTTGTTATTCATGAGAATCTCCCAAAAGAGTTTAGACATGGTATGTTTAAAAAATCCGGAACCTTTCCTGTCTATGTAAGATATTCTTCAGATCTGTCAGATGGCAGACCAGACTGGATGAGTACAATTGGTATTGGCATTAAAATATTTGGCATTCCCGGCGAAAAAGTAGTGAGTGATGACGGAGCAGAAACAGCAGATTTACTGTTACAGAATGTACCTTTCTTTTTTGTTGATAATGCCAGCGATATGTGCAATTTTACAAAAGCAAGTCTGGAAGGATGGGGAGATGACTGGGTACAGAAAAATGCCCCGCAAACCAACGAACTTCTTGATAAAATGGCAAAACCAATCCGATCTGTACTTGAAACAGAATTATGGAGTGTGGTACCATTTATGTTGGGTCCCAATAATCACTGCAAATATATACTTCGCCCCGGAACATCAACTTTCCCAGGCGATCCTGATATCAATGATCCCGATTTTATGGCAAAAGATCTTGAGGGACGTATAGCTTTAGGACCTGTTACATTAGATATCTATATTCAAAAACGTCCTGATAGCTCCCAATATGATAAAGCATATATAGAAGAACATTTTCCGCTGGATCGTGCTACAGTAACATGGGATGAAAAGATTGCAGTACCTGTTAAAGTTGCAACTATAGAACTTCCTCAGCAGGATATTACCAATGAAGAGCAGAAAATATACGGTGACTGGCTGGCTTTTAATATTGGCAGAGTGCCCGAAGCAAATCAGCCAGTGGGTAGTATCGCTCAGGCAAGAATGAGTGTCTATCAGACAAGTGCCGATTATCGCAGAAAATTAAATGATCAGCCAGTAACTGAACCGGTAAAACCGGGAGAACCAATCGTTAAAAATCCTGTTTGTCCTTTTCCGCATCATGATCCCAAACCAGAGCCTAAAGAGCTTACAGAGGATCAAATAAAAAAAATAACTCATGTAAAGATACATCCGGGAATTGGTATCGCACGTGTGGGTGATAGTCCTTCTGAGTATTATATTGGCCCTGAAGTATTCAGCCCCGAGCCTACCCAATTTGGTTCTACAAGAGATGCAGGAGGCGCTATAAAGCGTCAGGCAGCCCGTTTCAGAATATATGCATATGACAAATATGATAATGTAGTCGCCGAAGTTGAGCATACTAAAAACTCTAATATTCAGTGGTCTGTACATCTGGCTAACAAAAAAGCTTCATGGTATCAGTTTAATGCTGCTTTAGACATTCCTGCTACTGTAAGCCTCTCCGTTCCGTTACGAAATCCTAATGTGACAAGCAGTGGAAGAAGTGCATTATGTATTGATGCTGGCAAAACAATTATAACAGGTTTAAACATGAAAGATTCCAGTTATGTGATGACAGGTAATTTTGAAGGTACTCCTGTTACACTTGGAGAACTAAGAACAGATGATGTTGGCAGATTATTAGTATTACCTGGTTTTGGAGTTTCTGCAAGTCCTTCAAACAAACCCGTATACAGACCTGAAGATCCTAACAGTTTTAATAATGCCGATGGTTGGTATGACGATATTGCCGATGGTCCTGTGTACGCAAAAGTGACTATTGGAGGGCTAGATTTTGAAGCAGATTCTGCCTGGGTAGCATCGGCACCACCAAATTTTGCACCAGATCTTGTAGGCTGGAGAACTATGGATGATCTTTTACAGAATGTCTATATGCAATCTGGTATGCTGGATGTACCGCAAAAAATTTCTTTTAATGAACATGTTCGCCCTATACTGCAACGATTAAGCGAACTGCAATGGGTAAACAAAGGATTTCTTTCGATGTTTGGCGCCGGTGCTCCAATGAATTTTAATGATCCCGAACTAATGCTAAAATTATCTCATGTTCCATCAGATAATGCACTATATCCGGATCCGTATAAAGAACTTAGACGAGGTATATACAATAGTTTCAGGCCAACCAATACAAAAACAGCAGAAATTGCCGCATGGCCTTCTATTTACGGTGATGCTTTTGGATATACAAATCCGGATCCTAACTTACCTCCTGCCGCATCCACTTACCTGCAGTTACCTCCATTTTACACCTATGTTCTTACCAACTGGGTTCAGGGACTTTTTATAAATGATTATCAGCCTGAAACAAAAAAACCGCATAAAATTGAGGAAGTTGATCTTCAAAAACAACCTGAAACACTTGACAGGTCTGCCATGCACTTTTGTTTGGCAGATGCATTTCATCCGGGTGCAGAATTAACATGGCCCATGCGAAATGCCTCAATGTTTAGAGCCCCTTACAGAATTCGTAAATCTGAAGATGGAATAACAGAACCTTTATATGGTGCAACACTGGATAATAATACTGTAATGGCAGTAAACGGACCCTTATACGGTCAGTCTGCCGGTGGTCTTACAAGATGGATGGCATTACCGTGGCAGGGAGATACAGCGTTTTGCCGTTCGGGATATGATATGGAATACGATCCTTATTTACCAACATTCTGGCCCGCCCGTGTACCAAATCAAATATTAACAGATGTGGATTATCATACCCTTTGTGACACTTCCAAACCAATGGATATTAGAATAGCCGCTTTTCAAAACAGACCAAACTGGACCAGAATGTTTCCAAAAAGTCCCGCTCCTGAAGTAATGATGTTCATGGTATCTCACTTTAGTCAAATGGGAATCATAGAAGCAAAACCACGCCCTGAGGATATGGACTGGCTGCCTGAAAATATTTATGTAGAAAACCTGACTAAGGCAGAAAGTAAAAATCTTAAATCAGACAGTCTTCTTTTCAATAAAGCATTTAATGAACTTGGACTAAAAGATCAAAGAATGGCCGAAGCCGGATGGGATAGCGAAGAACAAAGAAATGAATTCTTAACCATTAAACGCAGAGGCAATTAATTGTGGATGATATAAAATTTGATGTAATTGTGGCTGGCGCAGGTCCTGCGGGATGCGCCGCCGCAATTATACTAAAACGGGCCGGATTAAAAGTTTGTCTGGCAGATAAGGAATTCACAGCCGACTACAAAGTTGGCGAATCGATTCCCGGTGCATCAATCCGACTCCTGAATCGTCTTGGTATAAACAGAATTGATGATTTATTAAATAAAAATGAGTACAAACCTTGTCACTCAAATGCTTCTTCTTGGGGAAATGAAGAATGGGTTTATCAATCCGGTTTAAAAAACCCCGAAGGTGGCGGATACCATGTAAACAGAATTCTTTTTGACCAGGCACTTAAAACAAAAGCAACTTCTCTAGATGTTCCGTTGTTTACCTCTTTAATAGACAAAATAAGTGTTTTACCTAATGAACAGTCTTCCAAAAGATTCCTCATTCAGTTTAAAGATGGTTCTTTTAAAAATATTACTGCAAAATGGATTATAGATGCAACCGGACGTAAAGCCGCTATAGCACACAAACTTGGTATAAAAAAAGTTCGTATTGACAATCAGATGGCTGCTGTAAATTGGGTTCAAGCTGCTGTTGATGATAACGATTTTGCTACAAGAATAAAATCAACACCTAATGGATGGTGGTACACTGCGCTTTTACCTGACCAAAGAAGAGTTATTGGATTTCAAAGTTTGCCTGATACTGTAAGCCAAATGCACAAACAACCAAATTTGTTTTTTCAGGAATTTAATGAGTCAGGAATATTACCCTATAAAATTACCAGCGAATCTAGTGTACAAAATATTGCTGTTGAAGCCGGATTATCTATATCTGAGTCAATTACAGAAAATCATTTTCTTTGTGTTGGTGATGCAGCACTTTCTTTTGATCCTCTCGCCTCTCAGGGAATTTTCTTTGCTCTTTACAGCGGAATCAAAGGAGCTGAAACGATTATAAATTGTATTAATAACAGCAATCTGGAAGATCAAAATCTTGCAGAGTACAAGTTTATCGTAAATCGGGTATTTAACGAAAATAAAAAAGCACTTCGCTATTTTTATTTAAATGAACTGCGTTACCCAAATTATCCTTATTGGAAAAATCGCTGGATCAATTATGAAGTTCTTTCCTGATGAAACAAAACGAATCAATAATTTTTTGGTTTAGTATGGTTTAACAAAAAAATCAATTATATCAATTCTCCTCAAAAGGTTTACATTTTTCAAGTGTAAACCTTTTCTATTTTAGTTCAGTCTCTAAAACTACTCCTTTTTCCATCTTCAAAAAAAACAAAACAAACCAGAACTATCTAGTTATTAATAAATTACATAATAAAAATCCATAAATCCCGTATTAGTACGCAGTACTATTTCAATTTCATTAACTAATTTCACTAAACAAAAATCATATCACTTTTATCGCTCTAAATATCAACAACTTAAAAACCAATTATATGCAAAACGCAATTGCTTTCTCTAACAATGACGTCATAACTATTGCCTGGAGTTTAGGTGAAAAACCAACAGGCTGTCTGGGATTTGCGATATACCGCATTGACGATAAAGGCATTGAAACCGCCCTGCCCAACAAGGCTGTTTTCGAAAATTTCCCCTCTTCTGATGACAAGTCATCAAAACTATTTCCGATTCAAAAATTCTATTGGAAAGATGTTTATGCAAGATTGGTTGCTGAAAAAACAAAGAACAGAATTTTTCAGTATAAAATTGTTCCCATGAAAGGCAGCCCGGGTCATCTGATTCCAATGGAAAATTATGCGCCAATGCTCACCAATAAAGTAGAAATTTCGGCTAATGCAGGAAATAATATGTATGCCTATTTCAACCGTGGAATTATCTCTACTCAAAGGGTTTCTAATTACCTCAATGGCAATTTAAACGTAGATTCTTTACGGGCTCTTGCTGCCGATTATAAAGGAAATCATGAATTGCGAGACAGTTTATCCGGCGATATGGTTGAGGCTTTGATTGGTTTTCTGGATCGAACAAAAGAAGGTGGTGAAATTTTTGCCGGTCTATATGAACTTGGAGATCCTGAACTTATTGAGAAACTTTGTAGTTTGGGTAATAAACTCAATATTGTACTTTCTAACTCTGCAAAACAAGAAAATGACGAAGAGAAAGGAAAATACATTAATAAAGAAGGTAAGGAAGTTTTTCATAAAAAGACCGTTGACGATAATGATCATGCGCGTGAAAGTCTCAAAAATAGCGGTGCTGTCTCTCATGCTCGCATAATGCCATCTGGTCATATCGGGCATAATAAATTTCTGGTGTATGTTAATGCTCAAGGAGTTCCAAAAGCTGTTCTTTTCGGATCCACAAACTGGACTCCTACTGGGCTCTGTACACAAACCAACAATACAATGGTGATTGAAGACGAAGCTTTGGCAAAACGTTATCTCGCCTATTGGAATGAAATGAAAACCGATACTATAAATGCAAACGGGCAAAGCAAAAAACTACAATCTACTGACTTTAGAACTCAAAATGCAGCAGGGAAAACGCTTCAAATTGGAGACATCTCTTTACAAAGCTGGTTCTCCCCTAATACCCCCGCCGCAAGAGGAAAACGTAGTCCTGACGAACCTACACCTGTAGATATGAAGGAAGTTATCAAATGTATTGATAATGCAAAAGAAGCGATATTGTTTCTGGCTTTTTATCCCGGAGCACCATCTTTAGCAAACTGGACAGCAAAAGCAGTAAAGAATAAAAAGGATCTTTTTGTTAGGGGAATGGTTACCAACGACAGTGCATCAGAGAACTTCTATTACGATCTTATTGACGAAGTTCCGCCTAAAAGAGAAAAAAATGTACCTATTAAAGAGGATTTTAGAGTAGGATCTGCAGATGCATTTAACGGAACTAATATGCCCGAGGGATGGAAAAAAGAAATTCTAAGTGCCGGATTTGCCATTATTCACGACAAAATCATGGTAATAGATCCATTTTCTGAAAACTGTGTTGTAGTTACCGGAAGTCATAATCTGGGTTATAAAGCTTCTTATGATAATGATGAGAATCTGGCCATTATTAAAGGCAATAAAAAACTGGCATTAGCTTATGCTACACATGTACTGGATATTTACGATCATTTCAATTTTAGAATTTATTACAAGAAAAAAGGACTTACCAATGCTTTTCTTGAAACCGATTCCGATGTTTTTTTAGCTAAATACTTTGATAAAAAAGGAAAAATAAAAAACTCTCAACTCAAATTCTGGATGGATGGGGCAAGCAAAATTTTATAATTCAGATTAAGACAAAATTCTGAGCCTGAATTCTACTAAAAAATGATTCATATTGAATTTACAAGGCTTACTTTATAATTTACTTTCTTAAAGTATTGGATTAATGTGAGCCTTATATATTCTAAGCTACAGCAAGTAATTGATTTGAAAGAAGAAATACAAAAGTTTTCTTAGACTTTTCTATGGTCATAAATTGATTCAGATTGGCAACAATATCCGAAACCACTTTGCCATGCATATTTTTAAGAAGCGGAAATAATTCTACCTGATCCAAATAAACTAAAGGTCGCTCCAGATTAGGATGAATTAATGCCTGTTTTATAACGATGCAGTCATTATCTATAGCATAAACAGATTTAAAAGTAACATTTGAAGAAACGACTATTTCCTCATTCCAAATTTTATACAAGATGTAGTCAACGGGAATTGGTTCTATGTGTTTTCTTTCAAATATAGATCTGCCAGTATTAAATTCTTTCTCCAGTTTACTTGTAAATTCTGATTTATTCTTCGAAATATCCAATTGAAAATTGGTTCTTTTTATCCAGAATTCCGTTTTATCGTGGCAAGCCCATGCCTTCTGATAATACTCAGCAGTCCAGTGTGTGTGATTTACAACTGATTCTATCATTTTTTCTTCATAAAAATTCTTTGGATGTTCTGAATCCGGGTCTTTCAGATAAGTATTTATTGCAATGGCAACCTGCAAAGAAAAACGCATTGCTTTTTCGACACCGGTAGACGAAAGCGGGTCTAAAGTAAAAGCAGCTTCACCAATTTTTACAAACTGATTATTCCACGGCGTCTGATTAACAAAAGATGTAACAGAACAACTTTCGATTGCATTGGCTTTTAACTGATTTACAAATGGTGCAAATAGCTCGGTTTTGCGCATTAAATCCAAAAGATGCAATTCACTTTTTTTGAATTTTACAGTATCTGTAAAAGCCATAATGCGATAGCGATTTTTACATACCGGAGATCCCCATAACCAGCCCTCATCAATAGCTTCAACAAATGCCTCCTTAAAAACGGCATTGTTATCAATATGTGTCCAGACCGCAATAGCGGGGGGCGCAATAGGAACTCTTTCATTCAAAAGCGTTCCTTTACGTCCTCTTCCGTCTAAAACTAATTTTGAGTTAATTTTAATTTCAGACGAATTATGTGTTATGTCTAAAATCCATCCATTTTGGGAATTGATAGACTGTTTTAATTTTCCCGGCTGTATCAAATACAATCCTTTTGAAACGGTAAATTGAAGTAATTCCTGATCGAGTTTACTCCTGTCTACAATTATTCCTCCATTATTTTGTCCCGGTCGTTCGTATATATGCCCTTTATTCTCCCAAATAACCCTGGCAGAAATAGTATTTAAATACATAGCGTCCTCTAACAAGTGACCTGCATTTAAATAATCAAAAATATTACGAATTCCGGGAGAAAGAGATTCCCCTATTTGTGATCTGGGAAATTCTTCCTGCTCCAGCATTCCTACTGTATAGCCCATATCTAATAAACGTATTGCAGCACATAATCCCGCGGGACCAGCTCCAAGAACAAAAACGTCAAAAGTTTCAGGAAATCTTTTCATTGGCAATTAATTATTCCAATTGGGTTTTAATCTCGATAATCTTTCATTGGCTTGTATCGTATAAAATAACCATGATCTGATATAATCGCAAGCAGGTCTTCCTTTGTCAATTACTTCATGATGACAGCCTCCTCCGCATAAATAACGAGCCCAGCATTGCGAACATGGTTCTTGTTTGTTAACATGTCTGTTAGCCAACCAGTTGTTTTGCAGATCAGATTGTACACCATCAGTTAAATTACCCATTTTACCTGCTTCTTCGTTTACAAAACGATGACAGGCAAATAGTTCTTCATCTGCAGATACTCCCATATATCCGGCACCGGCACCACAAGGATAAGGTCTGTGAGTTCCTTTTGAAATTTCTTTTAATGCATTTACCATATTCAAAAAAGGATAACGTTTTCCTTCTAATACATTTTTTTCAAAATTAAGTCCACAGGCAATCATATTTTCCAACATGACAGACAGCTGTTCTTTATTCATTTCATTTTGTCCATTACTGGATTTCAACAAAGGAGAAAAGCCTACACCATGAAATCCCATACGAACAAACTCATCTAAAATCTCTGGAAGGTTCGTAATTTCAGGTGTTACGGTCACTCTTGCCGAAACCTGCATTTTTTTCTGCATAGCCAATAATGGCTGAATATTTTTTATGATTCTGTCGTAGCTCCCGTTTCCACCTTTCATTGGTCGGTTCAGATCATGATCTTTGCCAATTCCGTCTAAACTTATCGTGACTGAGAAGCCATATTCTTCAAAAAATACGGCATCACTTTCTGTTACTAAAGTACCATTTGTTGTAATCGAATAGCTAACCTGAATGTTTTTCTTCTTTGCAGCCGTTTCGGCATAAAGAGTCGCTTCTCTAATTGCTTTTCTGTTAATCAGAGGTTCACCGCCTAAAAAGGTAAGTTGAGCTTTTCCTCCTTGGGGACAATCTTTTAACAATAGATCTATGGCCTTAAAAGCAGTTTCTAAAGACATACTCTTTGTAGGGCCTCCAAAATCACCCTGATCGGCATAACAATAGGTGCATCCCATATTACATTTCTGAGCTATTGCTAATGATAAAGCATGCAAAGGCGGACTTTGCAAAGGTTCATCTGTAATATATTCCGGAGCATCAATGCCTAAAAGTGCCAGCTCGTTTTGCAGGGCATTTTCATCCTTTTCATTCATTAAAAAAGCAATTTTTTGTTCTATTTCGGGAGAAATAGTATAAAGCCTGCTTCCATTTGGAATAAAGATCTGAGTCGTCTGTCCGCCTTTTACCAAATGTGCTTTGGCCGAGCGCGGTCTGGACTGCGGAACAATAACCTGTGCCAGCTTGGTGGCAATCAGGTTATTTCGTTTCTCCTGAGAAAATCTTTCAATAGCGCCTATCATTTCTTGTCTCCTGGTTTAGGTTTTACTATACTGCTTTCTATCGCATCTTTACCTTCAATAATGAAATTAAGTTCTCCCTGCCAGTTTTCAAAAAGATCCTGATACGAGATTAATCTTGTATTTTTCCAGTCATCCGGAATATAAGATCCTGTTCGCTTTTTTGACATCCATAAATCACCTGTACTTAAACCGTTTTCGTCCGGAACAATATTTACAAAATCAGGTCTGCTGGCTGCCCAGTAGTAACAAGAACATTCGCGATAATCATTTTGCCAGGGAGCACAAAGGCCTTGTGTTAATTCTCCGGGTTTTAAAACAGTATCTGAAAATGCTGCGCTGTTACCATCAAATATTTTATTTACAACCAGTTTTATCTTAATATATTTTTTAGGATCATTCAATTGGCTTAAATCTACCACCACTTCTTCTAATGACGGTTCTGCTGTAAAATGACAAATAACTTCCTGTCCTTGTTTTTGTAAAACCTCAACCATAGAATTTGACCATTCCATAAACGAAACCCCGTTAGGATTGGCGTTTGTTTTTAAAGGAACATTGTCGCCATCAGGAAATACAGGTCCAAAAGTTTGCACCATTGTAGCTTTTCCTTCTATGGCTACCAGTCTGTGCCCAATTAAATTTGAATCTGTTGCTTCGAGTACATAGTTATTATTTTCCATAAGAACGATGCCGCTAAAAGCTCTTCTCCAAAGGTTTCTGAAATCAAATTCAAGTCCCGGATAGCAATTTGAGATGGCTGTTCTTGGCAAAACTGCAATAGGATTCCCGACTCCTCTGTAGTGCAATTGTGCAGTTAAATTTGAAGCTTTAAGCGGCGAACCATATGATACCGGCAAAGTATCAGGATTACTGTCGTTAAACATAGATTTAGTTGCAGCTTTTATAATTGTATTGATTTGTCGGTACGTAAAAGTTAGTGATCGGCCATCTGCACCACGCATCAGAGCAGGCATTTTTCGAAGTGCTGTGCTTGATAAATCACCAATTTCTGTAGGTCTTCGTAATACATCTCCAAACCATGGAGAGGCTCCGGAGCTTAATCCGTTGAATACTCTTTCATGTAATAGCTGCAAAGCAAGATTATCAACAAGTGAAGTAGCCATAATAGGTTCAAAAAGACGTCCGAAATCACTTGTATTCTGGCGCACCATTGTACTGGCAACATTTTGTTTCCCTTCGTAACTATTACCATTCATAATCGTTGTATTCATCAGACGAATGGTTTCAAAAGCCCTGCGAATAATTTCTTCGGCTTCTTCTATACTTACTTCTCCCTCTATATCGGTTCCTTCGATAATTTGTTCAAGCTCATCTGAAACTACACGAATTGGTAAAGTATCCGGCGCAAAAGAAGGAGGTCCGGCACTAATATGGGCCTTGGCAGTTAAGGTCTTATCATCTGAAACTTTTAGTTTAACCGTAACAAAACCATCACATTCATCATCAATATATCCCCAGCTTACCTGCCAGCTTTCGTTTTTATCATCTGTATAAGGATATCCCGCAAAAATTTGAGCCGGAACGGTATAGAATATATTTGGATTACTGCCTTCTTTATAACCACGCCAGGTTCCTTTTCCTTTACTGATATCGTACAATATTCTATCTTTATCACCTTCTCCATTTTCCTTTTTAAAAGTAGGATCTATTTCTGTATCGTCAACACCAGACGCTGTATTTCTATATAAACTGGAACCATAAACTTTTCCTCCGGCTGGTGTATAACGCAGTCTTAACTCTGGAAAATCTTTTGTTGGTTTTACATACTGAACAGAGCCTAATGGCAGTTTTTTGTTTGGGAGAAAGTTGTTGCAGTCCGCTAATAATGGTTTAAGTTCGTGTGAACTAATATTACTTAATTTGGCCGTCATCTTATCGTTTACATCACCCGTTCTTCTGAATATTTTTATGTTTGCCACATCAACATCCCAGGAAATGTCTTTCAGGCTTAATCCTGACTGCTTAAGTAATTCCTCTGTAAGAGGTACTAACTCGTCTGGTTTTTGATCTGTTATAGCAAAAACCTCCAGAAAAGGAGAAACCGGATGAATCTTTCCTTTTCTGTCTTCCAGATCCAGAACTTCTTTAAATTTTATCTTTAAGGGTTTATGAGCAGTAATTTCTCCTGTATCCGGATCAACTGATAATGTTGTTTTTGGAATAATTTCTCTATAATCAAGCGGTTTTTCTTTTGATAATTGAAGATCGTATGCATCCATTGGTTTCTTTGATTCTCCAAGTCTGCCAATTGCAATTGGTGGAAGAATTCTTAATTCAATAATTTTCATATCGTGGTATTTTTAATAATTAATGGGAGTAAAAATGATCTGAAGCTATACCAGATTCTCTTCGGTTAAACTTGCAATTGTCTGAAGCAATTTTTGATCTGCCTCTTGCAGTCCGTTCAAATATTGAATGTGCGGCTGGGTTTTGAAGTTTTTTAACTGCACAATAATGTTATTTGAGGCTTCCAGAAGATCTCTGTGCAATCTCCATCGATTGTGTTCTCCAAAAGGTAAATCAAATGTATAAGGCAATGTAAATGGAGGTCCCGCTACTTTGGTACTATTTTTTGAGATGGGGGTCTGAACCAGAATAGTAGCCAGGCTTCTTAAATTATACATTTCTCCAAATGCCGAATTGATAATCATACCGCGAGGAGAAGAATTTCCTGAATTATTAAAACCGTTATCTAATAAAAAACTGTGATTTAAAAAGTTAAGCAATAATCGATAACGAATATCACACAAGTTGGCCCAAAGTATCGCTTCCGGACTTGTAATTTCATCACTTTCTTTTTCCTCTGCCGAACTAGCTGCATCTGATTCTTCTTTTAAATTAGATGCTGAACCTACATAAGGATTTGTAGCCACATTTCTGGAAGGATCAAACTTGTTATTAGTTTCTTCTAATATTGCCTTGTACTCTTTGTAGATATGCAAAAAACGTTCAAAATGAGATGGCAGACTTTCATCTGTTTCTAAACCCTCACCTTGTTCTGCTATCTCGGACAATGCATTGTAGGCATCGTCACGGGATAACAACGGAGCTACCAATACATCAGGACTTTTGGCATAAATATTTTGTCCGTCACTTCCTCTGCTTCCTCCCACATATCCACGTCCCCATTCATCAATCTTTGCCTGATAATTGTAAGTTGCAGCCTGAAAAGTCTCATCTGATATTACTTTAGGATCCTTAATTAATTGTAGTAATACCACAAATAATGCTCCAACAGTATGAGGATCTGATATCGTCGAATCTACAGAAGTTCTAATTTCTATTGCCAGTTCATCATCACCTGCAAGCCAGTCGCAAGGCGCCTCAGCATATACATATTTAGCAAGTGATTTAAGAGAGAATTTTTCCAGCGTAAAAGGAAAAGGATAAAAAGGGCTGTCCCACGGGTAACTTTCTCTTCCAAAATTTAAAGGTGCTCCAATTACTTTTAACACATTCTGAACCGAAATAAAATGCCCCATTTCTTCCTTGGCTATACCCAGAATAATATTTTGCCAGGTATGTACTTTTTCCTGATATTTTTCCGGAACATTTGCTCCTCCCATACTATAGGCTGAGTACAGGTATTGTAACATAAGTCCCTGCTCAATTTCGGCATCGATTTGTAACAGCATCGTAATATAATCTTTGCCGTTAAACTGGGAGGGTACCTTAAAAGGTTCTCCGTCTTTTAAACGATCACAATTGCTTTTGGCATCACCAATAGCCATAACCAGGCCTTTGGCAACATTTTGCTGTGGGGCGCTGGCTTTTGCCCATTCTAAAATTGGAGAGATAAAATGATCTCTTTTCTCGTTGTAATTCATGGTATCTTTAGTTAGTTAATCTTTGTTTTTTAATGAAAAGAATCACAGTATTTCAATAGAAAAATACTGTGATTCCGGTATAATTTTAAGATTTATGATAAGGACATTCTGATGCTGATGCTGAAGAAGTAATGATACTTGAACTTGGAAATTGTTTTTCGATTAAACTTCTTTGCTCAGGCGAAACATCGTCTATCTTGCGAAGTGTATTAACTTGTATATGCGGCCAGCTTGTTGTGCCCCCGTTATCTCCAAAATCAAATTCGAAAAAGATAATCTGTTCGTATTGCAGCTGCAGAATTTCTACTCCGTTTTCTTCGACTGTTTCAATCCACATTCTCATGTTCATTTCGACAGTCGGAACAAAACGATTTACAAACGGCACATTTAATATCCCACCTTGCGCTCCTGTTTTATTTTTGGATGACAAATCAATACGTACGTGATTTTTAATCACTTTTCCTTTGTTATTATCACGCAAACGTAAATCTGGTCGTACAGAGTAAGGATATAGATGATGAGCAAGTATACGCTGTGTATAAATTCTGTTTTCTTGCGGGTCATTTTTGTGATCCAACTTTTCAAATACCCAGGCTGGTGGCGGTGCATCAAGATTTATAGGGTCAGTCTCACTTGCTCCTGCGCCTCCCATGGTTTGGGATATAGAAAGATGATCATACTTCCAGGCTGCATCTCCGCTTGGAAATGCCGGAGCACCCTGTATTAAAAAACTACTTCCCTTTGGTTTTAAATCACCTAATAAAGTTACCGTACTTCCATGAGGAATAACGCCACTTCTGGATATAGAGTAATCCGGAATAAAATAAGTTCCTGTCTGACCCGCTCCCGGTTTAAGTTCTTTGGCTGCTATAATATTGTAATACTCACGTCCGTTTAGATTTTCCAGCGTTACATATTCTTTTACTCCTTTATCGTTTATAACCAAAAAAAGAGTTTCGTCCTGATAACCACTCTTATACAAATGTCTATTCGGATCATCTGGTGCTACTGCATGAATACCACGGTCTTCTTCAATTGTTTTTTTGGTAGCGGCATAATTAAATATTTGACTCAGCCATAAATACATTCCGTTTTCTTCGTGAATTGGAGTATATTCCAAATTAGACTTACCCGGAATTCTATTTACACTTTTTATACTTTGATCATATTTTACAGCTCCGCAAAATTGCTCGTTTGCTCCTCCACGATTACGAACTCCTCCGGGAACCAGATTAAAAGTTAGTTTTTCTATATACTCTTCGCATTCAAAACTATATTTTCCCGGAATTGTTCCTGCATTTGTTCCCGGAGACGGCATAATAGTAGTATGTATACCGCTTCCTACCAAATTACCCTGGTTATCATTATAACTAACCCAGGTGCCTTCCAGCATACTTAAAACTCCATAATCTACGTTTTTAACAATTTCCTGTAGATTCTCTTCGCGAAAAGGATTAATAGGAGTTTCAATCAGAAGTTGTTTATATTCTGACATCAATTTTTCTAATCTACCCTGATCACCAGGAGTAGCTTTCAATAAGGATTCATTTCCCTGGTCAACTAAATTTGCGGCAAATTGAGATTCGTTTAAATCATCCGCAAGGTTTTTACGTTGTAACATAATATCGTTTTTTAAGGTTAATAATTTATGGATTTAATACTGTAACCAACATTCGGTTGATAAACTAAATTGGTACTTCATCAACAATCATGTATTCTTACAATAGATTCGGGGTTATACTTGATTTTTTAATTCTCTTACATTCTTTTATGTTTAGTTTTAGTGTTTTAAAACAATCATCCTTATTATAGAAGCTTTTAACCAACAAAACCATAACCATCTAAAAATAAAACAATAACACAAATAAAACATTACTAAAACAACAACAATTAATTAAAAAAAAGAGACAACTTCTTTTTTGTTACCTCAATTTCACATAACAGAACATCTAGATTCTTTCAAAATTTATTCCTACAATATTAAAGCAAAATTTCAGAAGCGAACTAAGTGTTTTTACCTGTTTTTTCTTACGTCAAAAACAAATAGGAGATAATCAATTAGTAAATCGTTTCATTTATATGCAAAAAAAAAAGTTTACACTTTTTGAGTGTAAACTTTTTTATTTTGGCTCAGTCTCAAAAGCCTGTTCGTTCTGTGTTTGATTTAGTTTACCAGAACTTTTAACTGAATGTATTTTTGCAGATCCTTAAAATCATGCCCTTTTCCTTTCATCGATTTAATAAAAGAAGGCGTAGTGCCCGTAGCTTTAGCTCCAACAATATCTTCAATATCCAGATTGGTAAAACCAAGGTCTCTATATTGCTGAATTAAATCTGATGTTATATTTTGTGATTTTAAAGCAAACAGATCTTCTGCTCTGATATCTTTAAATCCCGATTTTTTAAAACTGTTTACATATTCCGGTGTAATATTTAATGACTTTAAAGCCATTAAATCACTATTAGAAAGATCATTATACCCTAGTTTTTTAAAGGAATCAATAAATGCCTGATCAATATTTAATGATTTAAAGGCAATAATATCATCGTTAGAATCTTTTTCATCATTGTTATCCTCAGTACTCTTAACTTTATTCTTTTTGCCTTCGTTAGTAGCATTATGGAAATCAGCTATATATTTCCCATCAATGCCCTGAGATTTTAAGGCAATAATTTTATCAGGACTAACATCCTTATAGCCTGCTTTGCGAATTTCATCAATATAAGCTTTATCAATTCCCAATGCTTTAAAAGGAATCAGATTATCTAAACTAATATCTGTCATGGCCTGTTTAATCGATGTGATATAAGCCTCATTAATATCTAGTGCTGCAAGAGGAATAAGTTGATCTTTATCCAGATTAGTATACCCTTGCTTTTTAAGCATTTGTACATAAGATTGTTTAATATTTATCATATAAAAAACAACAAGGTCGCTTTTTTCTGAAAGGACAATGCCTTCTTTTTGCATCGCAGCGCTGTACTCTTTATTACCAGTAAACTTGTAGGTTCCCATGCCCTTGTCTCCTTCAAATTTACCTGTAAAAGACATTGTTCCTGCCTCACGTGTTGCAGTAAATTCACCTTGCTTTTCTCTTGGAAGACTGGAAAATTCGCTTAACTGAAAAGTATTTGAAGAAGTACTGTTCTCATCGCTTTTGAATTGGATGTTTACAGCAGTACCTTTAATAGTAGCAAACCAATTGCCTTCTGTTTTCATTTCGCTGTGAATTTCAGCGTGCTGTTCCGGTTTTTCTTTAGAACTAAGCGTTTGACTTTGTGCTGCCGGTTGATTAAAAAGGCACACAAATAACACCATAATCGGTAACAGGAAAAAATATTTCCAGGTGGTGTTTACATTTGATTTTTTTGAGTTCATCATGATGATTCGTTTTTTTAAAAGTGATTGATTATAATTGGTAGTGAGACTCAAAGGAAATTGGGGTGCTGCTACTTTAAGCAGGCTAAACTGGTAACTTTCTCTTTCAACAGTATGTTGCTGCAGCATTTTGTCATCTGTCAAAAATTCCAGATTAATTTCCAAGGCTTTTCTCCATTGCCATGCAAAAGGATTAAACCACTGAAAGATAAGAACTAACTCGGCAAGCAAAAGATCAACCGTATGTTTTTGCTCAATATGAATTTTCTCATGCTGCAAAATCTGGTCGTAGGTTTCCCATTCGTATTTTTCAGGATTAATGAAAATATTATTAGCAAAAGAACATGGTGCTTTGTCTCCCGTTATCTCAACAATACGGAATTTTCCATCCTGAATAACAGAACCTGAATATGCTCTGTAAACCAAGATTACAATTTGCATTAAAAAGTTGAGCCCAAAAATTAGCACACCAAACCAATACAAATAAACCAAGAACTGACTAACTGTTTCAATATTGACAATCTGTTTGGTCTCTTCGGTAAATACAGGCTCAACGGTCTGTTCCTTCGATTGTATTGCTGTAGTTTTTTCAATTGGTGTTTTAGAAATTTCAATGTGCTTTTTCTCAGAAACTTCTCTTAATGAAAATTGCTGAGGAACCGGAACCAAAGGCAAAATAAAAGCCAGCACCATACAGAAAAGCAATACAAATCTGTTTAGGTGAAAAAAAGTTTCTTTTTGCAACAACAGCTTGTAAAACACAAGACAGGCAGAAAGAACCAAAGCTGTATACAAAATATAAGGTATCATATTTTCTCTTTTTTAATAATATTTACTATTTCGTCCAGTTCTTTCTCAGACAGCTTTTGCTCTTTTGCAAAAAAAGCAAGCATTCTCGGATACGAATTATCAAAATACTGGCTCACAACATCTTTCAATGCAAACTGCTGGTATTCTTCTTTACTGACTACAGGAAAATAACAATTCATATTTCCGGCAGTTTCATGATTCAGAAAACCTTTCTCTTCTAATATCTTTACGATTGTCGCCACACTATTATAATGCGGTTTAGGATCTGGCAATAATGGAATAATATCTCTAATAAAAGCTTTGTTTAAATCCCAGAACACCTGCATAATTTGTTCTTCTCTTTTTGCTAACTTAATCATAGTTTGAAAATTTTAGTGCAAGATACTACTAATTAATTAGTAGACAAACTAATTTGTTAGTAATTTAACTAACGTATTAGTTTGTCTGTAAAGTTTTAATACCATTATTTTCACCATCAAAAAACACAAACAACTAAAAACCAACACATTAAACACAAATCTTAATCATCAAGCAAAGTCAAAATTTATACCTTTTAAAACCTAACATTTATCATGTTTTTTGTTCCTGCAAATGCATTTCTTTGGTGCGAAATTTAAAATATGCTCTTTTTCATAACAGAAAACAGCTCAATTTTAATCCAAAAACAAATCTTTTTAATGTATTAGTTGTTTACAAAAATGCATATTGATACTGATTTACTTTATACCTGGGGTGCAGTTGCAAAAAAACTCCCTAAAAACACGATCATCTTTTACGAGAATGATTCGCCTCTCTATTTCTATCAAATTCTGGAAGGTTCGGTAAAGATGATTTACACCAATGAAGACGGTAAAGATTTAACACTTGGAATTTTTTCAGCAGGAAACAGTTTTGGTGAACCTCCGCTTTTTATTGGTCAGCCCTACCCTGCCTCAGCAATAGCTCAGACAGATTGCGTGATATTAAAACTCTCTAAATCTAATTTTTTTTCCTGCCTGGCAGAAAATCCGGAAATACAAACAAGTGTGCTAAAGCTGTTTGCCTGGAAAATTTACAATAAAATTATTTTTTCTAAAAATATCATAAACCATAAACCCGAATATCGCATTCAGTCTTTTCTCGATAACCTAAAAAAACAACACAATATAAATGCTACTGCAAAAATGAAAATTCCGTACACAAGACAGGAGATTGCAGATTTTACAGGTTTACGTGTCGAAACCGTTATTCGAACACTTTCTCTTATGTGCAAGAATAAAAAAATTGAAATTATTGATCATAAATTATTCTACTAATCTGCAAACATTATGATTTTGGTCATACTTTATAAAATACTTTTACGTTTACCTTTGACAAGGTTAAAAAGTAAATTATTAATTCAGTTCTAATAGTTTTAAATTAAAAACGGGAACCATTTGAGTTCCCGTTTTATTTAACTGATTACTTTGTTCATCATTAGTTTTGAAATGTTGGTTGCCCTCACCTTTACTTCGTTTGCTTTCTCTCCTTCAAACAAATCATCAACCGTTTTTTTCCACAATTTTGTCCAGTGCTTAAAATGCGTTTCTGTCAAAGTACTTTTCTGATTTAAGATTCTGTGTTTCATCATAGGATTTCCATCAAAATTTCCGGCATGAAAAAGAATATTATCCCAGAAATCATACATTATCGGTAAATGTTTTTCCCAGTTTACACTCGCTGTTTCTGTAAATAAATACCCAATAATGGGATCAGCCTTAACTTTTAAATAAAAAGCATCAACCAATAGTGCTATGTCCTTTTTATTTTTGATATCTGTTTTCATAATAAACTACATTATTAACAAAGCAGCAAGATGTTTTTTATCGTATTTCTAACCAGAATGATAATTCAAATCACAATCTGCCAAAGTCAATAAACTAGCGTATCTTTGCTAAACAACAGAACAAAATTCCAGAAGTTATATTTCTTAAAGTATGATCAAAATCATATAGTAAAATAAAAATTCAAGGTATCTTCGTACCCTCAAAATACAGGTAATGAAATTTTGTGTTCACATATTCCTTTTCTCTTTGGTATTCAGACCAGCGTTTCCGTTTTTGGATTACGTTCTGAATTATCAATATATCGCAACGGAATTATGTGAAAACAAAACTAAGCCGCAACTTGGCTGTAACGGTAAATGTCACTTAAAGAAAGAATTGATTAAAGCGTATAAAAATGAAACGCCTTCTTCTAATGATAAAAAAAGTGAAACAACAGAAACCGTGGTGCTTTTTATGGTAAAAATTCCCGTTTTTACTTTTGAAAAAAATCCGGAATCAATTCTGCAGATCAATTCTGTATACCAAAATCTATACTCCCATTTAGATACCGCATCTGTATTTCGTCCGCCTATTTTCAGCTGTTAATTTTTCTATTTTTTTAATTCTCTGTTATCCGAAAATATTCGGCAGAGACTCTATTACCATTATTTAAATTAAAACTTCATGAAAATTTTAAAATATACAGCACTGCTATTGGCAGCAATTACATTCTATTCTTGTTCTTCTGATAACGACTCATCATCTGAAATTCCGGCAGATGAAACCATCGGGCTTCAAAAAATTCAGGAAATCGCAAACGACACTCATACTATCGAATTGTATTCTGCAACTGGCGCTTTGGTTCAGGGCTATAACCACATCTCATTAAGAATAAAAGACAAAAAAAACAATACTTATGTTACAGATGCTAAAGTAGACTGGACACCCCTGATGCATATGACTATGATGCAGCATTCTTGTCCAAAAACAGCAGTAAATAAAGCATCTAATAAAAAAACGATATACGAAGGTGATATCATTTTTCAGATGGCACAGAATGAAAAAGAGTATTGGGATCTCACTTTTACTTATACCATCAATAACGTTTCTTACACAGCAGTAGATAAAATAGTAGTTCCGGCTTTTGCAAAACGTACTGTAAGTTCATTTAGCGATACAGCAGGCAACCGCTATGTAATTGCTTACATTGCCCCTGCTACGCCAAAAGTGGCTATAAATGATATGACTGTTGCAATTTATAAAATGCAGGATATGATGACATTTAATGTCGTTAATAATTTTAAAGTAAAAATTGATCCAAGAATGCCAAGTATGGGAAATCACGGTTCCCCAAATAATACCGATTTACTACAATCTGAAGCTGGCGGACTATATAAGGGAAAACTTTCTTTGACCATGACCGGATATTGGAAAATAAATCTTCAGGTTCTAAATGCAACTAATGAAGTTCTTAAAGGAGAAGCTGTAACTACAGAAAACACAGCCAGCAGTCTTTATTTTGAGATTGAATTTTAAGTACTAAAATAGTAATGAGAAAGAGACGGCTTCCACTGCTACCGTGTGGACATAAATATTATAAATCAAATTTGAACACGAATTTCACAAATTTTAATAGCTTAACCTTGTTTGTGAAATTAATTTCACAAACAAATTAGTGACAATTAATGTTATTAGTGTTATTTTTTATACTTATGCCCACACTGTAGCTTCGCTGTCTCTTTCTTCTAATTTATCTGATGATGAAAAATATAACAACAGTTTTTTTGGCTGTGTTTTCAGTAATTTGCTGGGCACAGGAGAAAGAAACCGATAGTCTTGGCTCTGTAAAACTGGATGAGATAATAGTAATCGGGAAAAAAACTTCTTTACATCAAAAACAAGTTAAATCATTGACTACAGTAGAGGATTATTTATCTCAGTCTTCAAAAGTAAATATGATCAAAAGGGGTGCTTATGCCTGGGAACCGGTGCTCAATAATATGGCAACAGAGCGCACCGTAATTACTATAGATGGCATGCGCATTTTTGGTGCCTGTACAGACAAAATGGACCCAATTACCTCTTATGTCGAAGTTTCAAATTTAGCCGAAGCCACCGTTGCATCCGGTCAGCAGGCAAGTTGCCACGGATCGACCATTGGTGGTTCTGTCGATTTAAAACGAAACAAATTTGATCAGAATAAAACAGGCTGGAATGGCAGTTTAAACTCAGGATTTGAAAGTAATAATCTGCAGAAAATTATTGGCGGATCATTGGGTTATAACGATACTCGTTTTTATGCGCATATTGATTTTATGCATCGTGATGCGGAAAACTACAAAGCCGGAGGCGACAAAGAAATAGCCTTTTCTCAATTTACAAAGTATAATATTTCTGCCAATGCGGGCTATTTTATCAATAAGAAAAACTTACTTGAAGCATCGGCAATTTACGATAAAGCCAATAATGTAGGTTATCCGGCACTCCCAATGGATGTTTCTTTGGCAGAAGCCCAAATCATGTCTTTGAGTTATAAATATTTACCCGATTCTGGTGTTATTTCAAACTGGGAAACAAAAGTATACTTTAATACCATTACCCATAAAATGGATGATACCAAAAGACCCAACGTACCTATTCATATGGATATGCCCGGCTGGTCTGATACCTATGGCTTTTACTCTAAAATTAAAGGGAGATTTGAAAATCATAACTTCCTGGCTGATTTGAATTCTTTCTACAATAAATCAATTGCAGAGATGACCATGTATCCTAAGGATCCAAACGAGAATCTGATGTTTATGTACACCTGGCCGGATGTTCGCACCTTTTATAACGGATTAGCCTTAGAGGACAACATTGCAATTTCTGAAACAGATCAGTTAAGAATCAGTACCAATTTGGGTTTTCATTCTAATACGGTTGCAAATGATTTTGGCTTACAGAGTTTACAGATTTTTTATCCCGATATGAAAGCTACAAAGAATAGGTTTTTAAAAAGTTTTTCCGGAAATTATACTAAAAACATTTCACCATTTGAGTTTGGTTTTGGATTGGCTTATGCCGAAAGAGCTCCATCTGTTTCAGAAGGTTACGGCTTTTATTTGTACAACAGTAATGATTTTTACGATTATATAGGAAATCCTGATTTAAAGAATGAAAAAGCACTTGAAGGGAACTTTTCTGTTGGTTTCAAAAAAAACAAACTGACTTCTAAAATTACTGGTTCATATTTCTATTTTTCGGACTATATTATCGGGAAAATCGATCCCAATGCGCTGCCAATGACCATTGGTGCATCGGGCGTAAAAATTTATGAAGCGATAGACCACGCCGTGATTTTTAATACCGATTTTAATCTGGAATATGCCTTTTTAGAACACTGGCAATTAAAATCTCAGCTAACCTATAGTCTTGGTAAGGATAATGACGGAAATAATCTTCCTTTTATAAGTCCCTTTAAATATAGTGCGGGTATCAATTTTCAGAAAGAAAAATTTAATGCCGGAATTTCTGCTTTAGGAAATCTGGCTCAAAATGAATTTGCCTCCACATACGGACAAACAAGAACACCTGATTATTTAATTTTTAATATCAATGCAGGATACGCATTCAACTGGGATAAAAATATACTAAAAGTACAATCCGGAGTCGAAAATATTTTCGACAAATATTACACTACATACGCTGACTGGAATAAAATTCCGCGTATGGGAAGAAATGTTTTTGTAAATCTTGCCTTTAGTTTTAACTAATTATTGATCGTTTATGGGTAACCTGTAAAAATAAATTTAATACGGTATGATTATAATCATAGTTTAAAAAATATGATGATAATATATTTACCCTATTAATATTATATACTTAACAGTAGCCAAATAAACGATCAATAAGACTAGAATTTTTTCTCTGCTTTATCATTTTTATGGAGCAGAGAAAATTTAAGACTAAAACCATGGATAAAAACGTATTAGTACAGGAAATAATCCGCTTAAAAAAAGAAAAAAATGCCATTATCCTGGCTCATTATTATCAAAATGAAGACATTCAGGAAATTGCAGATTTTATTGGAGACAGTCTCGAATTATCCAAAAAAGCACAAACTACAAGTGCTGATATTATTGTATTTGCCGGAGTTCACTTCATGGCAGAAACAGCCAAAATTTTAAACCCGAACAAAAAAGTTCTGGTTCCGGATTGGGAAGCGGGCTGCTCACTGGCAGATGGCTGCGATCCCAAAGATTTTAAAATCTTCAAAAATCAATATCCCGATCATGTCATAGTCACCTATATTAATTGCTCTGCCGAAATTAAAGCAATGAGCGATTTGGTCTGCACATCGGCAAATGCAAAAAAAATAATCGGATCAATACCTTTAGATCAGAAAATTATTTTTGCTCCCGATCAAAATTTAGGCAATTATCTTCAAAAAGAAACCAATCGCGAATTTGTTTTGTGGAAAGGTTCCTGTGTTGTACATGAAGCTTTTTCGCTGGATAAGCTCATTGACCTTTATAAAAAAAATCCAACGGCAAAAATTGCCGCACATCCCGAGTCTGAAAGCCATATATTAAAAATTGCCCATTATATTGGTTCGACTTCCGGGATCATTAACTTTATCAAAACGGATCCTACTGCCGTTTTTATTGTGGCTACAGAAGCCGGTATCCTGCATGAGCTTGCAAAAGCTGTACCTGACAAAATCCTGATCCCGGCTCCTACCACAGAAGACAATACCTGCGCCTGCAGTGAATGTGCCTTTATGAAAATGAACACGCTGGAAAAATTGTATTGGTGTCTTAAAAACGAAAGTCCGGAAATCCTGATACAGGAACAACTTAGAATTGATGCCCTGAAACCTATAGAGAAGATGCTCCAGTTATCTTAAAACCATCATAACCAAAAATCAAAATAACATGCTTAAAACAGATATACTTATTATTGGTTCTGGTATTTCGGGATTATTTTTTGCCATGAAAATTGCTAAAAAACGTCCTGATTTATCTCTTGTTATCATGACTAAAGAAACGGCTAAAAATACCAATACACGATTTGCTCAGGGTGGAATTGCGGTGGTAACCGAAAATCTTACGGATAGTTTTGCCCAACATATTAATGATACACTGCAAGCCGGAGACGGTCATTGTGATGAGAATATTGTAAAAATGGTAATCGAACAAGCTCCCGCAAGACTCAGAGAACTTCTTGAAATTGGAACTTTATTTGATAAAAATGAAAAAGGACAATGGGATTTAGGTCTGGAAGGAGGACATTCTCAGCATCGTATTCTACATCATAAAGACAGTTCCGGATTAGAAATTGAGGAAAAACTGCTAAAAATCATCAAAAAAACACCCAATGTTGAAATCTGGGAAAATCATCAGGTTATAGATCTGAATACCGAAACAAAAAAAGACAAAACGACTTGTACCGGTGCTTTCTTTTATGATAAAAAACACAATCGGATAAAATATATCAGAACCCGAACTGTCATTTTAAGTACAGGAGGCTGCGGTCAGCTTTTTGAAAATACAACAAACCCTAAAATTGCAACCGGAGACGGAATTGCAATGGCGGCACATGCCGGTGTTGCCATCGAAGACATGCAATATATTCAGTTTCATCCAACCGCTTTATATGCGGGAAAAGAAAATCCGCTGTTTCTAATATCTGAAGCTGTGAGAGGCTTTGGAGCTCATATTGTAAACGAAGATCAAAAAAGGTTTCTTTTTAAATATGATTTGCGAGGTGAACTGGCCACGCGTGATATTATTTCAAGGGCAATTAGCAAAGAAATACAAAACAGCTCAAAAAACCATGTTTATTTAGATTGCCGACATCTTGATGCTGATTCTTTTCATGCTCATTTTCCTGTAATTACATCACATTGTAAGAGCGTTGGAATAGATCCCGAAAAAGATTTAATTCCCATTGTACCGGCAGCTCATTATCAGTGCGGAGGTATAAAAGTCGATCAAAACGGATCGACCACAATTCCTAATCTTTATGCTATTGGCGAATGTGCCAGAACAGGTTTACATGGAAAAAATCGTCTGGCTTCAAATTCATTGCTCGAAGCATTGGTTTTTGCACATCAGGCGGCTGCGAATGTAGACAAAACGATTTCAAAATTTATTTTTTCTACCAAAATACTGATTCCAAAGTTTCCGAAAGTACAGCAAACAAATGATTATTATGCCTTTGCAATTCTTAAACAGGAACTACAAAATGTAATTACTGCTTTTTACACCAGCAATGACCGAGACGCTGATTTGGCATTCGAAAAAATTAAAATGCTAAACAACACTGCCATTTCTCAAATTGAAGCGCATGAAATTACCATCCCTTTTATAGAGTTTTCAAATATGCTTGCCACAGCCTTAATCATTATAAAACAATGCAAAGAGGAAAATAACAATCGTACCAGATCCAGAGCTAACATTTAATTCAATATAACCTACCAACATGAAACTAACTAATAAAACAACCATTGGCGAAATTGTAGCAGATGATTTTAGAACTGCCGTAATATTTACAAAATACCACATTGATTTTTGCTGTAAAGGACACCGGACTATCGAAGAAGTCTGTAAAAAACGAGATATCGATGAGGCTATTCTTATTAAGCATATTGAAACTGCAAAAAATGGAGCCGAAAATCAATCGTTTGATTATAAATCGTGGCCCGTAGATTTACTGACCGATTATATTATAAAAACACATCATCGATATATTAAAGAAAAAGTGCCTGTTCTCGAAGAATATCTGAATAAATTATGTGCCGCTCATGGTGATAATCACACCGAACTCTATGAGATAAAAGCATTATTTCTGGATGCAGTATCCGATTTAGAAATTCATATGGATAAAGAAGAGCGCACCTTGTTTCCTTTTATCATACAAATAAAAAGGGCACACAGCAAAGGATTATTTCTTGAAACGCCTCCTTTTGGATCCCTCGAAAATCAAATCATCCTGATGAAAGAAGAACACAATACAGAAGGACAACGTTTTAAACGAATTGCCGCATTATCCAATAATTATACACCTCCTACTGATGCTTGTGCTACTTATAAAGTAACATTTGGAATGCTGGATGAATTTGAAAAAAATCTTCATAAGCACATCCATATGGAGAACAATATTCTGTTCCCTAAAGCACTCAGTCTTGAAAAAAACGTTGAGCAAGTCTCATAAAAAATAAAAACATGGAAAAATATGTTATCAAACGTAATGGAGATTATAAACCTTTTGAGGCTTATAAAATTCAGGATGCCATTCAAAAAGCTTTTCAAAGTGTAAATCTGCCTTTTGACAAAAGAATTTTTAAAACAGTGCTCTCCGGACTTGACGCAAAATATTCCTGGCCTGTAGAAGAAATTCAGGATATTATTGAAAGAGTGCTTTTTGAAAATGGTTATTTTAAAACCATGCGCTCTTTTATTATCTACCGTCATACCAGAAAATTACAAAGAGAACATGTTAATGGCCTGAATGATGACACTACTTATGTAGACAGTACACAAACTGTTGACGAATATATTAACCAATCAGATTGGCGAATCAATGCCAACGCAAATATCTCTTATTCTAATGCTGGATTGGTAAGCAATACTGCAGGTAAGATAATCGCCAATTATTGGTTGGATAAAATTTATAATAAAGAAGAAGGTTCTGCGCATCGTAATGGAGACATACACATTCACGATCTCGACTGCCTGACGGGATACTGCGCCGGATGGAGTTTGCGTGTACTGTTAAATGACGGATTTAACGGCGTGCGCGGACGCGTCGAGAGCAGACCTCCTTCTCATTTTAGAGAAGCTCTGGGACAAATGGCTAATTTTCTGGGAATTCTTCAGAGCGAATGGGCCGGCGCTCAGGCTTTCAGTTCTTTTGATACTTATTTGGCTCCTTATGTTTTTAAGGATCAGCTTTCTTACGAAGAAGTTTTAAAAGGAATCAGAAGTTTTGTATATAATCTGAATGTTCCTGCCCGCTGGGGTCAATCGCCCTTTACCAATATCACTTTGGACTGGAATGTTCCTGAGGATTTAAGAGAACAAATCCCGACCCGAAAAAACGAACATTTATTTTTGCATACAGAAAATCAGGAGCTGCTTAGAGAAGCACAAAAAAGAGGTGTTGATAATCTGACGAACTTAAAATATACCCATTTTCAAAAGGAAATGAATCTTATTAATAAAGCCTATTATACGATCATGACAGAAGGCGATGCAAATGGCCAGCCTTTTACTTTTCCGATTCCAACAGTCAATATCACAGAAGATTTTGACTGGCAAGGTGAAAATGTCGACTTGTTATTTGAAAATACAGCTAAAATAGGTTCTTCTTATTTTCAGAATTTTATTGGCAGCCAGTATATTCTGGATGATAAAGGAAACAGGGTCGAGAATCCTGATGCCTACAAACCCAATGCAGTACGAAGTATGTGCTGCAGATTGCAATTGGATTTAAGGGAATTGCTTAAACGCGGAAATGGTCTTTTTGGCAGCGCCGAAATGACGGGAAGCATTGGTGTTGTAACCATCAATATGGCACGTTTAGGTTATCTGCATCATGGAAACATCATTAACTTGTTTATGCATCTGGATGAACTGCTTAAAATAGCCAAATCGACATTGGAGAAAAAAAGAATCTTTATTCAAAAAATGTACGATCAGGGACTTTATCCTTATACACAGCGCTATTTAAAACATTTCAGAAATCATTTCTCTACGATTGGCGTAAACGGAATGAACGAAATGGTCATTAATTTTTCAAAAGGGAAACACAATATTACAGACAACTCGGGAATTAGTTTTGCTACAGAAATTCTGGATCACATTCGATTAAGAATGAAGGAATTCCAGGAAGAAACCGGAAACTTATATAATCTTGAAGCCACTCCGGCCGAAGGAACAACGTATAGATTTGCAAAGGAAGATAAAAAACGTTTTCCTAAAATTTTTCAGGCCGGATTAAACGAAAATATCTATTATACCAATAGTTCACAAATTCCGGTTGATCACACAGATGATCCTTTTGAGGCTTTATTGCTTCAGGATGAACTGCAATGCAAATATACCGGCGGTACCGTTTTGCATTTGTATATGAGAGAAAAAATCAGCAGTCCTGAAGCCTGCAAAAACTTTGTAAAAAAGGTTTTAACCAACTTTAAACTGCCTTACATTACTGTAACACCCATTTTTAGCATTTGTCCGGTTCATGGGTATCTTAACGGAGAACATGAATATTGCCCAAAATGCGATGATCTTATATTAACAGAAAACAATCAAAAAAATCTCGCTTATGAAAACAAAAACGCTTAAAGTTTTAGCCCAAAACCAAACCAAAAGAAGCAAATGTTTGGTGTACACAAGAGTAATGGGATATCACAGACCTGTAGAAAGTTTTAATATTGGAAAAAAAGGCGAACACCAGCAACGAACTCATTTTGAAGAAGCCGTTAACTGCTAAAGCAATTTACAGCATTACTCCTTTTACATTACTGGATTATCCAGGTAAAACAGCCTGCATTATTTGGTTTGCAGGCTGTAATATGAAATGCCTATATTGCTATAATCCTGATATTGTTTTGGGAAAAGGAAAAATAGATTTCGAAAATGTTCTTTCTTTTCTCAAGTCACGAAAAGGGTTGTTAGACGGTGTTGTTCTAAGTGGTGGCGAATGTACTATGCATAAAAATATCATTCCTTTTATAGAAAAAATCAAAGCATTGGGCTTTATGGTCAAGATTGATACAAACGGTTCAAAGCCTTTAGTATTAAAAGAATTGATTCAGAAGAAGCTCATCGATTATGCAGCACTGGATTTTAAAAGTCTTCCTGAAACCTTTGAGCATATAACTCAATCAGATTGGTTTTCGGAGTTTGAACAAAGTTTTTCTTTACTGATGGATTCAGTAATTCCTTTTGAAATTCGGACAACTTATCATTCCTCATTAATCAGTGAATCAGAGTTTATAAAAATGATTGCTTATCTGGAAACCAGAAATTATGAAGGAAATTATTATGTACAGCACTTTATGAATAATGTACCAACACTCTCTAAATTAGAAAATTCAGATAAAAAAATAAGACTTAAAGACTTCTCAACCACTAAAATAAAAGTCATTTTTAGAGAATGATTGATACGGAATTTTAATCCTTTTTACGAATTAGTAAAATTAAAAAACAATGGTATTATGACACTTCATCATTTTGTACTAGTAATTCATCTTCTCGCTGCAACAGTTTGGGTTGGAGGTCATTTACTGCTTAGTATTTGCTATTTGCCATTAGCATTAAAGAAAAAAGATCCCCAGATTATTTTAAATTTTGAAAGAAGATTTGAAGCTCTCGGAATGTCTTCCCTCATTTTACTGATTATTACCGGAATCTGGATGGCCTACGATTTTGGAGTAACATCTGAAACCTGGTTTAGTTTCTCCGGCGGGTTTGAAAAAGTGATCTCGATAAAACTTTTATTACTACTCCTCACATTTATATGTGCAATTTGTGCACAATTTTTTGTGTTGCCCAATCTTAACCAAAACAATATCAAAAAAATGGCTGTTATCATTCTTTCCGTTACAACAATTGCGGTGACCATGCTTATTCTGGGATCAACACTACGATACGGCGGAATTTAATAAACGTGTGTAATTGTTTTAAACACCTAGTCCCGATAGCTATCGGGACTAGGTGTTTAAAATTAAATTCCGCTCAATAAATATTTAAACAAAAAGATCGCTTAATCAGGATTGGCAAGGATTTTATACAATTCGGCATTTGAAATGTAAAACTGATTCTCGATACTAATTTGAGATAGCTTTGCGCTTACCAGATTATTTTCTCTTGAATTGAGCAGGAAAATAGAGCTTTCGCCAAAAGAGAACAACTTCTCCTCAGAGTTGAGCATCGTGGTATAATCTTTAACCAAATTATCAATAACGCTTTTTTGTTTTTTTAAAGATGCAATTTCGGTTTGCTGCGCTTTAATCTTATTTTTAAGTTCCAGTCTTTGCTGTTCGATATCAAACTGCAAATCCTGAATTTTAAGTTTGGCTATTTTAAGGCTTCCTCGCTCCTTTCTCAGGAAAATCGGAATACTGAAATCAACATTAAACTTATAATCATCAGCATTAAAAGAGCTAAAATACGAAGGCTCCGAAATATAATTATAGCCCACATTTAACTTAGGAAGCAATGAATTTGCTTTTAGTTTTCTGCCAATTTCCAGCATATCCATTTTGGTTTCCAGTGCCTGAATTTTAGGATGCGATTCCAGCGTTTCTACATTTACCATCATGGCATCTGTTTTAAGCGTTTCTTCAACCGTCTGTACCAGTTTTTCTTCCGGTCTCACAAGATCATCCAATTCAACCGGAACGTTTTCAATCCAAAGATAATTGGACAAATAGAGTTTTGCTTTTGCTAATTTCAAATTTCCGTTTTCAACATTCAGTTCTCTGTTTCTTACTGTAATTCCAGCTTCTACACTATCAATTGCAGGAGAATCTCCAAGTGCGATTAGTTTTTTTACACCCTCAAAGCGTGTGCTGGCAAAACCTAAATATTTCTTATAAAGTTCAGCTTCATTATAGCTTTTTCTCCATTCAAAATAAGCTTCACTCGCTTTATACAAAACTTCTATTGCTCTTAGTTTTCGCTGAGCATCACTTAACTTTACCTGCAATTTACCTTCACGAACATCGGCCATTCTTTGGTTTATAAACATTCCCTGTCCCAATGCCACACTAACACCAAGAGAGGTTAATCCGGCCTCAGGAGTACGATTCTGCGGATTATAATATTGTCCGTCTGTTTCATCAAATCCGGCTTTAATTTCCACACCATACCAGGTCGGGATTTTAAAACTGCTGTTTAAAAGCGAATAATACTCTGTTCCTTTAAATTCTTTTTTACTGTAATCTACTTCTATTTTAGGATCAAAACCTCCACGCGCCTGCATAAGAGCAGCCTGAGCCTGACTTACTTCAAGATTAGCCTGCTTTACCAGTGGATGGTATTTTTTTACGTATCCTAAAAACTCGCTGTAACTAAGTTCTTCTTTATTAAAATTCTGACTGTATGAGGTCGAAAAACAGCATAAAAATAAAAGAGAAAGCAATCTTACAGCATTATTCAGTTTATTTTTTATCCTTACCATCTTTACTATCCTTTTCGTCTGACTTATAATAATTTGGCGGAAAACCATTTAGGTTTCGCCATACTTCATACCCCACAGAAACCGTTTCCAACAAAGCAATACTTTGTGCTCCGGCTCCAATGCTTAGTTCTTTTGGCCATTTATTATCGTGACCATCCGGAGAGATAAGTACTCTGTACTTTCCGTTGGCGCTTATAAAATTTTCTATAGCCACCACTTTTCCTCCATAAGTTCCATAAGACAATCCCGGCCATCCCGAAAATACGATTCTTGGCCATCCGTCAAACCAGACACGCACTTTTGCGCCACGATGTACCAACGGAAGATCGATAGGATCAACATAAGTTTCTACTGCAATATCATAGCTTGCAGGCATAATGCTCACAATTGGAGTTCCCTCCTTAATAGTTTCACCAAGCCCCGTAAGCAATGCACGATTTACATAACCACTCTGAGGTGCTGTGATATAATACAAACCATTTCTAAGTCTGTAATTTTCGTATTGATTCTCTAGTTTATTCACCTGAGCTTTTGTGTCATATTGTGTACTCAGAGCCGTAAACTTATCACTTCTTGATTTCGAAATTTTTTCAGCATACTCAGCCGTAATTCTGCTTATTTCTACTCTGGCATTAATCAGTTCATTTTTACTGCTTAAAAGCTTGTTTTGCTGCGTAATAATATAAGCTTCAGATTCCTGAAGTTTTAATCTTTTTTGCTCCACATCTGTAAGCGGCTTTAAACCTTCTTTATTAAGTGCTGTCGAACGATCAAATTGTGTTTTAGCGATTCTTAACTGGGTTTTAATCGCCACAAGATCCATGCTGTCACTTTTGATTTTTAATTGTGCCTGCTTGATTTTATTCTGCGCCTGCTGCAATTTTAATTCTCGTTCCGTATTTAACGATTTTGCCTGAACATCCAGAGAGCTTACTTTATCGCCATACGATTCTACAGCCATTTTTTTAGCCTCAACCTGTTCTTTGGTATTGCCAACAAGATTAGGATCCAGATAGTCTTCTTTTATTTCAGAAATAAAAACAATCGTATCTCCTTTTTTTACAAAATCACCCTCTTGTACATACCATTTCTCGATTCTTCCGGCTATGGTATTATGAACCGTTTGTGGTCTCTGATCTGGTTTTAATGTGGTGACAGAACCTGTTCCCGAAATATTTTGTGTCCACGGAAGCAATAAACAAGCCAGGCAAAACAATAAAAATCCAACGATAACTCTGTTCAGAATTTTATAATGCGGTCTGCGGGCAACACTGGTAATAGACTTGTATTTACCCTCTGTTATAAGTATATTTTCTTTAGATATATTGAGCATGGTTAAAGCTTTATGTCGTTACTAATTTTCCCGTCATCGATCGTGATCATGCGCTCGCATTTATTCTTCCAAATATCATTTTTAGAAGTTACGACCACTGTCCAGTTGTTTTCTTCGGTAAGTAAAAAATCAACAATTTTAGCTGAAGTTACTTCATCCATTTTATCAACAGGATCTTCCAGAAATAATATATTAGGTTTATGAACAATGCTTCGTGCTAAAAGAATCTTTTGAACATCTGAAGCCGAAAGTTCCAGTCCGCCCGGATGAATCTGGTGATCGAGTCCGTTTGGAAATGTTTTAATATACGGTGTAAGACAAACATTATCCAGAGCCCACTTTAAATCATCATTAGTAATGGTTTCGTTTCCAAAAAGTATATTTTCTTTAATAGTACCTGCAAAAAGTGTATCGCCTTGCAAAAATGTACCGGATTGCGCTCTGTAACTCTCTTCGTCCAGACGGTTCATAAAATTATCGGTTACATACATAGTACCACTTTCGGGCTCCAAAAAGCCGGAAAGCAATCGCAGTAAAGTACTTTTACCAGCGCCATTTACTCCTCTTAATAGTATTTTTTCGCCCTGATTTATTTTCAGATTAATATTTTTAAGTGACTTTTTATTGTGCTGTGGATAATTGTACGCAATACTTTCGGTTTCAATTGTAATTCCTGTTTCACTAACAGATGAGGTTTTCGGAATAGATGAAATCTCCATATCGGTAAACTGTCCGATCTTTTCTACAGAAGTCAGTACATCATAAAATGATTCCAAGCCAAAGATTATTTTCTCTACAGAATTAATTAAAAGTACAATTACAATTTCGGCTGCTACAAACTGCCCGATGTTCATTTGATGATGAATTACCAGAAAACCACCAATAGACAATAAGGCAGCAGTAACAATGATTTTAAATATTACAAGCTGAATGTATTGTTTTTGCATTACCTGAAAGTGCTTTTCGCGGTAATTTACATATTCTGTTACGTAACCATCATTTCTTTCAAGAGCATAATCAAACCCTCCTTTTTGGCGAAAACTCTGGCGATTGCGCGCAATTTCCTGAATCCATGCCGCTACTTTATATTTGAATTTTGATTCGTAAAGACTCGTTTCAAGACCATCTTTGTATGAAAACTTAAAAATAATGTACAAAATGGCAATAAATAAAAGTCCGATTACCATAAAGAAGGAATGGTATAAAACCAATAATATAATCCCAAAACTAACCTGAACAAAGGCTGTACAAAAATCCAGTAACAGTTTGGCTGTTCCTTTTTGTACTGTCAGCGTATCAAAAAAGCGGTTGGCCTTTTCCGGCGCATATTCTGAATACATTTCTTTAAACTTAATTAAAGGCATTCTGTAGGCAAATTCAAAAGAAGAACGAACAAAAATTCGCTGTTGCAGGTTTTCTACAATTCGCAGCTGCAAAATATTCAGAACCCCGCCAAACCCAACTCCAATGGTAACCAGAATGACCAGAACAATCCAGGAAACGCTAAGTTGTCCGCTTTGAATAAAATTAATAATAGCCTGAATTCCTAAAGGCAAAGAAAGGTTTACCAAACCGGCAAAAGCAGCGTAAAATATAATTTGATATACATCGCGCTTATCCAGCTTAAGTAAATTTATAAAACGTTTGAAAGGTGTCATAAATTTATATATAAATACAAGATTAATAGATAGATATTAATATACGGTAAATACCGTATTAAGGATGTAAGAGTTTATCCCAATACAAACAAAATTAAGCATTTATACCATAAGTTGCGGAGGTCGCAAATGAATTTTACCATGAAACCCAAATAAGAAGACTGGGTTATCAATATAATTTTTACCCTTAGATCCTATTTTAAAATACAATCCGGGAACTGAAGCGCCTAATGGCACCAGATATTCTAATAGCAAAATTCCTTTTGCCAGTTTAGTAGTTTTAGTTTCCTTGGTTTCGTAATCATCACGTTCTTCAGTGATACCATCACACTTGAAGATTTTTTTCAAGAAATTACACGTGATCCCTTTAACAGAGTCCTGCTCGGTATTATGATTTATAATTTGGGAAAAAGTGCCGGACAGGTTGATACTGCTCATTAAAAAATAGCCGATTAGTAATGCGTGCAGGCATTTACATAAGATACTATTTTTAATTCTGTTCAGCATTTTTTGTCTTTAAAGGGCGCAAATTTAGAACGAAATTATCGGTGCTACATTAAAATAACATTAGAATTGAATTTGGTTCTGTTATATTTTTCTTAAAGAAATAAATTAAAACAACAGACTCTGCATACTATTAATCAAGGGATCGTAAATTTTTAGCGTCTTAAGAATATAATAAATGACCTTATCTGCAAACCTTAAATTACTGTTACTTTTAATAATTCAGTAAGAAAAATAGATTTAAAGTTTTTACATTTGAGTATAATTTAAATATCTAAAAAAAAATGGCCTTAATAGAAGCACTAAAGTGGCGTTATGCTACAAAAAAAATGAACGGACAAATTGTGCCGCAGGAAAAACTGGATTATATTCTTGAAGCGGCAAAACTGGCTCCTTCTTCATCTGGATTACAGCCTTACAAAGTTTTTGTAATTACAAACAAGGAAGTAAAAGAAAAATTAAGAGCAGTAAGTTTTGATCAAAGTCAGGTTACAGATGCTTCTCACGTTTTAGTTTGGGCAGCCTGGGACGGTTATACTTTGGATAAAATTTCTGCTGTATTTGACAAAACAATTGCAGAAAGAGGTATTCCTGCTAATGCAATGGACGATTATAAAAAAAATCTTTGGGGAATGTATGAGCCGCTAGGTCAGGAATGGCACGCTAATCACTCTGCAAAACAAGCTTATATTTCGTTTGGCTTAGCAATCGCTGCTGCTGCAGAACAAAAGGTTGACACAACACCTATGGAAGGTTTTATTCCTGCCGAAGTAGATAAATTATTAGGTTTAAGCGAACTTGGTCTGAAAAGTGTTTTATTATTACCTCTTGGTTATAGAGATGAAGCAAACGACTGGCTGGTAAACATGAAGAAAGTAAGAACTTCAAAAGATGAATTTATTATTGAAATTAAGTAAATCATACAAGCAATAATTTGCAAATATTTGTTTTAAGAGGGGCTTTTAGTCCCTCTTTTTGTTGCTCTAAAATTTTGGTATAAATTGAAAATCGTCATTTGTTTTGCGTTTTTTAAATTATATTTGTTTGGAATAATACCAAAATCAAGAACGCTTTGTAATGAATAATCATAAGTTTTTTGAATCTAATTATAAGAAACTGGGCTTTTTTGTTCTAAGTCCAAATTCTATTGATGAAATTAATGGTGATTATTACAAACCGTATATTAAAGTTCTTTATTTACCTGAAAATTATTCGGTAACAATCGATTTCAAGCATTACACCACCCAAAGTCCTTCTTTGTTTTTTATCAATAGCAATCAATACCTGCAAATTGAAAATGGAGGAAAAGACGCAGGGTATTTTATGTATTACAATCGTGATTTTTATTGTGTACAGATTCACGATGCCGAAGTTGCCTGCGATGGTTTATTGTTTAATAATATTTTCGAAATGCCTATGACAACTTTACCAAATAAAGAAGTTGTATTTATTGAAGGCATTTACAACCAAATCCGGGAAGAATTTGATTCTCCTGATTCTTCGCAGGAGGAAATGATTCGAACATATTTGAAACAACTTATTATAAAAGCAACCCGGATCTGGAAAATTCAGCAATTGGGCGTTCTTAATGATGAACCTTCTAAAGAAATGGACTTCTTTAGAGATTTTAGCCGTTTGGTCGAAATTCATTTCAGAACCAAACATACCGTAGCCGATTATGCTGACATTTTGGGTGTGGCTCCAAAGACGCTTTCAAACAAATTCAACCGATTAGAGCTTTCACAGCCTAACGATATTATTAAAGACCGAATTATTCTGGAAGCAAAAAGGCTTTTGGGATATTCATCCTTAAGTGTAAAAGAGATTGCATATCAACTTGGATATGAAGATCCTGCTTATTTTAACCGTCTTTTTACCAACAAGGTTGGTGACACTCCTTCAAATTTCAAGAAAAAATACCTTCAAGGGAAAAATGTACAATTAGAATAGACTTTTATCTATTTTTAGAGCTTTACTACCGCCATATCTTTGTCCTATCAAATTAACTGATAAACATTTAAAGATATGAAACGTAAAGCACAAACCGTTTGGAGCGGTACCACTCAAAAGAAAAACGGGGTTCTTTCTGTAAAAACTTCCACATTAAAAAAACACGCAAAATTCTAATTACTCTGTCAGGGCTTTTCTATCGAAATTCTCCTTAAAAAAATCATTACCACTTAATTATCAATATTTTAAACTAAAAATATAACATCATGAAAACTATAAAATCAATACAAAAAAGTATATTTATAATCGCATTATTAACTTTAAATACATTAGCCATGGCACAAGAAAGACCTTTTAAAGGACAAAATGACCCGCAAATCTTTACAGAAGTTCGTAATTTTTTAAATGCATTAAACTCTGGTGACGGAAAACCATTAGAACAATTAAGTGTTTCAGATGCACGTGGTGTATTAGTTGGAGCTCAAAAATCTGTAGAAGTTGACTACTCAGGTATTGAAGAATCTGAAAAAGTAATAACTCAAAATAATCTAAAAGTAAAAATTCACATTACAAAGCCTAAAGGTGTTAAAGCAAATGCTCCGGTATTTATTTTTATTCATGGTGGCGGATGGGTTTTGGGCGATTATCCTACGCATAGACGATTGGTAAGAGATTTGGTTGTAGCAAGCGGAGCTGTAGCAGTTTTTCCTGATTATACTCCTTCTCCCGAAGCCCAGTATCCGGTAGCGATTAATGAAATTTATGCCGCAACACAATGGGTAGCTGAAAACGGAAAGGAAATTGGCGTAGATGGTAAAAATCTTGCTGTAGTTGGAAATAGTGTGGGTGGAAATATGACAGCAGCAATTACTTTGATGGCTAAAGACAAAAAAGGTCCACATATTAAATTGCAGGTTCTATTATGGCCAGTAACGGATGCTAATTTTGAAACTGAATCTTATAATTTGTATGCCAATGGACGTTTCCTGACTAAAAACATGATGAAATGGTTCTGGGACAATTATTTACCTGATGCTTCTAAAAGAAATGAAAAATATGCTGCACCATTACAAGCTAGTTTAGAAGAACTTAAAGACTTACCTCCTGCTCTGGTTCAAACTGCAGAAAATGATGTTTTAAGAGATGAAGGTGAAGCTTATGCAAGAAAATTAAATGAAGCTGGAGTTTCGGTTACTTTAACAAGATACGCAGGATTGATTCACGATTATGGACTTTTAAATCCAATTGCAACTGTGCCATCAGTGCAAACTGCGATTGAGCAAGCTGCGATTGTTATTAAATCGACATTGAAATAATAATATAAAATGTATTAAACTTAAAAGAGGGAATGATTTCTACTATCATTCCCTCTTTAGCCTTTTAGTAAAGTATATTTTGAATTCACAAATCCAACAATTATATACTTTTATTCAAATTAAGAATAGTTCCGTAAACTGCCGCGGCTTTGTGAACCTGTACCAGCCAATCTTCGGCAGCATTATCATCGGCTCCGTCTGAGATATATTTTAGACATAAAAAGGGTATTTTCTCTTTCATAGCGATCATAGCCAATACGTAAGATTCCATATCAACCACATTGTATAAAACAGTCGAATGTCCCATTTCAAAACTGTCACCGGTTCCGCAAATACCCTCTTTTAAACCTTCTAATTTTAAACCATATTCCAGAACTGGAGGCAAACCCGATAAAGGTGTTTCATATTGTGCATATCCCAGCGCCTGAACATCCATGTCTCTTTGTATAAAACGGGTGCAGCAGATTACATCCCCTTTTTGAAAAAAATTACTTCCGGCAGATCCAAGATTAACAATTAAGGAAGGTTTTTTAAATCGTATAGCCTTAGAAAGTTCATAAGCGGCATTTACTTTTCCTATTCCGGTTATTAAAGTATTGCAATTTTCAAAAACATCTGCGGCTTCAGATTCTAAAGCAAAAGAGAATAATACATTTTCTAATGGAAATGAAAGTTCCTGGTTTATCTTAATCATGAGTTTATTTTAATTCTTAAGATGCAAAAATAGGATATATTAAACATAGTATACAGCCCCAAAACAATCAATTTTAAATACATTTTCAGGAAGTTTTTTAGTTTAAATTTCTGACAACACAATTGTTTCAAAATACAATTTGATGTTTCATTTTTTAAAATGAAACATCAAAAGAAAGAAACCAAAGCTTTGTTTTTATAACTTTGAGATACCCTCCCCCGCATCCAATCAACAAACCTGCAAATTAAATGTACATCGTAATTATTAATTAAAGGTGGCGATTTAATTTTTTGACCCGCCTTTCATATCCTGATTGCTTATGGTCCAAGTTTACCTTTCTTCGCCGATTCATAATTTTGCTAAAAAACTGTTCGTTCTTATTTTTATATTCTTTTTAACTACTACGAAGTTAAATGCACAGAACTGTACAGTAAATGCGGGAGTACTAAACGTTACAATTTGTGAAACGGATGCTTTAGTACTAACAGGAAATAATCCCTCCCCAATTATAGGTACGGTCTTATGGACGCAAATCTCGGGTCCGGCCGTTACAATTAACTCTCCTAATAGCTCTAGTACCACAATATCTGGTTACACAGGCGGAAATACCTATATTTTTAGATATAGTGCCACATGTGGTGATGGTATTGCATCTTATCAGGATAAAGTAGTCAATGTAAAACCAATTACTCAGGCTAATGCAGGTGGAAATATAGCCAGTTGCCCTAACAACAACGGAACTTTGACTATAACAGGAAATGCACCTCAAAATACAGGTGAAACTGCTTATTGGGAAATTGTTGGAAATAATGATGCAGGAGTTATAATTAATTTTCCAAACTTACCTACCTCAACCATAACTCTTCCTGCAATTAAATGTGGCGTCAGTACTTTACAATGGGTTATCGAAGGCCCTGAATTTGCGCCGGGACAACGTTGCAGAACAACTTCACAGATTACTGTAACTAATTATGGCGGTGTTAAACCGGTTTCTGCAGGGCCAGATCAAACATTAAGTAATTGTTATACCACAACTCAAAGTACTAATCTACAGGCGACCTACGGAGGTTGTGGCTTAAACGGACAAAATGGACAATGGACTTTTGTAAGTGGTCCTAATACACCAACAATTGGGAACCCAAATTCAAATACTACAAGTGTCTCCAATTTAGTTGAAGGTACTTATACTTTCAGATGGACCGTTACAGGGCCTTGTGCTTCAGGAAATGATTCTGTAACCATTATTGTTCCCCCTGCAACACAAGATGTTACAAGCTTACCTGGTGGTGATGAATTTATAAATTTTTGTGATAATACAATCACTCAGGTTACTCTCGTGGCGCAAACACCATTGTATGCCGGCGAGACTGTACAATGGTCGCAAATATCAGGAGATCCGACGGCTAATATTGTTTCTCCTACAAATCCGACCACTTTAGTAACTAATATTTCTGATGCCGGAGATCCTTATCGATTTCGTTATACTTTAACAAACAACAATACAGGTTGTGTATTTACCAAAGATTATGTTGTACAATATAATGGCCCAACGCGAACCATTGTAGCCAATAATGGAAATGATATCACAGGAAGTTGTAATGCAACCGTATTTACAATTCCGCTGGCCGTAACAGGAACAGGGATAAATCAGTATAGAATTGTAAGTGGGCCTGACAGCTCACCTTTGGCTCCTTTTCCTACTGCTTTACAAAATATTGGAGACTCGGTTACCTTAACACTTACAGCTCCGGGAGATTATACGGTAGAATTTATAAGAAGTCAAAACGGAAATCTTACTGTAGCCTGCGATTATGGCTATGATACGATAAATATTCTCGTTTCTGGTGAGCCTACACCATCCAACGCAGGAACAGATGTAAGTTTGCCTTGCGGAGATACGACTACTATATTATCGGGTGTTAGCACAGATGACGGTATGCATTTCTGGAGTCAGCTAAGCGGACCAAATGATGCTGTAATTGTAGATGTTTTTGCCGTAGATACACAGGTTACAGGGCTTATATCCGGAACTTATGTTTTTCAGTATATAACAAAAGGTGGTGGTGCTACCTGCGGTTTTTCAGTTTCCACAGTAACTGTATATGTTTCAAACAGTTCATTAGGCACTGTAGATGCAGGGCAAGATCAGCTTGTTTGTATAAACTCACAAGTGGCACTTAATGCCGCTACTCCAATAAGCAGTGAAATAGGAGAATGGAGTCAGGTTTCAGGCCCCAGCACTATTACTTTTTCAAATGTAAATGACCCGAAGGCAACTGCCACAGGATTTACGTCTGCTGCATCTTCTTATGAATTGCGATGGACTGTTTCTTACTTACATCCCGGACCTTCGTGCGGAGGATCTTCTTCTGATAGCGTATTTATCCTTACAAACAATATCGTTGCGCCTTCAAACTCTGATGCCGGACCAGATGCTTGTTACTCATCAGGCACAAATACCTTTAACCTAAGTGGTAATACACCTAAATTGGAAGAAAATGGCTTGTGGAGTGTTCAGCCCTCTGCCGGAGTCGTTTTTGCAGATGTAAGTGACCCAAATACTCTTGTAACTGTTCCCGGAAATGGAACCTATATTTTTACCTGGACAATTGATACAAGGATAAGATCTTGTGTGGGCAGCTCCAGTAGCGTTTCAATTACAGTAGCAGATACACCTCCAACCGCCAATGCAGGTCCTGATCAGCAAACATGTGGTAATACTATAACGATGGCAGCTACAAAAAGTGGTGGGGCAACAGGAACATGGACAAGAATATCAGGAGTTGGAAGTTACACAATAAGTGATGAACACGACCCAAACGCAGTTTTTACTTTTTCATATAGTGGTTACTACATTTTTAGATGGACAGTAGATGCAAAAATTTGTGGTCAGGCATTTGACGATATTGAATTAACCATAGGAATTCCTCCAAATCCTGCTTCGGCTGGTCCTGATCAAAATGTCTGCAATAATTCCAGTGTTACTATGGCCGGAAATTCTTATGACAGTTTTTTCGAACTTGGACAATGGTCTGTTTTGACTGGAGCTCCAAATCAGCCTACAATTGTTGATCCATTAAATCCAAACACCCAAATTACAGGATTAGTTGCCGGTACATATACGTTTAGATGGACAATGACCGCAAAAAGTATCTTTTTATGTCCGGGAAGTTTTGATGATATGGTTGTTGTGGTTGACCCTGCTGCCAATGCAGGAGCTGATCAGACTACTTGTGATGTTACCAGTGTTCAGCTTATGGCAAATGCCAATTCAACCGGAACATGGTCACTAACAAGCACTACAGGAAATACTGCTGATGTAGTCATTACACAATCACCATCCAACAGTTACATTGCAAATGCAACAGTCGTTCCCGGAAATAGCTATGTGTTTACTTTCACAACTAGTACAATAACATTTCCAGACGGCAGTTCTTGTCCCGGAACATCAGATTCTGTAAATGTTACCATTTACAAGGGTGCCAGTATCGATCCAAATGCCGGAGCAGATCAAACTTTATGTATTAGCGATGTTGCGGGAGCAACAACTATGAATGGAAATGCTAAACCAGCTGATGTCACTACCGCAGAATGGCGTTTTGTTTATCAGCCAGCTGGAAGTGTTGCTGTTATTACTACTCCATCAAACCCATTAACTTCTGTTACCGGGCTCACCGTTCCGGGTCTTTATATTTTAGAGTGGGTTTTTGAAAGTGATAATTGCAGACCCCTTTCTGATGTCGTTCGTATAGAAATGAATGCCCCTCCAAGTGGTGCAAATGCAGGTCCTGATAATACTGTAGCTTGTCAGACCAGTTATAAAACTGCCGCTGTACCTCCGACAGTAGGTATCGGAACATGGACATTTGCCTCTCAGCCTCCCGGAGGAGCCGCCGTAATTGATAATCCAAACAGTCCTGTAACCACTTTATCTAATATAAATGTTTTAGGCACATACATTTTAACTTGGACCGTTACAAATGGTCCATTTACAAGTCCTTCTTTATGCCAGCCATCTTCTGATAATGTCGAAATAACATTTAATGATACTCCGCCATCTACAGCAAATGCTGGGCCGGATCAGGAATTATGTGATGTTGATACTGTTACAATGAATGCTGTACAAGTAACTTCAGGTTTAGGAACATGGACTCAGGACTCAGGTCCAAATAATTCCATCATTGCCTCACCCAATCTTGAAAACTCTTTAATACTTGGTCTTATACCTGGTACATACATATTTCGCTGGACAGTAACAACATTAAATCTTAATGGATGTACTTCTGAAGATACTGTAACTGTAACCATATACGATCAGCCATCTACAGCAAATGCAGGTCCTAATCAGATTGTTCCGCAGTTTATGCCAGTTAATATGAATGCCGTAGTTCCAACAGTTGGTACTGGAATCTGGACACAAGTTTCCGGACCGAGTACTGTAGGATTTACTGACGAAACAAGTCCTGCTACGGCCGTAACAGGAACTATTCCCGGTATATATACTTTACAATGGACGGTAAGCAACGGAAATTGTGCCGTTTCATCAGACACTATGAATCTTACTATCCTTTCTGTTGCCGATCTTGAATTAACAAAATCTGTAACACCAATGACAGGAAGCGCGGGTGATGTGGTGACTTTTAATATTCACGTTTTTAATAATAACTCACAAGGCGGATCTGTTACTGCTACTGGCGTAGGAATACGTGATTATATCCCAGCCGGATTTGCTCTGGTTGCCGGATCTGTTACCTCAGCCGGACAGTACAATGTAGGTGATAACACTATTACATGGTCAGACTTAACAATTCCAATTGGCGCAACTTTAAATTTATCATTCAAAGCCACAATCAGACCTGTAGGGCCATATGTAAATGTTGCAGAAATTATTGCATCCAATCAATTTGATCCCGATAGTACTCCAAATAACCAAAATGCTTCCGAAGATGACCAGGACGATGCTTCTCTTGTTCTTGACGTAGCTGATTTGTCACTTCAAAAATCAGTTTCTCCATCAACAGTAAGTATCAATGATAATGTAATTTTTACCATTTCTGTTACCAACAGCGGACCAAATAATGCCACTGGTATTTCGGTTATAGATCAATTACCTCCCGGTTATACTTATGTAAGTGATAATGGTGGTGGTAAGTATAATAAAACTACAGGTTTATGGACTGTTGGAAATTTAAACAATGGTAATACTATTTCGCTTCAGATTACAGCGAAAGTTAATGTAGCTACAGCAGCAAATTATGTCAATATAGCCGAAATACAGACTGCAAATCAATTGGATCCTGACAGTACTCCTGGCAATGGACTTCCCGAAGATGATCGTGACGATGCTGTTGTAAATCTAAAATCAGCCGATTTGGAACTCACAAAAACGGTTTCTCCTACCACAGCTGCAGCAGGAGAACAAGTGCAATTTACACTTCATCTCGAAAACAAAGGCCCGGGAAATGCAACAGGAATTGGCGTTCAGGATGTTATCCCTGAAGGCTTCACCCTGATTCCCGGATCAGTATCAAATGGAGGATTTTATAATATTGCAAATGCCAATCTCACCTGGCAAAATCTGGCTTTGGCAAATGGTACCACTTTGGACCTGACATTTAGAGCTATTGTAAATCCATTAGGAGCTTATCTCAATATAGCCCAAATAACTGCCAGTGATCTTCCGGATCCTGATAGTACACCAAATAATGATGATGGTGATCAAAGTGAAGATGACGAAAGCAATGCTCCTTTTACCTTTATTGGTCCAACTGCAGATCTTTCGTTAATTAAAAGAGTGGTAACAGGAAATACCTTTCCGGTAATTGGAAGTCAAATTTCATTCGAACTTATTATTACCAACAGTGGTCCTAATAACACCGATAATGTTTTGGTGAAAGATCTTTTACCATCCGGTTATGAATTTGTAAATTACAGTTCATCAGCTGGTCTTTATGAAAATACTTTCGGTATATGGAATGTTGGTACAATTAATTCAGGAGTTTCAGAATCGCTTATTATTGATGTAAAAGTACTTCCTACAGGCGATTACCTCAATACAGCTCAGGTCACAGCAAGTAGTCTGCCGGATCCAGACAGTACGCCAAATAATGATGACGGAGATCAAAGTGAAGATGATGAAGACCGTGCTATTACGACTCCTGTTCAGCCTTCTGCGGATTTATCGCTGACTAAAAAAGTTAGTAATCCGACTCCTCTTGTTGGCTCTTTTGTAACTTTTGAAATTATTACTACAAACAGTGGCCCACAGGATGCTGCGAGTGTTACTGTAACAGATTTACTTCCTTCCGGTTATACTTTCAGCAGTTTTAATGCTACAAGTGGTACCTACGATAGCACAACCGGTTTATGGTCATTAGATATTTTAAAAAGTACTGAATCAGAGACGTTACAAATCATTGCAATTGTAAACCCAACTGGAGACTATACTAACATTGCTGAAGTTACCAATAGCGACACACCAGATCCGGACTCGACACCTAATAACGCTGTAACAACGGAAGATGATTATGGTACTGCCACAACAGTACCAATACCACAGTCATCAGATTTATCATTAACCAAAAAAGTAAATAATGCAACACCATTAGTAGGTTCTCTAGTTACTTTTGAAATTGTAGTAACAAACAATGGTCCACAAGATAATAATGGCATTCAGGTAACAGACATACTTCCATCCGGATATACTTTTACAGGATTTACTGTTTCTACAGGAACTTACGATACTGCTACAGGAATATGGACCGTTGGAAATTTGGTGACTGGCGATGCCGAAACGCTTCAAATTGTGGCAAAAGTTAATCCAGGCGGTATTTATCTTAATAAAGCCGAAATAACCGCAGCAAATCTTCCTGATCCCGATTCAACACCAAACAACGGCGCAACTACAGAAGACGATTATGCCGAAGCTACAACCGTGCCCGTGCCTGAATCAGCAGATTTATCACTTACAAAAACAGTTAGTAATGCAACTCCATTAGTTGGTTCACAAGTAACCTTTAGTATAGAGGTTAGTAATGCAGGACCTCAGGAGGCAAATTCTGTTGCTGTAACTGATTTGATCCCTTCCGGATATACCTATGTATCTTACAGTGCAACTACAGGAACTTACGATTCATCAACAGGAATCTGGACTATTGGTAATATCCCAATTACAGATTCTTATACATTACAAATAACAGCTGTAGTTAATGCTACCGGCACTTATTTAAATACAGCTGAAGTGACTGCAAGTAGTCTGCCAGATCCGGATTCAACTCCAGCTAATGGTAGCACAACAGAAGATGATTATGCAGAAGTTGCTACAACTCCTGTACCTCAATCAGCAGATTTATCACTTACAAAAATTGTCAGCAACGCTGCACCTTTAATTGGCTCACAAGTAACCTTTAGTCTTGAAGTTAGTAATACCGGACCACAAGATACAAATGGTGTAACGGTAACCGATTTATTACCTTCCGGATATACCTATGTTTCTTATAGTGCAACCGCTGGTAATTATAATCCTGCAACCGGACTTTGGACAATAGGAACTTTATTAAATGGATCTTCTCATACTTTACAACTTACAGCAACCGTAAATCCAACAGGAGATTATATTAATACCACAGAAGTAACCGCAAGTAATCTTCCTGATCCGGATTCAACTCCAAATAACGGGGTTACCACAGAAGACGATTATGCCACTGCTACCATTACACCAACAACTCAGGCATCAGATTTATCCTTAACCAAAACAGTAAACAATGCGACACCATTAGTAGGTTCTCAGGTTACTTTTGAAGTTATTGTAACAAACAATGGTCCTCAAAATAATACGGGTGTTCAGGTAACAGATTTACTTCCATCCGGATATACATTTAATGGATTTACCATTTCAACCGGAACTTATAATCCAACAACCGGAATCTGGACAGTAGGTAATTTAATTAATGGAAAATCTGAAACGTTACAAATTACAGGAACTGTTAATCTAACCGGAGATTATCTTAATATTGCAGAAGTGACAGCAGCTGATCTTCCAGATCCTGATTCAACTCCAAATAATGGAGTCACAACAGAAGATGATTATGCAACCGCAACGACAACACCAATAACTCAGGCTGCCAATTTATCTTTGACCAAAACAGTCAGTAATGCAACTCCATTAATTGGTTCTCAGGTAACATTTGAAGTCGTTATTACCAATAGTGGCCCACAAAATGTAACGGGTGCCGAAGTGACAGATTTATTGCCTTCCGGCTATACTTTTAGCAGTTATAGTGCCACTAAAGGAACCTATAATAAAACTACGGGTAAATGGAATATTGGTTCTTTAATTAATGGTGATTCACAAACCTTACAATTAACAGCAACTGTTAATTCTACTGGCAATTATACCAACATTGCAGAGGTTACAGCTAGTAGTCTTCCTGATCCAAATTCAACTCCAAATAATGGAGTTACGACCGAAGATGATTATGCAACTGCTACAACTACTCCAGTACCTCCAATGGCAGATTTGTCACTGGTTAAAGGTATTATTGGAGGCAATAACAGTCCTATATTTGGTGCAACAGTTACTTTTGAAATAATAGTAACCAATAGCGGTCCGCAAGATGCTACAGGAGTAACCGTTTTAGATATACTCCCTAGCGGTTATGAGTATGTAGTGTATAGCTCAACAACCGGGCAATATTTCAATACAAATGGAATTTGGAATATAGGAACTATCCGAACCGGGGCATCAGAGTCTTTATTAATTGGAGCAAAAGTAAAGGAAACAGGAGTTTACAGAAACATTGCTGAAGTTTATACCGCAAACGAAGCAGATCCTGATAGTACTCCTGGCAATGGCTTAGTACCTGAGGATGATGTTAGCACATTACTATTAAATCCTGTTCCGGCAGTGGCTGATCTTTCTTTAGAGAAAAAAGTTGTTGGCAACAACCTTACTCCTGCCGTTGGATCACAAATATCTTTCACAGTAACCGTAACCAATGACGGTCCAAGCAATTCGACTGGTGCAACAATCAAAGATATTCTTCCATCTGGTTATCAGTATGTATTTTTTAATTCAACTTCAGGAAGTTACGATCCTAATACAGGAATATGGACACCTGGAATTATTCTACCAGGAAACAGCCATACTTTATTGATAAATGCAATTGTAAAAAGACCAACTGGCACACCTGATGAATATTTGAATACAGCCGAAATAATGACTTCAGACCAATTTGATCCTGACAGTACTCCAGGAAACGGCATCATTACAGAAGATGATTATGACAGTATTTTTGTAACGCCAGTAATAGTTATGGCCGATTTATCTATCGAGAAAACTGCTTTAAATGCTGATGCCACTTACGATGTTGGCTCTACCGTTATTTTCACTGTTACAGTTAAAAATGATGGTCCGGCAAATGCAAGTGGTGTAATGGTAAAAGATTTATTACCGCCAGGATTTAAATACTCGACCAGTGCCCCTACCAGTGGTCTCTACAATTATATAACTGGTGTTTGGAATGTAGGTATTGTTACAGCAGGTAATGATGAATCACTGGATATATATACAACGGTAAATTCGCCAACCGGAGTCACGGGCGAGTATACAAATACGACCGAGATTATTGCCAGCAATCTGCCGGATCCTGACTCAACTCCAAATAACGGAGTTGTCACCGAAGATGATTATGACAGTCTTCAAATTAACGTAGCTGTTGCCGATCTAAGTCTTGACAAATCTGTTAGTAACAAAAATGCAAATGTAAATGAAGTCATAACATTTACACTTCAGTTAAACAACGAAGGACCAAGCTCTGCAAATGGAGTCGCTGTCGAAGATATAATTCCTATAGGATATTATAATATTTCGAATATCAGCAACGGAGGTATATTTAGTAATAACAAAATAAAATGGACCAATCTAAATGTTCCAATTGGCGGTGTTACTTTAACGTATCAGGTTACAGTTGCAAATCCATTAGGACTTGATAGTTATGATTATCTAAACATTGCGCAAGTAACTGCAAGTAATCAATTTGATCCTGACAGTAAGCCAAACAATGACAAAGGTGACCAGAGTGAAGATGATGAAGATTCTGAATTTATAAACATCCCGTCAACCGATATTGCCATAAACAAAGAAGTAGATCAGACAGATGTTCCAATGGGTTCTCAAGTAGTCTTTACTATAACAGCAGAAAACCTGGGAAGCCTCACCGCTACAAATGTCGAGGTACAAGATCTGTTGCCAAAAGGATATGCATTAGACAGTTATACCGTTACATCAGGAGTTTACAACGGAACTACGGGGCTCTGGACAATTCCAATTATCAACGGAAAAACTGCTCAAACCTTAGTCATTAACGCCAAAGTACTTGATTTTAATGATTATCTCAATACGGCACATCTTGCAAAACTGGATCAGATAGACACCAATTCATCAAACAATCAGGACAGCGCTACCGTCGCTCCAAATTGTCTGAAAATTTATAATGAGTTTTCTCCAAACGATGATGGCCAAAATGATACTTTCTACATTGACTGTATTACACAATACCCTGACAACCAACTATCAATATTCAATCGTTGGGGTAATATAGTGTATTATAAAAAAGGTTATGACAACACCTGGGATGGTAAAGCAGAAGGATCTGCAAAAACACTGCCTGAGGGTACATATTACTATATTCTTGATCTCGGCGATGGTTCTAAAAAAACCTCTGGATGGGTTTACTTGAAATAAAAAAAAGGAATAACCAAAATAAGAATTGGCTATGATTAAAAATATAAAAAAGATTTTCGCAATCATTTCGATGCTTTCTGTATATGGAGCATTCGCACAGCAAGATCCGCAGTACACGCAATATATGTATAATACACTTACTGTTAACTCTGCGTATGCCGGCTCGTTAGGACATTTAACAATTACCGGATTATACAGAACACAGTGGGTTGGCCTAGACGGAGCACCAACTACTCAGTCCTTTTCACTAGATACTCCGGTAGGAAAAAATCTAGGTCTGGGTTTATCCGTAGTCAGCGAAGAAATCGGACCATCTGAAGAACAATATATCGATGGTAACTTCTCTTACACTATTCCATCAGGACAAACACATAAACTTTCTTTTGGTATAAAAGGAGGAGGAAGAGTACTTAACATAGACTGGTCAAAAGGAAGTCACAAAGATCCCGATGTACAGTTTCGCGAAAACATCACCAACAAATTCCTTCCTGTTGTGGGAGCAGGTTTGTACTGGCACGGCGAAAGAGATTACATTGGATTATCTATTCCTAATTTCATAACCAAAGAGCGTTACAATTATGATGATATTGCAGACGATCTGGTTAACGAACGCATGCACCTTTATCTAATTGGAGGCATTGTATTTGATCTTTCAGCTCATACAAAATTTAAACCGGCTATGATGCTCAAATATGTGGCAGGAGCACCTTTAATTGCTGATTTTTCAGCCAATTTCATGTTCAACAATTGTTTTACTCTTGGTGCATCCTACCGTACATCAGATTCTGTAAGTGCATTGGCTTCATTACAAATTTCACCACAATTTTTGGTGGGATATGCATATGATTATACCACAACAGAATTACAGAACTATAACAGTGGTACACACGAAATCGTACTTCGCTTTGAATTAGTATCGCGCAAAAAAGGCCTAAAATCACCAAGATTCTTTTAATACTGTCATTTATGAAAAGAAGAATTACTATACTCATACTGCTGACTATACAACTGGTATATTCTCAGACAAAAAACAAAGCTGCAGACGCTTTGTTTGATAAAATGTACTACATCGATGCGGCAAAATCCTATGAGATGTCGATAAAAAATGGTGATACCTCCAAAGAAGTTTTGCAGCGTATTGGCGATGCTTATTACTTTAATACACAAATGGAAAATGCCAGTAAATGGTACAGCAAACTGGTTGCAGAATATCCCGATCAGGTTTCCTCAGAATATTATTTCCGATATGCACAGTCCTTACAGGGAATTCAAAACTATGAACTGGCAAAAAAATGGATGGTTAACTTTTCCGCGAAAAAAAAATCTACTGATTCCCGTGCTCAGAATTTTTCTTTAAAAACAGTAACACTGGAAGATATCGAAAGGATTAAACCGCAATTTATACTGGAAAACCTGGAAATAAACTCGGCTTATTCTGATTTTGGACCAATGTTTTACAAGGGCAATCTGGTATACTCTACTACATCTGATTCTTCTTATGTAAAAACAGCAAAGTATGGATGGAACGATCAGCCGTATCTAAATTTGCAACTCGGACAAATAAGTCCAACGCAAACCAATGTTTCTTTTAAAGAGCGTTTTGCTAAAGAAATCACCACACAATATCACGAAGCCTGTGTCGCATTTTCACCAGACGAAAAAACGATTTATTTTACCCGAAATAATTACAACGGGAAACTAAAAAGAGATACGAAAGGCGTTAATAACTTAAAAATCTATTCGGCTAAAGCAACAGAAAACAGTAACGGAACTGTAAAATGGGAAAATGTAAAAGAACTTCCCTTCAACAGCGATAATTATTCTGTCGGACAACCTTCTATAAGTAAAGACGGGAAAAAGTTATACTTTGTTTCAGATATGCCAGGAACTATTGGTTCTACAGATCTTTTTGTCGTAGATATTCTGGGTGAAGACCAATACTCAAATCCTAAAAATCTGGGCGAAAAAGTAAATACCAGCGGGCGCGAAATGTTTCCTTTTATCACAGATCAGGCTTTGTATTTTGCTTCTGACGGATTTCTTGGCCTTGGCGGACTTGATGTTTTTGAAAGTCGGTTAAATGATGGTGCTTTTGATGTTCCTTCTAATCTTGGCGCTCCATTAAACAGTAATATGGATGATTTTGGTTATATCGTAAACGAAGAAACCAATAAAGGCTTTGTCTGTTCAAACAGAAAAACCGGAAAAGGCGACGATGATATTTATTCTTTTGAAAGAACCTGTGTTCAGTCAATTGACGGGTATATATTTGATGCTGTTTCAAACAACAAAATTCCAGGTGCCATTGTAACGCTTAAAAACAATTCGAATCAAAAAATAGAAGAAACCGTTTCTAAAATTGATGGAAAATTTGAATTTAGTGAGCCTATAAATTGTAATACCTCCTATACCATTGAAGCAGTTAAAGATAATTTCCATACGGTTTCAAAAGCAGTTACAACTGCGTCATTTTCCGGAATAACCCAAGTTCCTATCGGACTTGACCCTGCCCTAATTGAGCGTAAAGATGGGCTCTTAAAAATTAAAATCGGAATCATATTATTTGATCTCAACAAATCAGATATTCGTTATGATGCTGCTATAGAACTAAATAAAATAGTTTTATTAATGACACAATACAGCACCATCACCATTAAAATCGAATCACATACCGATTCAAGAGCAAATGATCAGTATAATCTCGAATTATCTGATCGAAGAGCCAAAGCAACCAGAGATTATATCATTTCTCAGGGAATTGCTCCTGAACGAATTGAAAGCGCAATAGGTTATGGAGAAACTCAACTGCTTAACAACTGCTCAAATGGTGTACCTTGTACGGAGGCACAACACCAAATGAACCGACGAAGCGAATTTATCATTACCAAGATGCAGTAAGATTAAGCCGCTGCTTAAAACTATGTGTCACAAACTTAAACCTAACTCCATCAGTATTGATGGAGTTTTTTATGCTTTAAAACTTTTTAATAAAAATGATCTTTTTTTTCACTAACTTGTTGTATCAATAATAATTAGCATTATTTACTGTTTAAAATAAGATCTACTTATACATTATCAACAAACGATATAGCGCGGCTTCTCTAAAAATAATTTTATTCAATGCGCTTATTTTTATAATTAAAAGCTAAAATTATGCGAGTATCCGTAATCCGAAAAAATATAAAACTTACCCCAGATTCCAGAAGAGTTGTTGCCAGATACTTTATGAATGGCGATGAACGAACCCAACAAATGGTAGGTCGTATTATGTTACTGGATGAAAAACAGGTATTAGAAACTTTAGAACAAACCCTTCGCGAATTTGCCAGACGCCATCGCAATATTTCTTCTGTTTTTCTTAAGCATTGCGAAAAAATAAAACCATTAATTGTTGCTATGCAAATTGATTATGATGCGATGTCTCTTAATCGAAAATTACTCATAGGTTCTTATTGCACAATGGAGTATGCTATAGAATCCGCAGCTATTTTTAATCCTTCAATAGTAGAAGACTTTGATCAGTCGGGACTTGGAGCCGGAGAAAAAAGAGTCATATTGTCTTTTCGGGCCACAGGAGAAGGTCATATTTCATCCATCGTTTTTAGAAGAGGAATACTAGACAAGAATAATGATTTGCAAATAATGAAAATTGGAAATCAGATTGATAAAGCCGAAGTTGAACACAAAACCTTATTCAATAAAGAACGTTTTTTGACGAAGTTGTGCGAAATGCATACAGCAGACAAATATATCGACCAGATTATGCAGAATCTCCCGGATGAATTTGAATTTGTTGCCCTAAAAAATATTGTAAATACAGCGCTCACAGATCCTTCGATGCGTCAGGAAAGAAGAACTGCACTCGAAGAAATAATCTGGCTGGCCAACTCCTTTTATGACCTACAATTTAATCATGATTCTGATATAACAGAACGCGTTATATTTCCAATATCCGATTCTGAAAGCCGTGGTATAGAAGATGCCCGTTTCGTTCGTTTTACTGATGATGATAATTCTACCCGCGTAATGGCTACTTATACGGCTTACAACGGTCATGCCATATTACCAAAACTTATTTCTACCGAAGATTTTTATACCTTCAGAGTAATGCCTTTACATGGTACGGGCGCACAAAATAAGAATCTCGCATTATTTCCAAGAAAAATAAAAGGCAAATATGCCATGTTATCCCGAATTGACGGTGTAAACAATTACATTATGTACTCTGACCGTGTCACACAATGGAATACTCCAATTTTGCTGCAGGAACCTAAATATCCATGGGAATTCACACAATTAGGAAACTGTGGATCGCCACTCTGGACAGAAGAAGGCTGGCTTGTAATTACCCACGGTGTAGGCACAATGAGACGTTATTGCATTGGAGCATCATTATTTGATCTCGATGATCCGTCAAAAGAAATTGGAAGACTTGATGAGCCCTTGCTTTCCCCATTAGAAGATGAACGCGAAGGTTATGTACCAAATGTAGTTTATTCCTGTGGTGCCATTATTCATAACAACAGTCTCGTCCTGCCATATGCCGTATCTGACTACTCCTCTACTTATGCCGTAGTCGATATGACCGAACTTCTGGAAGCACTCAAAAAAAGCAAATAATACTCCATAAAAAAAGGCCTCATAAGGCCTTTTTTTTTATTATTCAATCCAGTATATTACCAGCCTTTTACAGCTCCGCCTTTAAATTCGCGTTCTGCAGCCTGCTCTACTTCAGCAGATTGAAAAGCCTGCAGAAACTGCTTTACTTTCTCTTCATTTTTATTGTCTTCACGGCTTACGACCAAATTTACATAAGGCGAATCTTTATCTTCTACAAACAAAGCATCACGCGAAGGAACCAATCCGGCCTGAGAAGCAAACGTATTATTGATAATCGCAATTGAAACATTAGCATCATCAAGCGCACGAGGCAATTGAGGTGCTTCTAATTCTAATATTTTTAGATTCTTAGGATTACTTACAATATCTGTTACTTTAGGCAATAAACCTACTCCGGCTTTCAATTTCAATAAACCATTTTTCTCTAAAAGCAATAACGAGCGTCCGCCATTTGTTGGATCATTTGGAATAATAATCGTGCTTTCATTTTTCAATTCAGAAAGACTTTTTATCTTTTTCGAATAACCCGCGATTGGATAAACAAACGTTTTACCTATAATTGCCAACTTATAACCACGTTGTTTAGATTGTTCATCCATGTATGGTTTATGCTGAAAAGCATTCGCATCAATATCGCCCTGACTCAATGCTTCATTCGGAATTACATAATCATTGAAAGAAACCAATTCAACTTCCAATCCAAATTTTTCCTTTGCTACTTTTTTTGCCGCCTCTGCAACTTTTAATTCCGGCCCAGCCGCAACCCCTACTTTTATATGGTGCGGATCATTAGTTTTACCCTTTCCACAATTAACGACAATAAGCGATAAAGCTATAATTCCCGCTACTTTAAAAACATTTCGTTTCATATCTGTTCTTTTATATAATTTCTAATTTCTTCTAAAATCTTGCTTCTTAAATCTTGCTTCTTAAATCTTTCCTCTAAAGTCTTTCCTCTAAAATCTTGCCTCTAAAATCTTGCTTCTAAAACAACTACCTATGATCAAAGTATTTCGACAAAGCATCTCCCGCAAACTGAATCAGGAATACCAAAACAACCAGCAAACCTAAAACAGAATTCATTGTTACGGCATCATAACCAATATATCCGTATTGATATCCCACTTGTCCTAAACCTCCGGCTCCAACAGCTCCACCCATAGCAGAATAACCTACAAGCGTGATTAACGTAATTGAAGCAGCATTAATTAGCGATGGTAAAGCCTCCGGAAGCAATACTTTGTATACAATTTGAAAAGGCGTTGCACCCAAAGCTCTTGCGGCTTCAATCAATCCTGAAGGCAGACCTAACAAACTGTTTTCTACCAAACGGGCAATAAACGGCGCAGCTCCAATACTTAATGGAACTAAAGCTGCACTAACACCAATTGAAGTTCCAACGATGGCACGTGTAAAAGGAATCATCCAAACGATTAAAATAATGAATGGAATCGAACGAAAAACATTTACCAATACAGATAAAGTTCTGTTTAAAACTGCTTGCTCTAGTATTTGATTCTTTCTGGTAAGGAAAAGTAAGATTCCTGTTGGAAGACCAATTAAAAAACCAAAAAAGCCCGATACAAAAGTCATAACAATGGTTTCCCATGTTCCTTTTAACAATAAATCTATAATCGAATCAGACATAACCTATAATTTCTGTTTTAATATGTTTTGAATTAAAATATTGAATCGCAGCGGCATAATTTTCACGCTTACCTGATAACTCAATCAGCATTACACCAAAATTAACTTCGCCAGCCTGATCCATTTGCGCACTCACAATTTTGAAATCTGTATCAAAAAGTCTTGAAACTTCCGAAATTACAGGCTCATTCACCGATTTTCCTGTCATTTCCAGTTTCAATAACGGGTTCAGATTTCCATTATCTTCCTTTTGCAATCTTTCCAGATAAACTGTTGGTACATCAATATGCAAAGAAGAAGAAATAAACTCTTTGGTTAATTCATGTTTTGGATCGGCAAAAATTTCACCAACACTTCCCTGCTCTATTAATTTTCCATGACTAATTACTGCAACTTCATCACAAATTGATTTTACCACCTCCATCTGATGGGTAATTAATAAAACGGTGATATTAAGACGTTTATTAATATCTTTCAATAAATTCAATATAGATCGTGTAGTAGCCGGATCCAGTGCACTTGTAGCTTCATCACATAATAGTACTTTTGGATTATTGGCCAAAGTCCTGGCAATTGCCACTCTTTGTTTCTGACCACCCGAAAGACTTGCCGGATAGTCATTGGCTTTTTCGGCCAAACCTACCAATTGCAATAATTCTAAAACTCTGCTCTTGATCTCTGCTTTTGGAGTTCCGGCTAATTCTAGCGGAAAAGCAACATTCTGGAAAACTGTTCGGGAAGAAAGCAGATTAAAATGCTGAAAAATCATTCCGATTTGTCTTCTTTCAATTGCCAGTTCTGCATTTGATAATTGCATTAACGCCTTACCATCTACAATAATTTCTCCCGAAGTGGGTCTTTCCAACAAATTGACACAACGGATTAAAGTACTTTTTCCCGCACCCGAAGTTCCGATAACACCAAAAATTTTTCCCGGAGGAACTCTAAGCGAGACATCAGATAAAGCAGCAACAATTCTGTCTTTCTGATGAAAAGTTTTAGTAACATTCTTTAATTCAATCATTTTCTTAATCAAGTTTAAAAACAAAAAAGCCTCTCAAACATTCATGAAAGGCCTTTTGAAATAAATAGTACCATTTTATATACAAGCCAGATCAATGAATCTCATAATAGTATTACAACACATCATATTGCTGCTATAATAATTCATCAATTTCTGGTTACTTTTCTTCATTGCGGTTGCAAATTTAAACAGTTAATTTCAATTTTAAAGCATAAATCCTTAAAACTTTTATTAACCTATCAAAATAATAGACTTCTATATTAAATATCACGCCCAGAATAGCAATTTTTACCCATAAACGCGCATTTATTCTAAAAAAGACAATAAATACAGTTATTTGATTGTTATATAAAGACAGATGCTCATGAGAAAATCAAAATAACAACGTATTAAAATCCACTATGAAAAAAATAGCTTTTATAATTCTACTTAGCGCTTCCTTTCATGCATACGCGCAGAACGAACTTGATCCGAAGTTTAAACCAATTCCGGCAAAAAACACTCCGATTAAAGAAAAAATTCCGCCTAAAGAAGAAGCACCTGTAGTAAACCCGCCTGCCCCTGTTGCACCGGATCCTTTACAAATTAACCCGGAAGAACTGTTTAGCAATCCTAATTTATATAAAAAAGATGCTAATGTTCCCGGTATATTTTACAGACGAAATCAGTATTTAGGAGGTTTTAAAACAAAAACCATTACCTCTACAGTTCGTTTTCGTGATGCTGCTTTTGTAGATGGAGATAAAATAAAAATGTATCTCAACGATCAGTTAATCGAACCTGAAGTTACATTAGACGGAGAGTTTAAAGAATTCAAAGTGAAATTAATTGAAGGCAAAAACAAAATTGATTTTGAAGCTATAAATGAAGGTTTTGCATCACCAAATACAGCGCAATTTGAAGTTTATGATGATAAAGGAACTGTAATCACATCAAGCCAATGGAATGTTGGTACCGGCTACAAAGCCACTATAATACTGTTTAAAGAATAATCAGGAAAAGTAATTCCTTTATTTTCTTTACTCTCAAAGATAACTTAAAACTCAAATCCCATTTCATTGCGAAATGGGATTTTTTATTATATCTGAAACCCATTGCGTGCAATTAATTTAAACACAATAGTCCCGATAGCTATCAGGACTATGTAAAAGAAACGTGTTTCTTTTTGTATTCTTTTCAAGCCATATAACCTATGTTTCTATGTGTTTAAATAAAATAGTAAGCAATTACAAATGTGCTATCTAAAATATATTTTAAGGTTTTAAAATATACTTCTAATAAAATATTTTTTTTTCTCATTAAACCAAATAGGATAAAATCAGTCTATAACATACTTAAATCAAAAATTGGCGGAAGAATTCAACCTTCACAAAAAATTCCAAAACCAGATTTGAATTTTATACATACGTATCGAAGATTTTACTTTTAATGAAATTATGTCGACTTGTGAGACCGTAAGACATACTCGTTTTTTTGTATCATCATTTTAGTTCTAAATAATCATTAAAAAAATTCCAAAGTGGATAAATTAAAAATTCAAAGATTAAAAAGCACATTAGCTTATCTAAAAAGCAAACAACGAGAACTAACACGGGTAGAAACAGCTAATACCCGAATTCTTGAATCGATGATAAAATACTTAAAAAAGGATATGCTAGACCAATTTAAACTAGCCGAATACGATATTTACATCAAGAATGAAATAAAAGACACAGACACCTTCATTAAAAGCGTACAAAACATCATTGATGAACATTGTATCGTTTCCTGATTAAATTTTTAAATAGATTGTATTACTGTATTGCAAACTAACAATAGAAATAATAACTTTCGGTTCTAATAATTTATAAGCACAAGATTATGAACTTCAGAAATGCAACAATAAGTGATTTAGCGGTAATTAATGAAATTGAAAATCTCTGTTTTTCACCAAATGAAGCAGCTTCCTTAGAAACTCTGGCAAAACGATTACAGGTTTTTCCGCAACATTTTTGGCTAATTGAAGATCATAACAATACCATTGGTTTTATAAACGGAATGGTTACAGACAATCGCACCATTGTTGATGAAATGTTTAAAGATCCGGATTTACATCATGAAAACGAAAAATGGCAGTCCGTCTTTGGACTAGCCATTTCTCCTGATTTTCAAAAACAGGGTTATGCCGGCGAGCTGATAAAGCATTTGATTGCAAAATCTAAAATGCAGAACCGTCAGGGCATCACACTTACCTGCAAAGGATATTTAGTTGCGTATTACGAAAAATTTGGTTTTACCAATCTAGGCATTTCAGCTTCAGTTCATGGCGGAGAAGTATGGCATGACATGGTAATTGAGTTCTAGATTCTCGTTTACAGGACTTTATTTTTTATCAATTTTATAAAGTCGGCCCCCATCTGTAACGGCATACAGAGCTCCGTCAATTCCCTGAGTAATATCTCTGAATCTTTGATTTTCTGATGCAAGCAGTCTTTCTTCGCCAATCACTTTGTTATTCGAGATCGCCAGACGTACAATATGCATTCCGCTCAAAGCGCCAATAAACAAGTTGTTTTCCCACTCCGGAACGCGGTTACCCGTATAAAAAGTCATTCCGCTTGGTGAAACTACAGGATCCCAGTAATACACTGGCTGCTCCATACCGCTTTGTTGCTGAATTCCTGCCCCTACTTTCTCCCCACTATATTCAATTCCGTACGTAATCGTTGGCCAACCGTAATTTAATCCGGCTTGCAAACGATTGATTTCATCACCTCCGCGAGGTCCGTGTTCGCTTTCCCAGATTTCACCCGAAGCAGAAAGTGCCAATCCTTGTGGATTTCTGTGCCCGATACTATACAACTCCGGCAAAGCTCCTGCCTGAGTAAATACGGGATTTCCCGCAGCAGCCTGCCCTTCTTTGGTAATTCTGATTACTTTACCAAGCCCTGCTGAAACTGATTGTGCCAATGGTCTTGTTTCTAATACAGATCGCTCTCCGGTACTTACAATAAGATTTCCGGTTTTATCAAAAAGAATACGTCCACCATAATGCAATTCGCTCGGATTAGCCGGTTTTGCACGATAGATTACTGTCGCCCCTTCAATTGTTTTTTCATCGTTTGAAAGCCTTCCTTTCGCAACAGCGGTATTATTTCCGCCAGTAGAGGCTTCTGCAAAAACCCAGTAAATCATTCTGTTGGAAACAAAATCAGGATCAAGGCATAAACCCAATAATCCGCCCTGACCACCAGGATTTACAGCAGGAATTCCCGTAATAGGACTGCTCACAACACCCGCAGTAGTAACAATACGCATTTGTCCGGCTTTTTCGGTTATCAAAAGCCTTCCATCAGGCAGACTTTTTACTCCCCAGGGATTTGATAAACTGCTTGTCACTATAACAGACTGATATTCTGTATTGGTTTTAACACCATTTATACGGGTTTGTCCTGTAAATGCTGGCTTGTAAGCCGAATTTGGCGCATTGGTTTCTACGGGATCTGTGCTTGTTCCCGGATCTGCCGGCACATTATTTTTATCATTTGAACAACTATTAAATGCAAATAAAGTTGTAGTAATTACTGTAAGGCAGGTTAAATTTTTCATTTTCAAATATTTATATTAAAAAAGTTACTAATTTGGATGTTATAAATATCCGAAATTCTGTCTGTAAAATATTATATAATTCCCATGTTTAAATATGTAATCAACAAACGATCAAATAATTATATAAAAAAAACAGCCTGAGAGCTGTTTTTTGAAATAGTAGTTATGAGGTGCTTCCTAGCTAGCTAATTTTTGGTTGTATAATTTAAAAGGTAAATGATATTTGGTTTTTAAAAATCTTGGGGAATTTCGAGATCCTAAACCTGTCACAGCAATCAATTCAGAGAAGCTCATCTGTGAAATTCTTTTAATCCCATTGATTGGTTTTTGCATTAAAACCATAATAAAATCAAGGGTTTTCAGGTAATTGTAACTATGTTGCGCTAACTCCATTTCAAGAATATTTTTCAAAATACTTTTCTTTACCAAATTCCCCACAATCCCCTTCTGCGGAACAGCTTTATATTCCTGCAGCTTCTCAGAAATTCTTGAATTCTCTCTTCCCACATAAATATAATTTCCCGAATCATTCGTGAATCTCTTTTTAACTTCTGATGTTAACTGCATATTTTTACTTTGCCCCATTTGGGTTGTTGGCATTCCCAATAAAGTAAACTGAATCCGTTTATGACTTTCGAAGTATAAAACACTATTGATAACAGATGAATTACTTAAAATGGCTGTCTGGCTTTTTTTAAGACTCTTTTTTTCTCCGTTTGCACCAAAAGTGTGGGTGATATTTCCGCTTTCACAATAGACAAAAAACACAGGCGCCGACTGAAACGACTCTATACTTAAACTCACATCCTGATGAAAAACAAGATCAAAATGCATAAAAATGATTTTATCATCAAAACGGGTTCCTTTAATAGAACCTTTTGTCCATCGGGATTTAATATCTAGGTTATAATCATTATGTTCTGCCGTAAGTTTTCCGCTAAAACTATCTTTCAGATCGTTAAAAACGGCATCAATTCCTCCTGTATTTATGTAAAGTTTTTTCATTTTGATGTGATTTAGAAAACTTATTTATACTTAGTTAGTTTACAATAATGCGTTTTAGTTTTCAACTCATTTTGTATATTTCAAATTTCGTATTTATTGTAAATCAAATCTTTATACAATTTCAATTAGAACTTTCATAATTATTATTAAGGTGCAAAGGATCAAAGGGATAGAGGTTCAAAGGTTCTTCCGGCTGACACTCATAAATCCCTAAATACTGTAATAAAAAAACTTAGCATCTCAGAACCTTAGAGCCTTAGCGCCTTAGAATCTTAGAACCTAAGCAAAAAAAACAGCCGCCACAGACTAAATCTGAAACGACTGCTCCTCAGCAAAATAAAAATACCTATCTATTTTATTTTAAGTAAGTTCATTGATGTCTGCATTTTTTGAATAATTTTTCTTCGGAATGTCTTTAAAAAACTCCGCTTCGTCTAAATCTGCCGTTGGGCCGTAGCCAATTAAATGTGTTCCCTTTTTCTGATCTTTGGTTTCAATAACATATAAAATAGACATATCATCAGGGTCACTCATTCCTTCATATCTATGGTGGGCTACAATAAAGATTTCGTCTGGTTTATAAGCATATTTAGTATCTGAATCAATTAGACAGCCATCTTCAAACAAATAATTGGCTGAATAGCCCTCATTTTGATATTTCTCAATATAATCGGTTTCGTGTTTTTGTTCCTTTTTCATGACTTAAAATTTGAATTAAGAATTGATTCCATCTTGTTTTATCAAATTTCATCATAGTAAACAAATAACATTAACTCAATTAATTTTAAAATTGCCTCATTCAAAAAAGTCTTATCCAGCTCCTAAAATGCACACAAAATCTCATAAAGCATATCACTAATCTTTATCTAATCTCTATTGCGATTTATTAGTCCTCGAAATAACAAGCAACACCTTGATTTAACAATAATCCCTTTCATCTTCAAAGCATTCACAACTTCAAACCAAATTCTGATGTTTTAAAACAAAAAAAATACTGGTTTTAAATACATTACAATTGTTACTTAAAGCAATTCTTTAGATTATTAACTAGAGTAAAAAGCTCCAGAATCCCATATAAACGAATGCAAATAATTGAAAAATCCTTAAAATGGACTGTAGTAATTTTGAATAATTCACACTGCAAAACGCAATATTGCTTTACTGAATTACAAAATTTATAAAAGCCTGAAAGCAATTTTTCGCAATCTGTAAACTTGTTACTATTTGCCATTTCTTTGGGTGTTTTTACCGAAAAAATAAAACTATCAGGTGTTTTATGGCATCACTTTCCGACTATTCTGACAGTCGAAAAGCTGTAAAAGCTCCCGTTGAACTAAAACAACTTAAAATACTGGTAATAAAACACAAACATACATCAACCTGACAAACTGTCTGGGTAAAAATTCCCTTTCCAAAGGCGATTATTGCAACCCGGGCAACCTATAAAGATTTGATTTTTCATGTCTAAAGTTCTTAGCCGTTAATACAGAAAAAACCTCAGCGATTTTTTTTCCCTGTGTGTTTTCTGATGCAAAGTAAATTGCATCTCAAAACATTCTTTTTGGGTATATGCGAGCCAATATTTCTTTAGCTCAAATTTTTTCCACCAATGCAAAAATTCAAAACTGTAAATCGAATATTCAGCAATAAGCCCGTCTATTTTTTCTGATGAAGTTTTCCGGTCAAAGATTCAGAATGAATAAAACAACGATAGAAAACTTCATTTTTTATACTATTCCCTCTCCTGAAAATATATTCTGATTTAAAATGACATCACAAATCATTTCGTCAGGAATTTTATCAATACTTTGTTTTGCTTTTTTCGGATTCCAGTTCTCATTCAAAACATCATCACTCCAGTCATAATACTGATTGACCTCAGCTTTCAGAATATTAACTGAGCAGGTGTAAATGTTGATTTCTCCGTTTGAAAAGTCTAAATGCAACATTGATGCGTTTTATGTTTTTTTCATTAATTCAGTAGACTCCGAACATCAGTAATTGTTTTTTTTTAAATTAATAGAATATAAAATCCCCCCTCAGCTTTAAATCAGTTATAGATTTTTCTAATTAAATTCCATTCTAAACATCTGTTAATTATACAATTGCAAAAAACAATTCTATAAAGAAAACCAGCACTGTCAGCACTAGATTTGTATTATAGAAACTATAAAAATTCAACATCATGAATACTACAGATAAAAGAAACAGCATTTACAATAGTGATCAGCGCCATCAGAATACTTCAGACAGAAATACGGTCATGAATGAAGAGCTTTATGATTTAGACGACATTAAAACAACAGACAACGATAATGCAGAAATTGCAAATCGAGGCTATACCATTCGGAACGGACATAATCCGGATAAACCAAATCCTGATGAGGAAGAAGATTTAAATGATGATTTTCATAATCAGCGGGACCTCGAAGATCATAATGATAATTATGAAATCGAGCTGGAAGACAATCCTGATAAAAATGAGAATGACGAATTTGACAATCCCGACGACAGTTTCGAAAATGATTTTAACGAAACCGAAGATGAGCTTGACGATATTGACGACGAGGACGATGAGGACGATGATGCAGACGAATACATCGAAGATGACGTACAGGAAGAAGATCCGAGGAAATTTTAATTTATAACATTATAAAAATCAAAAAACCGTTAAGTAATGCACTTAACGGCTTTTTTTAGGAGAATAATCACTAGTCTCCAATTTTTTCAAGAGTTGGTATGTCATCCATTCTTTGCAAACGTTCTATCAATCCTGTTCTGGCTTCGCTTAATTCCATTTCGGCTTTGCCCAGCTCTTTATACCATTCTTCTTTTCCGGTTTTCGAATTTTCGATTTTGCGCATGATTTCATAGATCTCACCTTCGGCTTCCATTACTTTTAGACGTTTGTAGTACGTGAGACTTTCCGTCATATGCGCCAAAGCAATCATAGCGGTCAGGAACGGATGATTGTTGGTTACATTTACATCTTTTATTCTTCCGTGTTCGAGTTCTACCTTTAGAGCAAATGCAAATTCTTCAGTATTAAACTTTTCATGCTTGCTCTTAGGATTTAAATAGGCTTTAATAGCTTCAACATTGTCCATTGTAGACAAATTAACATCGGTTTGTTTACTGCCCATTAAATCTTTATAAACCACATTAGCAATAGCCCTGGCCTCTTCGTTTGTTGGATCGTTTTCAGGTTTTTCGAAATCACGCGTTCCCCAATCCCAGTTTTTAGGATGCACAGGCTTTATGTATTTTTCGCAAAAATCTGTCACATCGTTTTTCAAGCTTACCATTTCGTCCTCTCTTTTGATGTAAACATCCTGATAAGCACCACTTTTTGTTCCCATGATAAATATTTTTAAAAGATAAACGACACATGTATCGAAATAAATGTGCCGTTTTAATCGGTTATTTTACTGAATTCCTCGTTATACACTTCGTCTGCCACTGATAAGCGAAATGATAAATAACACTAAGAATATAAAAAATAGAATTTTTGCTATACTAGCGGCTCCGGCAGCAATTCCGCCAAAACCAAATATTCCCGCAACTATTGCCAGAATAATAAATATGACTGTCCAACGTAACATAATAATTGATTTTTAGTTAATAATGACTTTGTTTGTTTCTCAAATTTCATACTTTTTAAAGAGAAGTATTAACTCTAAATGTTTTATTTATAACCCTATAAATTGTGATTTACAATAAGTTGACCTGATAATTCTCGATCAACTCTGCAAAAGCAGTTTCTGATCTTGAAAAATACTTTTTGGTGCTTCGGTTTTTTTTTGCTTTATCAAAATACTGCTTAATCGAACCATCTTCGTAAGTTGAAACCAGTAAAGGATGAACGTAATAATTTTTGCAGACATTTCTTGTATTCCCCAGTGCCTCAGCAGTTGCATCATATGCAGTTAGAATATTCTTTTTAATTTCTTTTTCGTCAGTAGTTATTCCCATTTCCATTAGGTTTTCAAAAAATACAATCGAAGCCGCCCAGGTTCTAAAATCTTTGGCACTGAAGTATTCTCCGGAAATGTTATGCAAATATTCATTGACCATATGACTGTCTAGTACTTTCTTTTCGCCATTGGAATCATAATACTTAAAAACTTCCCAACCCGGAATTTCTTCACAACGGCTTACCAGTTTTATTAATTGCCTGTTTCGGGTCGTAATCGTATGCTGTTTTCCTTTTTTACCAATAAACTCAAACCTTAGCGAGTTTTTATTAATGTTAATATGCCGCTTGCGCAAAGTCGAAAGTCCGTACGATTTATTGTCTTTGGCATACTTTTCATTTCCAATTCTGATATGCGTTTCCTCCATCAATCGAATAACAAGCGCTATAACCTTATTTTTAGACCACTCCATCTCTTCTAAATCCTGATCGACACATTTCCTTATCGAAGGTAGTTTTTGTCCAAATTCGGCGATTTTATAGAATTTTGTCTGATTCCGTATTTGATTCCACTTTGGATGGTAGCGATATTGTTTCCTGTTTTTAATATCTAAACCAACTGCCTGCAAATGTCCGTTGGCCAAATCTGAAATCCTGACATTTACCCAGGCCGGCGGCAAAACCAAACTATTAAAGCGTTTCAATTCGCTTTTCTGTTTGATGAAACGGCCATTCTTTCTATATACAAATCCTTCTTTTTCCTGCAATCGCTCAATAGGCAATTTCTGATTGCTGATATAGACCAAATCTAATTTCTCCAGTACCAATTGTGGTGACTTGATTAATTGATTCATCATTTTTTCCTGAGCGATTTTTCCTGGCATGATTTTAAACTTTAGTTGTTTCTCAAAGAATATATTAATGCTTTCTTATTCATATACGAACGCCCTTTAATCCCCACTTTTGTGGCTTGTTTGAGCAAATCGACTTTTGTCCATTCTTCATAAGGCTTTGCTTTTCCGCCTTTTTCTCCCGCATCTGGTGTGTTGGCAATTCGAGCTGATTTCTCTTTACTGTAACCTTTTTTTACCAATGCCTCATATTGCGCTTCATTCTTAATTCGTGGATTTGGCATGACCTATTTTTTTTAGATTAATAATCTTAAATATATGGTATTCCAAAGTTCATCGAAAAGACAGATTTTTCTGTTATATAATTTTGGGGTTAACTTTCATAATTTGAGTTTTTTGTTAGTCGAAAGTTTTAAAGTCGAAAGTCATAAAGTCCGGAGCAAAAAAAATCCCAATTCTTTTGGAATTGGGGTTTTATAATTTTACAAGGGAGATTATTTAACTTTTTTAAAACTAAATATTTTTTCCTTTTTTATCTGGGTTTCATAAGAAATATCGAATCCTATTTTATCTGCATTTAATTTCAGCAGAGAAATTTTATCTTTTTTAATTTTCTTCCCTTTAATAATTATATCAGTGCCAAAATAACCTTTAAACTCAATTTCCAGATTTGTCTTGCTGATTTTATATTCAATTTTGGTAACAGTAAAATCTGCTTTATTCTTAATAGATGCAGGATTTAGTATTTTAATTATTTTTTGATCAAAACCTAAAGAAACTCCTTGTGCTCCAATCTCTATTCTACCACTTCCTTCTGAATTTTCTTTATCTATAAGCTCCTCAAAACTAACAGGAAATGAAGCAAATTTCTCTCTTAAATTCACGTTGAATCTTAAAATTACTCCCGAATGTAAAAAATTATACTCCCGTACAGACGTTGGTACGACTTTAAAGGCATAAAAACCACTAGATCTACTCGTAGATGTTTGTACATCTCCTACATAAATGGTTTTACTAGCAACTTTTAATTCTTCTCTAAAATAATTAATCTCCGGACTAAATAGAGATTCATCTGGATCATTTAAAAAGAAATCTGTAAATCTTGGATAATATGCTTGCGCAGAAACACTAAGATTTAAAAGAAACAATATAAAAAGGAAAAGTTTTTTCATTATTAAATTAATTAGCTCCAACTCATATTTATTAAAACTGTATTTCCTTCTATTTCAACTTTTCCTCCATAAGCGTCACTATCTCTTGGATGAATTTCATACGTTTTAATTCCATTTTTTATTTCAGGTTTGACATTCCTAAAACCTCTGCTTTTTAAAATCCAATTTTTAATTGCAGGTTTAGAACTTTTAAATTCAATAATAAATTGTCTGGTAAACATACTTCCTCTTTTTTCTAGACGAAAAATAGCAGCATCCTTAGGAATTTCATTTAATTGTCCCCAGCTTAAGGCGGCTTTAATCGCATCTTCTTTTTGCCAAGGCATAACAAATGACGAAAAGAAATTTAAGTAAAGAAAAAACATTCCTAAAAATAGTACTACAGCAATTACCTTAGTTATTTTCATTTGAAATTGAATTTATGCTAAACATTTAATCACATTTACTTTCGACAAAATCACCAGTTTTTTCATCTAATTCCTGACAAGTTTTCTTTATTAAAACCATTTTATTATTCACCACTTTATATTCGGCGTTCATGTGTCTACTTCCTGCACAACATTGATTGTGTTCGTAAATTCTTTTGGACTGAGAATCAAATTCTAAAGAAGTTCCGTTGAAACTACTTTCAAAATATTTTCCAGTTTTCGGATTATAAAGAAAATATAAACTAGAAGTATTCGGTCCGGCATAACTGCTTTCAAAAACCGAAAAATCAGGAATTCCGTCAAAATTATAATCGTCAATACTTATGTTGTTTACCCCCCAAAGCTGACATTCTAAATCTATTTTCTGAATCAGTTTATCTGTCTTTTTCTCAATGATTTTTACACCGGTAACCTGGGCATAAAAACTACCTTTTTCCTTAGAAATAATCAACTTAAAATATTTGCCTTTAAAAGATTCCGGTTGCAGAATTTCTCTATTTGTCCATTCAACATTATCGCCATAATCGATATCAAATTCTTTCGACAAAGTAATTTTAAGTTCTTTTCCTGAATTTAAATCTTTCCATATTCCATTTAACTGGTTGCTTTTTCCATTATAATTCTGAAAAGTCAATTTTGCAGTTTCCTTATCCGTTTTGTCTTTTTCGGTAAAAACCATAGTCTTTCCGGTAAGTTTAGCACTTAAAACAATTGGCGTGTCAAAATTAGAATAAGCATAAATAGCCGTTCCTACTCCATCAGAATAAACATAGGAAACAAATTCAATTGGGTATTTATCAATAAATCCAGTGTAGCTTATTTGGGCAGATAAAAAAGTTGCTGCAAGAAGAAATAATAAAGTAATTTTTTGTTTCATTTAATAATTTTTTAGATTAAATCTTTCCGATTTCTTCAACAGAGTCTTCTGATATAAATTTCGGTTTTAATAACTTCAAACTAAATCTTATCAGCTAATATAAAACTATTTCTATTACAAAATAACTTACAATAACAGTATCATATCCAAATCCTATAACAATCCCTAAAAATCCTGTAAGATATTCTTTTGGCTTCCTTAATACTTTTACATTATAACATTAAACTATTAAAATCATGAAAAAGATACTATTTGCCGGAAAAGTAATTTTAGGGGCGGGATTAATTATTCTGTTTTTAAACTCTTGCTAAAACGAAACCAAACAAGAAGATCCAAAAGAAGTAGCAGAAGACGCTAACGAAGCCAAATTTGACTCTATTGAAAGTAAAGAAGATGATTCGGAATTTTTGGTAGATCAGGCTGAAATTAATTTAGCTGAAATCGAAATTGGGAAATTGGCTCAACAAAAAAGCTCTAACGCCGAAGTGAAAAAATTTGGAAAAATGCTGGTTGACGAACATACTAAATCGGCATCTGAAGTGAGTGCTTTGGCTAAAGCTAAAAACTTTACTTTGCCTACTTCTCTTACTGAAGAAGGACAGGACGAATACAATAAACTTAGCGAAAAAACAGGTGTTGATTTCGATAAAAAATTCGCCGATATGATGATCGACGGCCATGAAAAAGCAATCGATAAACTACAGAAAGCTTCTAAAGACGCCACAGACAACGATGTTAGATTATGGGCTTCAAACAATATTGCAGGTTTAACAGCGCATTTGGAACATGCTAAAATGCTAAAACAAAATCTGGAAAAAAAGTAAGCAAAGGTAATTAAGGTACTAAGATGCTAAGATTCTGAGACGCTAAGTTTTCTCTTAGCAGCTTTTTGAAACTCAAAAAAATAAGGTTCTAAGAAAAACTTAGAACCTTGTTTTTTTACCTTAAATTCTCAACAAACAGAACTTAGAAGCTTAGCATCTCAGAACCTCAGTACCTCTATTTCCCAACTATCTTTTGTAAATGTTGCGGATAGCGTGATCCTTCGATAGTTATTTTTGAGGCGGCTTCGGTGATTTCTGTAATATCCTGAGCTAAAAGTTGCAGATTTACTGCTCCGATATTTTCTTCTAAACGATGCAGTTTTGTTGTTCCCGGAATGGGTACAATCCACGGTTTTTGAGCTAAATTCCATGCTAGTGCAATTTGCGCATTGGTTACCCCGCGGTCAGCTGCCATTTTGGCTAATACCTCAACAAATGCCTGATTTATTTTTCTGGCTTCAGGCGCAAAACGTGGTAATGTATTTCTAAAATCAGTACTATCAAATTGCGTATTTTCGTCGATTTTTGCGGTAAGAAAACCTCTTCCTAACGGACTAAAAGGGACAAAACCAATTCCAAGTTCTTCTAAAGTTGGAAAAACCTCATCTTCGGGATTTCTCCACCAAAGTGAGTATTCGCTTTGCAACGCTGTAACGGGTTGTACTGCATGCGCACGACGAATGCTCTCTGCTCCTGCCTCTGAAAGTCCAAAATGTTTTACTTTTCCTTCCTGAATCAAATCTTTTATCACTCCGGCAACATCCTCAATAGGAACATTAGGATCTACACGATGCTGATAATACAAATCAATAACATCCGTATTCAGTCTTTTTAATGAACCTTCGATGCTTTTTCTGATCCATTCCGGACGGCTGTCTAATCCTTTTTTAGAATCACCTTCCAAAAATCCGAATTTTGTCGCAATCACGACTTGATCCCTAAAAGGCGATAAAGCCTCACCCAAAAGCTCTTCGTTTAAAAACGGTCCATAACATTCGGCAGTATCAAAAAAAGTAATTCCTTTTTCATAAGCCGAACGAAGTAATGCTATCATTTCTTTTTTGTCATGAGCAGGACCGTAACCAAAACTCATTCCCATGCAGCCAAGCCCCAATGCAGAGACTTCAAGACCACTATTTCCTAGTTTACGTTTATGCATTTTTTTCCTTTTTTAGGGGCAAAGGTTCATAGGAACAGAGGTACAAAGGTTTTCCTCTCTGCCTCTTTGATCCTTTGCCACTTTGAACCTTATTTAAGCGAAGCCATATCAATTACAAAACGATATTTAATATCTCCTTTTAGTAATCTTTCGTAAGCGTTGTTTACATCGTTTACGCCAATTAATTCGATATCAGCAGTGATATTATGTTCTGCGCAGAAATCAAGCATTTCCTGAGTTTCGGCAATTCCTCCAATCAATGAACCCGAAAAACTTCTTCTGCCTAATATAAGGCTGAAAGACGTTACAGGAAGCGGATCCATTGGGGCTCCTACAAGCGTTAAAGTTCCGTCTACTTTTAATAAATTCAGATATGAATCAATACTATGTTCTGCCGAAACGCAGTCCAAAATGAAATTCAGACTTTTAGCGTGTTGCTCCATTTGTTCAGGATCTGTAGACAAAACCACTTCATCTGCTCCCAGACGTTTTGCATCTTCCGTTTTTGATAATGAAGTTGTAAAAACTACTACATGAGCGCCCATAGCTTTTGCTATTTTGATTCCCATATGGCCTAAACCTCCAATTCCAACAATTCCCACTTTTTGACCAGGACCAACTTTCCAGTGTTTCAGAGGAGAATACGTTGTAATTCCGGCACAAAGTAAAGGTGCAACTCCTGCAAGATCTAATTTGTCTGAAATATGTAATACAAAACTTTCGTCTACTACAATACTTTGAGAGTAACCTCCAAAAGTTTGTCCGCCAATATGAACATCCGGTGAGTTGAATGTCAGCGTACTTCCTTCATCGCAGTATTGCTCTAAATCATTTTTGCAATGGTCACATTCTCTGCATGAATCAACCATACAACCTACTCCTGCTAATTGACCTACTTTAAAATTCTTTACATGATCTCCAACTTTAGTAACACGGCCTACAATTTCGTGCCCCGGAACAATTGGATAAACCGTTCCATGCCACTCATTTCTGGCAGAATGTAAATCAGAATGACAAATTCCGCAATACAGGATTTCGATTTCTACATCGTGTGCCTGTACAGCTCTTCTTTTAATGTCTAATGTTTTTAATGGTGCTTCGGCAGCTTCTGTACCAAAGGCTTTAATGTCTTTTGTTTCCATTTTTTTATTGTTTTTTTGTTTCAAGTTTCAGGTTTCAGGTTTCAGGTTTCAGGTTTACTTGGCATGAAAAAGTTGCACGCGGATTTGGCAGATTTAAGCTGATTAACGCAGATAAATTACATATCTATTTCATAATGATGAAGTTATGAAAAATATTTCAGGAATTGATATAAAATAAAATCTGATGCTTTTATATGGTGATTATTACTTCTGTTTGAGAACAAATCCCAATAACCAGCAGAACAAAACCTTAGCGTCTTAGTAGCTTAGATCTCAGTATCTTTAAAAAAACTAAACGTTCTGAAAAGAAAAATATTCCTCGTCACTTACTTTATCAAGCCAGATTCCTACACCCTTATCTATTTCTGTAATGATTACGATGTATGAAAATTTATTAAAAGGAGTTGCTCCATACCAATGTTCAATTCCCGGTAAAATGGTAACAACTTCATCTTTTTTAAGCAATCTGATTGCGCTTCCTTTTTCCTGATAATAGCCAGTTCCATTGGTCGCAATTAATACTTGCAGACTGGCATTACTATGCCAGTTGCTTCTTGCAGAAGGTTCAAATGATACTTCTTTTATAACTGTATTTTCGGGATGAATGTTACTAGTTTGCTTTTTATATGACACTTCACCTGTCATATAAGTATTTGGAACTCTTCCTTCTTCGGTCACGGTGGTATATTGTGTCGACATAATTTAAGTTGTTTTTAGGTTAATAATGTATTTAAAAGTTATTGTAAACTATCTTTCGATAGAAAAATCAGAATATCCAGCCTCTTCAAAAAAGAGACTTCGGGTTACTTAATTCCTTAAAACTTAATATTATTTTATATCTGGTATTTAAAACTAAACCGTAAAGCGGGGACATCGCTTTTATGAAGTATTCTATTAGTCTTTAAAAACCGATAAATGATTTATGCATTAATCTGGGACAAATGTAGCACAATACTGCAATCCGAAAATTACAATATTCAAACAAAAAATTATGAAAATGAAACAATTTACATTCTCAACGATTTTGGAACCGTTCCTGTAAGTCTTTTAAAATAATTATTAAAGTAGCTTGGGTATTCAAAACCCAATGAATAGCCAATATCTGAAATACTCCAGTCTGTGTGCTGCAAAAGTGCTTTTGCTTCGTTTATAACGCGATCTGTAATATGCGAAGTGGTTGGTTTTCCTGTAACTTCTTTTACGGAGCGATTTAAATGATTTACGTGTACTGCAAGACTTTGCGCATAGTCCTGAGGGGTTTTTAATAAAAGGGGCTGATCTTTTGTCTCAATCGGAAATTGCCTTTCTAATAATTCTAAAAACAAAGAGGTAATTCTTGAAGAAGCATTTTTAGGTTTAAAAAAGTTTTCTGAAGGCTGCATCTTCATGGATTCATGCAGAATCAAATTAATATAATTACGCATCAAATCATCTTTGAAAGCATAATCTGTAGCTTGCTCTTCGATCATTTTTTGAAATAAAGAATCAATAAAAACCTTTTGTTCAGGCTTTAAAGAAAAAATAGGAGTTCCGCCTATTTTAAATAAAGGCGATTCGTGAAGTGTTTCTGAACGGTCTTTGGATTTCAGAAACTCTTCGGTAAAAACACAAGCATAACCATGATGATCGGGAGATACAAACTCCCAGGAATATGGAATAATCGGATTACCGAAAAACAGAAAAGTTCCATCGGTTTCTATACCACGATCTGCATAATGTATAAGACTTTTGCTGGTATTGATGCATATTTTGTAAAAATCCCTGCGGTTGTAAGTCGGGATTTTACTTACATCTCCATTTACTTCGTATACTTTAAAGCCTTTTAGTTTTAAATCTAAAGTATTAAAATCACAATTGTTGTTTTCTGTCTGATTATCCATTTTGCAAAGTTATGAAAATCAAACATTATTCTTTTGTTATTTTTTTGTTTCAGGTTTCAAGTTTTTAACTATTGGAAACAATTAAAGTTTTTGACTGGATACAATAGTCTCACAAAGCTGCAAAGTCACAAAGTTTTATTTTCTGTGCACGTTTCGCGAATCCTTTATAAATTTTGCAATTAAAATCCTGAACCTGTTTTAAGTTTAATATTCCAACTCTTAATTAATTCTTATAAAAAATGGTTTGGTAAAACAAGAAAGAGCAAAATCATAAATTAAGTTTTAGAATGATTATGGTTAATCGTATTTTATCAAAAACATAAAGTATAAATGCTGTATACCTGGCTAAAAAAGGCTAATAAAAATTTAGAATCATTCTATTGGCTCTACTTTCAAAAATGATTTTCTTTTGATGTAATTTTATACTAAAATTAAAAAAACAAAGAATTTATGAGTGTTATAAAAGATGAAAAAAAGCTTCTTACCACCATTAAACGTATCGATGAAAAAATCGATAAGATTAATGATCAAAAGATAGTTGCCTTTTTTGATTCTCTTGGATTAACAGAAAGAGAAGATGTTCCCAAAAATTTTCTGGATTGGGACACAATTCTTATTGTCGTTCCTGACAGACACATTTCCCAAGAGTTAAAATATTATAAATTCTCTATATCAAGACTTTTCTTTGTTACAAATCCGTATGCTGATCAAATTTATATTTATGATTTTGATGAATGGAAAAATGTTACGCGAAATAAGACACAGTTTCAGATTAGAGAAATGATGAAAACGAGTTTTGGTGGTGTCAAAAAAACGGCTTCCGAAAACGATTAATTCCAAGATCATCAAAAAATGAAATGGATCACGCGCGAAAGACCCAAAATTGACAGAATTGCATGCCCATGGCTGATTCAAAAATTTGTTGACCCAAAAGCTGAATTCATATATGTTCCTTTTAATGAAGTTTTAGACAAGGCAAAAGAATTAGATGCAATTCCATTTGATATTCCTAATGTAGAATTCACGCATTATAATGAAGAATGCACTTTTGATTATATTATCAAAAAATATCAAATAAACGATCCTGCTGTTTTAATCATGGCAAAAATTGTGCGTGGTGCCGATACGGATCAACATAATTTAGCTAAAGAATCAGCAGGACTGTGGGCAATTTCCGCGGGACTTTCGTATAATATTACAAATGATGCCGAATTATTAGAAGCAGGTTTAAAACTCTACGATGCATTGTACAGCTGGGCAAAACATTTGTACCAACAAAATCATCTCCAAAATAGTCCTTTTGAAAGCTTACTGCATGAAGTTTATAAGAAGTTTCTAATTGAGAAAAAAACGAGTAAAAAAACGCCAGCTTGGGTTAAAGAATTAAAAAATATTATTCAGGATCAAATAGATGCACAATTTACGTTTGATTTAAAGAAAATCTCCAATGATTTAGAACTTAATTCTTCTTATTTGTCAAGAGAATTTTCTAAATATTTTGAAGATTTGAATTTTGGCGAATATGTTCGAAAACTGAGAATCGAAAAAGCCATCAATCTGATTCAGAGTTCAACTTACACCTTAACCGAAATAGCTTATATGACCGGATTTTCAGATCAAAGTCATTTTACCAGAATATTCAAATTACATACTGGTAAAAACCCTTCTTCGTACAGAAAAAGTGCTTCAAAAAAGTAACTTATATACAAAAGGTAAATAGCATTCTATTTAAAAGTTTACATTCTCGATAGTTTTGTTTTTTCACTAACAAAACTATCATGATTTTATTCAGACAATTTATCCTAATTACTTTATTCTCTTTAAGTTTAAATGCTTTTTCTCAAACTACTTATCCAAAAATTACAGGTTATTTTGGAATCCTGCACCCTATCGTAACTTTTAACAGCGAGCAGACAACTGTAAATTTTCGTGATTACTATGCCGTTGGTTTTCCTACCGGAATTAATATTTGGAAGAACCAAAAAATAGGTTTTTCTTTTGAAATCGTGCCTAATATCAAAGTTCAGGGAAATAGTGATAAAGTAACTAATTTATTATTTCATCCCGGCGTTCTGGTCGCTTTAGGCAACGGCTATACTTTTGCCGGAAGAGCCGCTTTTGAAAGCAGCGGAAGATACGGCATAACTCCTGTAATCAATAAAACAGTTATAAAAAGCCAAAACTGCAGCTACTTTGCTGCTATTCCACTGCCTATTCGTTTTGGTAATGATCATCCGGCATCTTTTACTATTGGCTTTCAATTTGGAATTGCTTTTTGAAAAAAAAAGTTTCAGGTTTTAGGTTGATCATAAAATAAACCCGACAGGTTTTAAAAACCTGTCGGGTTTAAAACTTGAAACAAAGAAAACCTGGAACCTGAAACAAAAAAACTATTTTGCTATTTGTTTACTATTGCAATGGCTCCTTATTTTCATAAAATTGCAGAAAATAATTCAATAAAAGCATTTGTTAATGGTATCACTGCTGCCGTTGTTGGCGCATTAGTAGGTTCTGTTTTTGTAATTGCTTCCCGAACCATAATAGATATTCCAACACTATTAATTGCAATTATTACCGTTCTTGCTTTGCTTTATATAAAGAAAATTCAAGAACCGGTAATTATAATTGTTGCAGCTGCTTTAGGAATATTGATAAAGCTTATTTAATTTCAAAAATACGAACAAACTTTTGCTCTAGTTTTTTTTTCTTTTTCTCTTCTTTCCATCTCGAATAGAAAGCCATAAAAAGCAAAAACAAATTGACAATTGTTGACGCTCGCCTGAGTCCTTTTGCAAAAAAAAGAAAAAATATATTAATTGCCAGTATAATAACTATTGGAGAAAACCTTGACCAAATTAATTGAAATTTATTATTTGGTTCAACACTATAATCTACTTTAAGTGTATTATTAATGCTTTCATATTTTCCTTTTACAACATAAAATGTTGGAGATACTATCGAATTTACAGTTAAACTAAAAGTTTTATCATCAAAAAGTCCGTAAAAAGGTTTTATTGCGCCACTTACAGGAAAGACTCTAACCTGACCTAATGTTGCTTTTGGAGCCCCGATTTCTGTATTGTTTTGTAATCTTGTACGGAATTCTGACAAACTGAGTTTTGAAGTCATTAAAATTTCTAGTTTTGTTGCGGGGTCAACAAACTGTTAACCATATCTTCTAATGCTTTCCCATGAATATTTTTAGCTAATATGATTCCGTTTTTATCAATTAAAAAATTCAAAGGAACTGATTGTAGCATATAATCTAAAGCAGCTGGAGATTTCCAGTATTGTAAATCACTTACTTGTGTCCATGGCAATTTTCCTTTTGCGATGGCACCAATCCACAAAGGTTTTTTGGTATCCATAGAAACACTGTAAATCGATAATTTATCAGGATAAGCAGTATATAACTTCTTTAATAAAGGTTGTTCTTTAATACATGGGCCACACCATGATGCCCAAAAGTCGATTAAAACCAAAGAACCTCTAAATGATGTAAGAGCAATATTATTTCCTTTTGTGTCCGGAAGATCAATTTCGGGAGCAATATCTCCAACTTCAACACCAACAACCTGGGCTTTTGAGCTGGTTACTACACAACATAAGAATCCTAAAATGAGTAATGTTTTTTTCATAATTGATTAAGTTTATTTTAGATAATTGGGGCTATCTGGTTTTAATTCTATTTTCAAAATTAGGTTGAATTCTCTCGTAAAGTCACTAAGTATTTTCATTTTTGTCATTTCGACGAAGGAGAAATCTCCGTTGCTGAATCGACAAAGATTGACTTTTCTTTGTGGAGTTTCTTGCGAAGATTTCTCCTTCGTCGAAATGACAAGTTTGTGTCTTAGCTTCGCGTCTTCGCGAGATTAATTCGTAAGCAAATATAAATTTTCTTTATTAAATTCTTTATCATTTCCTCTCCTCCATCATAAAATTTTCCTAAAAACATTTTACTTAATTGGTATATCGGGAAAAGTCGATATATTTGCGTCATGGAAAATATAGAAATTTTTAAAGCTTTATCAAATAAGTCCAGACTACAAATGCTGGAATGGCTTAAAGAACCCGAAATTAACTTTCCCGGCCAGCTTGAGCATGGTGGATTTGAACACGGAGTCTGTGTGGGACAAATTCAGGCCAAAGCCGGCTTAACACAATCTACAGTTTCAGAATATCTGTCTATTTTACAACGTGCAGGCTTTATAGAGGCTAAACGTGTTGGACAATGGACTTACTATAAACGTAACGAAGGTGCCTTTGAAGCACTCAGTAAATTAATTCAATCTAATTTGTAAATTACTATGAGTACAAACAACCTATTTTCGCCATTTAACTTAAAAACGTTAAATCTTAAAAATCGAATCGTAATGGCGCCAATGACGCGCTCATTTTCTCCAAACGGAGTTCCAACTAACGAAGTTGCTTCTTACTATCAAAAAAGAGCTGAAGGTGAAGTTGGTTTAATATTATCTGAAGGTACTGTAATTGACAGACCTTCCTCATCAAACGATGCTAATGTTCCTCATTTTTATGGCACAGAATCATTAAAAGGCTGGGAAAAAGTAATTAATGAAGTTCATGCTGCCGGCGGACAAATGGGGCCACAAATCTGGCATATGGGAATTATGGATAATCATCATTCGGGATGGGTTCCTCCTGTTCCTTTTGAAGGACCGTCCGGATTAAATCGTCCTGATTTCAGAAACGGAATTACTATGTCTGAAAAAGACATAGAAGATACTATTCTGGCTTTTGGAAAAGCTGCAGCTGATGCTAAAAGATTAGGTTTTGATACTATCGAAATTCACGGTGCACACGGATATTTAATTGATCAGTTTTTCAGGGCTGAAACTAACTTACGTACTGACATTTATGGTGGGAAAACTTTGCCAGAGCGTAACCGTTTTGCTATTGAAGTGGTAAAAGAAGTTAGAAGACAAGTAGGAAATGATTTTGCTGTAATCATGAGATTTTCTCAATTTAAACCTTCTGATTATAATTATAAACTGGCGAAAAACCCACAAGAATTAGAAGCCTGGCTTACACCACTTGTTGATGCAGGAGTTGATATTCTGCACGCTTCTCAACGCAGATTCTGGGAACCAGAGTTTGAAGATTCTGATTTGAACTTTGCAGGATGGGCTAAAAAGGTGACCGGAGCTCCAACAATTACGGTTGGTTCTGTTGGTCTTTCCAGTGATTTCTTTGGTGCATTTGCGGGAGAAAGTTCTGAGCCAACATCTTTAGAAGAATTAAACAGACGTTTTGACCGAGGCGATTTTGATTTAGTTGCTGTTGGAAGACCTCTTTTATCTGATCCAAACTGGGTTGCTAAAATTAAAGCGGGGCAATTAGATCAGTTAAAAGGTTTCAGTAAAGAAGCTTTGGGTCAATTGATTTTAGAATAATTTTTTGAGATTCTAAGATGCTAAGACTCTGAGATTCTAAGTTTTTCTTCTATTCTTTATTTAAGATTAAGAATAGCTTTAAATACAAAAGGGATAAACAAATTGTTTATCCCTTTTTTTGTTCTTCTATCGTTTCGTTTTTCTCGGTAGAGACGCACAGCAGTGCGTCTAATCAATGAGTATGTTAAAAAATCATTTTTAATCCTAATAATCTGTGGCAAAAAAATAGATGCACACCAGTGCATCTCTACATTACATTGAAACAAAATAAAAAGGATGAAATCAATTGACTTCATCCTTTTTTTGAATATCTATAACTAACAAAATTAGAAATTCAATATCGTTTATTCGGCAATTTCGACAATAACAGGTTTTCTTTTTTGAACCTTCTTCTGAAGCCAATTACGTACTGGTTCATCATACAGCTTCAGACATAAATATGCAATTACGATGCTGGAAATTAAAACTCCGATTCCTATAATATAACCGTCTTTTAGAGGAATTTTATTCTCGAATACCCAGGCTGTGTACCAATAAATTAATGGATAATGTATGATGTAAATTGGATACGAAATATCTCCCAGGGCTTTACATATTTTCAGCGAAAGCGGATTCTTTATCTCTCCTCCTGCTCCAATGGCAACAATTAACGGGAACATTAGAATAATACAGAATGATTCGTATAGACCATTCATCCATAAACTATTCTCGTCTCCAATTCTTGGTATACTGAATACTACAACAATCATAATACTGCAAATCCAAAATGCTCCTTTTACATGGATCAACTTTCCTAAACGGGAAAGTAAGACTCCGGCAAAAAACGGATATAATAAACGGGTAAAACCAACATTCATTTGTTCCAGATTCAATGACCAGCCGCCAATAACATCTCCTTTTGGCCCAAAAACGGTATAATTAATCAGCATTCCTGCAAAGATTACAACAAATACTCCTAATACTTTATTAGAGAATTTACGGAAGAATAGTGCGTATAGAATATTGGCAATATACTCAAAGAAAAGTGACCATGCAGGTCCATTTAGCGGATGCATTTCTCCCCAGCCTCTTATTTCTAAAGACGGCGGAATTGGAAGTAATGTAAATCCAATTACCATGGTTAAAATTACTTTCCAGACTTCCATTCCTGCTATCATTGGAAATACTGTGTCTGAAGCCTGAAAATAATAAAACAAAGCTCCAATAATCATCCCCATAATGACCATGGGCTGCAAACGGATTAAGCGTCGTTTGTAAAATTCCCATTGACCCATTTTCCCCCAACGGTCGTCATAGGCGTAGGCCACAACAAAACCGGATAAAAGAAAGAAGAAATCGACCGCGAGATAACCGTGATTCATGATTTGCTTAAAGCGGCTTCCTTCATTAAAAGTTTCTAAAATGTGAAAAATAACTACTAAAAGAGCGGCTACTCCGCGCAGGCCGTCTAAAATTTCATAATGCTTTTTTGGTTTAATGTCCATTGAAATTGAACTCATAAAAATATTTTTTTGTGGTTAAATGGTTAGTATTGTTTTTTGGTGAAAGCTAAAATAAGATTTTTTTAAACAATTAATATTTGCTCTATTGGATAATTATTAAACAACTCATTCATAATTATCTAATTATCTAATTGCCAAATTATCTAATTAAATTATTCCTGATGATTTTTAAGCCATTCTAATCTGCGTTGATCCGGTAAGTGTGTTACTTTGAAATTTTCAAATTTGGCTTCAAAACCTTTTCCGTCCGGAGATGCAGCCATTAAACCTACCATAACAGGCTTATTATCTTGCAATGGGGCATTTCTGGTTAGAATATAATTTTTGTCATCATAGGAAAAGAAAACCTCAACAGCATCTAATCTTCTCACGACTTTTATCCATACAAATGGTGGCGCTTTATCCAGAGTAGTAACACTCCAGTCGCTTTTATCGTGCGTTACGACTGTACTTATATTAAATTTCCCATCTACAAATTCAACTCCGGTTTTGATATAGTTTTTTTCATCAACGCGAATCATTAATCCCATTTGGTCAAAACGGGCGATGTAATTTCCGGTCAGTTTTACTTTAGCTTCAAATTCTCCTCCGTAATTAGCGTAGTAAAATGGTGCGTCATCAACTGTAAAACCGTAATGCGAAATACGCCAGTAATCACTATTGGCAGTAACATTCATAATCAAAGCGTTGTTTTTAATTTCCCATTTTTCAGGTTCATTAAACCATTGCATTTTATTCAGGCTTTGCGCCGAAAGGTTTTGTACCAAAAACAAACCCAATACTACAAGTATATTTTTTTTCATGTCAATTTTTTGTTTTTTTTTTACCATTAAGATATTAAGCTAATTAAGCATTGTGTTTGCGACACTAAAAAATGGATTTACTATTAAGAAAGTTAAGTTTTGTACTTAATATCTAAATCGTGAGAAAATAAAAATCTAGTTTTAAAAAGCAAAGCTGCAAACTTTTACACTTGCAGCTTTACAAACCAACCAATTTAGAAATAATGAAATTATTGAAGTGAAAAAATCACTTTAGATTTTATATCTGTTGAAGAGGCTCCAACAATAGCTTCAAAATCACCTGGCTCGGCAACCCAGTCATGTTTTTTATCGTCAAAGAAACTTAATGCAGTTTTATCAACTGTAAAAGTTACTGTTTTTTCTTCTCCTGCTTTAAGCAAAACTTTCTCAAATCCTTTTAATTCCTTAATCGGGCGTGGTAATGAAGATTTTAAATCACTAATGTACAATTGTACAGTCTCAGCTCCTTCTCTGTTTCCCGTATTTTTTACTTTTACAGAGAATGAAATTTTATCTCCGGCAGCTAATTGTTTTTTATCGGCTGTTACTTTTCCATAAGCAAAAGTGGTATAGCTTAACCCGTGACCAAAAGAAAATAAAGGTTTTACCTTTTGCTTGTCTGCCCAACGGTAACCAACAAAAATTCCTTCGTTGTATTTTACCTCGTCACCACCAGGAAATTCCCCTAATGCGTGTGCACCGTTATCTGCTAATTTTACCGGGAAAGTAAAAGTAAGTTTCCCTGAAGGGTTTACATCTCCAACCAAAACATTTGCCAAAGCGTTTCCTGCTTCTGTACCTAAAAACCATCCCTGAACAATTCCCGGAACTTCTTTTACCCATGGCATTGCCACAGCATTTCCTGAAATATTTACAAAAACAATATTCTTATTTACTTTTGCTAACTCACTGATTAATTTATCCTGACCATAAGGCAATCCTAATGCTGCACGATCATGTCCTTCGTCATCCTGATTTTCGCTTTTATTTAAACCTCCAATAAAAAGAACAATATCTGCATCTTTAGCAATTTTTAAAGCTTCAGCAGTTAATTCTGCCTGCGGACGTTTTTCTTCTAAACTTACTTTTGCAATTACGCCATTATAATTACTTGTCGGATCACCAACATAACCACGAGCGTACACAATTTCAGCCTGATTACCAATTCTTTTCTTTAAACCCTCAAGTGGAGTAATTTCATATCTTGCTTTTAGAGACGAACTTCCACCTCCAACAGTCATCATTTTGATTGCATTTTCACCAATTACCGCAATTTTCTTTGTTTTAGAAAGGTTAATTGGCAAAATGTTATTGGTGTTCTGTAATAATACAATTCCTTCTTCAGCAATTTTACGTCCTGCATCTGCATGTTCCTGAGTTCCAAACGATCCAAAAGGACGATTTTTATCCATTGTAGTTAAGAAAGCTAAACGAAGTACACGACGTACTTTTTCGTCTAGTTCTTTTGTTCCTACTTCTCCTTTTCTGATCATTTCAGAATATGGTTTTGCTAAAAAGTAGTTATCATAAGCATTACTTGTTCCCCATGAAAGGCCGTTTGTCCATGAACCAAATTCCATATCCAGGCCATTATGAATAGCTTGTTTGGTATCGCTTACTCCGCCCCAATCTGACACCACAACTCCTTTGAAACCCCATTCTCCACGAAGAATGTCATTTAACAAATATTCGTTATGACAACATTGTTGCCCTTTGTATTTATTATAAGAGCCCATAATTGACCAAACATCCCCTTCCTGAACTGCCGCTTTAAAGGCCGGAAGATAGATTTCGTACAAAGCACGATCATCAACAATTACGTTTACAGAATTTCGGTTTGTTTCCTGATTGTTTAAAGCAAAATGTTTTACACAAGCGGCAACTCCGTTTGCCTGTACACCTTTTATATAAGGAACCACCATTTTTGAAGCTAAAAACGGATCTTCTCCCATATATTCGAAGTTACGGCCGTTTAATGGGCTTCTGTAAATGTTTACTCCTGGTCCTAATAATACATTTTTGTTACGGTAACGTGCTTCTTCTCCAATAGATTTACCATATAAAGAAGCCAAATCTTTGTTCCAGGTTGCAGAAAGGGCTGTAAGGGCCGGAAAAGCAATACAAGAGTCGTTTGTCCATCCTGCCTGATCCCATTCATCCCATTTAACCTCTGTACGAATTCCGTGTGGTCCGTCGGTCATCCAGTTTTCAGGAATTCCAAGACGTTTTACTCCAGGAGAACTAAATTTAGACTGTGCATGGATAATGGCAATTTTCTCCTCGGTTGTCATTCGCTTAAGCGCATCTTCTACGCGCTCATTAATTGGCATTTTATCATCAAGATAAACCGGAACTTTATTTTGCGCATTCAATCCGAATGAACTCAATAAAACTAAAACAACGATTGTTTTAACGTTTTTAAACATAACTAATTATTTATTTAAGCATTCAATATATAATCTAAAAGATACTAGTAGTCAATAGTACCTTTTAATAATATTGTAAAGCTAAAACGTTATAGTGTGTGTTAAATTTTTAAACGAAAAAAAGTAGTAAATAAAAAAATTAAAACATTAATTATCAGATATATAACTAAAAATAAAACCAAAAAAAAGTAGTGATTTTAAAATAAATCTTTATGATTTCAATGTAATTAAACCAATTTTCATGACCATTTCTTCAAAATCATTTCGGGAAACAGCAGCTTTATTTCTGCCTCTTGTTCGATAATTATAAATTGTACTTAATGAGTAACGAAGAAAGGCTGCTATTTTGACACTATCTGTAATTCCTAAACGAATCAGTGCAAAAATGCGAAGCTCCGTATTTAACAATTCTCCTTGTTTTAAAATTATTTGCTCGTCTTTAGTAAGCAACTCGTTAAAGTCTTTCACGAAAGTGGGATATAAATTCAAAAAGATAATATCAAAATTCTTGTACAATTCTTCCAGTTCATTATCAACTAAAGTTGTTGATTTTAGAATTTTATAGATTTCGTCAAACTGTTTTGCTGTTGCTTTTTTGTTTAAAATAATACGGTAGTTTTCTAGTTTATTGATATAAGTAGAACAAAGACTAAAGAAATGAGCAATATATTCTTCTTTAATATGATTTGATTCAGACAATTGCGCATTACGTTCCTGAAGCTGCTCGTTGGTTTTGGTAATGTCCTGATTTAGTCTGGCTAGTTCTTGACTAGTTTCATAAAGCTCTCCACGAATTCTGGAAACTTTTTTCATTTGTTTGTAAACATAAATCACTGCTGCAATCAAAAATACAGACAGTAAACTTATACACAACAAATAAAGCTGCAATTCTGTTTTTCGTTTGGCTTCTTTCTCTAAATAAACGGTATTAATGATCGAATACACTTCAGACATTAACAGGGTTCTAAACTGAACATTACAATACAGGGCATCTTCAATGGCTGATTGTGTCAGTTTATAAGCCATATCTACATCGCCAATTTTATAAAATACTAAGGCCAGTTCCTGAAGTGAAGCATTGTCTTTATTAGCATTTTTGATATCTGCTGTTGCAGAAAGTGCATAATATTTTTTTCTCAGTTCAAGCTGGTTTGTGTTTTCATAAATATTGCCCAACAGATACGTTATCATCGCATATTGGGGATTATCTTCTTTGATGTTTTTTAATAAAATTAGCAACTGCTTTTGAGAGCTGACAAATTTTTTCTGCGAAATTCCCTGTTGAATTTTATTGATTTTGTAATTTAAAGTATTTGGATCCAGGACTGTCAATAAAGAATCTCTATAGCTGCGAATTTGCTGAATGTATTTTGCATCGTAGCTATTTGCAGCATAATGCTCAAAAAACTCACGATACGCAACGTAATAAGTGGGCAATAAAGAAGCTGACAGTTTCTTTTTGTCGATACTTTTTAGAATTGCTTCAGACTCCCGGTATTTTCCAGAAGAAGAGTAAAGCGTAACCAATTGCAAATTGGCCAGATCAGACAATTCTTTATTTTGAAGTTCAGCGGCAAGTTTCAGATTCTTTTTAACATAAAAAATAGCCGAATCCGAATTGAATTTTTGATATTCAGCATACAATGCTTTATTGTAATTGTATTCCTGTTCTTTGGTTAAATTATCGGACTTTATTTTTTTGAAATTTAAAATCCGTTCTTCCTTTAACCGAACATAATGTGCTTTGTTTTGCAAGGCCAGATTTAAGTTCGTCAGAATATCATCTGTACTTTCCGTCGCATTAACAGTACAGCAAATAAGAACGATAAAAAGAAACAGAAATGGATTTTTCAAACTAATAAAAAGATAAATGAAACATACAAATATAATAAAGCTTCGATAGAAAAATATACTTTATAAGATTATTACAAGTATTGTTTTTTATATTTTTGTTACAACAGAAACTAACTTAAAATATAAGATCATGCCACATTTTATAATTGATTGTTCCGAAAATGTAATACGATTAAAATCTCCGGATGAAATAATGCAAGAGGTTTTTGATTCGGCTTCATCAACAGGGCTTTTTCCACTCTCGGAAATTAAAGTACGCATAAACCCATTTAGTTATTACAATAACGGAAATAGTCTGGATGATTTCATACACGTTTTTGGATACATCATGGAGGGCCGAAATTCTGAACAGAAAAGCAATTTATCTCAAGGTATTATAACCCGTTTAAATACTTTACTTCCTGAGGTTTCTGTTATTTCAATTAATATTAGTGACTTTGAAAAGGCTAGTTATTTTAATAAAACGATGATTTAAAAAGAGTTAATGATATAAATAATTTTATCACAATAAACTAATTACTATAACAAAACAATATCTCACAACATAATCTTATCATTGTAAGGAACGAGAAATCGCACCACAGAATCAACAAAGATTATAAACATAGCCCGCAGTTTCAACCGTGGGAACGTATAGAAGATTTTGATAACCGTTGCGTTCCCGCGGTTGAAACCGCGGGCTATAATAATTTACATGAATTCTATTTTTAGATTTCGCATCTATGTCTTGTCATCCAGAGGAAGGAGAAATGGCAAGATTGTCGATTATGATCGCGAAGGATGGATTAAAATCCATCCCTACAATATAATTTGTTCCTTTGGAACGCTTTTAAAAAATCATTTTCAATCCCTCTAATCTGTGACTAAAAAAACAAAACTTTAAATGAACTTATATAACTTATATGGTTCAAAAAAAAACTAAACAGCAATTGGCGCCGCCAAACAACTCTCAGGAATATCAAAAGCATTTACCAAAGCCACCGCATCAGGACGAATATCCCAGCATAACTGATTGACCATTTTTCGAACTGCTTTTGTTTTTACCGCTTCCATATACCCATCTTCCAAAAACCAGCCTTTGTTTTTTTCTAATTGAGAAAGTGCATATAGCTGATTTAATCTGGTTAGTATTTCTTTTGTTTTCTGATCTTCAACTGATTTAACTGCTAATTGAAATTGCTCTAAAACAACCCGTTCCAAATAGGCCTGCGCCACATCTATCATTTGATGCTGCACTACATTAAAAGCATCATAAGCATCTAAACCTCCATCTATTAATTTTTTAATACGTTTTGCTGCAGATGCTATAATTGTTTTTTCTCTGTGAACAAACGCCTGCAGATGAAATTCACCATCTAATAAATGTTCTTCATCTGTTCTGCGGGTTGCAATGGGATTTTTCTCTGCCAGTGCCGTTTTAGCATTTTCATAAACATAATTTATAATTCCGGCTGCTCCCATTTCACCAAATGCTTTTCTAAATTCAGATAAACGATTTTTGGCTACCAATTGCATTAAAACGGTGTTATCACCTTCAAAAGTGGTATAAATTTCGGTGTCATTTTTTAAGGCATCAATTCGGTTTTCAGACAAATATCCTTTTCCTCCGCAGGCTTCACGACATTCCTGTAGAATATCTCTTGTATTCCAGGTTGAATAGGATTTCATTCCGGCTGCCAAAGCTTCTATTTCCTGCATTTCGGCTTCGGTTCGGTTTAAAAATCTGCTGGTTAAATATTGAAGTGCAAAATGAACAGCATATGTTTTAGCCAAATTAGGCAATAACCTTCTCTGATGCATTCTGTAATTTAAAATCGGAACTTCTGAGCCGCCTTCAGGTCCAAATTGTCTTCTTTGATCGCTGTAGCGAATGGCGATTGTTAATCCTGATTTGGCTGCAGCCAAAGCTGAACGCGGAATTCCGATTCTGCCTCCTACCAAAGTCCCTAACATGGTAAAGAATCGACGATTATCACTCGGAATCGGGCTTTCAAACTCTCCGTTTTCATTTACAGAAGCAAAACGATCGAGCATATTGTCTTTTGGAATCACGACATGATCAAAACTAATGGTTCCGTTATCTACTCCGTTTAACCCCATTTTATGTCCGCAATCGCCAATAGTTACGCCTTTTACAACATTTCCGTTTGAATCACGCAATGGCACTACAAAAGCATTTACGCCATAATCATGATCGTCAATAATTAGTTTTGCAAAAACCGTTGCCATTTGCCCGTGAACGGCCGCGTTGCCTATATATTCTTTCTGTGCATTTTTATTGGGTGTATGAATAATAAAAGTCTGATCGTTATGATTGTAAGTTGCCGTAGTTTCCAGTCCTTTTACATTTGATCCGTGATGTGTTTCGGTCATCGCAAAACAACCCGGAAGTTTAAGCGAACCAATATCTTTTAAGTATTTGGCATAATGTTTCTCGGTTCCTAACGATTGAACGCTCATGCCCCAAAGTCCAAACTGAACGCCAAATTTTATTACCAGACTCAAATCGTGATAACTCAGCGTTTCCATAATGGCAAAATAATCTTCTATGTTTCCTCCACCGCCATATTCTTTCGGATAGGCCATATTTCCAAGGTTTTCTTTGGCCAGGATTTTACACCAATTGTATACAGTTTGTCTAAATACATGGATATCTGTTGATGTCTCATAAGCGAATTCCGGTCTGGAAATAATCGCTTTTACTCTTTTGATGATTGGAGCTTCTTTTCCGTCCAAAAGCTCCGTAATCTTCTTAACATCAAAATCAGAACTTACTTGTGACCCCGCCGTAAGAGAATTGACTTTGGTTTTAAAACTCTGAATTACTTCTTCACCTAAAACTCCAAGATCGTTTTCGAGTTTTGTAAAATCTGATTCTATTGGTGTCAAATCTAAATCATTTCCTGAAAGTGCTTTTGCAATATCAAAAATCGACTTAATGGATGATTTATCCTGAATACTTTTTTCGATATCCAATTTCCATTGCGTGAGTTCATTTCGCGAAGGCGGATTTGAAATATCTACTTTAGAAAGTAAATAATCTTTTTCTTCTTCTGATAAAACATTTAAGGAATTTATGAACTCTTTTAGTGTCGAAAACTCTTTCTGAGTCAAAAGATCATCAGACCACACTAAATAAAACAACGGAGTAAAGGCTTGAAGTTTGGAAATTTTCATAGAGAATAGTTTTTATTATTGGGCCACAGATTACACAGATTTAAGGGATTATTTTTCTTTGTGTTGAAAATTAGCCACGGCTCGAGCGATAGCGAACAGGCGAAGCAATTCACGATTTTTTTTAAATGTATTTTACACAATCATTCGTGAATTCGTGGTTAAAAAAACTTTTAAATCTATACAATCTATGTTCAAATTCAATTTTACTGCATAAAAAAACAGGAATGAAAAATACTCATTCCTGTTTTAAAACCCTGTTAAGATTCTCGTAATTTTACATTTTAAACCAATAAAAAATATAAGATTATGTCTATTGAGAATCTTTAGACGACAGGATATATTTTTGTTTTAAAGCAAAAATATGATGTGAATTAAAAACTAACACTGCGATAAAAATAATGCAGTATGCTATAATTTGTATGATCCCGAATGGTTCTTTATAAAAAAACATAGCCAAAAGGAAAGCAATCATTGGATTAATATTTAAAAGCATTCCAACGGTTGACGAATTAATTCCGGAAAGTGCGTACAGATTAAGAAACAACGGAAAAATGGTAAACAATATCGCAATGGTCTCTATACAAAAGTAAAACTTAAATTCCATAGGTACCACCCCGCTATATGCCGGATAAAATGGCAATAAAAATAGTGCTGCCAATGTGATATGAAATGTGAGTACTATAAATTTATCAAATCCTTTATTAATACGCTGACTTACTAAATAAGAAGCATATGTAAATCCAATAATGATACTAAAAAACATATCCATAATATTGGCATAAGATAATAGTATACAGCCTGAAACACTTAACCCGACCGCAATCCATTGTGTTTTACTTAATTTTTCATGCAAAATGAAATAGGCCAGTAATGTGGTTAGAATTGGACAAACCAAATAGGCCAAAGAAGTCGCTTTTACGCTTACATGATTCATCACATAAATAAAGGTAAACCAGTTTGCCATCAGGAAAACGCTTCCTCCAATGTTTAACAGAGTACTTTTTCTTTTCTCTGCTTTTGGCAATGCTTTAAAAGTTTCGATTGTTTCTCTGACTTTTTTTCTCCTGAAGGTAAAAGAAATCAGTAACATCAAAATACTACAACTGAAAACACGGTAAAACAAAATATCCAGAGAAGGGTAATCATGGATGGGTTTTAGCACTAAACTAAAAAATCCCCAGATTACAAAACAGGTAATCGCAGCAATGTAATATTTTGTTGTTTTCACAGGATCGAATTTTTAAATTTCTTTGATGAAACAAATTTCTAAAAAATAAAACAGCAATACAGATACAGTTTTTGTAAATTGCACCATAACAGTTTTTTTTTATGAAAAATTCAAATTACTTGTATCTTCAGTTTGCAGACCGAATCGAAAAACAAATAAAATCGGGCGTTTTAAGTGTTGGCGATAAACTTCCTTCTATACGTGAAGTCTGTGCCGAAACGGGATACAGCATGAGTACAGTAAGTAAGGCTTACTATGAAGTAGAAAGCCGTTCTCTGATTGAATCACGACCGCAATCAGGGTATTATGTAAGCAATACATCTGCCCGAATAATTACGGAGCCTTCGCCAAGCAGTCCTATTTTTAAAGGTGCAAATATTAATCGGGAAGATTTAATTGATCAGGTTTACGGTAATATGACGGATAAAAATATCACAATGCTTTCATTGGGATTTCCGTCAAATGAATTATTGCCTATTGCCAAATTAAACAAAGGAATGATTCAGGCCATGCGATCTCTGCCCAATAGCGGAACAAGTTATGATCAGGTAAAAGGGAATCTTAATTTAAGAAGAGAAATTGCACGCTGGTCGTTTACCTGGGGCGGATCGCTTACAGAAGAGGACATTATTACAATGCCGGGCTGCACAAGTGCGATATCACATTGCTTAATGACACTGACTAAGCCCGGAGATACTATTATTACAGAAAGTCCCGCTTATTTTGGTATATTACAACTTGCTAAATCACTAGGTTTGTATATCATGGAATTGCCTACTAATATGACTACAGGAATAGAGCTGGAAGCATTAAAAAAAGCATTGGCCTCTAAAAAGGTAAAACTATGTTTGCTCATGAGCAACTTTAGCAATCCTTCCGGAAGTATGATGCCTGCTGAACATAAAATTGAAGTGGTGAGATTAATGGAATTTTATAATATTCCATTGATTGAAGATGATATACACGGTGATTTGTATTTTGGCTCCAGCCGTCCAACGAATTGTAAAACGTATGATGAAAGCGGAATTGTACTTTGTTGCAGTTCGGTCTCTAAAACACTTTCTCCTGGATATCGTGTGGGCTGGGTTTCTCCGGGGAAATTCAAAAAGCAAATTCTACGCAATAAAATTTATCATTCTCTCTCCTCTCCTACTATTACCCATGAAGTTGTGGGAGATTTTCTTAAAAACGGCCGTTACGAAAATCATCTTCGCAAAATACGTCAGATTTTAAATCACAATTGCAATAATTATATCAATACCGTTTTAGAATCTTTTCCTGCGGGAACTAAAGTGAGTCAGCCACAGGGCGGTTTTTTTCTTTGGATCGAATTGGATAAAAGTATCGATACTGCTGATTTTTATAATTTGGCAATGCAACATAAAATTAGTATTGCTCCAGGCAGGATTTTCTCATTTCAGGATCAGTTTTCAAATTGTATGCGTTTGAGTTTTGGGCTTCCGTGGACTAATGAATTAAGAACTGCTATTCAGACATTGGGAAGATTAGCGAAGCAATTATAAATATTTTAAAACTCTTCAAATTAACATAGCCCGTGGTTTCAACCACAGAAACACACGGGAGGTTTTAATATTCTTTACGTTCCGGCGGTTGAAACCGCTGGCTATGTTTAAGATGTTTGTGTGCAATTCCTGTTTAAAAAAAAAAAAGCAGAACAGCACAATTAAGCACTGTCCTGCAAACAATTAACAAGACCAAAATTAAATTTTTACAGAACGAAATACGCGTCTTTTTCGACTTTCTTTGGTTCGTCTTTTAAATCAAATTCTCTTAAAATATCAAATTCACTTTGATATTCGTTTAGCATCTGTTTAATATTCTTCTCAATTGTATTCGCAATTGTTGTTACGGGCGTATCTGTAGGTCTGTTTTCAAACGGATCCTGTAAATGAATTGCCATTCTTTCAATCAGAAAAAAAGCTGCTGCAATGGCTGTAATCAATGGAATAGCAAACCAGCTTAATACACTGGTTAATCCAAATGGCAATAAGAAAACAAACAAACACAGTGTAAGTCTTATATACATACTGTATGTCGTTGGGAAGATCGTGTTTTTAATTCGCTCACATTTTCCCATTTCATCGCACAATCTCGACAATGTATTATCGATCTCAACCTGCTGATACATATTGAATCTCTTGTCGTTTTTTGCGTTTCTTAAATCTCTTGCATGAAGCATTAAAATTGCATTAGGAATGTTCTGATGGTTTTTGATGTATTTTATTTCATCTTCATTCATTAAACCTTCAAGTGGTTTTATGGCATCTTTATTTCGAAGCGCCTGACCTAAACTATAGCACCATGCGATTTGTCTTTTTGCGAAATTCTCTTTGAACTCACTGGCTTCAACAGAAAAATCAGGATCTTTGTAAAATGTCAGTACCTGACGTATTAAGGTTCTCGAATCATTTACAATTGCTCCCCACACAATACGGGCTTCCCACCATCTGTCGTAAGCCTGATTGGATTTGAAGGCCAATAATAATGATATAATGGTACCAATCATGGTTGGAATAGCAATTGGAATATCGACCGGCAGATTGATAAAGTAGTAATGAAAAATTTCAAATAAAATGGTATAAGCTAATACCAATAGTATTTCGACTTTAATTTTTCCGAGAACGTACTTCATTGGTATTCTTTTCTTTAATAACATATTTTCGGTTTTAAATTAATTTTTGGGCTGTTTAGTTCTAAGTAATTAGTCCTTAGTGATTAACATTTAGGAATTGGTTCTTTGTAATTGTCTTTAGACTCAATAAATGTTCTTAATACTATATCTATAAAGTTTTAGATTTTCAAAATCAACTCATTGCCCAAACTAAAACAGAAACAGCTACTAAAAACTAAGGACTAAGAAGTAATTAAACCATCTCTTCGTACAATGAAAGCACCGGAAGTCCCAGCTTTTCATTCATGTCCTGCTTTTTTGTTTTTTTGAATTTTATTTTTTCTCCTTTACGGGTTTCTACCAGCAAATCAATTTCATACTTCGAAATTGCTTCAGATAAAAAAGGAGCCAACTCATCGTAATTATCATCAATTTTAGAAGTCTGACTTACAATTTCATAAGAGAAATTCTCACTCAAAAATTGCTGAACATCTTTTACATGTAGTTGCGCACCAGAATTTTCAATGTAAAGTGCTTTATTGAAATCGTTTTTGATTTGTTCTGTCCCCAAATGCAGAATTGGACATTTCTGATTTCCTGCTAATTGAACCAAATATTGATGAATGCGCTTTGTCTCCTGCTTATAAGAGTTGGTCAGAATAACCAATTTTACAGAAAAATGCTCTATAACACGTTTAAAAATTGGAGATGAAAGCCCATATTGGTTGTGAATTTTGATTTTGCAGTTTTTAGTATGATCGATCATATATCGACAAGTTTCCAAAACCTCTTCCTGACTTATGGTAAGTCCGGTTTTCATTTCACGCAGAAAAAAAGACGACGAAAAGGAATCCGGGGTTTCAGCTACCATCATTAAAATGATTTCGCAGTTGCAGTCTTTTGCCTGGCTAATGGCTGATTTTACAGCACAAATAGTATCGTCTTTTAATGTAGTAGGTATAAGGAAATTTTTCATATGTATATTCTTTTAGTTTATACATACAAAATAACTCCGCTTACATTAGAAGGGTCTTAATCTGAAATTAGAATTTCTTAAGATTCAACATTAGAAATTTTAATGTTATTCTTCTTTATATTTGATTTATTGAAAATAAGAGTAACAATCGTTCCTTTATTTTGTTCTGATTGCACCTGAATTTCACCACCGTGCATTCTGATTATTTTGGAAGCCAAAGGAAGTCCTAAACCATAACCTATATACTTTGTAGCAATCTTACCTCTGAAAAAAGGTTCGTATAGATGTGGAATATCTTCCGGCGGAATACCAATCCCGATATCATTAATCGAAATTTTAATAGCTTCCTGATTTGCCGAAAGCGTTACAAAAACTTCATTATTATCAGAATACTTAACTCCATTGGTAATAATGTTATTTATTGCTAATTCTAAAAGTGGCTTATTGCACGGGATTAAAAGTAAATTTGAATCTTTTGGTGCAAAATTAAGTTTTATGCTTACTCTGTTATCAGGGAAAATCTTATCCAAATCTGATTTTACATCCAACAACAACTCGTCGATTCTGGCGATATCCAACACCTGTTTTTTGCCGTCATAACCGGTTTGTGTCAGTTTTAACAGACTTTCGGTTAGATTTCCTAATCTGGATGCCTGACTATATATATTTTGCAGAGATTCTACATACTCAGCAACATTTCTTTCTTTCAAAAGCATAATTTCAGCTTCGGCAATAATGGTGGTTATTGGAGTTTTTAATTCGTGTGAAGCATTATTTATAAAATTAGCCTGAATTTCAAAAGAGGTTTCCAGCCTGTCCAGCATATCATTGAACGTTGCGGTAAGATCTGAAATTTCGTCTGAGTTTTTTACTTCCGGCAATCTGTTGTGCAGGTTTGATGCACTTATTCGATTTACTTCTTTAGTGATTCTGGCAACAGGATTAATAACACGCTTTGCTAAAAAACGTCCTAAAAAAAAGGCAAGGAAAACAAATCCAATTCCGCCAAAAAGTAAAATTCTGACGATATAAATTGTTGTTGTTTTTCCACGTTTATCTCTGGCTCCAACAACTACAATATACTTTTGATTATTTTCTGTAAAAACCTGTCCTAAATAATATTTACTATTGATCTCAAAGTAATCTTTTCCGGTATTTAAAACATTGGTATAAAACTCATTCGGCAAATTTAGTTTTGTATTATAATCAAAACTATTGGCACTGTTTATTTTAAGAACAAATTCTTCTTCTTCAATTAATTCTTCGAGTCCGTTTTCTTTAAGATTACTATAGTACTTCTTTTTCTCAGGATCATTCTGAAAGTGAATTGAAGCCACAATTTTTGCTCTGTCTTCTAATCGTTTTAAGAAATGATAACGGTTATTTTCCTTGAATAAAACGAGTACAATAATACACAATAGCAAAGTGCTAAAGGTAGAAAGTGCAACATATGTAAAGGTTATTCTTTTTCTTATATCCATTCTATGGCTTTATCACATAACCTAACCCTTTCATGGTATGAATTAGTTTGGTTTTAAAAGGTTTATCTATTTTTTTTCGCAAATAGGTAATATATACATCGACAACGTTGGTATTCATATCAAAATTAATATCCCAGACATTATCCAGAATTTGATCTCTTGAAACAATACGTCCTGAATTTTTAGCCAGATAGTACAATAATTTAAACTCTTTAGCTGTTAAGATAATAGATTCATTATCTCTTTTTACTGTTTTGGCTTTGCCATTTATTTCTAAATCGCCAATCTGTAAAGTATCTATTTTTTCTGTATCCTGATTGGCTCTTCTGTTTAAGGCATTAACCCTCGCATCGAGTTCTCCAAATTTAAATGGTTTAACCAAATAGTCATCGGCTCCGGCATTAAGTCCGGTTACTATATTCTCTGAAGTTCCAAGGGCTGTTAAAAGCAAAATAGGTACGAAGTTTTTACTTGCTCGTAATCTTCTACAGATTTCAATACCGTTTATATCCGGAAGCATGACATCCAGTACAACAACATCAAAATCATAATTCTGAATCATCTCAAGGGCAGTTTTACCATCAAGAGCTACGCTTACTTCGTTATTATTTTCAGCAAATCCTTTGCGCAAAATGGACAAAAGATTTGGTTCATCTTCGACTATCAGTAATTTCATTTAAACTTGTGTATACAACAAAAATAAGGATTGAGTTCAAAAATAGTGCTCTAAACCATGATAATTATGATTTAATTATGAACAATAAAATTTAATAGAAGTCCTGAAGTTTGACTTTTATACCTTTTTTATCCTTTGAAATTATTCATTTTAGAATGTTTCTCCGGCATTTAAGTAAAATCCTTTAGAATTATTACCCCAGGCATAATCTACAATAAGATTGGTTCGGGTCGCTTTATCAATTAAAATACGTAATCCCACACCCGCTGCAGGTTGTATGGCGTGAAAAAGATTGGTGTTAGTATCAGGATTACTGGTTGTAATAAAGTTTGTAAAGACAGTTCCGCTAAACATCTGATTACAGCTAAGTGGAAATCTAAATTCAGCTGCTAAATACACCAAATTGGTTCCTCTAAATAATCCCTGAGTATATCCTTCTCCACTTCGACTGCGTTGATCCCAGCCAATTGCCGGCAAATTTAAATAAGGGACTTTACCTTTTGTCACAAATTGTCCGTATGTCCAAAGTGCCAGTATATATCTCTTATCTTTTGCAGAAACGGGAATAAAGTTTCTATATTCTGCATACAGTACATTACTTACTTCCTGATTATCAAACAATACAGGATTAAAACGATAATTTAAGTTAGCAAACCATCCGTGAGTCGCATTAACCTGATTGTCTCTTGAATCGTAAACCAAATTAAGGCTCATTCCGTTCAGGAAATACTCCTTATCATCAAACCCGTATTTTTGATTGTAATTGTAATGATAAGTAAACTTTCCGTTGGCTACATCAAGATCTTTGTCTACAATACTGGAATACCAGTCAATATTGATTCCTCCGCCAACATAAAAATTTTTCTTTACCTCAAAAGAAACAGATTGATGAAATTTAAAATAATTATAATCCATTGGCTGCGCAATAGAATCTATACTAAATCCAGGAACCTGATCCCGACGTGGTGGTATAATATCTGTTCCTAACCCATAATTAGGCTGCGAAAATATATACAAACGATAATCACCACTTAAAAATATCTTATTATTTTTTAGCAAAATATTGTTCTTTACATTTACAAGCCACTGTTTTTTTGTTGTATACGTTATCCCAAGATTTGCGATAGAATATTTATCGGCTTTTTCTTTTCCTTTAAAGGTATACTGTGCAACACCTCCAAAGAAAAACCCGGTTGCAGGCTGAGAACCAATTGCAGGAATTACTAAAAAGAAGCTGTTTTTTATAGGCTTAACGACATAAATAGAATCTTTCTTTTTAAAGATTTCCAGTATTGTTTTGGGTGGGCAAATTTTGGAGCTGTCTATTTCATTTTGAGCTGTTAAACTAAAAGAAATAAAAAAGAGTAATCCCAGGATTCTATATTTATTCTGAAAATAATTATTTTTTAAAAATTTTACCATTTTCAAGTTTTATTTTTTTAGAAGCAATAATTAATTCATTGTAAATATATAGCTTATTTTCAAGATATTACACTTAAACAATCAAAAACTTACCTCTTAAAATATGCAGCTATTATGCTCTTAAAAAAGCATGTTAATTTAAAATGTTTTAAAAATTAACTGAAATATTCAGTTGTAAATTAGTACCTTTTCAGTCTCAAAAAACAGCCAGAATAAACTTGAAAAAAGAAAGCGAATATTTCCTTGACAAGGAATACAATACTATTACTTACGCAAAAGAAGATCTGAATTTTAAAGACTTTGAATGCTGTATTTTTAATAATTGTAATTTTTCTGCCTGTACTTTTCTTGCCGTTACTTTTATCGATTGTGTTTTTAATGATTGCATTTTTAATGACGCAAAAATTAATTATGTTGCTTTTAGAACCGCTACTTTTAATCGTTGTGAAATCAAAGAAGTTAATTTTGCCATGTGCGACAAATTAATTTTCGAAATTGAGTTTAATGACTGTGTACTTGATTTTTCGAAGTTTTACACTTTAAAAATAAAAGGAACAACTTTCACTAATTGTAGTTTGATTGCTGTTGATTTTATGGCTGCAGATCTTACAAATGTAGTTTTCTACAATTGCGATTTATACCGGTCTGAATTTGATAAAGCAATCGCCAATAAAACTGACTTTCAGACAAGCTACAATTATACCATAGATCCTTCTAAAACTAAACTGAAAAAAGCTGTGTTTTCTTTGAAAGAAGTAAAAGGATTACTTTTTAAGCATGATGTTATTGTGAGTTAGATATAATTATCTTTTTTTCTTTAATTTTTTGCTTTTTAGGAAGTATTGATTTTGGCAAAAAAATCAAAATAGACAACACGCCGCCTAAGCAAAACAAATGAATAAAAGCCGTGTACAAAAAGGCATTATAAAAATGCTGAAAATCCCTATTCTCTTTTAGAAAATAATAAAATACACTTCCGGTTAGCGCAATTCCCAAAGCTCCAAACAATTGCTGAAGTGTTGAATAAACTCCAGATGCATTTCCAATCATATTTTCAGGTAAGCCTTTCAGAGCAATATTAGCAAATGAAGGTAAAACTAATGCTACTCCAAAACCATGTACGAACATTACCAGATATCCTCTAAAATCAATTATTTGGAAGTAAAAAAATACAAGCTGCAAAATCAACGCAAGAATTAGAAGTAATACACCAAAAATTAACACCGTCTTACCGAAACGCAGTACTAATCTCGCAGAGAAAAACGAAGCAAAAATAAATCCACCACCCTGAAATACAACAAAATACCCTGCTTGCATAGGTAACAATTTAATCCCCTCTTGTAAAAAAACTGCAAGCACAAAAAAATAAGCATCCAGCATTAGCATAAACAACGCCGAAGCAGAAACTGCAATATTAAAATTCTTGTTGCTAAAAAGTTTCAGATCCAATAATGGTTCTTTGTTATTTAATTTCCTTTTCTTTTGTCTAAAAAGGAATGCTAAAAGAAATAGTAATGATAGTGGTATGAATAACTTCATTAAGGTATTTTGCTCAAATCCAACGGCTATTGAAAACACCAATATTATAAGTCCGACACATAATATAAAAGCGCTGGTATAGTCTATTTGTAAAGCCGAATTATCTCTCGACTCATCCAGATAGCATATCGCCAAAACAAGAGCTATTACACAAATTGGAACATTAATAAGAAATATATACCGCCACGATTGATCAACAATAAACGGTTCAAGCTCTACAAAAAAACCTCCTAAAAATTGCCCCAGCATTGTACCTATACCAATGGCAATTCCGTACCACCCCATCGCATATGTACGTTCTTTATGATCAGCAAAAAGAACCTGGATATAAGAAAGTACTTGTGGAGACATCAATCCTGCACTTACTCCTTGAAAAAATCTCAAAGCGATAAGCTGGTTTGTTGACATCGCGATACCACATCCCACAGACGTACACAGAAAGAGCAACATTCCTAAAATAAAAATTTTCTTTCTGCCATAGTAATCCCCAATTTTTCCTCCGAATATTAAAAATGATGCAAACCCAACCATGTACATCGCAACTACCAATTGAATTTTTCCATCAGGAGATTCAAGTCCTTCCTGAATTGATGGAATAGCGACGTTTACAACAAAAATATCTAAAATTGTCAGCAAATGCGCCAACAACAGTATAAGTAATGAAATATGTTTTTTATTTTTCATGATATATAGAATGATCTATCTATTTTTAATTAAAAAAAAATTAAAATAATTGTGCAATTGCTTTTTTTACTTCGTTTAGATCTTTACTATTTCCATGTATACTTGCCGATACAACGGCACCTTCTATCATTAGAAAGATCATATTACCAAGAATATTCCTTTCTATCGAAAGCTTTTGTTCTGCACTGATTTCAGCAACGATTTCATCAATATAATCGCTTTGACGCTGTTTGTGAGCAACGATAAATTGCTCTATTTTAGCATCTGTTCGTCCTATTTCTGCATTTATTTTAATAAAATGGCATCCCGAATAACTTGCCTCAGTCTGGAGTTTTGTACGATAATCTACTAATTTAAGAAGCTTTTTAAGAGGCTGTTTTTCCTCTTTTAGATAATCATTAAGATTCTCGAAGTACTCAATTTCCTGCTGCTCCAAATAATGATACAATAAATCATTTTTAGATTGATAATGTTTGTACAGAGAACCTATTGCAATATCAGCCTCGGCAATAATCTGATTGATTCCTGTACTATTAAATCCCTGATGGTAAAACAAGCGTGATGATGTATCAAGTATTCGTTCTTTTACACTTTTTTTCTGGTTCATTTTGTTTTTTATCAAAGGTATAATAAAAAATAGATAACTCTATCTATTTTATCGCTTAAAAAATAAAAACTCTTTTACCCTAATAACCTTGTATTTAGTAAATTTCTAAAAGAATAAATACACTCAAAAGAGACTATAAAGTTTTCCCCATCACATAATCCTCCATCAAATATCCATTCCCAATTTCTATATCAACCGTCTCTTTAATTTCGAAACCTATTTTTTTATAGAAATTTAATGCCGTATTAAAACGGTTTACATTTAAGGAAAGGGCACTGGAATTGTTTTCTAGAGCCAATTTTTCAATTGAGTCAAAAACAATTTTTCCGTAACCTTTACCTTGTGTTTCCGGCAAGAGATAGATTTTATGGATTTTGGTAATGGCTTCATATTTATAATTATGCTCAATTCCTATAAAACCAATTGTCGATGATGAATCTGAAATTAGATAAAACAACTGTTCTTTATTCTCAATTTGTTTTGCTAAAGCTTCGTCAGAATAAAATAAACCTAACATATAATCTAACTGCTCCTGAGATAAAATTTCTCCATAAGTAATAGGCCACGTGATATTTGTAATTTTCTGAATTATTTTGATATCCCCTAAACCTGCTTCTGAAATTGTAATCATAATCTATTTAAAAGTATTTTAATTTGTAAAAACTTGATTTTCCTGTTCGCTTACGCGAATGAAGGTTGTTCGTTTGGTTAATTCTTTTAATCTGGAAGCACCAACATAAGTACAAGTACTTCGCAAGCCACCCAAAATATCTAAAACTGTTGCAATAACATTTCCTTTAAACGGAACCTGAACTGTTTTTCCTTCGCTTGCTCTGTATTCTGCTACTCCACCAACGTGTTTATCCATTGCAGTTGCAGAGCTCATTCCGTAAAACTGTTTATATTTTTCGCCTTTTATTTCAATTAATTCTCCTCCACTTTCTGCATGTCCGGCCAGCATTCCGCCCAACATTACAAAATCTGAACCTGCACCAAAAGCTTTTGCAACATCACCCGGAGTTGTACAGCCGCCATCACTTATAATGTGCCCACCTAAACCGTGGGCAGCATCAGCACATTCAATAATGGCAGAAAGCTGCGGATAACCTACGCCGGTTTTTACTCGTGTGGTACAAACTGATCCCGGTCCAATTCCGACTTTTACAATGTCGGCACCTGCCAATAATAATTCTTCTACCATTTCGCCTGTTACCACATTTCCGGCAATAATTACTTTATCAGGATATTGTTTTCTGGTTTGTTTTAAAAACTGAACAAAGTGCTCTGAATAACCATTGGCAACATCAATACAAATAAATTTAAGTAACGGGTTTGCAGTGATTACCTTCCCTATTTTCTCAAAATCATCTTTTCCCGTTCCGGTACTTATAGCGATGAAATTGTAGAAATCAGGAGTTGCGTTTTTCAAAAAATCATTCCATTGCTCTAACGTGTAGTGTTTATGAATCGCAGTAAAAAGCTTTTCTTTTGCCAAAACCTGAGCCATTTCAAAAGTACCTACAGTATCCATATTGGCAGCCATAATCGGAATTCCAGTCCAATTTGTTGTGCTGTGCAAAAACTTAAAATTTTGCTCTAGAGATACTTCAGATCTACTTTTCAGTGTTGATCTTTTTGGTCGAATCATTACATCTTTAAATCCCAATTTCAGGTCTGTTTCTATTCTCATGGCATTGAATTTTGATTACTTTCAAATATAATGATTTTAGATTTTAGATCGTAGATTTAGGTTGCTAACTGAACATTAAATTTAGCACACAGATGACACAGATTCGCTATCGCGAAAACACAGATTAAAACGGATTTTTTATTTTTGAAATTTCATAGAGACACACTGAGTTTCTCAAAGACTCACAAAGTTTACACGCTGTTATTTTGGAATTTGGAATTTTAAAATTGGAATTTTATTTTAATTATCCGTGTATCGTCTCTCCTTTTCCGTAATTAGTAATGATTGACTCTTCAAACTCCAACCATTCTCTCCAACGTTTTTCAACATCAATTCCAACTCCGTATTTACGTGCGTAAGTGATAAAAGTAGTATAATGTCCGGCTTCACTTTCCATTAATTCTCTGTAAAAAACAGCCAGTTCTTCATCTTTAATATTTTCAGAAAGCACTTTAAAACGTTCACAGCTTCTTGCTTCGATCATGGCAGAAAACAGTAATCTTTCTACCAAACCAGAAACACGACTTCCGTCACCGCTTTTCTTCATATATAAATACAATTCATTTACATAATCGTCTTTACGCTCACGTCCTAATTTTAATCCTCTTTTGATGATGATATTATGGACTTGTTCAAAATGATCGATTTCTTCTTTGGCCAGAGCCAATAAATCCTGGACTAAATCCTGATGTTCAGAATTGTTTGTAATAATTGTAATCGCGTTTGTTGCTGCTTTTTGCTCGCACCAAGCGTGATCAGTAAGGATTTCTTCAATATTTTTCTCAACAATATTTACCCATCTTGGGTCGGTTGGCAATTGTAATCTTAATACGCCCATTCTTTTAAGTCTTAAAGTTTGAAAGTCGAAAGTTATAAAGTCTAAAAATAAAAGTCGAAGATCAAAATTAAAATAGAATTTTACATTCCATTTCAAGACTTTCGACCTTCGACTTTAAGACTTTATGACTAATTTTTAATAAGCAAAAATTGGTCTTTCGCTCATCATTTCGTTTACTTGTTCAGCAACTTCTTCGATAACTGCTTCATTTGTATGATCAGCAAGTACTCTGTCGATCAAATCAACAATAGTTTCCATATCTTTTTCAACTAAACCACGAGTTGTGATTGCAGCTGTTCCTACACGAATTCCAGAAGTAACAAATGGAGATTTGTCATCAAAAGGAACCATGTTTTTATTTACTGTAATTTCAGCTTTTACTAATGCATTTTCAGCTTCTTTACCAGAAATATTTTTATTTCTTAAGTCAATAAGCATCATATGGTTATCTGTTCCGCCAGAGATAATGTTGTAACCTCTTTTTACGAAAGCATCAGCCATTGCATTTGCATTTTTCTGCAATTGCATTGCATAAGTAAAGAACTCATCTTTAAGAGCTTCACCAAAAGCAACTGCTTTAGCAGCGATAATGTGCATTAAAGGCCCACCTTGATTCCCTGGGAAAACAGCTAAGTCTAATAATGAAGACATCATTCTGATTTCTCCTTTTGGAGTTTTTAAACCTTGTGGATTTTCAAAATCTTTCCCCATTAAGATCAAACCTCCACGAGGTCCGCGTAATGTTTTATGAGTTGTAGTAGAAACAATATGACAATGTGGGATTGGGTCATTCATTAATCCTTTTGCAATAAGACCAGCAGGGTGAGAAATATCAGCAAATAAGATTGCTCCTACACTATCTGCAATTTGTCTGAAACGAGCAAAATCCATATCACGAGAATAAGCCGAAGCTCCTGCGATAATTAATTTTGGCTGTTCTTTAGTTGCAATTTCTTGGATTTTGTCATAGTCTAAACGACCAGTTTCTGCATCTACACCGTAAAAAACAGGACGATATAAACGACCTGAGAAATTTACAGGAGAACCGTGAGTCAAGTGACCACCGTGAGATAAATCGAAACCTAAAATAGTATCACCAGGATTTAAACATGCATGGTAAACTGATGTATTTGCCTGAGAACCTGAGTGAGGCTGTACGTTTGCATATTCAGCACCAAATAATTCTTTAGCTCTGTCAATTGCAATTTGCTCAATAACGTCAACTACTTCGCAACCGCCGTAGTATCTTTTGCCAGGATATCCCTCAGCATATTTATTAGTTAAAACAGAACCAGCTGCTTCCATTACCTCATCACTTACAAAATTCTCTGAAGCGATAAGTTCTAATCCGTGAATTTGTCTATCTTTTTCCTCTAGAATAAGATCAAAAATTTGTTCGTCGCGTTGCATTTTTTCGTTTTTCGTTAATTTGATGCAAAAATACAAAAAAACGTTTGCCAAACTGTTAGATTATGATATATTTGACATAGAATTTTTCAACAAATAATTAACACTCACATGCCAATAACCGCCAACGATACCAAAAGAAAATCATGGTTAGAAGTACCAGAAAATAGTGACTTCCCTATTCAGAATATCCCTTTCGGTGTATTTCTTACTAAAGAAAATGTCGTTACAGTAGGAACGCGAATTGGCGATTATGCCATAGATTTAGGGGCTTTGCAACAATTAAACTATTTTGAAGGAATAGATTTAACAGATGATATGTTTATGCAGGACACGCTTAATGATTTTATTTCCGACGGAAAAAAGACATGGCGTTTAGTCCGAAATCGTATTGCTGAGATTTTCGATGCAACCAACCCACAACTTAGAGATTCAACAAAAGATCGCGATATTGTTATTTTTAATATTGACGATGTTGAAATGCAATTACCGGTTTTAATTGGTGATTATACCGATTTTTACTCTAGTAAAGAACATGCTACAAACGTAGGAAAAATGTTCAGAGATCCGGAAAATGCTTTATTACCAAACTGGCTTCATATTCCGGTTGGATACCACGGAAGAAGTTCTACAATTGTGCCTTCCGGAATTCCGGTTCACAGACCAATGGGACAAACTTTGCCTGCTGGCCACGATACACCGGTTTTTGGTGCTTCACGTTTAGTCGATTTCGAATTAGAAACCGCTTTTATTACTACCGATGTAAACATAATGGGAGAAAACATCCCGACTTATGAAGCTGAAGATTATATTTTCGGAATGGTTTTACTAAATGACTGGAGTGCCCGTGATATTCAAAAATGGGAATATGTACCACTTGGGCCATTTTTAGCTAAAAACTTCGCAACTTCAATTTCTCCGTGGATTGTAACTATGGATGCTTTGGAACCCTTTAGAACTAAAGGACCAAAACAAGATCCGTCTCCGCTTCCTTATTTACAGACTAAAGGAAAAAGAGCGTTTGATATTCACTTAGAAGTTTCAGTAAAACCTGAAAATCAAGAAGAAACTGTTGTTTCAAAATCAAACTTTAAATATTTATACTGGTCAATGTGTCAGCAATTAGCGCATCATACTTCAAATGGTTGTCGCGTAAATTCTGGTGACATGATGGGCTCCGGAACAATTTCTGGCCCAACTCCGGATAGTTTTGGTTCGATGTTGGAATTAACATGGGGAGGAAAAAATCCGATTCAGTTAAATGGTGGAGGAGAACGTAAATTTATCGAAGATAATGATACTGTAATCATTAGAGGTTTCTGCGAAAGCAATGAAGTTAGAATTGGTTTTGGTGAAGTTTCCAGCCAATTATTACCTCCCTTCGTGAGACAATGAAGAGCAGATAATTTATCTGAAGAGATATAGAAATAGAAAAACCTTGTTAGTTGTCTAACAAGGTTTTTTGTTTTTATCCCTTACCACAGATTATATGGATTGAAATGATTTTTTATCTGAATATTTTAAATCTCGCAAAGTCGCGAAGACGCTAAGTTTTTTTATACATTGTCAGGCTGAGCGAAGTCGAATTCCTGCAAAGTTTTTTGTTGCCTCCAGTTTTAACTGGAGGGATTTATATTGAGCATAAAAAAGGCTTTAGCCAAAAATGCGAATTTTGGCTAAAGCCCTTTACGGTGACTTTATTTTTCCTCCAGTTAAAACTGGAGGCTATTTGATAAATTATAAAAACTTTGCGACTCTGCTACTTTGCGAGATTAAATCTTTATACAATACTTTGAAAAAAACTTTGCACGGCTTCTCCCGAAGCCTCGGGATCGCTCAGCCTGACAAAACAATTCAAAAAAACTTAGTGCCTTTGAGCCTTTGTGGCAAAAAAGCTAAGCAGGAATTTGCTGGCTCAAACAATGTAATGTCCCGAATCCCCAGATAAAATCAATACAACTTATTCCGATTACTTCTCTATCAGGAAAACATTCTGATAATATATTTAAAGCCACACGATCGTTGCTATCATTAAATGTTGGAACTAAAACACAATTATTCAAGATTAAGAAATTAGCATAACTTGCCGGTAATCTTAAATCTTCAAAATCTACTCGTTTTGGCATTGGCAATGCTACAACAACTGGCGATTTTCCGTTTTCTAATTTTGCATTTTGCAAACGTTTTAAATTATCCTGCAAAGGTTTATAATTAGAATCGTTTTTATCTGTTTCTACAATAGTTACGATAGTATCTTCATTTACAAATCGGCATAAATCGTCGATATGTCCGTGAGTATCATCTCCTTCAATTCCATCTCCTAACCAAATTACGTTAGTAACACCTAAATATTCTTTAAAAACTGCTTCGTAATCTTCTTTAGTAAATCCTGCATTTCGTACCTGAATTGTTGGATGCATTAAACACTCCTCAGAAGTTAGTAAAGTTCCTTTTCCATTTACATCAATTGCTCCGCCCTCTACAATTACCGGTTTTCCTTTGTACATCACCTGTGTTAAAGGAACATCAATAAAATCAGCTATTTTACCCGGAACAAATTTATCCAACTGATAATTTTTATATTTCGCCCAACCATTAAAGTTAAAATTTAGCGCTTCTCTTTTCGATCCGTTTTTAACCACAATCGGTCCGGAATCACGCATCCAGCTTCTGTTTGTTTTATGGATAATAAATGAAACATTTTTAGTGTTCACACGGGCTCTTTCAAGCATTTCAGCTACTTTCTCTTTTAGCTTTTCATCGGCTACAACCAGGAAAACAGTTTCAAAAGTCGCTACTTTTTTTATAAATTCTACAAAAGCCCATTGAACTGCCTCGTATTTTCCGGGCCAATCGTTACCATTATGCGGAAAACACAAAACAATCCCTTGTTGTTTTTCCCATTCTGCTGGAAATCTTCTATTATTTGTTGACATAAACTGGTTCTAATTTAGAAAGTGCAAAGATAAGCATTCGTTAGGATTATAAAACAACTGAATAAAATTCATATAAAATTTCACAAAAAATATCCTGCAAAAATTAGTTAAAGATTAAATAATACCTGCTTAATATACCGCTAAGTTATGCGAATTACTTTTGGCAAAACTAAAAACTAATAAAAATGAAAAAACTAACCATCTCATTATTAACAGCACTTTTAATTTTGACAAGCTGTAATAACGACGAAAAATCTAATAATGAACAAGAAGACCTTACGGCGAATGAAAATCCGGCAACTTTTAAAGAAATTGGTTCTATAACTATTGGCGGTGAAGCTGCAGCAGAAATTTCTGCTTATTGCGAAAAAACAAAAAAATTATTCACAGTAAATAATAGTGGAGTAAATCAAATTGATGTAATTGATTTAACTGACCCAACAAAACCTGCTAAAATTGGCAAAATTGATTTAACAGCTTATGAAGGTGCATCAAACAGTGTTTCTGTTTATGATGGAAAACTGGCCGTTGCCTTAGAATCTACTGTAAACAAACAAGGAAACGGTAAAGTTGTTGTTTTTAACACTACTGATTATAGCTTAATTAAACAAGTTACAGTTGGTGCTTTACCGGATATGATTACTTTTTCTCCTGACGGAAAATTTATTATGACTGCCAATGAAGGTGAACCAAATACCGATTATTCACAAGATCCAAACGGAACAATTTCAATTATCGAAACAAGTACTTATGCTGTAACAACATTAGATTTCAGTTCTTTCAGTGGTCAGGCTACAACTTTAGCAAAAGACGGATTCAGAATTTCTAAAGTTGCGAAAAGCTTTGCTCAGGATATTGAGCCAGAATACATTACTATTTCTGATGATTCTAAAACTGCATGGGTAACTTTACAAGAAAATAATGGCGTTGCAAAAGTAGATTTGACTTCTAAAACCATCACTGCTATTTATCCTTTAGGTTTAAAAGATTATAATACTACAGAAAATGCTATTGATGTGAGTGATCTTGATGACAAAATTGCTTTCAATCCATGGAAAGTAAAAGGAATGTATATGCCAGATGCAATCGGTCATTTTTCTGCTAACAATGTTCCTTACTTTGTTACCGCAAATGAAGGTGATGCAAGAGAATATACAGCTAATACTGACATCAAACGTATGAAAAGCTTTAAACTTGACGCAACCGTTTTTCCTGATGCTGCGAATTTAAAACTGGACAATATTTTAGGACGATTAAATCTTGTTGCAGATATGGGCGATACTGACGGCGACGGAGATTTAGACCAAATAGTAAGTTTTGGAGCGCGTTCTTTCTCTATCTGGAATGGAAATACAGGGAAAATTGTTTATGACAGCAAAAATGATGTTGACAGAAAAACAAATGAATTAGGAACTTATGATGACAAACGCAGTGATGATAAAGGTTCTGAGCCAGAAGCGGTGGTTGTTGCTAAAATGGGAAATCAGAATATTTTATTTGTGGGACTAGAACGATCTGATGCATTTATGACTTATGATGTTACAAATCCTGCTTCTCCACAATATTTACAAACTGTAAAAACAGGTGATGCTCCAGAAGGAATTTTATTCATTCCAGCTTCTAAAAGTCCAACAAAAAGAAGTTTGCTAGTGGTTAGCAGTGAAGGTGACGGAACTATAAAAATATATCAGCCGGATTTAAAATAAACGGTATTTTAAATATTAAAAAAAGCGGTTTCAAATTATTGAAGCCGCTTTTTTACTTTATATCAAGATAAACTTAATTATCTATCGATTGCTCTTTTTGTAATATCACCAAAGGCATCAATTCTTCTGTCTCTGAAGAATGGCCAGTTCTGACGAACATTTTCCTGTAAGTCTAGATCAACTTCGGCAATTAAGATTTCTTCTTTATCGTGAGAAGCCTGAGCTAAAATCTCTCCTTGTGGGCCAGCGATGAAAGAAGCTCCCCAAAACTGAATTCCTTCTGTTCCTTCAATATATTTTTCAAGACCAATTCTATTAGCAGCTGCAACGAAAACACCATTTGCAACGGCATGACCTTTCATTACATTCATCCACGCTCCATATTGGTTTTCTCCGTATTGCTCTTTTTCTTTCGGATGCCATCCAATTGCTGTTGGGTAAAATAATACCTCAGCACCTTTTAAAGCTGTAATACGTGCTGCTTCCGGATACCATTGATCCCAACAAATAAGTGTTCCAACTGTTCCTTTTTTAGTTTCGATTGCCTGAAAACCTAAATCACCCGGAGTAAAATAGAATTTTTCATAGAAATGCGGATCGTCCGGAATGTGCATTTTACGGTATAAACCAGCTTCTGTACCATCTGTATCGATGATATAAGCACTATTGTGGTAAATTCCAGCCATTCTTTTTTCGAAGAAAGGAACAATAATAACTACTCCTAATTCTTTTGCCAATTCGCTGAAAGCAACAAATGAAGTACTGTAAAGCGGTTCTGCTAATGCAAAATTATCTACATCTTCGCTTTGGCAGAAATAATGACTGCTATATAATTCCGGAAGTAAGATAACTTCTGCTCCCTGACTTGCAGCGTCTCTTACCCAGCTGATACATTTTTTTAGATTGTTTTCGGCAACATCATTCAGATTTAACTGAATAACCGATATTTTATATTTTCTTTTCGGCATGACATAAAATTTAGAGTGCAAAAATAATACTTTTTAAAGGAATGGCAAAGTCAATAACTTTTATATAACATCGAATAAAACATGGAAAATAATTAAATTAAAAAAACCATTTCACATCAGCTTAATACTAAACTTCCGCAAAATGGCTTTCAACCTAAAAAAATATCAACTAAGAGGGTTGTTATTCAATAACTACTTTTTGAGTTACAAATTCAGTTTCTGATTTTTTGAATTTGATTTCGAAAGTTCCTTTTTCAGTTGCTTTAAATTTGTAAACTGTCTTTTTAGGATCTGGTACCTGTTGTGTACAAAGTTCTGACGGGTATTTTGCTTCAACTTGCAATCCTTTTACTTCGCCAATTTTAGTTTCAGAAATTTTATCAAATTCTCCACAAGCATTATCTACAAGAAAAGTTACATCATAACTTAATTCATCATTTACTTTTCCAGTTTCCGGTCCTTTGATTTCTGTTACAAATGCAACTTTTGTTTTTATGGGAGCAACTGCTTTATCATCATCGTTACTGCATGAAATTAATACTGTAGATAAAAATAATACTACTAAAACTGATTTTAATTTAAAACTTTTCATATAAAATAATAATTAATTGTTAATTACTATGAAGACGCGATAGAGTTGCGATGGTTGCTTTTTAAAAATGTTAATTATTTCACCAAAACCATTAAACACCTGAAATTAAGAAACTTATTAAATAAAAATAATTTTAAAAAGAACCGTAATTTCTTATGAAAAACATATTTTATCATACAACCATTATAGCATTAGCATCCTTTTTCCCGCTCTTTTAGCACTAAAAAGACAGAGTACCAAGAGCTACCGGAAAGGGACTAAAAATGCAATAAAACCAGATTTTTTTTGCAAAAAAAACACCAGCCTTTCGGACTGGTGTTTGTAATTTATATGAAGTAATATTTAAAGTGCCGGTTCTTTCTTTTTAAATATCAGTTTGAAGAGATTTACAAATCCCAAAACCACAAATCCTAATACCAAACCTGCTACAAATTCTTTTATTATTGATGGGATGTTTATCTCGGCTGCTAAATGATGGAAATATGGAATATAATGCACGAAGATACCTCCGGCCACTAAAATTAAAGCTATTGTACCAATTACGGTTAAACTTTTAATAACCAACGGAAGAGCTTTTACCAAAATATTCCCAATGAATTTTGAGATACTTTTTTCTTTTTTACTAAACTTAATAAGTTTATAACCTGCTTCATCCATTCTCACAATAAGCGCAACAATACCATATACACCAATAGTTGCAATTAGTGCAATAATAGAAGTTACGATTATTTGTTGTGTTATAGGCTGTCCAATAACGGTCCCTAAAGCTATAATTACAATCTCTACAGATAATATAAAATCAGTTACAATTGCCGATTTTATTTTTCCTTTTTCAGCTTCCAGAATTTGTTCTTCTGTCATAACATCTTCTGTTATTCCCTGAGATTCTTCATGTTTGTGCGGAAAAATAAATTCATATATTTTTTCAGCTCCTTCGTAAGCTAAAAACAATCCTCCTAATACTAAAATTACGATTATCGCTACTGGAAAAAATGCGCTTAATAAAAAAGCTATTGGCAAAATAATGATTTTGTTAAGAAGTGATCCTTTACTAATTGCCCACAATACCGGAAGCTCTCTTGATGATGCAAAACCCGAAGCTTTTTCTGCATTTACCGCCAAATCATCACCTAGAATTCCAGCTGTTTTTTTTGCTGCAACTTTACTCATTACTGCAACATCATCCATAATTGCTGCTATATCATCTAATAGAACGAAAAAACCTGAAGCCATTTTTTAAATTTATTTTTAGTGATGCGAATCTAGACATTTTGCCTTAATCTTCCCAATAATATTACATCAAAATTTGTCTTTTTATCCCTAATTTTCTGTAAATAGATTTTAGCTGCATTGACCTAGAAGAACCCACAGGATTACAAAAACTATAATAGTCCCAAAGCATCCTCCTCCTAATTTTTTAGCTCCGTAGCCTGCCAATAACCCTCTAAATATGTTATTCATGATTTTAAATTTTAATTAATAATTTGCTGATTTTTACTTGTTTAAAATTGAACATTTTTTTTAACCTAATTATTATATGAATTGAGTAAAAAGTTTCAGAATTTAAGGATATAAAAAAGCATCAGCGGTCTACTGATGCTTTTTAAATATTGCATTTTTAAATTAATCTACCGTGACACTGTTACCTCTGGTTAATAAAGTTGCTTTATCAATAATCCCTTGTCCTGTTGGAGGAGCTGGAGGAGTTTGACCCTGCAACTGAATAAAATTTCCTGATGATGGTGTAATATTTAATAATTTATTTAAAATCGAATTAACCTGAGAGCTCGGAAGCCCATTATTGTTAAAGTTTAGACTTGTTTGAGAGTTATAAACTTTTGCAAGCATCGGAAAATCAATTGAACTAAGAGATGTATTGTAGGTAAAATAAATACCCTTGGTTTTAGTTAGTGCAGGAAAAGAAATAGACTTCAAAGATGAATTGTTCATAATACTAATCTCATACCCATGCATTACATTGAATACAGGAAACACAAGTGAACTTAATTTTTCGTTGTTTTCAATTTCTAAATCACCATAAACTTCAATAAGATTATCTACTTTTAGGGAAGTCAGTTTTAGATTATCCATTACAGTAAAATTGATTAAACTCTTTACAGCGCTCAAATCTAAGGTTGTTAAGTTTGTTGTATTCGTAACATAAATGTTTTCTGTATAAGAACCTAATTGCGCTTGTATTTGTGCTGCTGCATCTGCATCTGTAATATCGCCTGTCAATATAACACTAGTTTTTCCCTTATTTACAGTACCTCCAGCATATAATGCATACGGAACGCTTAAAAGCTGGCTTGTCCCGCTAATGGTGTAATTGCTTCCTCCAGTTGGATCAATTTCTGTTTTAATAAAATGCGATCCTGCACCCCAGTCTATCGATGCAAAAGTTCCGGTAGTTGCTGCTCCGCCACCTATTTCTATTGTTGCTAATCCGTTGCTGTTTGTTGTTATGGTTTGTGTTTCTGCGTACGAAGCTGTCCCCGTCGCCGAACCTAATAATATACTGGTTTTTATACTTACTAAAGTATTCGCTACCAACGTTCCGTCTGCTTTGCGAATAACAGACTGGTAATTCATTTTTTGAGGAGCTTGTGCAAATAAAATGCTGAAAGAACTTAGTAATAGTAATGCGAGAGTAATTTTTTTCATATATTTTCTACTGTTTAATCTTTATTTTTTAATGATTTTAAACGTTTTTATGTTTTTGGCATTGTCATTTACTTTCAGAAAATAAATTCCCTGGTTTAATCCCTGCATTGACACTGTTGTTTCTGAGGATACAATTTTTAGATTCTGTGACGCTACTCTTCCATTAATATCAAACAAACAACATGATAGATTATCAAATTTGTGATCAGTAACTACTAAATTGAGATTATCAGTTGCAGGATTTGGATAAGCAGACATTACAAGATTAATTGCGCTAAATTCATCTTTACCTAGTGTCGCTATTTCATAAGGCTGCTGAATCCCCTCTATAGCATATCGTTGATTCCCTGCTAAACTGGTATATACTATTTGTCCAACAGAAAAAGTAGATGTGCCTCCTGGCCCTGAAGAACTTCCGCCAGCCGCCACAATACTTTCCTGAGCATAGGTACTGCTCATACATAAAACACTAATGATAAGTGAATTTAAAAAAATTCGTTGGTTTCCTTTCATATATTTGATTTAATTGTTAATTACTCAAATATATAATAATTCTGACGTAAAATATTATTAAAAAAATGAAAGTTATATTTTTCTACATAAAAAAACACCAACATTTCTGCTGGTGTTTTCTAACTTTAAAAATATATTACTGCATTTAGGTTTATAAATTATTCTACTGTATGTGTCTGGTTTCTAAATACCAGATTTCCATCAAAAGCATCTATTAAAATAATACTGTCAGTACTAATATTTCCTGCCAGAATTTCTTTTGACAGTTGGTTTAGAACCTCTCGCTGTACCACACGTTTTACTGGTCTGGCTCCAAATTGAGGATCATATCCTTTGTCTGATAAATAAGCAATCGCTTCTGGTGTTGCATCCATTGTGATACCTTGTAAAGCCAGCATTTTTGAAACACTCTTTAATTGCAGACTCACAATTCTTGAAATATTATCCACTGTAAGTGGTGTAAACATTACAATTTCATCGATACGATTAATAAACTCCGGACGAACAGTTTGTTTCAATAATCCTAAAACTTCTGTTTTAGCTGCCTCTGTAGCTGCTTCAACGCCACCTTTTAGATTTTCAAACTTCTCTTGTATAATCTGACTTCCCATGTTAGAAGTCATGATGATAATTGTGTTTTTGAAATCGGCTAGACGACCTTTGTTATCTGTCAATCGACCTTCATCAAGAACCTGCAATAAAATATTGAACGTGTCCGGATGCGCTTTTTCGATCTCGTCTAATAAAATTACAGAATATGGTTTTCTACGAACGGCTTCTGTCAATTGTCCACCCTCATCGTAACCTACATATCCTGGAGGCGCACCAACTAAACGGCTCACACTGTGGCGTTCCTGATATTCACTCATATCGATACGTGTCATGGCATTTTCATCATCAAAAAGGTATTCGGCCAATGCTTTTGCAAGCTCTGTTTTACCAACTCCTGTTGTTCCTAAAAATAAAAATGTTCCAACTGGTTTTTTCATATCCTGCAAACCGGCACGACTTCTTCTAACGGCATCACTTACCGCTTCTATTGCTTCTTCCTGCCCCACTACACGCCTGTGTAATTCATCTTCAAGATGCAACAGTTTCTCTCTTTCAGTCTGAAGCATTTTCATTACAGGAATTCCGGTCCATTTAGCAATTACTTCTGCAATATCTTCTCTGGTCACTTCTTCTTTTATCAAAGAATTTCCAGATTGAAACTCCTGCAATTGTTTTTGCAATTTGTCCTGACGTTCCTGCGCTTCTTTTATTTTTCCGTAACGAATTTCGGCTACTTTTCCGTAATCACCTTCACGCTCTGCACGTTCAGCTTCATATTTAAAGTCTTCAATTTCTAATTTTACAGCCTGAATCCCGTCAACAATGTCTTTTTCAGATTTCCATCTGGCATAGATTTCATTTCGTTCTTCTTTCAGATTTGCCAAATCCATGCGCAAAATTTTCAGCTTACTTTCTTCTTTTTCACGCTTAATGGCTTCGATCTCAATTTCAAGCTGCATGATTTTACGATCCAAAACATCTAATTCTTCGGGTTTTGAATTGATTTCCATACGCAATTTAGAAGCTGCCTCATCCATTAAGTCGATTGCTTTATCTGGTAAGAAACGATTCGTAATATAACGTTGCGAAAGTTCTACCGCAGCAATAATTGCCTCATCTTTGATCTGAACTTTATGGTGTGCTTCATATTTTTCTTTGATTCCACGCAAAATCGAAATTGCACTTTCGGTATCCGGTTCATCAATTAAAACCTTTTGAAAACGTCTTTCAAGGGCTTTATCTTTTTCAAAATATTTTTGATATTCGTCTAAAGTTGTTGCTCCAATAGCTCTTAACTCCCCACGTGCCAAAGCCGGTTTTAGGATATTAGCTGCATCCATAGCACCTTCACCCCCACCTGCACCAACTAGCGTATGAATTTCATCAATAAACAAAACTATATCACCTTCTGCAGAAGTAACTTCTTTTACAACTGATTTTAAACGTTCTTCAAATTCCCCTTTAAATTTCGCTCCGGCAATCAAAGCTCCCATGTCAAGTGAGAAAACGATCTTATCTTTTAAGTTCTCCGGAACATCACCGTCAACGATTCTATGTGCCAAACCTTCTGCGATAGCTGTTTTACCAACTCCCGGCTCACCAATAAGCATTGGGTTATTTTTGGTTCTACGCGTTAAAATTTGCAATACACGACGGATTTCTTCATCACGGCCAATAACCGGATCTAATTTTCCAGTGCGTGCTAATTCGTTTAAGTTTTTAGCATATTTATTAAGCGAATTATAGGTTTCTTCAGCTGAAGCAGATGTTACTCTTTCGCCTTTTCTTAATTCCTCAATTGCTGCTTTTAAGCCTTTTCCAGTTACTCCCTGATCTTTTAAGATTTGAGAAACTTTACTTTTTGATTCAAAAATGGCTAAAATTAAATGCTCGATCGAAACGTATTCGTCGTTCATTTTTTGTGCGATAATTTCAGCTTCGTTCAAAGCTTTATTAGCATCTCTGGAAAGTAAAATATCACCTCCTGAAACTTTTGGAAAACTCTGAATTGTACTATCTAAAATTTGTAAAAACAAAGGCACGTTTACATTTAATTTTTTTAAAATAAACGGCGCCACGTTTTCATCAACTTCAAAAATTGCTTTGAAAATGTGTTCATTTTCAATTTGCTGCTGGCCATTTCGTTGTGCTAATTGTTGCGACAACTGAATGGCTTCCTGCGATTTAATTGTAAATTTATTTATATTCATATTTTTTCGATTTGTGATTGATTATTTGTTTGATTTTCTATAGGATTAAAGTTACGATTTATTGAGGTACATTATTAACTCAAATAATTTAACTTTGCATTGAAATAGACAAAATACATTCCATAGTAAAAAAACAGACAAAATGACGCTAAAAATCAAGTTTTTACTATTTTTAAATGTCAAAAAGTCGTAAAATAAGCCAAATATGAGTTTTTTAAATTCAATCTTTGGAAGTTCTGAAAATACAGAAACTCCAAAAAGCAATGTAAACTGGACAGAATTAACCGATATTGTTCAATTAATGGAAATCGAAGCCATCTCTAATGAAAAACCGGTTGTAATTTTTAAACATAGTACAAGATGCAGCATCAGCCGTATGGCGCTAAAACAATTTGAACGAGAGTACGATCTTGAAAATGTAGTTGATCCATACTTTTTAGATTTAATTGCCCATCGTGATGTTTCTAACGAAATCGCAAGCAGATTTGATGTGTACCACGAATCTCCACAATTGATCTTAATCAAAAACGGGAAAGCAATTTACAATGTTTCGCACAGCGATATTGATGCTGAAGCATTGAAAAGCAAGATCTAAGTTATAAGTTATAAATTATGAGTTATGAGTTAATTACTTAACTTAGATCACAACAAAATTAAAAACCTGAAATTATTTGTATAATTTCAGGTTTTTAATTTTTTATGTCAAGTCTAATTTTTATTCAAATTAGTGATCAACTCATAATTCACAACTCATAATTCACAATTAAACTTAAAAACTTCCTTCTGATCCTCCTCCGCTAAAACCTCCTCCTCCAAATTCCATTGGAGAATCTTGTGGTTTAGCTTCCGGTTTCATTCCAAAGGCAGAAGCAACTACTAAAGCTTCGGTATTTAAAAATGCATCAGAATTATTGATTCTATCTGACTTAAAGGTTAAACCTGTTTCTTTATGTTTTAATTTTTGTATTGAAAAATAGGCAATAGCAAACATAACTATTCCACCTATTGTCAACGCCACTTCTATTGGCATCACCGAATAGTAAAATCGGATGGTATAAATAGAAAAAGCTATCGCTAAAAAGCTGATCCAAAGCATTATTCTGTCTTTTGTTTTTAAGGCTTGTACCAAATAGACAACAGGAACAATAAATGTAAAAGCATAAAAGAAAATGGCAAAAGGAATGTCTTTACCCGGAAGAATTTCATTATCTAAAAGCATTACAGAAAGCTCTCTGACTACCAGATAATTACAAGAAAGATAAAACAAAACCAAACAGAATGCATTGACCAATAAAAGTCCGTTATAATGATATCTTTCAGTCAGATTACTTATTAGTCTTTTACTTAAGAAATAAAATCCCCCAGCAAACAGCATAGCAACAAAAGGCAAAATAGTTTTTCCGATTGGTCCAAATTCAAATAAACCGTAAAACAAAATAGCTGAACTGGCGAGACAAAAAACTAACAAAGCCAAAAGATGTAAATATCTCGAATACAATAAAAATGAAGCAACTGCTACAAAAGCTGCGATTACTAATTCATAGCCATCAGTTGTAATAGCAATTGCAAATCCAACGTTTAAAATAGCTCCTAAAATAAAAGCATCATCCAGACCATGATTATAATATTTTTGCGTAGCCAACAATTCCGCTCCAACAAAACCCACTGCTGCAAAAATATAGCAGCAAATTTTGAAAAAGAATTCTTCTCCACTAAGACCTAATAAGGAAATCGCGCCGCATATTGATAAGTATAAAAATGATCCTAACAAAAAGAATCCTAACCTAACCAAAACATTCTTTTGCCTTTTAAAATCGGGCAATTCTTTTTTAATCAAATCTTTTTGCTCTTTACTTATAAAACCTGCATGCTGTAAAGAATTTGCTTCATCAAGCAAAGTCAAATCCTTTAACAATTGTTTGTCGTGTGCTATCATTAGGCAACTTCTTTATTGAATTTTTTAATAAGTTTAATAAATACTACTATTGAGCCAATAAAATAGGCCGGCAACAGAAAAATAAACAATTCCCATATATCAGAGAAATCGACATTTTCAAAAACTCTGAACAGGAAAATATTAAACCCTATATAGGCATAGATAATCATAAAAACATACAACGAAATAGCCTTAAACTCGTAACTTGCTTTATAGAAATAAAAGGTAGAACCTGCTAAAACAAGGGCAAATAACATCCAGATTAAAGTATCATAACTGGTTAAATTGCTAATAGCCGCAATACTAACGATATGTAATGCAAAAGTTAGAAAGATTAAACTAAAATGTGTTTTTAGCATAATTCGATTGCTGTATATGGTCCATAAAACTAATAGAACACTTAACATCACAGCAGAATAACTCAAAGTCTGACTTGAATAAAAATCATTATTATTTAACAAATCCTGAGGTGATACTGAAAGCCCGACATAAGCCGCCAAACCAGTAACTGCAATAGTTAAAACACTTTTGTTATCGAAATAATAGGCACAAAAGAAACTGACTAAGGTAGGAACCAGAGTTGCCAGCCCGTAATGTGTTCCAAAAGGTTTGTACTGAAATTGCAGATATCCGATAAAAATACAGGTTAAAATATTTGCTGCCAAAACCAGATATTCTAAAACTGGATTCTCAAAAACTGTTTCTGCTTTCTGAAATCCTTTAGCGTTTTTAAAACAGTAATAAAAACAAACTACAATAACAATCAAAAGTAACGAAAGAATAGCGATATGACCGATAGTATCAATGTTTTCATAAATCAAGATCCCTATTCCTGATGTAAACAACAAAACAGACAAATACAGAAATAGCTTTAACTCTGCATTTAACGAAAAAATATTCAAATTACGATAAGAAGTAATTTCCTGATATTGATTCTCTGTGATTAAATTTTTCTCAAATAGTGACTTAGTGGCCTGATCATCAAATTTATTCATGTGTTGCATTTAAAAAGTACAGATCAAAAATAGTTTTTTTTTATTTAACAGGATTTTTATTTAGAAATAAATTACTCCATTACAAAAAGCAATATTGAAGGGTCTTAAAAAAATCTTCCTGCTAAAAATGATAGCACTAAATCTAAATTTTTCATAAAAATTATCGACTTTAAAATTAATTAATTACATTCGTGTAATCGATTACAAAAATCAAAATCTCTTAACCAAAATATAATGAAAAAGAAACTATTCGCCTTACTTACTTTTCTAAGCCTGTCGGTATCTGCGCAAAATTATGTGATGTCAACTCCCGAAGGTTATGGAGCGGCAGCAACAGGAGGTGGAACCACAACGCCTGTTACAGTTTCAACATATGCAGATTTGACTGCTAAACTAAAACTAACTATACCTCAGGTAATTTTAGTTTCAGGAACAATTCCATGTACTTATACCAGTTTATTGATTACAAACAAAACCATTATCGGACTTCCTGGAGCCCGATTAATCAATACTGATCAAACTGCCTCTGGATCTGGAATTTTAAATTTAAAGCCTGGTTCTGATAATATCATTATCCGGAATCTTATTTTTGAAGGCCCTGGAGCATATGACGTTGACGGTCATGATAATCTTACTTCTGAAGCAACAAATCTCTGGGTAGATCATTGTGAGTTTCAAGATGGAATGGACGGTAATTTTGATAATAAAGGCGCGGCAGACAATGTAACCATTTCATGGACAAAGTTTACTTATTTAAAAACTCCAAAAGCCGGAGGCTCTGGTGGTGCCGATGATCATCGTTTTTCTGATTTAGTAGGTTCTTCCAAAACAGACGCTCCTTCTGATGGGCATTACAGCATAACTTTTAAGAATTGTTATTGGGCAGAAGGCTGTAAAGAAAGAATGCCACGCGCAAGAAACGCAGAACTTCATATTTTAAACTGCTATTATAACACTTCTGTTTCAGGTTCACTTGCAATAGGTTTAGGCGGAGGGAACAATAACACCTCTTGTTATGTTGAAGGAACCGATTTTGCAAAAATTGGAACTGCTTTTAAAAATTATGTAAGCACGGATGGAGGAACAATAGGAATTACTTTTGCAGATTGTCTGAATTCGCCAGCCAATTCCGGAACTACAATAACAAAGCCTTCATATAACTACAGTGTCCTACCAATTGCTAATGTTGCGGGATATATTTCGAACGCTTCTTGCGGTGCAGGAGCAACTCTTCAAGTTAATGCTCAAGGCGCTGTATCTACGAGCTGTAATAATTTAGGGTTAAATGATAATGTAAACAATCTGGATTTAAAATATTACCCATCAGTAATCAATCGTCTTTTGAATATTGATTTTTCAAGTTCAGACAATGGTTTGGCAGAAGTAGATTTATTTTCTTCAAATGGATCAAAAGTATATTCGCATTCCAAAAATGTTTCTCCTGATGAAAAATTAGAATTGAATGTTGGAAATCTGACCAAAGGCATTTATATCTGTAAAGTTCAAATCAAAAACCGAAGCAAAACTTTTAAACTGGTAAAAAACTAAATTTACTTCATAAAAAAAGGTCATTGAAACAAATCAATGACCTTTTCACCTTTTACAGCTCACTTTTTACATTTAACCAAAATTAAAAAGCAGCTTTCATTTTATCTTTAATTGCATCAAGACATAAATTATTAATACTGCCTTCGTGCGTGTGTTTGGTTTCTTTTGGAGATTTGTATGTTCCTGCTTCCAATTGTTCTGCAACAGCTTTGTAAGCGTCTCTAAATGGCATTCCTGCTACAACCATTTCATTTAAAGTATCAACTGTAAACAAGTAATCGTATTTTTTATCTTCTAGAATATGATCTTTTACCGTTATGTCTTTTATTGAAAAAATTGCAATATCTAAACAAGCTTTTAAAGTTTGAATTGCAGGAAACAAACCTTCTTTTAAAAGCTGTAAATCTCTGTGATAACCACTTGGAAGATTATTTGTAATTAAAGTGATTTCGTATGGAAGCGCCTGAATCTTATTGCATTTCCCTCTGATCAATTCGAAAACATCCGGGTTTTTCTTGTGAGGCATAATGCTTGACCCTGTTGTAAGATGTGCCGGAAGACCAATAAAATCAAAATTCTGGCTCATATACAAACAAACGTCCATGGCAAATTTTGACAATGTTCCTGCAACACTTGTCATGGCAAAAGCAACTGTTTTTTCTGCTTTTCCACGGCTCATTTGTGCTGCTACAGCATTGTATTTTAAGGTTTCAAAACCTAATTCCTGTGTTGTAAATGTTCTGTTGATTGGGAATGAACTTCCGTAACCTGCAGCAGATCCTAACGGATTCTGGTCTACAATTTTAGAAGCTGCGTTCAACATTGTTACATCGTCAATTAAGCTTTCGGCGTAAGCTGAAAACCACATTCCGAATGACGATGGCATTGCGATTTGTAAATGCGTATAACCTGGCAATAATACATTTTGATGTTTTTCTGCCGATTCCATCAACAAATCAAACAATGTTTTTACTTGTTCTTTTATGGCTTTTAATTCGTCTTTTAAATACAAATGAACATCTACCAAAACCTGATCGTTACGAGAACGCGCGGTGTGGATTTTCTTTCCCGCATCGCCTAGTTTTACTGTTAGAAGATATTCGATTTTAGAATGTACATCTTCGAAACTGTCTTCGATTTCGAAATTTCCAACGACGATATCTGCAATAATTTCGTTTAATGCATCAACCAAAGAAGTTGTTTCTTCCTGAGTTAATAAACCAATCTGTCCCAACATTTTGGCGTGTGCAATTGAACCTAAAGCATCGTATTTTGCTAAAACTAAATCCAGTTCACGATCGTTTCCTACCGTGAATTGTTCGATTTGTTTATCTGTTGGTATTCCTTTTTCCCAAAGTTTCATAGGTACTATTTTTAGAAACCCGACAGATTTTAAAAACCTGTCGGGTTTAATTTCGTTTAATTATAATTTAAAGAAATCGGTTAGTATTTTGATATACAGGTCGACTCCTTCTTCAATTTCATTTACAAAAATAAATTCGTCTGCTGAATGCGAACGCAACGTTTCTCCTGGTCCTAATTTCAAAGACTGACAGCTTAAAACCGATTGATCTGAAAGTGTTGGCGAACCATACGTTGTTCTTCCTAAAGCTATTCCTGCCTGAACTAAACCGTGTGAAACCGGAATAGAGGAAGCGTTTAAATGCATTGATCGTGGCGTTACTTCGGCATTAACATTTGCTTTTACCACTTCTAAAATTTCAGAATTTGCATAACGATCTGTTACACGAATATCAACAACCAAATCACATTCTGACGGCACTACATTATGCTGTTTTCCTGCATTAATCTGTGTAACGGTCATTTTTACAGGGCCTAAAACATCTGAAATTTTGTCGAATTTATAGTTTTTAAACCATTCCATTACCGGAATTGATTTGTATAATGCATTATCATCGTTTTGATGTGCGGCGTGGCTTGCGGTTCCTTTTACTTTTACGTCAAGAACTAACAACCCTTTTTCAGCAACAGCTAATTGCATCAAAGTCGGTTCTCCGACAATAGCGCAATCTAATTCTGGCAAGCTTTTTAAAACACTGTTTAAACCATTTTTTCCGCTGCTTTCTTCTTCGGCGGAAGCCACAATTACAATATTATGCGAAAGATTTTGATTTTCGTAAAAATGTACAAACGTTGCTAATAATGAAACTAAGCATCCTCCTGCGTCATTACTTCCTAAACCAAATAATTTGCCGTCTTTTTCGATTGCTTTAAACGGGTCATTGGTGTACGCCTGATTTGGTCGTACAGTATCATGATGCGAGTTTAGTAAAAGTGTTGGTTTGTTTTCGTCGAAATATTTGTTGAAAGCCCACACATTATTGTTTTCTCTCTTGAAAGGAATTTCATTCTGATTGAACCAATTTTCGATTAAAAGAGCCGTCTGATCTTCCTCACTTGAAAATGAAGGGGTTTCGATAAGGCTTTTTAATAAACTAATTGCTTCCTGGGTAAGCGTATCTATATTTTTCATTTTGTTGTGTTCTTGCCGCAAAGGCGCTAAGTCGCTAAGTTTTTTGTTAAGCTTTTACTTTCTCAACTAAATAATATGCGACATTTTTAATTGGCGCAAATTTCTAAAATTAAATTCTAAAAGCACTGCGCAGCCCTATTTTTTTGCCACTAAATGCGCGAATTTTCACAAATTATCTTTTTGTTACAGATTTAAAATCAAAATAAACTTTTTGATGTACGTCTAAAATTATTTTCTCTTTTAACAGAAAAATTAGAGTCAATTCGTGGCAACATTTTTTATAATGTAATCGTTGTATGCGGAATATCTGAATTTTGAAGCATTTTATGATGTCCAATTTTGATTTTCTGCACACCTCTTGATAAACTATTGAAGCAGTTATCCAATTTTGGAATCATTCCTGAATGGATTACTTTTTCTTCTTTTAGCTTATTGTATAATGTTTCGTTAATTTGGGTTATTACAGATAAATCATCTTCTGAATCCTGCAAAACGCCTTGTTTTTCAAAACAATAGGTTAGCGTCACATCAAAAACTTGAGATAGTGCAATTGATAATTCGCTCGCAATTGTATCAGCATTTGTGTTTAACAATTGTCCGTTTTTGTCATGTGTAATCGCACAAAAAACAGGAACAACTCCTGCTTCTAACAAAGTTGCCAGTAATTTGGTGTTGACTTGTTTTACATCGCCTACAAATCCGTAATCAATTGTTGGGTGATTTCTTTTTGTTGACTGAATTAAATTTCCATCAGCTCCAGAAAAACCAATTGCATTATTGTCTTTTGCCTGCAATTGCGCCACAATATGTTTGTTGATTTGTCCTGCGTAAATCATCACTACAACGTCAAGCATTGGAGCATCTGTAATTCGGCGTCCGTCAATCATTTGCGGAACCAAACCAATACTCTGCGCCATCTTTGTAGCCGATTTTCCACCGCCGTGAACTAAAACTTTATAGCCTTCAATTTTAGAAAAATCGGTTAAAAATTGTTCTAATTCTACTGGATTATCGATGATGTTTCCACCTATTTTTATTACTGATACGTTCATTTCTTTCAAGGTTCAAAGAGGCAAAGGTTCAAAGAGGCAAAGGTTTTTCTCAAGGTTATAAAACCTCTGAACCTTTGTAGCTTTGAGCCTTTGCACCTAAATTTACAATTTCTTCAAAATCTTTTGTAAAACTAATTGTGCTGAATATGTTCTGTTATTCGCCTGTTCGATTACGATTGAATTTTCTCCGTCTAAAACTTCATCGCTTACAATTACATTACGACGAACTGGAAGACAGTGCATGAATTTTCCGTTGTTGGTTAAAGCCATTTTTTCTGCCGTTACAGTCCAGTTTGGATCGCTGTTGGTTACTTTTCCGTAATCATTGAAGTTACTCCAGTTTTTTACGTAAACGAAATCAGCATTTTCAAAAGCTTTGTCTTGATCGTATTCAATTTTGCTGTCTTTTGTGATTTCCGGGCTTAGTTCGTAACCTTCCGGATGTGTGATTACAAAATCCATATCTTTTTGCATCTGCATCATTTCTACGAAAGAATTAGCTACTGCCTGAGGTAAAGCTTTTGGATGCGGCGCCCATGAAAGCACTACTTTTGGTTTGTGTTTCGTTTTGTGCTCCTCCATTGTAATAGCATCTGCTAGCGACTGCATTGGATGACGAACAGCACTTTCCATATTTACAATTGGAACAGTTGCATACTTCAAAAATCCTGAAATTACAGTTTCCTGATAATCTTTTTCTTTGTCAACCAAACCTGCGAAAGCACGAATTGCGATAATATCACAATACTGAGAAACTACTTCTGCAGCTTCTTTAATATGTTCTGAAGCGCCAGAATTCATAACGGCTCCGTCTTCAAATTCTAAAGTCCAGCCTTCATTAGTAAAATTCATTACCATAACGTTCATTCCTAAGTTTAAAGCCGCTTTTTGAGTACTCAAACGCGTTCTTAAACTCGGGTTGAAGAATAACATTCCTAGAGTTTTATTCTTTCCTAAACTTTGATTTTTAAGTGGATTCTTTTTAATTTTAATCGCACTTTTTACCCATTTTGATAATGAGTCGATATCTTTTATTGAAATATAATTCATGTCTTTTTGTTTAATTTAGATAATGTGATAATTAGAAAATTGGATAATTGTGCATTATCTGATTAACTAATTTTCTAATTGACTCATTAGATTATTTTCGTAAACGGAATTTCGTCTTTTAATGCCTTTAATATAAAATTATCATTCAGTCCATTCACAATCCAGGTTTCGATATTTGCGGCTTTTGAAATTGCAGCTGCTTCTATTTTTGATTGCATTCCGCCAGTTCCGTGTGACGATTTTGATTCACCAATTTCCTTTACAAGCGACTTCAAATCATTTACCAATTTGATCGTTTCTGGAATTTCATCATGAATAGAATCTTTCGTATAAATTCCGTTTGTATTCGTCGCAATTATCAGAATATCAACATTTAAAAGAACCGCCGTTAAAGCCGCTAATTTGTCATTATCCCCAAACCGAATTTCATCTGTTGCAACGGTATCATTTTCATTGATAATCGGAATGTAATTGTTTTTAACTAATACATTAATTGTATTTACAATGTTCTTTTTGGTTTGCTCTTTTTCAAAATCAGAATAAGAAAGTAAACACTGTGAAGTATTCAATCCTAAATCCTTAAAATTTTCATTGTAAATCCGCATTAAATGGGGCTGTCCGATTGAAGCTAAAGCTTGTTTTACAAAAACATCTTTATCCTGATTATCCAGTTTTACAAACTGCTTTGCCGCTGCAATTGCTCCTGAACTCACTATGATAAATTCATATTCGTCGTTTAAAGCCGCAATCTGTATTCCGAGGTCTTCAATCTTTCCCCGCGAAATATGATTGGTTTCTTTGGTTAAAGTATTGCTTCCTATTTTTAATAAAATCCGTTTCTTACCCATTGTTGTTGTTTTGCTGCGATTTTTTTAACCGCAAAGTGCGCAAGGTTTTTTTACATTCTTTGTACTTACAAACGCTAAGTTCGCAAAGCTTTATCTATATATTTAAATTTCAATAAATAAAATTCCAAATCCCAATAATCTGCAATCAAAAATCGTTAATCATCAATCTAAAATTCTAAGAAGTCTAACAATCTAAGAAAGTCTAACTATCTAATTTGTCCTTCTCCGTAAACGTACCATTTGTTTGTTACAAGATGCTGAAGACCAATTGGACCTCTTTGATGCAATTTATCAGTGCTTATCGCTAATTCTCCTCCTAAACCAAATTGTCCGCCATCTGTGAATCTGGTCGATGCATTTTGATAAACTGCTGCAGCATCTATTGCTTCCATAAACTGCTGTGCAACATCGTTATCTCTGGTAATAATTGCTGCAGAATGTCCTCCACAATATTTATTAATCATATCAATGGCATGATCATGAGAATCGATTGTTCCAATTACAATTTTATAATCTAGAAATTCTTCGTACCAAATATCTTCATTTTGAAGTGTTTCTGTATCTTCAAAATTCTCTAATGATTTATCGACGATTACTTCAACATTATGTTCTTTTAATTCTTCAATTAAAATAGATACAAAACCTTCAAAATTGGGTAACTTAGGATCTATTAAAACCTTATCAACTGCATTGCAGGCCGATATTTTAGATGTTTTAGCATTCAAAATTATTTTTAAAGCCAAATCAGTATCTGCTTTTTCATGAACGTACATAAAATTGTTTCCGCGCCCACTTACAATAACCGGACAGGTTGCATGCGCTTTTACAAATTCAATTAGTTTTTCTCCTCCTCTTGGAACTATTAAATCTACTTTCTGAGTTGGTTTTTCTAAAAAAACCTGAGTTTCAGTTCTGTTGTAATTCAGATATTCAACCCAGTCTTTTGAAACTCCGTTTTCTTCTAAAGCTTTGTGCCAAAGACTTACGATTTTCAAATTTGATTTTAAAGACTCTTTTCCTCCTTTTAATAAAATCTTATTTCCAGATTTAAAAGCAATTCCGCCTGCTTCGATTGTAACATCGGGGCGAGATTCGTAAATAATTAAAATCGTTCCGAAAGCGGCTGTTTTATTTATAACTTTTATTCCATTATCATGTGTAAATTGAAAACGCTCAACGCCAACGGGATCTTCCTGAGATGCTAATTGGTTTAATGATAAAATCATTTCGTCGACTTTTTTATCATCTACTTTTAAGCGTTCTTCCATCGCTAAATCTGAGCCGTTGTAATCGGCAAGATCTTCCTGATTGGTCAGGATTATCTCATTCCGCTCCTGCTCGACCAGCTTTGCCATAGACCGCAAAACCGCATTGCGTGTTTCAATTGATAATGGTTTCATAATTTCAAGTGGGTTGGTTGTTTTTTGGTTGTTTCTTTTTATAGAAACCTATATTTTAAACCTGACGGGTATTAAAAACCCGTCAGGTTTACGTAACGAGAATTAGTTTTTTAATTCTTCCAAACTTTCTTTTAAAGCTTTTACAAACGTATCGATATCTGCTTTTTTCACAGTCAAAGGCGGTAAAATTCTTAATAAATTTTTATTGTTGGCGCTTCCTGTAAAAATGTGTTTTTCGATGATTAGTTTTTTTCTTAAAGCTGCAACATCAAAATCAAACTCAACTCCAAGCATTAATCCTTTTCCTTTTACTTGTTTGATTCCGTCAACTTCTTTGATTTTCTCTAAGAAATATTCATAAACTTCGTTTACATTTTTCTGTAAATCCAGTTTTTCAATTACATCTAAAACTGCAATTCCTGCAGCACAAGACAAGTGGCTTCCGCCGAAAGTTGTACCTAATAATCCGAAACTTGCTTCAAATTTTGGAGAAATTAAAATGGCTCCAACTGGAAAACCATTCCCCATTCCTTTTGCAACTGAAATAATATCAGCATTAATTCCGTGATGTTGGAATGCAAAGAATTTTCCGCTTCTTCCGTATCCTGATTGCACTTCATCTAAAATTAAAACAACATCGTATTTTTTACATGCTTTTTCTAAAGCCTGAAAAAATTCTGTTGTTCCCTGATCTAAACCTCCAACTCCTTGAATTCCTTCGATAATTACTGCTGTAACATCGCCTTTAGATAATTCAGCCTCAACTAATTCGATTTGATTTAAAGGTAAAAAAGTAACTTCTTGCTGTGCGTTAATCGGCGCAACAATTTTCTTATTATCAGTAACAGCTACGGCTGCAGAAGTTCTTCCATGAAAAGAATTATCAAAAGCGACAACTCTTGATTTTCCGTTATGGAAAGACGCTAATTTTAAAGCATTTTCGTTTGCTTCAGCACCAGAACTGCATAAAAACAATTCGTAATCTTCAAGACCAGAAAGTTTTCCTAATTTCTGAGCCAATTCAACCTGTAAAGGATTCTGAATCGCATTCGAATAAAAACCTAAATTATCTATCTGATTCTTCAGTTTTGCTACATAATCCGGCTGCGTGTGTCCGATAGAAATCACACCATGTCCGCTGTATAAATCTAAATATTCTACTCCTTTGTCGTCAATAATTGTACAATCGACTGCTTTTACTGGAGTTATGTTGTATAATGGGTAAACGTTGAATAAGTTCATGTGTTTTTTGTTTAAAGTTTCAGGTTTCAGGTTTCAAGTTACGCTAGAGAACGTGAAACTTGAAACTTAAAACCTGAAACAAATTTTTTCTAAAATCCGCTTGGTTTCAAATGTAAACCTGTGGTTTCTTCTAAACCGAACATTAAATTCATGTTTTGAATCGCTTGTCCTGAAGCACCTTTGGTTAAGTTATCGATAATTGATGTTATGAGAACCCGGTTTCCTTTTTTCAATAAACTAATAATACATTTGTTCGTTTGCACCACTTGTTTCATATTGATGTTGGTTGTGGTAACGGTTACAAAAGGCTCGTTTTTATAGAAGTCTTCATATTTAGCAACCAATTGTTCCAAACTATCATCGCACAATGTATAAAGCGTTGCAAAAATTCCTCTTGGAAAATCTCCTCTGTTCGGAATAAAAAGCAATTCGCTGTCAAAATCGTCTTGCAATTGAACCAAACTTTCTCCGATTTCTCCCAAATGCTGGTGTTCAAAAGCTTTATAATGCGACATATTATTGTTTCTCCAGCTGAAGTGAGAAGTTTCGGAAAGACTTACTCCTGCTCCAGTACTTCCAGTTGTTGCATTAATATGAACATCATTATTCAACAAATTATGTTCTGCTAATGGCAATAAAGCCAATTGAATAGCTGTAGCAAAACAACCCGGATTCGCGATATAATTTGCTTTTTTGATTTCGGCTTTATTTATTTCAGGCAATCCGTAAACAAAGTCTTTTCCTTCGAAATGAGCATCTTTATTCAATCTGAAATCATTTCCTAAATCAATAATTTTCGTATGACTTGCAAATTGATTTTCTTTCAAAAATGAAATTGATTTTCCGTGACCTAAACACAAGAAAACAACATTCACATTTGGATTAATTTCAGCTGTGAAATTCATTTCGATATCGCCCATCAAATCTTGGTGCGCCACAGAAAGCGGTTTTCCTGCATTTGTGGTGCTGTAAACAAAATCGATGTTTACTTTGGGATGATACATTAAAATTCTGATGAGTTCTCCGGCCGTGTAGCCTGAACCACCAATTATTCCTACATTAATCATGATCTAATTGATTTACAGATGAAAATATGTTTTGTGCATTTCCAAGAATTTTGATAAATCCTTTTGCATCATCAGATGTCCATGCATTGTTCATTTCTCCGTATTGACCAAAACCTGTGTTCATCAAATCGTTTTTAGATTCGATTCCGTCAAGTGAGAAATGATATGGTTTTAATGAAACTGTTACGGTTCCATTTACTGTTTTTTGTGTGTCTTGCAAGAAAGTTTCAATGTTTCTCATTACCGGATCCAAGAACTGACCTTCGTGGAATAACATTCCGTACCAGTTTCCTAATTGTTCTTTCCAGTATTGCTGCCATTTTCCTAGCGTATGTTTCTCTAATAAGTGGTGTGCTTTGATGATAATTAACGGAGCAGCAGCTTCAAAACCAACTCTTCCTTTAATTCCGATAATGGTATCACCTACGTGAATATCTCTACCAATTGCATAAGCATTTGCCAGTTTTTCAAGAGTTACAATATTGTTTGAAGGTTTGTCTGTTTTACCGTTAATTCCAACTAATTCTCCTTGTTCAAAATGCAAGGTTACTTTTTCTTCTCCTTCTTTTTTTAATTGAGATGGATAAGCTTCACTTGGTAAAGGCTGTCCTGAAGTTAAAGTTTCTTTTCCTCCAACACTTGTTCCCCAAAGTCCTTTATTGATAGAGTATTGTGCTTTTTCCCAAGAATAGTGAACTCCGTTTTGAGCTAGATAATCAACTTCTTCTTGTCTTGACAATTTTAAATCTCTGATTGGTGTAATAATTTCAATTTCCGGAGCAATAGTCTGGAAAATTAAATCAAAACGAATTTGATCATTTCCTGCACCTGTACTTCCGTGTGCGATAGCGCTTGCTCCAACCTTTTTAGCATATTTTATAGCTTCAATTGCCTGAAAAACACGCTCTGCACTTACTGATAATGGATATGTATTGTTTTTTAATACATTACCAAAAATCAAATATTTTATAGCTTTATCGTAATATTTATCTACAATTGTAAGGTTTGCGTGTTGTGCACTTCCTAATTCATAGGCTCTTTTTTCAATAGCTGATAATTCTTCTGCATCAAATCCTCCTGTATCTACAAGCACAGTATGAACTTCGTATCCTTTTTCATTTTTTAAATATTTCAAACAATACGAGGTATCTAATCCTCCGCTATAAGCTAATACTACTTTTTTCATTTTTTATAATTTAGGCTAATACTTTCGTATGTAGCAGTTTGAGATTTTTTCTAATTAATTTTGCTTAAACAAATAATGACAATATTTTATTTAAAAATAAGGCTTGTTTGATTTTTTTAAGTCTGCTTAAAACAGCCTCGTTAAAAGGGTGCCTTGGTGGTGTTTTTTGTTTTTCTTTTGGGTCGTATAACATTCCTGTACAAAGACACATCTTGTTTTCTTTACTTTGTAAAATAGGGAAGTTAGTACAGGTTTTACAGCCTGCCCAAAAACTTGGATCGGTTGTAAGTTCTGAGAAAGGCACTGGTTTGTAACCTAAATCAGAGTTGATTTTCATTACAGCCAATCCTGTTGTGATTCCAAATATTTTAGCATCCGGATACCTTTCTAATGAATAATCAAAAACTTTTGATTTTATTTTTTTTGCCAGACCTAAACTTCTGTAGTCCGGGTGTACAATCAGGCCTGAATGCGCTACGAATTTTCCGTGCTGCCAGCTTTCGATATAACAAAAACCTGCAAATTTTCCATCTGCCAGAGCAATCATCGCATCACCATTCGACATTTTTTTCTGAATATACTCAGGAGTTCTTTTAGCAATCCCTGTACCTCTCAACAAGGCAGATGATTCTATCGTATCGCAGATTTCTTGTGCGAATTTGAAGTGTTCTTCCTGGGTAACAACAATAGAGATCTTCATTTCAATAATTGAAGTTAGAGTTAAAAATTAAAGCATATTGTTTAGTTTGAAATCCAGAATTGAATCCAATAAAATTAAGCAAAATAGAAGTAACATTCTCAAAATCAAAACATTGATTTAGAAAGTTTACAAAATAATAAATACTTTTTGGATATGTTTGTCCAATGGACAAATTATGTGATTTCAAAATGAAAAAGGGGTATGAATAAATATACGGCTATAAAACTCAGTGAATACTAGATAGATAGTATCCGTACTTCGGGAGAAGTACTAGGTGAGTTTGTCCGTGACAAAGAAGTTATATGTAAACTTATTTTATTCATTGGTGCAAAAGTACACATTTTTTTTATTTACAATATAAAAAACTAAAAATCTAACATTTTTTTAATGCAATGTTAATTTTTAAAGTTACCATCTAGATCGTCATCAGAACTAAGTCATTGATATTCTAACCATTTAAAAATAGAAACTTGATCAAGAAAGGTCAATCTAAAACTTGAAACCTGAAACAAAAAAACCCGATAACTAGACTCTAGTTATCGGGTTTCAAATATATTTGTAATTTTTAAATACTAATTTCTAGTAAATGGCAACACCTGATCTGTTCCGGAAAAAAACATATCAAAACCATTTTTTGCTTCATTAAATTTAAATTTCACACCTGCTCCTTTTGATTCAAAAGTATTCTTTTCTCCTTCAACCGGACTTAAAGGAAACTTTGGGTAATTTGTTATTTCAGCATTTAAAGTACTATTTTTCTCTGTAAATTCGATTTTCAAAGGAGCTTTCGTAGTAGTAAAAACCCCTAAATATCCATCTAAAATAACATCTTGCTCAACTTTACCGGTTCCGGCTGTCCAAACATTATTTGAGTCATTATTATCTGGAAATACATGATCCGGATCTAAAGTTATGCTTTCGATTTCCTCTGTTGAATTATGTTTGAAAGACCAATTGTTATTACGTTGCCAAATTTCTACCGGTAAATTTACTCTGGTAACTTTACCACTTTTTGTTTTAACATCTAAAACAATTGGCATTGGCATTTTATCAAAATTCTCCACATTAATTATAACTCCTTTTGAAGGATCATTTTTTACATACTTAATTGAATTTACCCCCTGATCAAAACGCCAGTTGTTTACATACCAGCTTCTCCAGAACCAGCTTAAATCTTCACCTGCTACATTTTCCATAGTTCTAAAGAAATCATCTGGCTGAGGGTGTTTGTAAGCCCAACGCTCGATATAAGTTCTAAAAGCAGTATCAAAACGTTCTTTTCCTAAAATCTGTTCTCTTAAAATAACAAGACCAGCACTTGGTTTAAAATAGCATAACATACCGATATTTGCTTCTTTCATATTATCAGGAGAACTCATAATTGTTTCCAGATTAGGGCGTGTAAAAGATTCAGCACTTTTATGCAAGTCTGCAGGCTGATCTTTATATTCCCCATTATTAAATGCGGCTGTACTTAATGAATTAATAAAAGTATTAAATCCCTCATCCATCCACGCAAATAATCTTTCGTTTGAACCAACGATCATTGGAAACCAAATATGTCCAAACTCATGATCTGTAACTCCCCATAAATCTTGTCCTTTAGACTCCCATCCACAAAAAACAATTCCGGGATATTCCATACCACCTTCATTTCCTGCTACGTTGGTAGCTGCTGGATAAGGATATTCGAACCATTGTTTAGAATAATGCTCAATTGCCGCTTTTACATATTCTGTAGAACGTCCGTAAGCCTCTTTTCCTGCACTCTCAACAGGATAAGCTGATAATGCTAAGGATTTTTTTCCGCTTGGCAAGTTTATTTTTGCTCCATCTAAAATGAATGCAGAAGACGATGCCCACGAAAAATCACGCGCATTTTTAATTTTATAATGCCATGTTTTTTCCGTTCCGGCATTAGCATTTACAGTTGCTGCAACTTCATCTGCAGAACGAATCATAACTGTTTTATCACTTTGAGACGCATCTTTATATCTTTTAAGCTGATCTGCAGAAAACACATTCTGACTATTCATTAATTCACCAGAAGCCACTACATAGTGATTTCCGGGAACTGTAAGTTTTACATCAAAATCTCCATATTCTAAATAAAACTCTGAAGCCCCCAGATATGGCGCAGTATTCCAACCCCTTACGTCATCATACACACACATACGCGGATACCATTGTGCAATCGTAAAAATTTTACCATTTTTAGTGTCTAAAACACCCATTCTGTCAGATCCTTCAAGCGGTGCAGTAAATGAAAATTCAATTTTCACCTTTACAGAAGCTCCTTTTGCTGCTAACTCTTCCGGAAGAAAAATTTGCATTCTTGTATCTGTAACAATATATTTTGCATCAACTTCTGTTTTATTTTTTCCGGCAGAAATTACCTTTACAGATTTTATTTTATTACCACCATCAAAAACCTGACCCTGAGATCCATTACGACTTCCTGTTAATGGTACAATTTCGTTTCCTCTGGAATCAGCTTTAAATAAATTTTGATCTAAATTTAACCAAAGAAATCCCAATTTATCCGGACTATTATTTGTGTATGTGATTTCGTCAGTTCCAGTAATCACATTTGTAACGGCATTTAATTTTACCGAAATCTGATAATCGGCTCTGTTTTGCCAGTATTCTACTCCAGGCTGACCACTTGCTGTGCGGGTCGAACTGCCATTTTTTGTATAAAAATGAGGACCAAAGGCATCATGATAATTGTAATTGTTTACTGGATTTGCCGTCTTTGCCAACGGAGTCTGTTGTGCCCAGACAGAAGAAATCCCAAAAAATAAAGCCGCAGTTAAAATGGCTTTTACAGATTGCTTTTTCATATTTTTTAGCTGTTTAGGCAGCAAATTAATGAAATAAAAAGCTATCTACAGAGAAATATCTAAACTTAAATTTAATTTTAGCAAAATTTTATCAATTAAATAAATTGGGAAATTTTCTTAAAAAAATAACAAATATTAAAATATCTTTACATCACTATTAAAATTAACTTTTTTTCAATTAAACTATTTTGGATACAATTATTTCAAATTCAATACTTCAAGTTTCGATAAAATCTGCGGGAGCAGAATTATTCTCTATAAAAAACAATCAAAATAAAGAATATATTTGGGAAGGAAACCCTGATTTTTGGGGAAAACACTCCCCTATCCTTTTTCCGATTGTTGGTACTTTAAAAAATAACATTTATACAATAGACGGCAAAGAATATCAATTACCAAGACATGGTTTTGCGAGAGATATGGAGTTTCAGTTAATAGAGAAAACTGAAAATAATGCTATTTTTTCTTTACAATCAAATAGTGAAACTTTTCAAAAATATCCTTTCGAATTCGAACTACAGTTAATTTATACGCTCGAAAATAATTCTTTACATATAGAGTATAAAGTTATTAATAGAGGAAATGGTAAAATGCCATTTTCAATAGGCGCACATCCGGCAATTGCACTACCTGAAAATTTTGAAAATTATGCATTTAAATTTGAAAAAGATGAGCTTTTAAAATTTAATCTTCTGGAAAATGACCTAATTTCTAATAAAACAGAAACTTTAGAAACAAAAGATGGTCTAGTTCCTTTAAATTATAAACTCTTCGAAAATGATGCTCTTGTTTTCAAAACATTAAAATCAAATTCATTAACCATTTTGGAAAACAGGAAACCTTATATTGAGGTTGACTTTGAAGATTTTCCGAGTTTAGGAATCTGGACAAAAAATCAGGCTCCATTTGTTTGTATTGAACCGTGGTTCGGATACTCGGATACGGCAGAAAATTCCGGAGATTTATTTCAAAAAGAAGGCATCTTAATTTTAGATCAAGATCAAATATTTAACTCAAAATTCAGTATAAAAATTTTATAAAATGTTAGAATTTAATTTCCATCCTTTCCCTATAATCGAAACTGACCGTTTAATTTTAAGAAGAGTTACAAATAACGATGTTAATGAAATCTTCGAATTACGATCGAATCCTGAAACAATGAAATTCATTCCAAGACCATTGGCAAAAAGTAATGAAGATGTTTTAGAACTCATTGCACAGATTGAAGATAAAATTGTAACCAATACAGGAATCAACTGGGCAATTACTTTAAAAGACAGCCCAAAACTGCTTGGTATTATTGGTTTTTACCGTACACAACATGAAAATTATCGTTCTGAAATTGGTTATATTTTAAACCCAAAATTTCATGGCTTAGGAATTATTTCTGAAGCGGTTAACAGATTAATAACTTATGGATTTAATGACCTAAAATTACATTCTATTGAAGCTATTATCGATCCTGAAAATTTTGCTTCTGAAAAAGTATTACAAAAATGTGGTTTTGTTAAAGAAGCTCATTTGAAAGAGTGTGTCTTTTATGAAGGAAAGTTTCTAGACTCGGTGATTTATTCATTGCTAAACAAATAGGAACGAATCTCTATTTTTAATAGAATCAATTCCTGTTAAAAAAACTTTAATTAGCAATAGAAAAGTTTGCATTGCGTTATATTTGCGTGCTAAATAAATTTATTGCAGTCAAGAAATACCATGAAAAAAATATTTGCCCTCTTAGTTCTTTGCTTTTCGATTCAATTACAAAGCCAAACTTTTATTAAATTTAACGCCGCAACTGCATTATTTGCTATTCCTAATGTAGGAATTGAAACAAGTATTGGCAAACAAACCACTTTTAGTGTTGATGTTATGGCCTCTTTTTGGGAATCAATTAATGGACACAGTCCAATGAAATTCTACACACTAACCCCAGAAGTTCGCTATCATTTCAAAGAGAAATATAATGGCTTTTATGTAGGTGGTCATGCTGGTCCGGATGTATATGAAATTCAAAAATGGAATTACTGGGATACAAATAAATACGAACATGGTTTTGGCTATCGTTTAGGAGTCACTGTCGGATACAACCTAAAATTAAGTGACAAATTCTTATTAGATATTTTCGCAGGCGGTGGATGGCATCAAGGCTTTTATCATGGATATTATAATGATGGAACACCGGGAAGATACGAAAAAGCACAGCACTGGAATAAAAGTGGAGAATGGCTTCCTTACCGTGGTGGTGTAATGGTTTCGTACAAATTAAACTAAAATCACTTAAATTTAGGAAGCGATTTTACATAGAGATCTTCTACTTTTTTACGGGCCCAGTCTGTTTTTCTTAAAAAAGTAAGACTTGATTTTACACTTGGATTTGAAATAAAACATTTGATTGGAATCAGTTCTGCCAAAGTATCAAAGCCATAAAAATCAACTAGAGTTTCAACAATTTTTTGAAGTGTAATACCGTGTAGCGGATCTTTAGATGTATTTTGCATTTCTATATATTTTAAAAACAATAATAAAAAGACCGTACTTAAAAAAGCACGGTCTTTCCTTTTTTTTTACAAAATTAATGAATTGATTTAAAATAATTTGATATAATTAGAATACAAATTTAAATCCAACAGCAAGTGGAGATGTTAAATTTGAACCTCCAACTAAATAAGCAGAATCAACATTTGCCATATGTGCTAGTCCAAAATTTGTAACAGTTGTTTTCTCTCCATTCTCCGGTTTTAGAGTTGTCGAAGTAAAGTTTGCCAAATCATAAGAAAACTCAACTGAGAAGTTTTTAGTTACAAAATAATCAAAACCTCCTGAAACAGATAAACCAACTTGATTTATTTTTAAGTTACTTTCTTTCTCTTTTCCTGTAATAACTGGCAAAGCCAATTGCCCAAAGAAATATAAAGATCCTGCAACATTCCAGTACTTTCTGGCTAATGGCTGAATAACAATTAAATCTGTTTTGGCAAGAGTTTTAAGATTTGTCTTATCTATATCCGCTTTATCATACCCATCTGATTTAATGTTAATATACCCAATACCAGCACCTACTGCCACAGATGGCGTAATAAACGTTCCTACAATTGGAAGTACCGATAAATTGGTACCTTTTGCATCACTGGTTTTTGTCTGTTGATATCCAAATTGCGAAGTTGCAAACCAGGCACCTTTTAGTCCCTGACCAGAATCTTGTGCTTTTACTGATAATCCAAATAATACAATGGTTGCGATAGTTAAAATTTTCTTCATTTTATTCATGTTTTAGAATTATGAAGCAAACTTAAGAGTAAGTTTTTTCCTTAAAACTGATTAAAATCATTGTTCAAAAGAAATCTTTATTTATTTTAGATTGCATTAAAGTTTTTCAATTTTGTTTACATTTGCACCTATGTTAAAAACAGTCAATATACTTAATAAAAGAGCCAGGTTTGATTACGAAGTAATCGATACCTACGTAGCAGGAATTGTCTTGACAGGAACCGAAATTAAATCTATACGATTAGGAAAAGCTAATATTACAGAGAGTTTTTGCGAATTTAGCGGTATGGAACTTTTTGCCATCAATACTTATATCGAAGAATATTCTTTTGGAAATCAATTCAACCACAAATCAAGAAGCGAAAGAAAACTGCTTTTAAACAAAAAGGAGCTAAAATCACTTCACAAAAGTGTTCAGGCAAAAGGACTCACTATTGTTCCTTTAAAAATGTTTACCAATGAAAAGGGTCTTGCAAAACTGCAGATAGGGCTTTGCAAAGGAAAAAAGAACTACGACAAACGTGAATCTTTGAAAGAACAAGATACAAAAAGAGACTTAGACAGAATTAAAAAAGCCTATAACTAAGCACTTTTAATTTTCTTAAAATGATGTATTTATAAATATTTTATCGTTATTTTTACTACAAACAATTTAACTGTAAAATATGAAAAAGTACTTAATCTTGTTTATCGCCACACTGTCTCTCTTAAGTTGCGGCAGTAATACCTCTATCGTAAATAGCTGGAGAGATCCTGATGTAACTGTTGCTCAGGAACAGTTTAAAAAAGTTTTAGTCGTTGCTTTGGTCAAAGATGAAGCTTCACGAAGAATTACCGAAAATAGAATTGCAGCCAGCAGTCCAATTTTTAAAACTTCTTATCAATACTTAACAGCAACTAGCCAATTATCTAAAGAGGACAAATTAAAAGTACTACAAGATGAAGGCTTTGATGGAGTTATTAGTATGCGTTTAGTCAGCAAAGAAAAAGAAACAACTTATGTACCGGGAACCTATACCGGAATGTATTACGGAGGATTTGACGGAATGTATACAGGAATGTATGGCTATGGTTTTGGAAACTGGTACGGAATGTACTCGCCTGCTTTCTATGATCCGGGATATTATCAGGAAACAACATCATATATGGTGGAAACCAATATTTTTTCATTAAAACAAAATAAATTAATCTGGACCGGAACCACAGAATCGCAATATGTAACCGATCTGGGGCAAACTGTAGATGCAATAATGCAGGCAGTAGTCAAGGAAATGAGAAAAGATGGTTCTTTACCTCCAAAATAATATATAAAAAAGCAACATCTAACTGTTGCTTTTTTTACGTAAATAAAATTGACTAAATTTGTCAAGACTAAAATTTTCATTGAATGAAATCACTTTTAAAGAATGCCAGAGAACAAAAAGGTTTAAAAACCCGTGAAGTTGCACAGCTTCTTGGAATCGATCAGGCATTAATCAGCAAATTTGAATCAGGAACACGAAAACCAACAAGAGATCAAATTTCAAAATTGGCTCAGCTTTTAGAAATCGATTATGAAACTCTAATGATTGCATGGCTAAAAGAAAAAATTCTTTATGAAATTGGAGATGATGAATTTGCTTTGAAGGCTTTAAAAGTTGCCGAAGACGAGCTCAAATACAATAAAACAGTTTCAAATCTTAAATTATCTACTTCTTTAGAAAAAATATTAAACGAAATTGATCTTCTAAAAGAAAAATTAGATTCTCACAGACAATTAGATAGTTTCAAAATCAAACAAGCCTTAGAACTTGAATATACTTTTGAAAGCAATAGAATTGAAGGAAACACTATGACTCTTCGTGAAACTGATATGGTGGTAAATGAAGGCTTGACAATTTCCGGAAAAAGCATGCGTGAACATCTAGAAGCAATCAACCATCAGGAAGCTATTAGTTTTATTAAAGATTTGATAAGTAAAAATAATTCATTAAACGAACGTGATCTCTTATCTATTCATAATTTAATTCTTAGAGGAATAATTCCTGAAGATGCCGGACGTTATCGAAAAGTTCAGGTTATGATACAAGGAAGCAGTCATATGCCACCACAACCTTTGTTAGTTCCACAAGAAATGGAAGAATATTTTACCTGGTATGAAATCAACAAAAACAAACTTCATCCAGTTATTCTGGCTGCCGAAATGCATGAAAGATTAGTTACAATTCATCCTTTTATCGATGGAAACGGAAGAACTTCAAGATTAATCATGAATTTAATTTTAATGCAAAAAGGTTATTTAATTGCCAATATTAAAGGGGATTACGAAAACCGAATGCGTTATTACCAATCTCTGGAAGTTGCTCAGACAAAAAAAGACAAAGAAGATTTTCTACTTTTTATTGCTCAAACACAAAAGGAAAGCTTAGAAAGATACATTAACATTCTTACACAATAAAAAAGCCCAAATTAATTGGGCTTTCTATTTAATTTCTATCTTCTAATAAAGGAACAAATCTAAACTCTCCAAACTCATGTTTTTCAAATTGAGTTTCATTTTTACGAATTAACAAAGTCATAATCTGAACATCTTCTCCCAGCGGAATAACAAGCCTTCCTCCTATTTTAAGCTGAGCCATTAAAGGCTGTGGAATAAATGGTGCCCCGGCAGTCACTATGATACTATCAAACGGTGCAAAATTTGGTAACCCTTTATAACCGTCTCCAAAAGAAAGGTGTTTAGGGCGGATATTTAACTTCGGAAAAAGATTAGAAGTCGTTTTAAACAATTCGTTTTGTCTCTCTACACTGTAAACTTTAGCTCCAAGCATAAACAAAACCGCTGTCTGATACCCCGAACCAGTTCCAATTTCTAATACTTTATGATCTTTTTTTACTTCTAATAATTGAGATTGAAAAGCAACAGTATAAGGTTGCGAAATAGTTTGCCCCGCTCCTATAGGAAATGCCTTATCCTGATAAGCATAATCTTCAAAACTAGAATTTAAAAAAAGGTGTCTTGGGATTTTTTTTATCGCATCCAGCACAGCTCTGTCAGTAATTCCTTTTTGCTCTAAAGTTGTTACTAATTGATTACGAAGTCCTTGATGTTTGGCAGTATCTTTCAAAATGGGTAGGTTTTATTTTCGCAAAAATAAGAAACTAAATAGGAAATCAAATATTGATTTTTAATTATTAAATCGCTAAATCTTTATTGCATTCATTTTCACTTTCGACAAATAATATATATTTTTGTTTAAAATACATTCTCATGTTAAAAGTAGGAGTTTTAGGTGCTGGTCATCTTGGTAAAATACATTTACGCTTATTACAACAATCTGACCAATACGAATTAGTTGGATTTTACGACGAAAATCAAGAAAATGCCGAAAGAATCTCAAAAGAGTTTGGCTATAAAAACTTCAGTACAATTGCAAAACTCATTCACGCTGTAGACGTGATTGATATAGTTACTCCAACCCTTTCGCACTATAAATGCGCCAAAGTTGCGATTAAATCAGGAAAACATATCTTTATAGAAAAGCCAATTGCCAACACTGTTGAAGAGGCTGAAGAAATTATTGCTCTTGCAAAAGAATACAACGTAAAAGGGCAAGTTGGGCACGTAGAGCGTTTTAACCCCGCTTTTATAGCTACAAAGAATATGATCGAAAATCCGATGTTTATTGAAACACATCGTTTGGCCGAATTTAATCCACGTGGTACAGATGTTCCTGTAGTTCTGGATTTAATGATTCATGATATTGATGCCATTCTAAGCGTTGTCAACTCAAAAGTAAAAAGTATTAATGCAAGCGGTGTTTCAGTAATTAGTGATACCCCGGATATTGCCAATGCAAGAATCGAGTTCGAAAATGGCTGTGTTGCTAATTTAACTGCCAGTAGAATTTCGATGAAAAACATGCGTAAAACACGTTTCTTTCAAAGAGATGCTTACATTTCAGTTGACTTTCTGGAGAAAAAATGCGAAGTAGTTCGTATGAAAGATGCTCCGGAAGTTCCTGGAGACTTTGATATGATCTTGCAAAATGCCGAAGGCGTAAAAAAGCAAATCTATTTCACCAACCCGGATGTAGAGCAAAACAACGCTATACTAGATGAACTAGAATCATTTGCCAATGCAATCAATACCAATACAACTCCGGTTGTAACACTTGAACAAGCTACAGATGCACTACGAGTGGCTTATCAAATTATTGATTGTTTCAATAAATAATTTAAGGAATTTAAAAAATAAATTAGCCACGTAATTCACCTTTCACTCGTGAATTCGTGGCTAAAATCATAAATATAATATCACGTTAAAATGAAAACAATAGCTGTAATTGGAGCAGGAACAATGGGTAATGGAATTGCACATACTTTTGCGCAAAGCGGATTTACCGTAAAATTAATTGACGTTTCTGAAAAATCATTAGATAAAGGAATGGCAACTATTGCTGCCAATTTAGATCGTATGTTATCTAAAGGATCTATAACTCAGGAAGATGTTGCCAAAACAATCACCAACATTATTACCTATACCGATATTAAAGACGGTGTTGTTGGAGCTGATCTGGTAGTTGAAGCTGCAACTGAAAATGTAGAATTAAAACTAAACATCTTCAAGCAATTGAACGAATACTGTTCTCATAACACCATTTTAGCAACCAATACTTCTTCGATTTCGATTACACAAATTGGAGCTGTTGTAGCGCATCCTGAACGTGTTATCGGAATGCACTTCATGAATCCGGTGCCAATCATGAAATTGGTTGAAATCATCCGCGGGTACAACACTAGCGATGAAGTCACTAAAATTATCATGAGTTTATCTGAAAAATTAGGTAAAGTTCCAGTTGAAGTAAACGATTATCCTGGTTTTGTAGCAAACAGAATTTTAATGCCAATGCTAAACGAAGCAATTGAAACGTTATACAATAAGGTTGCAGGAGTTTATGAAATTGACACGGTAATGAAATTAGGAATGGGACATCCAATGGGACCACTTCAATTAGCTGATTTTATTGGTCTTGACGTTTGTCTTGCTATTCTTAATGTAATGTACGACGGATTCAAAAATCCTAAATATGCGCCTTGCCCACTTCTTGTAAATATGGTAAGAGCTGGAAAACTGGGTGTAAAATCTGGCGAAGGTTTCTATGATTACAGTGAAAGCAAAAAAGCAGAGAAAATCTCGAAGCAGTTTATTTAAGATTTTTAAAATATGATAACATATGAGAGTGAATACATAAACTTCAATCAACGCCTTTTTACTTTAAGAAATTTGGCATTCCTAATTGAATTTATTATCTATTCATCTCTAATTATCTTTTTTAATCTTTCAAAATTTCACACGATTATAATTGAATTGTTTCTTTTGGCAATCTGTGTCTTTATCATTATTAATAGAAGCAAAAGCAATATTGATTTAATAACCTTCGAAGAAAATAGTATTATCTTAAATGGTGAAACATTTTATACAAAATGGATAAAATCAATAAACATAAAAGAAACTTACATCCAGATACAGAGTATTGGCTCCAGACAAGGATTGCGTAGTGCGGTTTTTTATTTAAAAATAAAAAGCAGAACGGATAATTACATCATAAATTCGTTCGAAACATATTCTGACGAAGGAATAATAGAGATCTTTAACCAGTTTAAGAAGTTCAAAGACGAAAAAATAATCATTGACGAAAGGCTAGTCATATTGAGAATTCAAGAAAAAATAGAAAAATGTCAATAGCATCAAATTTAAATACAATTAAAGCAAGTCTGCCTGAACATGTAACATTAGTTGCGGTTTCTAAAACCAAACCTGTTTCTGATTTGATGCAGGCTTATGAAGCAGGTCAACGCATTTTTGGAGAAAACAAAATTCAGGAAATGACTGAAAAATGGGAGCAAATGCCAAAAGATATTCAATGGCATATGATTGGTCATGTTCAGTCCAATAAAGTCAAATTTATGGCACCATTTGTGAGTTTGATCCACGGTGTTGACAGTTTAAAATTATTACAGGAAATAAACAAACAAGCTTTAAAAAACAATAGAATTATAGATTGTTTGCTGCAAATTTACATTGCAGAAGAAGAATCTAAATTTGGTCTGGACGAAAAAGAACTAAACGAACTTTTAACTTCTTCAGAATTTAAAGAGTTAAAAAATATTCGTATCTTGGGTTTAATGGGAATGGCAACGTTTACAGAAGATCAAAACCAGATAAAAAAAGAATTTACACATTTAAAATCGATTTTTGATTCTATCCAAAAACAACAAATTGTTGAGTTAAAAACAATTTCAATGGGAATGTCCGGTGATTACCAATTAGCTATCGAATGTGGCAGCACAATGGTTCGAATTGGAAGCAGCATTTTTGGAGGGCGTTAGTTTTTCAATATCAATTGCAATTGCAAAAATCAATATCAATTTTTACAATGGAAAAAATATTCAATTTTGAGGATCGATTAGTGCGTTTTGCTGGAGAATGTATTTTCTTTACAAGGCAATTAGACCCATTATTTGAAAATGAATATTATAAAAACCAATTAATTAGATCATCCGGAAGTGCATCATTAAATTTTGGAGAAGCACAAGGAACAATTACCGATAAAGATTTTGTTTTTAAAGTTTCGCTAGTTGTAAAAGAGTTAAAAGAATCGAGAAACTCATTAAAAATCCTTGATTATATTAAAGAAGGTAATGAAGATAAAAGAAACAAACTACTCATTGAAGTAGAACAACTAATAGCAATTTCATCAAAAATGATTATCAACAAAAAATAATTCAATTACAACTACAATAGCAATCACAATATTTGAAAATTAAAATTGATTTTTGAAATTGCCATTGCCATTGATTTTTGAAATTGCCATTGAATATGTACGCAATACTAGACATAGAAACCACTGGGGGACAATTTAATGAAGAAGGAATTACCGAAATCGCCATCTACAGATTTGATGGATACGAGGTAGTCGATCAATTCATCAGTCTTGTCAATCCCGAAATTCCAATTCAGCCTTTTGTAGTAAAACTGACTGGAATCAATAATGCTATGTTGCAGTCTGCACCTAAGTTTTATGAAGTAGCAAAACGCATTATCGAAATTACTACAGACTGTGTTATTGTTGCTCATAATGCCTCTTTTGATTATAGAATCCTCCGTACCGAATTTAGACGCTTAGGCTATGATTTTGAAGCCAAAACATTGTGTACTGTAGAATTAGCTAAAAAACTAATTCCGGAACAACCCTCTTACAGTTTAGGAAAATTAGTGCGCGCACTGGGAATTCCAATGGCCGACAGACATCGTGCCAGTGGAGATGCAATGGCTACCACAAAGCTTTTTAAAATGCTTTTAGAAAAAGACTTAGAAAAAACAATCGTAAAAGATTTTATAAAACTCGAAGTCGAAAAAGGAATTGCACCAAAATTTCTGGATATTTTAAATCAAATGCCTACTAAAACAGGCGTTTATTATATTCATAATCAAAGCGGAACCTTAATCTATATTGGCAAGAGCCAAAACATAAAAAAAAGAGTCAATCAGCATTTTACCGGGATTACTACTAAAAGCAAAAAAATTCAGGCCGAAGTTTTTACGGTAACTTATGATGAAACCGGAAGTGAATTAATTGCTCTTTTAAAAGAAAGTGAGGAAATAAAAATAAACAAACCCCGATATAATCGCGCACAGCGAAAAACAATTTTTCAATATGCATTGTATGCCGAAAAAGATTCAAACGGCTATCTCAATTTAAAACTTGAAAAAGCTGACGGTCGCAAAAAAGAAATTACTTCATACGCTAGTTTACAGGAAGGCAAAAATGCACTTTTCAGACATACTTCAAAATATCATTTATGTCAAAAACTAACCGGTTTGTATGTTACAAAAAAAGAGTGTTTTCAATATAAAATAAAAGAATGCGATGGCGCCTGCATTGGCGAAGTTACTCCCGAAATCTACAATCTGCGTGTACAGCAATTTATTACCGATAACAGCCTGGAAAACAAAAGTATGATTTTGCTTGACCGGGCCGAAATATAAATGAAAGAAGCGCAATTCTGATCGAAAATGGAATTTATAAAGGGTATGCTTATTATGATCTGAATTATCAGATAACCAATATCGAGATTCTTAAAAACATCCTGATACCAATGCAGCATAATCGTGATGTAAAAAACATCATTCAAAGTTATATGCGCAAAAGTAAATCATTGAAAATCCTTCATTTTTAATACAACAAACTTTACGTATCTTCGTGATATGACAAAAAATAAATCTAAATACGATATTTTCAGGCAAAAAATCCAGATTATTATCTATGGGAGTAATACCTTTTCAGGACGTCTGTTCGATTTGGTGCTTCTTGGACTTATTCTGCTTAGCGTACTTTTAGTAATGCTCGATACAGTCGAAGGAATTAATCAAAAATATCATGCTCAACTCCTAGTCTGCGAATGGATAATTACCATATTTTTTACAATCGAATACCTTTTAAGGATCATTTCAATTCAAAAACCTTTAAAATATATTTTTAGTTTTTACGGAATTATTGATCTTCTGGCGATTTTACCCATGTATCTTTCGATATTTTTCCCTGCAACAAATGTTCTCACGATTGTTCGTGTACTACGTTTTTTCAGACTATTCAAGATCTTACATATTCCGCAAATCTCGCATCAATCTTATCAGTTAAAAGAAGCACTGCAAGCCAGTAAAGAAAAAATTCTTGTATTTATTTATTTTGTCATAATCAGCGCAGTAATTATTGGTGCCTTAATGTACGTGGTAGAAGGCAGAGAAAGTGGCTTTACAAGTATTCCTGTTGGTATTTACTGGGCAATTGTAACCTTAACAACCGTTGGTTACGGAGACATTTCGCCTGCAACACCGCTTGGCCAGTTTTTAGCCTCACTTGTCATGATTATGGGATACGGAATCATTGCAGTTCCCACAGGGATTGTAACAGCCGAATTTGCCAAAACCAGTTTAAGAAACAGCGCAATAAGCACCAAAAAAATATGTTCAAAATGCCTGGCTCAAGTTCACTTTGACAATGCCAAATATTGTTATCAGTGCGGCAAAACATTACCTAATGATTAATTTATGAAGCCATTCCAGCTGTACATTGCAACTCCTCCTTATCTTTGTTGTTTTTTTAAGTCATAAAAGGAGCTTCTTAAGTCGCTCTTTTATTCCAAAAAAAGCAAACAAAAATAAGTCCGGGGTTTTCATTTCCATCTGGGCTAAAAAATATGAAATACCTAATAACCATTGTCGGACCAACAGCCATAGGCAAAACAGCCCTAAGCATTGCTTTGGCACAGCATTTTAACTGCGAAATCGTTTCTTGCGACAGTCGTCAATTTTTTAAAGAAATGACCATAGGAACTGCAGTTCCAAGTCAGGAAGAATTAAACTCGGCAAAACATCATTTCATTCAGAACAAATCGATTTTCGAAAACTATACCGTTGGAGATTACGAAAAAGAAGCATTAGCCAAAATTGAAGAACTCTACCAAAACAATGATTTTGTCATTCTCATCGGTGGTTCAGGATTATATGTTGATGCCATTTTAAAAGGCTTTGATGAATTTCCCGAAATTAATCCAGAAGTTCGCTCTGAAGTAAATTCAAACTACGAAAAACTCGGAATCGAATATCTTCAGGAACAACTTAAAAACCTTGATCCTGATTATTATCAAAAAATAACCGTCGAAAATCCTCAGACTTTGCAGAACCCACAACGAATGATGCGTTTTGTAGAAGTTTGTATTGGCGCAGAAAAACCCTATTCCTCTTTTTTAAATCAAAAGAAAAACAATAGAAACTTCACTCCTATTTTAATTGGTTTAGATGCAGACAGAGAAATCATTTACAACCGAATCAACCAGCGAGTTGATATCATGATGAACGAAGGATTACTAAAAGAAGCAGAAGTACTTTATCCTAACAAAGAGTTAAATGCACTCCAAACTGTCGGTTATAGAGAATTATTTAGTTATTTTGACGGAGAATTCACGTTCCCATTCGCCATTGAAGAAATCAAAAAGAACACAAGAAGATTTTCTAAAAGGCAATTAACCTGGTTCAAACGAAACGAAAACACAAAGTGGTTTGATTATGCGACAGATAGAAAAGAAATCGTAGCTTATATAGAAAATCTTCTAAGGTAAAAGTCTATTTCTTTCCTCTTTATTATATTTTCCAAAGAAAAAAATCTAAAATCAGCAATCTCAAAAATCAATTTTCTTTCGTTTTTTCTCTATTCTCTAAAAAAAATAAAAATGCCAATATCTCCAAATTTCACATCAGTTTTAAGCAAAGACTGGGAAATCAATTTCACGCAATGTACACCAACCGGTTATTTAAAGTACACGGATTTGTGCAATCTTTTACAACTAACCGCAGCTGCACATTCTGAAGTTGGCGGAATCAGTTTTACCGATATGCAGGAATTTGATCAGGCCTGGGTTTTAAGCAGAATGCGCGTAGAAATATCCGCTTTACCGAAATGGCAAGATGTAGTTACTGTAAAAACATGGATTAACAGCTTAGAGAACTCTCGCTCTGTTCGTGCCCTTGAAATGTACGTAAACGGAAAAAAGATTGTAGGAAGCGAGACTTATTGGGCCGTTTTTAATACCAAAGCACGTCGTCCGGAAGGCCTGGCTTTACCTTACGAACATTTCGAACTTTTTCCGGATAACAGAGCAACAGCTGAAGGCTTTTCCAGAATCAACATCGATTCTGAAAAAGAATCTGTTTTTGAAAAAACTGTTTATTTATCTGATCTAGACATTGTAAATCATGCCAATAATGTAAAATATCTGGAATGGTGTCTGGATCACGTTGATGCAAAAAGAATTTTAAAACAAGAAGTAAAAAGCTTTGAAATGAATTTCTTAAAAGAGCTTTCATTAAACGATCAGGTTGTTATTCACGAAAGTGACAATGAGGATCAATCTGCTACAACATTTAGCATCACAAAAGGCGACAAAAATTGTTTTGCGCTAGAATTGCATTGGAAATAAAATTAGATTTCATTTCCTCCAAGGTTTTCAAAACCTTGGAGGTATTTATGCTTAAGGATATTTTCTGAAATTTCAACATTCCAATCTAAATATAAACCTACAAGGTTTTGAAAACCTTGCAGGAACTTATACTAAATAAAAAAAACGATGCAAATTGCATCGTTTTTTATTTAAAATCATTTCGATTTCTTTTTAGAATCTTTTTTTGGTTTCTTCTCTTTCTTCTTTTTTAGTAAATTAATTTTCCCCTTTATTCTTTTCTCAACTTCGCTAATTCCGGAATCATAATCATGTTGAATAGAATACAATTTTGCCTGCTTAATTTCTTTTAAAGCTTCTTTAAACTTTTGCTGTACTTCTAAGAGAATGGCTTTCTTTACAAAAATTTCGGCCTTATTAATTCCTTTTATGGTCATAGCAAATTCAATTAACTTTTGAGCTTCGGCATAATCTTCATTCAAAATCAGCGTTTGCAAATAATATGGATATACTTCAAGCGCATGAATATTTATAGTTAAAGCTTGCTGAAAATAAGATTTAGCTTCTTCGTAATTCAATAGTTGTTCTGCCTGAATTCTTCCGTACAAACACAAAACCATTGTATTCTTTGCATCATACGAAAATGCATAATCCAGAGATTCTATAGTTTCTTCAAGCGAATATGGATAACTATCCAATGCCTGAAAAAGATATTTATCAGTTGTTTTCATTTTATCTGTCGATATTTATTGTTTTTTTTTGCGAACAAGTTTTTAATTATGCTCATTTCGCAAATCGTTTTTTAGTTTCTGACGAGTTCCTTTGTAACTTTTCTCCACCTTGTTCTTTTTAAAATCACTTCCGGCAAAAACTCTAACTGGGTTTCCACGCTCGACATTGAGCTGATTTTCCCATTGTTGTCCGACATGATTTTTAAGCTGGAGCAATTTTTCGTCTTCTAATTTTTTAAATAATCTTTCTGTTGCCAGTTTCTTGTTTTGGTGTTGAGAACGGCTGTCCATTGAAACAACTGCAATTCCGGTTGGAATATGTGTAGCTCTAATAGCCGAACTTACTTTATTAACATGTTGTCCTCCTGCACCGGAGCTTCGCATTGCCTGATACTGAATATCGTTCTCGGAAAACGAAGCATTCTTTTGCTGTTCAACCTCAAAAATGCCAATAAACCAGTTTTTGCGTTTATGCATTTTTCTAAACTGACTTTGACCAATCCATTGAATAGTTCCAATCCAGGAATTCACAAACTGATCGGCATTTTTTCCTTTTACAGCAATAGATGCCGTTTCGATCGTTCCGTTTTCCTGTCCTGCTTCTCGTTGCAGCAAAACAACATCTAATTGTTGATCTTGTGCTTCCTCCAAAACTTTTTTAAGCACTTGGGCAACTACCCAAGTGCATTCTGCTGGTCCGCGACCCGCTGTTATCTGAATTATTCTTTCCATTTCTTTAAAATTTTGAGCAGCTTTTCTCTATTTTTCGCTGCTTTTACAAATTGTGGCAAGCGTGCCACCAAACTTGATGTATAATTGCTCTTTGAATTGCGTTCTCTTAATCCGGCTCCAATATATCTTTCCAGATAATCAATATGATCAGGATTATAAGCCCAAAAAACATTCCCATCAACCTCTTTCTGAAACCAAAGTGGCAAATTGTACCACGTTTCTCTTACTAAACCATCATCTGTATTTGATGACTCTTTAATTCTGTAGCTTTTCGTTTTCCATTCTTCCTGAAAACTACAATGAGGACATTTAGTTCCGTATTTTAAAGGTTTCTCTTTTAAGGGCTGAGATTGATACTCAAACTTTTCAAAACAATTATTGCAATACTCTTTTCCGTAAGCTATGTATTGAAAAACTGGCTCTTTTAGTTTATAAAAACATTTTTTGCATTCAAAAACCATACTGTGGCATCTTCCGCATTCACAATTTTCTTTTAACTCTTCCTTTACAGCAGCTTTCGATTCGCATTTTGGACATTTCACCAAAATCTCATTATTAAAACTTCCTAAAAACTTATTTTCATCCTGAAATCTTTCCATAATCTTTAATTTTTAGCGATCCATTCTAACAATCTTTGGCGTGAATGTTCCCAGAACTTCAACCAAATCATTTTGATTTGCCATTACTTTTTCGATGTCTTTGTAAGCCATTGGTGCTTCGTCAATATTTCCACCAATTAAAGTCACATCATGCTTTTGCAATTCTTTCTTAATCTGACTTTGAGTAAAACTGCTTTTGCACTTTGCTCTCGAAAATAAACGTCCTGCACCATGTGAAGCCGAATTTAAACTTTCTTCATTTCCTTTACCTTTCACAATATAGCCAGGCGCAGTCATCGAACCGGGAATTATTCCCAATTGTCCTTCTGCTGCAGGAGTTGCTCCTTTTCTATGCACAATACATTCCTGACCGTTTACCATTTCTTTCCATGCAAAATTGTGGTGATTTTCAATCGTAACTACTACTCTTTTACCAATCACTTTAGCAATTCGTCTGTGAATATCATCATGACACGCTTTTGCATATTCTCCGGCTAAATTCATCGCCAGCCAATATTCCTGACCATCGTGCGTACTTAAATCTAACCAGGCCAAATGCTGCACATTTTTCGGTAACGGACATTGTTTTGTTGCCAGATAAGTATAATGTTTCGCAATGTTTGCACCCAAACCGCGAGAACCGCTATGCGATAAAACTGCAAAATATTCTCCTTTTTCCAATTTCCATTCGTTCTCCGGATTGTCAATTTTAGCGATTCCAAATTCTACAAAATGATTTCCTCCTCCAGAGCTTCCTAATTGTTTATACGCTTTTGGCAAAAGATTCTTTAATAACGGAATATCCTGAAATTCACTTTTATAAAAGACTTCGTGATCTACTCGGGAAGCATGCGATTCATACATTCCGAATTTTGTATTGTCCTTTAAAATTGCTTCCAGCTGATGTTCTCTTCCTTTAAAATGAGAAGCTGGCAAATCAAAAATTGAAAGACTCATTCGGCATCCAATATCAACACCAACTCCGTAAGGAATAACTGCATTATCAGTTGCTAAGACACCGCCAATTGGCAATCCGTAACCAGAATGCGCGTCTGGCATTAAAGCTCCTGCAACTGAGATTGGCAACTTCAAGGAATCATACAATTGAAATTTAGCCTGTTGATCAATTTCATTTTCGCCAAAAATTGCAAAAGGAACTCTTGTCGTTTTAAGCTGGTGCATTCTAACATGCACTGGTTTTATCAAACCTTCTGCTACTTTTCCCCAGGTTCCGTGACCTTCAAATTTTTCAGGGTTTAACAATACGTCTTTTGCTTCTGTTAGAATAGATTCTTTCTTTTCTCTTTTTCTATATCTGTTTATCTGCCCTAAAGCGATATTTATTGAATTGTTTTTTGGAAATCCCAATTTAATCAGGTCTTTTCCAGATAATTTATTTCCCATGATTTTATATCATTTCGTCTGCATACTGTTGATACAAAGCAGGCAGACTTATATTTTTAATTGGGTTTTTCTCTTTTGGATTCTCATTTTCGTAATAACTCCAACGATGAGAAAAACCATCTACTAATTTGTTTATTTTATATCTCAGATGATTATTAACAATGTAATTATCAAGAAGCTGAATTTCACTTTCCAAATCTGAATCGACCATCTTTGTATGTGTTATCATATATGGACTAACACGAAGTACGTAACGCCAAGGCTCATTAAATACATAATGAATTTTGTACCGCTTAAAATTGCTGCACCAGCGTTCTCGCTTATAAAAATGTACTTTTTCTTTTTCGGTCAATTCTAATTTTGGGCTTTTCCATTCCCATTCTGAAAACTCTTTTACAATTTGAATATTTTCTACATACACATGTCTTCTTTTTCTTTTTTTCTTTCTTTTAAAAGATTTCTCAGGAGAAAACTGCCGTGTATTTATTTTTTCTAATAATGTTCTGTAAAAATTCGCTTCACTAGATCTTGCTACATCTTCGCGCAACACAAAATTTCGCTGCCAGCCCTTTTGATATGGGTTTTCGAGTGGAATTAGTGGCAAATCTTTTCGCCTATTCCAAAGCTCTTTTTCAAGTCTTCTTATCTGAATTAATTGTTTTTCAAAATCTTCTTTTACTAATCTTTTCTTTCTTTTTTTACTTTTAAAACGAGTACATAAAGCGTACTCATCTACCGTATAATTTCCCATTAAAAAATTATAGTGCATTAAATTAATAGCCAAACAGGCTTAACATTTTATCCCACGGGATAAATAATAAAAATCGATTTTCGGGAAAATTTGAAGTGTCTAGAATAAAAAAAGCCCGAAACTAAATGTCTTCGGGCTTTTTTATATATCTAAAAATGTATTTCTAAGATTGAAATAAGCCACGAAGAATTGCTGCACCAAATCTGTTTGGTGTGAAGCTCTGAGATGTCGATGTAAGTACAAACATTTTTCTTCGTTTTTAAAGGGTTATTATTTTTTTCGTTTGCAAATATTCATAATTGTTTTTCTATTTTCCAAATTATTTTAAAGAAAATTCCTCAAAATAAAATAAACCAGGAAATTGAAAAGCGCAAAAAACCAACCTAAACAATTATATTCCAATAAATTAAATCCAAATATTTTAAAAACAATATGACGAATATTTTTTCAATTTCAGGCATAAAAAAAGCTCTGATTACTCAGAGCTTATATATTTTTGGTGAATTATTATTCAGTTACTTTGCTTTTTACAACCAATCTGAATCCTTCTCCGTGAATGTTTAAGATTTCAACATCCTCATCAGCTTTTAGATATTTTCTAAGTTTTGCGATGTAAACATCCATACTTCTTGAAGTAAAATAGTTGTCATCTCTCCAGATTTTTGTTAATGCTAATTCTCTAGGCATTAAATCATTTTCATGCAGAATTAACATTTTAAGTAATTCATTTTCTTTTGGAGACAACTTAATAGGTTCTTCATCCTGGAAAGTCAAAAATCTAAGTTTTGAGTTTAGATGAAATTTACCAATATTAAATTCAAATTGTACTTGTTCTGCTTTTGTATCAGCAGATTTCCTTTGAATAATTGCTTTAATTTTCATCAATAAAACTTCTGAATCAAAAGGTTTATTCAAATAATCATCAGCACCAGCTTTGTATCCTTTTAACACATCTTCTTTCATAGATTTTGCTGTCAAGAAGATAATAGGCACTTCGCTGTTTTTTTCTCTAATTTCTTTAGCTAAAGTATAACCATCTTTATAAGGCATCATAACATCCAGAATGCATAAATCATACACATCTTTTTTGAATTTTTCGAAACCTTCCATACCGTTTTTAGCTAAAGTAACTTCAAAGTCATTTAACATTAGATAATCTTTAAGAACTGCCCCAAAATTTAGGTCATCTTCTACTAAAAGTATTCTTTTGTTACTATTTTCCATATTTTAATTTATTAATGGTATTTTTATTATAAAGGTGCTACCTTTTCCTTTTTCGCTTTCAACATATACTTGACCATTGTGGTCTTCTACTATTCTTTTTACATATGCAAGGCCTAAACCATGCCCTTTTACATTGTGCAAATCTCCTGTATGCTCTCTGTAAAACTTCTCAAAAACTCTTTTTTGAGCTACTTTACTCATTCCAAGACCATTATCTTTAACTTTTATCAGAATCATGTCTTTTACATTTTCTGTAAAAATTTCAATTTCCGGAATATCAGGTGAATATTTTATTGCGTTTTCTAAAATATTAACCAAAACATTTGTAAAGTGTACCTCGTTGATTAAACAAGTTGTTCTTACTGCATTAAAATGCTTTACAACAGTTCCTTGTCTATCCTCCAAAATTAGATTTACATGCTCAATAGCATCATCAATAATATCATGAATTGCAGTTGGTTCTTTTGTAATATCAAGTTCTCGTTTTTCTAACTTAGAAATTCGAAGTACATTTTCAACCTGTGCATGCATTCTTTTATTTTCGTCGCGAATCATCTGAAGATATCGATAGACCTTTTCTTTATCTTCAATAATCTTTGGATTTTTGATCGCATCAAGTGCAAGATTTATCGTCGCAATTGGAGTTTTAAACTCATGAGTCATATTATTTATAAAATCTGTTTTGATTTCAGAAATATGTTTTTGACGCAACAATTGGTTCAAAGCACTTGTATAAGCTATTATTATAATTAATGTAAAAACTATTGATAAAATTGTAATACTCAATAATTCTGACAGTAAGAACTTCTTTTTATGTGGAAAAGTGATATATAATTCATATTTACTATTCCCTTCATTATCTGTATATATAGGAACGTGATAGCTTGCTTCTTTATCGTAATGAAAACCTTCAGATTTTACTTTTGTTGGCAAACCACTATTAAGAACCCCATATTCAAATTTGGTTTTTACACCATATTCTTCTAATTCTTTCTTTAAAAGTTTAAAAAGTTTGTCTCTTGTAATCCTTCCTTCGATCGGGGTTAATGATGCAATATCCTTGTACTGAATTTGTTGTTGTACTTTGTTCAGAATATCCAGACTCCCTGATTTTTCGATCCTTAAATCTGGTATAATGGTCTGTCCCAAAGAATTATTATCAATACTGTTATTATTGTTATATACTTCAGTTACACGTTTAGAACTAAAATTCTTAAATCTCTCACTACTGAATTTTTTATTAAAAAGCGAACCGCTTATATCATAATCCTCAGAAGTCAGTGTATTAGAATATACTATGGTTTTATTTGTTTTTGTATTTCGTTGAACGTACAGAACTTCTAATAAATCTTCTTTTTTAGGAATTTTACCAGTACTATCCTTAATTCGATTGTATTTGTCGTAAAAACTGTATTCTTCTTGTTGTTCAAGTTTATCAGCGACATTCCCAATTACTTGAGTAACGTGGTATTTAAATTGTTCATCATTATTTTTGAACGAAGAGTTGAACCAAAATACCTGAACCAGAATTATCCCTATTAAGGACAAACTCATAAGCAAAACAAGTATTCTAAAAAATAATTTATTCATCGAAACAAAATTAATATTTTAACAATATACTAAATAATACATTAACCAAATATTAACATTTAAGACTGATTTTGTTTAATATCTAAAATTTTAAGAATTTTAACAACTTCTTCTTTAGCAATTTTAAGATTAACGTTATTAATAATAAAATTACTTCGTGAAATACGATCTTCGTCTTTCCATTGCATTTTCATTCTGCTTAAAACTTGTTCTTTTGTGGTATTATCTCGTTTTAAGACTCTTTCTATTCTGATTTCTTCCGGGGCGGTAACTGTTATGATCAGATCACAGTCTTTATAACGACCGCTTTCAAATAAAATTGCAGCTTCGTATATTACATACGGGTTCGAGTTGTGCTGCTTTAACCATAATTCAAAATCTTCCTTAACTGCAGGATGAACTATTCCATTTAATTGCGCTAATTTGTCTGCATCATTAAATACTATTTCTGCCAGTTTTGCTCTATTTAAAATATCATTTTCAAAAAGCGCATCTCCAAAAACTTCTTTTATTTTTTTTATTACATCGTCAGACTTCATTACATTTCTGGCTCCGTCATCTGCAATATAAACAGGGACTCCCATTTCATTAAAATAACTGGCAACAGTTGTTTTACCGCTACCAATTCCGCCAGTTAAGCCTATAATTTTTGTCATCTTATATTTTAAAAAACATACGAGGAAAAGCCTCTTGTGGATTTTTCTTTAAAAGAATAATTTTTACAAACGATTCCAAAAATCCCGTTCCATAGCCATAAAATTGTTTCCAAACTGCTATTACTGAAAGATATCCAATTTTAATGCTCTTATTTTGTATACTCGCTGTAAGAAAAATAATAACGAAATATACAAAATATAATTGTAACAGCAAATCAATATTAAATATTAATAGTAAAAAAGCTAATAATAACCCCAATATAAATAAGGTCGGAAAGAAAAAGGTTAATTTATTATGTTCCGGATACCAACTATTTAAAATAGGCCGAGCGATTCCGAATTTATGAACTTGTATTGAAAATTTCTCCCAATCAATTCTTCGTTTATGATAAACGTAAGCTTCTGAGAACAAACGCGTTTCGAAACCTAAATTCCACAAACGAATGGACAAATCCGGATCTTCTCCAGGATGTATATTACCAAATCCTTTAGACGCTAAAAAAGCTCTTTTTGAAATTCCCATATTGAAACTTCTTGGCTGAAATTTGTTGATTTTTTCAGAGCCTCCACGAATTCCTCCTGTAGTAAGGAAGGAAGTCATAGCAAAATTTATTGCTTTTTGAATATTTGAAAAACTATCTAATGCCTTATCAGGTCCACCAAAACAATCCACATATTCAGCATCAAGCGCTTTTCGTACTTCTGTCAAATAATTTGGAGGAATAATACAGTCTGAATCAAAAATGATATAGTAATCCCCTCTCGCCTTCTGCATCCCGAAATTTCTTGAATCACCTGGTCCTGAATTTTCTTTAAAATAATATGAAATATTCAATTTTCCCTGGTAGTTCATCACAACATCTTTACAAGGAATTGATGATCCATCTTCAACAAGAACAATTTCAAAAGCTTCATTATAATCAGATTTCGAGAGACTTTCTAAAAGTTCATCAACTTCATCTGGGCGATTATACACGGGTATAATTAAAGAAAAAACCATAACAGAATATGCGGTATTAGAGTAGCAATTTTTTAAATTTCAAAATTTTAACAAAGATAAGGTATATTCATAAAAAAACCACCAACTTTTGGTTGATGGTTTTCATTTATCGCAATCAGGTATTATTTAATACTCTCTATGTTTACAATCTCATTTGCTTCAGCCTGATAATCAACTCCTGCAAACTCAAATCCGAATAAATTCAGGAAGTCATTTCTATATCCTGCCAAATCTCCTATTTCTGGTAAGGTTTCAGTCGTTGCTTCTAACCAAAGTTTAGCCACTTTTGCCTGAACATCATCACGCATTTCCCAGTCATCGATTCTAATTCTTCCTTTATCATCTGTAGGAACTTCAGATCCGTTATATAATCTGTCCTGAAACAAACGCTGAATTTGCTCAATACAACCTTCATGAATTCCTTCTTCTTTCATGATTTTGTATAAAAGAGAAATATACAAAGGAATAACCGGAATTGCAGAACTTGCCTGAGTAACTAATGCTTTATTTACAGAAACATAAGCTTTACCTCCAATAGCTTTTAAGCTATCTGTGATAGTAAATGCCGTCGCTTCTAAATGATCTTTTGCACGACCAATAGTTCCTTTACGGTAAACCGCTTCTGTCAATGACGGTCCGATATATGAATATGCAACAGTTGTAGCGCCGTCAGCTAATAAATTTTCAGCTTTTAAAGCGTCTATCCACATTGCCCAGTCTTCACCTCCCATAACTGCAACTGTATTATCAATATCTTCATCGTTTGCAGGAGCGATAGAAACTTCAGAAACTTTTCCTGTATGAAAATCAACTGTTTTATTGGTAAACGTTTGACCAATAGGCTTTAAAACTGAACGATGTAAAACTCCTGTATTAGGATTTGTACGTACAGGTGAAGCTAAACTATAGATTACAAGATCTACTTGTCCTAAATCAGCTTTGATCAAATCAAGTGTTTCTCTTTTAATTTCATTTGAAAAAGCATCTCCATTAATACTTTTTGCATATAGACCTGCTTTATGAGCTTCTGTTTCAAATGCAGCAGAATTATACCATCCCGGAGAAGCCGTTTTACCTTCAACTGGTGGTTTTTCAAAAAATACTCCAATAGTTGCAGCATCAGATCCAAAAGCACTTGTAATTCTTGAAGCCAATCCAAAACCTGTCGAAGCACCGATTACCAATACTTTTTTAGCACCTGCAATTGATCCTTTTGATTTTATATATTCGATTTGATTTTTAACATTTTGTTCAGCTCCCTTTGGGTGGGCAGTCAAACAAATAAAGCCTCTCATTCTAGGTTCTATAATCATATTTTTATTATTTTTTCGTTCCTTTATTAATCTTTACATATAGTAAATAATTAACTTATTTGCGTTTATTTAATTTATTTTGAGATGACAAATATAAAGTATTTCTTTAGTTCAACAAGGCTTTAGCATGATTTAAAGCCGAATCTGAAACAACTGCACCAGACAACATTTGCGCAATTTCGATAACTCTTTCGTCCTGAGACAGAAGCTTTAATTCTGACTGTGTATCATTAGCAATTGTAGATTTAAAAACTTTGAAATGAGAATCTCCTTTTGCCGCAATCTGTGGTAAATGCGTGATAGCAAAAATTTGCATTGTATTGCTCATTTCTTTCATTATTTCACCCATTCTGATTGCTATTTCTCCTGAGACTCCTGTATCAATTTCATCAAAAATTAAAGTTGGCAGTTTAGAATACTGTGCCAAAATTGCTTTTACAGCCAGCATAATACGAGACATCTCTCCTCCGGAAGCCACTTTTTTAAGCAATCCAAAATCGGTTCCTTTGTTTGCAGAAAATAGAAACTGTAATTCATCTTTACCATTAGAGAAATACGTTTCTGATGGCAAAAGCTCAATATTAAAACGCACGTTAGGCATTCCTAATGTTTCTAAAATCGAAATTAGTTTATTTGATAAAACCGGGATCGCATTAGCTCTGTTTTGATGAATTGTATTCGAAAAAGCATCCAATTCAATTTGTTTTTCTTCAATTAATTTAGACACAGAAGCAATCTCCTCTTCTATATTACCAAGTTCTAAAACAGTATCACTTAATTCCGCTTCAATTTGAATCAACTCATCTACAGAAGACACCTGATGTTTTTTCTGAAGATTGTAAATCAATTGTAATTTCTGACTAGTCAATTCTAATTGTTCAGGGTCATTTAAAAGCTTTTCCGAACAATTCTGCAATTCTTTAGAAACATCATCAAATTCAATTGCTAAACTGTTTATTCTTTCAAATATACCTTGGTATTCTGTTGAAAAAGAAGCAATTTTTTGTATCGATGCTTTTATTTCGTTCAGGCTATGAAAAACACCATACTGCTCTTCATTTGCAATCGTTAAAGATTTATCGATTGATTCTTTTATAATCTCAACATTATTCAGTTTCTCAAAATCAGCTTCAAGTTCTTCTTGTTCTCCTGATTTTAATTTAGCCACAACCAATTCATTCAATAAAAACGTATTGTATTCCTGCTCTTTTCCTGAATCGCTTTGTTTTTTCAACAAAGCATTCAATTTTGATTTATCTGATTTATATGTTTTTAATACTTTTTGATATTCTAAAATAGTTTCAGCATTATTTGCAATGGCATCAATAATCTTAAACTGAACATTTTCATCTGATAATTCCTGTGTTTGCTGCTGCGAATGAATGTCTATTAAAAAAAGACTCAAATCTTGCAATTCCTGAAGATTTACCGGACTATCATTTATAAAAGCACGCGATTTTCCTGAAGGCAAAATTTCACGTCTTATAATAGTTTCATCTTCATAATCAAGATCGTTGGTCTCAAAAAACTCTTTCAGATTGTATTTAGAAATTTCAAACTGCGCTTCAATAACACATTTCTCTTCTTTGTTTTTTAACGAAGTTAAGTCTGCCCTTTTTCCTAAAACCAGACCTAATGCCCCTAAAATAATAGATTTACCTGCACCTGTTTCACCTGTAATTATAGAAAATCCTTTTGAAAAATCAATTGTAAGTTTTTCAATCAGAGCATAGTTTTTAATTGACAGCGAAGTAATCATAAAGTAAATGTGAAATAAAATTAATGAATGAAAAGTAAATAGAAATTAAAATTTAATCTGTGACCACTTTGTAGAGTTCAAAGGAGAAACCTTATTTAGAACGTCTGTCAAATCAGTAATAGGAATACTTGGCCCACCAGAGAAAATAGATGTAATTTCGTCTGATTTGGCATCAAAAAACACTCTTGTTAAAAATGCATTTGGCTTAACAGAATTAAATTTACCTATAAGCAGTATCGAAGATTTGATTTTTTCTTTTGCCCCTTTTAAATCCTCACTCATTCTGTCTAAACCTGAATGGTACAAGAAAGTCACCTGACGCAAGTCACTGTACATAGGCGAAATCATATCTGTGATTAAATAATAACGATTCTGAATTCCATCAGCCTGGCTCCATCCTTTAAAACCTCCTTGCTGGGCAACGTTGGCAATATTTTGTGCCGTTTCTAAATATTGGTTTCCTGCTCCCATTTGAAAAGTATCTGCATCCATTCCTAAAATCAGATAACTATAGAATGAAACTACAGAAACTAAATTTGATTCGTAAGTAGTCGGATTAAACAACAGAGGTTCGTATTCAGTATATCTAAAACTAAAATCTTTGTCATTATAATTCAAAACCGGTGAGGAATATGTAGAATTAAAAATCAATCGTGAAGACTGCACTTGTATTGTTCCCGAAAACTGATCTGAATTATTCGAAGAAAGTGTAATATACATAGAGCAATTAATTCGCTCATTCTGTTTTAAGACAGCTCCGTTCCAATCTGTTTTATTGACAAACTCAGATAATGAAGTTTGTAATGTTTTAAAAACCTGCTGATTTGGATTTGGAAGTCTTTCTGTATTTATAGTTACAGTACAATTAAGTTGTTGTGCCTGTGCGAAGCCAAAAATTAAGAATGCTAAAAACGTCGCTATTTTATTCATAAAAATACAATTAGTGTTTGCAGTTAACGCATTAAAACATTTTTTCTGACACTTTATTATAATTTAGCCAAAATGCTCAATCACTTTTCTTAAAATATCAGTTGCAACTGCTTCTTTCGATTTTAGTTCCATTGGCTCGATATTAAAATTCTTATCAATAAAAGTAACTTTATTGGTTTCTTTTTTAAAACCTGCGCCTTCATCCTGTAAGGAATTTAGAACAATCAAATCTAAGTTTTTTTTCTGAATTTTCAACTTAGCATTTTCAATTTCATTTTGAGTCTCGAGTGCAAATCCAATTAAAAACTGATTTTTTTTAATTGTTCCCAGTGAAGCTAATATATCTTTTGTCTTCTCTAATTCTATTGAAAACTCATCAGCCGCTTTTTTAATCTTCTGTAAAGCAACAACTTTTGGTTTATAATCAGCAACTGCCGCTGCCGCAATAGCAACATCCACATCATTATAATGTTGGTGACAAGCATCATACATTTCCTGTGCTGATACTACATTTACCACTTCAACTGAACTGTTTTTTACTTTAAAATGAGTTGGACCAGCTATCAAAATTACTTTCGCACCCAATTTTGCCGCTTCGTTTGCAATATCAAAACCCATTTTTCCGGAAGAATGATTTCCAATAAAGCGTACCGGATCTATTGCTTCGTAAGTTGGACCTGCAGTTATTAATATTTTTTTTCCTTTTAGAGGGAGTTTGCTTTCTAAATCTGCTTCAAGAAAAGCAATAATATTTTCAGGCTCTGCCATTCGTCCTTCTCCGGACAAACCACTTGCCAGTTCTCCATTTTCAGCAGGAATCATTATATTTCCAAACTGTTTTAAGCTATCAAAACTTTGTAAACTTGAAGGATGTTTATACATATCCAGATCCATTGCCGGAGCAAAATAAACGGGACATTTAGCCGATAAATAAGTAGCAATTAAAAGATTATCGCTGTTTCCTGTCACCATTTTAGACAACGTATTTGCTGTTGCCGGAGCAATCAGCATCAAATCGGCCCAAAGTGCCAAATCAACATGATTATTCCAAACCGCATTTTCGTCGTCGGTATTAAAAAAACTGGAATGTACTGGATTTTTTGATAACGTAGATAACGTAAGTGGAGTTACAAAATCCTTAGAAGCAGGTGTCATTATCACTTGGACATGTGCACCTGCTTTTATAAAAAGTCGTACTAATGAGGCTGTTTTATACGCTGCAATTCCACCAGAAACTCCCAGTAAAACTTTTTTACCGTTTAAAACTGACATTGTACTGTATTATTTGTTTGAACTTCTGTGGTATGTTTTACCGTCTAACCATTCCTGTACCGCTAAAGCGTGTGGTTTTGGTAATTTCTCGTAAAATTTAGAAACTTCAATTTGCTCTTTATTTTCAAAAACTTCTTCAAGACTGTCATTATAAGTAGCAAACTCTTCTAATTTTTCAGTTAATTCTTTTTTAATTTCAGAATTAATCTGGTTTGCTCTTTTAGCCATAATGGTAATTGCCTCATACACATTTCCTGTTGGCTCTTCAATAACTGTTTTATTGTAAGTTATTGTGTTAACAGGAGCATTCGTCTTTTTTAAATCCATGACTTTTATTATTTAGTAAATTTTTGTAAATCTGTTTCAACTCTGGCATTCATTTCGTCTGCCTGTTTTTTATACTTAGTATCGCTTTTAAACTTTAATAAGTTTGCATAAGCTATTTTAGCAACGTTTAAACGTTCTTCCATTTTTGAAGGAATACTATTTATTGCCAATTGATATGCCGAATCATATTTGTAAAACAAGGCATCTTCTTTATAAGGTGTCCCGGGAAAATCAGCAATAAAATTATCAAAAGCTACTAATGCTGATTTATAATCTGAAATAGTATTGTATCCTTTTGCATTTTCGTATGCTTTTTTCTCCAGTTTTCCATTTAAAACCTTCACTGCTTCATTAGCCTGAGCAATATATTCAGAGTTTGGATAATTATCAATAAATGCTTGCAATTTCTCTAAAGCTTTTACTGTATCTGCCTGATCTAAACTATAAACCGGTGCTAATTTTGAGTAACTGTAAGCTCCTAAGAAAGCAGCTTCCTGTACTTTTTCACTTCGCGGATAACCAGAAACAAAACTTTCAAACTGATAACCAGCTAAATAATATTGTTTGGTTTTATAATACGACTGCGAAAACATGTAAAATAATTTCTCTGCCTGAGGTTTCCCTCTGTAAGAAGACGCTAATTGTTCAAAAAGACGAATTGCTTTTGAATATTTACCAGCATCGTACATTTTTGTTGCCATTTCGAATTTTGCTGCAACATCTTCATTTTTTAATGCCTTCTGGTAATCACTACAAGAGCAAAAAAGGACAACAACAATTAATAGAGCTACTATTTTTTTCATTTTCTTACTTTTATTATGCTTTCGTAGACTTAATGTCAATGAAAAATCACACCGAAGTTTCGGTGGCAAATTTAGTTATTAATTTAGCTATTGCAAAATATTTTTTTTGTATAATAAAATACGACTATTTTTATACTTCTTTAATACTGTTTTTCACAAATTCATTTAGTCTTGCTGCTAAAGAATCATCTACAGAAACCAGTGGCAAACGAACTGTGTTATCAGCAATACCAAGGGCTTGAAACACTTGTTTTATTCCAGCAGGATTTCCTTGCTCAAAAATCATATCGATACAATCTGATAAAAAGTATTGTGTTTTAAATGCTTCTGTAACTTTTTTATTCAATCCTAAACGTATCATTTCTGAAAATTCTTTAGGAAAACCTTGTCCGATAACCGAAATAACACCTGCTCCGCCTGCTAAAACGATCGGTAAAGCAATCATATCATCACCAGAAATTACAAGAAAATCTTTGGGTGCATTTTTGATTAACTGCATCGCCTGAACTACATCACCAGCTGCTTCTTTTATCGCAACAATATTACTAAAATCATTTGCCAGACGAACAACTGTTGATGGCAACATATTACTTGACGTTCTTCCCGGAACGTTATATAATATAACAGGTAGCGGAGATGCTTCGGCAATTGCCTTAAAGTGCTGATAAATTCCTTCTTGCGTAGGCCTGTTATAATAAGGAGAAACTGAAAGTATCGCTTCAAAAGCTGAAAAATCTCCAGTTTTTAATTCTTCAACTATCTGCATGGTATTATTTCCTCCTACACCAAGAACTAAAGGCAATCTTCCTTTGTTTGTTTCAATTACAGTCCTGATAACCAATTCTTTTTCAGACTCAGTCAAAGTAGCATTTTCTGCTGTTGTACCCATAACAACAAGATATTCTACTCCTCCATCGATCGAAAAATTAACGATACGCTGTAAAGCTTCAATATCTACTGAAAAATCTTTTTTAAATGGAGTTACAAGCGCAACACCTGTTCCTATTAATGATTGCATATTTTATTTATAATTTATTTTATTCTTTTTAAATACATAAACAATTCTGAAACGAAAAGTTTATAATTCCCAATTGCGGTATCAATCATCAATCGGTTTAATCTTGCGTCTACCGAAGAAAATCCTACCTTAAATTTTGCTTTTGACATACTTGTAATCAGCATTAGAATTGGTTTTTCTTTTTCATAATAACTAATCAAAAGATCAAATTCTGTTTCTATAAATTCGTTCAGAAAAACTTCAGTAACTTCTCCCTTCCAATTCATATGCTTTTTACCAAAAGTTAACTCTGAGTACTCTTTTTTCTTCTCAAATTTATCCCGGTAAGTTACAATTTTAATGTTCTTCTGAGCAATTCCGTGAGAAACCAATTCAGTCATCAATTCTTTTGAATATAATGAATCACTTTCATCTATCAATAAACCAATTGTTTGCGCATTACTTGTAAATACTTCGTTTTTGCTTATACGCAGGTTTTTTTTTAATGATTTTTTTACACAAAATTCCTTTATATAATTTAAAAACATAGTACTTTTGCCAGATTACAAAATTAATTATTTAAGTCGCATTTACGATGGTAAAACTAAAAAAGTATAACGTGTTTTTAAAACTTTTTGTTATATTCTTAACACTTTTTTTTATATTTTCCTGCAGCCCGAAAAATTACAATCTAACAAAGATTGAAGGAAAACAAATTCCAGTTACCGAAAAAGGAGCTCAAACTCCCGAAATTGAAAATTTTATTAAACCATATCGCGATCATATTAATAAGGATCTGGATAGTGTTTTGGCATATTGCCCTGAAACTCTTGATAAGAGTACCGGAAAATGGCAAACTACAATTGGCTGTTTACTTGCTGATGTTTGTGCACAAAGAGGAAATCTTGTTTTTAAATCACGAGAAAATAAGACTATTGATCTGTGCCTTTTAAACCATGGTGGAATTCGCGCTATTTTACCAAAAGGAAATGTAACAAGCAGAACTGCTTTTGAAATTATGCCTTTTGAAAACAATCTGGTTGTTATCGCGCTAAAAGGAGAACAAATTCAGGATATTGCTGCTTATATTATTAAGGAGAAGAAACCGCAACCTTTATCAGGGATGACTTTTACAATTACAAAAGACAAAACGGCAAAGAATATTCTAATTCAGGGAAAACCTCTTGATATAAACAAAGTATACTACGTTGCAACTAATGACTACTTAGCAAATGGTGGAGACAGTATGAGTTTCTTTGCAAAAGGTGTTCAGAAATTTGATCTAAACTATAAACTTCGAAATGTATTGATTGATTATTTTAAGGAAGTGGACACAATTCCGGCTCCTAAAGATATCAGAATTACTGAAGAATAATATTTCGAAAAGATAAAATAATAATACTCGCGTTTACGCAAAAAAATATACCCATGAAAAGAAGAGAATTTATCGAGAAAACTGCGGCAAGTACAGCACTTTTAAGTTTAGGCTTATCTTTGAGCAGTTTTGAATCCAACGATATTAAACACTTAACCATTTTACATACGAATGATGTACACAGCCATATAGATCCTTTTCCGGCTGATGATCCTCGTAATGCAAATAAAGGTGGTGTGTCTCGTCGTGCAGCTCTTATTGAAACTATTCGAAGAGAAAACCCTAATGTTCTTTTATTGGATGCAGGTGACATTTTTCAGGGAACTCCATACTTTAATTATTATGGAGGAGAATTGGAGTTTAAATTAATGAGCATGATGAAATATGATGCCTCTGCAATTGGAAATCATGATTTTGACAACGGTGTTGAAGGTTTATACGCTCAATTACCTCATGCAAGTTTTGATTTTATCTGTTCTAATTACGACTTTAAAAACACCGTTATGAACGGACATGTGAAACCTTATAAAATTTTCAACAAAAACGGAATTAAAGTAGGTGTTTTTGGTTTAGGAATTGAGCTTAATGGCTTAGTTGATAAACAAATGTATAAGGAAACCGTTTATAATAATCCTGTAGAAATCGCACAGGATATGACACAAATACTTAAAAAAGAAGAGAAATGCGACTTAGTTATCTGTCTTTCGCATTTGGGCTACAGCTATCGTGATGATGAATCGAAAATTTGTGATGTAAAATTAGCTGCTTTAACACAGGATATTGATTTAATTATTGGAGGCCACACGCATACATTTCTTGATAAACCGACTATCTTGAAAAACAAGGCGGGACAAGATGTATTAGTAAATCAAGTGGGATGTTATGGAATAAATTTAGGCCGAATTGATTTTTATTTTGACAACAATAAGAATCATACCAATCAAGGGAAATCAATTATTGTATAATACTTTCCTCTGCAGTTTAGCTTTTTCAAGAAAATACTCTGCCATAAAATAATAGGCCAGTATCTGGGTTATATCCCGAATTAGAACCAGCACAACTGAATAGGAAAAATACACGTTGAAAATATAGAAGATATCTGAAAATATATAACTCACAGCCATTAAAGACATTAATAGCGCCAAATAGGTTCCTTTTGTAATATAACTTACAAATGAATAATAGCTTAAAATACTTAATACTATCCCGTAGATGGTATAGAGTAAATTAAATTTTTTCATGTTATCAAACTGCAGACTTAATACAGAAACCAGTAAGTAAACAATAAAAATTACTACTATCGAAATGGGGAGTATATCTTTTCTTCTTAATTGAATGCGCTCATGATCTATTATAAAAAGCTTTATAATCAATAAGTAGACGATTAAAAAGCTAATTACTCCTCCTATTTCAGAAATCTCAACATCCATGAGATCAAAAACCTGGCCTACAAAGCAAAAGAAAAAGATCAGGCCTTCTGTTTTTCCAACTTTAAAATCATTACTTACAATAAAATAAAAAAAGATAGCCGGCAGGACTACGGCTTTAGCATAAATCGCTAAAGCATCCTGCTTTATCCAGTCGAAAATAATTGTAAACAATAATGCTACAAAGAATAAAATCAACGATGGTTTATTCGCTTTCATTTAGTTTATTTATAAAATCTATTTCTGACAATATCGGAATATTTAATTTACTTGCTTTTTCTAATTTAGCTGGTCCCATATTATCCCCTGCAACTACAAAATCTGTTTTTGCGGAAATTGAACTTCCCACTTTTCCACCATTATCTTCTATAGTCTTCTTTAATTCGTCTCTCGAAAATTGGCTAAAAACTCCTGAAACTACAAAAGTTTTTCCAATAAATTTCTCGGTAGCATTTGGGTTGATTTTTTCTTCTATTTCAAATTGAACTCCGTAACTTTTTAAGCGTTCAATGATTCTCTTATTTTCTTCATTCTCAAAAAACTCAATAACACTTTTGGCAATTCTCTCGCCAATCTCATCCACCAAAACTAAGTCCATTAAAGAGGCCTGGCTCAGGGCATCAATATTTTTATAATGTTTAGCCAGTTTTTTAGCAACTGTTTCACCGACAAAACGGATTCCGAGCGCAAACAGCACACTTTCAAACGGAATTTCTTTAGATTTTCCTACTCCTTTTACTAAGTTTTCTGCAGATTTTTGTGCCATTCTTTCTAATGGTAAAATATCTTCTACTTTCAACTCATAAAGGTCAGCATAATTATGCACTAATCCATTATTAAAAAGTAATGTAACAGTTTCTCCTCCAAGTCCCTCAATATCCATTGCTTTTCTTGAAATATAATGCTGAATTCTGCCTATAATCTGCGGAGGACATCCATAAAAATTAGGACAATAATGGTTTGCTTCTCCTTCATTTCTAATCAACTCTGTCTGACATTCCGGACAATGCGTAATATATTGAGTTGGCACCGAATTTTCAGGACGTTGCTCTAAATCAACAGCAATAATCTTTGGAATGATTTCTCCTCCTTTTTCAACAAAAACGGTATCATTAATTCTGATATCTAATTTTTCAATTTGATCGGCATTATGCAAAGAAGCTCTTTTTACAATTGTTCCTGCCAATTGTACCGGCTCTAAATTTGCAACAGGAGTAATTGCTCCCGTACGCCCTACCTGATAAGAAATTGATTTTAATTTGGTTGAAACTTGTTCTGCCTTGAATTTATAGGCTATTGCCCAGCGTGGTGATTTTGCTGTATAACCTAATTCTTCCTGATGCTGAATGCTGTTTACTTTTATAACAACTCCATCTGTTTCATAAGGCAAATTGTGGCGGTGTGTATCCCAATAATCAATGAAATCAAAGACTTCATTCATGTTGTTGACTAATTTTGCTTCTGTTGGAACTTTAAACCCCCATTTTCTGGCAGATTCCAGTCCTTCAAACTGTGTAGTAAATGGCAGATTATTTCCGGTAACAAAATACAGTAAACACTCTAAAGGTCTTTTTGCAACCTCAGCACTATCCTGAAGTTTTAAACTTCCTGAAGCTGTATTTCTTGGATTTGAATATGGTGTTTCTCCTATTTCAATTAAGTCCTGATTCATTTTTTCGAAACCGGCAAAAGGTAAAATTATTTCACCACGAATATCAAATCTCTCAGGGTAATTTCCTTTTAATTGTAAGGGAACCGATTTTATTGTTTTGATATTGTTTGTAACCTCATCTCCCTGGAAACCGTCACCACGTGTTAACGCCTGAATCAGTTTTCCGTTTTCGTATGTAATACTTATTGAGGCTCCATCGTATTTTAATTCGCAGGTATATTGCAAATCAACATTTCCTAAAACCTTTTGAATTCTGTTTTCCCAATCTAACAGATCTTCTTTGGAATATGAATTATCCAAAGAATACATACGGGACTGATGGGCAATCGTTTTAAAGTTTTTTGTAATGGCTCCTCCTACGCGTTGTGTTGGAGAATGTTCATCAAAAAAATCCGGGTTTTTATCTTCTAAATCCTGAAGTTCTTTTAATTTAATATCGAAGTCATAGTCTGAAATTGTAGCGTTATCAAGCACATAATAATTATAATTGTGCTGATTAAGTTCGTCACGTAAAGCTTGAATTGTCTCTTGAATATTCATAAGATATTAAAATAATGCAAATTGAAATTTAGAATAACTGAGCATCAAAATTAGGATTATTTTTTCTCAAAAACATCAAAAATTAAAAGTTTTAAAAAATCAAAAATCAAGCTGCAAAACGATGCAACTTGATTTTCTTCTTGTCCATTATTCTTGTAAAAGAATTAAACAAAACCAACTTCCAAATGGTTTCTAAATTTTATATTTTTACCTGATTATCAAATAATTAGACTGCAAATATAAAACTATTTTTGGATAATAATAAAGTCGGAACGTCTATTTAGTAAATGTTCTTCTTCTGTACATTTTACACCATTTTTACATTTATTGATTAATCTGCTTTCTCCGTACCCAATAGCACTTTCAATTCTTGATGCATCAATATTCTGTGAAATAATATAATCTCTTGTTGATTTTGCTCTATTATCAGAAAGTTTCATATTATAAGAATCTTTTCCTCTTGAATCTGTATGTGACTCGATTTTGATTCTGATATTTGGAAATTTTTGCATAATAAAAACAACTTTAGTTAATTCTTCTACCGCCAATGGCGTAATGTCGTATTTATCGTAATCAAAGTAAATTGGTTTTACATCTACTTTCTCTACTCCTTTTTTCTTCACAACCAAATCATCATAATTACTAAGCTCGAAGTTAACATCTTTGATTTCACCATCATTTTCCATCGTAGTTTCAACGGTTTTTTCGTCGCTGCTATAATTTGGTTTTGCAGCTATCATTTTTACCATTTTACCACATGGTACTACAACGGCATATTTACCCTCAAAATTTGTTTTGGTCTCGCCCAGAATCTCACTATAAGAATTGTAAGCCAATATAGAGACGTCACTAAGAGGTAATTTTGTTTTGCGATCGATTGCCATACCAGAAATACTTTGATTACAAACCGGTTTTCCTTTTACAAAAGAGTAGATATCATCATCTCCTTTTCCTCCGGCTCTGTTTGATGAAAAATAACCATAAGTATCTGCGCTGTCGATTATAAAAGTAAAATCATCTTTATTACTATTTACAGGCTCTCCCAAATTTACAGGATCAGAAAAAGTTCCGTCTGCCAAAAGATTACTTTCATAAATATCCAGATCACCATAACCATAATGACCGTCTGATGAGAAATAAAGCTTTCCGTTTCGGAAATAAGGAAAAAGATCATTCCCAATTGTGTTGATTTTTGACCCCAGATTTACCGGAGAACTCATCGTTCCGTCATCAGCAATTTTTACATAATATAAATCAGTTTCACCAAATCCTCCCGGCATATCTGATGCAAAGAAAAGCCAATGGCCATCTTCACTCAAAGAAGGATGTCCTACAGAATAATCATTATTATCAAAGAAAACTGTTTTTGGGTTCTCCAGTTTATTATTTATAATATCTCCCTTGATAATCTGAAAATTATTGGTTTTACTTTCATCAATAACCAGCTTGTTCTTTTTAACAATGTTTGTTGAATAGTACATTGTTTTCCCACTAGCATCAAAAGAGGCTGTTGCTTCATGATATTTGGTCATTACATTAGGAAGAAACAAGCCTTCGTTAAACAAACTTCCGTCTGCAGGATTTCTTTCTGCTAAGTACAGATTCAAAAAAGGCTGATTATTCCATGTATATAATTTTTCGCTAAATTTTGTTGTATCTCTGGCAGAAGTAAAGACTACTTTATCCTGAAAAAATGTAGCTCCAAAATCAGATTTACTGGTATTGATATCAAGATTCTTAATTTTATAAAGAGATTTCGCTTTAGACAAACTGTCCATTTGTTTTTTCTGGGCAAGATATCTGTTGACTTCGTTTTGATCTCCTTTTTTGGTAAGATACTCTTTAGTCATTTTATCTGCTATATCATAATCCATAACACCTTTTAGCGACTGAATATAACGCAGATAGTAAATATCGGTTAAATTATTGTCCTGAACTTCGTATAACTTTTTATACCATTTAAGTGCATTTCTGGAATCTGATATAAAATAATACGAGTCGGCAGCATTTTTTAACGTTTGTGCTGACGGGTTTTTTATGTTCTGCAAGCATTCTTCATAAGCCTTTGAGGCTTCTACGTAAGAATAATTTCTAAACAGAGCATCCGCCTTTTTTAAATTAGTCTTTTGAGCAAAACTAAACGTAATGCTCAAGACTAAACTTAGGATATATAATTTTCTCATAGGTTTTAATTTTAGAAGAATCGAGGAGATTTAATTTTACTTTCGCCTTTATTAAATTGATAGCGCAGAATGATTTCATGCGTTCCGTCATTGTATTTATTAAGGTCACTTACGGTATAATCGAAAGCGTATCCTACATAAAAACTTTTGGATATTTGAAACCCTGCCAGTATGCTTACAGAATCATCTGTTCTGTAAGAAGCACCAATTACAAATTTTTCAGCAATCATAAAATTCGCCGAGATATCAGCCGTAAGCGGAGCCCCACTAACTGCTTTTACTAAAAATGCCGGTTTGAATTTTAAATTCGGATTCAAATCAAAAACATAACCTCCCATCAAATAATAGTGCAAACGATCATAGTCTACAGATTCCTGAACATCATCGTAATAATTACTTTGGATAAAACTAGGAATGGAAGCTCCTACATACCATTTATCGGTATAATAATAAACCCCTGCTCCAACAGCTAATTTTGCCTGATTATCGATATTCTGATTTAACAGAACATCATTTGGATCATAATATTTTCCTTTTGACCAGTCAACATTTAGCATTCTCATCCCGGCTTTTATACCAAAGGCTAATCTTTGCTCATATCCAAGTGGAATTGAATAAGAGAAATTTCCATCAAGATAAAGTTCTTCTGAAGGACCTATTTTGTCATTAACAATACTTAGTCCTAAACCTATTTTTTCATTACGAAGCGGCGCCTGAATAGAGAACGATTGTGTTTCCGGTGCCCCGGAAATTCCAACCCATTGAGAACGAACTAAAAGTGCTGCTTCTAATGTGCCGGCAGATCCAGCGTAAGCTGGATTTACCGCCATTGTGTTGTACATGTACTGCGTGTACTCCGGATCTTGTTGTGCATTTGCACAAAATGTGATAAAAGAACATATTAAGACGAAATATGTTTCTAATGATTTTATATATAGTTTCATAACGATACTTATTTAGTTTAATTAATTAGATGATTAACCTAGTTGCTTATCTCATTATAGATAACCATCCTTTTTTAACCGTTCCGTTTCCAATGTCTATCACATAAAAATAAGTACCTGTTGGCAACATATCTCCTCTATTAATTACTCCAGATACATTGGCAGTTCCGTTCCAATCATTTTCGTAATGTTGTTTGCTGTATACTAAAGCTCCATATCTGTTGTATACTTTTAACTCATTATTTGGATATGATTCGATACAGTCAATTCTAAACAGATCGTTTGAGCCATCGTTGTTTGGTGTGAACTCATTATAAACTGTAAGACAAACTGGCTCAACAGAAACAGAAGCTGAGTTGTTTGCTGCATCAGCATCTAAAGGAGTTGAAATTTCAATAGTTGCAACACTTAGATAATCACCGGCTGGTAATACTTCGGCAACAATTGTTAACACCACGCTTTGACCTGCATTTAGAGTTGGAATCGTCCAAAGCTGAGTAGCAGGATCATATACACCCGCTGTTGTGCTGGTACTAACTAAGTCGTATCCGCTAGGCAATAAATCACTTACTACGGTATTTATGAAATTACCTTCTCCAACATTATTCACTGTTACAGTAAATACGATCTGTTCTCCAAAATTCGGAGTAGGATTACTAACTGTATTTGTAATGGTTAAATCAGAACAAGTTGCCACTGTAACATTCAGTGTTTTTGTTGTGCTTTCATCACAAGTATTGATGTAAGTAACTTCAATTTTACCAGGTCCAACATCTGACCATGAAACAGTTACATTTCCGTCAGCAGTTCCTCCGCCAGAAACAATTGTTCCGTTCGTAATTGACCATACATAATTTGATTTACCATTTGCTACTGAATACGTTACTCCCTGGAAAACACATGGTGTATCATCACTGGTTGTAATAGGAACTAGAGCATCGTTTTCGAAACTTATTGTTACTCCTAATCTCGTAGCGCTTTCACAACCATTTGTTGTATTACCAAGAGCTCCTGCATAATATGTTGTAGCTGTAAGTTTTGTATTTGCTGCCAGTGGAGTTCCGCCTGTTGCAGAAGAATACCAAACTACATTACTTTCGTTTACTAAGATATTAGCAAGTGTTGGCAATTTTGACAAACAGAATGTTTGTGCTGTTCTAGGTGTTGTTACTACTCCCGGTGTATTTACAGTTACAGTAACTGCTAATCGCACTGGATTTTCACAACCTGAAGCACTTGAAACTGCTCCGTAATAAATACCGTTAGTTAAAGCTGTTGTCGCTGGAATTGCTGTTCCGCCAGTTGCAGTACTGTACCAAACTACATTTGCTTCATTTACCTGAATATTGGCTACAGTTGGTGCATTTAACGAACAGAAATCTTGTGTTGTATCTGTTGTCGTTGGTGTTGCTGCCGGATCTGAAACCGTAACAGTTACTTGTAAACGAGTTGCGCTTTCACAACCTGAAACAGGATCTACAATGTTTCCATAATAAATTCCGGATGTTAATGCTGTATTAGCCGGAATTGCTGTTCCGCCAGTTGCACTACTAAACCATGTTACTCCGCTTTCATTTACCTGAATACTCGCAACAGTTGGTGCAGCAGTTGAACAGAAGTTTTGTGCTGTGTTAATAGTTGTAGGATTAGGTGCGTTTCCAAGAGTAATCGTTACTTTTAGTCTAACATTGCTTTCACAACCTGTTACAGCATCTTTTAATGCTGCAAAATAATCTCCATTTGCTAAAGCAGTTGTTGCTGGAATTGCTGTTCCGCCAGTTGCTGCATTATACCAAACTACATTACTTTCATTTACTTGTATATTAGCAACAGTTGGGTTATTTCCTGAACAGAAAACCTGAGAGTTAGATGTTGTTGTTGGTGTTCCCGGATCGCTAACATTTATTGTTACTGATAATCTTACAGCACTTTCGCATCCTGATACCGGATCTTTGATTACTGCAAAATAAGTTCCGCTTGTTAACACTGTTGTTGAAGCAATTACATTTCCTCCGCTTAAAGCATCGTACCAGACAATATTAGCCTGATTAAATTGCACACTGGCAAAAGTTGGCGCATTTACCAAACAGAAGTTTTGTGTCCCTGCTGTTACTAAAGTTGGTGTTCCTGGATCGCTAACATTTATGGTCACTGATAATCTTGTAGCACTTTCACATCCTGATACCGGATCTTTTATCACTGCAAAATAAGTTCCGCTTGTTAACACTGTTGTTGAGGCAATTACATTTCCTCCACTTAAAGCATCGTACCAAACAATATTAGCTTGATTAAACTGCACACTTGCAAAAGTTGGTGCATTTATCAGACAGAAGTTTTGTGTTCCTGCTGTTACCAAAGTTGGTGTTCCTGGATCAGTCACGCTAATAGTAATAGCCAATCTAACATTACTTTCACAAGTAGTTGTTGGATCTTTTATCGCTGCATAGTATGTTCCTGTTGTCAAGGCTGTAGTTGACGGAATTAAATTTCCTCCGGTTAAAGCATCATACCAAACAATATTGGTAGCAGGACTTACGTCGATGCTCGCAAACGTTGGTGCATTTACTAAACAGAAATCTTGTGAAGTTTTTGTAATTACCGGTGTTCCTGGATCTGTTACGCTAATAGTGATCGCTAATCTAACATTACTCTCGCAAGTAGTTGTTGGATCTTTTATCGCTGCGTAATACGTTCCTGTTGTCAAGGCTGTAGTTGACGGAATTAAATTTCCTCCGGTTAAAGCATCATACCAAACGATATTGGTAGCAGGACTTACGTCGATGCTGGCAAAAGTTGGTGCATTTACTAAACAAAAATCTTGTGAGGTTTTTGTAATTACCGGTGTTCCTGGATCTGTTACGCTAATAGTGATCGCTAATCTAACATTACTTTCGCAAGTAGTTGTTGGATCTTTTATCGCTGCGTAGTATGTTCCTGTTGTTAAAGCCGTTGTAGATGGAATTAAATTTCCTCCGCTTAAAGCATCATACCAAACGATATTGGTAGCAGGACTTACGTCGATGCTCGCAAAAGTTGGTGCATTTACTAAACAGAAATCTTGTGAAGTTTTAGTAATTACCGGTGTTCCTGGATCTGTTACGCTAATAGTGATGGCCAATCTAACATTACTTTCGCAAGTAGTTGTTGGATCTTTTATCGCTGCATAGTATGTTCCTGTTGTCAAGGCTGTAGTTGACGGAATTAAATTTCCTCCGGTTAAAGCATCATACCAAACAATATTGGTAGCAGGACTTACGTCGATGCTCGCAAACGTTGGTGCATTTACTAAACAGAAATCTTGTGAAGTTTTTGTAATTACCGGTGTTCCTGGATCTGTTACGCTAATAGTAATAGCCAATCTAACATTACTTTCACAAGTAGTTGTTGGATCTTTTATCGCTGCATAGTATGTTCCTGTTGTCAAGGCTGTAGTTGACGGAATTAAATTTCCTCCGGTTAAAGCATCATACCAAACGATATTGGTAGCAGGACTTACGTCGATGCTGGCAAAAGTTGGTGCATTTACTAAACAGAAATCTTGTGAGGTTTTTGTAATTACCGGTGTTCCTGGATCAGTCACACTAATAGTAATAGCCAATCTAACATTACTTTCACAAGTAGTTGTTGGATCTTTTATTGCTGCATAGTATGTTCCTGTTGTCAAGGCTGTAGTTGATGGAATTAAATTTCCTCCGGTTAAAGCATCATACCAAACTATGTTTGTTGCAGGACTTACGTCGATGCTCGCAAAAGTTGGTGCATTTACTAAACAGAAATCTTGTGAGGTTTTTGTAATTACCGGTGTTCCTGGATCAGTCACACTAATAGTAATAGCCAATCTAACATTACTTTCACAAGTAGTTGTTGGATCTTTTATTGCTGCATAGTATGTTCCTGTTGTCAAGGCTGTAGTTGATGGAATTAAATTTCCTCCGGTTAAAGCATCATACCAAACGATATTGGTAGCAGGACTTACGTCGATGCTGGCAAACGTTGGTGCATTTACTAAACAAAAATCTTGTGAAGTTTTTGTAATTACCGGTGTTCCTGGATCTGTTACGCTAATAGTGATGGCTAATCTAACATTACTTTCGCAAGTAGTTGTCGGATCTTTTATCGCTGCGTAATAGGTGCCTGTTGTTAAGACTGTAGTCGATGGAATTAAATTTCCTCCTGTCAATGCATCATACCAAACAATATTGGTAGCAGGACTTACGTCGATGCTGGCAAAAGTTGGTGCATTTACTAAACAAAAATCTTGTGACGTTTTTGTAATTACCGGCGTTCCTGGATCAGTCACACTAATAGTAATAGCCAATCTAACATTACTTTCACAAGTAGTTGTTGGATCTTTTATCGCTGCATAGTATGTTCCTGTTGTCAAGGCTGTAGTTGATGGAATTAAATTTCCTCCGGTTAAAGCATCATACCAAACTATGTTTGTTGCAGGACTTACGTCGATGCTCGCAAAAGTTGGTGCATTTACTAAACAGAAATCTTGTGAAGTTTTTGTAATTACCGGTGTTCCTGGATCAGTCACACTAATAGTGATAGCCAATCTAACATTACTCTCGCAAGTAGTGGTCGGATCTTTTATCGCTGCGTAGTATGTTCCTGTTGTTAAAGCCGTTGTAGATGGAATTAAATTTCCTCCGGTTAAAGCATCATACCAAACTATGTTTGTAGCAGGACTTACGTCGATGCTGGCAAAAGTTGGTGCATTTACTAAACAAAAATCTTGTGAGGTTTTTGTAATTACCGGTGTGCCTGGATCTGTTACGCTAATAGTGATCGCTAATCTAACATTACTTTCGCAAGTAGTTGTCGGATCTTTTATCGCTGCATAATAAGTGCCTGTTGTCAAGGCTGTAGTTGATGGAATTAAATTTCCTCCGGTTAAAGCATCATACCAAACAATATTGATAGCAGGACTTACGTCGATGCTGGCAAACGTTGGCGCATTTACTAAACAAAAATCTTGTGACGTTTTAGTAATTACCGGTGTACCAGGATCACTTACTGTTACTGTTACAACAGATCTTAAAGAACTTTCGCAACCTGTAACATCTTTTATTGCTCCATAATAAATTCCATTTGCTAATGCTGTTGTTGGATCTAATGCTGTTCCTCCGTTTGCAGTAGTATACCAAACTACATTTGCTTCATTAACCTGAAGATTTGCAACTGTTGGCGCATTTACTAAACAGAAATTCTGAGTATAATTATTAGATGTTGGCGTTGGAGGATCGTTAACAATTACTGTTACAGCTTTTAATTCTCCATTTTTATTTTGACAAGTATTATCACTTGCTACCGCTACGTAATATGTAATCGGGCTCATTGCAGTTGTTAAACCAGAAGCTGTTAAAACTCCTGTACCGCTTATTGTGTAGGTTACACCACCTATTACTCCGTTTGATATAGGTTGCGTTTTATTAGCATCTAAATACCAAAAGAATACTGGGTTTACTAAACTACTTGTAGGTGTAAGCACAGCATTTGTATCATGACAAATTGTAGCATTGTCTATTACAATATCAGTAGATAATGAACTTGGTAAAATAGTAAAAGTAACTTGTTTTCTGTCTGCCGGTGCAGTTTCACAATATACATCAGAACGAACTCCAACATAATAAGTGTAAGTACCAGGAGTTAATCCTGTTAAGATTAATTTAGAAGTTGTTTGTCCAACTATTAAATTACTTGTTGTACCATCAAAACTATACCAGGAGTATACTGGATTTGTAAGTGCTGGTGTACCACTTAATACAGCATCCAAAGTTACCTGACCACTTTCTGAACAAATGATTGTACTGTTTCCTCCGTTTATTGTTACGTTTGCAATTGCAGCTGCCGGAGTAGTTGCTGTAACAACTACTGTTACAAGTCCTCTCTCTAAAGCCGCGCAACCGTAACGAATAGGCTGAACATAAAATTTATAAGTTCCCGCAGCAAGTGTAGCCGGAAGCGAATAGGTTTGACCACTCGCTACTACATTTCCTCCTGTAGGAGAATCATACCATATATAATCTGCACATGATTTTGGCGGAACCTTGAGTGTAATATCTGTTCCGGGGCAGACCGTTACCGTATTAGTCGGATCGGCTCCTATTACCTGTGTATTGGTTGTACGATCAATTGTATGAACTCTAAGCTGATCTAAAACACTTGCAACTCCTCCTAGACTAATAACAACTTTGTCATAAGGTTCAGTTTGCGGTGCAATAAGTGTCATTGCCATTGTATCAGCCGAAAGTAATTTTAAAGTCAATAAACTACTTGTATTTTCTATTGGAGCTCCAACAGGAATATTTCCTGAATAAAGCTGAACGCTAAATCCGGTAAGCAAATTTAGATTTAAAATTGTTCCTGGTTTTGAAATCACAATTCTAAGGGTATCACCAACCATAGATGGTGTTCTAAATTTTGCTGTAAGTTGTGCAGCGGCAAGTACTCCAACTGCATTAAACATTGTAGCATATGTAGATACATCTCCATCGGCTACATTCCATGCATTAGAAACTCCTACTGTAGAGGTTAACACACCAAGACCTAAATCTTTTACTCCATAAAATACATCTTCAATATCGCCTTGTCCACATGCAATTTGAGTTACCTGTTTTTGATAATGAGCATCGTAAACATTTACATTTTGTGCAACACTTAAAATTGAACCTAATTGTACACGGATACCATCATAATCCTGAGGTCCTGAATTATTAGACGGTACAAAAGTAAATTCAAATGAATTTTGGCCTGGTAATAAATTCAATAATGATCCTGATACCGGTTGTAATGTTCCAATATCAATTGGATTATTCAATGCATTACGTTTAGTACCTACAACGGTAATACTTTGTCCTACCGCAACTGCACTGTATTCTAAACCAAGTTTCACTGTTACCGGTGTTCCTTTGGATATAGTTGTTGGCCATTGCAGATTTTGCCACGTAGTTCCAATACCTAAAAGTCCTAATCCTGTAGTTATCGTAGAATAAGTACTTGGATCACCATCTACTGCCAAAGGCCCGTTTGATACTCCACCTGTAATAACTGATCCCCATGATTGACTGTTAGCATAAACTCTTTCAAATAATGAGTCGCAAGTTGCAGGATCAATAACACTAATGGTTACTGTCTGACTAGTAGTACAATTTCCAATACTTGCAATTACTGTATAAGTAAATGTACCCACAGTATTTAAAGCACCCGTATTATTAGAAGGCAAAACATTCCCTTGTGGATCGTACCATGTTATTGTTCCATTTGATGTAGCAGCTAATGTTACTGAAGTTCCTTTTGTAACTGCTATTGAACTTGTTACTCCTGTTAAGGTTGGTACAGGATTTACGGTTACTGCAACTGGTAATTTAGCAGAAGAACAAGCAACACCAGTTGTTTGAGCCTGAATAAAATAATTACCATTACCCAAAATATTTGTCGCAGCTTGCTCTGTGATCGGATTACCTGCTGAATCAAAGAAAGTATAAGTAGTATTTCCTGATGTATCAAAGTCTGTTATAGCATCTCTTAAACTTGCTTTCCCACAAGCTACCAATGGAGATACAACTGTTAAATCAGAAGCTGCAGGGTAATTAACCACAACTGGTTGTAATGAACCGTTTGGACTCTCACAAATACCACCATTAAGCACAGATACATAATAAGTATAAGGAGCATTCAAAGCAGTAAGACCACTAATAGTTAATGCACTAGTTACAGGATCTTTAGAATAGGTTATACCTCCTACTGTTCCGTTTGCAAGTTCCTGAGTTTTATTTTGATCAGTATAATATTTAAAAGTTGCTCCCGCTAAAGCAGATGTCGGAGCCAAAACTACACCTCCAGAACAAGAAGCTGTCACAGGAGTTGTAATTGTAATATCTGAAGCTGTCGGGATAGTCAACACATTGATTGCTACAGCCTGACGCGCGCTATTAACACAAGATCCGCGACTTGCCTCTAAATAATAAGTTGTATTAGCCGTTAATGGAATCGTAGGATTAACAGCAACAGGATTCCCTCCTGTTGGAGCATCAAACCATGCAAAAGTTTGCGTTCCTGTAGCAGTAGCGGTTAACGTAGCTGTACTGCCTGCACAAATAGGTGCTGAAGCTCCTGTTATTGTTGCATTAGGGAATCTGTATGAAGCTTCATAAATTTCCAGACTTGATAATGCAGTCGCTAATCCGTTTAGTTGTACTCTAACACTTGTAAAAGGTCCAGCTGCAACAAAACTTGCTTTAAAACGATTTCCGGATAATAACTGAACATTTAAAAGTGAACTAATTGCTGAAAAATCACCGTTAGGTAGACCAGCATTAAAACTTTGCAAACTAATATAAGATAAAGCACTAATATCCAGAAGTCCAACAGGAATTCCTAATTCTACCTCTATAATATCACCAGTCTCGCCTGTTGTAGGAAAAGTTAATACTTGTTCAATATGATCATTTAACAAGCCCAAAGGTATTGATAAGGTCGCAGCTGTACTATTACTTCCATCTACAGAACCTCCATCATTAGATGAACTACAGGTCAAACATCCTGTTGTTCCTCCTTTGGTGGTCACTTGTGAATTTGCTAATAAACAATTACTAACCGCATTTATAACCGTAACAGTAATAACTGCTCTTGTACTACTTGGACAATCTGTTGTCAAATCTCTTGCTTCAACATAAAATGTTTTATTTGCTGTTAAAGCCGGGCTGGGAGTATAAGTACTTCCTGAAGCTAACGAAGTCCCTCCAGTTGCAACATCATACCATGTATAGGTAAATCCCGGAGCATCTGTAACGGCTAACATTACACTTTGTCCCGATTGAATAACAACATTTGAATTTACCGGAACCGGTGCTGCTGGTCTAGCATTTACATTTACAGTCGTTGCTGTACGACCTGGACTTACGCAAGTACCAATTACCGCTTCTATATGATAAGTTGTACTGGCAGTCAAATTTGGAGTTGCAAAAATTTCACCCGTAAACACTAAATTTCCTCCAGTTGCGGCATCATACCAATTGTAAGTTGTACCGGCAACCGGTGACTGAATCGTTATGGTTGTAGCGTCTCCACTGCATATATTTAAAGGACTTGCTACTACTGTGGTCGGTGCCAAAGGATTGTCTACAGTAACAATTACAGGATTACGTTCGCTATTAACACAGCCATCACGTGTAAGTTCTGTATAAAAAGTAGTTGTTGCATTTAAAACTGGCGTTGTATAGGCAGCTGTAGAAGCAAGTAAACTTCCTCCAGTTGGAGCATCATACCATTTAACTGTTTCGGCAACTGCTAAATTTGCTGTTAAAGTTGTTGTCTGTCCGCCGCAAATATTTTTATTACCTGTAACTGCCGGCGCTTTGTATCTGTAAGATGCCTGATAAATGTCTAAATTAGTAAGTAAAGTTACTAAACCACCTATTCTAATTTCGATACGGTCAAAAGTGCCTCCAGCTACAATACTTGCTTTAAATCTATTTCCGGATAATAATTGTAAAGTAACCAAAGAGTTATTAATAAAGACTCTGTCTCCATTATAAGTTGAGCCATTATATGTAGCCAGACTAACTGCGCCAAGTAAACCGACATCGGCAATTCCGCCAGGTAAAGCTAACTCAACATCTATGGTATCATCCGCTTTTCCCGGATTATTAAATTGCAATGTTTGCTGAATCCATCCATCTGCTAAACCTACCGGAAGAGTTAGTCTTGCAAAAGTGGCAGGATTTCCATCAACTGAATTATTTGGAGTTGTAGAAGAGCAAAGTAAACAGAGTCCATTTTGAGCCGTTTGCTGGCTATTTGCTTCTAAGCAAGTTCCTAAAGGATTAGCAGAAACATTTACGGTCACTGCTACTCTTGAAGCACTTACACAACCTGCGGCACTATTACGTGATTCGATATAATAAGTTTTTGAAGCCGTTAAAATAGGAGTTGTAAAAGTATTAGAATCTCCTAATAATTTAGTTCCTCCGGTTGGTACATCATACCAGTCTAAAACAACTCCGGCTTCAGATGTTGAAGCACTTAAGGTTGCATTTTGTCCTGATAAAATAGAAACACTTTGTGTTAATACTGTTGCCAGTCCGGGAACCGGAGTTGAAGTAACACTCACTTTAGTACGAGCCGATTTGCAAGAGCCAATTGCTGCCTCTACATAAAAATCAGTTACACCTACCGGCACGGTTGGTGTATAAGTTGTACTTGTACTTAATGCACTTCCTCCTGTGGCCACATTAAACCAGGAATAAGTGGTTCCGGGAACGGGATTTATAACAGAAAGTGTTGTTGCCTGTGTTGCCCCCGAAGAACAAATTGAAGTTCCGGTCGTGCTTATAGTAGGTTGTATTGGTTCTATAACATTTATCGTTACAGGGAGCCGTGAATCACTTTCGCAACCCGGATTTCTTGAAGTACTTATATAATAAGTTGTTGTAGCTGTTAAAGCCGGAGTAGTATAGGTCGCCGAAGTTGAAAGCGCGGTCGTTGCAGTTGGAGTATCATACCAGGCAATAGTAGTACCTGAGGCTACAGTAGCCGAAAGTGCAATCGACTGTCCAAAACATACCGATTGTGTTTCTCCTCCTGTAATAGTTGGTTTTGCAAATTGTAATCGCACATCGTAAATCCTTAAATCAACTAATGCGGACAAAAGTCCGCCTGATTGAATTTGTATCTGATTGGCATCACCGGGTAATGTGTACTTTATTACTGCAGAGTTCCCCGCAGATAATAACTGGAGATTTAAAATGGGATTATTCATCGCAACTGCAGAACCAACATTAGCTGCTCCGTTTTTTGCCTGAATAGTTGCATTTGCAAGCAAACCAACATCCAACAATCCATTTCCTTCACCAAAATAGATCACTATTTGGTCCCCTGCCCTTGCAGTCTGATTAAAATGCAATGTTTCTTGCGCAAAACAGGCTAGACCCAGCACGTTTGTAATAGATGCATAAGTCGCCATGCTCGAATCAAATGCATTATCCGGATTCGTAACACTCATTCCTACGCACAAAAGACCTCCAGTACTATTTGTCTGGGAGTCTGGTCGACAAAAAGTTTGTGCAAAGTTTTTATTGCAAAAAAGCAACAAAAACAACAAACTAAATAATCTCTTCTTTAGGATGAGATCATAAAAAGTAAATTTTTTTTTCATAATTTGGAAGATTAGAAAATGGACAATAAAATACCTGTTGCGATAAGCACATATGCTTAGGCAATTCAAAAAATCGTTAATAATCAACTACTTAAAATGAAATTTAAATCTTAGCTGCTAAGATTTCATATTCCATTTCTTTTAAAAAAATTCATGATGCATTGTGTTTACAATATGTAAACTAAAGAGCATTCTCTACCTTAAAAGGTCTAAAACGCCTGGAAACTTTTAGGGAATACAGATCTTAATCAGTCTTCCATACGGAGTGATTTATTGGAGGCCTAATTTTCATAAACGAAAATTTAAGTTAAGCTAAAAGGGGGGAACTCTGAAAATATATTGGGTATTTCAATATTCTAAGAAAGTTGATTAGGCCATCTATGAATTTGTTTTTATTTTGAAATAGTCATGTAGATCAAAATAATTGAAATACGATTTTTAATCATTACTGCTATCACATTTAATAACTATTAAACATGAAAAAGTTTTTCATTTACACAATCGCCGACCGAAATTGATAAATAAAAAACAGATATAATTTTGACTTTCGTGGAACAAGTCTGCTATAGAAACAAAATTTACTTTTGTAGCAAATTTTAAAAAAGCAAAAAATAAAGTTAAAATAATTTGAACGCTTAATACAAACTTAATTATTAGAGTAGTTGTCAATTCCATATGCAAACTAATTTAAGTTAATTAATAAACCTTATTCTTTTTAAGACATTTTTAAATTCTCAAACATTAAACAAAACAGACACTTAATTTGTTTTAAGAAAAAGCACAAAGTATTTTGTTTAACATTTTCCTATCCTAAAATTAAGCAAAAGAAAAATATAAAACAAACAAAATATTATTATTATTTTAAGAGACTTGTGCTCAAAAAAGGAAAAAAAGGCTTATTCTATAGGAAAAAACAGCTATTTCAGGCAAAAAAGACTATTTTGCAAGTGAAGTTAAAAATGCAATATTTAACAAAAATATTTGCAAATATAGTATTTTTACTACATAAATATAAATTTCAATCGATTTAAATTTAACAACAGCTTAAAAACAGAGATAAAACCTACATTTTAAGCCCGAATATCTTAAAATTTTAAATAAATAAGAAAAAACACGTAAAAGTACGGGGTAAACAAAATACAAAAGATTAAACAAACGTTAAAAAAATAAAGAAAAAACAAACAATATACAGCAATATTGTTTATCCTTTCTTTATATGATTAAATACTACTAAGACTCAATTATAGTATTAATTTGCTTAAATAACTGTCCGTCACTTAAAAAAGCACCTTGCTGGATTAATTCAAATATCGAAGCATTTCTATCTTCTGTAAACACTTTCTTCCCTACTTTCATTTCAATGTTTTCTGTAAACATATTATCACTTAACCATTGCAAGCCTTCTTTAGACAGGAAATCCGTTTCCTGAACCAAAGACTTCAATACTATAGATTGCACATGAGTATCAAAACACTGAAATAAAAAGATATGATTTCTTGAAAAATGCTCTAAAAATTCTGCTCTTGACAAAACTCCTTCCCAAATCAAATCTGAAAAGACATCCAATTCCTGCTCAGCAACTTCCGGTTTATTTATTTTAAGTGAATCCCACTCAGCTTTATCAATTGCCTGTGTAGCCAAAAAGCTGGCAAATTCTGCATGCAATTCATCAAATTGCTCCTTAGTTAATCTTGCGTATTTCATTTTGTTTTTTTTTGCGTTTAAATACTTTCCGGAAGGCAAATAAATATTTTACGACAATATTATCTATAAAAAAAGCCCCCGCAAATGCGAGGGCAAATTTATCACTTTTTTTGCTTTACTAAAAAATGTATCTAAGACCAAATTGCGCTTGCCATCTGGACGTCAAACTAGCATCATAACTATACGTTTTAGTCTGAGTACCATTAAAGGTATAAGTAGGTACATTCCCTGCCACAGTTACCCCAATAGGCTGAACACTGGTAGGAACCTGCACAACTCCCCAATCAGAATTTATAAGGTTTCCAAAGTTCAGAACATCGATACTAAACTGAATAGTATTTTTTTTCTCTGATGCCGATGAAATTTTAAAATTATAATCCTGCATTACTTTAAGATCACATCTTCCTCTCCAAGGCGATATTGCCCCATAGCGCTCTGCATATTGCCCTCTTCTGTCTTTCATATAATCATCCTGCGCAATAAACCTGTCAAAAGCTTCAGCTTGTCCGGCAGCACTAAAATTCATCTGAGCAATTTCTGCAGTTGTAGGAATATAAATTAAATCATTTACAGAAGAACCATCTCCATTAATATCACCTCCGTACGTATAATTATAACGTCCTCCCTGAGCATATTCAAAAAAAGCAGAAACGGTCGTTGCCCATTTATCTTTTCCATATTTCCATTTTTTAGAACCAACTGCAATAAAACGATGATTATCTCCATATTTAGAATTTGAAAGCACATCATTATTCACATTACCCAATGCTGGATTAAAAGCAAATGCATCTCCGGTTATTTCTGCTTCAATAGAATTCACATCTTTTGATTTTAAATAGTTATATGCAATACTTGCATATAAACCATTCTCAAAATTTTTCTGCAATTTAATTGTTGCATTAAAAGCACTTCCTTTATCTGAATTTGTCATCACATAAGCATTATTAGCTCCTTTATCTGCCGCTGTATAAATCAATCTGTTATCTACCCCTGCCAATGTTCCTGTTGGAGGTTTTAATCCCCAGTTTTGCACATGAACAGCATTTATATCTTTATTATACGATAAATCAAGAGTTACAATATAATTTCCTTCAAATCGGTGATCATAACCCAAACTTGTTCTCCAAACCTGAGGCCATTTATAGTCAGGATCCATAATTTGTAAAAAACTATCATCCGCACCACTTACCTGATTTCCCAACCAAACAAACGGAATTCTTCCCGTAAATATTCCGGATCCACCACGAAGCTGAGAAGTAGCATCACCTTTTACATCCCAGTTAAATCCAATTCTTGGAGACCAAAGAATTCTGTCACTTGGTAAATCTGTCGAAATTAATTTAACAGCCTGCCCTGTTTGTGGATCATAATAATCAATACTATTATCTCTGCCCGCTCCTCCGTTATCAGTATCAATATATTTCTGAATCAAATCTGCCGTATTAAAATACAAAGGTTTATCGATTCTTAATCCTAACGATAATTTAAAATCATCACTAACACGAATATCATCCTGAGCATAAAAAGCCCATTGCCCTACGTTTAATTCAGCAAGCTTCCATCCGCCATCAGAACCAACAGCAAATTGACTTTTAGTATTGTGAGTATCCTGAGCATATTGAAGATTTTGAGCAATGATACTAGTAGCAAAAGGTTTTGCTGCATCATTCAAAAAGTCCTGTGTTGTAAAATAAGGCGTAAAAAAAGTACCCGCATACCCATTTGGATTACCGAAATTATCATAACCTGCCAAATTGAAAGAATTAGCAAATTCAAATTTTTCAAAAGAAGTTCCAAAAGTAAAAGCATGTTTACCTACCGTATAAGACAAATTATCAGTAATCTGAATTACTTTTTGATCTAGTGTATTATTGATAGAAAACGGTTCATGTCCTGCAATAATATAATTAGAACCCGCTCCATCCTGAATATTAATTACAGGCGCCGGAGTCGAAAAAGGTCTTCTGTAATCATTAAAATGAGTATAACCAGCCTGCAGTTTATTAGAAACTGATTCACTAAATTTTGAATTCAATTCTAATAAAACCGAATTCAACTTATTGTTAATCTGATATCCTGAATTTTGAAATTGTAAAATAGAAGCATTTGGCCCTCTAAATCCAAGAGCTGTTGGGTGTGCCGGTTTGTCTTTTGAAGCATCAAGGAAGTTGTAAATAACAGCCAGCTTATGATTGTCATTTATATTCCAGTCTACTTTTATAATTCCTTTACTGGAATTTGATTCATGTATAAACCCCTGATAAGCTCCTGTATTATATCCTAACTTAGCCAAAGCATCAGAAACCGCAATTAGATCAGACTCCATAACACGGGATTCATTAATTCCTGTTACACCGTCATTATTATTGGCCACAAAATTAGATCCAAGATCGCTTCTTTTATCAATTTCAAAATTTCCAAAAACAAACAATTTGTCTTTTATAATTGGTGCCCCTAAACTAAAACCTGCCTGAGTCTGCTCTAAGGTAGGAACAAATATTTTTTCTCCTTTAATTTTACTACCTGTTAAATCCTGATTTCTGTAAAAAACATAAGCAGTACCGTGAATTTCATTTGTACCCGATTTTGTAACCGCATTTACAGAAGCTCCTGTAAAACCTGATAAAGTAACATCATAAGGTGCTGTTGCTACCTGAATTTGCTCAATTGCGTCAAGAGAAATAGGCTGAGCACCTGTTTGCCCACCTGGAGTTGCAGCATCTAAACCAAACGGATTATTAAACACTGCTCCGTTTAGAGAGTAATTATTATATTGGTCATTTCTCCCTCCAAAAGAACCGCCACTTGCAGTTGGTTCTAAACGGGTAAAATCCTCAGCAGATCTTGAAATTGTTGGCAAAGCGGTTAATTCTCTTCTTCCAATAGAAGTTTCAGCACCTGTTTTTCCACTTTTAAAAACTTTATCTTTTGCTGTCACTTTTACTTCTTCAAGAGCCTGACTTTCATCTGCCAGCTGAACATCAAGAGTAAACGGCTTCCCCAAATCAAGGTAAAGATCGTTGTATTCCTGATTTTGAAATCCAACAAAGGACACAATTACTTTATACGGGCCTCCAATTCTCATGTTTAAAATATTAAACCTTCCATCTTCATTGGAAATAGCAGAATATTTAGTTCCGGTTGGAGTATGAATTGCCAAAATTCCGGCTCCTGGCAAAAGTTCATTACTTGAACTCTTAATAATCCCTTTAATACTCGAAGTTGTTGTTTGTCCCGTAGCAAGGGTGAGCCCGAAGACACACAACATTAGTGCAAAGATTTTTTTCATTTTCCTGGTTTTGAGTGAGTTAATTCAATCAAAAATAGGCAAAAAAAAATCACTCCTAAGAGTGATTTTTATATTTTATTAACAAGAAGTTAACAAAATGTTATTTTTCAGCAACGATTTCGTATGCTAATTCAACGATAACATCTCTGTGTAAACGGATGCTCGCTGCATATTTTCCAGTACGTTTTACGATACCACTAGTGATGAATTTTCTATCGATAGCATTTCCAGATTTCTCTAAAGCTTCAGCGATATCAATATTCGTGATAGAACCAAAAAGTTTCTCTCCACCAGCTTTTGCTGTAAGTTTAATTTCAAGAGCTTTTAAAGTTTCAGCTAATGCTTTAGCATCAGCAACAACTTTAGCTTCTTTGTGAGCTCTTTGTTTTAAATTTTCAGCTAAAACTTTTTTAGCAGAAGGAGTTGCTAAAGTAGCAAAACCTTGAGGAATTAAAAAGTTACGACCGTAACCAGGTTTTACAGATACTACATCATCTTTAAATCCTAAGTTTTGTACGTCTTGTTTTAAAATAAGTTCCATGTTGTTGTCCTTATATTTTAGAAGTTAGGTTCTGCTTTAACAGAAACCAGCGACTAGAGTTTTTAATTATTTTAATAAATCGGCCACGTATGGCATTAAAGCTAAGTGACGAGCTCTTTTTACAGCTACAGAAACTTTTCTTTGGTATTTTAATGAAGTTCCGGTTAAACGACGAGGAAGAATTTTTCCTTGCTCATTTACGAATTTCAATAAGAAATCAGCATCTTTGTAATCGATGTATTTGATTCCTGATTTTTTGAAACGACAATACTTTTTAGTTTTGTTAGTTTCAATGTTTAAAGGCGTTAAATATCTGATATCTCCGTCTTTTTTTCCTTTTGCAGATTGCTCGATTGTAGACATAATAATTACGCTTTAGTAGATTTTAATTTAGCTCTTCTTCTTTCCGCCCATGAAATAGCATGTTTGTCTAAACTTACAGTTAAGAAACGCATAACTCTTTCGTCACGTCTAAATTCAGTTTCAAAAGCTACAAGAACTTCTCCAGCTACTTTGAATTCGAATAAGTGATAAAAACCACTTTTTTTGTTTTGGATTTCGTAAGCCATTTTTTTCAGACCCCAATCCTCTTTCGATACCATTTCAGCTCCTCTACTAGTAAGAAATTCTTCAAATTTCGTTACTGTTTCCTTCACCTGAACCTCAGATAAAACGGGATTTAAAATGAAAACAGTTTCATAATGATTCATAAATACAATATTTATTTGTTAAAATTGGGTGCAAAAGTAAGCATAAAATTTAAATATCCAACAAAATTTTACTTTTATTCGTCATACAGCAAAAAATAGTCGCTCATTTTAGTTTTTTGTTCAAAAAAATAATACATTTACTATTGCTATCCTGAATTTATTCTAAATTAAAATGTTATGAAACTAAACTGTGTTGTTGTAGATGATAGTTCTATACAGAGGACAATTATTGCAAAATTAGTTAATAATCACCCAGGTTTGCACTTAATCGGGGATTTTTCTAATGCAATAGAAGCGAAAAGCTGTATCTCTTTAAATAATATCGATTTAATATTTCTTGATATTGAAATGCCTGTTATCAATGGTTTTGACTTCCTAGACGGATTAAAATCAAAACCTCAGATTATATTTATCACTTCTAAAGCAGAATATGCTTTAAAAGCTTTTGATTATGACGCTACCGATTATCTGCAAAAACCAATTGCCGTTGATCGATTTAATGCTTCTGTCAAAAGAGCCATTGATATGCATTTACTTAAGAAAGAGGTTAAAGAAGAAGAAGGTGAGCATATTTTCATCAAAAGCAATCTTAAAAAACTCAAAATTTTCACTGCCAAAATCAAATGGATTGAAGCTTTTGGAGATTATGTAAGGGTAGTTACCGAAGATGACAGCAATTTGGTCCTTTCAACAATGAAATCTTTTGAAAATGATTTATCAAAAGACAAATTTATTCGTGTACATAAATCGTATATCATTAATATTGATAAAGTAGAACGCTTCAATAGTAAGTTTGCAGAAATTCGAATTACTAAAATCCCATTAAGCCGCAACAAAAAAGAAGACTTAGTTAAAGCACTATCTACATCGTCTTAATAGAAATCGACATTCACAACAACTTTTATAGCTCTGTACTGAGCGACAGCTTCAAAACTATTCAACATTTTCTGAATAGTTTTTTTAGTATTCCCTAAATGCAGATTTTGTGGAATCTTAATTAATATAGTTCTAAGGTATTCATTTCTTATCCTGCTTATTGCCGGTTCTTCCGGTCCTAAAACCGGTATATTCAGATTCTGACTTAAAACCTGATACAGCCACATTGATCCTTCTTTTAATTTCTCGAATTCACGATGCTTTAAAGTCAGCTTTATAATTCTGAAATAAGGTGGGTATTTATAGATTTGTCTGTCATACAATTGCTCCTTATACATACCTATATAATTATGACTTGTAACCTGCTGAATTGTATTATGATACGGATTATAAGTCTGAATCACTACTTTTCCTTGTTTTTCAGATCTTCCGGCTCTCCCCGCGACTTGTGTCATCATTTGAAAACTACGCTCAAAAGCTCTAAAATCAGGATGATGCAGCATATTATCTGCATTCATAATTCCAACCAGACTTACATTATCAAAATCCAGACCTTTAGCCAGCATTTGTGTTCCAACTAAAATATCGATTTCTCTATTTTTAAAAGTATCGATAATCTTTTCAAAACCAAATTTTCCACGTGTGGTATCCTGATCCATTCTTCCGGTTTTTGCCTTCGGAAAAAGAGATAACAACTCCTGTTCGATTTGCTCAGTACCAAAACCTTTTGTCGTTAAATCTATACTGGAGCAGCTATGACAATTGGTAGGTTTTGCAATTGAATAGCCACAATAATGACAACGCAACTGATTTTTATACTTATGAAAAGTCAAACTTACATCACACTGTTGACAATGTGGTACATGACCACAAGTCATACATTCTATTATTGGCGAATATCCTCGTCTGTTTTGAAACAAAATCACTTGCTCACCCAAAGACAAAGCTTCGGCAATTTCTTCTATTAAAAGATCACTAAAATGCCCTGTCATTCTTTTTCTGAAATGCTTATCTTTTAAATCAACCAGAACAACCTCGGGCATCTGAACGTTTTTATAACGTTCAGTCAAAGTAACCAAACCAAATTTTTCAATCTGAGTATTAAAATACGTCTCAATACTTGGAGTTGCAGAACCTAACAGCACCTTAGCATTATGCAAATTTGCCAAAACAATTGCCGCATCACGAGCATGATATCTTGGTGCAGGATCGGTTTGTTTAAAAGTTTGTTCATGCTCTTCATCGACAATTAATAAACCTAAATCATTAAATGGCAAAAACAAGGCCGACCTTGCTCCTATCACAATTTGGGCTTTCTCTGAATTTTCAAGCGTTTGCCTCCAAACCTCAACTCTTTCATTGTTACTATATTTCGAGTGAAAAACAGCTACTTTATCCCCAAAATGAAGTCGTAAACGTGAAACTAACTGAGTCGTTAAAGCAATTTCCGGAAGCAAATACAATACTTGTCTTCCTGTTAACAAATATTCTTCTATTAATTTGATATAGATTTCAGTTTTCCCACTTGACGTTACCCCATGAAGCAGACAGACCTCTTTTTCTGAAAAACTATTCTTAATCTCAGAAAATGCATTCTCCTGTGCCTCACTTAACGTAAGTTCTTTCTCCGACTTTTCACCATTATAAGAAACCCTGTCGTGTTGTAAAAAATATTCTTCAAAAATCTCCTTTTCAATTAAAGCCTTAACAACTGCCGATGTAGCATTCGAAACTTCAGTAAGTTTTTTTACTGTAATTGGCTTTTTTTCTGAGGCATTAAGCTGAAAATAAGTCAAAACAATTTCTTTTTGTTTATTAGCGCTTTTCAACACTTCCAGTAATTCTGCCAGACCATTATCAGATTCATATTTTGAATGTAGCTTTACATATCGAATCAATTTTGGTTTATAAGTTTCTTTTATTTCCTCTTCTAAAACAATGATATCTTTACTCATTAATTTTTGAAGAACGGGAAGAATATTCTTTTTATTTAAAATTGAAGCAATTTCCTGAACCTTTAATGAACTCTGATGCTGCAATGCTTCATAAACCAGAAATTCATCATCAGAAAGTTCACTGTCATTTACTACAACTTCAGGCTTATGTGTAACTATGGTTTCACTCTCCAGTAATAATCCACTCGGGAAAGCACCACGATAGACATCACCAATACCACACATATAATAGCTTGCAACCCAAAGCCAGTGTTTGATCTGTATTTCGGTTGCAATAGGTTTTTCATCTAAAATCTGATGAATTTCTTTAGCATCATATAATGTTGGCTCATTTTCATGAATATCCAGCACAAGAGCAGTGTATATCTTACTTTTACCAAAAGGTACCGCCACCCGCATTCCTTTTTTAATGAAATGATATTCGGCCTCAGTAATACGATATGTAAACGTTTTTGCTAAGGAAAGCGGTAAAATAACTTCGATAAAAAACATGTAGTAATTTTAAAAAATTGAGAAATGAAACAGAACAAATCAGTCATTTATTTTCTTTCAAACCAATTCTCTATTTGAATTCCGTCTAAAAATTTAAAATCCTTAATATTATCTGTAACTAAAATCAATTGATTCTCAACTGCAGTAACGCCAATTAAAAGATCAAACTCGTCATTAATAGGTTTTCCTATTTTTCTAAGCCTGACTTTCTCAACAGCATACCTTTTAATTGATCCGAAAATTGGAAGTATCGTTAAACCTTTTAAAAATATATCCACAGCTTTATTAGACTTTATAGGGTCATCACTATTTTCTGCACCAAAGCGAAGCTCTGCAACTGTTATTTCTGAAATATAACAGTTTTCTAAACCAACTTGCTTTATCATTTTATCAAGATTAAGTTTTCCTCTAAGAAAAAAAACGCAAATACTTGTATCTAATAAATATCCCATTAAAACTTAATTTCTTTGTCCTTAAAGTTTCTATTAGATTTTATTTCTGAAACTATTTCTTCTGCTGATTTTTCAGATACAAAAGCTCCAAAAGATTTATAAAAATTATTCTCTTTTGATTTATTGCTTTTTAAAGATTTTGTAAGTCGTTCTATAAGTTCAATTTTATTAGAAAAACTAAGCCCTTCAAACAAGTTTGAGTAGGTTTCAAGTATATTTTTATCTATTACTGTCATTTTATTTTTCTTAATAATTACAATTACAAAATTAAACTATTTTTAGACTCTAATTATGTCCTGCTGAGATTTATAAATTTACTTTTTCTCAGAAGACTTCTGAGCCAAATACTCGTCGACTAATTTCTGTGTATGATTTAAAGACTCTATATTAGTCCAATCATCATGACCTGGAATGATATAAACAGGATTTTTAAATTTTGTCTGCACTTTTTTGATAGATTTTTGCCACTCCTTTACATCAGCATCACCCAAATAACCTAGATCTGTTGCCACAGTACTTTTTACAAAACAACCTCCGTAAAGTACTTTTTCTTTAGCAAACCAAACTACAATATTATCTGGCGCATGGCCTTTTCCAGGATAATAAACCTCAAAAGTATATTGTCCAACCTTAAAAGTTTTATCATTTGGAATTATAAATTCAGCTCTGCCTTCATTATTCTTTTTAAGAATATCATCGGTCAATTTGATTGAATACGTTTTTATTCCCTTTTTCTTATAAAAATCAAACCCTCCCGCACGGTCTTCATGAGAATGCGTTCCAAAAAGCATTACAACTTCTTTATGATGTTTTGCTTTTATACTGTCTAATAAAGGCTGAAACTGCGTTTTATCCCATGGGGCATCAAACAAAACAACACCTTTATCTGTAACCAGATACATGGCATTGGCAGAAATCAATGTTCCTTTGTAATCATGAAATGTTTTATAAACATAAAAGTCACCTGTAAGATGACTTATTTGTAATGGCGAATTCTTAGATTGTCCAAAAGTATTTGAAAAAATCACTAAGAATAAAACTATCGAAGCTAATTTTCGCATTTATATTTTATTTAGTTTTTTACGCGTGTCCAGTATTGCGTTCTGCCCATTAACGAGATTCCAACATAACCACGAAGTTTCAACTTATCTGCAGAATCTAAAGTGATATAACATTTGTATTTTTTACCATTTGTCGGATCAAGAATAGTCCCGTCATTATATTCACTTCCGTCTTTTTTAAGACCATTAATAATAACCATTCCTAAAATTGGTTTATTTTTCTCTGCACCGCTACATTTAGTGCAAACATCTTTTTTGTGGCTCTCACGAAGTATCTCTACTACTTTACCATAAATTTTCCCAGACTTTTCATAAACCTCTACAATAGATTTTGCTTCACCTGTTTCATCATCTATTGTTTTCCATTTGCCAACAACACTTTGAGCCTGCATTGTCATAGCGAAGAAAAAAACACCAATAGTTAACATCCAATTTTTCATATTATTTATTTTTTTTTTGTTTTAATTTTCTGATAGTAGCATTCAGTTCGAACCCCAAAAGCAGAATCATACAGTTTATCCAAATGTAAAACATTAGAATTAATAATGTACCAATTGAACCATAAAGTTCGTTATATTTTGAAAATTTTATAACCCAAATCCCAAAAAAGAACGAAGATATAACAATTAATATCGTCGTAAAAACAGATCCAATACTTATAAATGGCACTTTATTATACTGCTTAGTGCCATAACGAAGTAATATTGAAGACGTTATCAAAATCATTAAAACAACAAACAAATATCGGCCCAAAATAATCAGCGGAATTCGGTCACTAAGCACATCCTGAATAATAGTCTTTTGAATAAACACCTCAAAAACCACAATTGTTGCCACAGTTACAAATAAAATAATAGTCATGACAAGTGAAATTGCCAACGCAACAAGATACTGATTTAGAAAACCACGCTTATCAAAAACATGTTTGGATGATTCAAAACCACTTAAAATTCCGTTAATACCATTTGCCATTAAAAAAATCGAAAGCAAAAATCCCGTTGACAGCAATCCTGAGTGACTATTATTTAAAATATCACTAATAATTTTACTTATCGCATCATATGTATTTGGAGGAACTCCCTGTTGCACAAACTGAAGAAAGTCATCCTGAAAATTATCTATCGGAATAAACGGAATCAAGTTTAAAATAAACAGTGCAAAAGGAAACAAAGCCATAAAAAAACTAAAAGAAACTGCGCTTGCATGATATGAAAATGCACCATCAATAATTCCGATAGTGTACATTTCGAGCAGATCATACAACGAAAAGCCTTCCAGCCAGGGCAATTTTATTCTCTTTAAAAGTCGGGCCAAAGAACGAACTACAGGTAGCTTCTCAATCCGGTCTTCTATCTCTTTAGACATATTTTTTTTGATTTTAGATTTCTGAGCTTAGATTTTAGATGAAGAATAAACTAAATAATTTTCAAACTCGCAACTTATAACTCACAATTCAAAACTTAATTAAAAAGCTTTCAGACTCAAATCCATATTATAAACAGAGTGCGTTAAAGCTCCGGACGATATATAATTAACACCGCAAAGTCCATATTCGCGAATAGTTTTTTCATTAATATTTCCAGAAGATTCTGTCTGGCACTTTTTACCAATTAAAGCCACTGCTTTTTTAGTATCTTCATAATTGAAGTTATCTATTAAAATTCTGTGAACACCATCGCTTAATAATATTTCACGAATTTCATCCAGATTTCTGGCTTCAACAATAATTTTTAAATCCAGATTATTAGCTTTTAGATATTCTTTGGTCTTTTTAATTGCCAATGTAATTCCGCCTGCAAAATCAATATGGTTATCTTTCAGCATGATCATATCGTAAAGAGCATAACGATGATTTTCTCCTCCTCCTATTTTTACTGCCCATTTTTCAGCCACTCTGAAATTTGGAGTCGTTTTTCGGGTATCTAATATTTTAGCTCCCGTTCCTTCTAACAATTGCATCAAATGACTTGTTTTTGTCGCAATTGCAGACATACGCTGCATGGTATTCAAAACCACTCTTTCTGACTTTAAGATAGATTGTGAACTGCCTGAAACTTCAAAAACCACATCACCATATTCTACATGCGTTCCATCTTCAATAAAAGTTTTTACTTTTAATTTAGGATCAACAAACTCAAATATCATCTTTGCCATTGCAACTCCCGCAATAATTCCCTGGTCTTTAACCAATAATCTAGCCTGACCGTGCGCTGTATCAGGAATACAGGCAAGCGAACTGTAATCGCCTGGTCCCACATCTTCTCTAATGGCATTACTGATTAAAAGTTGTAATTCTGCTTGAAATTGAGCTTCGGTTATCATTTTTCTATTTTTAATAATATGCTAAATTAGGATATATTTTATGGATTTGAAAATTTAGAGCATTTGAAAAAAGCTTAATTTTTTATTTAATTGCTGATACTAAAATGATTCCATTACAAACCAACCAAAAAAAACATATAATGTTATTTTAAAAACTTTTAAGGGATGCTACTTGATTCATTTTAAAATATTTTTATCAGAATAGCTATTAAAAAACATCAAAACCATTTTAACAGTGTGAACTATAAGGAATAAAGCTTCAAAATAGTTCCAAAAATTTTAATTCTATCTAATCAATTAAATTTTATTAAGATGAACAAATTTACACTCTTATTGTTTTTTGCTGCATTTTTCTATTCTTGTGATAAAGATGATAATTCTGCTCCTCAACCTTATACTCCGGGAGAACAACCAACAGCAAATTTACCCGCCTATCCCGTTCAACGGCAAAATAATTATCCTATAGTACTCGTACATGGAATGTGCGGCTGGGGAAGAGATGAAATGAACGGTTTTTATTATTGGGGTGGCAAAGGTGATATTCAGACTTATTTAAACACACAAGGTTACACAACTTATACCGCTTCGATGGGACCATTATCAAGTAATTGGGACCGGGCTGTCGAATTGTATTATAATATAGTGGGCGGCGTGGTCGATTATGGTGCCGTGCACGCTATGCGTCACGGACACAGTCGTTATGGCGAATCGTACCCGGGATTTTACCCAAAATGGAATGCTGCCAACAAGGTTCATTTTATAGGACATAGTATGGGAGGGCCAACTCCCAGATTATTAATTGAGTTACTTGAAAATGGTGATGAACAGGAAAAAGCCTATATCCCGGGACCACATGAAGCTCCAACTTCTGATTTATTTAAAGGCGGTAAAAACAACTGGGTGGCAAGTCACACAACCATTTCAGGTGTTCACGATGGAGCTCTGCCTGCAGATTTTGTAGGTTTTCATGATAACTTAATGAAAATGTTAATTGGCATGGGTGCGATAGGCGGAATTATACTTGAAGAAAACGCCGTTTATAATTTTGATCTGGGACAATGGGGGCTTCAAAGACAAGAAAACGAAAGCCCAAAAGCATACATGGAACGTGTTTTTGATAAAACAGCTGCAGATGATGGCTCTGCAGCCCGCTTTTGGCAATCACAGGATAATTGTGTTTATGATTTAAGTGTAAAAGCATCCCAAATGCAAAATTATTGGGCAAAAAGCTCTCATAATGTATACTATGCTTCTTATTCGTTTAATGATATGACAGAACAACCGGACGGAATCTGGACACCTTCGGATAACATGAATCCATTATTAAAGCCAGACGGAGTTGGTATAGGTAAAACTACTTTAAATTTACCGCTGGGTTATAATAAATGGAGGCCTTGCGATGGATTGGTAAGTGTACCTTCCGGTCAATACCCAATTGGACATGATTATATTTTGAGAGACACAATTCATAGAAAATTAGCTCCAAAAGGTGTTTGGGATGTACATCCCGTTATTCAGGGACAAGACCACATCAGCATCATTACACCAGACAATAAACAATCTTCAACAAATTGGTTAAATAAATTTTACTTAAAGATTGCTAAAGATCTTTCCTGTTTACCCATCTAGCTCATCTAAAAGCCGAAAAATCAAAGCATACAATATTGATTTTCGGCTTTTATTACTTACTTCCTCTCTGCCTCATCAATTTACATAACACTTTAAAAAATGCGCTGTTCTTTACAATAAATCTTAAATAAAATTCCTATTCTTAAAATAATTTGTTTACCAAAAATCGAAGAACATTAAATATCTTTGAGGTTCAATCAAACAAATTATGGCATTAATCAAAGATATTTACTCCGTTTCTTTCTACGAAAAATTTGGTCAGGCTGTCGCCGAAGTGCATCCAGCATTCAATAAACAAAAATTCATTGAAACAATTTATGAAGGTGATTTTGCACAGAAAGAATGGAAAGAACGGATGAAACACACTACTGTTGTTTTTCATCAATTTATGCCACAAAATTTTACCGAAGCTGTTGCTTTAATTGATAAAATCATCGAAAACCTAAAGAAAAACAATTTCGCAGAAAGCAATTTAGCTTTCATTTTCTTTGCTGATTATGTCGAAATGTACGGTTTAGACGATTTTAAAACTTCTGCTAAAGCTTTTATTTCTATCACACAATTTATAAGCTGTGAATTTGCAGTTCGTCCTTTTATTTTAAAGTATAAAGAAAAAATGATTGACGAAATGATCCAATGGTCACTGCATGAAAATCTCCATGTACGAAGATTAGCAAGCGAAGGTTCACGCCCGAGATTACCGTGGGCAATGGCGATTCCGTTTTTGAAAAAAGATCCCTCTTCTATCCTTCCTATTTTAGAGAATTTAAAAAATGATTCTTCAGAATATGTTCGAAGAAGTGTGGCTAACAATTTAAATGATATTGCAAAAGATAACCCGCAGATTGTTCTGGAAATTGCCTCTAGATGGAAAGATCACAGCAAAGAAACCGACGCAATCATTAAACACGGAAGCCGAACTTTACTAAAACAAGGTCATCCGGAAATTTTAAGCCATTATGGCTTGGAAAGCAACAATATTGAACTTTCCTCTTTTGCAATCAAAACACCAATTGTAAAAATTGGAGATTATCTTCAATTTCATTTTCATTTAAACAATAAAAATGAAGAAGCTAAAACAGTTCGCTTAGAATATGCAGTTCATTACAAAAAAGCAAAAGGACATTTGGCCAAAAAAGTCTTCAAAATCAGTGAGAAAATTTATCCGCCGAATCAATTAATAAAGGTTGACAGAAATCAATCTTTTAAGATAATTACAACGAGAGTTTTCCATACGGGAATTCATCAATTATCGATTATAATTAATGGTACAGAAAGTGACGTTTTGGAGTTTGAATTGATTGATTAAAGAGAAAAGAAATCTTCATCAATATTGTCAGACTGAGGGAAGTCGAAGTCCAGCAAAGTGATTCAGCATGTGAGACTTCGACTTCGCTCAGTCTGACAAAAATGCACTTCGCCTTACAACAACAAAAATGAAATGAACTATTCGGGATTTTTCTTATTTTTATAAAACAAAAATCCAGAAACAACTTTTCTTAATCTAAATTAAGTTACAGACTCGCATTACTACTGTAATTTTGTTTTCAAATCAAACTATACCACATGTCAAATATCAATTTAATTATCGAAGAACGTGCTGCCAATATTGGCAACTTTATGGTAGGTCGTTTATTGCCTTTCCGCGAAAAAAGAGCCGTTGGGCCATTTGTATTTATCGATCATATGGGGCCAGCGCATTTAAGTGATCATGAAAATATGGATGTTCCGCCACATCCGCATATTGGACTTTCTACACTAACTTTTTTGTTTGAAGGAAGCATTATGCACCGCGATAGTTTAGGAACAGAATTAGAAATAAAACCCGGAGCAGTCAACTGGATGACAGCCGGAAAAGGAATCGTTCACTCTGAAAGAACTCCTGAATATTTAAGACATTCAGACAAAATGCTTCACGGATTGCAGATTTGGGTGGCACTCCCTAAAGAATTGGAACAAATGGATCCAAATTTTGCACATGTTGAAGCAGATGATATTCCGGCTTGGGAAGAAGATGGTGTTTCATACAAATTAATTGCCGGCGAAGCATTCGGAAAAAAATCTCCGGTTCCCGTTTATAGTCCGTTATATTTTATTGAAATTAAAAGTAAAACCACTCAAAAAATTAATATTGGAAGCCATTTATTTGGTGAAAGCGGTTTGTATATTTTAGAAGGAAGTATTAAAAGTGGTGAACATGTTTATGATCCAAAACAGATCTTAATTACCAACGACAGTACACTTTGCGAATTTGAAATTGCCGCTAATTCAACCGTATATATCTTTGGAGGGCAATCGTTTCCTGAAGAACATTTTATATTTTGGAACTTTGTTTCTTCGGATAAAAACCTCATCGAAAAAGCCAAACATGACTGGACAGCACAGACTTTTCCAAAAGTACCGGGAGAAACTGAATTTGTTCCGTTACCTGAACCAAGAATCAAATAAATATGGATACAGTATCAGCAAAAATAGATACGCGTTTATATCGCACCGAAATAACATCTACCAGTGGAAATATCTTAATTTCAGACGAACCGACACAATTGGGAGGTAAAAACTTAGGTTTAAATCCTACTGAACTTTTAGCTTCGTCTTTGGCCTCATGCACTTTGATTACTTTACGAATGTACATCAATCGCAAACAATGGGATGTTTCAGAAATAAACGTCAAAATTGATTTTGAAAGAAACTCAGAACGAAATGTATCTTCTTTTATCCGAAAAATTGAAGTAATTGGCGAAGTCGACGAGATGCAAAGACTAAGATTAGAAACCATTGCAAATAGTTGCCCTATACATAAAACACTAACACATTCAATCGAAATTAAAACGACATTAATATAACTTATCATGGAAATTCAACAAATAAACGATACAAGAAGAGGCTATTTTGAAGCTGTAGAAGATGGGAAAGAAGCTGGAAAAATGACCTACACTTGGGCAGGAGACTCAAAATTTATTATTGATCATACAGAAGTGAATCCTGAATTTAATGGAAAAGGTGTTGGTAAAAAACTAGTCATGGCCGCAGTAGAATATGCCAGAACAAACAATCTGAAAATTATTCCACTTTGTCCTTTTGCAAAAAGTGTTTTTGATAAGGTGCAGGAAATACATGATGTACTTTTTTCTTAAAAGGTACTAAGGTTCTGAGATACTAAGTTTTTTTTAACCGCAAAGCTCGCGAAGAATTACGCAAAGTTCGCAAAGTTTTTTTTTAAAAGCTTTGCGAACTTTGCGTTTATACTAAGTCTAGCAGATAACAAAACCTTGCGTTCTTTGCGTTAAAAAAACAACGCATAGAAATTCGATTTTCAAATTTCCGCGAAAACTCGTATATTTGCATGTAATTTAAACTTAGAGTATGACAAGGATAATTACGCTTTTCTGTATTTTTATAGCACAAATCGGCTTTTCTCAATCGGCTGAAAGTTATTTAGAAAAAATCAGAAACAATGAAGCTCTCTTAACAGCTTTTTTTCAACAAATGCCAAAAGGAGGCGATTTACACCACCATTTTTCAGGATCAATTTATGCAGAACCTCTTTTAGAAAGAGCAATCACAGAAGATTTCTATTTGAATTTAGAAACTATGGAAGTTTCTAAAACCAAACCTGCAAACGGAAACTGGCAAACTTTCTCCTCATTAAAAAATCAAGGCAAACTAGATTACTACCAACAGCAAGTTATGCAGACCTGGTCTATCAAGGATTATAATGGATCTGTACCTTCCGATGATCAGTTTTTTGACTCTTTCATGAAATTTGAACCAACTATCGCAGGTCATTTTGCAGAAGGAATGCTCGAATTAAAAAAACGTGCTATTGCAGAAAATGTAAGTTATATCGAAACACAATTATCGACAATTCCATGCGATATGAATGTTTCGGATTTGACTGATTTTAATACAAAATTGCGTCAGGCTGCGGCTCAAAAAGATGAAAAAGCAGTTTTAAAACTTTTAGACGAATTGTATAAATCATTTCAACAAAAAGACGCCAAAAAATATGCATTAGATTTCAACACAAATTTTATTGCTAAGTTGCATAAAGATTTAAAAATAGATGACGAAAAATTCACCATGCGTTATCAGAATTTTGTGCTTCGATTTATGGATCCGGTTGATTTGTTTAAAAACTTAAGCATCGCCTTTATCTCTGCAAATGACAGTAAGCTGGTTGCAGGTGTCAATATTGTTTCTCCGGAACATGGCGAAAATTCAATGAAAGATTACTGGTTACATATGGTAATGTTTAAATATTGTCATTCGAAATTTCCTGATGTAAAATATACGCTTCATGCCGGCGAATTGACTTTAGGCTTAGTTCAGCCAGAAGATTTAACCTGGCATATTAACGACGCTATTTATGTTGCCGGCGCTAACAGAATTGGTCATGGAGTTGATATAGCTTACGAAGCAAATTCGTATGATTTACTGAAATACATGTCCAAAAATAATATTCCTGTTGAGATCAATTTAACGAGCAATGAATTTATTCTGAAAGTAAAAGATAACAGACATCCGTTTACGCTTTATAAAGAATTTAATGTGCCAATTGTAATTAGTACAGATGATGCTGGAATTTTGAGAAGTAATATGACCGAACAATATGTTTTATTAGCCAAAAGATATCAGGATGTTTCATATGCAACGATAAAACAATACGTTTACAACAGCATTAATTACAGTTTCATTCAAGATGCATCTGTAAAAAAACAATTAATTAAAGATTTAGATACTCGTTTTAAAGCTTTTGAAGCGAAGTTTTCTAAAAACTAAACCAAACCCGACAAGTTTTAAAAACCTGTCGGGTTTGCTAACGTTACAACTATGATTCTAGAAGCAGCATTTTTATATGTTAAACCGGAATTAGCCTCTCAATTTGAGGTTGATTTTGCAAAAGCAAGCCAATACATATCATCAATAAACGGTTATTCAGGACATCGTTTGGAAAAATGTCTGGAAGTCCAAAACAAATATCTTTTATTGGTCGATTGGAATACGCTTGAAGATCATACAATTGGTTTTAGAACTTCTGAAGCTTATCTGGAATGGAAAAAGATTTTACATCATTATTACGAACCGTTTCCGATTGTAGAACATTTTGAAACTGTTTTCGAGAATAAAAAATAGATTTTTATTTTGCCACAGATTAAAAAGATTTCCACAGATTAATTTAAAGTAAAATAACAAAAATCTTTTCAATCCTCTTAATCTGTGCCTAAAAAAACAAACCAATGAACATCAAACTCATCGCAATAGGCAAAACGGATAACAAATCGCTTCAAACTCTGATTGACGATTATACCAAACGTTTGTCGTTTTACATCAAATTTGATTTGGAAATTATTCCCGATATCAAAAACGTAAAAAACTTATCTGAAAGCCAGCAAAAGGAAAAAGAAGGCGAATTAATTCTGTCGAAACTTTCGGCTACTGATCAATTAATACTTTTGGATGAAAACGGAAAAAACTTCTCTAGTGTAGGTTTCTCAGAAGAATTGCAAAAGAAAATGAATTCAGGAATCAAAACACTGGTTTTTGTAATTGGCGGACCTTACGGGTTTTCAGATACCGTTTACAGTAAAGCGCAGGGAAAAATTTCGCTTTCGCTAATGACGTTTTCTCATCAAATGGTTCGTTTATTTTTTATCGAGCAGCTATACAGAGGATTTACGATTTTGCGTAATGAACCTTATCACCATCAATAAATTGTCAATCACAAGAAAAACCACAATACTAACAATCAGCATTTTAAAATCAAAAAAAATTCTAAATCCAAAATAAAAGCGTAATTTTATACTGCTTTTATTAAATCTTAATAAAATTTAATAATTATAGTTTTTTAACCCTATTTTTTTAATCTAAAAACATATAATTATGAAATCTTTACTTCGTTTTTCAGCAATCTTATGTTTGCTTTTTATTGGAATTTCATGTTCTAATAATGATGACAATTCTAGTCCGGTTATTGTGACATTTACTGCAAGTTTGACTCCCGTTACAGGCGCTACTTCAACAGCCTCTGGTGATGCTACACTCAAATTAAACCAAACAGCCAAAACGTTTGAAATAAAAGTAAATTTTACAGGACTAACACCAATTCACGGGCATGTTCACAATGCTGCCAAAGCAATTGTTATTCCATTTCCCGACTCAAGTGTATCAACTTCACCCATAACAGTGTCCGGTACACTTACAGATACACAAATAGCTGAATTAATGGCTAATCAATATTATGTAAACCTGCATACAACTGCTTATCCTGATGGAGAAATAAGCGGAACCCTCATCAAAACAGGTACCTCCGGTGGCGGAGGTGGTGGAGGTGGCGGTTATTAACACCTGAAAAAACTAAAAACAAAGCCTTTCTATCATTTGGACGGAAAGGCTTTTTGCTGTTTTATATTTCAAATTAGAAAATGAATTCTACCGGAAGTTTATCAAGATTGTAAGTCACATATTTTTGCAGTAAAATTTTATCTTGAATATATTCTTCATAACTCATGTTCTTATCAAATAAGAACACCAAATCTGGTACTTTCTCAAACTTTATACTATAAAAATGCTGTAATATCTCTGTTATTTTTATTTCCTTATTTCCCATCAAAACATGTTCTTTTCCTTTTCTAAAATAAAAGACAAAATTTTCCTTATTCGGTTTTTCTGTTTTATAGTACACTTTCGTGAAAGACAAAAAAGCAAGATTCTTTCCAATAGAATCTGCATAAGAATAATAATTTTGGGCATTTTCATTTTTGTGTGCACTGTCAGCCCTTTTCTTTTCCTGCATTTTTATAACCTCCGGAATCACTAATTTCAAAGGCAAACGCTTATCGATATTAAAAATCCAATTGGTCGAAATAATAGCACTTTTTCTATTCAAATCAGCTATTGTATCTTTTCCTTCAACTTTTAAGAAAATATAAACTGGCGAATGATCCTGGACATCTTTTACAATCGAAATATTTGATTTTGGGAGTAAAACATCTTTCTTTTCTTCACAGGAGAAAAGAAGAAAAACAATAATTAATGTAATATATTTCATGTTTCCTTAATTATTTTATTCGATTTTATAATCTTCTGGTTTAAGTAAAGGAAGCCAATGCGTTAAATTTGAAAAACGCATTATATGATAACTATCATAGCCTCCTAAAAGCACTTTTTCTTTTGTGAGAATCAGCCTGGTCTTTTGAGGATACAAACCAAATCTGGCTTCATATATAGATACTCCTTCAAAAAAATTATTCAAAATATAAGGCGATTCGCGACTTCCTTCTCCATATTTAAATACTGATGCGATAATCTTGACCATCATCGAAAAATGAAGATTGCACAATTCTGTATTACCAAGACGTTTATAAGCGTAACTTAATTCTTTATGCCCCGTAATGTTGTTAGGACTTTGACTGAGAATTTCTTTAGCTACAATAATTGCTTCATTATATTTTTTGTCTTCATTAAGTTTATAAACTTTACGGGCTAAACTATCTAAATAAGTCGGATTTATTGTCTTAGAATGAATTTTATATTTAGTCAGACTTATTATTTGTGCAGCCGTTATAGCTGTTGTATCTCCTTTTTGAAGAAGAGCTTCAACATTTTTGTAGTAATAAATAGAATTTGGATTTGTAGATTCGGTAAACTTTACATCAAAACGCTGAACGCTTTGTTGGGATTTATCTTCTCCGTAAACTTTAGTACTATTTTTTACTCCTGTTGCTTTTACTTTAGAGTTTTGACTTTTCTTATTATCTTTTCCGTCGGGATCTCCATAAATTAGATCTGCTTTTTTAACCTTTTGCGTTGGCGGTGGTGGTGGCAAAGGAGCTTGTCCAGAGCTTAAATTAACCATAAAACAAACAAAGCAAACCAAGAAACATTTCTTTTTCATATTAATATCTAAACTTAAAAGTATATAATTTAAAAACTCATTTTATTAAACAAAGTAACGCACTCAACAGCTTCTTTCACATCATGAACACGAAGGATTTTTGCTCCTTTGGTCAAAGCAATTGTATTCAGGAATGTTGTTCCGTTTAAAGCTTCTTGTGGTGTAATATCAAGTGTTTTGTATATCATCGATTTTCTGGAAATTCCTGCTAAAACCGGTAACTTTAATAAATTAAAAAGCTCCATTTTTTGCATTACTTCATAATTCTGATCGGTTGTTTTAGCAAAACCAAAACCGGGATCTAAAATCAAGTCGTTGATTCCTAAACTTCTTGCTTTTTTTACTTTTTCAGAAAAATAGAAAAGCATTTCTTTTACAATATCTTCGTATTGTGTCAGGCTCTGCATCGTTTGTGGATTACCTCGCATATGCATCATAATGTATGGTACATTGTAATGCGCAATTACATCAAACATATTCTCGTCGAGTTCTCCTGCTGCAATATCGTTTATAATCGCTGCGCCACTTTCTATACTTGCTTTTGCCACTTCGGCTCTAAAAGTATCTATTGACAACAATGCTTCCGGATAATGCTTTAAAATCAATTCAATTGCAGGAACAATTCGGTCAATTTCTTCTTGCTCTGTTACAAATTCAGCGCTTGGTTTACTGGAATATGCTCCTATATCAATGAAAGTTGCCCCTTCTGAAAGCATTTTTTCAACCTGCGAAATAATTTCAACTTCGTTTTTATATTTTCCACCGTCAAAAAAAGAATTTGGCGTGACATTCAGGATTCCCATTACCTTTGGAATCTCTAAATCTATAAGTTTGCCTTTGCAGTTAATTGTCATTGTTTGTTTTGTTTCAGGTTTCAAGTTATCACCGTTAACAATTTGTTTAGAAAAAACTTGAAACAAAGAAAACCTGAAACTTGAAACTCTTTAATATTATCCCTATTTTTGGAAAAATTTAAGCAAATATACAGCATATAAATGAAGAATACTTCCCAAGAGTTTGATAATGTAATCGCGGTTTGCCGAACCTTGTTTATCAATAAAATGAAAGATTATGGCAGTGCGTGGCGAATTTTAAGACTACCATCACTAACAGATCAGATTTTCATAAAAGCGCAAAGAATTAGAAGTTTACAGGAAAATGATGTCCGTAAAGTTGATGAGGATGAAAAAGGAGAATTTATCGGTATCATCAATTATTCTATCATGGCTTTGATTCAGCTGGAACTGGGTGTTGTAGATCAACCCGATCTGGATGTTGAAAAAGCAACTGAATTATATGATGCTAAGGTTAAACTTACCAAAGAACTAATGGAAGCCAAAAATCACGATTACGGTGAAGCCTGGCGTGACATGCGTGTAAGTTCTTTAACCGATTTGATTTTGCAAAAATTACTTCGCGTAAAGCAAATTGAAGACAATAAAGGCCTTACTTTAGTTTCTGAAGGCATTGATGCTAATTATCAGGACATGATTAATTATTCTGTTTTTGCTTTGATTTTAAACCCTATTACTAAATAAATTCCAAATCGTAAAATTCCAAATTCCAATGCTAAACTTGGAATTTGGATTTTGAATATTTAAATATTTGTTATGAAGAACATCATTACCCAATTCTCCCGATTATTTGTCGGTATTTTATTTATCATTTCCGGATTAATTAAATTAAATGATCCAGTTGGTTTCTCTTATAAATTAGCAGAATATTTCAGCGAACCGGTTTTCAATATGCCTTTTTTAGAGCCATTAGCTTTAGGATTGGCTATTATCTTAGTGATTCTCGAAGTGGTTTTGGGTGTAATGCTTTTGGTTGGATACAAATCAAAGCTAACCATTTGGGCTTTATTACTTTTAATTGTTTTCTTCACATTCCTTACCTTTTACTCTGCTTATTTTGATGTGGTAAAAGATTGCGGATGTTTTGGAGACGCTTTACATTTAACGCCTTGGCAATCCTTCTCTAAAGATGTTGTTTTATTATTTTTCATTCTGATTTTATTCATCAATCAAAAATTAATTAAACCTTTATTTTCAACACCGCAAACTAACTTTGCTGTTTATGTGAGCGTTTTTTTATGTGCATTTATGGCGGTTTGGGTTTTAAATCACAATCCGTTAAAGGATTTCCGTCCGTATAAAGTTGGAACTAATATCGAGAAAGGGATGGAAATTCCTGAAGGTGCTCCGAAATCTGTGGTAGAAATGATTTTTATCTACAAAGTAAATGGTGTTGATAAAGAATTTACAGAGAAAGATTTAATGAATATTCCTGAAGGTGCCACTTTTGTTGATCGTAAAGACAAAGTAATCACAGAAGGTTATGTACCGCCAATTCATGATTTTACCATGACAAAAGATGATTCAGATTATAAAGACGAATTATTAAAGGAACCAAAACTGGTCATTTTTGTTACTTACGATTTGACTTTATCAGAACCAGCCGGTATGAAAAAACTAGCTAAAGTAACTGCCGATGCAAAAGCAAAAGGATACAAAGTAGTTGCTATGACAGCATCTGGAGCTGATGAAATTGCAAAAGCTAAAAAGACATACGGATTAGATGTTGATTTCTATTTCTGCGATGCAACAGCATTAAAAACTATCGAAAGAGCAAATCCTAGCATTGTAATTTTACATAAAGGAACAATAGTACAAAAAGTACATTATAATGACGTTGATAAATTAGAATTATCAGATGTTGCTTATGGTATTTAAAAAATATCATCATACTATTCAAAAAAAGCTACAATTAAAATTTGTAGCTTTTTTTTTACTTATTTTTATACTTTTGTGAATTTAAGACAAAAGAATGAAACATCTACAATACGATCTTTATAGAAATACTGACACAACTATTTTGGAATTTAAAAGCATCGGACCAAATAGAGAAATAACGAAAGTTATAACTTTTAATCCAACTCAATCTAAAGAAATTTATAATCTGGCATTTGGAGATTTAATTTATAATGAAGTTCAGGAAAGATATATTTTGGATGATTCAATAATAACTGACAACGGAGACAGAAATATCATTTTAGCTACCGTCGCAAAATCGGTTTATATTTTCACAGAAAAATATCCTGAAAAGATGGTCTTTTTTAAAGGCAGTACACCTGGACGAACACGTTTATACAGGAGAGCAATATCAATTCATTTAGAGGAATTATCTGAAACTTTCACTATCTTTGGAACAATAAAGAATGAGGCTGAAAATGTTGTAAGTGTTCCGTTTAAAACAAATGGCGATTTTTTTGGTTTTATATTAAAAAGAAAAGAATTATGAAAGCTACAGTAAGAAAAAAATCAGCTGAAAACAAAAATGCTTCTATTAATTCCAAAATAAAGATTGATAGAAAATTAGACGATTTAAAAATTACAGAATCAAATAAGCAAGAAGAAGTTAATAAACTTACTTTTAATGTGAATTTATAATTTAAGTCAACATATAAATAAGTAAAAAGTCCTTTTGTAAAATGGACTTTTTTTATGATAAAAAAATAATATTCTATGAAACACTTTCAAAAAATCTTCTTTACATTTTTATTTACTCTATCTCTTGTTTTTATGGCTTCTAGTCAGGAAAAAACAGCTAAACAAGACCAACGCTATATTTTCTTTCTGCACAATGCGTTTGTAGAACAAAATGATTTAAATGTTGCACATCCCGAATATGGTAAAGCTGAATACAACGAAATTCTGGCTTCTTTTAGAAAAGATAATTTTATTGTTTTTAGCGAAAAAAGAAAGAAAAATACAAATGCAGCAGATTATGCAGAAAAGATTGTAAAACAAATCAAAGGTTTATTAAAAAAAGGAATCTCTCCAGATAAAATAACTGTTATCGGGACTTCAAAAGGTGGTTACATTGCACAATTTGTTTCGACTTTTTTAGCCAATCCAGATGTGAATTTTGTTTTTATTGGATGCTTTATGGACTCTGACATAACGAAAATTCCGGATATTAATTTCTGCGGAAACATTTTAACGATCTACGAAAAATCAGATGTTTATGGCGTTTCTGCTATTAAGAGAAAGGAAACTTCTAAACTCAAAATAAATCATTTTAAGGAAATCGAATTAAATACGAATCTGAAACATGGCTTTTTGTACAAAGCTGCAGATAATTGGATTGCTCCATGTAAAAAATGGGCAAACGGAAATTACGACTTAAACTAAAATCTTTAAGCCTTCAATAGAATTATTTATTGAAGGCTTTTTTTATGAAATCTGACGTTTTTTTATTTCAAAATTCTATCAGAGAAGTAAAATTCTTCTCCATTTTTTAATCATTAGAAAAAACATTTAAAAAAACTGTCTGTTTTAAGCTCAACTATTACGATTTCATTCGATATTTTCTAACCTAAATTTCCAGTTTTGTTATAAAATAAGCTAGTCTTGAAATTTTGTTAATCTACAATTGGCATTCCATTTGTTTGTTTAACTTTGTGAATTCAGTATTAAAATAAAAATAGAAACTTATATGAAACAATTAGCCCTAATCGTTATTGCATTTATTACATTTTCTTGTTCACAAGCACAGAAAACAAGTTTTTCAAAAGAGGCTTTATCAGAAAAATTATTAGCAGCAGATGGAAGTCAGGTTGCATTTAAAGACATTTTAAAAAAATATAAAGGAAAAAATCTGGTTATTGAAGTTTGGGCTTCATGGTGTGGAGATTGTGTAAAAGCAATGCCAAAAGTAAAAGAATTACAAGCTGCAAATCCAAATGTATCTTACTTATTCCTTTCTGCTGATAAAACAGCTGACAAATGGAAAGCAGGAATCGAAAAGCACGAATTAAAAGGAGATCATTTTATGATGAATGACGGTATGAAAGGTGTTTTTGGAAAAGCAATTGATTTAGACTGGATTCCAAGATACATTGTTATTGACAGAACTGGTACTATTGTATTATACCGTGCTATTGAAACTGATTTTGATAAAATCAATGAGACGGTAAAAACTACACAATATGAATAAGTCTTTGACTTATTAAAAGCAAAAATTAAAAGAATAATAAAAACTACCAAAATGAGAAAAAAGATTGTTGCAGGAAACTGGAAAATGCATAAAAACGCAGCACAGACTGAAGAATTATTAAGCGAGTTAATCACTAAAATACCTGCAAAAACTACTGCACAAGTAATTGTAGCACCAACGTTTGTAAACTTACAAGCTGCAGTTGCAAAAGTAAAAAACACTACAATTGGTGTTTCTGCTCAAAACGTTCACCAGGCAGAAGGTGGTGCTTTTACAGGAGAAATTTCTGCTGATATGTTAACTAGTATTGGTGTAAACACTGTAATTCTTGGTCACTCTGAGCGTAGAGCTATTTTTCACGAAACTGATGCATTAATCGCAAACAAAGTTGATACTGCTTTAAAGCATGATATGACTGTTATATTCTGTTTTGGAGAAGAATTAAAAGACCGTCAGTCTGGAAATCATTTCAACATTGTTGAAAATCAATTACGTGACGGATTATTTCAAATTGCAAAAGAATCATGGTCTAAAGTTGTTTTAGCTTACGAACCAGTTTGGGCTATTGGAACGGGAGAAACTGCTTCACCAGAACAAGCTCAGGAAATGCACGAATTTATCAGAGAAGTTGTTCGTAAAGCTTACGGAGCTCAAATCGCTGACGAAGTTTCTATTTTATACGGTGGTTCTGTAAAACCAGAAAACGCTAAAGAAATATTCTCTAAACCAGACGTAGACGGTGGTTTAATTGGAGGTGCTGCTTTAAAAGCAGATGATTTCTTAGCAATCGTTACTGCAATCTAAAAACATTTAGCCACAGATTAAAAGATTCAAAAAGATTTTAAAATCTACTAAATAATAAAAGCGTTCGTAAACCGAACGCTTTTTTTGTGTCTATTTTAAACCATATAAGTGATATAAGAAAATTTAAGCGAGACTTCGAGTAAGAACTTTAAATGAACTTATATCACTTATATGGTGAAAAATAACTTATATGGTTAAAAAATTTTAGTTTATAAATGCTTTTAATAACGGGCAATTGTATCTTTTAAACGTTGGTGTTGTCTTATAAACGGAATAAAAATTAACCAGCTCCTGCCCTGCTTTAAATGGATTTTTTTCCTCTTCTTCAGCCGAAACAATATTAGCATAATGATTATAATAGTTACATTCAAAAATCATTAAACTGGCTAAGGCTTTTTCATTATTGTTTTTTGACATTTTTAAGGCTTTTTCGTAATACATTTTAGCCATGGTTAAACCGTAATAATTACCTTTTTGATAGCTCTTTTCATGCTCCGAATTGTCTCCATAAACATAATCAACATAAGATTCTCCCGATGTCCAGTCATACGCCACCATCATCCATGAATTTCCTAAATACGACACATTAAAATACGCATGAGCCAATTGCAAATTGCTAGCGGCTGTATTCTGTTTCTTCAATTGAATAAGTTTAGCAATAAAATCGGCTTTATTGAAATGATAATCAAATTTGCGTTCTTTATCATTCTGGAGAATTTTAGGAGCAAAAGGATTTTCGTTTAAGTAATTTTTAAACTCATAGTTTTTATCCCAGAAATCCTTTGGCATACTTGAAAAAGTTTTAAGAGCTAACTCTAAATTATTATTTCTAAAAGCAATAGTTCCTTTCAGGTCTTTATAATAATTAATATCCGGAGCAATTGTTCCGGAGCAAATATATTTTTCAAAAGGTGTTTTGTCTTCTTTTTCTTTTAGTGCCATTAAATGATCCATATCTTCTACTGTTGCACTTCGGTCAAAATAACCGATATAACTGTAATAATAAGGATTATTGCAAATAGAATATTCTCCTTCGTTTTTAAGGTCAGATTTCATCATTAACAAACCTGCTGACACCCGATCTCCTTTTTTCGAAAAATCAGCACTGGCAATTCTGTACAAACTGTATAAATTCTTAAACAATCCGTAATCCGTCTCCACCAGATTTTCGACTGAATCAAAATATGCAAAAAGCTGATTTTGCACTTTCTCACTTTTTAAATCATCTTGTTTTAATGAAACCAAAGCCAATTGAATATTCTTTTGCATTTTTATTGATGCATTGGCATTATCAGAAATCATATTAGTATATTTTTTCCCCTCATCAACCTGATCATCAATAAAACAAAGCTGAGCAATTGCCGCAGTTATGTAATCTTTTTGTTCTCCTGATGTTTGTTCTCGTATAGAGATCAAAAAGTACTCTAATGCTCTTAAATGCAAAATATCTTTGTTATAATTTTCTTCTTTTGCTTTGGCATAATTATCATACCAGACTGTTCCGTTAAAAACGACCGATGGACTTCCGTTATTGGTATATTGTGGTGTAAAAATCCAGTCTTCAAGTTTGTTGATTTCCCTTCCAATTAAAAAGCTCAAATTGACACTGTTTGGGCTTAACGCATAGATTTCTTCAATTGTTTTTAAATCCGGTGCAGGATTTCGAAAACTTTCTATTGCCAAAATTACACTTCGTTCTTCATCGTTTTGTGCTAAGGCTAAGGTTTCTGCGGTTAATTTCCAGTTATAATGTTGCAGGACAGCAAATGATTTTTCTTCGCAGGCAGCAAAAACTTTACTTAATAAATAATTTTGCAAAGGAAAATCATCAATACACAATGCTTTGTAATATAAGGCCCAAGGGGCTAAAATAGTATTCTTATTATCTGCAAAATAAGTATCATACAAACGAATTACTTCATTTTTATCCTGAGCATAAAAACTATATCTCAGCATCAAAAATGCATAACGCTGTTTAAGGAAAGTATCTTTTGCCGATTTTATTTTCTTCTCAAAATCGGTTACATCTGCAAGTTTATGCTCTTTGCTTCCATAACCAATTTGCGACCATGATTCCCATTTCACTTCTGTATTACTATTGTATTCCAGTTTTTTAGCAAACACTATATAGTTTAAAAAAGCTTTATTTTTTGGTAATAGCAGCGCCTCAATAAAGGTGTTTTTTTCAAATGCTTTTTTTAGCGATTTGTTTTCAAAAGCTGTTTCAAATTGCTCAGAATCTGTTTCATACAAAATAGTATGAACATCTTTAGGGTCAATCTGATTTCCCAATTTTTTCTTCCATTCTAAACAATTCAATTCCTGATCAACACCTGAAATAGTATTTGTCGAATAGTAATAATCTGCGGAATAGTAAAATGGCGTGAGCTTAAAAAATCCTTCACGTTGCGCTTTAAACAAAGCCAGTCTGCTGGTTTCAGGAGAAACACTCCAGCCGCAGGCAAAAGAAACCTGAAAACTTAAAACTAAAAGTAGGCTACTAAAAATGCGCATAATAGTCTGTGATATTTGGAATTCCATAATCGTTGATGTATTTTTTATCAAAAGAGAAAAATGTCACTTTGGTTTGATTATCAATCTTAATTTTGCTTTTTACAATCGAAATCATTTTCTCAAGTTCATCTTCAGAGATTTTCTCAATTCTGATTTCATCGCCATTCCGCAAATAGGTTTGTCCAATTAATACATCGTCCTGAAGAATATATTTAGAGTCTGAAATCTTTTTTAATTTGAGACTATCATTTCTCAATTGATCATAATCAGATAAAATTCCTTTAAATTGATTTCCTCTAAAAACTACTGCCCAACTGTACAACGGCAAAGCGATATCGAGTTTTAGTTTGTATTTATCACGCGTAATATATTGTGCTAATTCTTCGCTTGTTCCAATTGAATTTTTAGTTTTAAAATCATCTGGTTTTGATATATTATAACACATTAGCAAACCTTTATCTACTGGTGGTGTTCCTGCTTTTTCAGCATATTTATACTGCCACAATCTTATTGTTGCCGCAATTTTTGCTGTTGGATACTCTTTTTTGATTTGATGTAACAAATAGAAATAATTCTGTTGAGATTTTTGTGTCCAGTCGCAATCAATCAGGATCTCTTTGAAATCGACTTTTAATTTGGCTAACTCTATTGATTTTACAGAATCGTAATCGAGGCGCTTATAATTTTCATTTTTATAATAATCCTTTGGATAAACAATCGCATTTGTGTTATTATCTGCGGTGACCTCGTTCATTTTCACTCCAATCTGATGCACACGCTTAGCAATTCGAACCGCCAGACTATCTAATTGTTGCTTGCTTGATTGCAAAACAACTTCGTTTGTTATAAATATACTTGGCGTTATGTCAGGCTTGCTATTATTTAATCTTATATCATAAATGGTAGCTACAGGCAAAGGTTCTTTGGCATAAGGATTCCAGTCGATGTCAAAAAAACGCACGTAAAGATGTTTTACGTTTAGATTCTGTATCAAAGAATCATCTTGTTTATCAAAATTCAAATCGGTTTTCCAATAACAAAATGATCGTATAACTTCGTGTTCATTCTCACAACTTCCTGAGGTTAACACAACAAAGAGCAAAACAAAAATAACATTCCTCATATTCAAAAAATCCTTACAATTTGAATCAAATTTAACATTAATAATTATTAGAATACGAATTATTTATAAACAACTTTTGCTTTGTATTCATACCTTTGCAAAAAAATAATTTATGTCGAATATATATTTAGGATATCATTTTACGATTGAGCCGAAAGAATTAGGATCAGAAATTTTAGTTGCTGAATTAGGCGAAAAAGCATTTGAAAGTTTTACAGAAACTGAAAATGGAATTTCGGCTTTTGTGAAGAAGGATTTGTGGGATGAAAACATTCTGGATGATATTTACATTTTACAATCGGAAGAGTTTAAAATCGAATATACTATTGAAGAAATCGATCAGGTAAACTGGAATGAGGAATGGGAAAAAAACTTCGAACCAATTGATGTTGACGGCAAATGCCACGTTCGCGCTCCTTTTCATCCAAAAACAGATGCCGAATTTGATATTGTTATTGAACCAAAAATGAGTTTTGGAACCGGACATCATGAAACTACACATATGATGATTCAGCATTTATTAGAAATGGATGTTAAGGGGCTTAAAACTTTAGATATGGGATGCGGAACTGCAATTCTTGCAATTCTTGCTGAAATGAAAGGTGCCGAACCAATTGATGCAATTGATATTGACAACTGGTGTTATCTGAATTCTATCGAAAATGCTGAACGCAATAATTGCAAACATATCAGTGTTTATGAAGGCGATGCTGCTTTATTGGCCGGTAAAAAGTATGACCTGATTATTGCTAATATCAACAGAAATATTTTATTAAACGATATGCAGGCTTATGTTGATTCTTTAAACCCAAAAGGTATTATACTTTTTAGCGGTTTTTATGAAGAAGATGTTCCTTTTATCGACGCTTCATGTACTGAAAAAGGTTTAACTTATGTTAAAAAAATTCAAAGAAACAACTGGGTTTCATTAAAATACGTAAATTAGTTAATATCAATTACAAAGTACAAAAACTAAAAAAGATGAGTACTAAAGAAAAAGTAAGAGAAAGAGTTCGGGAAAAAGAAGCGACAGGATTCAATAATGAAATCATTATGTATAACGATGATGTTAATACTTTTGATCATGTTATCGATACCTTAATACGCGTTTGTAACCACACGGCAGAACAAGCAGAACAATGCTCCTTAATTGTACATTACAACGGAAAATGCACTGTAAAAACGGGTCCTATTGACAAACTAAAACCTCAATGTTTACAACTTTTGGAAGCTGGGCTTAGCGCCGAAATTGTTTAATTGCAAATAATTTAAAAAACATTCTATTTTATTCTATATTTGAAATAAAATAGAATGTTTTTTTTTATGGAAGAATACGGAAAGATATTAATTATTGCGATGCCCATTTTTCTAACTTTAATAGTGATAGAAAAGTTATATGGCATTTATAAAAAAGACGATACTGCGCCCTTAATAGACAGTGTGTCCAGCATTAGCTCAGGAATTACAAATTCTGTAAAAGATGTGCTGGGACTAAGTATAACTTTCCTGTCGTATGAATGGCTGGTTTCTAAAATTGCATTACAGCACTTAGAACCTAGTATTCTTTCTTATTGTATTGGCTTTTTTGTCATTGACTTTTATGGTTATTGGAGCCATCGTCTGGCACATCAAATCAATTTTCTTTGGAACAAACATGCAATTCATCACAGCAGCGAAGAATTCAATCTGGCCTGTGCCCTTCGTCAGCCCATTGCCAGTTTAGTTAACTTGTTTACTTTTTTATTAATTCCTGCTGCCCTTTTAGGAGTTCCGGCTTCTGTTATCGCTATCACATTGCCATTGCATTTGTTTTTGCAGTTTTGGTATCATACCAAACACATCAAAAAAATGGGCTTTTTGGAGCACATTATTGTGACACCTTCACATCATCGTGTGCATCACGCTATCAATCCTGAATATTTAGATAAAAATCATTCTCAGATCTTTATTTTCTGGGACAAACTTTTTGGCACATTTCAGGAAGAATTAGACGATGTTCCACCTGTTTTTGGTATAACAAGACCAGCAAACACCTGGAATCCTATTCGTATAAATTTCCAGCACTTAAGTTTATTAATTAAAGATGCATGGCGTGCCGAAAACTGGAAAGACAAACTCACCATCTGGTTTAAACCAACTGGATGGAGACCTGAAAATTTTGAAGAAAAATATCCGGTAAACAAAATCGAAAATGTTTTTGAATTTGATAAATACGGTACACAAAACTCATCAAAACTAGTTTACTGGTCAATTGCACAGATGTTAATTACGCTTTTGTTTGTAAGTTATCTCTTTGATAATATTGCCAAAATCGGACTTCCAAATATCTTTATTTATGGCTTTTTTATTCTGGTAACTATTTACAGTTATACCGAACTGATGGACAAAAGTAAATATGCTATCTTCTGGGAAGGTCTGCGTTTTGCAACCGTAGTTTCAATTATCGCTTATTATGGAGACTGGTTTGGTTTAAACCATGTTTTTTCTGCCAGTAATTATATTATTTTAGCTTATCTAAGTTTATCGTTTCTAATTACAGTTTATTTTGTAACAATCGATTTTAAAACCTACCAAAACCAACTAATAAAATCTTAACCCCACGATGAGAAACGCAACATTTTTTAAAACCTACATTCTATTTAGCATTTTCTATCTCTTTGCTATGCTTTTAGGATACGAAAATCTGGATTGTTTTTTAAAACCTGCCTTAATTCCCCTTTTAAGTTTAGGAGCCTATTTTTACAGAAAATTTCCATCCCAAAATCTACTTTTAAGCGCTTTATTATTTTCCTGGATTGGCGATGTGATTTTGCTCTTTACAGATATGGGCGAAATTTACTTTATCCTTGGATTAGTGGCTTTTCTAATCTCACACATTCTGTATTGTGTCCTTTTTAATAAACAAGGTAAAAAAGAAAGAAAAAAGAACAAAACAGTATTTGCAATTGGATCTGTTGTAATAGCACTTTATTTAGTTGGAATGCTTGCTCTTTTATTACCTTCTTTGGGAGATTTAAAAATTCCGGTAATTGTATATGCAACGGTTATTTCATTTATGCTTCTGTTTGCTTTTAATGGCTATTTAATATGGAAAAAACCTGGCAATCTTTACGTTTTTTTAGGGGCAATAGTGTTTGTAATTTCAGATAGTATTTTAGCAATCAACAAATTCTATTCTCCAATTGAGAAAAGTTCATTTTTTATCATGCTAACGTATCTTGTGGCACAATATCTGATTGTGGTTGGGATATTAAAACTGAATCCAAAAAAACCAAAAGTATAATTTAGTTCCGGTAATAATCTTTAGTCATGAAAAAAATAGCACTGTTTATTGTTTTACTCATTTCAACTGCTTCCTGTATAAGCACAAAATCGACTTTGAAAAATGTTGATGACAGTGCTCCGGATTTAGTTTTAAATAAAAATAATACGTTTGTAATTTCATTATTCAGCAAAGACAAAAAATACGGTTATGATCCAGATTATCCTGTAAATATATTTTTTAGAAATACCAGAGACGAGGCAGCAAACGAAGTTCGTTTCCTTAATGCTCTTGCTGGTCCTAATGGCGAAAAAATCACGTATAAACGTATGGAGACCTGTTGCCCTTTTCCAACAAAACGAAGCGACATGGGAGCCGGATTTCTAAATGTTTACGAATTAACGTGGGAAGGACAAAAGAAACCAATCACGCTTTATTTGAACATTTATGAAAAAGGAATTTTAATGGTACCGATGGGATTGAGTTTAAAGAAAGAATAATTTTTTTTTGAATGGATAAAATAAGTTATGATATAAAAATTTTTGGTGATGACTTTGCAGCTGCAAGGGCTCTTAACACTGCACAAAAAAAAGTTTCTTTAAAAAAAATAGTAATAGCAGTAGCAGCGTTAGGAATTTGCTCTATAATTTTTGGTTTTATTATATATTTCCTGGTTATCTCCATTTCACTTATTATACTGATTTTAATAGGTTTAAAATTTTATAATCAATGGACGCAAAAAAGAAGCACGCATATCAACGAAAAAGAAGCTCAAAGAATTTATGCTCATGAAAATATCAAAGTTACTTTTGATCATGAAAAAATAATATTTGGAAAAAGTGAGAAATATTATAAAGACGTACAAAGAGTTCTGGAAAACAATGCAATTTATTATTTTGGAACAAATGTAAATCCTTCTTTTCCTGAAAATGAAGCGGCGGTGATAATTCCTAAAAGATATATTGATAAAATAGAATTTGAAAATTTCATATTAAAAACCGCATTAGCAGAACATTTTTCAAATAAAAATTAAGAAAACGAACAATAAAGAATTAAATCATGCTCAGTCGGTTACCCTTTATTTTAATTCTTCTGCCCTTATTATTTCAATTAATATTAGGAACAAAAGCTATTTACAAATCTACCTCACTAAAATTTAGTACCATATCGTGGATCAGTTTTATAGCGCAATTAGTCTTTTCCTTTTTAGCGATATATATTGTAAATTATAATTTCTCAAAATACTTTGAAGAGCATCCAAATGTGACCAGATGCGGAATGCCTTTTTTAGGCTTCATCATGGCCACACTGTTTTTTATTTTGGTTCTCATCGTTATTATAATTATTCAATTTCTAATCAAAAAATGGAGGGATAAACAACTTAGATAAAACAAATATGATCAGAACAAAAACGGCATTTATAGTATTCTTGATTTTGTCCCTAATTATATTTCCATATTACACCATTTACCTGCAGTCAGATTTTTTAACCTCATTAGTTCCAGGCTGGAATACGAATATTTTTCCCGGAGAAATTATGGGTGATTTATTTAAATTTTTGATTCTAATGGTTACCGTTTATTTTTATTGGAAACTTTCTGTCATTTTGAAGGAGTTTAGTTTTAAAAGATTTTTAATTCATTTTATACTCACTCTTCCTGCTATTATTATTTCTAAAATTAGTTTTCATGAGTTTTTCAATTTTAATCCTTTAGATGCTGAAAAACTAATTCAAAAAACTCATCTTATTGTTTACAGCATTACCTTAATCAACATTTTATTTTTTATTAGTCAGGCCCTTTTCTGGAGATTTTATCTCAAAACTGAAAGAGCTGTCTTAAAGCAGCATAAAAATAATCTCAGACATTAAAAGTGTTGAATAAGTTAACTTAATTTCTCTTAATTCGATTAAGGTCTTAACTTTTTGTTAGCTTGAATTATTCTCAATAAAACTGCCTTTTTAGTTTCTTTATTAAAATAATCTCGTTAATTTAAAAAATAGATGCAAACAAAACATTAAAGTAATAAAAAGACTACACAATTAACATGCGTGCATCTTAAAATAATCTTAAATCTTAATCTGAAACTCATAAATCATAACTACCTTTGCACTGTCAAAAAATCATATTATGAACATACAACATATTCCTCAAATTAAGCATACTGACAGCGGGAATTTCTTTTTATTGGCGGGACCTTGTGCCATCGAAGGAGAAGAAATGGCGCTTAGAATTGCTGAAAAATTAGTTGGTATTACCGACAACCTTCAGATTCCTTACGTATTTAAAGGGTCTTTTAAAAAAGCTAATCGTTCAAGAATTGACAGTTTCTCTGGAATTGGTGACGAAAAAGCTTTAAAAATTTTAAGAAAAGTATCCGAAACTTTTCATGTTCCTACTGTAACAGATATTCATACCAATGAAGATGCTGATATGGCAGCGCAATACGTAGACGTTTTACAAATTCCCGCTTTCTTAGTTCGCCAGACTGATCTTGTTGTAGCTGCCGCTAACACAGGAAAAGTAGTAAATCTGAAAAAGGGACAATTTATGAGCCCGGAAAGTATGAAACATGCTGTACAGAAAGTATTAGACTGTAACAACGAAAATGTAATGGTTACAGATCGCGGTACTATGTTTGGTTACCAGGACATGATTGTTGATTTTAGAGGTATTCCTACTATGCAGCAATATGCGTCTACAGTACTTGACGTTACGCATTCGTTACAACAACCAAATCAAACTGCCGGTGTTACAGGCGGAAGACCTGATATGATCGAAACTGTTGCCAAAGCTGGTATCGCTGTAGGTGTGGACGGTATTTTTATCGAAACTCATTTTGATCCTGCTAACGCAAAAAGTGATGGTGCGAATATGCTTCATTTAGACTATTTTGAAGGTTTAATGAACAAGCTGGTTGCCATTAGAAAAACTGTAAATGCCTTTTAATTTATAATACTTAAGTTCTTTGAAAACAAAAATTTTATTTTTCTTACTGGCTTGCGTTTCTTTAAACACATTTGCTCAGGAAGAAATTCCAGTACAAAAATATGCTGCTCATAACAAAGGAAAATTCTTTGTTATGTGGGGTGGTAACAGAGAAAGTTACTCTAAATCTGATGTAAATTTCAGAGGTAAAGATTACAACTTTACAGTGGATAATATGAGTGCTCATGACAAACCAAAAGGTTGGCATGTTGATTATGTTAATCCGGTAAATATGACTATTCCGCAAACCAATTTGAGATTAGGTTATTTTTTTAGCGATCATTATAGTGTTACTATTGGTGTTGATCACATGAAATATGTAATGACACAGAATCAAATTGCAAATGTTACCGGAAATATCAATTTACCTGCAGATCAGGACGGCTCAATTTACAATGGAGTTTACAACAATACGCCTGTAGATATGTCCCAAGGTGGCGCTGTTGAAGGTGGTATGCCTGCGGGTAGCACTGGCACTCCTTTTTTAATTTATGAGCATACTGATGGTCTGAATTACATTAATACGGAAGTTTCCAGATTTGATGATGTTTCTAAATGGTTTGGTTTACCAAATATTGATAAAGTTCAGATTAACTTAACTGAAGGTTTAGGAATTGGGCTTTTATACCCTAAGACAAATACAACACTTTTAGGTAAAGAACGTCACGATGATTTTCACGTTTCTGGTTATGGTGTTTCTGCAAAAGCAGGTCTTAACATTACTTTTTTCAAACACTTCTATATTCAGGGAGAGTTAAAAGGTGGTTACATTAACATGCAGGATATTAGAACTACAACAAGCAGTGAAGACAAAGCTTCGCAGGACTTCTTCTTCTTCCAAAGAATTATTGCTGTTGGAGGAATTTTCAGAATCTAATTCTTCTCAGAAAATTATATTTAAAATAGCTGTCATTTTATTTGGCAGCTATTTTTTTTATTATTTACTTTGTACTTCAAAGTACTTTAAAAATATACTTTATGAAAAAATATTTATTTCCACTGATTACTTTTATTCTAAGTTTTGGATGCGCTCTGTTTGTTGCTTTAAAAGTTTTTCCTAACAATCCATTTACAGGAACTGCACCAGAAAAAACAATAGCGAGCAAATATAAAGATGGCGATATTATATTTCAAACCTCGGAATCGAAACAATGTGAAGCGGTTCGTATTGCAACTAATTCTAAGTTTTCGCACTGTGGAATTATTTATGATATTGACGGAAAATGGTTTGTTTTTGAGGCAGTTCAGCCTGTTAAACTTACTCCTTTTGAAGACTGGATTAAACACGGAAAAGAAAATAAATATGTAGTGAAAAGATTAAAAGACGAAAGTGCTTTGAATCCGCTGATTTTACAAAAAATGAAAGATTACAGTCAGCAATTTGATGGCAAAGAATATGACGCTTATTTTGAATGGACGGACAACAGAATTTACTGTTCTGAACTAATCTGGAAGATTTACAAGAATGCTGCAGGAATTGAGTTGTCTAAACTACGAGAATTAAAAGATTTTAACCTTGAAGATCCAAGAGTTCAAAAGATACTGAAAGAACGTTATGGAAATGACATTCCGCTAGACGAAAAAGTCGTTGCTCCTTCTGATCTTGCCGATTCTAATTTATTGAAAACTGTAATAGACACTTATTAATACATTAAAAGCTGGTTGATAATTTCCGGCTTTTTTATTTACTATTTAACTTTGAATTCCAAAGAACTTTTAAAACTATTTTATGAGAGATTTTTTAATTGAAAAACTGTATGAATCTTCGAAGAAACCTTATCAGAAATATTTCAAGAAAAATGAACCCTGGAATATTCCTAAACCCAAATTAATGGACTATCCGGAAAATAGTTTAGGATTTGGTCTGGGCAATTTTTTATATAAAAATCATTTTGATATTCAGGAAAAACTGGAGGATCACGACGTTATTCATGTTTTAACCAATACAGGAGTTTCAGTTTACGAAGAAATCGGGATGCAGTATTATTTGTTAGGAAACGGAAAGAAAAGCCTGTATTTATTTATGGTCATTTTATCCGGTACTATTTTTTATCCCAAACGAATGTATTATTTCATTCAACAATTTAAAAGAGGAAAAAAAGCACTTCCGTTTCACTATTTAGATTTTTCAAAAATGCTTTTCATGCCAGTTCAGTCTATTCAAAAAACTTTTAATATTTAAAATTATGAAAACTCTTAACGAAGAACCTTTCGAAGAAAAAGAATCAACCGAATTAGCTATTGGTTCATTTATAATCAGTACAGTTTTACTACTTCTTTATATTGCTTCAAATGAAAGTCCGACCGTTTTAGTGATTGGCTGGCCATTTGCTTTAGGGGCAATAGTTGTAAACATAATCATGCTTGTTCATTTAACAGATCGGTTTATTCACCTACCTCAGCAACGAAAAGTAATTGGCATTAAAATTTTAATTCTGTTATCTAATATTCCAGTCACCTTTTTGTATTATTTGATTGTGATGAAATCCTAATTCTTAAGTGCTATTTTACTATTTAATACAACAGATTGAAATCGGTTGTGACTAAATCATTTCCACAGAATTTATGCATTACAAGCATTTTATTACAGCACAAAAAAAAAGCCATAAGTTTTTGTACTTATGGCTTTAATACTTTTTTTATTTAAAATCTTAATTTGCTTTTTTAGTCTCGATTCCGTTTTGATCTAATAAATACATTAACGTAGTCATTGTTGCAGCACCAAGTTCTAATTCTCTTTTATTAATAGCATCAAATTTATCATTTGCTGCGTGATGGTAATCAAAATAACGTTGTGAATCTGGTTTTAAACCTGCTTTAACAATTGCCTGTGATGTTAAATGACTAATATCTGAACCTGCGTGACCAATTGTAAAACTATGTACTAAATAAGGCTCAAAAAGATCTCTGTATCCTTGTATTTTTTTTACGTTGGCATCATCTGCTTCAATTGAAAATCCGCGTGGTGAGAATCCGCCTGAATCACTTTCTAATGCAAAAATATGATTCTCTTTCTTTTGTTTTGAAACTTCTTCATATTTAGCACCACCTTTTCCTCCATTCTCTTCGTTCATAAATAATACAACACGAATCGTATTTTTAGGTTTGTAGTTTAGGTTTTTTAGAATGCGAATTACCTCCATACTCTGTACTACTCCCGCTCCATCATCATGAGAACCATCGGCTAAATCCCAGGAATCTAAATGTCCTCCCACTACCATAATATTTTCCGGAGTTACTGTTCCTGTTAATTCTCCGATTACATTATAAGACAAAACGTCCGGCAAAGTTTCGCAAGATTGTTTGAAATAAAATTTTAAAGACGGATTACGTTTCAAACTGGCACTTAGCAATTCAGCACCATTTGTACTAATTGCTGCAGTTGGAATATATTGCTCTTTTGGTAAATCTCCGTAGCTCTGTGCTCCTGTATGTGGAAAGTCATCTAAACGCAAATTCATCGAACGAACAATTGTTCCTACTGCGCCCAGTTTTGCAGCTTCTTTTGCACCTGCATATCTTTGATCTACGCAAGCTCCATAAGATGTAAATGTTTCGATATTTTCAGGATTCATTGGTCTGTTATAAAACACAATTTTTCCTTTTACTTTATCTCCTAATGCTTCCAGTTCTTTGATTCCCTGAACTTCTATTATCTCTGCTGTAAGTCCTGTTTTTGCAGTTGCAACAGAACCGCCTAAAGCACAAATTGGCACTGCAATTTTAGCTTTATTATCTAAGATAAAAGCAGTTTCTTTTGCGCCGCGTACCCAGTGTGGTACCATAACTTCCTGTAGATATACTTTGTCTAGACCTAAGCTTTCTAATTGGGTTTTAGTATACTGAACTGCCTGCTCTGCACTTGCTGATCCTGACAGACGGCTTCCAATATCATTTGACAAATACTCTAACCAAGTGTAGCATTTAGCTTCGGTTAAAGCTTTTTTATAAAATAATTTAATGTTCTTTTCATCATTTGACTGTGCAAAAGATGTTAATCCGCTTAAAACTATAGCAGTTAAAAGAATCGTTTTTTTCATAGGTTTATTAACTTTTTGGGTTGTTGTCACAAAGGAACAAAATTCTTCAGACCTGTAAGAGTTTTTATACCACCTTTTCACAAAAAAAAACCTTGATTACAAATTATTTTGTTTGTAATCAAGGTCTTTATAAGTTTAGCAGGTTAAAACTATTTCACTTCTGTAATTTTAGTTTTTGCACCTATTCCATTTTCATTGAATGGTTCAATCGTAAAATAATACTTTGTGCCTTTGTCTAATCCTCTAAAATCGTATGCGCTTTCGTCATAAACCATAATACTATTATATAATTTATCAGGGCTAATTCCGTAGTAAATATTATATCCTATAGCATCTGTTTGTTTTTTCCAGCTGATCATTGCATTTCTTGAATCTGTGGCATTTCTGGCTACTTTAAAATTAGAAACTGCTTTTGGCTTAGTTTCTAATCCGTTTCCGAAAACTCTGAAATCTGAAATCGCAAATAATCCGGAAGCGTTATGAATATTTACCATTTTGATGTAACGCGCCTTAAACGATTTTGTCAATTCTACATAGTCATGAGGAACGTCTTTGGTGTTTTGAGATTTATCTACCACCAATGTCCAATTTTGAGCATCATCTGACATAAAGATTTTATATTGATAATAAATATCCATTGCCTTATTATACTGCGTTGCTTTATGATCAGCATAATTAATTTGAAGTGCATTTATCTCCATTGCTCTTCCTAAATCAAGTTGCAGCCATTCTCCCGGAGCATCTGTCTTTGCAGACCAATACGTCTGAATATTTTCATCGGTTAAATTATTTGCTCCGTAACAAAACTTCTCATACACTTTTTTCCCTCCATTATCCATTCTGTGGGTTTCGACTTCCATACAATCTTCAGAAGAGGAAACTGTAACCGGTTTTTTATATGAAAGTAGCATCCAGCCTTTTGAAGCTCCGTTTTCCTGGTTTCTTTGACCAGTTGGAAGTACAGTTGGAAAATCGCCATAAGCTGTAATAGAATACATTACATCGTCTTTATCAAATCCCGCAGGAAACATATCAATACGACGTTCAAAACGATCCTTAATAGAGATTTTACAAGTTCCGGTATTCCAGTAATTTCCATAATTATCTGCAAAAGTATTTCCGTGTCCTGCCCCAATTACAAACCCACCTGGTTTATACGACATTGGATTGTGTTTTTGATAGGTAAATGGTCCTAACGGATTATCACCAACATGCACACCGTTTGCATATCCTTTAAATTCGGTTGCAGGTGCTCCATACTGCATATAATACTTTCCATTATGTTTGGTCATCCAGGCACCTTCAATAAAATTCCCCCAGGGTGCAGGTTCCATATCATTGTTAGGTCCAAAACGCTCCCATCCATGATTTGCAGGATCTAAACCTACAACTTCTTTTATTTGTCCATACGGACGCTGAATATCTTCAACTTCTGTTGCTTTATATAATTGTGCATAATCTGCCTGATTTCCTTTTGGAAGCCAGGTTTTATAATCAACTTCTGTACCTACAAGTGGTAACTTCCCACTTGATCCGTAATACATATAGACTTTTTTATCATCATCCTGAAAAATGGCAGGATCCCAGGTTGGCAACATGGCTTTGTTTACGTGGCGTGTCCATCTTCCTGATTTTGGATCTGCTGTTTTCCAGATTGGATGGTCTCTTTTCCATGTTGAACCTACATAAAATAAGGTATCATTTACCACCCATGCAGCTGGTGCACACTGGTCATCATCACCTGGCTGTCTTTGAAAACTTCCGTAAACAAAATTCCAGTCTGACATGTCTTTACTCCAAAAGAAACCAGCCTGATTGGTAGCAAATAAATAATATTCGCCTTTATAAGTGATAATTACAGGATCTGCACTTGAACGTCGGGATTCCGGAATTCCGTTATGATTATGAGTTGTATAATTGTAACCGATATTAATTGGGTTACAATAGGTTGTCGCCGGTTTATTTGGATCAAACCATTCCGTTTTACCGGGAAGAGCCAAATTTTGAGCCTGAATATTGTTATTGAAAAATATCACAAACAATAAAACAGGGAATGTAAGCTGTTTATATATTTTTTTCATGATTTGGTTTGTTTTTGTAATGGGATTACTTTTTCTGGTTTATTCTTTCCTGCAAAAGTTCCGGTTCATTTGTAGTTATATAATTGAATTTATAATCTATAATCCAATCCATATCTGTCGCCTCATTGACTGTCCAGGCATTCAGAATAATCTTGTTGTCTTTTGCTTCTTTAACCCATTCCGGATGCTTTTTGAAAACGGAATAATGATAATCTACGCCATTAATCTTGTCAGCCTTAACTTCCTTTGGAGATTTATTTCCTTCCAGGTATTGCAATACTGTTTTAGAATCAATTGTTCTTATTTGTTTTAGAATATCATAATCAAAACTAATATAACAGGTCTTTTTATCTGCTTTGAGTTTTTTGATGGTTTCTACTGTTTTTAAAGCTGTTATTTTTCCATGCTCTTTGCTAATTTCTGAGGGTTTTATTTCACAAACCAAAAGAGTATGTTTATTGTTTCTTAAACCTTCAGTAATATACTCATGAAGCGTTGGCAGCTTTTCACCATTAGACAATTTAAATTGTATTAAATCTGCGTAATTGGTTTCTTCAATAAGTAATTTATTATAATGTGCATCGTGATTGATTACAAGTGAATCATCTGCGGTTCTCCAAACATCAAATTCCGAACCTGTCAAATTTAAATCGATGGCATGTCTTAGGGCTGCGATTGAATTTTCGGGCATATTATTTTTTTTCCATGCACCACGATGTGCCACAATGCCATTCTTTTTTACACTGCAGGAAGAAAAAACTACCAACAGAACTAATGAAGCTATTTTAAAAGTATTCATACAATTTAAAAATTAAAAGAGGTTTTATACTAGAAAAAAAGCCCTTCGCTAACCAACACGAAGGGCTAATTACTAATCAATAAACCAACTATTTAGTTAACTCAAAACTAACTTTCTTGTCGGCAGCTGAATTTCCTCCAACGAAAATCTCAAACTGTCCAGGCTCTGCTACGAATTGTAAATCAGAGTTATAAAATTTTAAATCTTCAACAGTAATATCAAAACTTACTGTTTGTTTCTCCCCTTTTTTAAGGGCTATTTTCTGGAAACCTTTCAATTCTCTAACTGGTCTTGTTACCGAACCAACTAAATCTCTGATGTATAACTGAACTGTTTCTTTACCGTCAAAATTTCCTGTATTTGCAAGATCAACTGTAACTTTAAGTTTTCCGGTTGCATTCATTTTGTCTGATGAAATTTTCAGATTTGAATAATCAAAAGTCGTATAACTTAAACCAAACCCGAATGGAAATAAAGCTTCGTTTCTTTCGTCGATATAGTTTGATCTGAATTTTTCAAATTTCCCTTCTGTATTAGAAAGTGGTCTTCCTGTATTTTTGTGTGCGTAATAAATTGGCAACTGACCAACACTTCTTGGGAAAGTTGATGTTAATTTTCCTGAAGGGTTTACATCTCCAAATAAAACATCAGCAATAGCGTAACCTGCTTCTGTACCAGCAAACCAAACGTTTAAGATTGCAGGAACTGTTTTTGCTTCGTCCGTAATTACCAACGGACGTCCGTCAAATAAAACTAAAACAACTGGTTTTCCTGTTTTTAATAAAGCGTTTAATAAATCTTTTTGCGCCTGAGGAATTTCTAAGTTTGTACGGCTGCTTGATTCTCCGCTCATTTCTGCAGATTCTCCTAAGGCAGCTACAATTACATCCGATTGCTCAGCAACTTTTAAAGCTTCAGCTAATAATTCTTCTTTTGAACGTGCATCACGGTGTAATGTTTTTCCAAACATTGTTGCATTAGTCTCAAAAGTTTCATCGTAATCTAAGTTACTTCCTTTAGCGTATAAAACTTTTGTTCCTGCTCCTGCAACTTCTTTGATTCCGGCTAATAATGAAATAGCATTTTCCATTTTTGTAGCTACACTCCAGGTACCCGGCATATTTTCTTTAGCATCTGCCAATGGTCCGATAAGTCCAATCGTTCCTGATTTTTTAAGAGGCAATACCTGATTTTGATTTTTTAGCAACACTAAAGATTGTGAGGCGATTTGACGTGCTTCTTTTCTGCTATCCATAGTAAAGATTTCAGTTTTAGCTCTTTTTTCATCACAATATTTATATGGATCCTGGAATAAACCTAAATCGTATTTTGCTTCTAAGATAAGTTTAACAGCATTGTCGATTGTTTCGATTTTTACTTTTCCTTCATCCAAAGATTTTTTCAAAGTTCCTAAGAAACCTTCTCCAACCATATCCATTTCAACTCCGGCGTTTAATGACAAAGCAGAAACTTGTTGAAGATCTCCCATTCCGTGCTCAATCATTTCAGGAATTCCTGTAAAATCTGTAACCACAAAACCTTTAAAACCCCATTGTTTTCTTAGAATATCTGTCATTAACCATTTATTTCCTGTTGCCGGAATTCCGTCAATTTCATTAAAAGAAGCCATAACCGAACCTACACCAGCATCAACTGCTGCTTTGTAAGGAGGAAAATAATCGTTAAACATTCTGATGTGACTCATATCAACTGTGTTGTAATCACGTCCGCCTTCTGGAGCACCGTATAATGCAAAGTGTTTAACGCAAGCTAAAATCGAATTGTTTTTAGAAAGATCGTGTTGTTGGTAACCGTTTACCATTGCTTTTGCAATCTGGCTTCCTAAATATGGATCTTCTCCTGAACCTTCAGAAACTCTTCCCCAACGCGGATCACGCGAAATATCTACCATTGGCGAGAATGTCCAGTTGATTCCGTCAGCACTAGCTTCTTTTGCCGCGATTTGAGCACTTCTTTCGATTAAGCCCATATCCCATGTACAAGACAATCCTAACGGAATTGGGAATGTTGTTTCATAACCATGAATAACATCCATACCAAAAAGCAACGGAATTTTCAAGCGGCTCTTTTCAACCGCAATTTTTTGAACTTCCTTAATTTTTTGAACTGATTTAATGTTGAACAAACCTCCTACTTTACCTTCGGCAATATTTTTTGCAACATTTGAGCTGTTTGCCTGTCCTGTTGTAATATCTCCTGATGTAGGTAAATTTAATTGTCCTAATTTTTCATCTAATGTCATTTTTGACATTAATTCTGCTACAAACTCCGACTTAGGTTTAATTTTTACTGTACTCTTTGTGTTCTTTTTTTGAGCGTAACCCAAAACAGCACATCCTAAAAAAAGTAAGACTAATTTGTTTTTCATGTGTATTTAATATTTATTTTTTAATGGAACATGGAATCGCTTTTCTTGATTCTGTTTGTAATTTGGAATCAAAGCGATTTCATTCTGTTTTATTTATTTGTTTGTATTGTATTCTTTCTATTCTGTTTAAACATCCAGTCATATATTTCCTGATTGTCGTAAACTTTTGTCCAGCTATCATGTCCTGCGTTGTCAAAAATGGTCAATTGAACATCTTTTGCATTACATTTTTTCAATTCTTTGTAAATCGTAATTGCATAATCAACATTAACTACATCATCTAATAATCCGTGGAAAATTCTGGTTGGAATATTGGCTATTTCACAGGTTTTTTCCAGCTGAATTAAATCTACAAAACCAGCGACAGGTACGTTTGCTGCAAATAGATCCGGATGTGCAAAAGCCAAATTCCATGAAGCCCAGCCTCCTGAGCTCAAACCAGTAACATATATTCTATCGGAATCAATATTGTTTTCTTTTTGCATTTTCAAGATCAACTGATAAATTGATTCAATGTCCCAATTTTCATCTTCTTTACATTGCGGCGCCAGAATATAGGCATCTAATGCGTGTGTTTTTAAATATTTGAACGGACCATTAATTTTAACCTTTTCAATGTCGGTCCCTTTCTCACCATCTCCCGAAATAAAAACTATTAATGGCTTCTTTTCTTTTGTACTTAAAGGCTTATGAAATGCATAACCTAATTCAGTATTGATGACAACAACTGTTTTAAATTTTCCTATGGTTTCACTTTGTGCAAAACCAAATACAGAAAACAATAGAATAAGCGCCGTTATTTTATATCTCATTTATTTGAATTTAAATTCCGTATTTACCTGATTTAAACCCAAGTTTTGTTAATCCTTGTTTTACTTCCGGAGCATTCATAAATAATTTCCAAAGTAGACCTGTACGATAATTTTCGATCATCACTATTTCCGGCCCCTGATCGATTGCTAAATAGCGTTTTGCTACCCAATTATCATTTCCTAAACTAAGTGCATCGTAAAAACCGGCCTCTCCCCAGGTTTGCTCTTTATGATTTTCGTATAAATTACGTATCAAAGCCATTGACTCTTTTGGTGTATACACAATTGAACTAATTGCTGCCGTTGGAGAAATTACGTCCTGATCATTACTTGGCATGTGTGCATTATATCCAATTGAACCGTCAGGGTTTCTGGAATATGAGGCTGTTAATCCCCAATAATCTTTACCGTAACCTTTAAACTTTTTAGGATTCTCTACACAATATTTGTAATCAATCTTAACCTGATTTACATTTAGATCCCAATAGTTTGCATATTTATCTGTTAATTGGTTCGGATCTAGTCCTACATAAGAATAATGTGCCCAAAATAATGGTCCACCAAATTCTTCTGCTCCATTGTGTTTTAGCACTAAAGGAATATTGTATTTAGTTTTAGAAGAAACAATTCCGCCACTTCTTGCCCAGCCTTCATGGTATGCTTTTGCATCAATACCATGTGTTGGCGAAGAAGCTGCCAAAATGTACGTGATTAAACATTCGTTGTATCCTTCCAACGGAAAATTCATTTGCCAGTCATAATTTGGCGACCAGTGCCAGTACAAAACATTTTTGTTATTGGTATACCATTGCCACTCTACGCCTTTCCAAAGCGCATCATATTTTTGTGCAACAGCTTTTTCTTTTTCAGAACCATTTTTAAGATATTCACGAACTGTAATCATTCCTGAAATTAAAAATGATGTTTCGACTAAGTCTCCTCCATTATCTTTAGTCCCAAATGGTTTTACTTTTCCTGTATTTCCGTCAATCCAGTGTGACCATGCTCCATGAAAACGATCTGCTTTTGCAAGAAAATCGGCAATTTTATCTAATCTTTTTACTCCTTCCTCTTTTGTAACATAACCTCTTGACATTCCGGAAACAATAGCCATTAATCCAAAACCTGATCCTCCTGTTGTTACAATATTTGAATCATTTTCAGGGTAATTTCCATCAGGATGATAACGTTCTCTTCCTAATCCTGAATTTGGTTCAGCATAATCCCAGAAGTATTTAAAGGTTTGTTTTTGAACAACATCTAAAAGTTGTTCATCAGTTAATGCAGTAACACCAGAAGTATTTTCTCCTGTATTATTCTTTGATTTTTGGGCATTTGATCCACAACCAAAAAAGGTAAAAGCTAAAAACAAAACTGAAATTCTAATCATTATAAAAATTTTGAGATTGTAATAAATAATCACTTCCTTCTGAGAACCAGAAGGAAGTGATATTATGAATATTAATTATAACCAGGATTTTGAGAAGACATTCCTTCTGCTATTAAAAGGAAAGATGCCGGAATTGGGAATAATTCATTTTTACCCACTGTAAATACTTTTCCATCTACAGCGAAAGCATCTTTTGCCTGACCAGTTCTAACTAAATCAAAAAATCTGTCAAATTCAAATGCTAACTCAACTCTTCTTTCTTTCCAGATTGCAGTTCTAACTGCTGCCTGAGAAGTTGCTGGAGTATCTCCTAAACCAGCTCTGTGTCTGATTACGTTTAATAATGGAATTGCTTCTGAAGTCTGACCTAGTTCATTTAAAGCTTCTGCTTTCATTAACAATACTTCACCATATCTCAAATACTTGATATTTGCATCCGTTTCCCATGCATTTGTGAACGCAGAAGAATATGCTTTAAAGTTGTATCTCGGATTAGGATCTACTTGTCCTTCTGGTAATACAACCAAAGGAACTACTGTACCATCATATAAAGTTGTTCCTCTAAAAATAATGGTAGCATCTTTTCTAACATCACCAGGCTCATAAGCATTTACCAAACTTTGAGAAGGCTGATTGAAGCCCCATCCCCATGAATCACGAACACCCTGAGTATTAGAATATCCTTGAATTCCGCGTGCAGGAACACTACCTACACCATTTATTTCAAAAATAGATTCTCCATCATTTTCTCCTTCCAATCTAAACATTTTAGCATAGCTCGGAGAAATAATATATCCTGTGATCAGATTACAATTATCAACAACACTTTGCCATTTTTTCTGATACAAACTCACTTTTGCTAACAATGCATAAGCTGCTCCTTTTGAAGCTCTGGCTTTTTCAGCATCAGCATATTGGGATTTATTTGGTAAAACCGCAGCTGCTTCTTTTAAATCTTTTTCAATAAAAGCATAAACTTCAGCAGATGTTTTACGAGTTAACTGCATCGCTTTATCTTCTGTTGATAATGGAATTTTTGATACATGATCTACAATAGGCACTCCTCCATAACATTTTACTAAAGTAAAGTACATGAAAGCTCTTAAAAATTTTGCCTCAGCCATTAATCTTTCTCTTAATGCAGGATCAGCTTTAGATAATTTAGGCAGAATTTCTAATGCCTGATTACATCTGTTAATTCCGTCATAGTTTGCATTAAACGTACTCTCAGCAGATGGATTTGATGCATTATATGTTAATGCATCCAAAACGTCTTTATCAGTACCAGTATCACTAGGAGTTGAACCTTTATCAGCATCATCAGATGTAATACTTGCTAGTCCAATCCATCCGAATGAACTCATATCCCAGTCTAAAAATTTGCTGTAAATAGAAGTCACAAATGTTTTTGCTCCATTGTCATTGTTAAACAACTCGATATCGTCAACAGAAACTGTTTCTGTTTGTTTAACATCTAAGTAATCATCAGCACATCCTGTAAAAGTGAATGCTGATAACACGAAGATTGATATATATATCTTTTTCATAATATTAAAATTTAAAATTAGCACCAATTACAAACGATCTTAATGTTGGATAAGCATCCAATTCAACCCCTTGAGTTCCATAAGGATTCCCGTCTCCATTCAATTCAGGAGAAAAACCTGAGAATTTTTGAGTAATGAATGGATTAATTGCATTCAGGTAAATTCTGCAAGAGCTAATAAATTGATCTTCTCTAAGAGGAAGTTTGTAACCCAATGTAATATTGTTGATTCTAAAGAAATCTCCAGATTCCATATAGTAAGTAGATGCTACCGGAACAGTATTAAATGGTCTTGGATTTGGCGATGTTGTATTTGTTGGTGTCCAATAATCATTTGTCATAGAAGCTTCAATATTTTCACCTCCAAAACGCTGTGCTTTTTTACCATTGTATACTTTTGCTCCTCCAGTACCATATCCGTCAACTGAGAAATCAATGTTTTTGTAAACAACTCCTAAAGAAACTCCGTAGTTAGATGTTGGCAAAATTGAACCTACATATTTTTTATCAGCTGTTGCAGATAAAGCATCCTGAGTTACTTTAGCACCTGCAGCATTATAGTAAAGCATATTTCCATTTGCCGGATCTACACCTGCATATTCATAAAGATAAAAACTACCTAATGGCTGACCTATTGAGTTGTTATATAACAATTTGGTATCCTGACCATTTCCTAAATTACCTCCGACAACCTGAGATAATGAAACATCTTTTAAACTTGTAAGTTCATTCTTGTTGTTAGAATAGTTTCCTCCAACCCAGTAACTTAAATCGTCTGTAATTTTATCATCCCAACGTAAAGCTATCTCATAACCTTTATTTGAAACCTCACCAACATGTGATGGAGTTGCTACTGTAATACCAGAAGTTGGATATGGTTTAATGTTCAGAATAACATTGTTTGTATTTTTATCGTAAACATCAAAAGATCCTTTTAATCTATTTTGAAATAATTCAAAATCTAAACCTACAGAAGCTTCCTCAGTAATCTCCCAAGTTAAAGTAGGGTCAATTTGAGAAGTAATACTTGTTCCTTCATTTAAGATAGATCCGCCTAAATAACTGTTTAATCCAGAAGCATACCCTTGATTATTTAATGGTACATTTTGGTTACCTAATTTACCCCAGCTTCCTCTTAATTTAAGCAAATCAACTCCTTTAATATCTGACAAGAAACTTTCTTTAGTCATAATCCATCCAAGACCTACGGATGGGAAAGTTCCCCAACGGTAATCTTTTGCAAAGTTTGAAGATCCGTCACGTCTAATAGTTCCAGTTACTAAGTATCTGTCCATTAATTTGTACTGAAGACGGCCAAAATAAGAAGCTAATTTACTTTCGTTAAATACAACATCTTGTAAACTTGTAACTGTACCAACATAGTCTACACCTTTTGAATCTTTTGAGTTATATAAGGCCCAATAGTTAGAATCCGGACTTACATTTTTTCTTACGATTGTTAATTTTTCTCTTGGCCCTTTTACAGAAGTTTCAATACCAGCAGTTAATTCAACATCATTAATATTAGCAAATACTTTATTATAAGTAAAATAGTTAGATAAGTTCCAGTTAAAGTACTGCTCTCTACCTTTAGTCAATAAATTGATAGGATCTGATGAAGGATAACCTGAATCAACGCGAGTTGGATTTGCTGCTAACCAAACATTTTTAGTATCTTCATAATTATATTGTTTCCAGCTATAATACTCTCCATTAAATTGTGAAGTAAATTTTAACCCGTCTACAATTTCATAATCTAATTTCAGACCTCCTTGAAGAGTAATACTTCTTTGTTCTTCATTATAGAAATCTAATTGTGCAACCGGGTTTCCAACATTATTAAACGATGAACCAGTTGGACTTGCTACTCCGTTTGCATCTGCAAAAGGAACACCATATTTACCATTTGAAAAACGCACAGGAACAATAGATGATTGCTTGTATGCATTTGTAAATGCACTTAACGGTTTTGGTGAAGAATTAGCTGATGTAAAACTAAAGTTTTGATTTAAAGTAACTTTTTTAGAAAGTTTAAATTCATTGTTATTTCTAAAACTTGTACGGCTATAATCTAAGCCATTTAGAATCGCTTTTTCTTGATAGTTACCTGCGCTAAAAAAGTATTTAATATTTTCTGAAGCTCCAGAAATAGAAATATTATTTTGAGTATAAGTACCCGTTCTTGTAATTTCATCAAACCAATCTGTATTTACTGGCTGATTTGTAGAGAATTTGTTTGTCCCTAAAGCTGCATTACTATAGCTTGCATATTGATTTGCATCTGCCATTTTTACTTTCTTAAGTGGTGTTCTTACACCACCAAAGCTTTCAACTTCTACAGAAACTTTGTCACCTTTACCTTTCTTTGTTGTAATAATGATTACCCCGTTTGCAGCTCTGGTACCATAGATCGCCAGAGACGAAGCATCTTTTAGAATTTCGTAAGAAGTAATATCGTTTGTATTGATATTATTGATGTTTTCAGTTGGCATTCCATCAACAATATATAAAGGATTTCTTCCTCCTAATGCAGTACCCAAACCTCTAATAACCACAGAAGGTGTACTTCCCGGAACATCTGAAGAAGTTACCTGAACCCCTGCAGCTTTACCCTGAATAGCCTGAGATGCATTTAATACCTTTGTTTTTGTAACATCTTCTGCTCTTAATGAAGTAATAGCAGAAGTATTATCAATTTTCTTTCTGGTACCGTAACCAATTACAACCACTTCTTTTAAGGAAGTATCACCAGCTTCTTTTAATGTAACTGACATTACACCTGCAGTTGCAGGTACAGAAACAGAATCGAAACCAAGCATCGAGATTTTTAAAGTCTCTCCAACTTTAGCATTAATGGTAAAATTACCATCGAAGTCAGCATCAGCAGATGTTCTGGATTCCGAAGCACTAATTATAGCTCCCGGAACTCCCATTCCACTACTGTCTACTACTTTTCCTTTAATTGCCTGTGCCTGCCCCATCATAAATGCTGGCAGCAACAAGAGTGCTAAAAAGCTAAAAATAAAATTTTTCATACAGTATGTAATCGTTTAAGTTAGTAGAGCCAAATTAAACAATTACAACGTTGTAGTACATCAAATACCACTACTACATAACTACATCATTATGTTAATATAAATATGTAAAATATTGATAATCAATGTTATAATTATCTAAAATTTTACATTAACAAAACCTTATGATGTAGTAATGATGTATTGTAATTCTATAAAGAAAGAATTGAAAAAATATAAATTATTTAAAAAATAAAACCAAATCTTACAGACTTAATAAAAACTTTGACAGGTTTTCCTCCTGGTTAAGATTTAATTTCTTCCTCAAACGATATCTGTGTAGTTCTACACCTCTAAAAGAGATATTCATCATAGGTGCAATTTCTTTTGAAGAGAGATTCATTTTAAGATAAACACACAGTTTTATATCTTTTGGAGTCAGTTGTGGATATTTTTTAGAAAGTGTAATGATAAACTCATTATGAATTTGATTCAGATTGGTTTCAAAAATTTCCCATTCATGTTTATTCACTTCATTTATCTTAATTGCTTTTTTGATTTCGCTTTTAAGTTTATTGAAGTCTTTCTCAGAATCCAGAATATTTTGAATTTTGTCGATCATTTCGCTTTGCTTAGCAATAGATAAAGATTTTCCTGCTACTTCTGAAGCTTTGGTCTGCAACTCAAGTTCTAAAATATGTTTTTCGTATTCCTGAATGTTTAATTCATTTTCTGTTTTAAGCTCCATCTCCAGAATTTCACGCTGATGTTTTAATTCTTCTGCCTGTAGCTTTAATTTTTGCGTATAACGCAGTTTATTCCATTTATAGTAAAAGAACAAAACTGCTCCAATCACTAATAAATAAAGAAGAATCATCCAAAATGAGAAATACCAAGGTTGCGACACTTTAAAATCAAAACTGGAAACTTTATCGTAATTTACTCCATCATGTTTAAAAATCAGAATCGAATGCGAGCCGCTGCTTAAGTTATTCAAGACTATTGTCCCATTTGAGATCGGAACATAATTTTTACCCTTATTTATCTGATAGAATAAATTAGGCTTACTGGCTCCATAAATTCCGGATATAACATTAATTTTTAATTCAGTATTATGTTTAATCTTTCCATCGTTCGGCAAAAGAGTATTTTCGCTATAAGCTTCGACTTTTACACCTTTATTTTGTTTATTCTCATAGCCCAATTGAAGAGAAATGAATCCATCATCTAAATTCATTAAATAATGGTTGTTGCTTTTGAAAATTCTTAAGTTTTCATTGATGAGTTTCCCTTTATAATATTTCTCCTGAAGTATGTTCCATAAAAATTTATTTCCCTGCACATAAATATGGTATAAAATCCCGTTCTGAAGAACAATAAAATGGTCTTCATCTATGGCAATAACATCAGAAACATTTTTAAAATTAGTATTGAATAAAACATTCTCTTCTAATTTATTTGAAATAGAATTGAATGTGTACCACACATTATTAATTAGAAAGAGTAATTCTTTTCTAAACTCAAAAATCTTAACACCAAAGTCATTTTTTATTTTACTTTGTTGTGTAATATTTTCAACTTTTAAGGTTTTATAGTTGTCATCAAAAAGTACTCTGTATAATCCTCGATAATTATCTGCTGCCCAAATCTCATTTCTTTTATTTTGTGCAACATATTTAATTGGTTTAGAAAGACCATCAATTTTTTTCGTTTTTCTTAAATCTGAGACATCATCGTAAACCAGAATTCCACTGTAAGTAGATTGAAAATAGGTGTCATTTATAATACTCTTAGATAAATTCCATCCGCCGCTTACGTTATTGATTTTTGTTAAGGTGCTATTTTCATAACAAAAAGTTCCGTCATTATGACCAATCAGATATTTATCCCCAATTTTCGTAATATTCCACCCTTGCCCCTGCGTATTAGAAAGCATTTTAAAATTCCCGGAATCAAACTCAAAAATACCATGATTTGAGGCAATCAAATACCCTTTACTCGTAGTCGCAACAGAATAAACCGATCCTAAAATCCCCGAATTATCATAAAAAAATGAAATTGGCGAATTTACCTCAACATGAGCAATTCCGTTATCCAGACCAAGCCATAAATCCTCCTCTTTATCAAGGCCAATGCTTAAGACCGAATTATTCATCAAAACATTGTTCCTATCGATATTTTTAAATGTATTTTTACTTAAGTCATAAATAAAAACTCCTTTATTACCAGTTCCTATAACTAGTTTATCCTTTTTAATGAATTTAGCGACATTAATACCATTCGATTTTAAAGTCTCATTCAATGGATTATCCCATGATTTCAAACCTTCTTTTTCGACAATAAAAATTCCTTTTTTCTGTGTAAAAATATAAGTCTTGCCCTGGTATTTTTCGACTGCGTGAACAACAGTGTTCTTTAAAACATTCCATCCCTTCGGATTAGTAATTCTGGAACCGTTCATTTTAAACATTCCTTTGCTAACAGAAGCGACGTAAAGATTTTGATCGACTGTGAAGCAATAGGAGATTAAAAACGGAAATTTAATTTTTTGAATATGCTTTCCGTCATAAATAAAAATATCGTTAAAAGACTGAAAATATAAAGCTCCGTTAAATCTGAAAATTTTCCAGATTTCTTCATTGTCTTTTTCATCAAATAAACGGAGATTTTTAGTGATAGAAACATAGCGCATTTCTCCATTTTCTCTATGCCAATAACCAAACTCCTTATAAGAGCCCGAATAAATTCGATCACCTTCAATTAATATAGAGCGAATAATAGTTTTATTTGGCAGCGAATATTTTTCCCAAATCACACCATCATAACGTAACAGATAATGATTATTAGCAAAATACATCGCCTTATCTTTTCCCTGAGCAACGTTCCAGATTTGATTATCACCCTGATAATCTGATTTATTATAGTTTTCAACGAAAGGAAGTAATTCTTGTGCCTGAATTTGTGAAGCGATGAAAAAGAAGAAGAATAGTTTAAAAAGTTTCGATTTCAAAATATAAGGATTTATATATCAAAGATACTGACAAATATTTAATTATAAAGCCATAAAAAAGCTCCCTATTAGGGAGCTCTTTTATAAATTTCAATTCAAAACTTTTACTTATTTAGTTCTAGAACCAAAGTCAATATGCCAATCACTAAACATAATGGCGAATAATATTTTGTATCATTAACGGCAAACTGCGAATTTTTATGTTTTTTAAAGAAACCAACGTAATTAAATTCTCCAATGGCTCTTACAGTAAATATCGCAATTATGCTCCAAAACCCATATTTATCAAGCCATATTGGTAAACTTAATGGTATAAATTCAAATTTTATCAAATATAAAACTCCAAAAAACAACGTCCCAACAGCCACAACAAAGGTCGAAATTGTGTCAGGCACAAAAAGTGGTGTTTCATCTTTTTTTGTGGGAACAACCGCCTTACTCCCCCATTTTCCGCCAAAACCCCAATAAAAATGAATTCCTGAAATAATAGCAAAAATTAAAAATAGCAATAGCGCAATAATATTCATTTCGAACAATCTAAAAAATTAGTTATTTAGTAACTGATAAACCTGATTTGCAATTTCATATTCTTCGTCTGTTGGTACTACCAGAACTTTTGCCTTAGAATTTGGTTTACTTATTTCTCTAATTTCTTTTGAGCGAATTTGATTCTTTTCATTATCAATTTCAATTCCAAAATATTCCATGTCAGTACAAACCAATTTGCGCATATACGAAGAGTTTTCACCAATTCCAGCTGTAAAAATTATAGCATCCAATCCGTTTAATGAAGCTGTATACGCCCCAATTGTCTTTTTAATTCGGTAGGCATTCATTAATAAAGCCAGTTGGCATTCTCTATTTCCTTTTTCGGCTTCCCCTTCAATATCGCGTAAATCGCTGTAACCTGTTAAACCAAGCATTCCACTTTGTTTAAGTAATACTGCATTGACTTCGTCTGGCGTGTATCCCAGATTCTTAATCATATAAAATATAACCGACTGATCAATATCTCCTGCGCGGGTTCCCATTATTAAACCATTTGATGGTGAAAACCCCATTGTAGTATCTATACATTTTCCGTTTTTTACAGCCGCCATACTACAACCATTACCTAAATGAATGGTAATAATATTGGCGTTTTTCTCTAAAAAGTTAATTGCTTTTTCAGAAACGTATTTGTGGCTTGTACCATGAAAACCATAAACACGTACTTTGTTTTCTGTCAGAAGATAATTAGGAATTGCATATTTGTAAGCTACCTCAGGCATTGTCTGATGAAAAGCAGTATCGAAAACTGCAATTTGCTCTGCTGAGCCAAAAATCTCTTCTGCAACATTAATTCCCTCTAAATTTGCAGGATTATGTAAAGGCGCCAACTCAAAAAGCTGCTTGATTTTTGCTTTTACTTTTTCATCAATTTTTACTGTATCACTAAAATCACTTCCGCCATGCACTACACGATGGCCAACAGCTGCAATTTCTGATGTTGATTTAATTACTCCTTTCTCGGCATCTAAAAGCATATTGGCTACTTTTTGTAAACCTACTTTATGAGACGAAACCGGCAGTGTTTCTTCATACGAATTAGCCGAAGTTTTAAACGTGATATTTGAAGTTTCTAAGCCAATTCTGTCAATCATACCCGAACAAATCACTTCGTTCTCTGGCATAACCATTAATTGATATTTTATTGAGGAACTTCCTGAGTTTATAATTAATATTTTCATTTTTTTATTTTTAGCCGCTAAGGCACTAAGTCGCTAAGTATTTTTAAAGTTTCTTTCAATGTAACTGTAAACTGCATTTCTAAATTTTAGACACTGCTAAAACGGATTTTTTAAAGTATAAATCATAACGTAAAATTTATAATTTATAATTAACCATTAATAATTATCTAAAGTCCCTGAGCCTGAATTGCTGTAATTACAACTGTATTGATAATATCGTCTACTGTGCAGCCACGGCTTAAATCATTTACAGGCTTATTTAAGCCTTGCAACATTGGTCCTATTGCCAAAGCTCCGGTTTCTCGTTGTACTGCTTTATAGGTATTATTTCCAGTGTTTAAATCAGGGAAAATAAGCACACTTGCCTGCCCTGCAACTTCAGAATCCGGCATTTTGCTTTTTCCAACTTCACGGTCAACAGCAGCATCGTACTGAATTGGGCCTTCTATTTTTAAATCAGGACGTTTTTGTTTTACGATTTCGGTCGCAGTTCTTACTTTATCAACCTCATCACCTTTTCCTGATGCTCCGGATGAATAGGAAAGCATCGCTATTTTGGGTTCAATTCCAAAAGCAGCACTTGATTCTGCAGATGAAATTGCAATTTCTGCCAATTGCTCTGCTGTTGGGTTTGGATTAATGGCACAATCTCCAAAAACCGACACTCTATCTTCTAAACACATAAAGAACACAGAAGAAACCACAGAAGAGTTCGGTTTGGTTTTGATAAACTGAAGTGCAGGTAAAATAGTATGCTGGGTAGTATGCGCTGCTCCGGAAACCATTCCGTCTGCATGGCCTTTATACACCATCATTGTACCAAAATACGAAACATCTTCCATTAAATCTCTCGCCATAGTTATACTTACATTTTTAGCTTTTCTAAGCTCATAATACGTATTGGCGTAATCCTCGTAAAGAGGTGATTCTTTTGGATTTATAATATTTACTTTTGTAAAATCAAAAGTAAGTCCAAGTTCTGCAACTTTGCTTTCAATTTGCTTTTTATCGCCAATAATAGAAATATCTACTACATCCATATCTAGTAATCTCGATGCTGCCATAATAATTCGATCATCATTTCCTTCTGGTAATACGATATGTTTACGATGTTGTTTGGCTCTTTTCACCATATTGTACTGAAACATTTTTGGTGTCATTCCTTCTACCACAAAAGTGATTACTCTTTGTGACAAAGCCTCAATTTCTACATATTTCCCAAAAGTGTTTATTGAGGTTTCAATTTTATGGGTATTATTCGCGTAGATCTCAGATTTAATAGCACCAATTCTATTGGTAATGCTATAAGTTCCGCCATCGACAGCAATAATAGGAACAATAGCAGAAAGTCCTTCTATAAGCTTTAAAATACTCTCTTCAGGAACAATATTTCCTGTTAGTATAATTCCTGATATCGTTGGATAATTTGCCGATTCATTGGCTTGTAATGCCCCTAATATTATGTCCGAGCGATCTCCAGGAGTTATTACAAGCGCATTGTCATGTAAATGAACTAAATAATTGTGCAATTGCATCGCTCCAACGCTGTAATGTCCAATTTCATTGTTTAGATAATTCTCTCCAAACAATACTTTGGCACCAAGTTCATTCACAATCTCCTGCATGGTAGGATTGTTTAAACTTGAGATTAGCGGAATTGTGTTTACCAACACATTTGAAGGCAAACTTTTCTGTAAACTTTTGGTTACCAACTCAATATTTTCCGGCTGTACTTTATTTGCAAAAACAGATAAAACCTCTACTTCTTTTACTTTAAAAGAATCATATACTAAATACAAGCTATCAACAAGTTCTTCTAAAGTTTTACCAACTCCAGAACCAACAATTATGGTTGGAATTCCAAGATTTTTGGCAATTAAAACATTCAAATCCAGTTCGATTGAAGTTCCTTCTCCGGTAAAGCTTGTTCCTTCGACTAAAACAAAATCAAAATTTTCCTCGAGCTTCTTATATTTCTCAATAATCAGATCCAGAACTTCTCCTATTTTTCCTTTATTTTTTTTCTTGATTAATTTGCTTTTAGTGATTGCATAAGCATCCTCAAACTTAATATCAAGGTTAAAATAAGATAAAACAGTTTCGATATGATTGTCTTGTTCTCCATCGACAAAATCTTCAATTATAGGCCTGAAATATCCAACTTTAGCCGTTTTACCCGTCAAAATACTCATCAAGCCAAGTGTGATTATCGATTTACCACTATTATGATCACTGGTAGCTATATATATTGCTTTACTCATGATTTAGATTTTTAATATTTTATAAATTTTCAAACGCTAAAACCAGCGTCTTCTTTTGAAATATATTATTAAGGCTATCACCAATAAAAACATGGATCCCATAACGATAAAATAGCCATTTCTTTCTTTTAGTTCCGGCATATAATCAAAGTTCATCCCGTAAACTCCAACAATAAAAGTTAATGGAATAAATATGGCAGAAATGATGGTAAGCGTTTTCATAATCTCATTCATTTTTCGGCTTTGTTCCGAGAAATAAAAATTGGACGCACTTTCCAGCGAACTCATATCAGACTCTATTTGCTCCAAAAGTTCTAAACTTTTTTGATGTAATCTGATAAAGAAATTAAATGTATCATTTTGAATTAGCCCATTTGTTTCATCATCTTTAATCGTTTTTAAATAAAATAATGAATCTCTCAAAGGAACAATAGATCGCTTTAGAAAATTAAAGTTATCGCGATGATTTTCAATTTTTTCTAATATAATCGGATCAGCTCCTTTTTTGGTCAGATTGATTAATTCTTCAATGTTATTTTCTTCATCTTCGATCGTAATGTAAAAATTCTCCATTACAGCATCTAATAATAAATAAAGCAGATAATCTACTTTTTTTGTTCTTACAATTCCTGCATGCGTTCGCAGACGTTCACGTATATGAGTAAAGAAATCACTTCGTTTTTCCTGAAATGAAATTAAAATCCCCTCTTTTAAAATAAAACTAATCTGCTCTACTTTAAGATCATCTGAGGATTCTGACGGCAAAAGTGATTTTATATTAAAAAACAAAATACCTTGCTGCTCTTCCAGCTTAGTTCTCTTTGTTGTATTTAAAATATCTGCCAGTAAAAAATCGTCTAACTTAAAATGGTCGCCGATTGTTTTTATGAGATTAATATCGTTTAGCCCGTGAATATTGAGCCAGTTGTTTTTTGTATAGTTAAAACAAGAATTTAGAGCCAAAGCATTAAACTTTTCATATTCCGTTACATCTTCGTCATTATATACAAAAAGCTGCATTTCGGTTTTATTATCTTTATGAGATCCTGTATACTCTAAACTAGTATGTTGCAGTTTACGACCTTTCTTGTATTTTATCTTTCTCATTCATGAAAATTTACAATAGTAATATTACGAAAAAGAATCGAATTTAGAAATGACAATTGTCAGTTTATCAAAATGCTGCGCAATCAAAAAACATAGTATTTTTACTACTTTTTAATTAAACCGAAGATCCTTATATGCACAAAATTGAGAACCTGGAATCTGGAAAATATTATCATATCTATAATCGCGGAATTAACAGCGAAAATTTATTTAAAGAAAACAGAAATCATGAGTATTTTTTAATGCTTTATAACAAACATATTGATCCAATTGCGGAAACCTTAGCTTGGTGTTTATTAAAAAATCATTTCCATTTATTAGTAAGAATTAAAACTTTTGAAGAAATTTTAAAGAGTCAAAATGAATTTGAAATCAAAAAAATAATTCCTCCACATCAATCTTTTGGAAATTTATTTAATGCTTACACAAAAGCAATCAACAAAGGATACAATAGGCACGGTGCTTTATTTGAAAGGCCTTTTAAACGAAAGTTAATTGATAATGATGCCTATTTACGTTCTGTTATAAAGTATATTCATTTCAATCCTGTGAATCATGGATTTTGTGAGCATCCCATAGAATATCCCTGGAGTTCTTATCTTACTTGTATTTCCGATAAACCAACTAAATTAAAACGCGAAAAAGTAATCTCCTTATTTAAGAATATTGACAATTTAAAAACTTCGCATAACGAAAGAGAAAATTTCACTTCACTGGAAGAATTTCTCAACTTATAATACAAAAAACTATTCCAATTCGCTGCAGCAACCCCGACAGGTTTTTAAAACCTGTCGGGGTTTAACTTAAAGTAAAACATAACCAATTCTATTTCATAACTTATAAAAATCGAAAAGAAAAAATATCAATCTTATCCTCCATAACAAACCCGACAGGTTTTTAAAACCTGTCGGGTTTAACTTAAAGTAAAACATAACCAATTCTATTTCATAACTTATAAAATCAAAAAGAAAAAAATCAATCTTATCCTCCATAACAAACCCGACAGGTTTTTAAAACCTGTCGGGTTTAATTAATTGCAAAACAACTCCCATAAAAAAAACCGAGTCATTTCTGACTCGGTTTTTCATTATTTATGGTCTTCAAAAGATCCCGATAAAAATCGTGATAAGCGATTCACATTCCGATAAATCGGAAGTTCTCTGCTTATTTTACTTCTTCGAATTCAACGTCTTCAACATTGTCTCCAGATTGCTCTTGTTGTGGAGCAGCTTGTTGACCTTGGTCACCACCTTGAGCGTACATTGCTTCTGTAGCTGTTTTCCAAGCTGCATTTACATTGTCTAATCCTTTTTGGATTGCATCAAGATCTTGAGATTGGTGAGCCATTCTCAATTCAGTTAAAGCATATTCGATAGCTGTTTTGTGATCATCTGTAAGTTTATCTCCCAATTCTTTCAATTGACTTTCAGTTTGGAAAATAGTACTATCAGCTTCGTTCAATTTCTCAGCTCTTTCTTTAGCTATTTTGTCAGCATCAGCATTAGCTTCAGCATCTTTTTTCATTTTTTCGATTTCTTCAGCTGTTAATCCAGAAGAAGCTTCGATACGGATATCGTGAGATTTTCCAGTTCCTTTATCAGTTGCAGAAACTTTGATGATACCATTAGCATCGATATCGAAAGTAACTTCGATTTGAGGAACTCCTCTTGGTGCTGGTGGAATACCATCTAAGTGGAAACGACCGATAGTTTTGTTATCAGCAGCCATTGCTCTTTCTCCTTGTAATACGTGAATTTCAACAGATGGTTGAGAATCAGCAGCAGTAGAGAATACTTGAGATTTTTTAGTTGGAATAGTTGTGTTAGACTCGATTAATTTAGTCAATACACCACCCATAGTTTCGATACCTAAAGATAAAGGAGTAACGTCTAATAACAATACATCTTTTACATCTCCAGATAAAACTCCACCTTGAATAGCAGCTCCAATAGCAACAACCTCATCAGGGTTAACACCTTTAGAAGCTTTTTTACCGAAGAATTTTTCAACTTCGTCAGCGATTCTTGGCATACGAGTAGAACCTCCAACAAGGATTACTTCGTCGATATCAGATGTAGATAAACCTGCATCTTTTAATGCTTTAGCAACTGGCTCCATAGAACGTTTAACTAATGAATCAGTTAATTGCTCAAATTTAGCTCTAGATAATTTTTTAACTAAGTGTTTTGGTCCTGAAGCAGTAGCTGTTACGTATGGCAAGTTGATTTCAGTTTCTGAAGAAGAAGACAATTCAATTTTTGCTTTCTCTGCAGCTTCTTTCAAACGTTGCAATGACATTGGATCAAGACGTAAATCAATACCTTCTTCAGCTAAGAATTCATTTGCTAACCAGTCAATAATTTCGTGGTCAAAATCATCTCCACCTAAGTGAGTATCACCATTTGTAGATAATACTTCAAAAACTCCGTCTCCTAATTCAAGAACAGAAATATCAAAAGTACCTCCACCTAAATCGTAAACAGCAATTTTTTGATCAGTTCCTTTTTTATCTAATCCGTAAGCAAGTGCAGCAGCAGTTGGCTCGTTGATGATACGCATAACTTTAAGACCAGCAATTTCTCCAGCTTCTTTAGTAGCTTGACGTTGTGCATCGTTAAAGTAAGCAGGAACAGTAATAACCGCTTCAGTTACAGTTTGACCTAAATAGTCTTCAGCAGTTTTTTTCATTTTTTGAAGAGTCATTGCTGACAATTCCTGAGCAGTGTATAAACGACCGTCAATATCCACACGTGGAGTATTGTTGTCACCTTTTACAACACTGTAAGAAACTCTTTTTGCTTCGTTTGTAGTCTCAGCAAAAGTGTGTCCCATAAAACGTTTAATAGAAGCAATCGTTTTTGTAGGATTCGTTACTGCTTGTCTTTTTGCAGGATCACCTACTTTAATTTCGCCACCTTCAACAAAAGCGATGATAGATGGAGTTGTTCTTTTTCCTTCTGCGTTAGGAATAACAACTGCTTCGTTACCTTCCATTACAGAAACACAAGAGTTCGTCGTACCTAAGTCAATTCCGATTATTTTACCCATTTTTTATATATTTAATTTTTGATTTAATTTTATAACTCAGGTGGCATAAGTCAATCTTTGTGCCAATATAAAAAACCAAAGTAAATTGTCAGTTTTCATATTGGCACACTAACAATCATCTGACAACATGACATTTTTAAGAACTGACATGTATGGCATAGTAATATTTTAGCTGTCATTATCAGGTTATAATACACTCCTTTTCGGCTTTTTTCTTAAATCAAAAAATTATTGAAGATGTAAATTAACTAAATTAGCTATTCGTCTAAATTGCAAAAAATGGAAAACTACACCATCATCATTTTTATACTGGCAATTATTATTGGCCTTTCTGCCTTTGCAGACAAAGCCAAAATACCCTTTCCTATACTTTTGGTTATTGTTGGTGTAGCAATTGGCTTTATTCCGACCATGAATGAAATAGAAATCAATCCTGAGATTATTTTCCTGATATTCCTTCCTCCATTATTGTATGACGCCTCATTTAATATTTCTCCAATCGATTTTAAAACAAATATTCATACCATTGGAACATTATCCATCTCGTTAGTTTTTCTTACCGCAATGGGAATTGCCGTAGTAGCACGTTTTATAATTCCGGGAATGACCTGGCCATTATCGTTTGTGCTGGGCTCTATTCTTTCTGCTACAGATGCCGTCGCTGCCATAAGTATTACCAAAGGCTTAAAACTCTCACATAAAACAGTAACCATATTAGAAGGCGAAAGCCTTATTAATGATGCATCAGCATTAGTCGCTTACCGATTTGCTGTTGCAGCTGTAATGGGTTCTTCTTTCTATCTATGGAAAGCTACTCTTCAATTTGTATTACTACTCGGAGGAGGATTTTTTGTTGGTTTTGTCATGGCAAAAATTCTGGCTTTTATATTAAACCGTGTTCATAAAAACGTAAATGTAACCATCAGTTTTATGCTGTTAATGCCTTTTGTTACCTACATGATTGCCGAAAAACTTCATGTTTCGGGCGTTATCGCTGTTGTTTTTCTTGGTCTGGCAATTGCTCGTTTTAGTAATAAAATACTACCTGAACCTTTAAAAAACAGTTCAAAAGGCCTGTGGGATCTTATCATTTTTCTATTAAACGGATTGATTTTCATCTTAATCGGACTTAATTTTCGATATGTCTTAAAAGATATCCATAACGATATGATATTACCCTATATTGGTTACGCCTTTATTATCACATTTGTCGCATTACTAATAAGAATGGGAAGGATATTTCTTCAGAAAATAAACCTCCAAAAAGCATTTCAAAATAGTAAAGGCAAAAGAAAAGTCAGCGAAAATGCTTTACTGGATTTTGGCAACAGCATAATTTTAAGCTGGTCTGGCATGCGAGGTATTGTATCACTTGCTATTGCGCTGGGATTACCAAAAGTTCTAAAAGATGGCAGTCCCTTCCCTGAGCGAAATGCTATCATTTTTATTTCTGTTGCTGCCGTACTTATTACAATTATTGGTCAGGGACTTAGTTTGCCATGGTTGGTAAGAAAAATAAATTCACTAAAAAAAAAAAAAAGCATTTGGAGAAATAAAACATCAACAAACCCATCTCAAGATCATCTCATTAAATCATTAGTTTAAAAAAATAAACTTAACTTTATACTGCTGTATTTTAATTTAAAACTTTACAGAAATGACTTCAGATATTCTTTCTACAACTCCGGACTCAGAAATTGTTACCACACGAATTCTGAATTTTCCCCAAGAACTTGTTTTTAAAGCGTGGAGCGATCCTGAGCATTTAAAAAACTGGTGGGGACCAAAAGGCTTTACCAATACTTTTAATGAGTTTAACTTCTATGAAGGCGGAAAATGGAGCTTTATTATGCACGGCCCGGAAGCAGGAAATTATGCCAACGAATGCGAATTCATCAAAATAGACAAACCTAATCTTATCGCATGGAAACGTCATTCTAAACCATTATTTCAAATCTTGACTACGTTTGAAACTGTTGCTGAAAACCAGACAAAAGTAATTTTTAAAATGCTTTTTGAAACGGTTGAAGAATGCAATAAGCTCAAACCTTTTGTTGTCGATAAAAATGAAGAGAATTTTGACAAACTTGAAAATGAATTATCAAAAATGACATTGTAAACACATCGATTAAAGACATATATGATAACCAATCCAGAAAGAATATGTGTAGAGTTTATAATACCATCGGATGTCTTAACACTTTACAAATTGATTTGGTCAGATATAAAGTGGACCACTTTCATACTTTAAATGAACTGATTAATTTTCGGAAAAATTACCATACCAACGAACAGCAAATCATTGACGATCACACACTATTTGTAGAAGAAGAAAAAATAACGCTCGAAAAAGATATTGCTGAATTAAATACAGCAATTCCCCAAAAGAAAATCGATCTTACAGCAAAACTAAAACAGCAACTTGACGATTTTAATCAGGAAATTGAAAACCTCCCAGATCCAAATTTTAAAATTATTCCAACAATAAAGGATTATTGGTTTAACTTGTTGATTTGTACTAAATTTTGGTTTGCACAAATTAAATATCATTTCAAAATTATTCAATTTAATTATGAGGCAAAAAAAATACTTTCCCAGAAAAACAAACGCCTCGAATACATCTCTGCTAATTTTCAAAATGCTGTAAACGAAAGCAGCTATACATACTTACTGGCTTTTGAGAAGAAAAAAGAAATTATCGAAAGTCTAAACAATACGATTTACGGAGCAATTGGCGAGCAAAAAGTAGAAAATATGCTCAAAAAACTCTCAGACGATTACATACTGATAAATGATTTTTGCTGTACTTTTAAACCTCCAATTTACAACAAAAGCAACCACGACCATATTCATTCTATTCAAATTGACCATCTTCTTCTTTCTCCTGCTGGCATTTTCTTAATCGAGACAAAAAATTGGAGCGCCAACTCCATAAACAACTCAAATTTTCGATCTCCTGTTCAACAAATCCTTAGAACCAATTTTGCATTATACAACCTATTGGATAATGAGATTAACAAGATCAATAAGAATTTTGCACAACATTATTGGGGAAGAAAAAAAGTTCCGATCAAAAATATCGTTGTTTTTACTAATACAAAACCAATCGAGGAATTTCAATTTGTAAAAATTCTGACTTTAGACGAATTACTTCCTTATATAAAATACTTCAACGCAAGCTTTCTGGTTGAGGAAACAGAAATGATTGCTGATTTTCTGCTTAAATTTTCTGAACAGAAACAAATCCATTCTAAATTAAGCAATTAATAGCGATTAGCCATTTTGTATTGTCAGCAAATAATTAAAAATTCTCTTATAAAAGCACTATATTTATCAACAAACTATAAAATCAAACCTATGAAAAAAATTATTTGCCTTACACTACTCTTCACAATACAACTTTTTCATGCACAGAATAAAATAGCAAAAAAACCTGAAAACGTTATTATAATCAATAATGAAATTTCGTCGATGGAACAAGTTCAAAAATATGGTAATGAAGGCTATGTTAAATCAATGGCTAAAGGCGTTACTGAAGAAGAAAGAAACGAATTAGCTAAAAAATTTGGCGATAAAATTGGCGATAAAGAATTCATAATAGTCGTTGGAATTTATACTGAACAGGAAAAAATCGAAAATGACAAAAAAAATCAATCTGTTGTAACTGAACAAAAAGTTCCGGTTAAGAAAGAGCAATATATATTGAACGTAAATGACACAGCAAAAGACTTTACTTTAAAACTAATAGACGGAAAAGAAGTAAAACTTTCTGATTTAAAAGGCAAAGTTGTTTTGGTTAATTTTTGGGCAACCTGGTGCGGACCATGCTTACAGGAGTTTTATGATATCCCGTCAAAAATTCTGGAGCCCTTTAAAAATGATAATTTTGTACTTTTGGCAATCTCAATTGGAGAAACTGAAAATGTAGTGGCAAAAAAAGTAGCAAAATTAAATAATGATGGTCTTCATTTTAATTTCGGTATTGATCCAAACCAAAAAATATGGAATGACTATGCTACAAACTCAATTCCTAAAAACTTCCTGATCGATCAGAACGGAGTTATAAAATATACCGCAATGGGAAATGCCGAAGGCAATTTAGATAACATCGCAAACGAAATCAAAAAACTACTTTCAAAATAGATTATTCTATAACACGTTTATACTGATATCAAACATAGCAAGATTTGGATTTTTTAGTAATTCAGAAAAAATGACTTTTGCTTAAAAAAAATCATGAAAGCAAATTTTAAAATAAAGCCTCTAAATCATATGGAATTTTCAGGCTTTTTCGAATTAACCAATTTAGAATTGGAGAAAATTGGAGCAGTAAAAATGACCGTTGATAAATTTCCGGGTTTTCCTTGCAGAATAAGCCTGGAAGATGCTGAAATTGGCGAAGAAGTCATTCTATTACCGTACAAGCATCACAAAACAAACTCGCCTTATCAGTCAAGCGGGCCAATTTTTATACGTAAAAGAGCCTTTACACCCATATTTGAAACCAACCAAATTCCACTTATGCTTAATCATAGATTACTTTCGTTACGTGGTTATGACGAAAATGGCATGATGAAAGAAGCGTCTGTAATAGAAGGAATTACTCTCAAAGAAAGCATTAGTAAAATTTTTGAAAACGAAAAAATAAATTACATTCATATCCATAATGCAAGACCAGGCTGTTACAATTGCTTAGTTGAAAGAGCATAATTGAAAAAGTTTTTTTTCATTCAGTAAAAAAAAATATGCATGCATAATAATTTTATGACATTCGTTTATTTTTTATTCGTAATTTCGATTTCTCATTAAAATTACAATTACAAAATGGCTTCATTTATTAAAGAGATTTCTTTTCGCTGGTCAGATCTTGACCCAAATTTTCACGTTCGTCACAGTGCTTATTACGATTTTGGTGCACAGCACCGTATCGAAATTTTAGAAGAATTAGGACTGACTTTACGAGTGATGCAAACGCAGGGTTTTGGACCGGTTTTATTTAGAGAAGAATGTGTTTTTAGAAAAGAACTAAAACTTTCAGACAAAATATTTATTCATACCAAGACATCAAAAATGAAAGCCGATGCTTCGCGCTGGTCAATCATCCACGAGTTTAGAAGAGAAGATGATACACTTTGCGCAACAATTACCGTTGATGGTGCATGGATGGACACAAAATTGAGAAAACTGGCCAATCCAACGCCGGAAATTGCAATCGAAGCTTTGAGCATTTTTCCTAAAAGCGATGATTTTGTCGGGTTATAAAATCTAGCATATTTATCGTAACTTTATAAAATCCAAAAAGCAAAATTAAATCTTTGTTTTTTGGATTTTTTTATCAAAATCAAAACTTATGATTGATTACGAAAAAGACTTTAGAATAGCTATTATCATAGCCATTATTGCCATTACTACAATTCTTTTAGGAGCCATTACAGACAAAGTGCTTCGCTATTTTTTATACCGAAAACTAAACGATAAAGAATATGACGCAACCGGATTTAGGTTTTTAAAACATTTAATTATAACTGTAATTTACATTTTGGGGTTTGCTTTTGCTTTAATCCAGATTCCCGAATTTAAAATTATCGGACATTCCTTTTTAGCTGGTGCCGGAGTAATTTCTTTAGTAGCCGGTTTAGCTTCGCAACAAGCTTTAAGCAATATTGTAAGCGGTGTGTTTTTAGTTATTTTTAAACCGTTTAAAATCAATGACAAAATCACAATCAATAATTTTGTCGGTACTGTAGAAGACATTAATTTAAGACAAGTTGTTCTGAAGGATGCTGAAAACAACCGAATCATAATTCCAAATTCAGTTATTAGCAATCAAATTATTGTCAACACTAATATGCATGATACCAAATGTTGTAAAATAATCGAAATTAGAGTAGGTTATGAATCCAATATCGAAAAAGCGCTTGAAATCATGCAAGACGAAATTGCTAAACATCCCCTTTTTATAGATACCAGAACAGCCGAAACAAAAAAACAAAAAGCTCCGCTGGTTGTAGCAAGAGTTGTGGCTCTTGCGGATTCAAGTGTAAATTTGAAAGCGTGGGCCTGGGCAAAAAATTCTACAGAAGGTTTTGTTATGTATTGCGATTTACTGCAAAGCATTAAAAAACGTTTTGACGAGGCCGATATCGATATTCCGTATCCACAAAGAGTGGTGACCATTAAAAAATAAATTACTGAAACTTAAGTCCAAAGTTTACTTTATCAAAAGTCGTACTGCAGGAAAAAGCAAACCTGCCAACATTTAAAGTTCCAAAAATACCTCCAACACTGTGTCCGGAGTAAAATCCGCCGGCAGAAAACCGGTTTACCTGATATTTTAATGCAATATCATTAACTCTGCTGCTTAATTGCCCAAAAGCAATAACATTTGGAATAATTTCATAGCTTCCAAAAACTTTCGGCACCAGTTTTTTGTAATAATCAAAACTTTCATCCGTTTCATAATCAACACTTGTAGAATGCAGGTTTTCAAGATTCCCTCCAATATAGGTGTTTTCTGAAAAATGCCATGAAATACTGAATCCGGTGAAAGTTCCGTCATAACCACTTCGGGATTCCAAATATCCAATACCAATTGTGGCTCTGAATTTTCCGCATATTTTTCCAATATAACCTATATAAGTCCTGTCAATCTCTGATTTATCAATTCCGGCACCAAAAATAATATCGTCATCACACATCGCAAAAGCGTACTGAAAATAAGCCGAGTATTGATCCTGATTGGCCGCAACAACACTCCGCCCCTTGTCAAGATCGATATTGGCAGAAATTAAAGTTGAATTGATAACGGCGAAGTCAAATGTATTGATTTCCTGTGCAAATGTAGGGACTGCGAGCAGAAGTAAAAGTACTGTTTTTTTCATAATACCAATTTTAGCTTACAACATTCTAGTACTAATTTACAGACATTTTTCCTGTTAATAAAAGAAGTCCCCTGAAGTACCGCATTACTCGTTTAAATGCATTATTTTCATAATCGGCACCATTTAATCGATAAAATTTCAATAAAACATCGATAATTAGCAACAAAAGCTATTAAACAACCTGAAGCCCATTTTTTCTGATAACTTTAAGAATGAATCTTTGCATTTCAAAACCGTTAACGGTATTTTTATACTTCGTAATTTCAAAACGACAAGTTTTTATAAAATCATGAATTATATTTTTGAAAAAGCTGAAGCTGCGTTTTGCGAATTTGTCAAATTTTAGTCATAAAACTCAAAAAATCAACCTAATTACTATTTGAGAGAAATAGCTTATTAGCGTTGATTCGTGAAATTTTTGGCAACCATTTTTTTACTATTACTAATCTAAAAAACGAAAATAATATGTTTACAATCGAGCAAATAAAAGAAGCACACGCTAAAGTAAAAACCGGTGCCGATTTTCCAAATTATATACAAGACTTAATCATTTTGGGTGTAAAAGGTTATGACACTTTTGTAAGCGATGGACACGTCGAATATTATGGTGTAAATAACTACTCTGCAACATCAGATGAAAAATACAGTCCAATTAGTATTGCTCCAAACGTTAATAAAGAGCTTTTCATTGAGTTTTTAGTAAAACACCAACATGGTGAAACAGATTATCTTACATTTTGCAATCATGCTGGTCAATGTGGTATTGCAAAATGGAGAGTTGATATTATCGAAATGACCTGCACTTACTTTGATAGTGCCGAAAATGAAATACTTATCGAAAAAATTCCAAGCTAAGTATTATAATTCATGAAGCTTTTCGATCATCAAAATGATAAAACAATTAGAAAAGGTATTCTGGTGATACTTTTTCTAATTTCTTTTACCGCTATTTCTCAGCATAAAAAAGAAAAACCAAAATTTAAAGTCATCGCTTTTTATACTGCCCAAAATGATCCGGCACATATTAGTTTTGTTCACGAAGCCAATAAATGGTTTCCTCAAATAGCAGAGAAAAATCATTTTGAATATGACTCGACAAGTAATTGGGAGAATCTGAATGCAGCTTTTTTATCAAAGTATCAAATCGTTTTATTTCTGGATACAAGACCTGAAAAAACAGAACAACGTGCAGCATTTCAAAAATATATGGAAAATGGCGGTGGTTTTATCGGATTTCACTTTTCGGCTTTTGCATTAAACGATTCCTCTTATCCTCAAAACTGGAATTGGTACCACAATACCCTTTTAGGCTCGGGCGAATATGCTAGTAATACCTGGAAACCAACACCGGCAGTTTTAAGAGTAGAAAATCAGGACGCAATAACCATAAACATTCCTAAAACATTTGTATCGCAGCCAAACGAATGGTACAGATGGAACAATGATTTAAGAAAAAATCCGGATATAAAAATTTTATTAGCAATCGATGAAAGCAGCTTTCCATTAGGAACCGGACCAAAACCAAACGAAATATGGCATAACGGTTATTATCCTGTGGCATGGACCAATAAAAACTATAAAATGCTTTATGTAAACATGGGGCATAATGATATTGATTATGAACATGGTACCAAAAAAACCCTTTCGCATACTTTTGAAAACGAAATACAAAACAAACTAATTTTGAATGCCCTGCTTTTATTTGGAAACTCAAAAAAAATAAACACAACTCAAAATGTCAAATAAACTTTCTCCACTTATACATCCTGAAGAATTAGTCCAGTTACAAAATTCAGCCGACATCATTTTAATTGATGCCCGCACAGGAATAAATGCTCAGGAAAATTACCAAAATGAACATCTAAAAGGTGCACGTTTTGTTGATTTAAATCAAGATCTGGCAACAGTCGAAAAAGATCCTGCAAATGGCGGAAGACACCCTCTTCCTTCTCTGGAAAAATTCGCTACAGTACTTTCTAAAATTGGAATCTCGCCCACAAACCACGTCATAATATATGATGCCAAAAACGGATCAAACGCCGCTGCAAGATTTTGGTGGATGCTGAGAGCGATTGGACATGAAAAAGTTCAGGTTTTAAACGGAGGTTTACAGTCAGCTCTTCAATCTGGTTTCCCAACAAGTTCTGAAATCGAAATTTTTCAAAACACAACTTATCCCGTTCAGGAATGGAAATTGCCATTGGCAGCTATTGAAGAAGTTGAAAAAGCGCGAAAAAATGATCAAAATATTGTAATTGATGTTCGTGACAAAAACAGGTTTGACGGACTCATAGAACCTTTAGATTTAATTGCAGGTCACATTCCCGGAGCTGTTAATGTACCGTTAACAGAGAATCTAGATGAAAATGGATTCTTCAAATCTTCAGATGAATTAGCTCTAAAATACAAAGCAATAATAGGAAATAAAAAACCGGAAAATACAATTGTGCATTGTGGTTCGGGCGTAACAGCCTGTCATACTTTACTGGCTATGGATTATGCCGGAATTCCTATTCCAAAATTATATGTGGGTTCCTGGAGCGAATGGTCCAGAAATGACCGCGAAATGGCAGTAAAAAAATAGAATAAACAAAAAACATTTAACGCATAGATATATAGCTCTAAAAAACTCCTTATTTGTCACAGATTACAAGATTAAAAAGATTAATCATTCTAATCTGTGAATCCCGATAGCCATCGGGAGAGGCAAAAAAAAAACCATCAATCTAGGTTCACACAAATAATTATTTTAAAATGCAGCATTGGGATATACTTTTATCAAATCAGGTAAATAAAAAAGCTTTTATAGATACACTGCTTTCTGGCGAAGCCAAAGATGAATTAGCCGTTTTTAACAATCAAAAAGGCATTCTGTTTTCAGATATTGCCATTGAAAAATTTATCGAAAAAGAGTACCAATACGACAGTGTCGAAGCCGCTCCGGATTCACATCGTCAATTAAGAACATTTTCATCCGGAGAGCGCAAAAAAGAATTTCTAAAATACTGCATCAGCCAGAAACCCGATTTTATCATTTTTGATAATCCTTTTGACCACTTAGATCAACCTTCTCGTGTTACTCTTGCTGAATCTTTAAAAGAACTGACGAATGCTATTGGCATTATTCAAATAATTAACCGCATGGTTGATGTTTTAAATTTTGTTCCAAATAAAGCCGAAATCAAAGACAATACTTTTAAACTTTACCCGGTTTCAAAAACCGAAAATCATTTTAAAACCTTAAATACTGCTGCAATTCCCAAAGCTATTGATCCGCATTCCTTTCACGAAAGTGTATTAATTAAAATGGAAAACGTTTCTGTAAGCTATGACGAGCGCAAGATTGTAGACAAAATTTCGTGGACCATAAAGCAAGGTGAATTTTGGCAATTAATTGGCCCGAATGGTGCTGGAAAAAGTACTATTTTATCGCTTATAACGGGTGATAACCCAAAAGGGTTTGGTCAGGATTTATTTTTATTCGGAAGAAAAAAAGGCAGCGGAGAAAGCGTTTGGGATATTAAAAAACAAATCGGAATCTATGCCACTTCAATGACAGATTTGTTTCAGAAAGGACACACACTCGAGCAAATGATCTTATCCGGTTTCTTCGATTCTATCGGACTTTATACAGAACCAACCACACATCAACAGCAAATTGTATCGCAATGGCTCGAAGTTATAGAAATGACCGCTTTACGCAAAAAACGCTTTATAGATCTTTCTATTGGCCAGCAAAGAGTCGCACTTATTGTACGTGCCGTTTTAAAACATCCGCCATTATTAATTCTTGACGAACCAGTAGAAGGTTTGGACGATGAAAATGTAGATTTGGTAATTCAGCTTATCAATACCATAAAACAAGAAACAAACGTTTCTATATTATATGTATCACATCGTATTGAAGCCGGCCTCGCTCCTACTTCGGTTTTTGAACTTGTTCCAACACCAACAGGCTCAATCGGAAAAATAAAATATCACTCAGAATTAAATTAATGAAAACAAAATTTACTGCAATCTTACTGTTACAATTGTTGCTTATTTCCTGTTCCGGCACTATTTCGACATTAAAAAAAGAATATAGCTTTAATACCTCTTCTTCCTTAAAATCCAATTGGAATTTTAATCCAAAAGAATGGGCTTTAGAAAAAGACACCCTCACAGGAACCGGAGGTCCAATGCATTGGGGCGTTATAGAATCGAGAAAACAACTTCCTGAAAACTACGAAATCAACTTCAGAGTAAACATGACCAAAGAGTCCTTATTTGAAGTAATGCTTAACTTAGACAAGGAAAAATACATTAGAACATACTTGTATCAAATTAATCAAAACATTGTAATTGGTGACGGAGTCTATGATAAAAAGGACGATTCATATGGTAAACGAGGCGGAAAAAGTTTATTTACAAAACCAATGGAACTTCAAAACAACAAATGGTATTCAGTAAAAATTAGAGTGCAAAACAATCAATTATACTTTTCTGTAGATAACAAAATAACCTTAGAATGCTCTCTCGAGAAAAGCAATCTGAGCCAAAAAGGAAAACTAGGTTTTATCACCAACGGCGAAACCAAAATAACCGATCTAACAATTAAAACATTGTAAAAAATATTTAACCATTTAAGATATTAATCGTTAAAACAAAAAAGCTCCTGATGGAGCTTTTTTGTTTGTTATGCAGTAAAAATTATCTAATTCCCAAATTGACACATTATCTAATTATCTAATTGCCAAATTATCTAATTTAATTCTCATCCTCTTCAACATTATGCGACTTCACATAATTGCGCCACTTTTCGATACAATCCTGAAAATCCTGAGGCAATTCCGTATCAAAACGCATCATCTCTCCTGTATTTGGATGTACAAAACCAAGTGTTTTAGCATGCAACGCCTGACGTGGTAATGCTTTAAAACAATTATCTATAAACTGTTTGTATTTAGTAAAAGTCGTTCCTTTCAGAATCAAATGTCCGCCGTAACGTTCATCATTAAACAACGGGTGTCCAATGTGTTTCATATGCGCACGAATCTGGTGTGTTCTTCCCGTTTCCAGTTTACAGGAAATCAAAGTTACATAACCAAAACGCTCCAAAACTTTATAATGTGTAATAGCAGGTTTACCAATCTCAGGATCAGCAAAAACAGCCATTTGCATGCGGTCTTTTAAATGTCTTGCCAGGTTTCCTTCAATCGTTCCGCTATCTTCTGCAAAATTTCCCCATGCAAGCGCAATATATTCGCGTTCTGTAGTTTTAGCTTCAAATTGTTTAGCCAAATGCGTCATGGCCGCTTCTGTCTTTGCCACAACCAAAAGTCCGGATGTATCCTTATCAATTCTATGCACAAGCCCTGGACGCTCACTGCTATTCATTGGCAAATTATCAAAATGATGCGCCAAAGCATTCACCAAAGTCCCGGTATAATTTCCGTGACCCGGATGTACTACCATTCCCGGCTCTTTATTAATTAATAAAAAAGCGTCATCCTCGTAAACAATATTAATCGGAAGATCTTCCGGCAGAATATGGTTTTCAAACGGCGGATGTGATAACATAACCGTTATGACATCAAATGGTTTTACCTTATAATTTGATTTTACAGGAATATCATTTACAAATATATTCCCTTCAGTTGCAGCGTTCTGAATCTTGTTACGCGTTGCATTCTGAATCAAATTCATTAAGTATTTGTCAATACGTAAAAACGCCTGACCTTTAGGGACATCAAATCTGTAATGTTCGAATAATTCGTCTTCCAGATCTAAATTTTCTTCAATATTATTGTTCATCTTGTGGGGTTTCTGCAGGCACTGCCGTACTATCTGTTGCCTGACTATCATCTACATAACTCGCTTTTCCGTCACCTAAAACCAAATCGATTTTAGACGCTTTCAGCACTCGGTCTCCTACTTTTAAGTTTCTTCCTTTGTAACGCATTTCTAATACCATATCTTTTCCAAGATTCGGAATATAAGTAATCGTTCCCGCTTCAAGACCTAAAGCTTTCAAAGTAGGAACTGCCTCGCGATATGTTTTTTCAATTAAATCAGGAATTCTAACAGATGAAAAACCTGATGCATTAATTTTAATATATATTTTTCGTCCTACTTTTACTTTCGTTCCCGGCAACGGATCCTGCTCAACAACACTGTATTTCGGAAATTCACTTCGGTAATCAACACTATCCAAAAGTACATAATCTAAATCCAGCTCATCCAGTTTTTCCTCTACTTGCTCCTCTGTCAGTTTAGACAAATTCGGAACCGCAATTTCATGTCCGTGATCAGTTGTAAAAGTCAACCAATGCATAAACAAATAACCCAAAACCGCAATAATAGCAACCGCACTTAATACTTGTAAAAAAAACACCCGGCTAGTTAAATACTTACGTAAACTCATAAATTTATTTTTAGTTGACGCAAAGATAAAGCTATTTCGTTTCAAAAAAAATGATAATTTTGTTTAAAACAAGAAAGCCAATAATCAGGAGCTTTTTCCTGCTGTCTGCTGTATCTTTTATGTCCCGATAGCTATCGGGACCACCATAAAAGAATGCCGCTCCCATCAGGGTTAGGCCACTAGGTTTTAAAAGAAAATTTTGTCTTTATTTTTATTAAAGCAACCACAATATTGTCAGACTGAGCGAAGTCGAAGCCTCGCAAAGTGATTCAGCATACGGGACTTCGACTTCGCTCAGCCTGACAGCAAAACGAATAGAGCAACATTCGTGGAAATTAGTGCAATTAGTGGCGAAAACCGAAAACGATTAAACGAATTAACGATCAAACAAATTAACGATTAAACAAATAAACAAACAGTCAATGAAAAACATTGCCATCATCATGGGCGGATATTCAAGTGAATATAAAATTTCGCTTATTAGCGGAAACGTCGTTCATCAATATCTTGACAAAACAAAATACAATGGATTCCGTATTCATATCTTCAAAGAAAAATGGGTATATGTAGACGAAAACGATGCCGAATACACGATCGATAAAAATGATTTCTCGGTAACTGTAAACAACCAAAAAATAACTTTCGACTGTGTTTTCAACGCCATACACGGAACTCCGGGAGAAGATGGATTAATGCAGGCATATTTTGAATTATTAGGTATTCCGCAATCATCATGCGATTATTACCAATCGGCTTTAACTTTTAATAAGAGAGATTTATTATCGGTTTTAAAACCATACGGAATCAAAACTGCAATCTCTTATTACCTAAACAAAGGTGATGCTATCAATACCGAAGAAATTGTAAAAAAAGTTGGTTTACCATGCTTCGTAAAACCAAATAAAGCAGGATCAAGCTTCGGAATCTCAAAAGTAAAAACAGAAGCCGAACTTCCTATTGCTATTGAAGTTGCGTACAAGGAAGATAACGAAATCATCATCGAGAGTTTCCTTGACGGAACCGAAGTTTCTGTTGGTGTAATCAACTGGAAAGGCGAAATTAAAGTACTGCCAATTACAGAAATTGTATCTGATAATGATTTCTTTGATTACGAAGCAAAATACGAAGGAAAATCACAAGAAATTACTCCGGCGAGAATCTCAGACGAATTAACACAAAAAGTAAGCGAAGTAGCCAAACGTGCCTACGAAGTTTTAAAAATGAGAGGTTTCTCCAGAAGCGAATTCATTATTGTAGACAACGAGCCATACATGCTCGAAATGAATACTATTCCGGGTTTAACCACAGAAAGTTTGATTCCGCAACAAGCAAGAGCTGCAGGAATTTCTCTGGAAGAATTATTTACAAATGCAATTGAGCTTGCTTTGGCATAGTTACTAAGATACTAAGGTGCTAAGGTTCTGAGATCCTAGCACCTTAATTTTTAAACAGAATATTGCCAAACTGAACAATCACAATCCCGAAACTTCGGGATAAGTCCTCCAAAGAACCTTTCAGTCTTTGAACTTAAAAACTCAGAACCTTAGAATCTCAGAACCTTAGAACCTTAAAAAAAATGCGAAAAGCCATATTCCCCGGATCATTTGATCCTATTACATTAGGACACGAAGATATTATCAAAAGAGGAATTCCTTTGTTTGATGAAATCGTAATTGCCATTGGTGTTAATGCCGAAAAAAAATACATGTTTTCACTTGAAGAAAGAAAACGCTTTATCGAAGAAACTTTCAAAGACGAACCAAAAGTTACGGTTATTACCTATGAAGGATTAACAATAGATCTGGCAAAGAAATTAAACGCTAATTTTATCCTAAGAGGTTTACGTAATCCTGCCGATTTCGAATTCGAAAAAGCTATTGCGCATACCAACAGAAAACTTTCTAAAATAGAGACCGTTTTCTTACTTACAGCTGCAAGTACTTCATTTATTAGTTCGAGCATTGTGCGCGATGTATTGCGTCATGGCGGAGAATATGAAATGTTGGTTCCGGATGCCGTTAGGGTTCAGAAATAATAATGATGGACAATATAAATTTTCTTATTACAAAAATAGCCATTTTAATTATTCTCCTGACATCGTTAAATAAAGCGTTCGCACAAAAAAATGATGTTACCAGAAAGGAAATAAAAAATATTGAACACTATAATTTCAAAGAAATTGATTTTATTGATTCTGAAGATAACACCAAATTAAGCGGTGCTTTAATATTTCCAAAAACAGAATATTCAAAAATTGTTGTTATTGTTCCCGGTAGTGGAAAAGATACCAAAAATTCACATTATATTCTAGCTGAAGAATTATTAAAAAACGGAATTGGTGTTTATCGTTTTGATGACCGGGGTGTAGGTAAATCTGGTGGAGTCGTTAATTTTAGTGTAGATCAAATTGTTCAGGACTTATATTATGCTTTTACCAATATTCGTCAAATCGATACTTTATCTAAAAAGAGTATTGGAATTTTAGGACATAGTTTAGGAGGAATTGCTACAATTGAAAACTATCAAAAAGGACTTAATCCGGATTTTATGATTCTTATGGCTACTCCAATAGAAAAATATGGAAAATTTAATACTCCACAATTTCCGTCTAAAACTAATCCAAAAATAAAAATTAGTGCTCAGACTGTTTTAGAAAACGTAAACATTCCACTGCTTTTTATTGCCGGATCAAATGATAGTTTTTTCAATAGTGAAAAAACTGTCGGTCTTATAAATGAATTACACAACAAAAACATTAACGCAGAAATCATACCCGGATTGAATCACTTTTTAACAAAAGGCACCGATGACTGGAAAAAGAACAAAGACTACAGTATGCTGTATGAAATAAATGATACTGCACTTCACCAAATTGTCAATTGGATAAAAAATCTTAATCCTGGCTTTTAAAACAATAAATCGTAAATTTGCCAGCGAAGCAAATTATAAGTAATTTCGCATTTTTAAAACAAACAAGAAATAATGAGCATCGAGAGAGAATTAAACAAACGTAGCGGATCAAAATGTGAACTTTGTGGCGCAGAAGAAAACTTAAAAGTATATCAGGTATTGCCAACTCAAAAAGGCGGACTTGACGAAAGTATATTAGCTTGTAATACCTGTATTGACCAAATTGAAAACCCTGATAATGTCGATTTAAATCACTGGAGATGCCTAAACGACAGCATGTGGAATGAAAATGTTGCCGTACAGGTTGTAGCATGGAGAATGTTAAGCCGCATGCGCGCTGCCGGATGGCCTCAGGAATTACTGGATATGATGTATCTTGACGAAGACACTCTGGCATGGGCCAGCGCCACCGGCGAAGGTGAAGATGACGAAAACAAACTCGTTCACCGTGACAGCAACGGCGTAGTTTTACAACACGGAGATTCTGTAGTTTTGATTAAAGATCTTAAAGTAAAAGGATCAAGCATGGTAGCAAAACAAGGAACTGCCGTAAGAAACATTCGTTTAGACCACGAAAACGCTGAATATATCGAAGGAAAAGTAGACGGACAACAAATTGTGATTATTACGCAATATGTGAAGAAAATATAGTTTTCTTAAGATTCTGAGTTGCTGAGGTTCTGAGATGCTAAGATTTTTTAACCGCAAAGCACGCAAAGTTTTTTATTCACAAAGCTTTGCGAACTTTGCATTTTTTTTACAAAATACTTAGCTCCCGATTGCTATCGGGATTGCGTTAAAATCAGCACAACGCTAAGAAACTCGAAACATAAAAAAAGGCTATTCAAAATCTGAATAGCCTTTTTTATTATTTTAAAATTCTGGAAATAACTTGGAACAAATTAAACCTGAAACCTGAAACTAAAAATTATTTTTGAAATAATTTGTTGATTTGATCTTTTACAAATGGCTCAGAAACACTGCTTGTTGCAGAAGTAGCTTCTTTGCTTGAAACCATGAATTGTACTGTTGCTTTGTCCGGAACAACACTTCCTGTGTAATGCAACCAAATATAGTTATTAGGTAATTCTAATTTGATGTCATACAAAGGGCTTGCAGCGAAACCATTCATGATAATGCTGTAAAGACTTGCATAATCATTGTTAATATTCTTAAATGTAAATTTTCTTAAACTTGAAGAATCGTCATCGTTTTGGATACTTGTGTAGTACACAGTATATTCGTCTCCAATTTTTTGAATGTAATTGTTGTTTACTTTTCCTAATTTTTCAACAGGAACTGTTTCTAAAACTTTAATCTGAGCAAAAGAAACAAAACTAAAGAACAAAATGGCAATGGTAATAAACTTTTTCATAATGGATTTGGGGTTTACATTTTTACTGCCACAAAAAAACACAGAATTTATGAAAAAACACCTATCAAATCGTTATTTTTTTAACACAAAATTGTAAAACTAAATTCTGCTTTTACAAAAACCTGATAAACAAATAAATAGATCAAAAACTACCCAGCTATTCTAATTTTCCTCAAACTAGTACTTTTTATTTTTCTCCTCTTCTTTCTTAACCACATTACGGGCAACTTCGATTTTAAACTTTTTACCCTTCATTTTTTCATCCTTTATATGCTTGAGTAAATCTTTAACCTTGTTGAATTTTACAGCTGCAAACGAAACAAAATCTTTTACTTCAATCAATCCCAAATCGTCTTTTTCCAGTTTCCCTTTTTGAGAAAAGAAACCAACGATATCAAATTTATTCAGTTTTGTTTTCTTTCCGCCACTAATGTAAATTGTTTGAAATTGAGGTGGTTTTGGCAAAGACACATTTCCGTCAACATTCAGAACTGCCATTTCATAATCAATATACTCTAACTTTTTCTCACTTTCATGAACAATAATATATGCCGTTCCCGTTGCCTGCATACGCGCTGTACGTCCATTTCTATGGGTGAATTCGTCTTCTTTTAATGGTAAATGATAATGAATAACGTGTTTCATTTCGGGAATATCCAAACCTCTTGCGGCCAAATCTGTAGTAACCAGATAACTGATACTTCCGTTTCTAAACTGAATCAGGGCACGCTCACGCTCATCCTGATCCATTCCGCCGTGATAATACACCGAATAAATTCCTTTTTCGTTTAAAGTATCACTAATACGTTCTGCCGCATCACGATGGTTACAAAAAATAATAGCCGATTCTGATTTTAAAGAACAAATCAAATTAAACAGACTTTCTAGTTTATCTTTTGCAGGCGAAACCACCATTTTCATCGAAAGATTGGCCTTCTCCTCCTCTTCCGGAATAAAATCTAAAACGGTCGGATTTACAACGCGTGTATATTTTGGAATCTCAATATCTGAAGTAGCCGAAACCAAAACCCTTTTATTCACTTTTGGCAATCTGGCAATGATAAAAGACATTTGCTCGTGAAACCCAAGCTGAAGCGATTTATCAAACTCGTCTAAAATCAGTGTCTGGATTTTATCTGTTCTAAAAGTATCTCGGTCAATATGATCCGCAATTCTTCCTGGAGTTCCAATTAAAACTGCCGGAGGATTGCTTAAATTCTTGATTTCAGTATCAATAGAGTGTCCACCGTAACAAATATTTACTTTGTATTGCGTTCCCATTTTTTTCCAAACCTGTTCGATTTGCAATCCAAGTTCACGTGATGGAACCAAAATCAAACATTGAACCGATAAAATCTCAGGCTGCAATAATTCTAAAATTGGAAGCAAAAAAGCCAGTGTTTTTCCTGATCCTGTTGGAGAAAGTAGTAAAACATTGTTTTCGTTTAAAATAGCATCTTGTGCCATTTCCTGCATTTCGTTCAGGCTCTCAATTCCTAAATTCGAAAGTATATTGTTGGAATGGTGTTTTTTATTCATTTTGCAAAAGTAGGGAAAAAAAATTGTTTCAAGTTTTTGTTTGTTTCAGGTTTCAAATTGATATGCTTTGTGTTTTTTTTACCGCAAAGCACGCTAAGTTTTTTTTTCACGCAGATTTTACAGATTTAAGCAGATTTTATTTTAAAAAAATCTTTTTTGATCTGCCTAAATCTGCAAAATCTGCGTGAAACCAATAAACGCAAAGCATATCAACTTGAAACCTGAAACTTGAAGCAAAAAACTTATATTTGATTCCTATTAAAACCAAAACCATGAAACTTTTCACCCTTATCTTTTCCCTTTTCACCATCACTCTTTTTGCGCAGAACACTAAAAAATACGATACGTTTTTTGAGAAAGGAAACGGAAATCAATCTGCATCATATGCAGAAACTATTGCTTATTTTAAAATGCTCGCTGCCGACTTTCCAACTATTCAAATGAAAGAAATGGGACTGACAGATTCCGGTGAGCCTTTGCACATGGTGACTTTCAATCCCGATAAGGAATTTGATTTTGATAAAATCCAGAAAACCAAAGCGGTTCTTTTTGTTAATAACGGAATCCACGCCGGAGAACCGGACGGAATCGACGCAACCATGCAATTCTACAGAGATTTAGCTATTGGTAAACTAAAAGCACCCAAAAACACTGTTTTGGTTTGCATTCCGGTTTATAATATTGGCGGTGCTTTAAACCGAAATTCGACAACACGGGCCAATCAGGACGGGCCGGAAGTTTACGGTTTTAGAGGAAATGCCCGAAACTACGATTTGAATCGTGATTTAATGAAATCGGATACGAGAAATACCAAAAGCTTTGTCGAGATTTTTCAGAAAATAAATGCTGATGTTTTTATCGATAATCACGTAAGCAACGGATCTGATTATCAATACAAACTCACTTATATTATGACACAGCATAATAAACTGGGAACAGTTTTGGGCGATTTTATGAATAACGAAATGATGCCGGCTTTGGTAAAAGATTTACAGAAAAAGAAAATCGAAACCACGCCTTATGTCGATTCTTTTAAAGATACACCAGATAAAGGTTTCGGACAGTTTGTCGATAGTCCGCGATATACTACGGGTTATACTTCCCTATTTAATACGATTGGTTTTGTAGTCGAAACGCATATGCTGAAAAAATATGCCGAACGTGTAAAAATGACCTACGAATACATGAAATCGACGATGGATTTTACCGATGCCAATTATCAAAAGATAAAAGATTTAAGAGTAAAAAACCTAGAACAATACCAGCCAAAGAAATCCTATACTTTAAAATGGGAATTAGACAGTACAAAAGCGACTACATTTTCATTTTTAGGATATGAAGCGGGTTACAAAAAAAGCGAAGCCACAACAGGAAATCGTTTGTTTTACGACCGAAGCAAACCTTATAAAAAAGACGTTCCATACATCAAAGAATTTAAATCGGTTAAGGAAGTCGTGATTCCTACGGCTTATATTGTTCCGAGAGGATATTGGAATATTATTGATCTTTTGAAAAACAACAATATCTCGTTTACACCACTTAAAAACGATACGATTATAGAAGTTGAGAGTTATAGAATTGCCGATTTTAAAACTGTTCCGTCTGCTTACGAAGGACATTATCTGCATAGAAACACAACGGTAACTTCTAAAATCGTTAAAATAGCTTTCGCCAAAGGAGATTACCTGGTTCCAACCAACCAAAAAGGCGTAAAATATATTCTAGAAGCTTTTGAACCGGAAGGTGTTGATTCGTTTTTTAACTGGAATTTCTTCGATGCTATTTTACAACAAAAAGAACATTACTCAGAATATATTTTTGAAGATACCGCTGCCAATCTTTTAAAAGAAAACCCAACTCTAAAAGCAGAATTAGAAACCAAAAAACAAAACGACCGCGAATTTGCTAAAAACAGCGAAGCGCAATTGGATTGGATTTACAAACATTCTGTTTATTATGAAAAGGCTCATATGCAGTATCCTGTTTATCGTTTATTGTGACTTATATAGTTCATAAAATTTCTACACTTTACGATTTTCCGTAATTTTTTATTGTTTTAACATTTTATATTTGAAAACAATAATACAACTAAAAAATATAAAGCATAAATTAACCTTGAAAATGACAACAGCTACGATTGAAGAATTAGCATATCTAATGAGGCAAGCTAAAGAAGAAGGACTGCCTCAACCTATAGTATTTTTGGGTGCTGGGGCATCTAAATCTGGTGGAGTTCCATTAGCATCAGAAATAATCGAAGATATTTTAGAAAAATATAAAGACAGTCCAAAGATAAAAGCATTAGTTGATGAGCCCAAAAATTATGCTAGGCTAATGGAATGTTTAACGCCATTTGAAAGAAATAAACTTCTTAAAGGATATATAGATAATGCAAAAATTAATGTTACACATTTATATTTAGCTCAACTTTTAATCGAAGGATATATTGATTATGTTCTAACGGTAAATTTTGATAATCTCATGCTTCGAGCTTTAGCATTGTTCAATAATTTTCCGGCTACTTATGACATGGCAATTCTGAAAGATCTAACTACTACAAGTTTTAAAGAAAAATCAGTTGTCTACTTACATGGACAACATCATGGCCTTTGGTTATTAAATACAACAGAAGAAATGACTAAGGTCAATGAGGTGATTCCTCCAATACTTAATGGAATTAAGAATCAGAGACCTTGGATTTTTATCGGTTATAGTGGAGAAGATCCTATTTTTAAACATATAATAAAATTAGGCAGATTTGACAATGGATTGTATTGGATAACTTATAATGATTCTCCCCCCAGTAAATTAGTATGTGAAACATTACTTGAACAGCCAAATACAAATACGCATATAATAAAAGGTTTTGATTCAGATTCTTTTGTATTAAAACTCAATGCTGAATTAAGTTTATCTCAACCAACAATTATCGACAAACCTTTTTCATCACTAAACAAAACTTTACAAAACATTGTAGACATAGACGATAAAGAACATTTTAAAGGAGTGAAAGAGAGATTAGAAATAGCTAAAAACAATGTCGGAAATGCAATTACTCAATTTGAAAAAGGAAAAATAAAACTAGATAAAAAATTTCAAGACGAAATAAACATAAGTCTACTAAAGAAACAAATAATAGACATAATTATCAGCAACACCTTTAACGAAATAGAAATCGACACCTTAGAAGAGACTGCAAGAAAAATAAAAAAAGAAGAAATTAATAAATTACTAGCTACTTTATATCTTAATTGGGGAAATTCAATCAGTGAAGCTACTGTAAAAAAGAATCAAGATATACATAGAAAATCTATTGAAAAATACAAAAAAGCTTCTGTTCTTAATCCATTAGATTCTGGAATATTTAATAATTGGGGAATATCTATAAAAGAAATTGCTAAGGAAGAAAAAAATGAAAAATTATTTTATGAAAGTATAGAAAAATATAAAACCGCAATATCGTTAAATCCAAATTCTGTGGAAGCATATAACAATTGGGGGGGAGCGATGTGTGAACTTTACAATTTAAACAAAAATCCAAATTTAATAGAAGAAACAATAGAAAAATTTAAACGAGCCCATGAAATTAACCCTAAATTTGTTAATACATATATTAATTGGGGAAGTTTTTTAATAAATGTTTCTCAACAAAATTTTAATGAAGAACTTCTCAACGAAAGCATAATATTACAAAAAAAAGCAATCGAATTAGCACCTACAGATTCAGTGGCTTATTGTAACTTAGGATCTGCTCTTAAAATTTTAGGGGATATTAAAAAAGATAAAAGCTATTATATTAAAAGCATCGAAAAATATAAAGAAGCAATTGAACTTGAAAAACATGAAGCTTTATATTATAAAAATTTAAGTGTTTCATATAGAGCTTTAGCTCTATATGAAAAAGACGAAAAATTATTTAAAGAAGGAATAGATATTATAAAAATTGCAAATGAATTAGATCCAAACAACAGTGAAATATATTATGACTGGGGATCTATCGTTTTTGATTTATATAAATTAACAAAGAGTAAAGATTTATGCCACGAAGCTTTAAAATTACTTGAAAAAGGGATTGAATTAGGAGGTAAATCTTATAATTTATCATGCGTATATTCTTATGAAAACGATAAAATTAATGCTTTAAAATACTTAAAAATCAGTTTAGAAAGAGGCGAAATAACTATTGAATTTGTTAAAAATGATTCCGACTGGTCTAATTTTTTTAATGATACAGATTTTAACAATCTATTACAGGAATATTTGAACAAAAATTAACTTGAAATATTAAAAAGCCTAATAAAATCATCAAATTTTATTAGGCTTTTCTTTTATCGTAGAAAGAATAAAACTTATTTACCCTTCAATATTTTTTCTAAATACTCCACTTTATCTTTTTCGGCCTGAACCAAACGTTCGTAAAGCTTTTTATTTTCTTCGTAAGCTTCAACTAACTTATCTAGTGGATTAAAATTACAGGTATTATTGGTTCCGAAATTAGTGCCATGACTACCACTATTATCATAGAAATTATTAAAAAAATTAATTGCTGCTTCATCCGAAAAGTTTTTAAGCGCTTCTACACTTACGCCCAAAGCTTTTGCTACAGCAGTAAGTTTTTCCTCATCAACCTCTTCACTATTTTCTATAACTGAAATGGCCTGCTGGCTCATTCCTAAAGCCTGTGCCAAAGCTTCCTGCTTCATATCACGAAGTTCACGAATTCGGCTTATTTTTCGCCCTATATGGTTTGGTTTTGTTAGTGTGCTCATAAGTCAAAGATAATATTAAGGTTTACAACAATCAATAGGTAAAAAACATATTTTGTTATGTACCATACCATTTAAATGATTTGCTATCTAAACAAAAGTACGATTTTTGAGACATGAAATTAAATTAAGTTTCTAAGTTTTTAAGATTCTAAGGTGCTAAGTTTTCCTTTTTTATGTTTAATTCTTCTTTAACGCGAGCGCTCCGCTCGTAAACGTCATGAGCGAGAAGCCTGAGCAAGCAAAGACTCAAAGTACATTCCATTGCCCCTGGCTTCAGCCAGGGGGACAAAATAAAATTTGAAAAAGGCTTTAGCCAAACTTTCGCAGGTTTGGCTAAAGCCTTTTTCTTCTTTTAAATTTATCATCCTGCTAAAGCTGGACGCAATTTATTTTATCAACATTAAACCTCTATATTTAATTAATGTTTTTCTGACTTATTTTAAAAGTTATATATTTGAAAACATCATTTTATAACTCTAAAAGCCACAACAAAATGGGACTATTCAATAATCTTTTTAAAAAGAAAGAAGAAACAACAGCATCCACTATCAATCAACAAAACAATACTAAACACTTTACTTCTGAAAATGATTTTTTAGAAAAATTTGGAGCTTTGGCTTTAGAAAAACAAAGAAATCTTTATACTGTAACCGGCGGACTTTCCTGGAATGTTGATATGAATAAAGAAGAAATAACATTTGGAGACGATCTTACTTTTCCGATGCAGGTTTTGGGTTCGTTTTCACATTCTTCAGAAACATGGCTTTGGATTTGGGATAATAAAGCGGGAGGTTACGCTGAATCTGTGATGAAACAAGCGCTTTTATTAAAACAATACGGAGAAGAAAATAACATTGATATACTAAGCGTTGGACAGTTTGACGCTGTAGAAAATGATTTACATATAATAGGAATGATGGCTGTTGAAATGTTTAATGCAAGCGGCTATTATCTTGGCAATTATGGTCAGGGAACAATGGTTGTTACTCTTAAATCTGATATCGTAGATCAATCTGAAAGTGAGGAATTGTCCAGAATCTTAACTGTTTTTCCTGAACTGATTTCAACATTTGAAATTCGAAACCACAAAAATGCTTTTACCAATTATCTTTCTCAAAAAGGTTACGAGTGGACATCAAATGGAAATGAAGTTAAAGCAGTAAAGAACACAGCTATAATTAATGCTGTTTTTAATGAAAACAACCTTTTGACAAAATTAAATGGTAATTCTTAAGCTTTTGTGAGTACAAATTAGAATTTTGTATTGCAAAACTTGAAACTTGAAACTTGAAACTTGACCCGAGACTGAAAGTCGAACAGGCGAAGCAAACAAAAATTAACGCCAAAGTGCAGCTCTGCGTGAGGGATAGAAGCAATCCGCCGCAGCGGAGCGGATAGCCCGACAGCAAATAAAAAAAGACCCAATGAACACAAAGTTGATTGGGTCTTTTTTTATTTGGTGGCACGCCCTGATCTTTACAATCATTATTGACTATTCTCGTCTTTTAATCCTTTTAGGAGCGCGTAAATTGCCATTGAATGTCCCTGACCTAAGCCAAAATCTTCTTTTAGCCAGTTTACAATATCTCCTGCTTTTACTTCGGGTTTTAGTTTTCCGTCCAGAGAAAAGTTTTTTTGATCTGCCAAAGTTCTAAATTCGGCCGGACCATTGCCGGTTTTTTCTTTTATTGTCTTTAAATATCCTTGAAATGACATAAAACTATGTATTTAGTGGTTAATAACATAGTAACGAAAATACGAATTAACTTATAAAATACAATATTAAAATATTTAAATTTCAAATTCCAAATCTGAAATTCCAAATTCCAAATCTGAAAGCTGTTGAGGTAAATCTAAAATTCCAAATTCCAAATCTGAAATTCCAAATCTAAAATTCCAATTTTAAAAACTGTTGAGGTAAATTCCAAATTCCAACAACTTTGTCTGATTGCTATTGCTCAGACAAAAATTATAAATTCTAATTACTTTGTTTTTGGGCTTTTTAAAATTGGATTTTCTTCTGCCTCAAACAATAATTTTATATTCTCATAGGAGTTTTTAAGGGCTTCTTTGATTTGTTCCGGGTTTAGCCAGGCTACTTTTTCGATTCCTTCTTCGATTTGACCTTGCGGAGTTCCTTCAAAATCAGAATGCATTTCGAACCAATGCGTGATTTTAAGTTTGTATTTTCCGTTTCTTTTAAAGATATGATACGTTTTCTGCAGTTTATTGGTAATACGAAGCTGGTTTACACCGGTTTCTTCTTCTACTTCGCGCATGGCAGTGGCTTCAATGTCTTCGCCTTTCTCGATGCCGCCTTTTGGTAAATCCCATTTTCCGTTTCTAAAGATAAATAAGACCTCGCCTTTTTTATTGTACACAAAACCTCCGCCGGCTTTATTTACCGGAATTTTGGCTTTAAGGGTTTTCATTATCTCACTTTCGTCAGGATGATAAAGAATAGCTTTTTGAATTTTATTTTGAAAAATTTTAACTATAAGCTGTTCGATATCAATACTTTCTAACAAGAACAATTGAAAATCTGTTTCGCGTGAGATTTCATTTGTCAAAAAAAGTGGTTTGTCGTTCACAAAAACTTTATACATTTGTATTATGATTTTTAATAAAGATACTGCCGAAAAAACAGCCGAATTGCTTTTGCAAATAAATGCAATTAAATTGAATCCCGAAAATCCTTTTACATGGGCTTCTGGTTGGAAATCCCCTATTTACTGTGATAATAGGTTAATTCTTTCATTTCCGAGCATCAGAAATTATGTTCGCGACGAGTTTGCAAAGAATATCGAAAAACAATTTGGAAAACCTGATGTAATTGCCGGTGTCGCTACCGGAGCGATTGGTGTTGGTATTCTAGTTGCTGAAAGCCTTGGATTGCCATTTGTATATGTGCGTCCGGAGGCTAAAAAACACGGAAGACAAAACCAGGTAGAAGGTTTTTTACAAAAAGGACAAAATGTTGTTGTGGTTGAAGATTTAATTAGTACCGGAAACAGCAGTTTAATGGCTGTAGAAGCTTTACGCAACGAAGGTGCTAATATAAAAGGTATGGCAGCGATTTTTACCTACGGTTTTAATGTAGCCGAAGAAAACTTTAAAAATGCCAATATCGACTTATATACCTTAAGCAACTACGAAAACCTATTGGATTTAGCAGTTCAGAAACAATATATTACCGAAGAGCAACAATCTACTTTGCAAGAATGGAACGCAATTCCATCGACTTGGGGACAAGAATAAGATCTTAGATTTTAGATTTTAGATTTTAGTCCCGATAGCTATCGGGATAGATTTTAGATTTTCTAAAAGTCGCTGTGCTCCTTTTGGGATTTGGAATTTAAAAATTGGAATTTATTTTAAACCCTTTTGCAGTTAAAAGAAAACAATAAAAACAAAAAAACAATATGAACTTAGAAAGTCCAAAAGTTACTGTTCAGAAATCAGCTCAGGATTTGTTTACTGAATTGACTGATGTAAAGAATTTTGAAAAATTAATGCCGGATAATATCGCTAAATTTGAAGTGATTGGCGAAGACGCTTTTATTTTTGGATTGAAAGGTATGCCTGAAATCAAATTAAAAATGAAAGATAAAATAGCGCCAAACAAAATTGTTTTGGGTGCTGCAAGTGATAAACTTCCGTTTACTTTGGTTTCAAATATTGATAGTATTTCTGATTCAGAAAGTGCTGTTCAGTTAGTATTTGATGGTGAGTTTAATGCTATGATGGGAATGATGATCAAAGGCCCAATCACGAAGTTTATTGAAACTCTTGCAAATAATATGCACAAACTTTAATAATGACTCATTATTAATTGTGAACTATAAATGAAAAGCCTGATATTAATTATTGGGCTTTTTTTATAATCAGTTACAAATTCCTATTAGGCTCTTTTTTGTCATTTCGAGCGAAGGGAGAAATCACACACGTAACTCTACAAAGATTGGCAAAATAATCTAACTCCATTAGTTTAATATACTCCTAGAAATCATACTAAATTTGCTAAAAATGGGAATCAAGAAAATCAAAGTTCGAATTAAAATCCCTGATTAATTTGAGTTTCTTATCTCTTCTCCATTTCTTCAATTCTTTTTCTCTCGCAATTGCTTCTTGAATCCACGTAAATTTTTCATAATAAACTAAAAACTGAATATTATATTTGGCCGCAAATGTATTGATACATTGATCTATGTTTTCTTTATGTTTTGCAAGTCTTTGTTTTAAGTTACTCGTTACACCAATATAAAATGAACTGCGATGCTCATTTGTTATAATATAAACGTAATAACTATGAAAACCAATTTGTACATTTAGCATCTTTTTTTTGTACGAATATACATATTTTTAAAGCCATAGCACTACAAGTTTATAGAAAGCGTGCTAATCTTTGTCGAGCTTCTAGTGTGATTTCTCCCTTCGGTCGAAATGACAAAAATGCTAAAACTTGGTTTTATAATTAAACTTTACAACCAGATTATCTAACTTTTCTTGAAATGACAAACACCCCATAAAATACTTAACACTTCAAAAGAAAACCTTAGATTCTTAGAATCTCAGAACCTTAGAAACTTAAAAAAAACTTTGCCCTTCTGCCCCTCTGAACCTTTGCACCTCAGAAAAAAAAAAAAAAAAACTCAACTCATCCACAAAAAAATACAGTTCAGAAACAAAAATTATTCCTTGCTGAAATTTTGATCGAAGTTTGAATCATCAAACTAAAACATATCAAAATGGAACCAGCTATTAAGATTTTAATTTACATTCACGCGTTTTTTGGAGGAATAGGGCTAATTACAGGGATTGGAAGTATTGTCGTTAAAAAAGGCAGTAAACTGCATAAAAGAATAGGAAAACTATTCTCTGTAGGAATGCTGACCAGTTCGCTTATTTCACTGCCAATTTGCTGGATGCCCAATCATCAGAATGTATTTTTATTTCTAATTGGCTTATTTACCATCTATCTTGTGATCTCAGGAAACAGAGCATTGACTTTTAAGCATAAACCCAAAGCCGATTTACTAGATAAAATAATTTCAGGAAGTATGTTATTCTTTTCTGTAATAATGATCGTACTGGGACTTTACTGTCAGTTAAACAACATTACTAATGGAATATTATTTCTTTTCTTTGGCGGATTTGGATTTTATATGACTTTTAAAGATTTTATATTCTTTAAAAACTTTTCAGAAACCAACAGAAACTGGCTATCCAAACATATCGGCAAAATGATGGGTGCTTTAATAGCTTCAATTACAGCTTACATCGTTGCCGGATTAGGAATCGGAAGTTTAATTGCCTGGATAACACCATCAATTCTGGGAACATTCTACATCATTTACTGGAACAGAAAAATCACTCCAAAACCAGTATTAAAAGCTTAAGAAGTTGCGCACTGATTTTACGGATTAAACAGGTTCACACCGATTTATAATAAACAAAAACCTTAGAACCTTTGCACCTTTGCACCTCTCAATAAAGCATCTGAATCTCCTTAATATCAAATTCTGAAACAGAATCATCTTCAAGTAAAACCTGTAATTTTCCAACCGGAGAAACGCCCTGAATGATTCCCATAAAGTTTTTGCTATCTGGATTTTTAAACGGCATTGGCACACCTTTTCGGAACAGGAAATTGAAATAATCATCCCAAAAAACGGTCTTATTATTTTCCCAAATTTCGATTTTCTCTTTTATTTTTTTAACAATTAAAACCACAAGAGATTCCTTGTCGAATGAAGTTCCGGAAATAACTGCCAGCGAAGAAGCTTTTGGTAATTCGGTAAAATTGGTTTGATTGACATTCAGTCCAATCCCGACAACTGACACGATCCTGCCATCACTTTTGAGGGTATTTTCTATCAATATGCCACCAATCTTTTTATTGTATGACATAATGTCGTTTGGCCATTTTATACTTAAATCAGGAATATTTAATGTTTTTAAAACTTCGATTACTGATAATGAAACAATAAGACTCAGATTAAAAACCTGCTCATTACCAACTATAAAATCCTTTACCAAGGCACTCATAATTAAGTTTTTACCAACCTCAGTCTGCCATTTGGCTCCCATTTGCCCTTTTCCTTTTGTCTGATTTTCAGCTGTTACCACAGTAAAATTATCAAGTTCGTCTTTGCTTGACAATGCCTTTAGAAAGTCATTTGTAGAATCTATGGCATCGAGTTTGATTAGTTTCATTCAGGTAATTTAAATTAACTTAATTTAATATTTTGTTAAGGTTCAAAAATAATCACAAAATTTGGTAACTTTACAAATTCATAAAAATAATTCATGGCGAAAAAGACTATTAATAATGATGTTCTATTGGCGAACATAATCAAAGGGATTGAGGAAGTAAAAGGAAATGATATCGACATTCTTGACTTAAGAGAAATAGACACGGCAGTTTGTGACTATTTTGTCATTTGCAACGGAAGCTCTAACACCCAAGTTAACGCCATTGTAAACTCAATTCAAAAAACAGTATCTAAAGACTTAAAAGATAAGCCTTGGCACGTAGAAGGAACCGATAACGCAGAATGGGTTCTGATGGATTATGTGCATATCGTGGTACATGTTTTCCAGAAACACATTCGTGAATACTATAATATCGAGAGCCTTTGGGGTGATGCCAAAATAACTACAATCGAAAACAAATACTAAAGAAAATTTTTTCTAATGGCTAAAGATAATAATCCAAATCCGAGTAAATTTAAAATAAGTCCTTGGTTAATATATACCGCAATACTTTTAGTTTTTTTATTTATAAGTTTTGCAACCGGAGGATCTAACTTAAGCGAGCCTGCTCAATTGACTTCTTCTAAATTCAACACTTTATTAGAAAAAGGACAAATTGAAAAAGTTATCGTTTATAATAAAGCTGAAGCTGAAGTTTACCTGACACAAGCTGCTCTTAAAGATGCAGCAAATAAAAAAGTTGCAAAAGATATTTTTGAAAGACCAAACAAAGGTCCTCACTATACTTTAGAAATTGGTAATGACCAAATTTTTCAGACAAAACTGGAAAAAGCAGTTGGCGAAGGCAAACTGAAAGATTTTAACTTCCTTCAAAAAAACAACTGGAGCGATATTTTAATCAGCTTACTACCAATCATCATCATTATTGGTGTATGGATCTTCATTATGCGTAAAATGTCAGGCGGCGCTGGTGGCGGTGGCGGACAAATTTTTAACATTGGAAAATCTAAAGCTAAATTATTTGATGAGAAAACAGATATCAAAACAACTTTTAAAGATGTTGCAGGTTTAGAAGGCGCTAAAGAAGAAATACAAGAAATTGTAGAATTTCTTAAAAACCCTGAAAAATATACTAATCTTGGAGGTAAAATCCCAAAAGGAGCTTTACTTGTAGGACCTCCGGGAACTGGTAAAACGTTGCTTGCAAAAGCGGTAGCCGGCGAAGCTCAGGTTCCTTTCTTCTCTTTATCAGGTTCTGATTTCGTAGAAATGTTTGTAGGGGTTGGTGCATCTCGTGTACGTGACTTATTTAAACAGGCAAAAGAAAAATCTCCAGCTATTATCTTTATTGACGAGATCGATGCTGTTGGTAGAGCTCGTGGAAAAAGCAATATGTCTGGCGGAAACGACGAGAGAGAAAACACATTAAACCAATTACTAACAGAAATGGATGGTTTTGGTACAAACTCTAACGTAATTGTATTAGCAGCAACAAACAGAGCTGATGTTCTTGACAAAGCTTTAATGCGTGCCGGACGTTTTGACAGACAAATTTTTGTTGACTTACCAGACATTCGTGAGAGAGCAGAGATTTTTGCTGTTCACTTGGCTCCTATCAAAAAAGTCGAAGGTCTTGATCTTGACTTCTTAGCAAAACAAACTCCGGGATTCTCTGGTGCTGATATTGCCAACGTGTGTAACGAAGCTGCATTAATTGCTGCACGTAACAACAAACCAGCAGTAGACAAGCAAGATTTTCTTGATGCAGTTGACAGAATTATTGGTGGTCTTGAAAAGAAAAACAAAATCATTACTCCAGACGAAAAGAGAGCTATTGCAATTCACGAAGCTGGTCACGCAACTGTAAGCTGGATGCTAGAGCATGCTGCCCCACTTATTAAAGTAACAATTGTTCCTCGCGGACAAAGTTTAGGTGCTGCATGGTACTTACCAGAAGAAAGACAAATCGTAAGAACAGATCAAATGCTTGACGAAATGTGTGCAACCATGGGCGGAAGAGCTGCTGAAAAAGTAACTTTTGACAGAATTTCAACCGGAGCTTTAAGCGATTTAGAAAAAGTAACGCGTCAGGCTCGTGCAATGGTAACGATTTACGGTTTGAATGATAAAATCGGAAATGTTACTTATTATGATTCAAGCGGACAAAGCGAATACAACTTCTCTAAACCATATTCTGATGAAACTGCGAAAATTATTGACAAAGAAATTTCAGAATTAATTGAAGGTCAATACCAAAGAGCTATTGAAATTCTTGAAGAAAACAAAGACAAATTAAATCAGCTTGCTGATATATTAATTGAAAAAGAAGTAATCTTTAAAGATGACTTAGAGGCAATTTTCGGAAAACGTACTTTTGATAAAAATTTAGAAGAAGTCGTTTCGTAAAATTATACAGTAAATAAGTAATATTTTTTAAAATCTTAATTCAAAATAGCCTTTTGAATTAAGATTTTTTTATCTTTGAACGTTTTCAATTAACATGTAAAGTATTTCATATAAAAAATGAATTTTTTCAAAAAAATATTTGGATCCGGTGATTCCTCTTCTGAAGAAGAAGGTGAAAGTGAATACGGACGAAATCCAGTTCAAAATAGCCACTTATCATTAGATGAACAATTCATTTTCAATTTCAGGAAAAATGGAGGTAAATTTTTGTATTGCGAAAACAAACAGGAAGTTGCTGAACAATTTGAAAATATTCTGGAAGAAAATGACTGGTTTGAAAAAGAAGTCTTATGCTATGAGTCTGGTCTTTTTCATTTATTAGAAGAAAACAAATTAATTTATATTTCGCCAAGAAACCCAAGATTCTTATTGGCATCATGCGAGAACTTAATTGCCGATGAAGGCTCTATTTTGTTTTCATCAAAACAAATCAGACAGGACAAACCAAATGAGTTACCTGCAAATATTGTCATAATTGCAACTACAAGTCAAATTTTACCTATGAAAAGTGATGGCTTAAGTGCCATTAAACGCAAATACGAACGTGACTATCCAACTAACATTACCACAATAAAATATTTCGAAAAGGCCAAAGAAGAAGATTTCACGCAATACGGAAGTGTAGCCAAGAATCTGTATTTATTGCTTTTAGAAGACCTTTAAGATGAATGAAACACTGAAGAGAACCATTTCTGGTGCTGTTTATATCGCTTTACTCCTAACATCTATTCTGTTTTCTACCGAAAGCTTCATTATTCTTTTTGGAATTTTTCTAATTATAACAATTTATGAATATTCTAACTTAGTAAACCTGAATAAGATCTTTTCGATCCTATTTGGAACTTTGTTGTATTCTTCCATCGTTTTGATTAGTCATTATCAAAAACAAACGATACTGTTTTTAAGCGACTTATTTAAAACAAAATTTAATTCAGAAATCAATATTCAACAACTGGATGTTGTACTACTTGCTATTACTTTAGTAGTTTCAATTAAATGCATCCTTTTTCTGTTTTATGATTCTGTGCAAAAAGTTAGTATTTCATCAAAATACTTGTATTTATTAGGATACATCACATTACCTTTTGTTTTTATTGTAAAAATATCTTTCGGAACCAACGATTATAATCCAAAAATTATTCTTGGCTTATTTATCCTGATCTGGACAAATGATACATTTGCCTATCTGGTTGGAAAATCAATGGGAAAACACAAATTATTTGAGCGAGTTTCTCCTAAAAAAACCATAGAAGGATTTTTAGGCGGCGTTGTATTTGCTGCTTTTGCCGGTTTTTTAATTTCTAAACTTTACATTCAGCCTAAGCCTGATTTTAGCAGTAAATCTATTTTAATATGGACCATTATCGCTTTGATTGTGAGCGTTTTTGGAACGATTGGAGACTTAATCGAATCCAAATTTAAAAGAATTTCCGGTGTTAAAGACAGTGGTTCTATTATGCCAGGCCACGGAGGTATCCTAGATCGACTAGATAGTGTTATATTTGTAGCACCAATTATATTTTTATTTTATCAAATTTTATATTATGTTTCATAAAGAAGGAGGACCATCCATTTTACTAGGTACTATTTTTGCTGTTGCCGTATTGCTAATTGCCGACAAATTCATTGATATTGCCTGGCTAAGAATGCTTGTTCAGATTGCAGGCGTAGTAGTTTTGATTATTATTTTACAATTTTTTAGAAATCCTAAAAGAATTGCAATAAGAGATATTAACCACATCCTTGCTCCGGTTGACGGAAAAGTTGTGGTTATTGAAGAAGTTTATGAAGGTGAATATTTTAAAGATAAACGTTTACAGGTTTCTATCTTTATGTCACCAATTAATGTTCACGTTACTCGTTATGCGATGGACGGAATTATAAAATTCAGTAAATATCATCCTGGTAAGTTTTTAGTAGCATGGCACCCAAAAGCCAGCGAAGAAAACGAAAGAACTACAGTTGTTATTGAAAATGAAACTTTCGGACAAATATTATACAGACAAATTGCCGGTGCATTGGCACGTAGAATTGTAAACTATGCTCAGGAAGGTATGCAGGTTGTTCAGGGAACTGATGCCGGTTTTATTAAATTTGGTTCAAGAGTAGATTTATTTTTACCTTTAGGTACACCAATTAATGTAGAGTTAAACCAAAAAGCAATTGGCGGAAAAACTATTATTGCTACAAAAGCTTAAATGACCATAAAAGATTTAGATACCCGTTTTTCTGAAGCTGTCGAAACTGCATTAAAAATGACTCAGGCTTCTTTACCGCAAGATGTGCAGTTAAGACTTTATGCCTATTATAAACAAGCAACCTTTGGGACTGCAGTTTATAATCAATCGCAAAATTTTGATTTGAGAGATGCTTTCAAAACAAATGCGTGGATGCAGATTAGTCACATTTCGGTTGATGAAGCAAAAGAAGGTTATATCGAAATCATTAATTCACTAACATTAAAATAAATTACTTATGAAGAAAAACATTACTCGTTTTGGTATTTTAGCTTCATTCTTAGCGTTATTTTCTTGTAATGACGGTAATAAGCTAACAGAAGTTGTTGAGGTTCCTTTGCCAACAAAGGAAGAAAAAATAACCATAGGAACTCCTGATGATATAAAAGCAGATCCGGGCTCTTTTGGTATTACTAAACTTCCATTTGCTTATGACGGGCTTGCTCCGGACATTCGTTCGCTTACTTTAGAGACACATTATTCTAAACATTATGTTACTTACACTAATAACCTGAATAAAGAAATTGTTTCGACTGAGTTTGAAAATATGCCAATTGAGGATATTTTGAAAAAAATGCCTCTCACAAATATCAAACTTCGTCAAAATGCCGGAGGATATTACAACCATACATTGTATTTCAACCTTCTAACGCCTAAAGAGCAAACTCCAAAAGACACTCTTGCAGGATCGATCAATAAAGAATTTGGTTCGTTTAATAATCTTACCAATCAGTTTAAAGGTCAGGCAGAAAAACAATTTGGATCTGGCTGGGTATGGCTGGTTGTGGACCGTTACGGAAAATTGCAAATTACAACTACCGACAATCAGGATAATCCTTTAATGAAAAATGCCTTGATTCCGGGAACACCTATTATAGGAATCGATTTATGGGAACACGCTTATTACCTGGACTACCAAAACAGAAAAGGAAGTTATATTGACGCTTTTTACAAACATATAAATTGGGAAAAAGCAAACGAATATTACATAGAGGCTTTGAAGAAAGTCAAAAAAGTATAAAAATTATAAAAGCTGATACAAATTTGTATCAGCTTTTTTTTATACCTTAATACTTCTAAGACCTTAGATATGAAAGACATTGCAAATCGTTTTACAGAAAACCCACTGTTGTCACCAGCAGATATTCCTGCAAGCAGAGAGGGATTGGAAGTTACTTGTCTGCTAAATCCCGGAGTTTTTCAATTTGAAAACAAAATCTGGCTGGCTGTACGGGTTGCCGAAAGACCAAAGCAAACAGAAAATATAATTTCGTTTCCTGTTTTAACCGAATCAGGGACTATTCAAATCATTGAAATTCTGAAAGATGATCCTGAACTTATAGCTACAGATGCACGTGTAATAAACTACAAAAGAACCGATTATTTAACCACATTATCGCACATTAGATTACTATGCAGCGATGATGGCCGTAAGTTTTATGAGCCCGAGAACTACCCGCATTTGGTTGGCGAAGGAATACTGGAAACTTTCGGAATTGAAGATTGTCGCGTTTCTTTAATCGAAGGTCGCTATTACCTCACTTTTACTGCTGTTTCAGATAATGGCGTTGGTGTTGGTTTACGCACTACTACCAACTGGAAAACTTTTGAGAAACATGGAATGATTTTCCCTCCTCATAATAAAGATTGCGCCATTTTTGAAGAAAAGATAAATGGTCTATTTTATGCATTACACCGACCAAACAGTGTAGATATTGGGGGAAATTATATTTGGATAGCTTCATCACCGGATGGCATTCACTGGGGAAATCACCAATGTATCATTAAAACCAGAAAAGACCATTGGGACAGCAAGAGAGTCGGCGCCGGAGCAGCACCAATAAAAACAGCAAAAGGATGGCTCGAAATTTATCATGGAGCCAATGAATCTCATCAATATTGCTTAGGTGCTTTTTTAATGGATCTTGAAAATCCTTCAAAAGTAATTTCAAGAACCGAAAGTCCAATTATGATTCCTAAAACAAATTATGAATTAAGTGGTTTCTTTGGAAATGTAGTATTTACCAATGGTCATATTCTGGAACCAGATGGAGACACCGTTACTATTTATTATGGCGCATCTGACGAGTTTGTTTGTGGAGCTCAATTTTCTTTAGCAGCCATTATTTCTCTCCTCAAAGAAATTTAAAAGCAAAAAACTTGTTTAGGTTATTTCTAACACTAAACAAGCTTCTTTTGCAACTTCTATAATTTTACTTTAACTCTAAAATTAGAGATTCTGATGGCTCAATTGAAATTTTAGCTTTTCCTTCTCCATTTTGCACCTTCAAAGCAAACTTTTTAATCTGATACAACTGATCTGTCAATTGATATTCTCCTTCTTTTAAATTCCATTTCGAAATAATATCCGACGGAATCTTCAATTCAAACTCACTTGTTTTATCAGAAGAAAAATTAGCAATTACAACAAGCTTTTGATTCTCAGACCAACGCACATAAGAATAGAGCAAAGGATCGTAACCTGCATTATTCTCACGATTTACAGATTGAATTTCCTGAAAACTCCCCATTAAAGCTGAACTATTAATTGAAAAATTCAATAATCGTTTGTAAAACACACGAAGTTTTTTTTCGGAATCAGATAATTTTCCGCCATCAAATTTGCCTTCATTCATCCAGCGCTGATGATTTGGAACTCCGATATAATCAAAAATGGAAGTTCTGGATCGCTTTCCAAAACCTGCATCCTCGTTTCCGGCCTCTCCTACTTCCTGTCCAAAATAAATCATGGTTGGCGAAGTACTGATTGTTGTCGAAACCACCATTAAAGGCTTTCCGCGTTCCGGTGTTCCTGCAAATTCAGGACTTGCTAAACGTTGTTCATCATGATTGTCAAGAAAATGAAGCATGTGATGCTCAATATCTGCCATTCCTTTTTGAATATCTGATAATCCATCAGGAGAAGATTTTCCACGAATGACATCTTTCAACTTATCATACGTTTCTACTTTATCATACAAATAATCCATTTTTCCTAAACGAATGTAGTTTCGATATTCATTTGGATTGTAAACTTCAGCCAGTAAAAAAGCATTCGGATTTTTCATTTTTATAGCCGAATTCATATAACTCCAAAATTCATACGGAACCATTTCTGCCATATCATATCTAAAACCGTCAACGCCTTTTGCAGTCCAATACAACGCAATAGCTCTGAATTTTTTCCAGGAATCCGGAACCTCTTTGTCTTGCCAAAAAGTAAAATGTTCTTTATATGATTTCTGATCAAAACCGACAGGCAATTCCGGAAAATCTTTAGAACCATCAGGACGAATTCCGTAATTCACTTTTACCGTTTCATACCAGTCATTTTGATCCGGTTTTACTTTTCTCGAACCATTCCCGGTCCATTTTGCAGGATTTTCATCAAACTTTCCATCAATCAGATCATTTTTTTCTCCATTTAACGGAATATCTCCATCAGGAATCAGAAAATGCTCATTTGGAATATAATAAAAATTATTATTTCGATCGTATTCAACGTTTACATTATCATTGGCACCAAAATCCTTTACACCTTCCGGATTGCTTTTTCCCTCGTATTTTCGGGCGATATGGTTTGGAACAATATCAATAATAAGTTTTAAGTCGGCTTTATGCGTTCGCGCAATTAAATCTTCAAACTCTTGTAGTCTGTTTGCCGGATTTACTGCCAAATCGGGATTTACATTATAATAATCTTTTACAGCATATGGTGAACCCGCACGGCCTTTTACTACTTCAGGATCGTCATTTGAAATTCCGTAAGCAGTGTAATCATGAACCAAAGCATGATGAGGTACACCGGTATACCAAATATAAGTAACTCCTAAATCTTTAATTTCGTGCAGTGCCTTGTCTGTAAAATCATTAAACTTACCTACACCATTTTCTTCAATAGTTCCCCAGGGTTTATTGGTGGTGTTTTTATTCCCAAACAAACGTGTAAAAACCTGATAAACTACAATTTTCTTATCCGTATCATGCTCTTTTATTGGTGTACTCATTTTTAAATCTTGTGTTTTACATGCTGTAAACAGCAAGGTTACAGCCATTCCTGTAACAAAAAATCGTTTATTTATCATGCTCTTTTTTATAATCAGACCGGTTTTTGAAATGGTTGGTTTTATTTAAATCCTTATAACCATTTCCTAAATTTAATCTAATTTTTAAAACCCAGATTAAACGTGCTGCAATTTGTCTAAAAATCGTTTAAAAATTGTCCACTACAACGTGAGAGTTCGCAATTTTGTTGATAAAATTCAGGATTACAATATGCCCTAAACAGTCTTTGTTTTTGAATTATAAATTAATCCTAATATCAGCTACAGGTTGTAACCTTTTTCATAAATTTGACAAAAATTTAATCCGTTGAATAAATCAATCTTTTTCATATTTATTGGTCTGCTTTTCTTAAGCGTTCAATTTACTTTTGCACAGGCTCCCAAAAAAATCATTATCGAGAATGCCGATTTTTCTGATATCGATCAGGTAGCTGTGCCTGATGGTCTTTTATTAACCGGAAATGTAAAAGTAAATCACGATGGTGTTGTACTTACTTGTAATAAAGCGTATTTTTTTCAGAAAGAAAACTACTTAAAAGCATTTGGAAATGTACAATTAGTACAGGGAGATACTTTATTTTTGAACAGTAAATATGCTGAGTATAGCGGAAATCTAAAAAAAGCATTTGCAACAGGAAATGCGGTTATGACTTCGCCTGATGCAACTTTGCAGACGGATACCATTAACTTTGACCGAAATGTTCAGGAAGTTTTTTATAATACCAAAGGTACCATTGTAAACAAAGACAATACTTTGATTAGTAAATCTGGTAAATACTATGTGACTCAAAAGAAATTTCAGTTCTTAACAGAAGTTACGATCACAAATCCTAAATATGTAATTAAATCAAATCACCTGGATTATTACAGCAATTCAGGACACACCTATTTACTTGGACCTTCAACAATTACCAGTAAAGCAAATTACATCTATACTGAAAAAGGTTTTTATGATACCAAAAAAAATCTGGCGCACTTTTTAAGGAAATCTTATATAAAATATGACGACCGTCTCATAGAAGGTGACAGTTTGTTTTATAATCGAAATATCGAATTTGCATCGGCAACCCGAAATGTAAAAATAACCGATTCGATAAATAAAGGAATTGTAAAAGGCCATTATGCTGAAATTTACAAACTAAAAGATTCCATGTTTGTAACCAAAAGAGCGGTTGCCATCAATTTAGTTGAAAATGATTCGGTTTATATTCATGGTAAAAAATTAATGGTTACCGGAAAAGAAGGAGAAAGAATTTTGAGAGCTTACAATAATGTTCGTTTCTACAAAACCGATATGAGTGGAAAATGTGACTCTATTCATTCTAATTCTAAAACGGCTTTAACAAAACTGATTGGAAATCCTATTTTATGGAATGGAGACAACCAGATTACGGGTGATGTTATGCATTTAATTGGTGATAATAACACCAAAAAACTGGATTCCTTAAAAGTCCTCAATAATACCTTTCTCGTCTCGCGGGATACTCTCGGAACGGGTTTTAATCAGGTGAAAGGCCTCAATTTATTTGGGAAATTTAAAGAAGGAAAACTACATGATGTTGATGTTATCAAAAATACTGAAGTAGTTTACTATATGCGTAATGATCAAAAGGAGCTCATTGGTATTAATAAAAATGTGAGTAGTAAAATCAATTTGATTTTAGAAAACAATGCTGTAGAAACGATTACTTTTTTTAATAAAGTAGACGGAGATATATACCCTGAAGCTGATTTACCTGAAAATGCACGAAAATTAAGAGGTCTAGTCTGGCGCGGTGATGAACGAATCAAGTCTAAAGATGATATTTTTACTGCTGAAGATAACGAATTAAATGAGAAATTAATCAAAGAAGGAAAAGATCAGGAAGCTAAAAACAAAGATGTCCCTTTAAAAGTCAGGAAAGAGACTTTAAATTACGACAAAAAGAAACCAACGGCTAAACCTGTTATAAAGACAAGTACGAAAACCAAAAAATAGTATGCTGTTTTGGGTCGCAATTGTAAATTTACAAAACTTTGCAGACAACTGTATAAATCTTTGCATTTGTAGTACTCATAGAAAATCAGGCTTTAGTTATAAACTTAACTTAAGCCTAAAATTAGAACCTTATAATCTCAGTACCTTTGCTACTTTGAACCTTTAAAGAAATGAATCCAGATTTTATAAAATATCAGGCACAAACTTCTCCATATCCTTTAGGAATGGAAGTTTCACATGCCGTTGGCTCTTATATTTACGACACAAACGATAAAAAATATCTAGATTTTGTTGCCGGAGTTTCGGCTTGTACGCTTGGACATCAACATCCAAGAGTAAATCAGGCAATAAAAGATCAGTTGGATAAATATTCCCACGTAATGGTTTACGGTGAATATTCACAAAGTCCGGCAGTACAATACTGCAAATTAATGGCCTCACTTCTACCTGAATCTCTAAGTAAAACGTATTTAGTAAACTCAGGAACAGAAGCTATTGAAGGCTCTTTAAAATTAGCAAAAAGAGTTACTGGTCGCAGTCAGCTTATCTCGTGTCACAATGCTTATCATGGAAACACAATGGGATCCATGAGCGTTATGGGATTTGAAGAACGCAAACAGGCTTTCAGACCTTTACTTCCGGATGTTGATTTTATTACCTTCAACAACGAAGAGGATCTGCAAAAAATAACTACAAGAACAGCTGCTATATTATTAGAAACTATTCAGGGTGGTGCCGGATTTATTCAGCCGGAAAATAACTTTTTACAGAAAGTTCGCAAACGCTGTGATGAAGTTGGTGCTTTGATGATTGTTGACGAAATTCAGCCTGGTTTTGGAAGAACCGGAAAGCTTTTTGGTTTTCAAAACTATGATGTCGTTCCGGATATTGTGGTTATGGGAAAAGGTATGGGAGGTGGAATGCCGGTTGGAGCTTTTACAGCTTCGGCAGAAAAAATGGATCTTTTAACCGAAAATCCTAAACTTGGCCATATAACAACCTTTGGAGGTCATCCTGTCATTGCGTCAGCTTGTTTGGCTACTTTGCAAGAATTAACTGAGACAAACTTAATGACAGACGCTTTAGAGAAAGAAAAACTCTTTAGATCGCTTTTGGTACATCCTTTGATAAAAGAAGTTAGAGGAAAGGGATTAATGCTTGCTGCAATGACCGAAACTGCAGACATTACCAATCAGGTTATTTTGAACTGTCAGGATAAAGGTCTTATCTTATTTTGGTTACTATTTGAAGGGTGCGCCATTAGAATAACACCGCCATTAACCATTTCTGAAGAAGAAATCAAAGAAGGTTGTGCCATCATTTTGAATGTTATGGATGAAATAATGCAGGCAGAGGCAGCAAAATAAGGAATAAAAAGATTTTAAGTCCATAATTAAAGAGTAATTCACTTAAATCAAAAAACAAATCATAATATTCTTTAAGAAGTGAACATTAATGATTTAACTAGTAAATAATAATCCAATAATCTTTTATATATCAGAAGATTATGACTAAAAACAGAACGGAAATTCTGTCCATATTGTTAATTAAATTGTTCACAACAATTAGTTTTCCTTCCCCACATCAATAATATGGTTGCCTAATTTTATAACAGGCTAATTTCAAATAAAACAAAGTATGCAATTAAGCAACGAAGAAGAAGATTATAACCTATCCCTATCCAAATTTGAGTCTATGTTAAAAACTAACAAAGTGCTCTTTTTTGATTCTGAAGAATTTGAAGAAATTATTCTTCATTATTTAGATATAGGCAAGGCTAATTTAGCAAAAAAGGCCTTAAAACTTGCATTAGACCAACATCCAAAATCTACAGGCTTAAAATTAGTACAAGTAGAAATGCTGGTTTATGACGACAAACTTGAAATCGCTGAGAAGCTTTTGAATGAGTTGTATGCAATCGAACCTAACAACGAGGAAATTTACATCCAGAAAGCCAATATCTGTTCTAAAAGAGATCAACACGAAAAAGCGGTAGAATTGCTTAAAATCGCCCTGCAATATACAGACGATTATGCCGACGTGTACAACTTGATTGGAATGGAATATCTCTTTATGGATAACCTTGAGATGGCAAAAGACAATTTTATTAAATGTCTTGAAGAAGATTTAGAAGATCAGTCAGCTTTATACAATGTGGTTTATTGTTTTGAGTTTTTAGATCAAAACCAGGAAGCCATTACTTATCTTAACGACTATATCAACAAAAACCCATATAGCGAAATCGCCTGGCATCAGCTTGGGCGCCTGCATTATGGCGTAAAAGAATATGAAAATGCGATTCGCGCTTTTGACTATGCAACCCTGATCGACGATGAGTTTTTGGGTGCTTTTATGGAAAAAGCCAAATCTTATGAGCGTTTAAAAAAATACAATGAAGCTATTGAAAGTTACAATCGTACAATAGAATTGGACGACGCAACTTCTTATGCTTTATTGCGAATTGGAAAATGTTATGAAAAACTGGGAAATGCGGTAAAAGCGCTTCAGTATTATAACCAAACCGTTCATGAGGATCCGCTTTTAGACAAAGGATGGATTGCGATAACAGACTTTTATGTACGTCAGAAAAATTATCAAAAAGCATTATTCTTTGTTAATAAAGCATTGGCAATCGACAATCAAAATCGTTTGTACTGGAAGCGTTATGCAACCATCAATAAACAAATGAACTTTTTTGAAGAAGCTGAATTTGGCTATAGAAAAGCAGTAGAATTTGGAGATTACGCTTTAGATACCTGGTTATTTTGGGTTGATATTCTTCAGTTTCTAGGTGAATTTGAAAGTGCAATTCAGACTTTATTACAGGCAACTGAATATTTTCCGGAAGAAAACGAAATAGAATATCGTTTAGCCGGCTTGTATTTCATGATTCAGGACAATACAAAGGCAAAGTTTCATTTAAGCAATGCTTTGCGTTTAAACTTTGAAAATTACATCTTAATCGAAGATTTGTTTCCGGTAGTCTGGTCAAAAAAAATGGTGAAAAATTACATTGAAAAACACAGAAAATAAATGATAGGTATTCTAAAAAGACGATTTGGCTTATTGGGCCGTAATATTAGCTACTCATTTTCAAAAGGGTATTTTACAGAAAAATTTAGTGATGAGGTTTTTGCCGGCAACAGCTACGAAAATTTCGACATTTCTGAAATTGATCACCTTACCGGATTAATCAAAAACAATCCGGATTTAAAAGGGCTTAATGTTACGATTCCATACAAAGAGCAAGTCATTCCTTATTTAGATAAATTATCCAGAAAAGCACAACTTATTGGTGCTGTAAACACAATAAAGTTTACCAAAAGCGGTAAATTGAAAGGTTACAATACCGATTATTATGGCTTTAAAAAATCGTTAAAACCATTATTAGAGCCACATCATAAAAAAGCACTGATTTTAGGCACAGGAGGAGCATCAAAAGGTGTTGCTTTTGCACTTGATGAACTCGATATTCCTTATGTTTTTGTGTCGAGAGAATCAAGAGAAAATATCATTGACTACAATTTAATAAACGCTACAACTTTTGATAATTTCCAAATTATCATCAATTGTACCCCCGTTGGAACAAGTCCTAATATCGAAGCTTGTCCTGATCTCCCTTATGAGTTTTTTACTGAAAAACATATTGCTTACGATTTAATTTATAATCCGGCGGAAACTCAGTTTTTAAAAAATGCCAAAGAAAGAGGTGCTGTAATTAAAAACGGTTATGATATGCTAATTTTTCAGGCAGAAAAAGCATGGAAAATATGGAACAAATAAAAAAATAAAATGTGAAAGTATTTTTTTTTGTAAATTAGTCTACTCATTAGTAGATAGTTATGAAAAAACAATTACTTTACTTTAGCATTTTTTTTCTTATTACATCTCTTGCAGCAGCACAAGACGAAGATATTGACCGAAGCAATAGTCCGTTTGCTGAACCCCGATATCATTATTTTCTGCAGACTATTTTATTATACAACGAATATTTAGATACCAAAAATGGCTCGTTTAATACCACAAACTTGCGTATTCTACAGCCAATAGGCAACAAAGCCTGGAATTTGAGATTTGATTTGCCTTTAATCTCAACTAACTCAAATTCCCTCAATCAAACCGGACTTGGAGATATAGGTGCCGGGCTTAGTTTTATCCCTTATTTCAAGAAAAACAACGGAATTGGCCTCAGAACCCGTGTTATTTCAAACTCCGCAGTAGATCCAAGTTTTGGTACCGGAAAATGGGTCGTTATTCCAGCCGGTGTTTTTGCAAAATACTTTAATCGAAAGAAATTTTTATGGATTGCTACTGTCGAACATTCCCAAAGTTTTGCAGGATCAAGTAATCGAAGCGATGTGAGTGTAACATTGCTAGAAAACAACTTTTTATGGTTTTTCGGTAAAAACTGGATTGCTACCGATGTAGCCTTTAGATATAATTATGTTCTGGATGGTTTTCAGAATAATGCTTTTATGGAATTTGGTCGAAAAATTACCCCGACAAACTTAGTTTATGTACACCCCAGTGTAGCTTTTGGAGGTGAAAAATCATATAATTTCGGTATGGAAGTCGGACTTCTAATTTTATTCTAAATCGAGAGATTGTTGATTTCTTCTAAATTCATTTCTACTGTCATCGAAAAATCACAAAAGCATTATTTCTATCTTATCAATTAAAATGACAAAAATTAACATATCATACTGTAAAGTTGAGGTAAACAATAAGAATTTCATCGTAAAATAGCGTATAAACAAACGATTTATTTTGTATTTAGAAACACCTTTACTATCTTTCGCACTGTTAAAGTAAAAACCTTATACATTTAAAAATGTTAGAAGAAAAGAATGATAACCTGCAAGAAGCAGACGGAAAATTAGGAATCGAAATTACTGATTCTACTCAAGATGATGCAACTCAAACTGTGAGCTCTGATACTATTGACGAAAATGCCAATTTAGATTCAGACAGCAAAAGTGAAATCACAGTTGATGCAGAAGAGAATAGTCATCAAACTGCATTAGATGCCATTATAAATTCTAATGCCGAAGAAAGTGAAGATGAAACACTAAAAGAACGCCACGATATCCCAATGCAGGATTATCACACGTTTTCTATGGATTCACTTGTCGATGAACTAAAAAAACTGATTCAGACAGACAAAGTGATGTCTGTAAAAGATCATATAGAAGAAATTAAAAAGTCCTTTTTATTACAATACAACCATCTTATTGAAGAGAAAAAAGAAGAATTCAACGCTTCAAAAGAAGATCCAAATGAAGAATTCGAATATCACTCTCCTTTAAAATCTAAATTTGATGAATACTACAATGTTTTTAGAGAAAAAAGAAATGTTCATTTCAAACATTTACAAACCAATCTAAAAACAAATTTAGATACCAGACTTGCTATTGTTGAAGAATTAAAAGAACTTATAAATCCTCAGGAAAACATCAAAGACACTCTTAAACATTTTAATGATTTGAGAGAGAGATGGAAAAATGCAGGAGCAATTCCTAAAGACAAATACAATCACGTTTGGAATAATTATCATTTTCATGTCGAAAATTTCTACGATTATTTGCATTTAGACCGTGAGGCAAGAGATTTAGATTTTAAATACAATTTAGATCAAAAGCAAAAAATAATTGCGCGAGTTGAAGAATTACTAAATGAAACTGATATTAGTAAAGCTTTCCGCGAATTACAGGATTTACACCGAATCTGGAAAGAAGATATTGGTCCTGTTTCTAAAGAACACCGTGATGTTATCTGGAATAAATTTAGCGAACTGACTAAAAAAATTCATGATAAGAGAGAAGTTTTGTTTGAAAGCCAAAGAGCAAATGAGCAAAAAAATCTTGAAGTCAAAAAAGAAATCATAGGCAAAATTGAAGTTTTGGGAACAGAGAAAGTAAACTCACATTCTCAATGGCTAATCCAGATTCAGAAAGTTGAAGAACTTAGAAATGAGTTTTTTGCTGCCGGAAAAGTACCTTCAGAAGTCAACGAAGAAACCTGGGCCGCATTTAAAACTTCTGTCAGAAACTTTAATGCTTTTAAAAACTCGTTTTACAAAGACATTAAAAAAGATCAAAACGATAATTTAAACAAAAAAATGGCTTTGGTTGCAAAGGCCAAAGAACTTCAGGAAAGCACTGATTTTAGCTCTACAACTCCGGTTATGAAGCAAATTCAAGAAGAATGGAAACAAATTGGTCATGTTCCTAAAAAATATTCTGACAAAATCTGGAAAGAATTTAAGGATGCCTGCAACCATTATTTCGACAAATTAAAAGAGCATAAATCTGAGGAAAATATTGATGAAGTAGCTGCTTTTGATAACAAAAAAGCTTATCTGGATATTTTAAGAGCTTATCAGTTAACTGGTGATCATAAAACAGATCTGGATGCTATTAAAAAACATATCGAGAACTGGAAAGCATACGGAAAAGTGCCTTTTTCAAGACGTCATATTGAAGGTAAATTCAATAAAATTTTAGATGCTCTTTTTGAAAAACTGAGTTTAAGCAAAAAAGAAACTGAAATGATGCGTTTTGCTAACAGAATTGACTCTTTGTCCGACAGTAATGATACTCGTAAACTGGACAACGAAAAGATTTTCTTAATGCGAAAAATCGAAGAAGTACAAAACGAAATTTTCCAATTAGAAAATAATATTCAGTTTTTTACCAATACAAAAAATGCCAAAAAAGAAAATTCAATTGTTCTTGAGGTACGAAAAAATATCGCAATTCACAAAGAAAGTCTTGAAGTCTGGAAAGACAAACTAAAACAATTGAGAAACTTAAATCAGGAGTAAAATCTAAGTTTAAGCAAATTATAAAAAGGTGTAATGAAAACATATTCATTACACCTTTTTTTGTGCTCCAAAACTTTGATCAAGATGAACTAATACAGACTTACAACCTTTAGATTCGGTTCGTTCCAACAATTCCAACACAAAAACATAACAATCTAATTAAGCTCTGCAAATCAATTTTATAAAATATTGTCTATATTTGATAGATACTATAATTTTGATAATCAACCAAATAACAAATTCAATTATTAATTTTAATAACTACGAAAATGAAATTTACAAGAAAAGCGCACGCCAACTGGAAAGGAACCGGTATGGAAGGAAAAGGAACGATAACTACACAAAGTACAACACTGGATAATGCTCAGCTATCATTTAAAACACGATTTGCAGACGGCGTGGGAACAAATCCCGAAGAATTGGTCGCAGCAGCACATTCAGGCTGTTTTACGATGCAATTAAGCTTTTTACTAAACGAAGGAGGTTTCACTGCCGATGATTTAACCACAGAAGCTACAGTAACTTTTGAAGATGGCACTATAACTTTAATCCATTTAGATTTAAAAGGAAAGGTACCTTCTATTTCTGCAGAAGAATTTGCAGCTACAGCCGCTAAGGCCAAAGAGATTTGTCCAATTTCTAAATTATTAAACACCACTATCACTTTGTCTGCAGAATTGATTAGTTAAAAAACAAAAGACATAAAAAAAACCATCAGCCGTGGCTGATGGTTTTTTATTTACTCAAAAAGAGTTATTACATTTTAGCCTTCAAAGCTTTAGCTTCTGCAGTCATTTCAAGAGCGCTATAAACTCCTAATAAAGTTTTAGAAACATCTTCATTTTTAGGATCTAACTCATTAGCTTTTTTAAGGTAAGGAATTACACCTTTAAAAACACTTTCTCTTTGTGCTTTTAAAACATCATAACGTTTCATATCTTTTGCTGAAGTTCCAAGTTTGTTCATCTCATCAATGATTGGTTTTTCAGCTTCTAATTTTAATGCAGATAAGTTAAGATAAGCATTTGTATAGTTTGGATTGATCTCGATCGCTTTTAAGTAATATTTCTCAGCGTCTGCGTTATTCTTTGCACCAGCACTAATTACACCTAAATTAAATACTAAATCAGCATTGTTTGGATCTTTTTCTAAAGCTTCTCCAACTAATTTTTTGTACATGTCAAAATCTTTAGTCTCAAGATATAAGTTAGCTTCAGTTAAAATCAATGAAGTATCATCTGGATTTGCTTTTCTAGCGTCTGCGATTGCTTTTTTAGCATCTTCAGTACGTCCTTTTTGAACTAAAATTAACGCTAAGTTTTTGTAGATTTCACCTCTTTTAGAAGGAATAGCTTCAGTTTTAGGTTTTTCGTGTGTACCTAATTTTACAGCCATATCTCTTTCTTTTGCGTTTGCAAAACTATCATCGTTTCCAGAAGCTTTGTTTACTGCTGTATACATAGTCCCTTTTCCAGAATAGTTTAATTTTTTCAATTCCTCATACATTGGCAACGCAAGATCAAAATCCTGTGAGTTTACAGCTGTAGAAGCTGCATAGTATAAATTAATTGTATCTTTTTTATCTAACACATATGCATCGTATAATTTTTTTGCTCCTTCTACATGTTTGTTAGCTTGTGTATCAGCGATAGCTGAATTGATTAATTTGCCTTTAATATCAGTAATTGAAGCAGCAGCCTGAACTGAATACTTTTGTTTTCCTGATGTTTTTTCGATTTCAATTAATTTTTTGTAGCTGTCAGCAGCAAGAGATAAGTTTTTACTTTCTTCAACTTTTTTATCTGCTAATGCTAAATAACTATTTCCTTTTACGAAATAAAATTGAGCCTGCTCAACATCTTTAGCATTTGCTACCATGTTTTCTGCATCGTTCAAGATTGTGATTGCTCCCTGAGCATCTCCGCCTTTTAACGCTTTTTCAGCATTTTTAATCTGATCTTTCTGAGCAAAAGTAGCTAGTGAAATCAATAATGCTGATGCCAGTATTACATATTTACTTTTCATAATATTCAATTTGTTGTATTTAATTTTAATTTTTGTGGTTATTACTTATTCTTCTGATTCTTCTTCAGAATCATCTTCCTCTTCTACTTCTTCTTCGGTGTCATCATCGTCATCATCGTCAGCTGTACCATCATCTTCAAGAACTTCTAAATCCGGTTTAACTTTTTCAATTACAGTTCCAACTACATTACCATCCTCATCAACAATAACTTCCTCTTCCTCGTCTTTCATTACTTTGGTAACTGCAGCGATAGAATCTTTTCCTTTTAGATTAATTAATCGAACACCCTGAGTAGCACGTCCCATAACACGTAAATCCTCAATAGCCATTCTGATTGTTAATCCTGATTTATTGATAATCATTAAATCATCAGAATCTGTTACTGCGTTGATAGAGATTAATTTTCCGGTTTTTTCCGTGATATTAAGTGTTTTCACCCCTTTACCACCACGGTTTGTAATTCTGTAAACATCTTCACCATCGTCATCAACTAATTTGGTACGTTTACCATATCCATTTTCAGTTACAACTAAAATTTGCGAATCAGCAATATCATTTTTAGCCACAGTAACCATACCAATTACTTCATCTGTTTCATCTTTTAAAGAAATTCCACGAACTCCTGAAGCTGTTCTTCCCATCGGACGTGTTTTAGTTTCCTCAAAACGAACCAACTTACCAGATTTAACTGCTAAGATAATTTGGCTTTCACCATCAGTTAATTTTGCTTCAAGCAGCTCATCTCCTTCTTTAATCGTAATAGCAGCAACACCGTTTACACGAGGTTTAGAATATTTCTCTAAAGAAGTTTTCTTCACCTGTCCTTGCTTAGTTACCATTACAAGATTATGCGTATTGATATAATCTTTATCTTTTAAGTCTTGTGTACAAATGAAAGCTTTTACTTTATCATCACTTTCAATGTTTACAAGGTTCTGGATCGCTCTACCTTTTGCTGTTTTACTTCCTTCCGGAATTTCGTAAACACGCATCCAGAAACATTTTCCTTTTTGCGTAAAGAACATCATATATTGGTGGTTGGTTGCAACGAACATATGCTCAAGGAAATCCTGATCTCTTGTTCCTGCACTTTTTTGACCAACTCCTCCTCTATTCTGAGTTTTATATTCGGTAAGGTTTGTACGTTTGATATAACCTGCATGCGAAATTGTAATTACAACATTCTCATCTGCAATTAAATCTTCGATACTTACATCTCCGCCAGAATATTCAATTTGAGATCGACGATCATCACCATATTTATCACGTATCTCAGCTAATTCTTCTTTAATTAAATCAGTTCTTAAATTAACATCTGCTAATAAAGCTTTCAAATGCTCAATTAACTTCATCAATTCGTCAAATTCAGCTCTTAATTTGTCCTGCTCCAGTCCTGTTAATTGACGAAGACGCATTTCAACAATAGCACGAGCCTGAATGTCAGACAATTTAAATCTTTCGATTAATTTTTCTCTTGCCTCATCAGTGTTTTTAGAACCTCTAATCAACGCAATTACTTCATCAATATTATCAGAAGCAATAATTAAACCTTCTAAAATATGCGCTCTTTCTTCAGCTTTACGCAATTCAAATTGAGTTCTTCTAACTACTACATCATGACGGTGCTCAATAAAGTAATGAATCATATCTTTCAGATTCAACAATTGAGGACGTCCTTTTACAAGCGCAATATTATTTACACTAAAAGAAGATTGTAAAGAAGTATACTTATATAAAGTATTTAAAACTACGTTTGGCGTAGCATCACGTTTTAAGATATAAACGATACGCATACCGTTTCTATCAGACTCATCACGAATATTGGCAATACCCTCAATTTTTTTATCGTTAACTAAATCAGCCGTACGTTTGATCATTTCGGCTTTGTTAACCTGATATGGAATTTCGGTAACAATAATACATTCTCTTCCGTCAACTTCTTCAAAACCAACTTTAGCACGCATTACAATACGTCCTCTACCGGTTTTAAAAGCTTCACGAACACCTTCATAACCATATATTACACCACCAGTTGGAAAATCCGGTGCTTTAATATGAGTCATCAATTCATCAACTTCTATATCATTGTTATCTAAGTACGCTAAAGTACCATTGATAACTTCAGTTAAATTGTGTGGCGGCATATTGGTTGCCATACCAACTGCAATACCTGTTGCTCCGTTTACTAATAAAGTAGGAACTTTTGTAGGCATTACTTTTGGTTCATATAATGTATCGTCAAAGTTTAATTGAAAATCAACAGTCTCTTTTTCGATATCTGCCATAATTTCTTCAGAAATCTTACGCATTCTGGCCTCAGTATAACGCATTGCTGCTGGACTGTCACCATCAACAGACCCAAAGTTACCCTGACCATCAACTAATAAATATCGCATACTCCATTCCTGAGCCATACGTACCATTGCGTCATAAACAGAAGTATCTCCGTGCGGGTGGTACTTACCCAGAACCTCCCCTACGATTCTCGCAGATTTTTTGTGGGCAGATCTTGAAGTTACACCTAAATCATACATTCCATAAAGAACTCTTCGATGCACTGGTTTCAAGCCATCTCTAACATCCGGAAGCGCTCTTGATACAATTACTGACATCGAATAATCGATGTAAGCAGATTTCATTTCATCTTCTATGTTAATGGGAATTAACTTTTCTCCTTCAGACATAAGTTGTTATATTAAATAATTATATTAGTTTCAAAGCGTGCCAAGATACGTTTTTTTAAAATTTTTTCAGCTATTTCCTTACACTTATTTAAATGATTTATTAACAACTTTATTTTGCCTTTTAGTTAATAAATTAAGCGTTTTTTAACTCTTTTATTGTTATTTTTTTTGTCAATTAGCTGACAGTAGTTCGCGATGGGTACGGTTTTTGTTTTTCAAACTGTAATTCACTAAATTTACAATACCAATTATATATTATGGATGATAATTTTTCACCAAGAGTAAAAGATGTTATTACATACAGTAAAGAGGAAGCCCTTCGTTTAGGACACGACTTTATTGGTACTGAACATCTAATGCTGGGCATTTTAAGAGATGGTAACGGAAAAGCTATTCATATACTTAATAACCTGGCAGTCGATCTAGATCATTTACGCAGGAAAGTAGAAATACTGAGTCCAGCCAACCAGAGCGTTGAAGTAAATACCGAAAAGAAAAATCTTCATCTTACCCGACAGGCAGAAAGAGCCCTGAAGACCACTTTTCTTGAAGCAAAAGTATTTCAAAGTTCATCAATTAGCACGGCACACCTGCTTTTATGCATCTTACGAAACGAAAACGATCCAACAACCAAGCTATTGAATAAACTTAAAATAGATTATGACATAGCTAAAGAACAGTATTTAAATATGACTCCAAACGAAGAAGAATTCTTAGAAAACTTGCCAAGAAACGAATCGTACAATGACGATTCAGGACAAGATGACAGTCTTAAAGAAAGTAGTTTTAATAATCCAGCCAATAAGTCAAACAAAAAATCAAAAACTCCGGTATTAGATAATTTTGGGAGAGATTTAACAGAAATGGCCGAAGAAGGGAAACTGGATCCCGTTGTAGGACGCGAGAAAGAAATTGAACGTGTTTCACAAATTCTAAGCCGTAGAAAAAAGAACAACCCACTTCTTATTGGAGAACCGGGAGTTGGTAAATCTGCTATTGCAGAAGGTCTGGCTTTACGTATTATTCAAAAGAAAGTATCCCGTATTCTATTCAACAAACGTGTCGTAACACTTGATTTGGCCAGTTTAGTTGCCGGAACAAAATACAGAGGACAGTTTGAAGAAAGAATGAAAGCGGTAATGAATGAACTTGAAAAGAATGACGATATTATTCTTTTTATTGATGAAATTCATACTATCGTAGGTGCCGGTGGAGCAACAGGCTCTCTTGATGCTTCAAACATGTTTAAACCTGCTTTGGCAAGAGGCGAAATCCAATGTATTGGTGCTACTACTCTTGATGAGTACAGACAATATATTGAAAAAGATGGTGCTCTTGAAAGACGTTTCCAAAAAGTAATTGTTGAACCAACTTCTGTTGAAGAAACAATCGCGATTTTGAACAACGTAAAAGACAAATACGAAGATCACCACAATGTTACTTATACACAGGAAGCAATTGAAGCTTGTGTTAAATTAACAAACAGATATATGTCTGAGCGTTTCTTACCAGACAAAGCTATTGATGCTATGGATGAAGCCGGATCTCGCGTTCACATTACTAATATTGATGTTCCAAAACAAATTTTGGATTTAGAACGTCAGTTAGAAGAAGTTCGCGAAATGAAGAATATGGTAGTTAAAAAGCAAAAATATGAAGAGGCTGCCAAACTTCGCGATGACGAAAAACGTATCGAAAAAGATCTTGCTTTAGCTCAGGAACAATGGGAAGAAGACTCTAAAAACAACAGAATTGAAGTTACAGAAGATAATGTAGCCGATGTTGTTTCTATGATGACCGGAATCCCTGTTAACAGAATTGCACAAACAGAAAGCAATAAACTGGCTCAATTACCTGAATTAATTCAGAATAAAGTGATTGGTCAAAACGAAGCAGTTTTAAAAATCGCTCGTTCTATTCAACGTAACAGAGCCGGACTTAAAGATCCGAACAAACCAATTGGTTCATTTATTTTCTTAGGTCAGACTGGTGTTGGTAAAACGCAGTTAGCAAAAGTTTTAGCCAAAGAATTATTCGATTCTGAAGATGCGTTAATTCGTATTGACATGAGCGAATACATGGAGAAATTTGCCATCTCTCGTTTAGTTGGAGCGCCTCCGGGATATGTTGGTTATGAAGAAGGCGGACAATTGACAGAAAAAGTTCGTAGAAAACCATATTGTGTTGTCCTTTTAGATGAGATCGAAAAAGCGCATCCGGATGTGTTTAATATGATGCTTCAGGTGTTAGATGACGGATATTTAACAGATAGTTTAGGTCGCAAAATCGACTTTAAAAATACTATCATTATCATGACTTCTAATGTTGGTGCACGTCAGTTAAAAGACTTCGGACAAGGTGTTGGATTCGGAACTGCTGCGAAAGTAGCTCAGGCTGATGAAAACTCGAAAAGTATTATCGAAAACGCCTTGAAGAAAACCTTTGCTCCTGAATTCTTAAACAGAATTGATGATGTAATTGTATTTAACGCATTAGAGAAATCAGATATTGATTTGATTATCGAGATCGAATTGAAAAAACTATATTCTCGTATTGCTGAATTAGGATACAAATTAAGTCTTACTGATAAAGCTAAAGCTTTTATCGCTGAGAAAGGTTTTGACAGACAATTTGGAGCAAGACCACTAAAAAGAGCCATTCAGAAATACGTAGAAGATTTGTTAGCCGAAGAAATCATCACTTCAAAAATACATTCCGGTGACGAAATCATGATGGATTTAAAAGACGATTCTCAAGAACTTTCAGTAGAAATTCACAAAGCAGAAGAGCCAACAAATCAGTAAATTAATTTAAATTTATAACAGAAATAACATGTCCGTTACGTTTTCATAACATAACGGACATTTTTTTTTAAAGAAATCACTATCTTTAGTAAAAGCAAATAGCTATTTTTGAATTTAAATTCTATAATAAAAAACAATATATGCTTCAAAATAAAGTCATTTTAGGTAGCGAAGAATGGTGCGCATTTCCAGAACTAGGAATCCCGACAATCAAGGCTCGTGTCGATTCTGGTGCCAAAACTTCGGCAATGCACGCTTTAAACATAGCTCCTTTTATAAAAAATGATGCTAATTGGGTCAAATTTGACATTAATCCAATTCAGAATAATATCAAAACTATCATTCATTGCGAAGCTCCACTTGTTGATAAAAGAATTGTAAAAAGTTCGAGTGGATTTAGAGAGCACCGCTATGTAATTCAGACCAGCATTAAAATTGGCGATTCAAAATGGCCAATCGAGATGACATTGACCAATCGTGATTCAATGGGATTCAGAATGCTTTTAGGCCGTGAAGCCATGAGCGGACGTGTTTTGGTCGACCCTGAAGAAAAATACCTATTAGGTCAGCCAACTCCGGAATCACTTAAGGAATTATACAAAAACTCCGAAAAAGCCACTACAGGCTTAAGAATTGGCCTTTTAGCCAGTAATCCGGAATTATATAGCAACAAAAGAATCATGGAGGCCGGCGAAATGCGTGGTCACGAAATGCATTTCTTAAACATTAAGGAATGTTATATGAAGCTGGATGCCAAAACTCCTGAAATTCATTACAGAGGCGGAAAGATATTAAATCAGTTTGATGCCATAATTCCCAGAATCAGACCAAGTATCACATTTTATGGTTGTGCTTTAACGCGTCAGTTTGAAGCGTTGAAGGTTTTTGTTTTAAACTCTGCTACAGCCATCACACAATCTCGTGATAAATTATATTCTTTACAATTATTATTAAATAGCGGAATCGATATTCCAACAACCGGTTTTGCTAATTCTCCGCTGGATACAGACAATCTAATCAAAATGGTGGGCGGTTCGCCACTAATTGTAAAATTACTAGAAGGAACACAAGGAAAAGGCGTTGTTTTGGCCGAAACCAAAAAAGCAGCAGAAAGTGTTATCAACGCCTTCAAAAGTTTAAATGCCAATATATTAGTTCAGGAATTTATAAAAGAAGCCAACGGAAAAGACATTCGTTGTTTTGTAATTGACGGAAAAGTGGTTGCAGCAATTCAGCGTGAAGCTATGCCGGGCGAATTTAGAGCTAATATTCACCTTGGCGGAACAGCATCTGTAATCAAAGTTACCGCAGAAGAAAAAAAGATCGCCATAAAAGCCGCAAAAGCAATGGACCTGAAAGTTGCCGGAGTTGATATTATTCGCTCTTCTAAAGGACCTTTATTACTTGAGGTAAACTCTTCTCCAGGTCTTGAAGGAATCGAAGGTGCCACCAACAAAGATGTTGCCGGAGAAATGATTAAAGCGATCGAAAAGAATTTTAAACTCTAATTAAGTTCATTTAAACTTAATGCCACATAAATATTTTAGCAGCTTTGCCAGAGTTTAAAACTTTGGCAAAGCTTTTTTTATTTAACTTTAATAAACAAAAGTATAAAAATGATACAATTCCCTTATTTAGATATTATCATAAGAAGCGTTGCCGTTTATTTCTTCATGACAATTGCGCTTCGTGTTTTTGGTAAAAAAGAACTTTCGCAATTAAACACTGCCGATATCATTCTGATTTTATTAATCAGCAACTCTGTTCAAAATGCAATGGTCGGGCCAGACACAAGTCTTATTGGCGGATTAATTGCCGCATTAGTACTATTTGTAATAAATTTTGCCATCAAAAAACTAACCCGCAGATATAAAACTTTAAGCAATATATTACTTGATAAACCAGAAATCTTAATTCACAACGGGATATTAGACTTTAAAGCCCTGAGCAGACTAGACGTCTCACACGATGAATTAAAAGAAGCAGCACGCGAACACGGCATAGAACATTTAACAGACATCAAACTCGCTATGTTGGAGATTGACGGAACCATAAGCATCATTTCTGCAGATCAAAAACACCTTAAACAATCACACTACAAACGAAAACACAATCGTAAAAATCTACAGAACTTATAGTTTTCTTATTTTATTGTTATCGGGATTAATTCCTTTTATTGTTTTATTTGTTAACCCAAAAGGTTTAAGTCTATGATTTAGATTTGCTAAAATATAATCCTGTTCTTTCGGGAATTTCTCCGCAATCTTTTTATAATGTACCAAAAGTTTATCATCATTTACACCATCCAAAGCTTGTAATGCAGAGTGAATGACCCAATTATAATTATCATTTAGCCCCAGTATAAAAGTATCAATATATTCATTTTTATTCTCTAATTGTCCAAGCGAATAATAAACCTGTCTTCTTATTTCTTTATCTTCACTTAATGCAAACGGAACAATAACAGCTCCATAATCCAAGTCCATTTCTTTTAGCAAATAAGTACAAAATTGAAATGTTTCTTTATCGTTTATTCTTTCTGTATTTAGTTTTATAAATTCCAACCAATCAGAACTTCTATTTTTTGCATACCAAAACACAAATTGAAACACACACAAAACATCCTCTTTGACAAAATCAATCAAATAAGGATAAGCACGATCATAATCAAATTTTACAAGTATTTGAAGCAGCTTTTTCCTGATTTCATCTTTACCAGATTTGTATTTTTCTTCCAGAACATCTAAGATCTGTGAATCTATTTTTTGCTTTCTTAAAATTCCTGTTAAGCATTCTAATTTTGTTACTTTGTCTTCCGCAGCGTTAAACACATTCAAAATATGAATTACAGCTCCACCCAATGTATAATTGAATAAATTGGCATCAATATCCTCTGTTCCTTCTGTAATTTCATCCAGCCAGCGTTCGTACCAATCTAAAAAATTAGATTCGAAAGCAAAATAGGGTTTCTGTCTATCTACATCAACATTAACCACTTTTCCTTTAAATTCTCCATTTAAGATAAGTCCGTAGTAATACGTACAGCCTTCTGTTCCAAGAGGCAAAATCCCTGCGAAAATTTTTCCAAGTTCATCTTCAAACCCTTCATCAGAAACATCTTCATCAATTTTTTTATTAAGATCTTTCCAAAAATCATCACTCATTTCGGGATGAATTCTACAATCTTGTTTTAAAGAATTCTCCGGATTACTATAAACAAATTCATCAATATTTTTCCCAAAAGGAAATATTCCATAACCAGGACCGGCAGCAGATTCTCCATAAGACTTTCCGCCATTTCCAACATTTAACAGAAATGCCTTGTAACATTCCGGAAGAGAAATGCTGTATTCATTTTCAAAATTTAAAATTGCATCTACACTTATCGTTTCTCCTACAATGTATTCATGACTATCTGCAGCAAATACACTAAAATCACTGTCGATCTCTTTTGCTAAAAATAACTTTATTTTTATTCTTTCAATTTGGCTTAACGTTCTTTGATCGATCATAAATGGCTTTTAAATTAACATCAAATATATCACATTATAATTACTGAAAAAGATCTTTCAGAAAACAAAAAAGCCGATTTCAGTTTGAAATCGGCTTTAAAATATTTAGAAAAAATGCAATTTACATCTCACATTTTATAATAATCATTTTATTAAATAAACACGCTTAATAAGAAATAAACCAAACCTGCTAATAAAGCTGAAATTGGAATAGTCAAGATCCAAGCCCAGATTAAACTTACTGTAACTCCCCAGCGAACTGCAGATACACGTTTTGTTAATCCTACACCAATAATAGATCCTGTAATGGTATGCGTTGTACTTACCGGAATTTTTAAGTGTTCTGTAAAGTAAAGTGTTAATGCTCCTGCAGTCTCAGCTGCAACACCTTCAAACGAACTTACTTTAGTGATTTTAGATCCCATTGTTTTCACAATCTTCCATCCACCACTTAATGTTCCTGCTGCAATTGCAGAATAACATGCTAACGGAATCCAGCCTGGCATTACACCTTTAATTCCTAAATCATCATTTGGCAATACAACATCTAACCAGGAATCCATATGCACTCCAGGATTTGTATTGATATACACCGCTACAGCTGCAGCAATAATACCCATTACTTTTTGAGAATCGTTTCCTCCATGACCTAAACTGAAAGCCGCAGAAGACAGTAATTGCATCTTTTTTAGCGCTGCATCAGCCTGATGCAGATTCAAACTACTAAAGATCAAACAAAATGCACTTACTGTTAAGATGATAAAGGCTACTAAAAACCATTTAATATTGTGAGGATCAAAAGCTACACTCCAAAAATGAGAATCAAAACGCGGTTTTCCGTGTTCTAGAATTTCTTCATAAGTCACCATTTGGCTGTAAACAAACCAAACCGTTGCAAGCATTAGACCGACTGTAAATACTTTAGGCCAGATACTTTTGCGAGATGCATTTAATAACCAAATCGAAATCAAATACGACGCTAAAGCTCCTAATAACGGTGCTAAAACAATAAAAGCAATAATAATAAGAACTCCAGAAGGCATTCCTCCATCTTTTCCGGCTTTGTACCAACTTACAATTTGATACCAGTAATGTGTCGCTCCATCTTCACCAACATATCCTGAAAAACCATGAACTGCAATAGCATGCGCAACAGCTGCTCCGGCAAAACCTCCAATAAGTGTATGCGAAGAACTTGAAGGAATTCCTAACCACCAGGTTAATAAGTTCCAGCAAATTGCTGCAATAACTCCGGCAAGAATCACGACAAGGTTAATCTCCATAGTGTGCGCTGTTTTTGCAACAGTATCTGCAACACCAAATCCGAAAACCCAATAAGCAAGAAAGTTAAAGAATGCTGCCCAAAGAACGGCCTGAAAAGGCGTTAAAACCTTTGTAGCAACAACAGTCGCTATAGCATTTGCCGCATCATGAAAACCATTGATGTAATCAAAAATTAAAGCAAGTACTATAATTAATATAAGTAGCGTCATAAAATTATAACTTCAGAATGAAAGATTGAATTAAGAATGTTTTACAGAAATAGATTCCAGTATATTCGCAACACTCTTACATTTGTCTGTTGCTGATTCTAAAACAGATAACACTTCTTTATATTTAATAATATTTTTAGCGTCTGTTTCGTTTTCAAAAATTTCAAAAACTGCTTTGTTATATACATTATCAGACTTGTTTTCCAGTTTATTAATTCTGGCACAAGCATCTTTAATGATTTTAAAATTCTTTAAATTTCTTAACTCTTTTACAGCACTGTCAATATTTTGACAAGCTTCAAGGTTAATTTCTGTCATCTTTCTGATAGACTTAGTAATCTTGTCAACCTGATACAATCTCATACGGCTCGCTGCACCATGAAGGTAATCAGCAACGTTATCAATAGAAGTAATTAAGGTATGTATATCTTCTCTGTCAAATGGAGTGATAAAATTTCTGCTCAATTCAAGATTAGTCTGACGTGTAATGTCTTCTCCTTTTTGCTCTAATTCATCAATTTTTTGAAAAAGAATTTCTCTTTCTTTTAATGGAAGATTTACAGCTTCGTGTAAATTAGAAGCTAATTCAATTAAATTGCTTGAAGCCTCTTCAAAAAGTGGAAAGAATTTCTTGTCTTTCGGCACTAAAAATTGGAAAATACTGTTTATTGACATTTTTATATTTTTGATAGTGCAAAATTACTTCATTAATGTTCTATAATGTTAAGCCATTGTTAACAAATCGTTTTCAATTTGAAAACTATTCAGGAACGAAACGGTCTTCTCAATATCATAATGTAAGATTCTGTCTTCCTTAACCAAAGGCACAACTTCTCTGTAACTACTTAAGAACATTTCAATAAAATCACTTGATTTCAGAGGCTCTCTGTAAGCAATTGCCTGTGAAGCATTCATCAATTCAATTGCCAGAATACGCTCCAGATTATCCATAACACGCAACGCTTTTGTAGCGCCGTTTGCTCCCATACTTACGTGATCTTCCTGTCCGTTGCTAGAAACAATACTATCAATACTTGATGGGGTTGCCAATTGTTTGTTCTGACTTGCAATACTGGCAGCAGTATATTGAGGAATCATAAATCCTGAATTTAATCCCGGATTGTCTACCAAAAATGCCGGAAGATTACGCAAGCCTGAAATTAACTGATAGGTTCTTCTTTCAGAAATACTTCCTAATTCAGCCAAAGCAATTGCCATAAAATCTAAAGCTAACGCTAACGGCTGTCCGTGGAAATTTCCTCCTGAAATAATCTGATCTGATTCGATAAAAATATTTGGATTATCGGTAACGGAGTTAATTTCGGTTTTGAATACTTTTCTAACATAATCAATCGCGTCTTTTGATGCACCATGAACCTGAGGCATGCAACGGAAAGAATAAGGATCCTGAACGTGTTTTTTCTCTTGTTCTATAATTTGGCTTCCTTCTAAAAACTCGTTGATTCGCTGCGCAGTCACAATCTGTCCTTTATGAGGACGAATAAAATGAATTAATTCATTGAAAGGCTCAATTCTTCCATCAAAACCTTCTAAAGAAATTGTTCCAATTAAATCTGCTAAATAAGAATATTTATAAGCTTTTAATAAAATATGTGCTCCGTAAGCACTCATAAACTGTGTTCCGTTTAATAATGCCAAACCTTCTTTTGACTGCAAAACAATTGGTTCCCAGTTAAAGTGTTTTAAAACTTCACCAGCTGCCATCTTCTTTCCTTCAAAAAGCACTTCACCCTCGCCCAATAACGGCAAAGATAAATGCGCTAAAGGCGCCAAATCTCCGGAAGCTCCCAGTGAACCCTGAGTATAGATAACAGGAAGAATATCATTATTATAAAAATCGACCAAACGCTCTAACGTTACCAATTGTACACCAGAATGTCCGTAGCTTAAAGATTGTATTTTTAGCAACAGCATAAGTTTCACAATTTCGGCAGGAACTTCTTCACCAGTTCCGCAAGCATGCGATTTTACAAGATTCTCCTGAAGTTGTGATAAGTTTTCATTTGAAATCTTAACATTACAAAGTGAACCAAATCCTGTATTGATACCATAAATAGGTTCAGAATGTGATGCCATTTTTTTATCGAGATAATCACGACATTTCTGAACATTAACTTTCGCTTCTTCAGATAGTTCAAGGACTTTTTGATTAACGATAATTTCTTGTAAAGCTTCTAAACTTAAGGTTTCAGTACTTATATAATGGACTTCTTTCATATTATTTTTATTTTAAGCCATCAAAATTCAGCAAATCAATATTAAAAAGCAACATTTATTCACAATAATTAAATATTAAACAAAAGCTATTCTTCTCTTTTTTAAATTTCACAATACTAATAGTACAAAAAAGACGCTTTCAAAAATGCATTAAAAAGTAAGGATCAAAATCATAGCTTTAAAAATATAATCCTACTAAAATTGTAGACTGTAGCTGATTTTTAGTTCAATTTTTATTAAAAATCAGCTCTTTACTTCAAACAAAACCCTTAAAATCTCATCTGAAATATATCAAAACCTCAATTTAACATATTGAAATTTACCAAATACTCAATATTGATTTATTGGGATTTGAATTATTAAAATATTCGTAAAAAGGCCACAAGAATTTTTAATACTGCTTAAAATCTGTACTTTTGAAAAATCAAAATGAAAAGTAACAGCGCAAAATATCAATCTACAATGACAACTCAAACAGGAGTTGCAATTGCTGCTACCATTATTTCTACTACAACAACTACTACCCCTTAGGGGTATACATTTTACATATAATCCAGGTTATCTATACTTTTTTCTTGAAAGAAGAGAGCTAATGGATACATAAAAAACATTTACAAAGAAAAAAAGTCGCAGTTTTCAGTTTCAGTTCACAGTTGATAACCTTTGAACCTTTGTTACTCAAAATCTTTGCACCTTATTAAAAAATATCACAAAATGAAAGTATTAAAATTTGGCGGTACTTCGGTAGCCAATGCTCAAAATATAAAACTCGTTCTCGAAATTGTTAAACAAAAAGCTGAAAAAGATAAACTGGTTGTAGTTGTTTCAGCATTAAGCAAAGTAACCGATTTATTGCAGGCTGCAGCAGCAAAAGCAGCAGCAAACGATGAAAGCTTTAGAGATATTATTGCCGAAATCGAGAAAAAACACCTTGACACTTTAAAAGAGCTGATTCCTGTAAGCGAACAAAGCAGTTTGTTGAGTCATGTAAAAAGAATCATCAATCACTTAGAAACTTTATTAGACGGTTGTTTCCTTTTAGGTGAATTATCTCCAAGAACATCCGATACTATTTTAAGTTTTGGTGAATTACTTTCTTCATTTATTATTGCTAAAGCCTATCAGCAAATTAACAACGATGCCATTTATAAAGACAGTCGTGAATTAATCAAAACAAATGCTGATTTTGGAAAAGCGGTGGTAAACTTCGAAGTTTCAAATCAATTAATTAAAGATTATTTTGCTCAAAATGAAGCAAAAATCAATATTCTGCCGGGATTTATCGCTCAGACTTTAGACGGAATCACTTCGACTTTAGGCCGTGGCGGATCTGATTATACTGCGGCAATTATTGCCGGAGCAATCGATGCAGAACAACTGGAAATCTGGACTGATGTAAACGGAATGTTTACTGCAAACCCGAAAATTGTAAAACAGGCACAGCCAATTGCAAATATTTCGTATCAGGAAGCGATGGAATTGTCGCATTTTGGTGCCAAAGTATTATATCCGCCAACAATTCAGCCGGTTTTAAGAAAAAATATTCCCATTTTAATCAAAAATACTTTTGAACCGGAAGCCCAAGGAACTTTAATTTCAGACACTGTTGTATCAAAAGATACCGTTGTAAAAGGAATTAGCCATATCGATCATATTTCGCTTCTAACACTTGAAGGCCCGGGAATGATTGGAGTTGCAGGTTCATCAAGACGTTTGTTTGAAGTATTGTCTCAGGAAAAAATCAACGTAATTTTTATTACTCAGGCTTCATCTGAACATTCAATTTGTATCGGAATTTTAAATTCTGATGCTGATAATGCCGAAGCTGCGATTAACAGAGCTTTTGAAATCGAAATTTCGCAAAACAAAATCGACCCTTGTTATGTAGAAAAAGACCTTTGCATTATTGCTTTGGTGGGTGAAAACATGAAAAATCACCAGGGTTTAAGCGGAAGAATGTTCAGCACTCTGGGAAAAAACAACGTAAACATTCGTGCGATTGCTCAAGGTGCTTCTGAAAGAAACATTTCGACTGTAATTAACGAAAGAGACGTTAAAAAAGCGCTGAATACATTACACGAAAACTTCTTTGAAGAAAACACAAAACAGCTGAATCTTTTTGTAATGGGAGTTGGAAATGTGGGCGAAAAATTCATCGAACAAATTCACAACCAAAGAAAGTTTTTAAAAGATAATTTAAAGATAAATGTTCGCGTAATTGCGTTGTCAAACTCAAGAAAAATGCTTTTTGATGAAGACGGAATTTCATTAAAAGACTGGCAATCGACTCTGGACAAAGGCGAAGAAGCAATTCCAACTGAGTTTATCGCACGTGCCAGAGAACTGAATTTGCGTAACAGTATTTTCGTAGATATTACAGCAAACGCAAACGTTTCTGAAATGTATGAGAAATTCTTAAAAGAAAGTATTGCGGTTGTAACTTGTAACAAAATTGCATGTTCATCTGCTTACGACAACTATAAAAAACTAAAAAGTCTATCTCGCCAATACAACGCTCCGTTTTTGTTTGAAACGAATGTTGGTGCGGGATTACCAATTATTGATACAGTAAAAAATCTTATTGCATCTGGTGATAAAGTGCATAAAATTCAGGCGGTTTTATCGGGAAGTTTAAATTTCATTTTCAACAACTTTGATAAAGACAATTCTTTCCACGATGTGGTGAAAGAAGCCGGAGTTCAGGGATTTACAGAACCAGATCCAAAAATTGACTTAAGCGGAATCGACGTAGCTCGTAAAATCCTGATCCTAATTCGCGAAAGCGGTTACGAAATGGATATTGACGCGATTGCAAACGAATCGTTCCTGCCTGCCGAATGTTTAGCAACAACAAACAATGAAGACTTTTTTGCTTCGTTAATTAAACACGCTGCTCATTTTGAAGGCATTTATAAAGAAGCTTTAGCCAAAGATTCAAGATTGAAATACGTAGCGCAATTCGAAAACGGAAAAGCAAGCGTAGGTCTGCAATTCATCCCAAAAGATCATCCTTTTTATAATTTAGAAGGAAAAGACAATATCGTATTGTTCTACACAGATCGTTACGTAGACCAGCCTTTATTGATCAAAGGAGCCGGTGCCGGTGCAGCGGTAACAGCATCAGGAATTTTTGCTGACGTTATTCGTATTGGGAATGTTTAGCCGCTAAGGCACTAAGACGCTAAGTTTCTAAGTTTTTTTTTACTTAGTATCTTAGAATCTTAGCGCCTCAGAAACTATAAAAATAAAAACTTTGTGACTTTGTGCCTTCGTGGCAAAACCAACCAGAAATGAAAGAAATTAAACTATTTTGCCCAGCAACTATCGCCAACCTCTCCTGCGGATTTGACGTATTGGGGCTTTGCTTAGACAATGCGGGCGATGAAATGATTGTTCGAAAAGTCGATCAAAAAGGAGTTCGAATCACTAAAATTGTCGGTGCCGATTTGCCTCTTGAAACCGAAAAAAACGTTTCCGGAGTTGCGGCTTTGGCGATGTTGGAAACTTTATACGAATTAGACTTCGGATTCGAAATCGAAATTTATAAAAACATAAAAGCCGGAAGCGGTATTGGAAGCAGTGCTGCAAGTTCTGCCGGAGCGGTTTTCGGAATTAATGAATTATTAGGTAAACCTTATTCCCGTAAAGATTTGGTTCAGTTTGCTATGCAGGGCGAAAAATTAGCCAGCGGAAATGCACATGCTGACAATGTTGCTCCTGCCCTTTTAGGCGGCTTTACTTTGGTAAGAAGTTATTCGCCTCTTGACATTATCAGAATTGACAGTCCGGAAGAATTATTCGCAACGGTAGTTCATCCGCAAATTGAATTAAAGACATCCGACGCACGTTCGGTTTTAAAACAAAACGTTTCCCTAAAAAGTGCCATTATGCAATGGGGAAATGTGGGCGGATTAATCGCAGGTTTATATACCAAAGACTACGAATTAATTGGAAGATCGCTTCATGACGAAATCGTAGAGCCTTTAAGAAGTGTTTTAATTCCAGGTTTCGATCAAATCAAACAAACGGCTCTTGAAAACGGCGCTTTAGGTTCAGGAATTTCAGGTTCTGGTCCGTCGATTTTTGCTTTAAGCAGAGGAAAAGAAACCGCCGATCAAATCGCCAGAGCCATGAGCGACGTTTACGAAAAAATGAATTTACCGTATGAAATTCACGTTTCGAAGATAAACCCTGACGGTGTCCGCATCCTTTAGCACTTCGTGCGCTGTAAGCAATAGGCTTTAGGCAATAAGCTTAAAACCTTTGCGCATAATATAAAACCAAGAAAAAAATGAAAGCTAAAAGCTAAACGCATTCAGAAAAAGCCTAATGCCTAAAGCTTAAAGCTTAAAGCCATAAACAAATGAAATACTACAGTTTAAACCATAATGCCCCAAAAGTTTCTTTCAAAGAAGCTGTTATACAAGGATTAGCGAGTGATAAAGGATTATATTTCCCGGAAAACATTACCGCTTTAGATCCTTCCTTTTTTGATAAAATCGAAAGTTTAAGCCACGAAGAAATTGCTTTTGAAGCGATCAAACAATTCGTTGGCGACGAAATACCTGCAGAAAAACTAAAAGAAATCATTGCCGAAACTTTAGTTTTTGATTTCCCAGTTGTGAAAGTCGAAAACGGAATCTATTCGTTAGAATTATTTCACGGCCCTACAATGGCATTTAAAGACGTTGGAGCGCGTTTTATGTCACGTTGTTTGGGATATTTCAATAAAGATAAAAAAGACGCTAAAAATACCGTTTTAGTAGCGACTTCCGGAGATACAGGCGGAGCTGTTGCCAGCGGATTTTTAGGCGTAGACGGCGTTGATGTTGTCATTTTATATCCGTCAGGAAAAGTGAGCGATATTCAGGAAAAGCAATTGACTACTTTAGGACAAAACATTAAAGCACTTGAAGTTGACGGTGTTTTTGATGATTGCCAGGATATGGTCAAAAAAGCATTTTTAGATGAAACTTTAGCGCATAAAAACCTGACTTCTGCAAACTCTATTAATATTGCGCGCTGGTTACCGCAAATGTTTTATTTCTTCTTTGCTTACAAAGCGTTGAAGAGCCAAAACAAACCTTTAGTTTTTTCTTGTCCAAGCGGAAACTTCGGAAATATCTGTGCCGGAATTATGGCAAAGAAATTAGGTTTGCCAATTGAACATTTTGTAGCGTCTACCAACGTAAACGATACGGTGCCAAGATTCTTAGAAAACGGAAAATACGATCCAAAACCTTCTAAAGCAACAATCTCTAACGCAATGGACGTTGGAAACCCAAGCAACTTTATTAGAATTCAGGAATTGTACAACAACGACTTAAAAGCTTTCGAAAAAGACTTTTCTTCTTTTAGTTATACTGACGAAGAAACGCTTGAAGCTTTAAAGAAAATCTACAATACAGACGGTTATATTGCAGAACCGCACGGTGCTGTTGGTTATTTAGGTTTGAAAAAAGAATTGGAGAAACACCCCAATGCAATTGGTATTTTCTTAGAAACCGCTCACCCAATTAAATTCTTAGATGTGGTTGAGCCGGCACTAGGAATTACACTTCCTATTCCTGCTCAAATTGAAAGTGTTATTAATGAGGAGAAAGTAAGTACTAAGATTGGAACTTATGAGGAGTTAAAGGCTTTCTTGGGATAATCAATTTAATATATAATTATATACAAAACGACTAAGATCTATTTTAGTCGTTTTTTTTTTGAACTAATCATTTCAATACAACCTTCGCTTTCAATAGTTTGAATATAAAATTTTAAAAATTTGCAAGAAAAATACATATATTTGAAAAGCAAAAAACAAAATAAAACTTCGCTTACCTTCCTTAATTTAGATGTATATACTAAAGTTTTTTTTACATATAAACGAATTAGCAACAGCTATAACACATATACTAAAAGACATGAAAAATTACTACCTTGATAAAATTAATGTAATCATTGACGGAACTGAATCAGTAATTGAGATTGTTGCCGGTTCTGGATACGATTTAAACGTTGTGAAAAGAGTAGCAATCCGAAGAGTAAAAGAAAGATTTCCAAACTCAGAAAATTTTGCTACCATTCTAATTTCTCATGAAGAATATACTTATGAGGAATATAAAGCTGTAACTGGCTCAAATCCTGGATGGATAATTGAAAAGTAAAACATTACAAGACAAATCGTAAAAAAATATGGAGGAATTAGAAGATTTTTGGGTTTACTTACATCCTAAAGTTATAGAATTGGCAAAACCAAGATTTGATGCAGGATTTTTTGCCGATTCTATTCTTGTATGCTTAAGAGAGGCAAATGCGATTTTAAAAGCTCATGTCCTTGCAAAAAACAATCAAGAATTAGATGGGGCTCCATTAATGACAGCTGCTTTTTCTGTAAATAATCCAATAGTTCATTTAGCTGATATAAATACGGCTAATGGTAGAAATATCCAACTTGGCTATATGAAAATTTTCGAAGGCTCAATGATTGGAATAAGAAATCCTAAAGCTCATGAAAATTTGAATCCTGATAGAACCAAAACAATACATTTATTATATAATGCAAGTTTTTTATTTATAAAACTTGAAGAATCTGGAGTTAAAATAGCTGAATAGTTACAGCTACCAACAGCTGAAAAACAAATATAATTATGATTATAAAAACATTGAAAAAATCCCCTGAAAGTAATTTAAAATCTTACTATTTGGAATTCTATTTTTTGAATCCAAAAACAGAAAATCATTATAAATTACCACTAATTGTAAAAGTCGTAGACAAATTGGAAGCAATTTCTATTCAGGCAGCTATTTTAGGAGCACTATCCAAAGAAGGAATGGAAATTAAAAAAATGAGCCCAATGAAATTAATTTATTCGACAAGATTTGAAAAAACTGTACAAGAAATTTCTAATTCTCAACGAATAAATGGATTTGAAACAATTAGATTAAATTTTGAAGAAACAAAAGAAAATGATTCAAAGAATGTATTATTTCAACAACTTCGAGTTAATACAATTAAGAAACAAAAAACTCTAATTCAAAAAAATACCGAAGATATATTTACTTTAGAAATTAATAAATCAATTATTCAATAAGTACAACTGTTAACCATCGTTTGGTCCCGCTCGTTAACGCAAAGAAATTCAAAAATCAACTGGAATGGGCACGAGCGAGATGCTCGCGCTAGCAAGGGAGTTGAAGGATTTCTTAGATTAAAAAACATATACAAAGATGATTAAGCGAGTAAAAAAAAATACTCGCTTTTTTTATTGCATTACCATTAATTATTTTGAATTAATATATAAAAATATCAAGTACGGAAATCCGTAAAAATTGGCAATAAAAAATACATATATTTGAAAAGTAAGAAAACGAAATAAAGTTTCGCATATCTATCCCTATTCAGGTGTATAAACGAAAATTTGTTTCGCCTATAAACAAGTTGGTAGTAATTTTGCCGAATAACTAACAGAATTATGAAATTAAAATTACTTTTTGTATTGTTAATTCTTTTTGTAAGTTGCAAAAACAGTTCAAATTATGAAACAAATTCAGAAGATGAAAATTCTACAGAATATGTAAATGATGAAAATACAAATTATGAAGTTGCTGATGACGAAAGTGAGGATGAAAACTTATCAGAAACTAAAAATTATGATGATGGCTCATACAATGCGAGTGTAGATTATTACAATCCGAAAACTGGCTATTCCGCAACTTATGATTTGGATGTTGATGTTGAAAATGGAGAAGTTGTTAGAATTAATTTTCCTAAAGGCGGTTGGCTAGATGATGATGTTCATCCATCTGAAAGTCAAATAAATCCTGCTGAATTAAATGAAGAGGGAGAAGCCACAATGGAAGATGAAAATGGAAGAACTTTTGAAATAAAAATAGATCATTAAAAACCTTAAACAATATGAAGAAAGTATTATTCACGTTATTAATTTTAGTAATATCAGGTAAAACATTTTCTCAAACTGATGATGAATTTCAATATGTAACATCTTCTAAAAGTGGCAATGAAGTTTATATACATTTTGAAAAAGATAATTATGGGACAAAAGAATTTTGGTTGAAAATGACAGAACCTATTAAAACGACTAAAAGTAAGAGTGGAAAAATTATAAAAACTGGCGGTGGTTATACTCTTGAATATATTAAAATGAATTGTTCAGAAAAAGAATATGCATCATCTGATGCAGTAAAGTATGATAAAAATGGAAATCCAACACAACGTCCAGAATATTATGATACATACAACGAAAAAATTATTCCCAGTTCAGTTATGTCAGTTGTTTACAAATATATTTGTGAATCAGAATAAAAAACTACTGCCAACAGCTACTACAACGGATTTGGGCAATAGGCTTAATGGGAAGTTGGTTTTGTATTTGTTATGATTTGGCAAATCCGAAGAATGGGCTTAATTTAGTCCCAAACCCACTTTAGTAGCGGGACTTTCTGCAACATTTAATCAACAACATATAAATATAATGACATTATGTATCGCTTGGATTAGAAAGCTAAAAAATCACGACGAACTTGTTATCGCAACAGATAGCAGATTACGCTCATTCGGTTCATGGGATTGTGGACCTAAAATCGTAACTTTTAACAGAACAGATTGTGCTATTTGCTTTGAAGGTCATACTGAATTTGCTTATCCAATGATGTTGCAATTGCAGACAGCCGTAGCAAATTATCCAAAAGCAAATAATAGTTCACAAGATTTATATGATTTTAAAGGTTACATTTTAAAAATCCTAAATGGAATGCTGAAGTACAAGTCAGATTACGAAATTCCAGAAACATCATTTCTAATGGGTGGATATTCTTGGAAAAAAAGCAAATTTGCTCTTTGGCATATTCACTATGACAAACATTTTAAAGCTTTTACACATAGACCAATTTCTTTTTGGAAAGGAACAAAGGGAGAAATACAGGTTTCATTTTCTGGCGATTACACTTCAGATGCAAAACAACGCCTAGTTGCAATTCTTAAGAAAAAGAATAAACTCATGGAAGGAAGTTTAGACATGGAACCACTTGAAGTATTGAGAGATATGCTAAATGAAAGAGATGAACAGAAATATCCTTTAATCGGTGGTGCTCCTCAATTATTAAAGGTTTATAAACATATGAATAGAACTCCAATTGCTGTCAAATGGAAAATCGATCAAGAAGAAGTACTTTGTGTATTAGGAAGACCTCTTTTAGATTTTGAAAAAACAAGTTTTCCTTTAATAGATTTACAAACTATGAAAATAACCCGAACAGAACAATTAGGTAAATAAACGCTGCATAACAATTACTACAACGGATTTGGACAATCGACGTAATGAAAAGTTAGTTTTCTATTTGTAATGATTTTGCAAATCTGAAAATAGGTTTTAATTTAGTCCCAAACCCGCTTTAATAACTGGAGGTTAATGAAATTTTTAAGAAATACATATGAATGAATCGCCAGAATGGTATAAATTTCAAGAAGATATATGTAGTTATTTTCGAACTTTAGGTGTAAGTGCGGAAACAAATGTCACTGTTCAAGGAATAAGAACAAGCCACGATATAGATATTTTGATAAAGACTAAATTTTTAGGACAAGATGTCGTTTGGGTTATTGAAGCTAAAAAATGGAAAAGTAAAGTCAACAAATTGCAAGTTTTAGGTCTTAGAACAATTGTTGATGACATAGGAGCTGACAAAGGATTCATAATAAGCGATAAAGGTTTTCAATCTGGAGCTATAGAATCTACTTTGAAAACAAATGTGCAACTGATGACGTATACGGAGTTGAAAATCCTAACAAAAGAGCTGATCCAAAGCGAAATTATTCAAACATATAAGGATCGTTTAGTTTTACTAGAAAATAGATATTGGTCACATTCTAAAAAAATTAGACAAAAATATGGATTAAGAGGTGAAATATGGGATTATCCCGTTAATTTCTCTGGACATTCATTATTATTGACAGCTCATCTTGCAATAAACTCTGCGTTGAAAAATGAATATCCAATAGATTTACAGACACATTCACTCGAAAAGAAAGGCTTATTAATAGCTTTTAGTTTTCAAGAATTAACTAATTGGTTGAATCTAAATTTAAATTTTCTTGACGAGAAAATATTAATGGCGGAAATTGAAATGATTAAAAACGGTGACTTCGCCCCAGACCTTTTTGCACGTGAAGTAATAGAACTTCCTATAAGCTGGATAGGAAAACAAATTTCAACAAAAAAAAGTTAACCCCTGCTAGCGCGAGCATCCCGCTCGTGAACACAAAGAAATTCAAAAACCAATTGAAACGTGCACGAGCGGGACGTTCGCGCTAGCAATCGAACTATATAACAATAAAAAAGAGACCTCATCAAAGGTCTCTTCTCAATTTAATATATCTCAAAACGGTTATTTTCCATTTAATAATTTCTCCAAATACTCAACCTTATCTTTTTCAGCTTGCACCAAACGTTCGTAAAGTTCAACAACTTTATCTATAAGGATTAAAAGTACAATTGCAATTGTAATCACCTGAAGCAATTGCGCTATGATCTTGAAAAGTATTTCCAATAATATTAAAAACCGCTTCTTCCGAAAAGTTTTTAATTGCTTCCACAGAAACTCCAAGAGCTTTAGCTATCTCAATTAGTTTTTCTTCATCCACAGTTTCGCTGTTTTCAATAGCCGAAATAGTCTGCTGACTTGTCCCTAAAGCCTGTGCCAGTGCTTCCTGTTTCATATCTTTAAGCTCTCTGATACGGCTTATATTTCTGCCGATATGTTTTGGTTTTATTGCTGTACTCATAATTCAAAGATATTTAAAATTCTTAAACGAAAATAAACTTCGGTAAAAAACAAAGTTGTTTTTGTAAGATACGTTTTTCATAATTTCTATATTAGCTAGCTCGAGAGCAATTACCAATTATTAATCTTATCGTAAAATGGCTGTTTGGCAATATCTTTTAATCGTAGTTCCTGAAGATTCTATTGATAGTAATTACGAATGTATTTTTAAAAATAACAAAACAAAATTTCTACCAGAGACTGATTCTTTTTGGACAAATTTTGATGGTGACATTCCTTCAATTATTTCTGAAATAGATAAAATTATTCCAAAAGCTAATTGGGGCAATGAAACTTATTTAAACTGGAAAGGAAATGGAAATAATGATGAAGATAATGATGCTTGTATTTGTTTAAGTGATGATAAATCTAAAATTGAAAGTTTTCAATTTCGAATTGACTTAAGAAAAGCTTCCAATATTACTGACGTTTTGCAATCTATTTTAAATGTATGCAAAAAAATGAATTGGTTTTAATTGATTTAAAAGGAGAAATTTTCAAACCAAAATTAGAAGATATTTTTAAAAGTATTAAGGCTTCAAATGCAACAAGATTTCTAACAGATCCAATAAAATTTTTAGAAAACTTAAGCAAAAATAGTTCTGATGAAACATTCTCTTAGTGCCGATCGAGTACAATGCCTCCTGACTACGTACAACGTAGCGCATAAACAATTGTGCCTTAGGGAAATTAAAAATCATAATAATAGACTTAATTTAGCTACAAAACGTTCTACATTACTTTATAGAAACATCAATGAATTTTAAAAAACTAGAAAACTATATTGACGCTAAAAATTACAATCTTGACTTCGAGACAGATGGTATTGGCTGGACGTGGGGTGTAAGTTATGTGAGATTAACAGTCGGTCAAAAAAGTAAATTTGAAACTCTTGAGCACTTTCTCTTGAGCACAATAATGTCAAATAAAAACATCACATCAAGCATTAATGGAAAGTTAAATTGGATCGACAATACCGATCTAAAGGAATGGGCAAAAAATTTGAACGTTAGGCAAATTAAACCTGAAGAACTAAACCAATTTATAGTATCATCACTTCATGACATAAATGAAAATCTGAAATATTGGACAGCAGAAAACTGTATTGACATTTCTTTTCTTGATGCATCAAAAGAGTATGATAACTGTTTCCTAATTAATGAGACCATTTCACCAAGAAATCACATAAACACAACTGATGTTTACCTTACATCTGACAATGATCATTATTATTATTTTGAAGGACATTGGGAATCTTAAAAGAAAAACAATTACAATTGCTGTGCAAAGTCAGGATACTTTGTAAAGTATCATAAATAATCCTCGCGCTAGAAATTGAAAACTATTTGTAGAAAAGAAATCTAAAATCAATCCAAATGAAAAAAAATATTTTTTACGTTTTATTGCTATTTATAATAAGTTTTTCGGGTATTGCTCAACATTCTTTAAATAGAATTTGGATAACAGATAGTATTTTACCCATTCCTGAATCGGTATTATATGACAAAACAGATCAGATTTTATACACCTCTTTAATGGATGGTTCACCGGCTGAACGTGACGGAAAAGGAAGCATAGGAAAATTAACTGTCGATGGGAAAATTATTAATTTAAACTGGATATCAGGTTTAAATGCCCCAAAAGGAATGGCAAAATTCAAGAATAAGTTATTTGTAGCCGACCTTACAGAAATTGTAATTATAGATATAAAACAACAAAAAATACTAAAAAAAATAACCATTGATGGCGCCAAAATATTAAACGATGTAACTATTGATAAAAAAGGAGTCGTTTATGTGTCTGATCCAAAAGTAGGTAAGATTTTCAAACTAGAAAATGATGTTGCAACTGTTTATTTAGAAAATCTAAACAAGCCTAATGGTCTAAAATTTATCGATAATGATTTGTATTTTTTAGACAATGGATCATTATACAAAATGGATGATAAAAAGAATAAGCAACTTTTGGCAGAAGGCATGGATGAAAATACAGATGGAATTGAGCCAATAGCAGACAGTGCGTTTATTGTGAGTTGCTGGACTGGAGTTGTTTATTATGTACATAAAGATGGCTCAAAAGAAATCCTTTCGGATACCAGAAAAGAGGAATATTACTCGGCAGATATAGGACTCGACAAGGAGAAAAAAATAGTCTATGTCCCTTCTCTTTTCAAAAAAACCATAGCAGCATATTCACTTAGATAAAACAACAATAAAAATCTGTCTTTCCTTTTTAACTTATCTATTTTAGAAGCCCAATGAATAATTGAACATGTTTATGACTAATAAACTTTAGGATATTATAAAAAATCTAAATTTTCAATTGCCTCCAGCTTTAGCTGGAGGTTTACTTTTTGAACAAGATTCGGCTTTAGCCAAAAAACTCAAAAGATTAGGCTAAAGCCATTTTCTAATGTAATTTTGCTTCTCCAGCTAAAGCTGGGGGCAATCCAAATATTTTTTTCCAGTTAAAACTGGAAACCATTTATATTCATAATACAATCAGCTTAACATGATTACAAAAGCAACATTACAAGATATTCCAGCATTAACAACCCTAATCAACTCAGCATACAGAGGTGAATCTTCAAAAAAAGGCTGGACAACCGAAGCACATTTACTAGAAGGAAAAAGAACAGACGAACAGGAAATGACTGAAATCTTTCTTGATCCTAAAAATACGATTCTCAAATTTACCGAGAATGATACAATTATCGGTTCGGTTTTATTGGTCGAAAAAGGACATCAATTGTATCTAGGAATGCTAACCGTTTCGCCTGAATTGCAAAATAGCGGTATCGGGAAAAAGCTTTTGGCTGAAGCTGAAAATCATGCTAAAGCTCTTGGTTTGTCTGGTATTATTATGACGGTTATTTCGGTTCGCGAAGAACTTATTGCGTGGTACAAACGCCATGGTTATGTTGATACGGGCGAAAGAGAGGCTTTCCCTGAAAGTGGTATTCATGTTACGGTTTCAGAAGAGCCTTTGGAGTTTATCTATTTGGAGAAAAAGATTTAATTTTCTTTTTGCCACGAAGGCACAAAGACGCAAAGTTTTTTTAACCATATAAGTGATATAAGTTCATTTAAAATCAGGATTAAAAAAATGTATCTGGAAACTTGTAGTCATAATAAAACATCCAATAAATGAACATAATTCTTTTGCCTAAAAAAAGTAGCAAAGCTTCTATTTGGAGCGGCGGGTTGACCTATGAATATATAATACATCCGAAAACAGCTAATTATGCCGATAGGGATTTTGTATTCAGAATAAGCAGTGCTACAATAGAGCAAATACCTTCGGAGTTTACCAAATTTAAGGGCTATTACCGATATCTGGTTATGCTTGATAACAGCTTAGATATTGAGGTAAACAAAGAAAAAAAGCTATATAAGAAGCATGAAATCATGGAATTTAACTCAGATGATGAGGTGACTTCTTATACAAATGGTACTGATTTTAATTGGATGGTTTCTGAAAAAGTCTCTCATCATAAATTGAGCATCACAAATAGCAATCAGAATTGTAATGCTCAGGTAGTCATTTTATTTTCTTTAGATACAACAGTTATTACAATTAATGATAAGTCATATAATCTGGAACCTTATGATTTACTAGTTATTGAAAATGAAGAAAAGGAAAATGTAATGCTTCATTTTTCTACTGAATGCCTCTTTGGAATATTGGATTTTTAAAAGAATCTAAGTTGTTTTGCCACGAAGGCACAAAGACACGAAGTTTTTTAATCTAGCAATCCCGATAGCTATCGGGAGCAGAGTCGCAAAGCTTTTTTCTCTTTACCATATAAGTTATATAAGATAATTTAAGCTTTGTCTAAAATGAGCTTATATAACTTATATGGTTTAATTACTTTGCGACTTCGCGACTTTGCGAGATTCTTTTTTAAGCCAGACCTTAAATTATCTTATATAACTTATATGGTTCAAAAACAGTTACAACACGAGTTCCTCAAACAATCTCTGAATCGTTTTCTCCAAATCCTGACACAAACCAGGATGAGGTCTTGATGTTTGTATTGCCGAACTTCTAATCGCCGTTAGCCAACGAAAACGCTCGGGAATATCAAATTCGGCAATTGGGCCGCCGTCTTTGGTTCCGTTTACTATTCTTACTAGTGAAGTTAAATTACATTCCAATTGTTCAATGTCGAAATCGGCGGAAAGGGCTTCTATTTTTTCTTTATTTAAATGAAAAAGAACCTTTATAAATTTGGCTTTTTTGCAAAACAAGATAATCCCGATATTCAGGAATTCTTCGCGTTCTACCCTTGGTACAACACGAATCACAGCATATTCATATAAGTGATTATCTTGCATTTTGAGCCTGATTTACAAAAATTTCTGAATTCTCTAATCTTGTCTTTAAAAACTGAAGATATACATTTCGCAAGCCCTCAGGTGTTTCGTCTGCATCTTCCCATTGCAACCAGTCTAACGGAATTGTATTTACAATCTCTTCTAAAATTTCCGGTGTAAGAACTGCTTTAAACTCAGTATCAACTTCTTTTAAAAGTGACGCCTGAGGCAATAGAACGTGGTCCTTAATCAATGCAAACGGACTTTTGGCATGTTGCTCCCAATTGTTCCAGGAATGATGAAAATACAAACATGCACCGTGATCAATTAGCCACAATTCTTTATGCCAGATTAGCATATTGGTATTTTTGAAAGTTCGATCAACATTGGTAATATAAGCATCCAGCCAAACAATCTGCGAAGCTAATTTGGCATCGACAGTCGTTACAACAGGATCAAAAGTTATGGCTCCTGACAAGAAATGAAGTGCCAGATTTAACCCCTGACTTCCTTGTAGTAAATCCTGAATTTCTTCGTCGGCTTCGGTTCTTCCAAAGGCTTCGTCGAGATTGGCGTAAACTAATTCCGGAAGTTGTAGTTTTAAGGCTTTTGCAATTTGTCCGCCTACCAATTCGGCTATAAGTGCTTTTACGCCGTGTCCGGCACCTCTAAATTTTAATACGTATTTAAAATCGTCATCGGCTTCTGCCAAAGCGGGTAAAGAACCGCCTTCCCGAAGCGGCGTTATATAACGCATGACGTTTACCGTTCTTAAGTCGAAATTTTTCATATTACAAACTTAATGATTTTAACCGCAAAGAGCGCAAAGGTTTCACGCAAGGTTCGCAAAGTTTTAATCTCGTAATCCCGATAGCTATCGGGAGCAGAGTCGCAAAGTTTTTATATTCTTTGCGACTCTGCGCCTTTGCGGGCAAATTCTGCATTAAGATAAAATACTTGCGTCCTTTGCGTGAAACCTTTGCGACCTTTGCGGTTAAACTAAACTCAAGAATGCTTTTCCTAAATACTTAATAATTGTATTAGCAGTAAAAGATTCATGACCTGTTTTGGGCAAAGCTAAATCAGCTGTTAATCCGTGGAGGTAGACGCCAAGTTTTGAAGCATATTTGGGTTCGTAGCCCTGAGCGAGAAGACTTGTCAGGATTCCGGTTAGGACGTCGCCGCTTCCGGCAGTTGCCAATGCAGCATTTCCGGTTGTGTTTTCGTAAACCGAAGTTCTGTTTATAATAAATGTTGGCGCACCTTTCATGACCACAATAACTTTGTATTTTTCCGAAAAAGTGATTGTTTTCTGGAACTTCTCAGAATCTGAATTCCACTTACCAATCAGACGTTCTAATTCTTTTGGATGAGGTGTCAGAATGGTGTCTTCGGGAACTAATTCCAACCATGCCAAATTCTCTGAAATAATATTCAGCGCATCTGCATCGAGAACTAAAGGTGCTTTGTTTACTCTCAAAAATTCGAATAAAGCCTTTTGTGTACCAAGCTCCTGCCCTATTCCCGGGCCAAATCCGATTGCTTGCGGAATTAATGGAAGATGAACATTGGTTATAAAATTTGCGTTTTCATCTGTTGCAACCATCACTTCCGGAATACTGATTTGCAGGATTTGATAACCACATTTTGGTGTAAAAGTCGTTACGAGTCCGCAGCCTGATTTTAAACAGGATTTTGAAGCCAGAACTGCTGCTCCAATTTTACCGTAACTTCCGGCAATAATCACGGCATGACCTTGTGTCCCTTTGTGTGCTTTAGGATCTACTGGTTTATAAATTTTCAGAATTTCTTCTTTTGTGATTAAATATGGTGATTTCATCTAAACGCTTTAATTAGCCTTATTAATTTTAAACACATAGAATCATAGTATTTCTTGCCACATAAAGGCGTTTCACTTCTTTTAATAAACATAGCTGATGGTGAAAGTATGACTTTATAAAAGCGATTCGTAAATGTTTCTTATGCTTAAAGTTACATAAAAAACTGAAAGCACGAATATTCCATCTAAAACTTAACTTTTAGCCCTGATAACAGCGGCATCCTTTTGCTTTTTTCTTTAAAAAGCAAAAGATATAGCGGATAGCAGGAAATAGCTCCCAATCATTGCGAAATTTATAATTTAGACTACTAAAATTTGATATTTTTTAGATAGATTTGCAAAACAATTATATAAACACAACACAATGAAAAATACTGCGCTTACGCACATACATGAGAGTTTGGGAGCGAAAATGCTACCTTTTGCCGGTTACAATATGCCTATTACATACGAAGGCGTTAATGCTGAACACGAAACAGTTCGTAACGCTGTGGGCGTTTTTGACGTTTCGCATATGGGCGAATTTTTGTTAACCGGACCAAATGCTTTGGCTTTGATTCAAAAAGTAACTTCAAATGATGCTTCTACACTTACTATTGGAAGAGCGCAATATTCTTGTCTTCCAAACAATGAAGGAGGTATTGTTGATGATTTGATTATTTATAAAATGAAAGAAGAAGAGTATTTACTGGTTGTAAATGCTTCGAATATAGAAAAAGACTGGAACTGGATTTCGTCTCATAACGATTTAGGAGTAGAAATGAAGAACATTTCTGATGACTATTCTTTATTGGCAATTCAGGGGCCAAAAGCAGTTGAGGCTATGCAGTCGTTAACTTCTGTTGATTTATCGGCTATTACTTATTACCATTTTGAAGTAGCTGATTTTGCAGGTTTCAGCGATGTTATTATTTCTGCTACTGGTTATACCGGTTCTGGCGGATTTGAAATTTATTGTAAAAATGCCGATGCAGAAGCAATCTGGAATAAAGTTTTTGAAGCCGGAGCTGCTTTTGGAATTAAACCAATCGGACTTGCTGCGCGTGATACTTTACGTTTAGAAATGGGTTTCTGTTTGTACGGAAATGATATTAATGATACTACTTCTCCACTTGAAGCTGGTTTAGGATGGATTACTAAATTTACTAAAGATTTTACTAATTCTGATAATCTGAAAAAACAAAAAGAAGAAGGTGTTTCAAGAAAATTAATTGCTTTTGAAATGCAGGAACGCGCGGTGCCAAGACACGATTACGAAATTGTAGATGGTTCGGGTGCTGTAATCGGAATTGTAACTTCGGGGACAATGTCTCCTTCTATGAATAAAGGAATTGGATTAGGATATGTTACAGTTGCAAACAGCGCAATTGACAGCGATGTATTTATCCGAATCAGAAAAAATGATGTACCAGCCAAAGTGGTAAAATTACCATTCTATAAAAAATAGTCTTTGACTTAAATAACAAAAAGTGCATTGCAATGTAAAATTGTAATGCACTTTTTTTATGCTGAAATAAAATAGTGGCAAATTTAATAGCTGATTTCTCTATTTGATGTCATTCACAGATAAAATCTTTTCGTTGTCGATATTATGGTAAAATTGCTGTCATTTTTCAAAAAATTACCGTAATTTTAGTCTAAACGAAGAACTTTTTATTTATGAAAAAGATTTGCCTGTTTTTTCTATTGACTACGACTTCACTATTTTCTCAAAATAGCGCGGAAACTTGCGGAATATTAAATAAAATAAATGCGCTTATTCAGTCTGAACATATTCGGCCAAAACCCGTTGATGATAGTTTGTCTGTTTTTGTTTTTGACAATCTTATCAATGAGCTGGATCCTTCCAGAAATATATTCTTTAAAAGCGAGTATGACGAGCTATCCAACAAATATCGCCTTAATCTGGATGATCTGATTTTAAGCAATAATTGTGATTTTCTGGCTGATATTACTTCTAAATACAAAACAGGTCTTATGAGAACCAAAGAAGTTCTCGAGAAAATTCAGGCCGCACCAATGGATTATAATAAAAAAGATACTATTCGATTTTATAAAAAATCCTTTCCTTTTTATCTTAAAAAAGAGGATATTGAGAAAGTCTGGTCCAAAAAAATTCGTTATCAGATCTTAGATGAAATTGTCGATACAAGTGATAACTTAGATTCCATTAAAGCCAATTTGCCTTCAATTGAAGCTAAATCAAAAAAACTGATTTTATCTAATGAAATCTGCAGAATCAGTACGCTTTTGGAAACTAAAACTAATCAGGAAGAAAATCTTTATAATTACTTCTGTACCTACTTTGACCCGCATACGGCTTATTTTAGTGATGATTCAAAATCAAGTTTTGTGGCTTCATTATCAAAAGAGCACTTATCTTTGGGAATGACGGTTAATCTTAATGAAAAAAATGAAATCATTGTTGAAGAAGTTGATCCAAATGGCCCTGCGTATCAAACAGGACTTATAAAAAAAGGCGATCAGATTGTTTCTATTTCAAATCAAAAAGAAACATTAAAAGTTTCCTGTGCTTCTCTGGAATCTATTTCAACAATGATTCTATCTGAATCTAATAAAAGTATCACATTAACACTGAAAAGAAACTCAGGCAAAAATTTTGAAGTTTTTATCGAAAAACAAGTCATGAAAGACGAGGATAATTCGGTGTACAGTTTTATAATTGGTAAGGATAGTAAAATTGGTTATATCAAAATTCCGAGTTTCTATGCCGATTTAGATGGCAAAAGCCGAAAAGGCTGTGCTGATGATGTTGCCCGGGAGGTTATAAAACTAGAGCGTGATAACATAAAAGGATTGGTAATTGATTTAATAAACAATGGCGGTGGATCAATGGAAGAAGCCATAAAAATGGCCGGAATGTTTATTGATTATGGCCCTATTTCTATTGTGATAGACAACAAAAAGGAGAAATCGGTTATAAACGACCCTTACAGAGGCTTAATTTATAAAGGTCCAATTGTTATTTTGGTTAATAGCAACACTGCATCTGCAAGTGAGTTCTTCTCTTCGATTATGCAGGATTATAATCGCGCCCTTTTAATAGGAAGCAATACACTTGGCAAAGCGACTATGCAAACAATTCTTCCGCTTGATGAAAATAAAAACACTGATTTTTTAAAAATTACGATTAATAAATTTTACAGAGTTACCGGAAAAAGTCATCAATATGTAGGCGTTACTCCAGATGTTGTTCTGCCGGAATTTTATGAAGATGTATATCAAAAAGAGAGCGACTTCCCTACTGCTATAAAAAACGACAGCATTGCACCGCTAAAATACAGACCTTATCTAAAACGAAATCTTATAGACAAACTGTCTAAAGATTCGGCTACACGTCTTGCTGATAACTACTATTTTAACGACATCAAAAAGATAAATCAGAAAATTGATCAGATAGTTAATACGCCCAAAGCTGAGGTTCCGATGACTTTGGATGCCGTTTTTAAACAAAAAAAGATAGTCAATTCGCTTTGGAAAGAGATTAACTCTTTTAATGAAGATAATAATCCATTGGATGTTTACAATTCTACTGTTAATCAGTTTTTACTTGGGGTTTATCCCAATGAAAAAACAATTAATCAGTATCAAATTGACAGTTTAAAAACGAATCCTTATCTGAATGAAGCGGTAAATGTGATCAATGATTTTAACGCTATGAAATAAGTTCTTTGTTTCAGGTTTCAAGTTCCATGTTCCAAGTTTTACGTTTTAAGTTTCAAGTTTATTACCGAGTGAAATTGTGCTGTTATTTTTCAGACTAAATTTTACTCCAAGTAAGTAACATGAAATCTGAAACTCCAAAACATTCTACAAAAAAAAGAATACAATTGATTTTGGAGAAATAAGGAATAACTGTATTTTTGCATCACAAAACTAAAAATTAGAAATGGGAAGAGCGTTCGAATTTAGAAAAGGAAGAAAAATGAAACGTTGGTCTGCAATGGCCAAAACATTTACCAGAATTGGTAAAGACATCGTTATGGCTGTTAAAGAAGGTGGCCCTAACCCTGACGCCAATTCTAGATTAAGAGCTGTTATACAAAATGCAAAAGCGGCCAACATGCCTAAGGACAATGTGGAGCGCGCAATAAAAAATGCAAGTAATAAAGATACTGCCAACTATAAAGAAATTTTGTTTGAAGGATATGCGCCCCACGGAATTGCAATCCTGATTGAAACTGCTTCTGACAACAATAACAGAACTGTTGCAAACATTCGTAGTTATTTTAACAAATGCAACGGTACAATGGGAACTCAGGGTTCTGTTGAATTTATGTTTGATCATACTTGTAACTTTAGAATTGCAAAAGGAAATCTTGATCCGGAAGAATTAGAACTTGAACTAATTGATTTTGGTGCTGAAGAGGTTTTTGAAGATGAAGACGGAATCTTAATCTATGCTCCTTTTGGAAGTTTTGGTGCTTTACAAAAAGAACTAGAAAACAGAGGCCTTGAAATTTTATCTTCTGGTTTTGAGCGTATTCCTCAAATCACAAAAGAACTTACTGAAGCGCAAATCGCTGACGTTGAAAAACTAATCGAAAAAATTGAAGAAGATGATGACGTTATGAACGTTTATCACACTATGAAAGAAGAATAGTCTTTTTTTTAAGAATATATAAAAGCTCTGATTTTTTCAGGGCTTTTTTGTTTTAACTCTCTTTTAGTTTTTAAGTTCAAATAAAAAATTATATTTGCCGATATCAGGAATAAATTAATTTAAATCTTCATTTATGCAATCATCAAAATTCATGAAATTTGCTGTTATAGCTCTGGTAATTTTATTTATAGTTATCAGCGTAATAAGCTAGTAAAAGCCTTCTGAGTCAGAAGGCTTTTTTTTTCGTTAAAAATTTAAAGTCAGTTACCGTTACAAAAAACAGCTGTCTAATAAGCTTTTTTCAGCAGTTAAATCAGTTCCCTTTTCTCCTATTCGTACTAATAATTTAAACTTCAGAACTCTCTGAAGTTTTTTTTGCCATAATGTGGAATCCCGTAAAGAAATCAACTTCAAAATATTTAGATTTGGCAAAAATTTAACAAGTAAAGCTAATTATTTGTAATAAAATTATTACAATTAATATATAATTAACTAATAGCTAGTTATTTATTGAATACCCAAAATTTGCCCTAATATATAACCAAACCTACTAAAAATTGAAAAAAACTACTTTTAAGTTACCTTCTTTCATATTCAGTTTTGTTTTATTACTTGTAAGCTTTAATAGTAATGCTAATACTAGCATTGATACTACAAGTAGCCCGAAAAAAAATATTATAACTAAAAATATTTTAGATAATAAGGCCCCAATATTTCCAAGTACTACTACTACTTTTTATAATCAAAATCGAGAAAGCGAATTTACAGACGCTTACCTTACTAAACGCTTTACAGTTTCTGAAGAGACCAATGAAGATTTAAAGAAGGCAATGGCTACTTTTGCCGAAATTGATAAAAACGGAAATCTTACTGACTTTCTGGATCCCAAAAAGCTTTCAATGTTGCCTTTGGGTATAAAAAAGACCATTGGTGGAGTTCAGTATATGCTAGGATTAAGCGGTGCCAAGTTTACTCCAGAATATACTGAATTAACTGCTTTTGTGAGGATTATTCTGCCGCAGATTGATTCTAATGGAAAAGCCCGACAACTCTTTTTCGGTGCTAATAATATCAGACTTTCTCATAAAGGAGGTTTAATTGGTGATACCAATTTAGTTTTGCTTGGTGATGTTGCCGTTCCTATTCTAGGCAGCAAAGCGATATTGATCTTAAAAGGTGGAATGAATATGGCTACCGGAAAAGTTGATAACAAAACCTTTGTGACTATTGATTGTAACGGTTTTAAGCAACTTGGAATTTCGGCAGATGTAGAATTTTCAAGAAACATGATTGTTCCGGTAGACAATAATAATGTTGCCAGTAAAGATCTTAAAGCAAAAGTGACCTCAAGTTTTAAAACAACAGCGTCCAACTGGAATGATATATTAGTAGACTTGTCAATTCCAAAATTTCAAATAACTAATTTCCCTGCATTTTGTTTTCAGGTCAAAGATGCAAAAATGGATTTTAGTGATCTTAGAAATCCTGAAAAGACAGTTTGGCCTGCTAATTATCAAAAGAATTATTTGATTCCCGGAAATGAATCATTGTGGAGAGGTTTTTATGCTGCCACTGTCGAAATCACACTACCCGAAGAGTTTAAGATTAAAAAAGACCAAAAAAGAATCGTCTTCTCAGCAAAAGATTTGCTAATTGATGCAATGGGAGTTTCCGGAACTTTTTCTGCCACTAATATCTTTAGTCTAAGTCAGGGATCAGCCAATGGTTGGTCTTTTTCTGTAGACAGTATTATCCTGGGGTTTACCGCAAATAACTTAGTTTCCGGAGGCTTTGGAGGATCACTTGTTCTTCCTTTAACCAGTAATGCAGGGAATTGCAAAAAAGGTTCTGTCGTTGCGCTTGCTTATACTGCCATTATTAATCCTATCGATAATGAATACCTTTTAAAAGCAGAGGTTGCCAAAAACATTTGTTTTTCGGCATTTAAAGCGACTGCCACTATAGACAAAGGTTCCTACATCGAATTAAAAGTAAAAGAAGGCAAATTTTTGCCTAAGGCACTATTGAACGGTAAACTTACCTTAAGGACTGCTATAGCAGAAAAAAGTGAAGTTGACCAAAAAAATGATGAAGCTGCAGAAGAACAGGCTTTAAACAGAACTCCGAAAACCTATTTATTAACAGATGTTGATGGTTCACTTAAAAATGGGCAATTTTCAACTACAGAAGTTCTTAAAGCTGAGAAGCAAAAAGAAGCAGATGCTAAGAAAAAGGCTGAAGAAAAAGAGGCTGAAGAAAAAGCGGCGGCTGGTGAAGTTGATGAATCTAAAAAAATTGTTTTATTTGAAGGGATAACTTTCCAAAACCTGCAATTACAAACAGTCACTCCTGTCATTAAGACCGATTATTTTGGTTATAAAAACAATTATGATGAGGATCCTTCTTCTTCCAAAGTAGCAAATTTCCCCATTACTATACATGAAATTGCCTTAATCGCAGACGATAATTCGGCAACTTTAAGAGTTGATTTATCTGTTAATTTGATGAAAGATCAATTTAATGGAAGAACCAAATTTGATCTTGTTGGAAAATTCAATGAAGCAGATGGCATTCAAAAATGGAAATTTGATCATGTAAAATTTGAAAGAATTGATTTAGCCGCCGATATAGGCGGAGCTAAGTTTGCCGGAAGCATAATCATCATGGATAATGATCCTGTTTACGGTAAAGGATTTAAAGGAACTTTAAAGGCAGAATTTAAAGGAGGAATAAAAGTTGAAGCAAGTGCGATTTTTGGAAGAAAAGATTCTTTCAGATACTGGTATGTAGATGCCATGGCTGATGGTCTGAACATTCCGTTCGGTGCCTTTGTAATTAAAGGTTTTGGTGGTGGTGCATACTACAACATGAAAAAAGATGGGTTTAGCTCCAGTTTTACAGCATCAGGAGTTAAGTATATCCCAGACGAACCATCATCTTTAGGTATAAAAGCCATGATTCACTTTGCCAATGCCGCAAGACCGGATGCATTTTGGGGTGGTGCCGGTTTCGAAATTGCATTTAATGATAACGGAGGTATCAATAGAATCAGCATCTATGGAGAAGGCCATGTTATGAAGGAATTTGGATTTAAAAACATACCTATAAACTCGTTGAAAAAGAGCTTAGAGTTAGTTGTGACAAAAGAAAACTCTATGAGTAAAGATGTTTTGGATAAACTCAAAGAGAGTAACTTAACCGAAGCTTCCAAACAGGTTTATCCCGATGCTGTAGTAGGTCAGGCCGGGCTTAATGCCTATGCCGCCATTGAATATGACTTTACTTCAAAAACGCTTCATGGTACGTTTGATTTGTATGTAGATGTTGCAGGAGGTTTGATTAAAGGTCGTGCCTCTAAAGGCAGAGCAGGCTGGGCAGTTTTGCATTTTGCTCCAGACAAATGGTATATCCGTATGGGTACACCGACTGACAGATTAGGATTAAAAATGACTCTTGGTTCGATAGAAGTTGAAACCGGAGGCTACTTTATGATTGGAGACGATATTCCTGCAAGTCCGCCTCCACCAGATATTGTGGCCAAATTATTAGGTGTAGATGTTGCAACTCTTGATTACATGAGAGATGAAAACAGTGTTGCATCTGGTAAAGGTTTTGCTTTTGGATCAGATTTTAGTATCAAAACGGGAGATTTAAGCTTTTTAATGTTTTATGCCAATTTCCAAGCCGGATTTGGATTTGATATTATGGTAAAAGATTATGGAGAAGCACAGTGTAAAGGATCCGGACAAATTGGTATTAACGGTTGGTATGCTAACGGTCAGTCCTATGCGTATCTTCAGGGGGAACTTGGAATAAATATAAAACTATTCTTTATTAGAAAGAAAATATCAATTATAAAAGGAGGTGGTGCCGTTTTACTACAAGCAAAATTACCAAATCCTGCATGGATTCGGGGTTATATGGCGGGCTACTTTGATTTATTGGGTGGCGCTGTAAAAGGAAGCTTTAGATTTAAACTCGAATTTGGTAGTCAATGTGAATTTACAACTAATAATCCGCTGGAAGGTTTAAAATCAATTGCAGATATTACACCTGCAGAAGGTACAAAAGATGTAAATGTCTTTACTGTTCCGCAAGTAGGTTTTAATATGCCTGTAAATAAAAACTTTGTGATTGAAGGAGATAATGGGGTAAAGACATATCGCCTGAAACTGGAAGAATATACCATTAAAAAAGACGGAGTACCGGTTACAGGATCATTAACATGGAATCAAACTAATGATTTAGTGAGCTTTAACTCTTTTGAGATATTACCTCCAAATTCTGATTTAGTACTAAATGTTAAAGTGAGTTTTCAGGAAAACGTAAATGGAACATGGAACACTGTAATGGATCAGGGACAAATTGCAATGGAAAGCGAAACCAGAAAGTTTACAACTGGTACTGCCCCAAACAATATTCCTGTAACGAATATTGCTTATTGTTATCCTGTTTTTGATCAGAACTATGTGTATCCTAACGAAAGTAAGAAAGCTTATATTGTTTTAAAAATAGGACAGACTTATTTATTTGATTTAAAACCTGGTCAAACACAAAAAGCATTCTACAAAACCGGAAACAAAACAAGTGAAAGTGCCATAACTTATGATTCTTCGCAGAAAAAAGTGAGTACCGACTTCCCTGTTTTACAAAATGTAAAAAAGTATAATCTTACTTTAAAAACATTGGAACCAAAAGCTGATGCCAATAATAATTTATCACAAAGCTATACAAAACAAGAATCAGGAGAAGGTACCGATATTGATGTAAAAAGTAATACGCTTACTGAAACAATTGTTGGTGGTGAAGGTGTAGAACTTTTACAATATAATTTCAATACAAGTCAGTATAATACTTTCCAGGAAAAAATGGCTGCAAAAAGACCAAAACAAACATTGGTAGAAATTATATATGCAGATGTGCATGCATTACAATCTTATAATACATCAACAGAACCTTTTGATGAAATAGAATTAATTGGTAATGCAAAAAGTTTAAACATACCATTAATAAAAACTGAAGCTGTATTAGATGATAATTACTATAAAAATGAGATTTATCCATTAATATACAAAGGATATCCTTTAGAAGCTGATTTAAAATTTGACCGAAACACAGATATATTAGGAATACCTCCAGTAAGAGGAGTCGAAATTCTAACATGGTATCAGGATTATATTGTCAATAATCCGACAAGTTTTATGCTAAAAGAATATCTGCCTTATCGATATAATCTTCCTTTTTATTATAAAACTGACTTTGTTAATCTAAGATATAAGGTGGTAAACAAGTATTTAAATACAGTAAATCCAGCTATAGCTACAAAGTATAACTATATAATTAATGGAACATTTCCTTATATAAAAGAAGGTAATTACAATTTAAAATTGAATTATAGTCTTCCTGGAGGTCAACCCGGAACAAGTTCAATTTTTACTTTCAACAAAACAAATTAATATGAAATTTCAATTTTTAATTACCTTTTTTCTAGTAATCATTGGTAATTGTCAGGCCCAGGATAAAACTTCTGCAGAACCCGTTTCTACAGAAAAAAAAATAGAAATACACGTTATCTCAAGAGTTCAGAAAGACAGAATCTTATTGCGTTGGGCAGTAACTGATCCAATGGCCTGGAAAAAACTGAATAAGTATGGCTATACATTAGAAAGATATACGGTAACAAGAGATAATAAAACTTTGGATAATCCGGAGAAAACCATTCTTGCAAAAGTAATACAACCCGAACCACTTGAAGCCTGGGAAAAAATTATAGAAACTAATGATGATGCGGCTATTGTTGCTCAGGCACTTTATGGTGAAGATTTTACTGTAACGGGGGCAGATAATCTGCAATCAATTGTAAATATTTCTGAAGAGAACCAACAACGTTTTACGTTTGCCTTATACATGGCTGATAAAGACTACCAGGTCGCAAAAAAGGCAGGTTTAGCGTTTGAAGATTTGAGTCCGAAGCAAAACGAAAAATACATCTACAGAGTATCATCAAACGTTCCTGAAACAGAAATGAGTATTGCTTATGGTGGTGTATTTGTGGGATTAAAAGAATATGAGCCTTTGCCCAAACCTGTTGATTTAACTGCCAGTTTTACTGACAAAAAAACGATGCTAAGCTGGAATTTCAAAATGTTAGCTCATGCATATGGAAGTTATTATGTAGAACGTTCTAGTGATAAAGTAAATTTCAAGAGAATAACAGACAAACCCTATACAAGTCTAAGTCAGGGAAATCCAAATAACAGTCAAATTTTTTATATTGATTCTATTGCCAATAATACACAATATAGTTATCGAATTCAGGGAATTTCTTCATTTGGAGAATTAGGACCTTATTCTCAGGTTGTTTCCGGAAAAGGAAAATCTATTTTGCAGTTTGTACCTCATCTTACAGTTAAAGAATTTAAAGATGATACTACGGTAAATCTAATTTGGGAATTTCCTGAAGAAGGAAACAATGAAATTACCGGTTTTGAACTTCGACGTTCTGATCAGGATGACAACAAATATGCCGTTGTTGCCAAAAATATTGCTCCAAAATCCAGAAATATTGTTTTCAACAAATTATCTTCTACAAACTATTTTACCATAACCGCGGTTGGAAAAAATGGAAATAACAGAACCTCTTTTCCAATGCTTGTTCAACCTGTAGACTCAATTCCGCCTGTAAAACCTGTCGGTTTAAAAGGTACTATTGATAGTTTAGGCGTAGTCAAAATAACATGGGATCCTAATAAAGAAAAAGACCTAATGGGATACCGTATTTACAAGGCAAATAACCCTAATGAAGAATACAGTCAGATGACTATAAGCCCAAGCGAGCCTAATACATTTGACGATAAAGTAATTCTTAAAAGCTTAAACAGTAAAGTTTATTATAAAATTATTGCTGTAGACAATCATTACAATATGTCCCCATTTTCAGATCCGTTAATTCTGAAAAAACCTGATGTAATACCTCCTACCTCACCCGTTTTTGTTAAATATGATATTACAGATGGTTCTGTTTTTCTTGAATGGATAAATAGCCAAAGTGAAGATGCTGTAATTCATCAATTATACAGAAAAGAAAATGATCAAAAAGATTGGACATTAATTTTTGAAACCAAAAATAAAGAAGAAAACTATCAGGACAAAACGGCTACTGAAGGCAATACGTATCAATATGCCATTTTTGCGAAAGATGAAAGTAACTTAGTTTCAAATCCTTCGCCAATGGTTCATTTATTTGTTCCTAAATATGCTGTTATGCCTTCTGTAAAAGGCTTTTTTGCTCAGGTAAACAAAACAACAAATACGATTGATTTATCATGGGATTATGAAGATAAAAAGGCTGATACTTTTGAAATTTATAAAGGCTCAGATAAAGATGCCTTACAATTAATTCAAACTGTAACCGGAAGCACAAAACGATTATCAGATCCAACCATTACAATTAATACTAACTATAAATACGGAATTCGAGCTGTAAGTAAAGATGGGAGAATGTCTAAAATGGACTTGTTTTCAGTGAAATTTTAGCACTCCAAATTTATCAATGCCAATACATGATTAAAAAACACTTAACACTATAAGAATTCAATGAAATAACTGCGTTGCTAATTATTGAACACGAATAAACAAATGAAAAAAAGGTATCTATTATTTTTTATCCTGCTTACTATTAAATTTTATGGGCAAACCTATAATTTTAATATTACGTATGGTCTTTTGTGTAATACATGCTGGGAAGGTCCTACCGGACCTTCTTACAATTCTTATAGCGCAAGTAATTTTCGCTGGACTATAACAAACAATGCAACCCTCATTGCAAAAGATACTGATAATGGTTATGTAAACTATGGCAGGATTATAAAAAACTATCCCAATGTAAACATCGCAAATGGCAATACCATTAAGGTAGCTATTAATTCTACTGGAATGTTTCATACAGAAGATGGAACCGGATATACTTGTAACACCAATACAAATACCTCAAAAACAGTTGATAATCTAATTTTAGACGGATCTGTAGGGTTTTCAGATTCTCCTTGCGGACTGACTTCCCGTATTATTAATTTCACTCCAAACCTATCCATAAAAAATTTAGATACTGCAAATCCGACCACAATATGCGCCGGATTTCAACTGAGCTTAAGTGCTTTTTCAACTAATGATTCAGGAATTTTTCCAGCGGTAGCCTATCATTGGCAATATTCTCTTGATGATAGTACCTGGACAGATCTTCCAGCAAACATAATCAATAATACTCCAAATCCTGTTTTCTCGATTCAACAACTCTTAGGGGCAAATCATGATTCCTATTTCAATAAGAAAATTTATTTTAGAATAGGATATGCATATCGTCCTTTTTCAACCTCTTTGGCATTAACATATTTGCCCTGTGCACCTGTAGCAGTAAAAACAGATTATAAAGCTCCCCAATGTACTGGTGACAATATCCAAGGAATTGATGTCTATTTTGAGGAAAAATTAAGGCAAAACGAAACCCTTTCTCTTATCTATTTAAAAAATACTGATCCAAAAAAGACAACTCCGCTTTTTTCTAATAAAGTACCAATAACTACTTTGGTATATGATACTGCATCCGGGTTATACAAGTATTCATTTACCACCCTGGGAAAGTTAGAAGAAGGAAACAATTACAATGTTGAATATCAGGCAAGCATGAATTCGGTCCCTTCAGGAACATTAAAAGCTTTAGATACATTTACCTATAAAGATCCAATAAAAGTAGAATTTAATATTAGTAATCAAATTACACCAAGCTGTGTTGGGGGTAATGATGGAGCGATTGAGATTGAAGTTAAAGGTGGAACAAAAGACTATAAATTCTATGTCGATGGGACACTTACAACTGCCACTTATAATGCTGTCAATGACAGATATTATATAAATGGATTAACTGCCAAAACCTACGATATAAAAGTTACAGATAAGTTTGATTGTATTGATAAAACAACTAAATAATAACATGAAAGTACTTGCAATCACTACCTGCTCTGAAAAAAATAGATCCATATGAAAAACCTATTTTTATTATTATTTGTAACTCTTTCTGTAAAGGGAATTGCTCAGCAACCAACGTATTCAATAAAAGTAAGTTATAGTGGGCGTTTTTTTTGTCAATATAACAGCTTTTACTGGAATTTAAGCAGTGGTGCCAACTTAATTGGTCAAAATAGTGGTATCAATGATATACAGGAACAGATCTTCCCAAATGTACCAAATTACAGTTCATTTGATTTTTATTTAGATGCCAGTACTTCTGAAGAACCCTGTGCATCAGCTGCAGAATGTATAAGAAATGCCAGTGTTTCAGCTTCTGCTATAGATTTAATAAAATATTCTTCCTTAGTATCAGGCGGTTGCGATTTCTCGGTAGGTATTTCTGAGTTTACACCTAATGTTTCTATAAAAAATTTAGATACAGCAAATCCAACGACAATATGTGCCGGTTTTCAATTAAGCTTAGCTGCATTTCCATATGGTTTTCCTGATGAAGCTTACCATTGGCAATTTAGTTTAGACAATATTACCTGGAGTGATATGCCTGACAAAATAGGAGAAACTACAACTAATAATACCCCTACAACAAGTTTCTCTATACAACAGATTCTGGGAGCAGATCATAAGAATTACTTAAACAAGAACATTTATTTTAGATTAGGATATTACAACGGTAGGGCATTTACAACACCACTGGTTTTAACTTATTTACCATGTGCACCTGTGGCAGTAAAAACAGAATATAAAGCCCCTTCATGCAAGGGCGACAATATCCAAGGAATTGATGTCTATTTTGAGGAACAATTAAAGCAAAACGAAACCCTTTCTATTATCTATTTAAAAAATACTGATCCAACAAAGACAACTCCGCTTTTTGCTAATACAGCTCCGGTAACTTCTTTTGTATATGATGCTACATCTCTAAAGTATAAATATTCCTTTACAACCCTCGGAAAACTAGAAGAAGGTAATAATTACATTGTTGAATATCAGGCAAGCATGAATTCAGTTCCTTCAGGAACATTAAAAGCGGCAGATAATTTTACCTATACAGATCCAATAAAAGTAGCATTTCAAATAACAAATCAAACTCAGCCAAGCTGTGTCGGGGGTGATGATGGCACGATTGAGATTGAGGTTACTGGTGGAACAAAAGATTACAAATTCTATGTTGACGGAACACTCACAGCTGCCATGTATAATTCTACCAATAATAAATATTACATAAACGGATGTAAAGCCAAAACCTATAATATAAAAGTTACAGATAAGTTCGATTGTATTGATAAAACTGCAGACGATTAGTAACAAATTTTAAAACATTTATCAATGCACAAACAAATAGCAAACTCAATAAACAATACCAAAATATCCTGAATGCAAAACATTAATAAATACAGCGTCTTTAAAAGGTTACTATTAGTATTAGTCTTTTTATGTACGATCAATATCGCACAGGCACAAGCTCCAAAGTATATAATGTATTTTGATGGTCCAATTTATTATTCCGAATGTAACTGTCAGTACACCGATTTTCATGTTGATTATAATGGAGCACGTCTACTTTCTATTGGCGAGCAAAAAGTTGACACAGGAACTTTCTTAATCTATGATAAGCGACCAACATATTATTACTTAACGCTATATAGACCTGATTCATATTCCTGTAGTGGCCCATGTCGTGATGAACTTGATTATGGTATTGCCGGAAACATAACGACCAACTGTGTATCACAAAATCCTGGAATGTACATGATAACCAATCAGGTATTAGTAGATCCTGGCATAGACAATAATTTTTGCGATAAAATAGCATTAAAAGCTACTGGCTGTACAGGCCCACAACGTTTCTTTTGGGAATACAAAATAGATGGTGGCGATTTTGAAAAAACAAATATAAGCACTGCATTTGATGAAACATTTCAATTTGTTAAAACAGATTATTTACCATCAACCTACACTGGAAATATCGATTTTCGTGCTCTTATCGATTCCGATCCTACAGTTACAGGAGAAAATGTTTATTCAAATATCGTTTATTATAATGTGATTCCATGCTCTCCTGACGTGGTTGGCAAACCAGCCACAAGCAAAACATCATGTATTTATACGCAAGATGGAACTGTTACCATAGAATTTAGTCGAAAATTAGTAACTAACGAAACTTTCTCGTTTAACTTTAGAACACTTGATAATGCAACTCTTCCTACTCCGAGTTATACAATAGATGCTTCACAAAAAATATACACTTTTACAGGGGTACCTCAAGGAAGTTATTACGTAATATATCAAACCTTTATAAATGGGCAGTACTCAAGCACAAATAAACTCCCAAACCCTTCCTTTACAATATCTCCTCCAGATCCGTTATTTTTTGAAGTAATTGATACCCAGCCTCTTTGTCGTGATACTAACGGAATGATCACTATAAAGGCTAAAGGTGGAGCTTCACCCTATTATTACCAAATAAATTCAGGTCCGGAAATTAAATTTACATTACCCGCAGAAGTCCCTAAACCTCCCGGAAATTATTCTATATATGTCAGAGATTCAAAAACTTGCATTGACACAACCGCAAATGACTAAAAATATGAAAAAAATTATATATTTATTAGCGTTAATTACTAGTTCAATTGTCTATTCTCAAAGCGGAATTAAAACAGTAAAAATTGATAATCCACCTGCTATTAATAAAATTACGGGTACTACTGTTAATTCTTCTGGCTTTAACCTGTCAAATGGCAGCATTACACTTGATCCGATATCTGGAGGTATAACTGCCGGTGTGGGGCCATATACTTATACCTGGAAAAAAGGTACTAATACTTATCCGGGAACATCCAGTACCCTTTCTAATCTTGGGCCTGGAACTTATACAGTAACTGTTACGGAAAATGGTGCTTGTATTAAAACTGAGGATTTTCCAGTAACTGAACCAGGTGATCTTATCCCTAAATATACAGGTGCAACATTTATTCCATGTAATGGAGGAACTACCTCTTTAACAGCTGATGCTGATGGTGGTTTTCTTGGTAAAGATGGGGCTTATACTTTCTTATGGGAAATAACATATCTTGATAATAAAACAGAAACTAAAAACGGTCCAACTGTTACGGGTAAAGCAGGTACATACATACTTACAGTATTTGATAATGCCAGCCCTCAAAACAAAAAAAGCAAAACCATTCCTGTTACACAAAATCCTGCATTAGGTATTAAGGATTTAGTTGTAAATAATGTAACCTGCAAAACTAAAAACGACGGAGCAATCGCATTTAAGATAATAGGCGGAAGTGGTGCTTATGACATATCATGGACTAATAGTGCCGTTACTATTCCATCAAGAACTGGTTTGCCTCCGGGAAAATATAGATATACAATTACGGATCAAAATTATCCTACCTGTAGCTTAACTGCAGATATTGACATTAAAGAACCTACAGCTCCACTATCTGTGACAGCAACGGTAACACAACCAAGTCTTGCCAATAATGATGGAGAAATTAAACTTAATCCTGTTGGGGGAATTATCAGCGGTGAAAGCGCTACTTATTCATACAAATGGACCAAAGATGGTGATCCTTCTTTTCCTTCTGATGATGTAGCTGAAAAAGTAGGTCTGTCAAATGGTACCTACCACATTATTGTTACATCATCGTCAGGATGTCCTTATCAGGTAGATGTAAAATTAGAAGCTTTAAATATAAAACTGATACAACAGGATAATGTAAAATGTTACGGAGCTGCAACTGGTTCTCTAACAGTGCAGGGAGCCGGAGGAACAATCGTAAGTGATTATGGCTATCAATGGTATAAAAATGGGGTAAAAATTGCTGGAGCAACTACTAAGACCATTACCGGATTAACCGGGAAAATTGGGGAAATTTACACAGTCGAGGTGTCAGACGCCAAAATTACAATAAGTGACTCATATACAATAACAGAACCTTTGGCCCCACTTACAGCAACAACTACTGTTGCTCAGAAAAAAGATGTTTCTTGTAATGGCGGAAGTGATGGTACAATTGCAATTAGCGTTTTGGGAGGTACTCCGGGATATACCTACTTGTGGAGTAATAATAGCACTAATAAAGATCAAAATAATTTAAAAGCAGGATTCTATTCGGTAACTGTAACTGATTTAAACGGATGTTCAACTTCAATTCCAAACATTGAGATTAAACAACCTGCTCCAATAGTTATTCCTAACGCAACTATAACTAAAGTTAATATTTACGGACAAAGTACCGGAGCCATTACATTGCCATTAATAACTGGTGGTAATGGCGGATATACCTATAAATGGACTTATGATTTGGATGCTGCATTTAAAAAAACTACAAAAGATATTTCCGGACTTAAAGCCGGTTTCTACACTCTTGAAGTTCGGGATGCGAAGGAAAACGTAGCTGACAATGCTGGTTGTATCGCCACCAGAATTTTTGAAGTTGAGGAGAATCCAGATTTAATCGTTGCATTACAAGAAACCAAAAATATTCAATGTTTTGGAGATGCAAATGGATTAATTAAGGCTAATGTAATTGGAGGAGTTCCTGATTATACTTATGAATGGTACAAAAACAATGTAAAAATGACTGGAGAAACCCAATCATTTATAGAAAATATTGGATTTGGCTTATATCATGTAATTGTAAAAGACGCAGTTGGTTCTTCAAAAACAACTATTGCTTACAATTTAAAACAACCAGGCAAATTAATAGTTTCTTTAGCTAATAAAACCAATGTTTTATGTTACGGAAATGCAACTGGTGTCATTAATATTAACATTACAGGTGGTACAACAACTAACAAACCATATTCGATTCAATGGAAAAAAGATGGTGTAGATTATTCTACAGCCGAAGATTTAGTTTCTTTAGGATTTGGTAAATATAATCTGGTAATTACCGATGATAATTTATGTCAGACCTCTTTTAGCACTGATATAGAAATTACTCAACCTGCTGCTCCATTAAAAATAACAACTTTAGATGTAAAAAATTTAAGTGGTTTTGAAACTAAAAATGGAAGTATCAAAGTTGAAATTTCAGGAGGAACTACACCGTACAATTATTCCTGGATCAATCAAACTACAAATACAGCAGTGTCGGGAACTACGATGATTGATAAATTAGAAATTGGCACTTACAAACTAACTATTACTGATCCAAATGGCTGCGCAATAGATGCATCATATACCTTAATTCAACCTGATAAATTACTAATTACTTCGATTACAGAAATCGAATCAATAAAATGTAATGGGTACAAAGAAGCTGTTTTACAAGCCAAAATAACTGGAGGAGCTCCTATAGGAGTTGCTGATACTGATAAAAATTACATCTATAAATGGTATAATAAAACAAATCCTTCTGTAGTAGTATCTACAACCAATCCTTCTGAAACCCTGATTGCAGGTACCTACTATTTAGTAGTTGATGATGGATTTGGAAATAGTTATGCTTCAAATGAAGTGGTGATAAATGAACCTACACCAATTAAAATAAATTTTACACAAACAAATGTTTCATGTAAAAATCAATATGATGGAGCAATTCATATTACTACATCTGGTGGTACGGGTGCGCATACTGTAACATGGAGTAAAACTTCTGATGCTGATCCTAATTCTATAAGCAATCTTTATGCTGGCAATTATTCAGTTACAGTAAGAGATGCAAATAATTGTAGTACAACTCAAAATTTTGTTATTACAGAGCCGCAAATATTAGCAATTAGTAAAGTTGTTAAAACACCTCCATCTGCAGTTGGTGTAGATGATGCCAGTATTGCAGTTACAGTTCAGGGTGGTACTGCTAATTATAATTTTCAATGGTATGATCAAAATATGAATTTAATTTATACCGATAGTAATAAAGCCTCAAATACCAGTATCTATAACATTTATGCGGGTCAATATTTTATTAGTGTTACTGATGCTAATGGCTGTTCTATTATTGCCCGAGATTTAGACAAAGTTGATCCCCTATTTATTGATGTTGTACAAATAAACACGGTACAATGTCAAGGCGCTGCAACGGCAAGTATTAAAGCCCTGACCTCTGGAGGACTTCCGGATTATCGATATAAATGGTATGAAATAAATAATCCTGCTGTTGTTGTTGGACAAGCTGAAACCTTAACAAATGTAAAAGCCGGAACTTATTATGTTATTGCAACAGATTCTTTTGACAAATCTATACAGAGTCAGAATATTACAATTACAGAACCTACTCTATTAACCAATTCTCTTTCTGCCGATTATGTTCGCTGTGGTGATGGAAAGGACTGGACCATTGTTTCAAATGCCTCTCAGGGAACAGCTCCGTACACTTATTTATGGAATACTGGTGCAAAAACACCTAATCTTACAGATACTGTTTCCGGTACTTATACCTTAACTGTTACTGACAAAAATGGCTGTACTGTTGTCAATACAATTAATTTGGTAACACCGGAGCACTTAGATGCATCCGAAAAAATAAAAATACCAACCTGCTATGAAGGTTCAGATGCTACAATCGTAGTAACACCTATCGCCGGAACTGCACCATATAAATACTTATGGAACACAGGTGAAAAAACAAATACATTAAGCAATGCTGCAGCTGGCGAATATACAGTTGAAATAACAGATGCCAGAGGATGTATTATTTCCAGAACTTACTCGATAGTAAATCCGCCAAAAGATGTCATTTATTTAGGTGAAGATGTAACCTTATGTTTTGATCAGACTTTAACCATCAATGCAACTATCGATGATGATAAAGCAACATACTCCTGGACATCAGATCAAGGATTCAAAAGTACTCAGGCAATGATTACAGTTTCTCAACCTGCCAATTATACTGTTTTGGTTACCAATAAATTGGGCTGTACAGCGACAGATACCATTAAAATCTCAAGTCAGCAAACCGCCATAAGTGCCGAGTTTGCAATTTCAAGTCAGGTATTTAGAAATGAAAAAATTATAATTGTTGATATTAGTAACCCTGCCGCAGATAAAATCGAATGGGTTCTACCAGCAAACGCAACAGTAATTTCTAAAAACAGTGATTTTGCCGAAATCAGTTTTAGCGAAGCCGGAGAATATGACATTACATTAAACACCACAAAAGGAGATTGTACAGCATATCAAACTAAACAAATTTTGGTTACCGAAGGCGAATTTGAAGAAAACAATCCTAATGAAACAGCTAAGAGTTTCGATTTGAAAATTTATCCAAATCCGTCAAACGGAATTTTTACAGTAGATGTTACGCTTGATAAAATTATGCCGGCAAATGTAAAAGTCTATAATCTAAACAATAATCTGCTTATAGATTCCAAAACCGATAGCGGCAAGAGTAATTATCAGTTTAACTTTAGTTTAACCGGCCTTCCATCAGGAGTCTATTTTGTACTATTTGAGTCACAACAAGGAAGTAAACTGCGAAAAATCATTATTCAATAACATTTCATTTATCAAGTAAGTAAAATATCAATTTCAAAAAATATTGAAAATCACATATACAAGCTGATTTTCATGTAAGGCAAATAATGATTTTAAATAAACTAAGATTAAATATAATATTGCTCTTCTTCTGTGCTTTTGGTTTCTCACAAAACTTTAATATTCAGGAAGTCGGGAAAGCAAAATTGATAAATGTATCCGGAGGAGCATCAGCCAACAGCGTGTTCTACTCCGGAAATGCAGCAAGAGATCCGTTTAGTTATTTTCTAAACGGAAACATCAATTTCAATGTCGCCGGATTATACAATATTCCATTTTCATTTTCCTATACCAATCAAAAGTTCGGATATGGCAAACCTGTTTTAATGAATCGTTTAAGCATACATCCGTCTTATAAATGGATCACGGCCCATATTGGTGATGTCAGCATGACTTTCTCACCGTATACTTTGGCCGGACATCAATTTACAGGATTTGGTGTCGATCTTACGCCACAGGGAAAATTTAAAGTAAGTGCTATGTACGGAAGGCTTTTAAAAAGCAACGAATATAATAGTGCATATCCGGACATTCTTCCTGTTTACAAAAGATTTGGCTACGGATTTAAAACAAATTATGCCTTAGAAAAAGTCAATTTTGGTTTGATTTTCTTTAAAGCAAAAGATGAGATAAATTCAATATCCAATCCTGTACCTTTTGAATTGGGCATTTCTCCAAAAGAAAATGCAACTATAAGTCTTGAAACTACTTTTAAACTTTTTCAGAAGTTACAGGTTCACACCGAATTTGCAAACAGCAGTATTACCGAAGATACCCGCACTACCGATGGTACAAAAGCCAAAGGTATTGCAGCATTATTTTTAAGCCCGAATAATACAACAGCGAGTTACAATGCGTTTAAAGGAGACCTGGCTTATCCTGCCGGAACAGGAACCTTAGGTTTAGGCTACGAACGTATTGATCCAAATTACAGAACATTAGGAGGCTATTATTTTAATAATGATTTAGAAAACATTACCGTAAACGCTACACAGACTATATTTAAAAACAAAGTTTCATTATCAGCAAATTTCGGTCTCCAGAAAGATAATCTGGATAAACAAAAAGAAAGCCAGATGAAACGACTGGTATCTGCCATAAATGTTGATTACAGAGCCAATGAAAAATTAAATTTTAATGCAAATTACTCGAACTTTCAATCCTATACCAACAGTCGTAACCAGTTTGATTACATCAATCAGGTTTCTAATTATGATTATCTCGATACCTTAAACTTCAGACAAGTCAATCAGAATGCATCGCTTGCTATAAATTATTTACTCAAGAATGAAAAGACCATTAAAAAATCTATTAATGCTAACTTTTCTATGCAGGATGCCGTAAACCAGCAACAAGGACATACAATAGAAGGCGGTGCCACAACCTATTATAACTCCGGGATATCTTACAGTATGGGCTATCCGGCAAAAGATTTAAATTTAATTGCGTCCTTAAACAATACATACGGAAAAACAGATTCCGGCAAAAGTCTTATTATAGGTCCTACTATTGGTGCAACAAAACTATTTTTTGATAAAAAATTCACCACGTCGGCTTCAACCAGTTACAATACTAGCTATATAGACGGAGACAAACAAAACGATATTCTGAATTTCAGAGTAAACGGATCGTATATCTATCTTCAAAAACACAATTTCAGTGCCGGAATTATTTCATTGTTCAGCAATTCTAAAACGCAAAAAAACAATGATTTAACGGCAACCATTACCTACGCCTACTCATTCGATAAAATAAAACTACGTCCAAAAAGAGAACCAAAAACCGAAGAAGCAACAGGAGAGGTAAAACTGGAACCTGTACTTAAAATAAACTTTAATGGAAAAACTTTTGAAGGCACTCGAGATGAAATAACCAATCAGTTAAGAGAAATGCAGCTTGCTCTACAGCCTTTACCAGCCGAAGAAAACAGCAAACTGGAAAACCTTTTAACCAACGCGACTGTTGCTACAGACGAAAAAGATTTCAAAGAAAAAACTTTGGATTACCTTGAAGCATATGCTCTTGAAGCAGAAACATTAAAAAAATACAATGACTATTTTATCGAGTCGGCACAAAAACTCGAAAACGATATGAAACGTAAAGATGAAAGTCTTGAAAATGATTATTCGATAGCTATTGGAAGAGTAAACAGTCATGCTTTACATGGCGTTAGTGAGGCAGATGCTGTGAATAAAACCACTTACAAATCGTATCAAAAATTAGTTGAAAGAGCCGAAAACAGTCGTAAAAAACTAGTCAATCACAGATGGATGTTTAAAGAAATCCAAAAACTGGCAAAAACTTCTGCTGCTGAAATTCAGCAAAATCAATATGCTGCAGATTTCAATAAAGAAGAAATTGAAGAAGCTTTTAAACTGATAAAATCTAAAAAGACAGCAGCTGAAATTACAGAAGCAATCGAAGTAAAAATGATTCCGTTCTATCATGATCTTGCCGTAAAAAAAGCAGAAAATGATGAGATCGAGCTAAAGCATATTCAGAACTAAAGACATAAATAAGATACCGGAGAAAATAATGGATAAATCTCAACTACCCCAAATGATAAAAAAAATACATTTATACCTGCTATTACTATGTTCCTTTTTAGGTTCTGGTGCGTATGCCCAAACTTATCCTGTTCGAATCACGACGCAGCTTATACAGCCCTCACCTATTTATTTGAGTAGCTATGCTGATGCGACAACGATAAACAGTCCGATTAAAATACAATTGGTACTGAACGATTTGACTATATCGAATCGTCAGGTACGATTGAAGATTTATTTTCAGGGTAACGGAATTGCCTTTAACACAAATGATTTTGTTGTAGGTGCAAAACCACTTTATCTTGAGGGAGGATTTCCGCTTCAATTAACAAATGTTGATTTGGCACCTTATTTTGAATATCAAAATTTATTGGGAATAAATCCTAATCAATACGCCCAGCCATTACCCGAAGGGATTTACAATATTTATGTTGAGGTTTATGATTTTGCGACCAACAAAAAATTGTCCAGCAAAACAGGTACTACAACCATTATTTTCCAGAATGAACCTCCTTTTTTAAACCTGCCTTTGAACAATGCTTCAATCATGCAGCAAAACATTCAGAACATTGTTTTTGGCTGGACACCAAGAAGTATAAACGTCAGCAATGTTGAGTATGAGTTTTCATTGGTTGAAATTTGGGATAAATACACTCCGGTTCAAAATGCCTTTGCCTATTCTCCCCCTTTATATACTACCACTACCAGAACAACGTCATTACAATATGGCATAAACGAACCTCAGCTAATTCCCGGCAGAAGATATGCCTGGCGTGTAAAAGCGAAAGCATTGCTTGGAGCCGAAGAAATTGGCGTATTTAAAAACAACGGTTACAGCGAAATTTTTTCATTTGATTATGAGGTATATTGTACAGCGCCATTAGGAATTAAAACTGATGGTATTAGCGAAAATCAGGCAAAAGTAAGCTGGAGCGGAAATATTGATAATTTTGATTATCAGGTAAAATACCGCGAAAAAAATTCGGGATCTGAGTGGTATAGTCTTGTAACTCCAAGAGAAAATATCACCATTAGCAATTTAAAAGCAAATACAACTTACGAATATACTGTTGGTTCATCTTGTGATGTTGGAAAATATACCCACAGTACTATTAAAGAATTTACAACACTTGTAAGAGACGAAATTGCTTTTCAGGGTTGTGGTATAAAACCGGATCCAAAAGATTTGGCTAACAAAACACCGCTAAAAGATTTATTCCCTAATGATGTCGTAACGGCCGGAGATTTTCCAATCGTAGTATTACATTCTACTGGCAGTAATGGAACATTCTCTGGTGATGGTTATGTAACATTGCCATTTTTAGAAAAATTCAGAAAATTAATTGATGCTGCAGATGCCTTAGCCGGAGAAAATGAAAAAGGCGAGTCAAAAGGCAAAATCGGTGAAAATACACGTATCAGAATTACGTTTAACAACATTGGAATTAATACCGATTTCAAATTAATTTCGGGAGAGATCATTGCCAGTTACGATCCTAATTGGAGCAGTATGGCAGATTTGGATGGTGTGTTTAATGATGTATTTGGTAGTGATGGAAAACCAATAGAAGTTAAGGTTAATTATGAGGTAAAATCAGCTGTTTTAAATCCTGATGGAAGTACAACTATAACCGGAACTGATGGACAGATTACAAATGTTCCAAAATCTGCTTACAATCAGGTTTATACAGATAATAAAGGAACAACCGTTACTATTCCTGCAAATGGCAAAGGTGAACCAATCATCACAGCTGCTGCCCCAGGTGGTAAAGCAACGGCCGCAAATACCAACGGGGTATCTTCTAGTGGCGAAGTAACACAAATATATACTTCTAATGCTAAAATTACCTTTAAAAACAGCACAGACAGTAAATACGCTTTTGATGCTAAACCAGGTTCAGGTTCACAAAAACTATTAGATACTTACGAGAAAATCCCTACCAGTGATGGTAGTACGTATAATGTAAATTATAAAGCTGTCTCAAATCTAAAAGGTCCGGAAACGTTTATTGCTACAGCTATATTTAAAAACGGAAAGACAAAAGATGATATTGTTTTTAAAACCAATACAGGAACTATAGTTGATGCTAACTGGAAAAATGATACCGAAGCAGAAATAACAGTTGAGCAAACATTGGCCTTCTCTAAAGAAAGTATTATTGCCACAGTAAAAGGCGTAACAAAGAAAGATCCTGATAATGCTACTAAAACTATTGAAGGTAAAGCTGAGATTGCCGGTAAACTAAATGTTTGGCAACTGGAGAAAAAACCTGTAATAAGCGTAACGATCTTAAGTGTAAACAAAGCAAGCGTTCCAAAAGCTTCGGTAATGCAGGATTCTTTAAACAGTATCTACAATAAAGCCGGAGTAGAATTTAAAGTAAGTTCTCAGAATGTTGATATAAATCCGTTACCCAATATAATTGATTGCGGAGACAGTAATATTGTTAATGTATATACCAATGCTCAAAATGATATTAAGAACCAGATTGAAGCAAGTTCTACTTTCACTTATAATGACGAAACCTACTACGTTATTTATACCGGTAAATTGGGCAGTAACGGATACAATGGTTTTATGCCTTTGGGTGGTCAGTATGCTTTTGTTTTTGATAACAAATTAAGAACAGCGGCACACGAACTGGGACACGGTATTTTTGGACTTAAACATCCATTTACAACCGATGCCGACAAAGGAAAAACTAATCTTTTAATGGATTATGGAACAGGAACTGTGTTATCTCACAACGACTGGGACATTATTCATAGCGGCGGATGGAAATTCTATGGTTTCCAGAAGAGTTCTTCTGGTGGACATGTTTCTTCAGAGCTTTCTAGTCTTCCAGCTAGATATAAAAACAATAACAATACATATAGTTTTTTAACTCCATCAGGAATAATCATAACATTGCCTTCAACTACCAAAAAAGTTACTTTTTCAACTTTAGATCCGTTTAAATATAAATTTGATGGAAAAAATTCCGGAGATTATGCTCCTTTAGGAAGCTTAATTAGTTTTACAACTTCAACAAATAATAGGTATGCTTACAAAGGGGGTAACAATGAATTTGTATATGAATGTGAAGAATGCAAAGAAAACAAACAATATAATGATCAATTAAGTAGTGCATTAGGTAAGAATTTATCTAAAACAATAGTAGCGATTCCATATTATGAGAATAGTAACATCTATTTACATTTTATTGTTTATCCAAAAAAATCGGATCAAAACTTCAACACAAATAACATTAATTATGGAAACCCATTAAACACTTTCTCTATAATAGAAGAACTGAATAATAGCGAAAATTTAAATCAAAATTATTTTGATTTAATAAAAGATGACGATTATTTTTCAAATGAAATCACAAGTAGTGCTCTATCAGAATTCTCGATTGATTTTCTGGAGAAATATAACACTATTGCTTCAAAATATAGTCCGCTTTCTCCTCTAGTTGTTTCAAGTGGATTTTTATTTTCTGAATTTGATTCTAGTGAAAGTAATATCACATGCAACATAAATACAATCCAGGAAGAATTAGACAAAATATTTCAAAAAATAGAAGAAGCTACAAAAACAAAATCTAGATCTGTTGCTATCACTGCGTATTTAAGAGCATTATCAAGTGACTTAATAATTAAACAATTGGGACAAAAGTATGATTTGTTTAGAAATGGGCTTCAAAACACTAAAGACAATAAAGAGACAACTCGTAAAATAAATAGTGAAATTGCCAGTTCAAATACAGCAAATCAAATGGCTGAGATTATTAATAAATATGATAACTGTAATCTTGAATTAATAAACTTTGAAAACAGAATAAAAGCAATAAATCTTTTAGAGAAAACTAATAATGAAGAGGAAATTATTAAATTAATAAATACTGTCGCTTATAATAGTCAAACACCACAATTGCTACAAAAATTATTCGAAAATAAATCGAAGCTATTTATTAAATTATGGAACAGGCTAGATTTTTCAGAGTTTCACTTATACATTAATAAAATTACCGAATATGTAAAAATTAGTGATACAAGCACTCCTAAAGAAAACTTTTCATTTAGTTTAAATCAGAATAACAATTCGGGAACAGACTTCAATTTTATATTTAATCCTGATGGTACATTAAAGGTTGAACTAAAAAGACTGCCTATATATTCTTCTTATGTATTAGCTGCAAATGCAGGATTTCTTGCAGTACCAATAGAAGGAATTAATGAAACAATAAAAACGTGGAATTTCACAAATCTAAATCAGATTGTAAGTATAACTATTCCGGCAAATGGTACATTTTTAGAATGGGAAAACAATCAAAAAACAGATGTAAATATAGATGTCCCGGCATATTATATTGCTTATTTAATTCACAATAAACATCTTAAACAAGGCATGCTTGCTGCTAGAGTTTTAGGTAATCTGGTAGCCATAGTAACTTCAATACCATCCGGCGGACAATCTCTTACAGCAATGGAAGCATTAACTATTGTCCTATCTAGCAGTGATTTAATAATTGCTCTAAATGAGGATAAAATTAAAGAATTAAATGGCGGAACTACATTTATTGAGGCTTGGGATACTATAATGTTAGTAGATGGAGGAATTGCCCTAACACGTTTAGGTATATCAGTAATTAAGAGTTCAGCCGGAAAAATTTTAAAAATAAGTTTTGATCTTGAAAAATTTAAAAATGCTTTAAAGACTTTATCCATTGAAGATTCTAAAATAATTAAACAATTAAAAGAAATTTCACCACTTTTAAAACGAATGGGGCAAGAAACTTCGCAAGTAATTTTTAATAATAAGCTGCTATCTTATATTGAACAATCTATACTAAAGACAAAATTTACATCAATGAACAAGTCAATTTTAGATTTTGAAAATTGGATTATTGGTAAAATCGGAACAACAAAAGTATTTGAAATTGACTTTGCAACGAGTGGCGGTTTCGTCAAATTTACAAATATTAAAAGTTCTTTAGTAAAGGCAAATGATGAAGTTATTGGGACGCTAACTGAAATACGTTATGCTGATGAAACTGGGAAAATACAAGAAGGCTCATTTAATATAATGAAATCTGGAGATTCTGTTTATGTAATAAAAATAGCCAATGAAACGAACGATTTCATACGTAAAATTTCTGGTACACCATTGCTTGCAAAATTTAATTCACTAAGTGATGAATTCAAAAGCCTTCTTATGCACGATTTTGGTGACGCTAGTACAGATCTTTTTAAAGAATTAAGTAAGAAAGATTCAGAACTATTCACTGGATGGAAAAAATTCAGAACTAACAATCCTAAAGAAATATTATGTACAAATTAAGACCTACAACTATGAAAAAAATACTTCTTATAGTATTAATAAATCTGTTAAGTTTTACAACTGCACAGTCTCAGTGTTGGTATACTTCATTTCTAAAAGACTATGAAGCTGGTAATGTTGATTTTAGAAAGTTTATCGGTGAAAGCAAAGATGGTATGGGAGTCTATAGACGACTATACGATGGAGGAAGTACTTATGTACTAAAAAATGCCACATATTTACAAAAATTCGAAAAACTAAGCCCTGATGTAGCCTCAAGAATAGCAAAATTTACAGACGACAAAATTGGATCTACTCTTGCTAAATTTTTAGATGATTGCGATGATCCCGAATTTCTCAATTTTATTAACAAATCCGAAAACAGTAAATTTGTAGATGCATTCTCAAATCACAAACTTACTGATGCTGAAGCTCAAAACATTGGTGACTTAGTAGCTGAGTTAAAGTTAAATGAACAAAATACTGAAAAGATTGAAAAATGGCTTGTGCGAAGCGACAAAATTTCAATAATGAAAGGTCGTTTTAAAGTAGCTGATGATTTCGAAAAATTTAGTAACAGATCCATTGCAAGTAATACTGATATACCATGTAAAGCTTGGGGAGGTAACGGTAACCGAACACATTATACTCAACTCCAGGCAGGTGAACCAAAAGTGATTTTAGATGATGCCTTAGTAGATCCAATTCCAATAGCAACTGATGAATTTGGGGCTAGAACTTATAAAACACTTTATCACGATAGTAAATTAACTAAAAATGCTCCCTGGACACCCAACCAAAGTAGCGAAATAATTGATAAATTTACAAGCGGGAACGGTGTGCTTACTGATACAAAAGGTTTACAATATGTTGAACTTGAAGTAAAAAGTAGTGCAAATTATTTCAAAGACTATGGAGGAGTTTTAAAAACTGGTGATAAGATTAGAATTTACAAAAATGAAATTTATAAATCAATTAGTAATGGTGATGGAAAATCAATTATAGAAACAATTAAAATATTCAAATAAACATGACAAAAGAATATATTAACGAAAGATACAACCAAATTCTACCTGATAATTTTAACATTTTAACATTAGAAGAAAAATATATTGAAGCAATATCTATTGCTGATAATAAAGTAAATGCTCTATATTTAGGAAACATTGAAATTTACCTATTAAAGAATATATTAGCCAGTATTGAGTTCAATGACGTTGAAAAAATTTTAGATCCTAAATATAAAATTGGTCAAGGAAATTCAACAATCAATATCAATATAAACAAGCATCTTTTCAAACATAATGTAGGAGAAGGAATTTTGAACCAATTACCTGCTAATTTAGACACTGAATCTGGCATAGAAAAAGCTTGCCATCTTATGCAGCAATACATCCAACAGGAAGCATTGCCTTTTTTTAACTATTGGCAGGATATACGTGATTTTTTGCCTTTTTTAGAATCCGATGACATTAATTTTATATCAGATATATTTTATAGTGATGCATTATTTAAAAAAATAATTATCTGGAAACTGTGTTCACATCCCCAATACAATAATTTTACAGACAAAAAAACTGAGCAATTAACAAAAAGGCTTCTCGAAATACCCAAAGATAAATCATTTAAAAAAAATTATGACCGGTATATTAAAATTTTAAAAACATTAGAAAAAACAAAACCTTTGTATGAATGGGATGAAAAATATCTGATAGAAAAACCTTATGTAAAATAGATTTAATTTTAATAGTTCACTGCAGAATATTTCCCGTTGACTAGAGCGTCTCGCTTCCATCAACGGGAAATATTTTAATCACAATATCTTAAAATTAATGGATAATATATGACCATAACAGCTCAAAAAATAAATCATTTCCTTTTTAATACACAAAATGGCTTTTTAATAAAATATCATATGAAAGAAGGTATTGATCTTATTTTATTAGATGAATTATATGAAATTTTGGAAGAATTAAAAGCGGATTGGAAATATAAAAAAGAGGTCCCAAAAGATATTTTATATTATTTGATGACTATAGTACCTGGATTATATGCCGATTTGGAATTATATAGAAATGACGAAGAAAAACATTATATCTATGACGAAATGATTTACAATTTAAGCATCGCTATAGAAATGTGCTTAAATCCTGCTCCAGATGATGAACAACATTTTAATACTCCACTTAAAGAATTGGGTATTTAAAAAAGTAAACACATGATAAAAGTTTTAGAAAAAGACTGGGAAATTCTTCACGAAAATTATAGAATTAGCAGAGAAGAATTGTTTCCCATTTTCCCTTACAGAGCAAATTTTGAAGAACTAAAACAATTATTAATAGACTCAAAAACAGATTCTGTATTCAATAATCGATTTAATGCAATATTATGGAGATTTCCAATTTCTATGTCGGATAATGAATTCATGAAATTACTGCAAATCTTTATAGTAGAAGATGGGCATCATGATCATGAATTCATGATTGAATCTTTTCAAAACTGGTTCAATGAAGACAAAGCGAATGTAAAACTTTTAATGCAGGCACTTTCTTCACTTCCTGAATTTTATAAATATGATGAAGATCTTAAATACCCCTATATTCGTAAAATTATCTATGCCATTGGTGCACAACCGGAACCTTATAATATCGAAGCATTAGAAACGATTTCACAATCGGAAGACGAAGAAATAAAGGCATTAGCACTGCATCAAATTGAAAAAAGAAAGCGACTTGGCAGATGGGAGGCAAAGAATCATGAATAATTTTTTCATTAAAAACACTTATTTAACTTTCCAGAACTAAATCATGATACAGCTCACAAAGATTGAAAAGTTAAATCACTCTAAAACTCCGAACAAAAAAATAGAATTTGTTTACAAAGGCTGGGAAGAACCCAATCGAGGTCAGGAGATTGTATATTACAGCGTATTGATAAATGGAATAGATAAAACCCAAGAATTATTTTCAGAAGAAAGAATTCAGTATTGTATCAATGAAAAAATAGAAACGGAACATCCAGGTAAAAATTTTGTATTTATTCCTTCTTTAGATTTTCTTTTAGTGGATACTCAAAATTTTAATAAAATGAATTTAAAGGTTTATTTAATCGAAAATCGCAAGGCAATTCAAGACAGTTTGGTTGGCAGCTTTTTTTACAAAGAAAATCATCTCTTAATCAATAAAAGAAGTCTCATCATTACAAACCTTTCAACTTTTCAAAAGATAAAAGTAAAGTTTGAAAAAGATATTGATATTGAATGGGCATTTTTTATTAATTCAATGCAAATACAAGTCATTCAAGCCTTTTCTAATAGCAGTTTTATTTATGATTTAGAAAAGGAGACAATCATAGAGAGAAAAAATATCATTAGTGAATCTCTTTACCCTGATATATTTCGATGGATTTACAGAGGACAAAATTATCAGACTAATGAAGTACAAATGGAACTACTCCAAAAAAAAGAAGATCAATTTATAAGTACTTACTTTAAATTAAACTAAATTTTGTGATCAACTTAAGCATAACTTACAGACATGATCAGAAATAAAAATTGTTTGACAAATGATACCCGAAAATAATATAGTATCACATTTTGATTCTAATCTTATTAAGAGAGAAATTGCCTCTGGAATAAGCCAAAAACTTACTGATGAAGAAATCTCTATTATCTCTCATATAGGACTGCCAAATGGTGTTTTAGATTTTCAATTTACAGAAAATCTTTGCTTAATGTCAGAATCTAAAATTATAATTGGAAAAACAGCTTCTGACAGTAATCTGATTTTAGATTTAAAATCCCGAAAGATAATAACAGATGACAACCTTTTTATTTCTAAATCTCTAAAAAATTTAATTCTACAGCTTTATACTTATGATCGTTTATGGAAAATCAATATTTCACAAAAAACATTTGGGAATTATCGGGAGGATTCCAATCATAAGAAATATGCAAAATTTTTAGAAACTGAATTATTGCAAATAGATGAAGGTTTATTAAAAAATGATAATGGATTATGGCTATCATTAATAGAAGATATTGAGTTTGGTATAGTGGGTTAAAAAATTAAATAATGGCACTAAATGATATTGAATTAGAAAAGTTCAAACGGACTCTTAAGAAAGCAAGTGAAGAATTGGGAACAAAAGAAATAGTGCTTTTCTCTGAATGGTTTTATTTATTGCCCGGCCAATCGCTTGAAATGAACGGGGTACCTCTTAATGAAAAATATGATATTCCTATTGGCTGGGACGGTTATGGAATTGATGATCTTGATAAATTGGAAAAAATGGAATTTCTAATAAAAACTTTTGAGTCGGAAGAAGATCCGGTTACTTTCGAAAAAACTATAAAATACCAGATATTAGAAACCAACACAAAATGATCCTTTTCTCTAAAATAAAATATGAATACTTTAAAATACAAAATCAAACCCGCTATTTATCTTGAAGATAAAGAACTGTGGATTTTTAATAATGAAATTTTAGATATGCCGCTTTCAATGATAGAAGACGGTATTATAAGTTGCAAGCGAGTCATGAGCGGAGAATATCCTGTGATGCACTGGGGCTTAGAGGTATCTGAATTATTTATAAATAAAGAAATAACTACATTAGAATACCACGGGAAATTTGTGACAGAACTACCAACAAAAGAGATTTGCAGGATGCTTGAAAAATATCGGGACAAATTAAAGGAATATGAAAATCATGACGGTTCAATGTAAAATTTCTGAAATTGTTTCCTTTGGCAGTATGGCATACTCTGGTTCAGTTACATAATAAAAAGCATATTTGAGAATTACTAAATATCCATAAAAAATGAGAAAATTAAATCTATATCCAAGAATGGGGGACTCAAATATGAGATACATCGAAAGTATCATTAGTGAAAACTTACCTGAATATTTTAAGGGTTTTCTAAAATTAAATGGAGGATTGAGCCATTATGAAAGATATTTTATAGATCATGACGAAACTGTCTGGGAAGTTAAAAATTATTTAAACTATGCTGATTTATTTAAACTTACTGAGGAGTTTCTTCAAAATTATCATCGTAAACTTGTTCCTTTTGCTTTGGATATGGGAGGATGGCATTTTTGTTTATGCCTAGATGAGGGTCCAGATTATGAAACAATCTTAGTCAACCGCTGGACAGATTATCTTCCTGAAGAGCAATTTTTAAAAATTGCAGATAATTTTGAAGATTTTATAAATAAACTAAAAACTGAAGAGGAAATAAATTTATAATGATTTATTAATTTTTAAATTATGAAACTTTATTCACCGGAAAAATTAAGAGGGAGTTGGCATTTTGACAGCAATAAATACGATTATGATTATGACATAGCACCATACCCGGAGATTAGATCAGACTTAAAAACTTTATTAACTATTCTTATCGAATCAAAACTATTGATTCCAAAATCATTAGAAGGTAAGAATGAAAAATTGGATTATAATAACATAGAAGATTTAATCTCTTTAATAGAAAAAGACAATTATTTACAAACTTGTTTTGAGTTTGATATCAACGGAGACACTGTAATATACACCGAAAAGGGTGAAGAAACACACTCAGGTATCTTTTGTCTGCAAAGCTTTCGTACGTTTCAACAAAGTTTTGTATTATCAACAAAGTCTGATATCTGGATGCCAATGTCTTTTGATGAAGATAGTTATTCCTATGTTTGGAATCTTGAACGATATAATTTAAATAATCAAAGATTATCATCTGTTTTAGAAAAAGTAAATAAAAGTTTAGACTGGGAAAACGAAAATCTATTGCAGAAAGAATTTAATGAAAGAGGGAGTTTACAAATAGGATACAACATTTTTCTATCTAAAGAAGTATTGATAAGAGAATATGAAGAGAATCCAAATCCTGATTTTAACATAAAGGAATACATCGAAAAAATGGAAATTTAATTTTTCATCTGCTATTCGTAAAATAAACTAATTTCAATCTTAATTTTTGAGGTTTGCATAATTTGCAATCCTTTTTTAGAGTACTTTGGAGGAGATGAAATAAAAGTAAATATTATTTAAAAATTGAATCATTTTATGCCTAATAATCAAGAAGATTTAAAAACCACACTAATAGATGCTGGATGGTATGAAGGACGAAGCATAAGACAAAATATAGCAAATAGTCTTCTTTATGAAATATTGCCAGCAAAGATTCAAGATTTTCTTTCTGAATTTGGTGATCTGAAAATCCACGCCGAAAATAAAATAGAAACAATGACAATTGATACTAGCCATATGGATAGTAAAAAAGTTTTTGACTATCATCTTTTCAATGTTTATAAGATAGGCGATAAAATTGATTTATCTGAAGATAAAAGTCTTGTATACTATTATTCAACATTGATTGGTACGCAGTTATATCCAGTTGCAGAATTAATCGAACAATGCACCGTAATGATGGATGAAAATGGTAATTTTTACATTATTAATTTTTTACCAGAACTTATATGGATTTCTAATAGCACTTCTGACGCCCTTACTAAAATAATATTTGGTTCAAGAGGTATGGCAATTTTAAATGAAAATACTTTAGAATGGATGCCTCCAATAGGAAAAGAATTAGAATATACACTTCCTATTAATCCAAATTTAAAAATAAATCCCTGGTAGTAATAAAATGTGTTTTTAAGTTTCTTGTTAAGGAACAGGATAACATACTTGCAAGCACTGGCAGGAATGTCTTAAAATCTCTTTTTTACAAATATGAGTATAATAAAGATTTTGATTAGTCCCTCACTCACAATAAAAGCATCTATTTGAATTCATTTTAAACTAAGAGCATAAACATCAAAAAATGCTATTAAAAAGTATATTTGCAGTACCTCAAATAAAAAATAAATAGAAGATGCAAACATCAAAATACACAAAAATAGCCGTAGTTGTACTCGTACTTTTGTTTTTAGTATTAAGCGTAATCAGCTGTAGTACTCATACGCATACTTACAATCAAACAACAACCACTAAAAAAGTACCACCGGGACAAGCTAAAAAAATGTCTGGTAGCAAAAGTGCAAAAAATTATGCACCAGGACAGCAAAAGAAACACTAAAAAAATGCCTTCCAATAATCTGGAAGGCATTTTTGATTTAGAGAAGTTGGTCTTATTATTTCTTAGAATCTTAAATTTTAGTATACTGTAAGTCTATTTTTTTGCATGCGTCTTTGTTATTTTCAGTAAATAAGTTCCTTCAGGCAGATCCCCAATATTAGAAGCGTTACTTCCTGTTATTTTCCTTCCTTGTGAGAAAACCTCAACCGTTTTAGAATCTGCATTTGTTTCCGGTGAACTTATAGTATTGGAAACTGCAGTTTTAACAGGCGACGAAGGTGTCGATACTACAGCTTTTTTTACTGTATTTGAAATCTGAACAGTCTCTGCTTTAGAAGCTGTAATCGGTTTTGAGCTGTTATAAGATTCCAAAACCTGCTCCTCGGTCATTGCAACATTATATATCTTAAGATCGTCAATATCTGCATTAATCGTAACAGTTGTATTTATTTGACCTAATCTCAGAATATAACCTTTGGTCAAGCGCTGAATTCCGTTTGCAGATTTCAATAATTCACCATTACGATATATTTTAGAGGTAGTTCCGTCATAAGTAAGATTGTATTGGTACCAAACCTCTTTTTGAAGCGGAACTGAAACAATAATGTTAGTATCTCCCCAACCCACCAGACTTACATCTGAATTGCCCGAAACTGCAGGCTGTTGCAAGAAACCAAAATACTGACCATTTACTGCATTACCATAACCAAAAATATAATTTGCTGAAGCGACAGTATTAAACTTCACCCAAAAAGAAATTGATCTGGGTTTATTATCCTGCGGAAGCTCCCCCACTACACCCTGCAAGACCTTATTAGTAAGTCGTTGAGCTTTCTTGGTCTCTCCCATTCTGTCATTTACAAAATTAGGAGTTCCTAAAAGCGAAATTGTATTATCAGTACTGTTTAAAGTTCCGTTGAAAGTAAACTCCTGAACCGGATTTTGAGCATTAGTATTTAAAAAAGTTACAAACATTACAGTCAGTAATAATTTTTTCATATTTACAATTTTAGGGGATTTTAAAAGTAATTTCAATAATATTAAACGACAAAATAATAAGCACAAACAAAAAATTTAATTCATTACAAATCTCAATAAGCATCAAGCTTTTACAATTAGTAATTTCAAAAATTTTGTTAAAACTATAAATTTAATTCAAAGTTACCAAACATTTTACACACTTAAGTACGATATTCTTATTTAAATTATAAAAAAACAAAAAACAAGGAGCTTCTTGGCTAACATTTGTAAAGACATTTTTACAAAAATATATTTACAGTATATAAAAATTTAAAAGCCCTCTGACTTTCAGAAGGCTTTCTCAACTATTCAAAATGCTTACTAAACAAAAAACTAACTAACTATTTCTATTAACCAAAATCTTATTTGGAAGTCACTTTTTTTGCCGGTACATCTGTTATTTTTAGCAAATAAGTTCCTTCTGGCAGGTCATTAATGCTCATGGCATTATTTCCTATTATCTTTTGTCCTTGTGAATAAACTTCAACATTTTTAGATACAGCGATATTACTAGTTGTAATTATTGTACCTGATGGTTTTACAGTTGCTTTGGCAGTTTTAGTTGCCGCAACCGGTTTACTGCTTTTTACTGTTGATGCTACTACCTCTGCAGTTACAGCCAAAGTTGGCTTAGATTCTTCATAAAGCGCTGCAACCTGCTGATCAGTGAGTGCAACATTAAAAATCTTTAAATCATCTATATCAGCATTTATACCAACGGTAGTATTTATTTCTCCCAACCTAAAAATGTTACCTTTAGTAGATCGTGTAATACCACTTACAGATTTCAGCAGCTCACCATTTCTAAATATTTTAGATACTTTTCCGTCGTATGTAATGATATAATTATACCAGGTTCCTTTTACTAATGACGTAGAAACAATAACATCATTACTTGCGCCCCAGCCTGCCAAACTTAAATCAGAATTAGAAGTTGCAGTACCCTGCTGTAATAATCCACAATATTGTGCATTATAAGCAGTTCCATAACCCCAAATGTAATTTGCAGAAGCAATATCATTTAGCTTTACCCAAATACTCACAGTTCTTGAGCTATTATTTTGAGGAAGATCATCAATTACAGCTTCCAAACCTTTATTAACCAATCGTTGAGCTCCATTGACATTTCCCATTCTATCGGCAACAAAATTATTTGTGCCCATGAATGAAGTTGTATTTGCAGTATTATTTAAAGTACCATTGAAGTTAAATTCCTGAATTGGGTTTTGCGCATTAACATTCAAATGACTTACAAACATCAAAGTAAGTAGTAATTTTTTCATAATGATAGATTTAGGGGATTAAAAAACAATTGTGTCATTTTAACACTGCTAAACTATATTTTTATGTTTCTTAACAGAAATTTTTCCGATAACTAACCTAAATAATCGTTTAAATAACCAAAATTGATAATTTTAAACGATTAATTACATTTACTTATACTTCTGTAAATAGTATTAAAATAATAAATATTCATCAACCAAACACTTAATTTCTTACGTATAAATACGGTATTTATATTTTATAGAAAACATTTAATACTTAAAAAAACATACATTTTAAGTATGTAGCATAAAAAAACTCCATCGCTTTAAGCAGATGGAGTTTCTATATTTTAAAAAACGGTATGTCGTTTATTTTACAAATTCAATTTTTTGAACTTCTTCTTCATTTATACTGTCAAAGAATCCTTGTTCGTTCATCCAGTCATCACTAAATACTTTACTCATATATCGTGATCCATGATCCGGGAAGATGGCAATAATATTACTATCTTTTGTAAACTCACCTTCTTCTGCATATTGTTTAATTGCCTGCATTACTGCCCCAGACGTATATCCAACAAAAAGTCCTTCTTTTCTGGTAACTTCTCTGGCTGAGTGAGCACTTTCTTCATCCGTCACTTTCATGAACTTATCGATGATATCGAAATCTGTCGCTGATGGAATCAGGTTTTTACCTAAACCTTCTATACGATATGGATAAATTTCTTTATTATCAAATTCTTTTGTTTCGTGGTATTTCTTCAATACTGATCCAAAAGCATCAACTCCAAGAATTCTGATATTAGGATTTTGCTCTTTTAAAAATTTTGCTGTTCCTGAGATAGTTCCTCCGGTTCCGCTACAAGCAATAAGGTGTGTAATTTTTCCGTTTGTTTGTTCCCAAATTTCAGGACCTGTAGTGTTATAATGGGCATCAATATTTAATTGGTTAAAATATTGATTAATGTAAACCGAGCCTTTTGTTTCTTCATGCAGACGTTTTGCTACATTATAGTAAGATCTCTCATCATCTGCAGAAACGTGAGCGGGACACACATATACTTTGGCTCCCAAACTTCTCAACATGTCAATTTTGTCCTTAGATGATTTTGAACTTACGGCCAGGATACAATTGTAACCTTTTATAATACTTACCATTGCCAGGCTAAAACCTGTATTACCCGATGTAGTCTCAATAATAGTATCGCCTGGAGAAAGTATTCCTTTTCTTTCGGCTTCTTCAATAATATATAACGCTATTCTATCTTTTGAGGAATGACCTGGATTAAAAGCTTCTACCTTTGCGTAGAAATTACCTTCTAACTCTTCGGTGACTTTATTTAGTTTAATAAGTGGGGTGTTACCTATTAACTCTAAAACATTATTATAAGCGTTTATTTCTTCTTTCATAAAAAAATAGTTAATCGAAGGCATTTTAAAATAACCTTGATAGGTTGCAAATTTAACAAAAAATTTCTAATTAGCTTTTAATTTTTTCTAAATCTAATAAAAAACTAAATTCCTTTGCTAAGTCTTTTAAAGCCTCAAAACGTCCTGAAGCCCCACCATGACCCGCATCCATGTTAGTATCTAAAAACAAAAGATTTTCATTTGTTTTCAGATCTCTCAACTTAGCGACCCATTTAGCTGGCTCCCAATATTGTACCTGAGAATCGTGCAATCCCGTTGATACATACATATTTGGATATTTTTGTGCTTTTACATTATCATAAGGTGAATATGACAACATATAATCATAATATTCTTTTTTGTTAGGGTTACCCCATTCGTCATACTCTCCGGTAGTCAGCGGAATACTGTCATCCAGCATCGTTGTAATAACATCTACAAAAGGTACCTGAGCAATAACTCCATTGTATAATTCCGGGGTTTCATTTACAATTACTCCCATCAGAAGCCCTCCTGCAGATCCACCTTCAGCATAAAGATGTTCAGGCGAAGTATATTGCTCGTTTATTACAAATTTAGAAGAATCGATGAAATCTGTAAAGGTATTTTTCTTTTTTAACAGTTTCCCGTCATCATACCATTGTCTTCCCAGGTCTTCTCCGCCTCTAATATGAGCAATTGCGTAAATAAATCCACGGTCCAACAAAGAAAGTCGCGTCGAAGAAAAATACGTATCCATAGTAATTCCGTATGATCCATATGCATAAAGCAGTAACGGATTTTTACCATTTTTCTCTAACCCTTTTCTGTAAATCATCGAAATTGGCACTTTTACTCCATCTCTGGCCGTTGCCCAAACTCGTTCTTCTATATAATTCTCTTTATCAAACTTCCCTCCTAAAACCTGTTGTTCTTTTAAGATTTCTTTGGTTTTAGTCTTCATATTAAAATCAATTACAGACGATGGTGTCGCAAGTGATTGGTAGCTGTAACGCAAAATATCGGTATCAAAATCAATATTTGTTGTAGTAAATGCACTGTAAGTTTCACTACCAAAAGGCAAATAATAATCTTCCTCTTCTTTATTCCAAGGCATGATTCTGATATGATTTAAACCATTTGAGCGTTCTTCAACCACTAAATAGTTTTTAAAAATCTCAATATCTTCAAGTAAAACATCTTCTCTGTGCGGAATAATATCGACCCAGTTTCTTTTTGCTGTTTTATTTTCAGGCGTTTTCATTAACTTGAAGTTTGTCGCTTTATCTTTATTGGTCAAAATATAAAACGAATCTTCAAAATGTGAAATACTATATTCTAAACCACGAACACGAGTCTGAAAAACTTCAAAATCACCATCTGGATTATCTGAATTCAGAATTCGGTATTCAGTTGTTAGCGTACTTCCGGAACTAATAACAATATACTTTCTCGATTTCTCTTTACTTACCGAAACATTAAAAGTATCATCGGTTTCATTATAAACCAAAACATCGTTTTTTGAATCTGAATTTAGTTTGTGTCTGAAAATTTTATCTGCTCTTAAAGTAACTTCATCCTGTCGGGTATAAAAAACAGTTCTATTGTCATTTGCCCAAACAGATCCACCTGTGGCATTTTCGATTTTCTCTTCTAAAATCTCACCAGTTTCAAGATTTTTAAACTGAATGGTATAGATTCTTCTTCCTACAAGGTCTAAACCAAAACTGGCAAATTTATTGTCAGGACTTATACTTAAACCTCCCAATTTGAAATAAGCATGTCCTTTTGCCATTTCGTTACAGTTGAATAAGATTTCTTCATCTGCCGAAAGACTACCTTTTTTTCGGGCAAAAATGGGGTAATCCTGACCTGTTTCAAAACGGGTAATATAAAAATAACCGTTGTAAAAATAAGGAACAGATGAATCGTCTTCCTTAATCCTTCCTTTCATTTCCTCGTATAAAGACTCTTGTAAATCTTTTGTATGCGAAGTCATTTTTTGATAATAATCGTTCTCTTTATTCAAATAATCAATAACTTCAGGATTTTCGCGGTCGTTCAGCCAAAAGTAATTATCGATTCGGGTTTCTTTGTGTTTTTTGAGTTTTTTAGGAACTTCTTTAGCCTTTGGAGCCAGTATATCGTTTTGCATTGATTTAATTAAGCATTAATTTTTTATTCAGAGAGGCAAAAATACTACAATCACAACAGAACCTAAATTAATATTTTCATAAAATATTCTATTGTTATCAAACAGCAATATAGTAATTTTGTCTGAAATAATTTAAAAATCGACAAAAAATGGATTTAATGGGAATGATGGGCAAACTTAAAGAAACCCAACAAAAAATTGAAGATACAAAGAAACGTCTTGATACTGTTTTAATTGACGAACAAAGTGCTGACGGATTATTAAAAATAACAATTACCGCAAGCAGAAAAATAAAAACAATCTCTGTTGATGATTCTCTTTTAGAAGACAAAGAACAATTAGAAGATTATTTAATTGTAACGCTAAACAAAGCAATTGAAAAAGCAACAAGTATAAACGAACAAGAACTTGACGCCGTTGCCAAAATGGATATGCCAATGATTCCCGGAATGGATAATTTGTTTAAATAAAGACTCTAAGATACTAAGGCTCTGAGTTGCTAAGATTCATAGAAACAAGTCTTTTAAAATAATAGACGCACAAATTGTGCGTCTATTATTTTTTAGCAAAGTAAAACTCAGAAACTTAGCTGCTCAAAACCTTAGTATCTTTTTTTTAAAGTAAAGCAAAAAACTCAGAACCTTAGCAACTCAGAGCCTTAGTATCTTTTTTTAGATTTTCGAAAAAATCTCCATCACATAAGTATGCATCACTTCTTTATAATCCAGATGCGTAACAATTCGAAGTTTATTATGACCTAAAGAGCTAATTAAAATATTTTTTTGTTTTAATTTTTCTATTAAAAGCTGATCACTATAACCTTCAGCCAGCGAAAAAATCAAAATATTAGTTTCTACCGGTTCAACAGCCGAAATCCAGGATTTAGTACTCAAAATAGCCCCGATTTCTTTAGCTCTGCGGTGGTCTTCTGCAAGTCGCTCAATATTATTTGCTAAAGCGTACAATCCGGCTGCAGCCAAATACCCTACCTGACGCATTCCTCCACCAAGTATCTTTCTGATTCTCAACGCTCTATGAATATCACTTTTACTTCCAAGCAAAACTGAACCAATTGGAGCGCCTAAACCTTTTGACAAACAAACCGAAATAGTATCGAAAATTGCTCCAAATTCCTTCGGATTCTGTCTTTTAGCTACTAATGCGTTCCAAATTCTCGCTCCATCTAAATGGAATTTTAAATTATTAGCATCGCATACTTTTTTTATCTCTCTTAAATCTTCTAATTCGTAGCAAGCCCCGCCACCTTTATTGGTAGTATTTTCAACACAAACCAAACTTGTTAACGGACTATGATAAAATTCAGGATCATTTATAGCCGCAGCAACCTGAGCAGCATTTATCATCCCTCTGTGTCCATCAAGCAAACAACAGGAAACTCCACTGTTAAAGGAAACCCCTCCTCCTTCATAATGATAAACATGTGCATATTTATCTGCTATTAACTGTTCTCCAGGCTGAGTATGAAGTTTAATAGCAGTTTGATTCGCCATAGTTCCAGACGGAAAAAAAAGTCCAGCTTCCATACCAAAAAATTCAGCTACCCTAGTCTCTAATTCGATAACAGTAGGATCTTGTTTGTATACATCGTCGCCAACCTGAGCGTTAAACATATACTGCAACATTTCGTATGTAGGTTTGGTAATGGTATCGCTAATTAAATTTATTTCCATATAAAAACTATATCTTTTTTTGGACAGCAAAATTACATATTACTGTTAGTTATTGATCGTAAGTTTTAATAAAATTTAACTTCCGGATTACAATACAACCAAATTAACGTAATATTTATAAAAAACATATAAAATCCTCTTTATAATTTAAAAAATGATTTCTTATTTTATACGATCACTGTCTTATAAATTTATTGCTGTATTCTAAAAACTAAATCTTATTTTTGTACTACGAAATTACGCATTAATTCTTTGAAATAAATTAACGTAATATCAACAAAAAAACCTATAAAACTATTTATAAATTTATGACAACAGCCGAACAAGTAAAAGGTATTGTGGAGCGCCTTGGTGCGTTGAGGAGGTATCTTTGACGTTGATGCCAAGCTAATCGAAATTGCAAACGAAGAAGAAAAAACATTCGCTCCTGATTTTTGGAACAATGCAAAAGAAGCAGAAAACATTGTAAAAAACCTTCGAAACAAGAAAAAATGGATCGAAGATTATGACAAAGCGGTTTCTCTAACGGAAGAATTACAACTTGCTTATGATTTTTACAAAGAAGGCGAACTTTCTGCTGATGAACTGGATGAGCAATACAACATTACTCAGTCTCATGTAGAAAACATCGAGTTCAAAAACATGCTTTCTGACGAAGGAGACAGCTTAAGTGCAGTTCTTCAAATCACTGCCGGAGCAGGCGGAACTGAAAGTTGTGACTGGGCGGGAATGTTAATGCGTATGTACATGATGTGGGGAGAAAGCTATGGTTATAAAATAAAAGAACTAAACTTTCAGGCTGGTGATGTTGCCGGAATCAAAACTGTAACATTAGAATTTGAAGGAGATTATTCTTTTGGCTATTTAAAAGGAGAAAACGGTGTACATCGTTTAGTGAGAATCTCTCCTTTTGACAGTAATGCCAAACGCCATACCTCTTTTGCTTCTGTTTACGTTTACCCGCTAGTAGATGACAGTATCGAAATTGACATTAATCCTGCCGATATCGAAATTACAACTTCTCGTTCTAGTGGAGCCGGAGGGCAAAATGTGAATAAAGTTGAAACAAAAGTTCAATTAGTACATAAACCAACCGGAATTCAGATTCAATGTTCTGAAACGAGATCCCAGCAAGATAACAGACAGCGTGCTATGCAAATGTTACGTTCTCAATTGTATGAAATTGAATTAAAGAAACAACAAGCACAACGTGCCGATATTGAAGCCGGAAAAATGAAAATCGAATGGGGTTCGCAAATACGTAATTACGTTATGCAACCTTATAAACTGGTAAAAGATGTTCGTACAGGCTATGAAACCAGCGATGTTGATGGCGTAATGAACGGAAATATCGATCCGTTCCTGAAAGCATTTTTAATGATGATGGGACAGAAGGAGGAGGAATAAGTCAAAGTATTCCGTTTTTTAGTGTTCCGTCTTGGTTTACAATCATAGTAAACATGAAACGTGAAACATGAAACATGAAACCTCAAACTAAAAAGAAAAGATTATGATAAAATGGGCAGATGTAATTCATTTTACAAATAAAGGAAATCCGGCTCCGGAAAAAAGAGTGGAGAAAACAGAGGAAGAATGGAAACAACTTCTAACTCCTGAAGAATTTCAGGTAACACGTTTGAAAGGAACTGAAAGATCTTTTAGCTCTGAATTATGCAGTTTATTTGATCCGGGAATTTATGAATGCAAATGTTGCGGTACAGTTCTTTTTGATGCCCGCGAAAAATTTGAATCAGGAACTGGCTGGCCTTCATTTACACAACCAATAAAAGAAAATGCTATTGGTTATCATGCCGATAAATCCCACGGAATGATTCGTGTTGAAGTAGTCTGCAATGTTTGTGATGCACATTTGGGACATATTTTTCCAGATGGACCAGAACCAAGTGGTTTGCGATACTGCATCAATGCACTCTCTCTTTCCAAAATAAAAGAATAACAATCAAAGCGATTCCTTCTCAAAAGTGAATCGCTTTTTTTTACACACAAATCTGTTACCAATAAAAATTGTAAGACACTGCTTATCAATAAATAAAATTTATTTTTGAATTGAAATCACCTCTGTCTGTGCACATTATGTTTCAATTTTTCAATAAAAACGGCTAGTGAAAATTACAAAACCCACAGTATTTTAATAGGTAAAATGTTAATTTTGTAATATTTAAACTGTTATTTTAAATATTTTTTAAAAAACACCAAAAAAACATTAGGTAATTAAAATGTTATTCATTTTATTTGGCAAAAATTAACCTAAAATTCTATTCAACACATTAATGAAATCCTATTCAATTCAAGAAATTAATGAAGTGATTAATGGCGTGATCTACGGCACTACTTCACAAAGTATAACTGCAACAGAGCAACTGGAAAAAGCTACAACTTCAGAAATCTCTTTTATAGGAAACAAAAAATACGAAAAATACTGGTCTGCATCAAATGCATCTATTGCTGTGGTAAACGAAGACATTTCTATCGAACCCGGCGAAAATCGTGCATTCATCAAAGTAAAAAATGCAGACTTAGCAATGTCTCAAATTTTAGCCCTTTTTGCCCCACCTACTCCAATCTTTCGTGTTAATATACACAAAACAGCAACAGTTGATGAAACTGCAATAATTGGCGAAGGAGCTAAAATTGGTGCTGGTTGTTACATTGGCCCAAAAGTCGAAATTGGAGCCAATGCAACAATTTATCCAAATGTGACCATTTTAGACGAATGTACTATTGGCAAAAATACCGTAATCTGGTCTGGAACTGTTGTTCGTGAGCGTTGTCACATTGGTAGCGATTGTATTATTCATCCAAATGCAACTATTGGTGCTGATGGCTTTGGATTTCGTCCATGCAAAGAAAACGGCTTAGTTAAAATTCCACAAATCGGAAACGTAATTATTGGAAACGGAGTTGAAATTGGCGCCAATACCTGCGTAGATCGCGGAAAATTCAGCTCAACAATCCTTGGTGATGGCTGTAAAATTGACAATTTAGTTCAAATTGGACATAATAGTAAACTAGGTAAATTTTGCATTATGGCCGGAAATAGTGGTTTAGCAGGTTCTGTAACTTTAGGAAATGGTGTTATTATTGGCGGGAGCGCCTCTATAAAAGACCATACTACTATTGGCGATGGTGCTGTGGTCGGAGCTGGTTCAGGTGTAACCTGCGATGTTCCGGCAGGAAAAACCATGTTAGGATATCCTGCGGTTGAAGCTCGTGATGCACTAAAACAATGGGCAATTTTAAAACGAATGGTTTGTGATTCGAAAAAATAACATTTTTCGATTTTAGATATAAAAGCAGAAGTTAATCTTCTGCTTTTTTGTTTTAAATAAGTTAATAATTAATAAAAATTACACATCTGTAAAATATTCTGTTTATTTCAACGGATTTTGTAAATTAGCCAACCTTATTTTGTAAAATTAATATTATATCATGGATTTAAACTTCAATAAAAACGAAGATCACAATAAACTATTACTTTCAGAACTAAAACAAAAATTTGCCAAAGTAAAACTGGGCGGAGGCGAAAAACGTATTGAAAAATTACATGCCGAAGGAAAAATGACGGCTCGTGAACGTATCGCGTACTTATTAGATGAAAATTCAGAGAATATTGAAATTGGCGGTTTTGCCGGTGATGGAATGTACAAGGAACATGGCGGATGTCCTTCTGGTGGTGTAGTCATAAAAATAGGCTACATAAAAGGAAAACAATGTATTGTTGTAGCCAATGATGCAACGGTTAAAGCCGGCGCCTGGTTTCCTATTACAGGCAAGAAAAATCTTCGCGCTCAGGAAATCGCAATGGAAAACAGACTTCCAATTATTTATTTGGTAGACAGTGCCGGAGTTTATCTTCCTATGCAGGATGAAATCTTCCCGGATAAAGAACATTTCGGGCGAATATTTAGAAACAACGCACAAATGAGCAGCATGGGAATCACCCAAATAGCAGCCGTTATGGGAAGTTGTGTTGCCGGAGGTGCATATTTACCAATTATGAGCGACGAAGCTTTAATTGTAGACAAAACAGGCAGTATTTTCCTTGCAGGTAGTTATCTGGTAAAAGCTGCAATTGGAGAAACAATCGATAATGAAACTTTGGGTGGCGCCACAACACATTGCGAAATTTCAGGTGTTACCGATTACAAAGCTAAAGACGATAAAGATGCTTTAGACAAAATAAAAAACATTGTAGATAAAATTGGTGATTATGACAAAGCCGGTTACAGCCGAATTAAAGCTGAAAAACCTGCCTTAGAGCCAAATGATATTTATGGAATCTTACCAAAAGCCCGAAACGAACAATATGATATGATGGAAATCATCAATCGTTTGGTTGATAATTCGGAGTTTGAGGCATACAAAGAAGGTTATGGTCAATCATTAATTACCGGTTATGCCAGAATTGATGGCTGGGCGGTGGGTATTGTAGCCAACCAGAGAAAAGTGGTTAAAACTAAAAAAGGCGAAATGCAATTTGGCGGTGTTATCTATTCTGACAGTGCCGATAAAGCAACCCGATTTATTGCCAATTGTAACCAAAAGAAAATTCCATTAGTTTTTTTACAGGACGTTACAGGTTTCATGGTTGGATCTAAATCTGAACATGGCGGAATCATTAAAGACGGAGCAAAAATGGTGAATGCCGTAAGTAATTCGGTAGTTCCGAAATTTACTGTAATTGTAGGGAATTCTTATGGAGCAGGAAACTATGCCATGTGCGGAAAAGCCTATGATCCAAGATTAATTTTTGCCTGGCCAAGTGCAGAACTTGCTGTAATGGGCGGAACTCAGGCTGCAAAAGTTTTAGCACAAATTGAAGCTTCTTCGCTTAAAGCAAAAGGAGAAGTTGTGGATGAAGCTAAAGAAACTGAGCTTTTTAATAAAATAAAGGCTCGTTACGACGAACAAACATCACCTTATTATGCTGCCTCAAGATTATGGACAGATGCTATTATCGATCCTCTTGATACCCGAAAATGGATTTCAATGGGAATAGAAGCTGCAAACCACGCTCCTATTCAGAAACCATTCAATTTAGGTGTAATTCAGGTATAAGCAATTTCGACATTCTCAGGTAAAAGTTAAATAAAAGGCAAAAAGCTTATTTTCAAGTACTTAAAAATAAATATCTGATTAAAAATTAGTAACTTAGTTAAAAATTTAAAATCACGTAAGTATCATGGAAAATGTAAAAAGTTTGAATAAATGGGCAAATTCGCACACTTATTTACCAGTAGATTTAGTACGTATTGTATTGGGTGTTTTTTTATTTATGAAAGGAGTTTCATTTGTAACGAATGTCCAGTATTTACATGATTTAATTTCTCCCATTGATCAATTCGGTGGCGGTATGTTTCTTTTGCATTATATCGCGCCAGCCCATATGATTGGAGGAATAATGATTGTTTTTGGGCTACTCACCCGTTGGGCAATTGCAGCGCAATTACCAATATTATTTGGTGCCGTCCTTATTAATTTTATGGGACGTATGCATTCTGAAAGCTTAATCCTGGCAATAGTAATTTTATTACTTTGCATATTTTTCCTTTTCTACGGAGGAGGAAAACACTCCGCTGACTATTACTTTAAAATGCAGCAATAATTTTTTTTATCCTCAACTTTTTACAAGCAAAAGTTGAGGATAATAACAAAAAAGCCACTTTTAAGAAGTAATTGGCACTTAAAATTTCTTTTATTGTGTTTTATGAACTAAATTCGCCCACATGAATTGGATTCGTAAAACCATAATTTTTGTTTCACTTTTGTTCCTAACCTTTTTTGCCGTTCAGGCAAATGAGATTCCTGTGCAAAAAATTGAAACACAAAAAACAGATTCCAATTTCACAAAGGAAACACCAGATTCTTCTGCTTTCATCCAACCGCAGGCAAGCTATCAGTTTGCTGCAAACATCAAAACAAATCATCCCGGCATTATAAAATGCTTTGACTCTTTATTGCTTATTGTTCCTCAACACAAAGCAATAAAATCAAGCGCTAACTTTGCCAATCAATTTTCTACTCAGAGCAAAAAAATCTTATTGATGCTCTACCCCTTCCATTTTTTCTGGTAGTCATATGAAATTTTAAAACTGAAGAACTCATTCTTCACCATCATTAAACCGTTTTCTATCAGGAAACTGTTTATTATTTCATATTATTTATCAAATTTTCAAACATGGAAACAAGTGTAACCATAATTGGTATTGTGATCGCAATCATAGTAGCCATTCCCGTATATTTTTCAGCACGATCGAGCGCTGCAAACAAATCAAGAATTCTAAATATTAAAAAGAAATTTAATCCGACTCATCCGGAAGATTTTGACTTAACAGAATCTCAAAGCAATAAAACTTTAACCATTGATCAAAAATTTAGAAGATTTATTTTGATGAATTTTAATCCAAATCAGCAAGAAGCAACCTATTTAGATTTAAAAACTGTTTCTTCCTGCAAATTAGTTTTAACCGAAGACGGAAACTCAAATACAATCCTAAAAATTGATTTTGAATTTCAGGAAAAAGATACACCTAAAAAAATCATCATACCATTCTATGATTTTGATGATGACCGCATTAAACAAATAAGTGCTTACCAAGATCATATGTTTGCAAAAAAATGGCTTAAAATCATCCAAGATTCTATTTCACGTTAGTTATTTAATTCAGAAAAGAGGCTCATTATGAGTCTCTTTTTTTATAGATACATGACATTTGTCATTTTATGCCTGAGCCTGAAATAGTAATTTTGATGCATACTTAATCCGTCATTATGAAAATTTCCTTAACTCAAAAATACAATGTACCTGGTCCAAGATATACGAGTTATCCAACGGTACCTTACTGGAATGAAGCTGCTTTTACGGTTGAAGAATGGAAAGAATCTTTTCGAAAATCATTCATAGAAAGCAATTCTGAAAACGGAATAAGTTTATATATTCATTTACCATTTTGTGAAAGTATGTGCACCTTTTGCGGTTGTAACAAACGAATCACAAAAAACCATTCGGTTGAGGAAAAATACATTCAGGCTGTTCTTAAAGAATGGAGCTTATACTGCAATTTACTGCCCGAAAAACCTCTTATAAAAGAAATACATTTAGGCGGAGGAACACCAACTTTTTTCTCCTCTGATAATTTAGAACTTCTTATTAACGGAATCTTTGCCTATGCAGGTAAGGCAGAAAATCACGAATTTAGCTTTGAAGGACATCCTAACAATACAACATACGAACAACTTAAAAAACTTTACGATTTAGGCTTTCGCCGAGTAAGTTTTGGTGTTCAGGATTATGCCGAGAAAGTGCAAAAAGCAATTCACAGAATCCAGCCTTTTCATAATGTTGCTAAAGTAACCTTTTGGGCAAAAGAAATTGGTTATAAATCAATTGGACATGATATTATATTTGGATTACCATTTCAAACTATAGAAAACATCGTTGATACAGTTGAAAAAACAAATTCATTAAAACCGGATCGTCTTGCATTTTACAGCTATGCTCACGTGCCATGGATAAAAGGAAATGGACAGCGAGGATTTAATGAAGAGAATCTTCCAAAAGATGCCGAAAAACGAAAACTATACGAAATCGGAAAACAATTGCTTTCTGCAAATGGTTATCATGAAATTGGAATGGATCATTTTGCATTGTCTTCAGATAGCTTATTTCACGCTGTACACAACAAAAAAATGCATCGTAATTTTATGGGGTATAGTGCTTCAAAAACACAGCTTATGATTGGTTTAGGCGTTTCTTCTATTAGTGACAGCTGGTACAGTTTTGCCCAAAATACAAAAAGCCTTGAAGACTACTATCAATTAATAGATGCTGATCAATTACCAGTTGTAAAAGGTCATATTTTAAATGAAGAAGATTTAATTATTAGAAAACACATCTTAAACTTAACCTGCGAACTTGAAACTTCCTGGAGCAAAGATTCTTTATACTTTAAAGAGCTTCCGGATGTATTAATGGCTTTAAAAGAAATAGAAAACGATGAATTAATCGTAATAGAAGGTCATAAAATCAAAATTACAGAAGCCGGGAGACCATTTGTTCGTAATATCTGTATGGCTTTTGATTTGCATCTAAAAAGAAAATCTCCGGAAACAAATCTGTTCTCAATGACCGTTTAATCACTGTCTAATGGCATTCAGGAGTTCCCTGAACAAACAAACTCATGTTTGAAGGAGATATATAAGGTATACCCAATCCTAAACCTCTCAATATAAAAAGTACACCAATTAGTACTGCAACATAAGGAATTGCTTTTTGAATTTTATTTCGAAATGGCAGTTTTAGTAGTGAATGGATATAAACAACGATTGTCATTAAAGGAAGAGTTCCTAATCCGAACAACAACATATACATAACACCCAGACTGGCGCTTTGCATTGCAATTGCCCCAAATAAGGCCACATAAACCATTCCACACGGCAAGAAACCATTTAATAAGCCTATTGTAAACAAAGATTTATAGCTTTTCTTTTTAAACTGGCTTCCTAAACTGGTTTTTATATTGGAGATAATCTTATATACTGGTTTTGAAAAATTGTATTTTGCGAATATTTTTTCCGGAATTACAACAACGAGAATCATTGCAACACCAATAAATATAGACATTTTTTGCTGCATTCCGGCCAGGAAAAAGCCACGTCCAAGTAATCCAAAGATTAAACCTATTGTTGCATAAGCTGTTAATCTTCCTAAATGATACGTTACAATCTGGGTTACTTTCTTAGCCTGATTTTGATGATCGACCGGCAACATCATAGCAATAGGCCCACACATTCCAACACAATGCAGACTACTGATAAGGCCTAATATAAAAGCAGAAAACAGCATTTTATTTAATTTACGTAAATCACCTCTTTAGTTAAGTATTTTTTACCCTCATATTGCCATTCCATATTAACATCCCAGCGTCCTTTAATCAATTTATTCTGCGGAATATGTAAAGAAGAATTTGTCAGTGCAAGTTTGGTATCAAAATCAAATTTTTTATTTGATGGCCTGTACAACAAAACATTACCTGTAATTTTATTACTCTCAAAAGTAGCAGGAAATATAACTGTCAGCCCTTGATCATTGTATTTTACAACAGGCTTATGCTGCAAATCATGTGCGTTTTGAATTCGCGCCATCTCTTCCTGAAAATGAGTATCGTGTTTGTAATACTCTTCTACAACCAAATCATTATCATATTTACTATTGGATTGTACTTCAAAAACAAAATATAAAATAAATGTCATAAACAATGCAAATGCAATGACAATTCCTGTTCCCCAATTAATTTTCATAATCCTGTAATTTTAATTAAAACTTCGTGGTCCTAAGAAATTTGTATTGGTGGTTTCCAGTAATTCTTTACCGTTATATATACCAATTTTCACATTAGTTTTATCACTTTCTAAAAGCGCCTCGTTAATTTCGATAAATAACGTTCCTTGCGAAATACCTTCTTTAGCCACTTTAAAATGAGTTTTCCCAACATTCCTGATTTCTCCTTTTTGATCAATTAATTCAAAATGGATATCATTATAGTCTTTCATAGTTTTGTTTACAATTTTGTACGTGTAAACATTACTAATTTTGTCACCGTCATGTTGAAAAAGCTGTCCCGGCAAGCGCAAAACAACAGCCTGAACATCTGTTCTTAAAAACAACATTCCAACAAAGATACTTAATAGAATAAACAACACCGCTGTGTAACCTTTCATTCTTGAAGTAAATTTGAAAGGTTCTTTTTTAGCAATCTCATCTTCTGATGCATAACGAATAAGACCTTTTGGTAATCCAACTGATTCCATTATATGATCACATTCATCAATACAAGCGGTACAATTTGTGCATTCCAACTGCGTTCCGTTTCTAATATCTATTCCCATAGGACAGACATGAACACATTGAAGACAGTCAATACAGTCTCCTTTACCAGTTAAGACTCTGTCTTCTTTTTTATTAAATTTTGCACGCCCTTTTTCTTTTTCGCCACGTACAAAATCATAAGCAACATTAATCGATTTATTATCTAAAAGAACTCCTTGTAATCTACCATAAGGGCAGGCTATAATACAAACCTGCTCACGAAACCAAACAAAAACAAAATAAAAAATACCGGTAAAAATAAGAAGTGCAATAAAATTACTGGACTGTTTAATTGGTCCTTGCTCTATCATTAAAAACAAAGCATCGCTACCAACTAAATAAGCCAGAAAAACATTTGCAATCACAAAAGAGATCACGAAGAAAATCGTCCACTTTATAGCTCTTTTTCTAATTTTCTCAGCATTCCATTCCATTCTGGCTAAACGAGACTGAGATCCCCGATCACCATCGATCCAATATTCAATTCGGCGAAAAACCATCTCCAAAAATATGGTCTGAGGGCAAATCCATCCACAAAATATCCTTCCAAAAACAACTGTAAATAAGATAACAAATACAACGCCTACAAGCATTGATATAACAAACAGGTAAAAATCCTGAGGCCAAAAGGGGAATCCAAATATATTAAAACGACGTTCGAGAATGTTGAACATCATAAATTGATTTCCGTTTACTTTAATAAACGGATTTATAAATAAGATAGCCAGTAAAACATAGCTGACAATTTTGCGGTAATTATAAAATTTACCAGACGGTTTCTTAGGGAATATAAATTTCCGATTACCGCCTTCATCTATAGTTCCAATAGTATCTCTAAAAGCCTCGTCTGGTAAATTTGACATGATATTTTAATTATTTTTTAACTTCAGTGGTATCTTTTTGTGTATTTGCAGCTGCATCGGTTTTAGGAGCACTATCGTCTACCCAAACATCTCCTTCTGCTTCTTTTGGATCTTTAGGATTACTTCCCTGTAAAGACAAAATGTAACTTGCTACTTTTTGAATTTCTTTTGGTTTTAAAGTACCTTTCCAGGCAATCATTCCTTTTCCATCACGTCCTCCATTTGTAATAGTATGGAACAGATTTTTAATTCCTCCACCTAAAATCCAACGGTCGTCTGTAAGGTTTGGTCCAATTTGTCCTCCTGCATCAACACGGTGACAAGCGGCACAATTTGTTGTGAAAATTTCTTTTCCTGCATCCAGGCTTGGAGCGTCTGTTAGTAGAACTACTGTCTTTTCATCCATTAAATCTGGAGCAGTTTTAAGATATTCATCCACATCAATTTTGGCCTGTGCCATTTCTTTTTTCAACTCCGTTTCCTGGTTATCACCACCAAAAAGTTCATATTTTGCAACATAGATTACTCCAAAAATGATACAGATGTAGAATAAATATACCCACCAAGGCGGTAAATTATTATCTAACTCTTTGATTCCGTCATAATCATGATCCAATAATAAGTCGCCCTCTTTTTCCATAGGCTGCGTTTTCGTCAGCTTATGCATTAGATTTTTGTACCAAGTACTTTCTTTAAGACTTAGACTATCTTCGTATTCTAATTTTGCTTTTTCTTCTGGTGTCATCAATTGATACAGAACACGATTGACCGCACTTAAAGTAATTTCAACAGCAATCAGAATAAACAGAAAAACAAGCAAAAAGACAGAAACCATTGGATATTTGATAAAAGCAGGTTTATCTCCTGAATCTATAAAATATTCCATCAAGGCAAAACCGATAAAGAAAATTAACGGTACTCTTACGTATGCTGGGAAAAACTTTTTCATTGTTGTCTATCTTTTGAAATTATAATACTTCCTTCATCTAAAGGTATCTGACTCATTTCCTGAATTTTGTCTTTTTTATATGAGAACACCCAAAAGCCTAATCCTACAAAAAAGAAAAAGAAAATCAAGAGAGAAATAATCGGGTAAACTTCTATACCCGATATTGTTTCCATATTGTGTTTTATTTGCTCAAACATAATGCTGTTATTTAGAAGTTTCTTTTACCTTAATATCAGTACCTAATCTTTGAATATATGCAATCAGTGCAACAATTTCACGTTCGTTCATCGGAATGAATTTCTCGCCTTTAGCAGCAGCTTTCTTTTTACTGTCATCATAACTCTTAACAAAGTCAGGATCACTTTCTAAGCTTTTTTCGATTTTAACTGCCTGCTCTCTTAATATTCGTTGCGCATTTGCCACTTCATCTTCAGAATATGGCACTCCCAATGTAACCATCACCTGCATTTTTTTCTGAGTCAGTGATATGTCTAGTGGTTTGTTATCAAACAACCATTTGTATCCTGGCATGATTGATCCGGCAGATGTACTTTGTGGATTCCACATGTGATTAAAATGCCAGTTGTCATTATATTTTCCACCTACTCTAAGCAAATCAGGACCTGTACGTTTAGATCCCCATAAAAATGGATGGTCGTAAACAAATTCTCCTGCTTTTGCCTGAACTCCATAACGTTCTACTTCACTTCTAAAAGGGCGAACAGATTGTGAGTGACAACCTACACAGCCTTCTCTGATATATAAATCACGACCTTCTAACTCCAAAGGTGTATAAGGTTTCACGCTTGAAATCGTTGGAATATTTGATTTTACCATAATCGTTGGAACAATTTGAATGATTCCTCCAATTAAAATAGCAACTGTAGCCAAAATGGTTAACTGAATTGGTTTTCTTTCTAACCATGAATGGAATTTTTCTCCATTAAGTCTGTTGCTGTTTATTTTTTGTAATGCAGGAGCCTGAGCTAATTCATCTTCAATAGTCTCACCCGCTTTTACAGTCATGATAATATTGTAAACCAATGTTAACATACCTATTAGGTACAAACTTCCTCCGATAGCTCTCATCCAGTACATTGGCATAATTGCTGTTACGGTTTCAAGGAAATTTCCGTAAGTTAAAGTTCCATCCGGATTAAATTGTTTCCACATTGAAGCTTGTTGAAAACCAGCCACATATAATGGAATTGTATATACTATAATACCTAAAGTACCAATCCAGAAATGGAAATTTGCCAGTTTCTTAGAGAATAAGTTCGATTTTGTCATTCGAGGAATCAACCAGTAGATAATACCAAAAGACATAAATCCGTTCCATGCTAATGCTCCTACGTGCACGTGTGCTACGATCCAGTCCGTATAGTGCGCAATAGCGTTGACATTTTTAAGAGAAAGCATTGGCCCTTCAAAAGTTGCCATTCCGTAACCTGTAATCGCTACTACAAAGAATTTTAAAACCGGTTCTTCACGAACTTTATCCCAGGCACCTCTCAGTGTCAATAATCCATTAATCATACCTCCCCAAGATGGAGCAATCAACATTACAGAAAACGCAACACCTAAGTTCTGTGCCCAGTTTGGAAGAGCAGAGTATAATAAATGGTGTGGTCCTGCCCATATATATATAAAGATTAAAGACCAAAAGTGAATAATTGATAATCTATAAGAATAGATTGGTCTATTTGCCACTTTAGGAATGAAATAATACATTAAACCTAAGAATGGAGTAGTTAAGAAAAACGCAACTGCATTATGACCGTACCACCACTGAACTAAAGCGTCCTGAACTCCGGCATAAACAGAGTAACTTTTTAATCCAGAAACCGGAATCTCAATATTATTAAAGATATGTAAAACAGCTACAGTAACAAAAGTCGCGATATAGAACCAAATTGCTACATACAAATGGCGCTCTCTGCGTCGAAGCATCGTTCCGATCATATTAATCCCCATTACAACCCAAATAACCGCTATCGCAATATCTATTGGCCATTCAAGCTCTGCATATTCTTTTGAAGAAGTATACCCTAATGGTAACGTAATTGCAGCTGCTACAATAATAAGCTGCCAACCCCAAAAATGCAGGTTACTTAAAAAGTCACTAAACATTCTGGCTTTAAGTAGTCTTTGCATCGAATAATACATTCCGGCAAAGAAAGCATTACCCACAAAGGCAAAAATTACAGCATTAGTATGCAACGGTCTTAAACGACCATAACTAAGCCAGGAGATCCCATCTGTTATATTGGGAAAAAGGTACATAACCGCAAGGGTCAGTCCTACTAACATACCTACTACTCCAAAAAGAATAGTGGCGTAAATGAATTTTTTTACAATTTTGTTGTCGTAATAAAACTGTTCCATTTCCATAATTATACTTGTTTTTCTTCGGTTGGTGAATTATTTTTCTGGGGAGTAATTTTTGTTTCGTCGTCAAAAAGCATTCTGACTGAGGGTGTATAATCATCATCGTATTGACCAGATTTAACCGCGACGATGAAAGCAATAAAGAAGCCTATTGCTACACAAATACTAACTGAAATTAATAGATAAATTACACTCATACCATAAATTTATGTTAACAAAATTAGCGGGTTACTAGGGTATATAATATGATAATTATCATAGTCGGAAGACTAATGTTAAATTTAGTAAAAAAACATTTCAGAATTATTTATAATCGTTTTAAATTACTCTTACTGAAATAGTTAGACATAAACGTAACAAAACTAACAATCGTAATTGTGCTTAAAGGCATTATTATGGCAGCTACCAGAGGTAAGAGATTTCCTGTAATTGCAAAACCCAATCCTACTACATTATACAGAAGCGATAAACCAAAACTCATTTTAATTATCAAAATAGATTTATGAGAAAGTTTCAGAAAGTAATCTAATCTCGAAAACTCGCTGGCATCCAAAATTGCATCGCAAGCAGGCGAGAAAACATTGACGTTTTCTGATATAGAGATTCCAACATTACTTTGAGCCAAAGCACCGGCATCATTCAGTCCATCCCCTACCATCATTACATTTTGCCCTTTTTCCTGCAGTTTTTTTATGAACTCGAGTTTTTGTTCCGGTTTCTGATTAAAAACCAATTCGGTGTTTTTCGGCAATATGGTCTCCAAAGTTCCTCGTTCTCCATCATTGTCACCTGACAGCACTTTTATTTCATATTTTTCACTCAAGGTAGAAAATAACGTTCTTAAACCATCTCTATACTGATTTTGAAAATTAAATTCGCCATAATAAACATCATTAATTTTTATATGAAGCGCCGTTTTTTCAATTTCAGAGGCATCTTTTTCAGGTCCGCCAACAAAACTTCCTGAACCTATTTTAATCGTATTATTTTCAGCTGAAGCTAAAATTCCTTTTCCGGTTATTTCCTGAAAATCATCAATTTTAATTCTTCCTGATTCCGGCAAGAAGTCATACAGCATGCGGCTCAAAGGATGATTTGATGCCCTAAGGACGTTTTTTATTAATACCAAATTTTCATCTGAAATTGGAGTACCCTCATAGATAATATTTGATTTTTTGTTTGTTGTAATGGTCCCTGTTTTATCAAAAACAATAGTGTCAACTTTTGCTAACTGTTCTATTACCAATGCATTTTTAAGATACATTTTTTGCTTACCCATAATTCTCAGGATATTTCCAAAAGTAAATGGAGCGGTAAGCGCTAACGCACAAGGACATGCTACAATTAATACCGCAGTAAAAACATTAAATGCAGTATTAGCATCGATAAATATCCAGTAACCAAATCCGGCAAATGCAATTAATAATAAAAGAGGCGTAAAATATCGGCTAATCTTATCTGTAATCGTTTTATGTTTTTGATCTACTTTTTTCTGGAAAATTTCATTACTCCATAATTGCGTAAGGTAACTTTGTGAAACAGAATGCAATACCTCCATTTCTATCACTTTCCCTATTTGTTTTCCTCCTGCAAATACTTTGTCTCCGGATTTTTTGGTAATCGGAACTGCTTCTCCGGTAACAAAGCTATAATCTATCTCCGCTTTTTCACTAATCAGAATACCATCAACCGGAATTAATTCCTGATTTCTGATTAACAATCTGTTTCCTTTTAAGACATCATATATAGGAACACTTTCTTCAGAGGCATCGGCATTAATTCTTGTAACCGCTATAGGAAAATAGGATTTAAAATCTCTTTCGAAACTTAAAAAACTATAGGTTTTAATTTGAAACATTTTTCCAAGTAACATAAAGAAAACCAGACCTGTTAAACTGTCAAAAAAACCAGAGCCATAATTCATCACAATATCAAAAGTGCTTCTAATAAACATTACGATAATTCCTAATGCAATTGGAATGTCAATATTCAGCATTTTTGATTTGATGCTTTTATAAGCCGAAACGTAGTAACCGCTTGCAGAATATAAGAAACTAGGCAGAGCCAGCACAAAAATCAAAATCCTAAAGAAAGGTTTGTAATTGTCTAACCAAAACTCTTTTATTTCAAAATATTCAGGAAAAGACAATAGCATGATATTACCAAAACAAAAGAACGCAACACCTAATTTGTAAGTCAAGCTTCGGTCTACATTGTTTTTTCCCGTTTCGTAATTTTCAAGACTTATATAAGGTTCATACCCGATAGAGCTCAACAAATAAGCGATTTCTTTAAGAGAAATAAGATCTGAGTTAAAGGTTATTCTAACTCTCTTTTCAGGAAAATTTACTTGTGATATGCTAATTCCGCTTTGAATTCGGTTTAAATTTTCAAGAATCCAAATACAAGAACTACAATGAATGTGTGGAATATTTAAAGAAACAATAGCGGTATTTCCTTCCTGAAACTCAAGTACTTTTGAAAGAATAGTTTCATTATCCAGAAAATCATATTTTCCAGCAATATCCTGAGGAGTGGCACCTGGTGATTTTTCGAAATCATAATAACAGGTTAAATCGTGAAGACTAAAAATTTCATACACGGTTTTACAACCATTGCAGCAGAATTTTTTTTCATCGAAAGTGATTTCTTCATTTTTAGGAATGGTAAGTCCACAATGAAAACAACCTAACTCACTCATAATTTGTTTTTTTTTAATCTAACAAATATTCCAAATAAGAAGCGATTATAAATATGATATTTATCATATTAAAATGAAATCGAATTCTAATTTAAGAAATAAAAACAAGCAAAATACAGGCGTAAAAATTTTCTCTATTTTTTAAGGAATATTACTGGGAAAGAAACTGAATATTGGTTAATTTTGCAGTAAATTTTTTTGCTATGAATAAATGTGACCAATGTATTGTACGCCAGCTTTCTTCTCTTAAAGCACTTAATAAAGAAGAAGTTGTAAAATTGGCTAGTAGCAAAACTACTTATACCATAAAAAAAGGGGAAGCTCTTTTTGAAGAAGGTGAAGTTACAAATGGCGTATTTTGTGTAAAAGACGGTGTAGGAAAACTTTCTAAATTAAGCGCAAACGGAAAAGACCAAATTGTAAAACTGGTAAAATCCGGTGAACTTTTGGGGCAACGTTCTATGATTAGTAATGAACCTGCTAATTTATCTGCAAAAGCAATTGCCGACATGGAAGTTTGTTTTATTCCGAAAGCCGAAATTCTACACTTTTTTAACCACAACAATCAATTCTCACTGAATTTGATGCAATCTGTTTGTGAAGACTTAAAAGAGTCTGAAAACGAAAAAATTGCTTTAGTACAAAAAACTGTAAAGCAACGTTTAGCAGAGACATTACTGCATCTGCATGATTCGTTTGGAGAAAATGCAGACAAAACACTACAAGTACAACTTACAAGAGAAGAGCTTGCCGGAATGATTGGAACTGCTACAGAAAGCTGTATCCGCTTACTGTCTGATTTTAATAAACTGGAATTGATTGAGCTTGTTGGAAAAAAAATTATGCTTAAAAATATTAAGGCATTAAAGAAAATGGCTGAATAATCAGAGCTTTTTTGCTTCGTTCCAAAAAACGTCCATTTCCGCAAGAGTCATTTCCATTAAAGGTTTTCCTAATTCACCTGCCTTGCTTTCTAAATATTGAAAACGTTTAATAAACTTTTTATTGGTTCTTTCTAAAGCATCTTCAGGGTTTACATTTAAGAATCGGGCATAATTTATCATTGAAAACAAAACGTCCCCAAATTCGGCTTCAATTTTATCCTGATCACCGGCTTTGACTTCAACTTGCAATTCTTCTAATTCTTCCTGAACCTTATCCCAAACCTGATTAGGTTCTTCCCAGTCAAAACCAACACCTTTTACCTTGTCCTGAATTCGACTGGCTTTTACTAAAGCAGGAAGACTTCTTGGAACACCTTCTAAAACTGATTTTTTACCTTCTTTAAGTTTAAGTTTTTCCCAGTTCTGTTTTACTTCTTCTTCATCTTTTACAACTGTATCACTATAAATATGTGGGTGACGATGAATCAATTTATCACAGATTTCATTGCAGACATCGGCAATATCAAAATCATTTGTTTCTGAACCAATTTTGGCATAAAAAACAATATGCAACAGCAAATCTCCCAGTTCTTTTTTGACTTCATTTAAGTCGTTATCCAGAATGGCATCACCAAGCTCGTAAGTTTCTTCAATTGTAAGATGTCTAAGCGTTTGTAAAGTTTGTTTCTTATCCCAAGGACACTGCTCTCGCAATTCATCCATGATAATCAATAATCTTTCGAAGGCTTTTAATTGAAGTTCTTTACTCATTTTTTTGTTTTTTATATTTCTGCCGATTCTCTGTAAAAGTAAAAAATCCTGCTAAGAAAACATCTTAACAGGATTAATATATTTAAAAGTATAGGACTACTATTCTTCTTTTTTAGCTTTTGCTTTTTTTGCTGCCGGAGCTTTTTTTGTTTTCTCTTCTGCAACCGGAGCTTCTTCTGCTGCTTCAACCGCTGCAGGAGCTAAATCAGTCACTAAACCTTTAGCCTGAAGTGTATTGTACCAGTTTAAAACTTTTTTAATATCAGAAGGATAAACTCTTTCTTCATCATAATCTGGTAAAATTTCTTTAAAATAAGCACTTAAAGTTGCGTTATCTTCTTTGTGAGAAATAGCCTGACCTTTGTTTTCTTTAGTTGCAATTTTTTGCATTACTTCAGTCAATGGTTTTTCTCCTTCGTGTGTATAAATTGAAATTTCTGATAATAAACTTACATTACTTTTTAAGTTTACTGTAATTTTTTTTCCGTCTAATAATGATTCTGCCACAAAACCTGTACGAGTCTGTACTTTCAATACATATAAACCTGGTTTCCCAGAAATGGCTAAAATTTTGTCTAAATTCATGTTTATTAAATTAGTATTAAGAATTTTTTCTATTATATCTTTTTAGTTCTAATTTCTTAGAACGTTTATCTGCCTTTTTTTGCAGCGGCAAATTTCATTCTATATTCCTGAAATGTTTTGCCTTCTGTAATGTTTTTTAATTTCTTTTGAATCAAACGCTTTTTTAAAGAAGATATTTTGTCAGTAAATAAAACTCCTTCGATATGATCGTATTCGTGCTGAATAACCCTTGCAATTAATCCGTCAAAAACTTCTGTTTTCATTACAAAATCTTCCTCACAATATTCGATTGTTACAGTAGGTTTTCTATAAACATCTTCGCGAACATCAGGAATACTTAAACAACCTTCATTAAAGCTCCACTCTTCACCTTCTTCTTTCACAATTTTAGCATTTATAAAAGTCTTTTTGAAACCTTTTAATTCTTTCTGTTCATCTGAAGCCAAATCGTCATCTTCGCTAAAAGGTGTGGTATCAATAACAAATATACGAATTGCAAGACCCACTTGTGGCGCAGCAAGTCCTACACCATAGGCGTTGTACATGGTTTCATACATGTTTGCTATAGTTTCTTTTAGGTTTGGATAATCTGGCGTAATTGCCACACCTACTTTTCTTAAAACAGGATCACCATATCCTACAATTGGTAAAATCATTTGTGTACTTTTATTCTATTATCTACTGAAAAACTGAATTTAGTTTCCCATAATTCAGCTGGCAAAAATAGTAAAAAATAGTCTACGAATAATCCTAAACAGTATATAATATCTTATTTTTTGCCAGTCTGTCAAAATCTCATCCATAATTATGCCAAATTAATTCGTACAATTCTTACCTTTGTTAGTAAACCTCTTTATATGATCGATCGAATTTCAAAATTTACCAATAGTACTTCATTTTTAAATGCTTCAAAAGTAACTATTGCTTCTGTTGTTCCTGTATTGATTTTGAACTTTTTAGGTCATTTTGAAATAGGTTTTACCATTGCTTTAGGAGCATTCTACACCTACCCTAGTGATATTCCAAGTTCATTAAACCATAAAATAAAAGGACTTATTGTTGCTTCATTTATTGTTTCGGGAGTAAATTTACTAGTCAATCTTGCTTATCCGTATCCCTTTTTATTTTATCCCTTTCTTGGCTTTTTACTTTTTTTATGTTCTATGATTTCAGTTTATGGGCAGCGAGCAACATTGGTTTCTTTCTCTGCGTTGTTATCAATCTCATTATCATTTGGACATTTACACGAAGGCTGGGAAGCTTTTGAATATTCGGGATTCATTTTTATAGGTGGAATTTTATACCTTATTATTGCACTTATATTCCATTTTATTCAACCTTATAAATATGTTGAACTTCAAATTGCAGAAGGAATCAAATTAACTGCCAAGTATTTAAAACTAAGAGGCGATCTCTGGAATCCAGAAGCTAACAGAGAAACTATTATCGAAAAACAACTTGCCGTTCAGGTTGAATTGAACTTGATTCATGAAGATCTTAGAAAAATGCTGATTGGCAATCAAAACACTTCCGGAGCAACAGCTCAAAACCGTAAGATGTTACTGGTTTTTATAACATTGGTAGAAATTCAGGAACTGGCGCTATACACCTCTTTTGATCATAGTAAACTTCATGAAAAGTTTGCCCAACATCCTGAAGTATTAAGAACATACCAGAATGTAGCATACAAATTGGCCTCGACCTTAAAAAAGCTTTCTAAAAATGTTCATCATATTTCTGTATATGTAGATAAAAATGATTTAAAGAATGAGCTGGATGCTCTAGAATTTGCTATTTTCGATTACGAAAAAAGTTTAGGCAAAGAAGAAGCTTCTGAAGGCGTTCTGATGTTGACCAATATGCTGAAATATGCAAAAAACCAAGTTGGAAAAATCAAGATTATTCAGCGTGCTTTTTCACTTGCTATGCAATCTTACAAACTGAAAGACAAAGACAAAGAGCTCGAAAAATTCCTGACTCCGCAATATTATCCTTTGCGTACTTTAATAGAAAACCTAACCTTTTCATCTTCTATTTTCAGGCATTCACTTAGATTGACCATTACGATTATGCTTGGTTTTTTTCTGGGCAAGATTCTTCCGTTTCAAAATGTATACTGGATCTTACTTACAATTGTGGTAATCATGCGGCCGGGTTATGGTTTAACAAAGGAACGCTCGTATAATAGAATTTTCGGAACTCTTTTGGGCGGATTGCTTGCTTTTGGAATTGTTTCGGTAATTCAAAATCACGTTGCGCTGAGTATTTTTTCTATTGTTTGCATGCTCTTAGGAATTTCATTTACACAGATAAACTATAAAATAAGCGCAACGTTTGTTACAATGTATGTCGTTTTTATATACGGAATTCTAACTCCAAATGTTGTAGAAGTGATTCAGTTTAGGATACTGGATTCGCTTACCGGAGCAATTTTAGCTTTTATTGCAAATCAATTTTTATGGCCAGCATGGGAGTTCATCAATACACCTATACATATTGAAAATTCGGTTCGGGCAAACAGAAACTATCTTAAAGAAATTGCCGATTTTTATAACAAAAAAGGAGAAGTTCCAACTTCGTATCGCTTAGCCAGAAAACATGCATTTGTTGAAGTTGGTAATTTAATGACTTCTTTTCAGCGAATGATGCAGGAACCAAAGTCAAAACAAAAAACACTTCCTTTAGTCAATAAATTAGTGGTTTTAAATCATTCTATATTGTCTGCTTTGGCTTCATTGTCAACTTATATTCAATCACATCAAACCACATCAGCCTCAGAATCTTTTAATTATATCATAAAAACGATTTTATCCAATCTAGATCAGTCGATTTCGGTTTTGCGAAATGAAACCGTAATAAATGATACTTTTTTTGACAAAGATGATGTTACGCTGCAGTTTGAAGAGCTTAAACGTGTTAACTTTAAGCGTCTGGCAGATGATGATGATCTGGATAAAGAAACCCGCCAGGCCAAAATGCAGGAAGCCCAAATGGTAATTGAACAATTGATCTGGATGAGCAATCTTGCTGAGAAGATTTTAAAAATAACAAAAGAACTTAAAGCAACAAATCCAGATTAATTCATCTGGATTTGTTGTTTTTATACAAAAGCTTAAGCTTAATTATTTAATTTCAAAACTTGAGAAGTATGTTTTCTAACTTCTTCCAAAAGCTCTGGTTTATCATTTAAAGTTTGTCCGTAAGAAGGAATCATTTGTTTTATTTTCGCTTCCCATTCCGGCGTTTTAATCTGATTTGTAAAACATCTGCTAATCAAATCAACCATAATAGCAACGGCAGTTGATGCTCCCGGAGAAGCTCCTAATAAAACTGCCAGAGATCCATCATGTGTATTGATTACCTCTGTACCAAACTCCAATACTCCGCCTTCTTTTTCATCTTTTTTGATCACCTGTACACGTTGTCCTGCTTTTTCTAATTTCCAATCCTTAGAACGTGCCGAAGGCAAATATTCGCGAAGTGCTTTCATTCTGTCTTTTGGAGACTGACGAACTTGCTCGATTAAGTATTTGGTTAACGGAATATTATGGTATCCCGCTGATAACATTGGGATTAAATTGTTTGCCTTTATTGATAATGGTAGATCTAAATAAGAACCATTTTTTAAGAAACGGGTTGAAAACCCGGCGAAAGGCCCAAAAAGAAGTGCTTTTTCACCATCAATAACACGCGTATCGATATGAGGAACAGACATTGGAGGCGCTCCAACACTTGCTTTCCCGTATACTTTTGCCTGATGTTTTGCAATAACTTCCGGATTGGTACATTTTAACCATTGTCCACTTACCGGGAAACCTCCGTAACCGTTTCCTTCCGGTACATTTGCTTTTTCAAGTAAAGGTAATGAACCTCCTCCTGCTCCAATAAAAACAAATTTGGTATAGGCTTTACGTTTTTGCCCTGTTGAAATATCTGTAATTTTAATTCTCCAGGATTTATCTTCACGTTGCTTTAATTTTTTAACCTCATGATTAAAGTATAAAGTTACGCCGTCAAGTTTTTCAAGATAATTAAACATGCTTCTTGTCAGGGCACCAAAATTTACATCGGTACCAATTTCCATGTGAGTTGCCGCTAGTTTGTCAGTAGCTTCTCTTCCTTCCATAACAAGTGGCATCCATTTTTTTAGTTGCTCAAAATCTGAACTGAATTCCATTTGAGAAAAAATTGGATTGCTTTGCAGCGCATCGAATCTTTTTTTAAGATACTTTATATTTTTATCTCCCCATACAAAACTCATATGCGGAACACTTTTAATAAAATTTTCCGGAGATACTACTTTATTTTCTTGTACTAAATAAGACCAAAACTGACGAGAAATCTCAAAAGATTCTGCAATACTGATTGCTTTTTTAGGATCTATACTTCCGTCGGCCTTTTCTGGGGTATAATTTAATTCACAAAAAGCAGAGTGTCCGGTTCCGGCATTATTCCATGCATCAGAACTTTCGGCAGCTGCCACATCTAATCTTTCGTAAATTTCAATTTTAATATCTGGCTGTAACTCTTTTAAAATTAATCCAAGAGTTGCGCTCATAATTCCAGCTCCAATAAGCACTACTTCACTATTGGAACGTATTGTATTGTCAGGCATAACAGTAATTTGTTTTTAAAGTGCAAAGGTACTTTTTTCAATTGCAAAAAAAAACTAATTTTCACACGATAAAAGTTAGAAAATCATATTTTTTTGTGAAAAAGTAAATTCCGAAGAAATTACATCTAAAAGCGATTTGAAGAAAGATAATCCTGAAGCATAATCGTTGCAGAAATTTCATCAATCAATCCTTTATTTTGACGTTGTTTTTTGCTTAGTCCGCTGTCAATCATCGTTTGAAATGCCATTTTTGAAGTAAAACGTTCATCTACACGAATGACTTTCATTTCAGGAAAAATATTCGAAAAATGAGTCACAAAACCTTTTATTATCGATGCACTTTCAGACGGTTGTCCGTTCATTTGCTTTGGCTCGCCAACTAAGACTGCTTCGACCTTTTCTTTTGCGAAATAATCTTTTAAAAAATCGATCAAAGTATTAGTTGGAATTGTGGTTAGACCCGAAGCAATAATCTGCATTTCATCGGTAACTGCAATTCCGGTACGTTTTTGTCCGTAATCTATAGAGAGAATTCTTGGCATTTTATAATTTTTTAAAAAAGAAAAATATTAAGCTCATTTGCAGCATTTTTTCAGAATCAAAATTACAACTTTAATCCACAATTTTTACTAAAAACAAAAGTCCGTTCTGAGAAAACTCAAAACGGACCAGAACCTAAATATGTGAACCTAAAAAACTCTTATTTATCGATTAAATAATCGTCTGAAGAAACCTCTTCCCTCTTCTTCTTCCTCATCTTGTTCTTCGTACTGAGCAAATTTTGCCTGCGATTTCTCGTGCTCAAAGATCAACTCTTTAATATACTCTACATAGGATCTCTTTTTTTCTTCCAGAAAACCTATTAAATATTTCTCACTGAATTCTACTCCGCTGGCAGCCTCAATTTGAAGCAGCTTTTTGTATAACGGTTCAATATGCATTGCAATTACTTCTTGTGGAACGGCTTGTCTTCTTCCAAAAAAATTCGCAATTGCACCATTTTCATCTTTTGCGATCTCAAAGTCGGTAATAACCCAGTAATAACGACCTGATTTTGCTAAATTTTTCACAATAGCATGGAAGTTTTTTCCAGCTTTAAGGTTCTCCCAAAGGACCTTAAAAATAACTTTTGGCATATCCGGATGACGAATTATATTATGAGGCTGTCCCATTAATTCATAATCCTCGTAACCACAAACATCAACAAAAACTTCATTGGCATATTCAATAATACCAAAAGCATTTGTTTTACTCATAATTACTTGTGTTTTATCCCATGTAACTTCTTTATCGATGACGGTGATTGGAGTTCGAAGTTGATTTTCCTGATTCATTTTTTACTGCTTATAAATGTTATTTGGATTGGTAAATTTTAATTCGAATTTCTTAGAATTAATCCGACAAAAATAAAACGAAGAAAAAAATCAAAATCTGATTTTTGTCATATTTTGATAGTAAAAAAACTTTTAGTGGTTTATAAACCAAAATCAATTTACTATAGACTGAGTTTTTATATCAAATTACAAACAAAATGTTACATGTATAACACTTTCAAAAGCTTTTACTTTTTTGCTTTTCTACAAATACGTTATCTTTGCCAAAAATTAAAACTTATGAATTCTTTACAGACTATAATAGAACAAGCTTGGGAAAACAGAGCTTTATTGCAAGAAACTACAACAACTGATGCTATCAGAGAAGTTATCGAACTTGTAGATGCCGGAAAATTACGTGTTGCCGAACCAGTTGCTGACGGTTGGCAGGTAAACGAATGGGTAAAGAAAGCGGTTGTAATGTATTTTCCAATTCAAAAAATGGAAACATGGGAATCTGGTATTTTTGAATACCACGATAAAATGTTGCTAAAAAGAGGTTATGCTGAAAAAGGAATTCGTGTAGTACCAAATGCTGTTGCACGTTATGGAGCTTATATTTCAAGTGGTGTTATCTTAATGCCAAGTTATGTAAATATTGGTGCTTATGTTGACGAAGGTACTATGGTTGACACTTGGGCAACTGTAGGAAGCTGCGCTCAAATTGGGAAAAATGTTCACTTGAGCGGTGGTGTTGGTATTGGTGGCGTTTTAGAGCCATTACAAGCTGCTCCGGTTATTATAGAAGATGGTGCTTTTATTGGTTCTCGTTGTATTGTTGTAGAAGGTGTACATGTTGGTAAAGAAGCTGTTCTTGGAGCAAACGTTTGTTTGACTGCCTCAACAAAAATTATCGATGTAACTGGTGACGAGCCTGTTGAAATGAAAGGTTTTGTTCCTGCACGTTCTGTTGTAATTCCAGGAAGTTACACTAAGAAATTTGCTGCCGGAGAATTTCAGGTTCCATGTGCTTTAATCATTGGTACCCGTAAACCATCTACAGATTTAAAAACATCTTTAAATAATGCACTACGTGAATACGACGTTGCTGTATAAATTTTAAATTCCAAATAAAAAAAATCCAAATCCCAATCTATATCAATTGGAATTTGGATTTTTTTTATTGCTTTTTTTTTTAATAAACAGGATCTTTCAGTCTAAAATCACATTCATTAAAAAACTACATGATTCACTCTGCCCTCAAAGTCCTTTTCCAATTTAGCAGCAAACAAAACAATTAATGTATGTTTTGAAGCAAATAGAGCCTACAAAAAGGGCTTATCTCAAATTTGCAACTGCCTCTGCATATAACGTTTATCAAGATATACAAAAACAATATTAATCAAAAAACCTAAAATAAACTGAATCTCCCAAATTTAAGTTTAAGCTTAAAAGCCAACAGATTATCTGTTCCTTTAATATCAATTCGTTTAATTTTATATCGATCCTTAAAAGGAAATGCATCCGAACGATTTCCTCTCCTTAATCCAAATTTCATAGCATTTTCAGACAAAAAATTTTTTAAGACGCTATTCTTACTTTTCGTTTTTGGATAATCCTCATACGGACAAGCAAATGCAGGACAAACCTTTAGATTATTATTTTTTAGAACTTCTTCACATTTCAAAAAACTATTTTCAATTCCCTCTATATTTAATAATCTGTATTTTTTACACTCATAAGAATGATACCCCAATTCAACTAAATCAGACGGAACTTTTTTTAACTGGTCCATACTCATTATTTTTTGACTGCTATCATCCTTATAATCATCCACGAAATCAGTCTTTTTTATACAATGAAACGGGATAAAAAAACTAGCCTTTAAATTGTATTTTTCTAATAATGGAATTACATAAATCAATTGATTTTCAGCGACATCATCAAAGGTCAAAATGATACTTTTTGGAGGAATTCTAAATAGATTTGCTAATTCTGTAAAATGAAATGTGATATACTTATTTTCGGTTAAATATTTAAATTGTTTTTCTAAATTCTGAACGGAAATGGTTAAACTACTTTGTTCCGCTTTTGACAGGCAGACATTATGATACATTAAAATTGGCAGCTTTTTCATTATTTTGTAGGATTTTTACGTAAAAATACTACTTTAATATTACTTTTCTATATTGAATCGATAATAAAACACCAAAATGGAACCATCATAAATTAGCATCTTATTATTTACTTTCGATGTTGGTATACTGGCAACTTCAAGACAGGAAATAATAAAAATTTATCTGCAAAACACACTATAGCCTTTAAATTATATCTCCGGAATTTTAGATTACATCTCTGATTATAAATCATAAAAAAAGGATCAAATTTATATAAAATTTGATCCTGAACTTTTTAAAGACACTATTTATTGTTTTTTAAATCGTCATTTATAATTACCCGCAAAATATTGCTCAAAATTTAATGGTTTCTTTTGCTTTCAGTTTCTTTTTGGAGTTTTAAAAGCTTTGCATATTTCATATAAGAGAAAAAACTCTGAATCATTGCAATTGACAATCCGTCGATACCATTAAAAATTCCTTTCTTAAAAAAGTAACAACGCACAAAAGCTACTGTACCATTAAGAACCGGTTTAAAAGCATTAATTCTTTTTCCCTGATCAAATAATTGTTGCGCATGCCAACCAGAATATTGGTTCTTTTTGGCAATAATCTGATCTAAGGAATCCCAGCCATAATGCAGAATATGCACTGCAACTTTCTTTTCGTTTTGAGTTATGATTTTCTGATGTACAATAGAATCTGAAGGACGTGCCGTTTGTTTATTAAAGAAACGAACTTTATGATCTGGGTACCAGCCCGAGAAATCGATTAATTTGTTTCCTAAAAAGTTTTTCACTCTAAAACTAAAGGCATCATAATTTCCTTCCAGATATTTTTTATCCAAAATATATTGCTCAGCATCTTTATCCAGAAATTCATCGGCATCAAGATTTAAAATCCAGTCGTTTTTGCAATAAGGCAAACCATGTGTACGTTGCGGCCCATCACCCAGAAAAGCCTGCTCAATAACTATTGCACCTTTTTCTTTGGCAATTTCAACTGTACGATCTTTACTAAAAGAGTCTACAATAATAACCTCATTGCAAACTTTTAATAAAGCATCAATACATTTTCCAATGTTTTTTTCTTCGTTGAAAGTAATAACCAAACCACTAATTCCCATCGTAAATTTTAATTTATTGACCACAAAAATATAACTTTTTCGTTTAGTTTAATCTTATTGCGGGCATCACTTGTACACTAACTAAAATAGTTTGTACTTTAGCCTGCAAATTGAATTATAAAAACAAATGAGAATATTAGTTATTCAGCAAAAGAGAATTGGAGACGTATTAACAAGTACAATAATCTGTAACAACTTAAAAACTAAGTTTCCGGAAGCTAAGATAGACTATATGTGTTATCCTAATTCCGTAGATGTTTTAAAAGAAAATCCAAACATTGATACTATTATTCCGTTAACCAATAAGGTTAGAAAATCTATTCCTTCTTTGTTTAAATTTATTTTTCAGATCAGAAAAAGAAAATACAATGCTGTAATTGATGTTTACAGTAAACTAGAAACCAACCTGATTACGCTATTTTCCGGGGCAAAGTATAAAGTTTCTTACCACAAATGGTATTCTAATGTATTTTACAACCATAGTTACGAACGTTTTGATGCCATTAAATCTGAATACGGTCTGGCTATCGAAAACAGATTATTACTGCTAAAACCTTTCATCTCAGAAAAAATTACAGATGTAAAACCTAAAATCTTTCTAAAAGAATCTGAAATTGCTGAAGCAAAAGATCTTTTAAAAAGCTACAATATCGATAGTGAAAAGCCATTGATTATGTTTGGTATCCTGGGAAGCGAGGTTTATAAAACGTATCCTCTTGAGGGAATGGCAAAAATTATTGATTTTACTGTCGCTAAAACGAATGCTACAATTATTTTCAATTACATTCCGGATCAGAAAGAGCAAGCCTTAGAAGTCTATAATTATTGCACAGAAGAGACTAAAAAACATATTGTTTTTGATTTATACTGTACAGAACTACGTCCGTTTTTAGCATTATTATCTCAATGTGAGATGTTAATAGGAAACGAAGGCGGTGCTGTAAATATGGCAAAAGCACTTGAAATTCCAACTTTTTCAATTTTTACTCCTTCAGTAAGAAAAGAAACCTGGCAATTATTTGAAAACGAAGCCAAAAACGCCTCAATTCACCTAAAAGATCTAAAACCGGAAATCTACGAACAACATACTGAACAATATATTAAGGAGCATACTTTTGAATATTATGCAGAGTATCCTCTGGAACTTATGCTGAAAAAATTAGAAGCTTATTTTCAAGAATATAAAAATTGAAAAAGTAAAAAGCATTCCTATGAATGAAAAGCAAAAATTATCAGTTCTGATTATTACGCTTAACGAAGAATATCGCATAAAATCGCTTCTTGAAGATATTGATTTTGCCGATGAAATAATCGTTGTTGATTCTTATAGCACGGATCAGACGGTTAATATCGTCGAATCATTCCCTAATGTAAAATTAATTCAGAATCCTTTTATTAATTATACTTCGCAGCGCAATTTTGCTTTAAATCAGGCCAAAAATTCCTGGATATTGTTTATCGATGCTGATGAACAACTGACTCCGGATTTAAAAGCTGAAATTAGTTCGGTCATAAATGACAAAAATGCTGCGAGCGCCTATCTTGTCTACCGCACTTTTATGTTTAAAAACAAAAAACTCAATTTTAGCGGATGGCAGACCGATAAAATTTTCCGCCTTTTTAATAAATCAGATTGCCGTTACAATGAAGAAAGAATGGTTCATGAAAAACTAGTTGTAAATGGCCGAATTTCTACCTTAAAAAATAAAATAATACACTTTTCATATATTTCTTTCTCGGATTATCAGGCAAAAATGTATCAATATGGAATTTTTAAAGCTCGTGAAAAATTAAAAAAAGGACAAAAACCATCTTTTTTATTAATGGCTTTTCATCCTTTATATACTTTTTTATATCAATTTATAATTCGCTTGGGCTTTTTGGACGGCACTAAAGGAATCACGATATGCTATTTAAACGCTTACAGTATCTTTATTAGGTACAAAGAACTAAAACGTATTACTTCTTCCAGAATTTAAATTTCTTTTTCAGACGTTTTTTTCTATAAAACTGTTCCTGAAAATCTGATGTAAATTTCCATAAAGTTTCAAAAATCTTTTGCTCAGATTCTTCTTTGTAAAACTTTGCATATTCATTGCTCATTACTGCCACCATTTCTTTTAACGGAGTCAGACGACACAAATTTTTCATACGCATTTCAAAAGACATTGACGCATGAAATTCCATTCGGTTTAAATCAACCAGAAAGAAGTCATAATTTCCACTGGCATTCTTTTTAATCAAAGTATTTCCCGGCGAATGATCTAAAAATTCGATTCCTTTTTCATGAAGATCAAAACTGAATTTTGTGAATTGCCTTAATATATTGTCGTGATCCGGAAAATCAGGAATTTCTACAAGTTCTCTGTAAGTCAGATCACAAACCAATTGTTCACTGACATAAAAACTTTTCTCTAAACCTACAATCGAAGAAAACTCTGCAAAAGCAATTGGTTTTGGTGTACCAACGCCAAGTTCCAATAATCGGTTTGCAAACTCAAAAGAACGTTTTGCTTTTGATTTTCTAAAATATTTGTAGGCTATTTTATTTATTAAATGCGGAACCTTAAACGATTTTATATTTATTTTTTGATTGTCTAAATCAAAAAGTTTTATCTGATTACGCTGACCAATGACAAAGTCTTCTCCTTTGGTATTAAAAAACTGAATATATTCAAGAAGAATATTTTCAAATTTTTCATATCCGCGATTTAATCTTAAAATCATAAAAATTGTTTCAGCAAATTTAGCTAGTTTTACCAACTAATAAAAACAATTTCACAGATAATGTATATAACCTTAATAAGTCTTGATAACTGGGGCCTCAACAAACATATTGCGTCAAGTCTGGAAAAACAAGGACATGTTGTTCATCATATCGATTTTAACACGTTTAAATACAAATATCCTTCTGTATTGCATAAAGCTAATAATTTTATTCTAAAAGCTTTTTTCAAAACAAATTTAAAGCACCTGCATTATGGAAAAGAAATTATAAATCAGTTACAAAAAAACAATCAGATTCAGGATGTTATTTTAACTATAAAAGGAGATTTTATAGATCCAAAAAGCATTTTAGAGTTCAAAAACTATACTAAAAAGTCTGTTGGCTTTTTTAATGACAATACATATCGTTGCCCGAAAATCAAACGTGTTCTGCATTGTTTTGATGAAGTTTTTTCATTCGAAAAAGAAGATTGCGCCAAATTCAATTTAAAATTTGCCTCAAACTGGATTTACACTTCTAAATCTGCAGAAAACAACAACCAATTTGATTTTGATGTTTTCAACATCAGTTCTATAGACAAAAGACTGCCTATTTTAAAGCGAATTGCAAACAATCTGGCTTCTCAAAATATAAATTTCAAGTTCATTATATATGACAAAAAGAAAAATGACGAGGATAAAAACATTACTTACATCAGAAAACACATGCCTTTGTCTGAAGTAAATGATTATATCAGCCGATCAAAAGTACTTTTAGACATCAACAGACTTGGTCAGGCTGGTTTAACCTTCAGGGTTTTTGAAAGTTTAGGTTTAGAGAAAAAACTAATCACAACAAACTCAGATATCAAAAACTACGATTTTTACAATCCGAACAATATCTTAATCATCGATGAAAATAATCCGGTGGTTCCTGCTGATTTTTTTAAAAATGAGTACGAGAAAATACCCGATTCTATTTTACACAAATATACTTTGGAAGGCTGGACCGAAATTGTGGTTTTAAAATAATCCGCTATTAAAGAGAACGAGTTTCTTGTTCTTACTTTCTTTTGATACACAGACCATCAGATAAAATTAAATGATCATATACTGGATTGCAAAAAGTAGCTTTCCAGTATATTTTAATTTAACAATAATACTTTTGCAATTAATAATCGTTTGTTATGTTTGCAAAAATTTAATCCAGAACAAAACTATCACGGTAAAATGTGATTCTATCAAAAAAGAAATGAACTTCACTCTTTACACGTATTTAATACCCGTATTAATTGCTTTAGTTATTGCTGTAATACTAACCAATAAAATAGTAAAAATAGATTTAACCGAAATTCGTTATCCCGAAATTGATGGTTTAAGAGGTTATCTCGCTTTTTTTGTTTTCTTGCATCACAGTTACATCTGGAGGTTTTTTCTACAAAGCAATGAGTGGAATGAGCCCGAATCAAATTTATTTAATCAGTTTGGGCAAACTACGGTCGCTTTCTTTTTTGTCATCACTGCATTTTTATTTACTACCAAATTAATCAATAGTAAAACAAAACAAATCGACTGGACAGAGTACATTAAAGCCCGATTCTACAGGCTTTTTCCCATGTATTTTTTCTCTGTTCTTGTTATATTTTTTATTGTAGCGTATTTAACCGGTTTTACAGCTCAGGTTCCTTTTCTTGAAAATTTAAAAAGTATACTTTCATGGATATTTTTTAATGTTCGCAAAGATCTTGACATTAACGGACTGGAAAACAGCCGCATCTTAAATGCCGGAATAACATGGACATTGCCGTATGAGTGGGTCTTTTATTTCTTACTACCGCTAATCGCTTTATTTTTTAAAATTAAAGTAAACTACAAAACACTTTTTATATTCCTTGCTGCCGCTGCAATTACAATGATTATAAACAAATCTTCATTGAGGCATTTTATTCCGTTTATCGGAGGGATTTGTGTAGCGTTACTAATAGACAGTAAAAGATTTGAAACCGTTTTAAAACAAAAGAAATATGCTGTTCTATCTCTTATTTTGCTATTGATATCGGTATACTTTTTTCATAGTGGCAGAAAACCTGTCCCAATCATTATCACATCGATTGTGTTTTTAATCGTTGCTTCGGGAAATAATTTCTTCGGACTTTTATCAAGTGCTTTTTCACGTAAATTCGGGCAGGTAACTTATAGCCTTTACTTAATACACGGGATTGTTTTATACATTCTGTTTAATTTTGTAATAGGAATTGAAAAAGCCAAAACATTAACCGATTGGGAATTCTGGCTTATTATTGCTGCTTCTGTTTTTCCTTTAATTTTTATCTGTCAGCTTACTTTTAAGTATATAGAGTTACCATTAATGAATTTGGCCAAAGCAAAATCTGCCAAAACAAAGAAATAAAAGGCTTATCGTTTTTTAGATAATTTATAAAAAGCATTTAGTCGCAAAATTTATAACTTTGCAATCTTAACTGAGTCTATTATAATTTACAAAATGAACGAAGAAATCATCAAAGCATACGAAGTCATCAAAGAAGGTGGAATTATTCTTTATCCAACTGATACTGTTTGGGGAATTGGCTGCGACGCTACTAATCCTGAAGCCGTTGCAAAAATATACAAACTAAAACAACGTGCCGAAACCCAAAGTATGATTGTATTGATGAATGGTGAAAAGATGATGTACAATGTTTTTAAAAACATTCCCGAAGTTGCCTGGCAAATACTGGATTTATCTGAAAAACCAACCACTTTAATTCTGGACGAACCTAGAAATGTGGCTCCAAACATTATTGCAGCCGATAATTCTCTTGGAATACGTCTTGTAAAAGAGCCTTTTTGTTTTAAATTGTTAGAACGAATGAAGAAACCTCTTGTATCTACTTCTGCCAATATCTCAGGACAACCAACACCTATAGCTTTTAAAGATATTAGCCCTGAAATTGTAAACGGTGTTGATTATGTAGTGAATTTATACCATGATAAAGTTGCCGGAAAACCGTCAACAATCATCAAATTAACAAACGACTCACAAGTAAAAGTGATTAGAAAATAGTTTTTTTGTTTCAGGTTTCAAGTTTCACGTTCTTCTTAAAACCTGAAACTTGAAACCTGAAACTTGAAACTTTAAACTTGAAACCTGAAACTTTAAACTTGAAACCTTAAACAGCCTTCAAACTCTCAATAAGCCAATCAATATCTTCTTTGGTATTATAATGACTAAAAGAAATTCTGAGATTTGGCAATTTTAAATCTGCCTCTGAAAGCATTTCTTTTAAAACATGTGATGGTTTTATACTTCCGGACTGGCAGGCACTTCCTCTGGAAACCGCAATCCCTTTCATATCCAGACTAAACAAAAGCATAGACGTTTTATCTGAAGAAAAAGGTAAAATGATATTGATAATATTGTAAAAATCGTCCTTTTTACCATTGATCCTAAAGCCTGGAAAATGATTCTCGAGTTGCTCAATCAAATACACTTTTAAATTAGAAATATAATTTCTTTCCTCATCGAGATTCTCATAAGAAAGCGACAAGGCTTTTGCCATTCCGGCAATTTGATGAACTGCTTCGGTTCCTGCACGCAGGCCTTTTTCCTGCTCACCTCCAAAAATTAAAGGCTGTAATCCTGAATTTTTTCTAACAAAAGCAAAACCAACTCCTTTTGGACCATGAAATTTATGTGCACTTGCTACAATAAAATCAACAGGCGTTTTTTGCAGATCAATCTCGGTTTTCCCTACAGACTGAACAGTATCTGAATGAAACAAAGCGTTGTATTGTTTACAAATAACACCAACTCTGTCAAGATCTAAAACAGTTCCTGTTTCATTATTTACATGCATCAGACTCACGATTGTCTTTTTCTCATCAGCCAATAAATTAGACAAATGGGTTAAATCGATAGTTCCGTCTGAATTTACATTGACATAATCTACCTGGATACCATAATCAGATTCCAGTGCCATAGCGGCGTATAAAACGGCATGATGCTCAATTTTCGAAGTTATAATGCGTTCTACTTTCAGATCTTCAACTGCAGAACGAAGAATCCAGTTATCTGCCTCTGTCCCTCCGGAAACGAAAATAATTTCCTGAGCAGCGCAATTTAAATGCTTTGCAATACTTTTTCTTGAAAGTTCTAAAATTGTCTTTCCATTTCGCCCAAAACTGTGCGTAGAAGACGGATTACCAAAATCTTCTGCCATAACTTTTGTCATTTCCTGAATTACTTCAGGTCGCATAGCAGTTGTAGAAGCGTTATCGAGATATACTTTTTTCATTGCTGCAAAGTTATAAAATATCAATTGTCTAATCTTAAATATCATTTACCAAATTTTCACTATTTTTGACCCAAATAAATCTATGATGAAAAAAATTGCAAGCCTTATATTATTTGCGCTTTTATTAAATGGTTGCGACGATGGTGATCTAACAATAGAGACTGTAGACTTTTCGGAGATTACTGCTACAAGTTGCGATCCTGTTGCCAACACTTTAATCTACAAACTTAAACCTCAGGAATCTCTATTGTTACAGATGCCTGAAAATAGTCTTAAAAACAACCCAACTAACAAAGACACTTTAACTTATAATATTGACAATACTTCATTTCGTGTATTTTTCAGAGCATATGATGGTGTAATTTCAAAATCGACAATATGTGACGCAATTCCTCCTGCTTCACCAAAAGTGAGTGACGAATGGTATGCAACAGGTGGACAAATTAGAATTGCTACAAAAGCAGTCTACAAAGACCCTCCACCAGAAGATGGTCATACCGAAATTGTAGGATACAATCATAATATTATTTTTAGAGGAATCACGTTTTCAAAACCGGGTCCTAAACTTACAAATGATGAACTCGTTTTTGGAGATTATCAGACAACAGTCACCCCAGCAGTAGTAGTTGCTTTTACAGATGAAGTAGCAAAGTTTTGCGATGTACAATTAAAAGTTTACAACAACAATTCTTCAAATTCACTAGTTATTGAGAATCTGGACAAAGAATTAATCAAAAACGAAAATACTCCACCCGGAACTCCGAGAACAAGCTTAATTAACTTAAACGGAACCACAAATAATGTATTTTACAGAATGTACAACAGCAATATACCAGAACCCGTAAAGGACTATTATTGTACTAATCTTACCCCAACCTCTCCAACTGTAAAAGAGACCTGGGTTGGTGTTGCGGGTGTTCAAAATGTAAGTGGAATTATCGAGGTAACAACTACCAGTAGTCTTAAAGTTTTTAAACACAAAGTTGTTCTTAGAAACGTAACACTTAAAAAAGAGAACAGTACTTTTAAACTGGCTACAGAATTTGTTCTGGGTACCGTAACAACTATTGCTCCTTAAAAATATACTGAATTTAATCAAGCTTAAATTCTTACAAAAAAACAGCTATTTTTTATCCTGTTTCAATAACGAAATCAGTTTAAAAAACAGCTGTTTTTTTATGCCTTAAAAAGACCTTTTCTAATACCGAAAAAAATCTTTATTTATTGTTTTGCCTAAAATAAACTTCGGTTGCACCAAGGCCGTATTTTTGATAATTGGCATCCTGAAAATCTATTCCGTCGTAACGTCCTAACAAAAAATCAAGTTCGGCTTTTAGAATTCCTTCACCAACACCATGAATAAAAACAATTTTTGGAATGCGGTTTTTAATCGCAAATTCAATATGCCTTTTTGCCGTTTCGGTCTGCAAAGTCAAAATATCATAATTGGACATTCCGCGTTTATTTGGCACTAATTTTTCGATATGCAAATCAAACTCAGGAGCCGAAATTTCACGTTTATCTTTGCGTTCCTTGACAAAACTTCTTGCTTTTGGCTCCGTTTTCTCTTTTGAAATTTCATCTAAATTAATCCTTTTAATAGAATTCATTAAATTACTGGAATCATGAATTTTAACTAATTCATTGACAAAAAATGTCATCATAAATCCATCCTCAGTTTCTATCGAAACTTCGTTGTTTTTCACCGAAACCACTGTTCCGTTTATAGCTTCGTCTAAAACCGAAACCTTATCTCCTTTAGTCAACATCCTCTTCTTCTTTATCTTGATTTTTACTTGGTGTTTTCGCACTTAGCTGCATCATTCCGTACATGAAAACTACAATTGCAATTATCATGATATAGATATTTTTTTCTTCAGAAACCTGCTCGTACAATGCTACTCCAATCGCAAGAATCATTATTAAAATTTTAAACGTTTTCATTTCATTTCTATATAAGTTTTCAAAAGTATGAAACTTTAAAATAGGACTTCTTACTTCCGGATTAGTTATCGAATATTTTTTCGTAAAATTGCAAAAAACAATCCCTTTGAATTTAGAGAAATACATGATCCCCTGCCTCTTCAAAAAACTCTTCGGAACAGAGTGTCTTGGCTGTGGTTTTCAACGCTCTTTATTCTTACTTTTTGAAGGTGATTTTTCTGGCGCTTTCAGGATGTTTCCTGCCATCTTTTCTACCCTTTTATTCTTCGTTTTTGTCGCTTTGTTTTTTCTGGACAAATCAAGAAACTATAAAAAAGTCGTTTGGAATATCGCTTTATTTAATCTCGCCTTTATGATTGGCGGCTACATCTACAAACACTTTTACATTTAGTTTTTGTAAGAATCATTTCTTGATCTTATTCAGAATATCATTCATCATTTCGATCTGTACTTTCTGAATTTCGATCAATTCCTGTTGCTGATGCATGATTAAATGATCGATTTTATCATGAATCATTCTGATCTCTAATTCAGATTTCAGGTTAATCATATAATCCTTTTTTGCACGATTCCGATCTTTCTCCTCCTGACGATTCTGACTCATCATAATCACCGGAGCTTGCAATGCGGCAATACAGGATAAAATCAAATTAAGCAAAATAAAAGGATATGGGTCAAACCCCTTGTTGAGCAAAATATATACGTTTGATAAAATCCAGACAGCAATAAAAACCACAAACGAAATAATGAAGGTCCAGCTTCCTCCAAAATCGGCCACTTTATCTGCTATTTTTTGCCCAAAGCTTCTCTCCTCATTTTCATCTTCAACGATCGTCACTATCGATTTATCTTCTTTTAATGATGAAATAACATTTTTTTCAAGATCAGAAAGCATTCCAATTTCCGAAGACAAATAATTCGAAATATACTTTTGTCTATATTCATTAAGCTCCTTAACTGCAATACAATCCGTTTCACAAAAGTCGGGATGATCTTTAATAATCAGGCTTAAAATGGGATCATGAATTGATTTTCCATAGATTTTTTCACTTTCCGCAAATTCAATATTAGAAATAGCGCTCTTAAAAGTTGAATTATTTTTCATTTTTATAAATTTTACGAGCTAATTTACACAATTAACTTCTATAAGAATTATATAATTCAATCCGTTTTATTAATCTTTTTTATATCACAAATACGTGCAACAGTCCAAAATTTCTTTAGTTAATTCGTGCCCTTATTTACAAAAAACGTCTTACTTTTAACCTTTTAAATTTTACATTTAATTTCATAATTGTGACAAAAGACACTATCATACAAAATATCAAAGCTTTAAAAAGCCACTCTAATATAAACTACGGTATTAAAACCAAAACTGAAGATTTTACCGAGAAGCTTTTTTACACCCTTTTTGATTCTAACGCAGCTCTTGACGAAAGTATTAATGAACTTGAAATTCGTTTTAAAGAAATTGCGGTTCTGGCCTGCAAAAAACCGGAAAATTTATGCGAATCGATTTGGGATCGCTTTTTAGAGAAACTTCCTGGCGTATTAGAAAAACTAAATCAGGACGCCGAATATATTCTGGAGAATGATCCGGCATCAAACAGCATTGATGAAGTTTATCTGGGATATCCGGGATTTTACGCCATTGCTATTTACAGATTAAGCCATGAATTGTATCAATTGGATTTACTGTTATTTTCAAGATTAATGAGCGAATATGCACACAGAATTACAGGAACCGATATTCATGCCGGAGCCAAAATTGCTTCACCATTTTTTATCGATCACGCGACCGGAATTGTGATTGGAGAAACTACTGTAATCGAAAAGCATGTCAAAATTTATCAGGGAGTTACCCTGGGCGCATTGAGCGTGAGTAAAGACATGAAAAACGCAAAACGTCATCCTACTGTAGAAAAAAATGTTTGTATTTATGCCAATGCAACTATTTTAGGAGGCGAAACTACTATTGGAAAAAACAGTATTGTTGGAGGAAATGCCTGGATTACCAAATCTATTCCTGCCGATTCTATCGTTTTAAATACCACTACAACTGAAGTTAAAATAAAAGAAAAAAAATAAAATGGGTCCACAGAAATTGTTAAACCTAATTGGAAATACTCCATTAATGGAAACGGTCAATTTGGTTAAAAATAAAAATGTAAAGCTTTTACTAAAACTTGAAGGAAATAATCCGGGCGGAAGTGTAAAAGACAGAGCAGCATATAATATGATTGCTTCTGCACTGGAAAGAGGCGAAATTAAAAAAGGCGATAAATTAATCGAAGCTACGAGTGGTAACACCGGAATTGCCCTGGCAATGATTGCCCAATTGTTTCAGATCGAGATCGAACTGGTATTACCGGAAGATTCTACAAAAGAAAGAACACAAACCATGCGCGCATATGGCGCTACAGTGATTTTAACACCTGCTAGCGAAGGAATTATTGGTTCAAGGGACTATGCCGATAAAAAAGTGGCAGAAGGCGGTTATTTGATGCTAAATCAGTTTGCAAATGATGACAACTGGAAAGCGCATTACAAAACAACCGGTCCGGAAATCTGGAATGATACAGACGGAACTGTAACGCATTTCGTTTCGGCAATGGGAACTACCGGAACCATTATTGGAACTTCTACTTATTTAAAAGAAAAAAATCCTGCCATTCAAATCGTTGGTGCACAGCCAAGCGATGGCTCTCAGATACCGGGAATCCGTAAATGGCCTCAGGAATATTTACCAAAAATATTTGATGCTTCAAAAGTAGACACCGTTATTGATGTCAGCGAAGAAGAAGCACGTGCAATGACCAAAAGATTAGCACTTGAAGAAGGTGTTTTTGCAGGAATGAGCAGCGGTGGCTCTGTAGCTGTTGCATTAAAAATCGCTGAACAGTTAGAATCAGGAGTGGTTGTAGCCGTTATTTGTGATCGTGGAGACCGTTATTTATCTTCGGATTTATTTGATTAAAAAAGATACTAAGACTCTAAGGTTCTTAGGTACTAAGATTGTAAATTTAAAAAACTCAGTACCTCAGAACCTTAGTTCCTTGGAACCTAAAAAAAGCTATAGTTCAAATTCAATTGTAAACTCAGCGCCTTTATTCTTGCCTTGGCTGGTTGCACTAAGAGTACCTTTATTTTTTTCGATTATTTTTTTGCACAAATACAATCCAATTCCGGTAGATAACTCATTTGCCGTTCCTAATCGGCTCATTTTGGTGAATTTTTTAAACAATTCCTCTATTTGATCTTTATCAAAACCAATTCCTTTATCGGTAACTTTAACTATTAAACCCGAATTATCTTTATAGATTCGAACTTCAATTTCACTATCAAAATAAGAGAATTTAATTGCATTGCTTATTAAATTTACTAAAACCTGAATAAACAAGCCTTCATCAATTTTAAGTTTAGCTTCGTCTGTTTCTAAACTCAAATTCATGGTAATATTTTTATCAATCAGTCTCTGTTCTACCTGTTCGTTAATAAACGGAAGAATATCCGCAAAAACAATCGTTTTTGCTTCCTGATTAACCTTAACAACCTGATCTTGCTCTTTTAATAATTTTATAAAATTCTCGATGTATCGGAATTGAAGATTAGTCGACTCACAAATAAGCTCGGCCAAATGACTTACAGAAGCAGAAGGGTTTTCGCTTAAAATCAATTTTGCTAAACCTTGCGGATTTCCGGCAAAGTTTTTTAAATCGTGTGAAAGCATGTAAATCAAATCCTGTTTTTCGTTTATAAAGCTTTCAGATTCATAAATAGATTCCTGAATATTGCTCATCAATAAACCCGCTTCATCCTCGTAATCTGTTGGCAAAATTGATAATTTTCTTTTATTTCTGTAATCATCCAGTGCTTTTGAAGCTATAGAAATGGGTTTTATCAATCGATTTAATACCAAAAGTGTTACCGCAGTCGCCAATACGGTCATTATTAAAGAGAAAATCAAAATAGAGGTAGACGAAACAATATGATCTGAATAAAGTACGAAAAATAAGATTCCAATTAAAGGGATATGAATTCCGATAAAGGCAACAAACAAAAATTTGAAGGCATAACTTCTTTTAAGAAAACTTATCTGAGAGAGATTATGATACAACTTCATAGACAAACAACAATACTTATAGGTTAAAAATGGGACATTTGGGGTTGAATGTCAAAAACAAAGTTAGCTTTTAAACTGGATTAAACTAGCAAATTCAATATTTTGATAAAATATTTTAAAAATTAAATTTATAAAAGTTTACAAACCCTTATTTTTGCCCTATGGGAAGAAAAAATACAGACAAAGTTGTCTTTCATCAGATTCAGGTTCTTGACGCTGGAGCAAAAGGAGTATCAGTAGCGAAAGCTCCTGACGGAAAAGTAATCTTTATTCCGAATGTGGTACCGGGTGATGTAGTGGACGTACAAACTTTCAAAAAAAGAAAAGCCTATTATGAAGGCAAAGCCGTAAAATTTCATGAATTATCAGAACATCGCATCGAACCAATCTGCGAGCATTTTGGAGTTTGTGGAGGTTGCAAATGGCAAAATATGAAATACAGTCAACAGCTGTATTATAAGCAAAACGAAGTAAAAAATCATTTACAGCGTATAGGAAAAGTTGAACTTCCTGAATTTGAAACTATTTTAGGTTCAGAAAAACAATTTTTCTATAGAAATAAAATGGAATTTTCGTTTTCAAACAGTCGTTGGTTAACTGAAAAAGAAATTGGAAGTACTGAAGATTTAGGAAACAGAAATGCATTAGGATTTCATATCCCGAAAATGTGGGACAAAATTCTTGACATTCAAAAATGTCATCTGCAGGAAGATCCTTCAAATGCAATCAGAAACGAAATCAGAGCGTTTGCCAATGAGCATAACTTAGCTTTCTTTAATCCTAGAGAACATTCTGGTTTATTGCGTACCGTTATGATTCGTACTGTTTCTACCGGAGAGATTATGGTTTTAATTCAGTTTTTTGAAGAGGATAAAGAAAATCGCGAATTACTTTTAGATCATTTATACGAGAAGTTTCCACAAATTACCTCATTACAATATGTAGTAAACGGAAAGCCTAATGATACTATCTACGATCAAAATGTAATATTGTATAAAGGAAGAGATTATATTCTGGAAGAAATGGAAGGTTTGAAATTTAGCATCAATGCTAAATCTTTTTACCAAACCAACTCAGATCAGGCTTATGAACTTTACAAAATAACCCGCGATTTTGCCGGACTTACCGGTAACGAAACGGTTTATGATTTATATACAGGAACAGGAACAATTGCACAGTTTGTTTCTAAAAAAGCTAAAAAAGTAATTGGCGTAGAAAGCGTACCGGAAGCAATTTTGGATGCAAAAGCAAATGCTGAACGCAATAATATTACCAATTGCGAGTTTTTTGTTGGGGATATGAAAGTTGTTTTTAACGAAGCTTTTATTGCACAACACGGAAAACCGGACGTAATTATTACAGATCCGCCAAGAGACGGGATGCATGCTGCAGTAATTGATCAAATCCTTAAAATTGCTCCACAAAAAGTAGTTTATGTAAGTTGTAATTCGGCAACACAAGCACGTGATTTAGCTTTAATGGATGAAAAATACAAAGTTACCCGTGTTCGTCCGGTTGATATGTTCCCGCAAACACATCACGTTGAAAATGTTGTACTTTTAGAATTAAGATAATATTTATAAATGAAAAAAATAATTTCTCTTTTATTGGTTTTCGTTTTTGGCTTGTCTAGCTGTGAAAAAGATGATATTTGCGATCCAAGTACACCAACCACACCTCGATTAGTTATTGCATTTTATGATGCTAATAATCCGTCAGCGCTTAAAAATGTTACCAATTTGAAAGTAATTGGAAAAGATCAGCCCGAAGGAATTATTTTTAATCAAAGTGGAACTGAAATAACAAAGTATCTGGCAAACGGTAATACGATATCTATTCCTTTAAGAACAAATGAAGATTTCAGTACGTTTACTTTTATTTTAGATTCTCAAAACGAGAACCCTGCAGCCAAAAACACTGATGAAGTAAGATTTAATTACACTCGTCAGAATGTATATGTTTCCAGAGCATGTGGATTTAAAACGATTTTCGCACTTAATCCACCTTCAGACGGCCCACCTCTTTCTACTCCTTTTATTCAGTTTGATACCGATTCAAACGGATTATGGATGAAGCAAATTTTTGTAAAAAAATATAACATTGAAACTGAAAATGAAACACACCTTGAAGTATATTTCTAGTATTTGCTTATTGTTTTCAATGTTTTTGGGTTCTGCTCAGGAAACCTCTACTACAGCAACAAAAGAAATTGTTCCGGTAAAACCGAAAACTGAAACGGCTAAACCAGAAATTCAGCAAGCAAAGCCCGACAGCATAAAAACTGATCGTTACGGTCTGCGTGTTGGAGTCGATTTATATAAACTGACCCGTGGATTATATGATAAAGATTATAAGGGAATTGAGATTGTTGGAGACTGGCGTTTAACAAAAAAGTACTATTTGGCTGCCGAACTTGGTTTTGAAGATAAAACTACAGACGACGACAGATTAAATTCTACCGCAACCGGAACTTACATTAAAGGAGGTTTTGATTATAATTTATATCAAAACTGGCTTGACATGGAAAACTTAATTACACTTGGATTAAGAGGAGGTTTTAGTACATTTAGTCAGCAATTAAACAGTTACAAAATTTACAATCCAAACCCATATTGGGGAGAGCAGCCACCTATTGCTGACGGACACAAATATAATGGTCTTACTGCAGGATGGATTGAAGTTGCAATGGGTTTAAAAGCAAAAGTCTTTAATAATGTATTTGTTGGTTTTGGCGTACAGCTAAAAATGCTTGTTGCCAACTCAAAACCAGATGGCTTTGATAATCTTTACATTCCCGGATTTAACAGAACATATGACGGAAGTTTTGGAATAGGTTTCAATTATACTGTTTCTTACTTTATTCCTATTTACAAGAAGAAAACAGTTATTCCGGTAACACCAGCTAAAAAGTAATATTTCTTAAAAAATAAAAAAGCCATAAATTCAAAAATTTAATGAATTTGTGGCTTTTTTATTTTCTTCTAATTTATGACAATTGAAACTCAATTGCAGCATTGGCATGAATCATTGTAGTATCAAAAATAGGAACCGGTACATCATTTTCTTTAATGATTAACGGAATTTCTGTACAACCCAAAATAATTCCTTCAGCACCGTCTTTAATCAGTTGATTCGAAATTTCAAGATACCTTTTTTTGCTTTCAGCAGTTACAATTCCTCTGCCTAATTCTTCAAAAACAGTATAATGAATAAAGTCTTTATCTTCCTGTTTTTCCGGAATTATAACTTCTATTCCTTTTGCAATAAGCTTATCCTTAAAAAAATCAAGTTCCATTGTAAACTTGGTTCCCAAAAGAGCCACTTTTTTAAGCTTTTGTTTCTGAATTTCAACTGCAGTTACACTTGCAATATGAATAATAGGCAAATCAATTGCTTCCTGTAATCTGTCTGCAATTAAATGCATTGTGTTGGCACATAAAATAATCGCTTCTGCCCCGCCCGATTTTAAGAACTGACAGCCTTTAAAAAGCATTTCAAAAGTAGCATCCCAGTCGTTGGCATCGTTATTTCTTTTAATATCAGCATAATTAAACGAATAAACCAAACATTCTGAGAAGTTAAGCCCTCCCATTTTTTTATTTATTCCTTCATTTATAAGTTTGTAATAATCTGCTGTTGAAACCCAGCTAATACCGCCAATAAGCCCAATTTTCTTCATATTACTGATTTTAAAATTATCCGATTTCTCTAATTCCTTTTATAAATATCCATTTCATAAAAAGCTTTTCTCCATCTTTTGTTTTCACTGCCTGAAATTTAGGTGCAATTAAAGTCGCCACAATAAATGCAGTCATCGGAATCCAAAGACCCGTTAATTGTGTATAACTCGCAACTAAATAACGACCCAAAATAAACAGAATCGCAAAACATCCTAGTTGATATAAAAAAGCTCTTATTTGTAGTTTTGTCATTTTTTTAAAAGTTGCTAAGGTTCTGAGATGCTAAGCTGCTAAGTTTTTTTTCCTGACAACTTAAAACACTCAAAACCTTATTATTATTTTTAATTATAAAATCTTTTTTTTTTTGCTAAATCTTAGTCCCTTAGAACCTTAGCAACTAAGAACCTTAAGACTGAAATTTCGTTCTCTTACTTCCTTCGTACATTTCATATTTAACCAGACGAGCTTCAAGGCTTCCGTTAAAAAGTTTAATTTTTCTTGAAGGTTTAAGTCCGACAAACTTTAGAGCCTCCAGATTTGCCGTAATAAACCACGCATTTGTTCCCGGATAATTTTTCTTTAAAGTATCGCCTATATTTTTATAGAATTCCTCCATATGAATATCTAAACGTTCATCATAAGGTGGATTAAAAGTAATGTGTAGTTTTCCTTCTACTTCTTTTTCAGTATCAAAAAAGTTATCTTCAGAAACCGTTACGTAATCTTCCAGATTCGCATTTCTAATATTGTCTTTGGCTTTGCTTACCGCACTAGGCGCTTTATCAAAACCTTTTATAGTATAATGAAACTCTTTAGTTTTTTTCATCAGACTGTTTACAATCTGATCAAATAAATCATTATCCCAGTCTTTCCACTTTTCAAAAGCAAATTCTTTTCTATTGATGTTTGCTGGAATATTGCAGGCAATCATCGCAGCTTCGGCAAGAAAAGTTCCCGAACCACACATTGGATCCAAAAAGTGACTTTGTCCTTCCCATCCTGACAATAATAAAATTCCTGCTGCTAAAACTTCGTTGATTGGTGCAATATTAGTTGCCGTTCTGTAACCACGCTGATGCAATGAATTTCCGGAAGTATCTAAAGCTACCGAAACCTGATCTTTGTCAATATGCACGTTGATTCGTAAATCCGGATATTGTTTATCAATACTTGGTCTTTGTCCTGTTCTTTCTCTAAACTGATCTACAATGGCATCTTTACATTTTTGAGAAACAAATTCTGAGTGATTGAAATACGTCGAATGCACTGTCGCATCAATTACAAACGTTTGATTGGCATTTAGTAATTTTGACCAGTTAACGCCCGAAATTCCTTTATATAATGCCTGCTCATTATTGGCTCTAAATGAATAAATAGGTTTTAAAACTTTAAGCGCTGTACGCAACGATAAATTGGCTTTATACATAAAACCTTTATCGCCCTTAAAGCTTACCATTCTTACTCCTTTTTCGACATCCTGAGCACCAAGGGCACGCAATTCATTCTCTAATATTTCTTCAAAGCCAAAAAAACATTTGGCAATCATTCTAAAATTTTCTTCCATCTTTATTTTTGTATTAAAAACAACTCCAATCGCAGATGTATACTAACGTTTATCCAGGTATCGTCGCGAAATAGTTATTTTTCGGCAAAAATACACTAAATTTGCGGTACTTTGAATTAATTGAAATAGAATAAATGTCTGAAGCACAAAACTCATCAACACCAAATCAGGACCGAAATACAGAAAACTGGTTTACTTCATGGTTTGATACTCCGTATTATCACATTCTTTATAAAGATAGAAATTATCGTGAAGCTCAGATTTTTATGGATAATCTAACGCATTATCTTAACCTGCCCGAAAAAGCAAAAGTACTTGACCTTGCCTGCGGAAAAGGACGCCATTCTATTTATCTTAATCAATTAGGTTTTGATGTTCTGGGCGCAGATTTATCTGAAAACAGCATTGCCGAAGCCAGCAAAAACAGCAACGAAACCCTGCATTTTAAAGTACACGACATGCGCGAACCTTTTGAAGAAAAGTTCGATGCAATCTTTAATTTATTTACCAGTTTTGGCTATTTCGAAAGCGATGACGACAATTTAACGACTTTAAAAGCTATTAAAGAAAGTTTATCTGAATACGGATTTGCTGTAATTGATTTTATGAATGTAAATCAGGTCATTGAAACTTTGGTTCCTGAAGAAGTAAAAACCGTTGAGGGAATCGATTTTCACATCAAAAGATACGTAGAAGACGGGCATATTTTCAAAGAAATTGATTTTGAAGATCAGGGCAGAAAATATCATTTTACCGAAAAAGTAAAAGCTTTAACTTTGAAAGACTTTCAGGATCTAATGGATGAAGCCGGTATTTATCTGCTGGATATTTTTGGAGATTACAAACTCAAAAAATTTCATAAAACCGAAAGCGAAAGATTAATCATGATTTTTAAATAAATTGGTAAATCGTTTAATTGTTGAACCGTTTAATCGCTAAACAAAAAAACAATTAACCGATTAAACAAATCAACGATTAAACAATAAAAAATGAACTATTTACTACCTTTATTTTCTGTACTTTTAGGATATAGTGTGGCTTTGTTTATTAAACCCAATAACAAAACCAATTTAAAATTATTACTGGCATTTAGCGGTTCATTTTTGTTATCATTAACCGTAATGCATCTTTTACCGGAAGTTTACGAATCACATAACCACAATATTGGTGTATTTATAATGGTCGGGATTTTATTCCAGATCGTGCTTGAGTTTTTCTCCAAAGGAGCAGAACACGGACACGTACACGGACATGCAAAAATGTCTCAAATTCCTTGGCTCTTATTTATTAGTTTGTGCATTCATGCCTTTTTAGAAGGTTTCCCTGTAAGTCATCATCATGGTCTGGCGATCGGAATTGCAATTCATCATTTGCCAATTGCTGTCATTTTAACGACATTTTTCATCAATGCCGATTTAAATAAAAAAGCTATATTTCTCTTTATGCTGGTTTTCGCAATCATGACGCCACTAGGCACAATTGCATCAGAATATCTTGTTTTTCTAAATGAGTATTACACCGAAATAACAGCCATTGTAATTGGAATTTTATTCCACATTTCCTCTACTATTATATTTGAAAGTAGCGAAGGACATAAATTCAACGTTGCCAAAGTTTCTATGATCGTACTCGGAATTTTATTGGCATTCTTTTTATAATACTTTAATTAGATAATGTGCCAATTGGCCAATGAGATAATTTTTAAAATACTTTGCGCTTAAATTGGATGCAATTTATCCAGAGTAGATCGACAAAAAACAGCTTCAAAATAACAAACTGGACAGGTTTTAAAAACCTGTCCGGTTAATCATAACTAAGTAACAACTTTTTCCGATTTTAATTTAAATTAGATGATGTGCCAATTGGCCAATGAGATAATTTTTAAAATACTTTGCGCTTAAATTGGATGCAATTTATCCAGAGTAGATCGAAAAAAAATAACTTCAAAATAACAAACCGGACAGGTTTTAAAAACCTGTCCGGTTCATCATAACGTAAGTAACAACTTTTTCCGATTTCAATTTAAATTATCCCATTATCTAATTGACACATTATCTAATTATCTAATTAAAAACCCGCTCTCTTTTTCTCATCCTGATTTCCAAACGCTCTTTCTTTTATATTGATTTTTTTGTTTCCGAAATTGTAAACCACAGATAAACGTACAAATCTATTGCTTTCATTATTACTATAAACCTGCTTCACACCATTCACAACCGAAGTAAAACCTTTTAAATAAGAAGTATTAAAAATATCGTTTGCCAAAAATGCGATTTGCATTGTTTTATTAAACAAATCCTGTTTAAAACCAATATCAAAACTTGAAGCATATCCTACTTTATACAAACCACTTTCATAAGGCGTAGAATACGAAAAATCAATCTGAAGTTTTGTGATTTTTCCTAAAACAAAAGTGTTATTTGTCGAAAAATCAATCTCTAAACTATTTGATGGAGTTGCGTTTATATCTTTTATGAATTCGGTTTTTGATCCTAAAAAATATAGCGAATTTTCACTTGACCACCAATCTGCAAAACTTGCCGAATATGTTTCTCCAAGACTATAATTTAAACTTTTAAAATAATTTTCACGTGTGACAATCTGTGTATTGGTTTCCGGATCTGAGGTAAATAAAACACCATAACCGTTTGTAATTGCATTTACAGAAACACTCGTTCTTAAAATTTCTTTATATGAATGCGAAAATTCAAAATTATCACTAAATGAAGGCTGTAAAAACGGATTCCCTTCTGAATAACTATTACTGCTTATATAAATTCGAAACGGATTCAGTAAATCAAAACGCGGTCTGTTGATTCTTTTTCCGTAATTTAAACTAAAAGTATTATTGTCGTTTTTCTTGTAAGATGCAAAAACTGTTGGAAACAACTTCAAATAATCATTAACCGTTTCCTGATTTAAAGTTTCAGAAAAACCACTTGTCTGTGTATTTTCTAATCTTAATCCAACTTGAAGATTCCATTTTTCATTGATTTTTTTATCTCCATTAATATAAAATGCCTGATTATTTTCGGTGTATTCAAATCGGTTTGATTGCAAAGAATCTAATTCCGGAGTTCCTGTAATCGTGTTGTAGTAAAGTACGTCACTTATACTGTTTGTGAAACTTACTTTTGCACCATATGATAAATTCAGCGCTTGAAGCGGATGCTCCATATCAGCCTTAAAACTCCAATTATCAATATTCTGATTCGAAATATTCCTCCCTGATTGATTCACATCTACAAAACTCCCGTCTGCCAAATAATCATTTGCAATAAACACACGATCAAACTTTGAATCGTAATTGAAGTAATCAACATCAAATGATAATTTTCTGTTTAAAGGATCAAGTTTTGTAATCAAATGTGCATTATAAATCTGATTGCCCGATTCTCTGTCTGCATAACTATCGTTAAGTGTATAATTTTCTAATTGATTTTGCGAATTGTATCTGTCAATTCTAATATCTGACTTAAAATCGGGATTTTTTCTATCATTTACAAATTGAAAACCAATTGTTGTCTTTTCTGAAAAATCATAATCTAAGGATACTTTTCCTGACACATTTTCATCTTTAAGTTTTGTTGAAGCAGTTAAGTTTGAAAGCCCTTCTACAAAATATACATTAGAAACTTCATCTATACTTTTATATCCTGTTTTTCCGTTGACACTTGCAGAAAAACGGAACTTATTTTTATTGTAAAAGAAATTATCTCTTAAAGTAAAAATTCCATATTTATTTTGATCGTACGACACTGTAGCAGTATTTTTCCAAGAATCACGAGCGCCTTTTTTCATGATAATATTTATTAATCCGCCAGTTCCTTCAGCTTCATATTTTGCTGGAGGATTACTAATAATTTCAATATTTTTAATATCTCCTGCTGATATTGATTTCAAAAAATTATTCAATTCTTCGCCCGTTAACTCAATCATCCTTCCATCTATCATTACTCTCGATGTTCCCTTTCCTAAAATATTGATGGCATTATTTTGTACCACAACACCCGGGGCGGTATTTATGGCGCTCAAAGCATCGCCAGCAACATTTGTCACATTATTTTCCAGATTATAAACCAAACGATCTGTCTTTTGCTCGATTGTTTTCTTTTTAGATTCAATAACAACTTCTACTAAATGTGTTTCACTTTCTTTCAAAATAATAATTCCCAAATCAGTATCTTTTTCTATTGAGATTTCTTTTTCGAAATCAGTAAATCCCAAAAGACTTATCCCAATTTTATAATTTCCTTTTTTAAGATTAATTTCAAAAGTACCGTCTTGCTTGCTTGTTGCTCCGTCAATTATTTTTCCTTCTGAATTTGAGATTGAAACATCTGCCCATTCTAATATCTCTTTTTCACTTGTTATTTTTCCTTTTAATTGAAAGGATTGTGCTAAACAAAATAATGGCAATACTAAAAAGATAAGGAGGTTTACTTTTTTCATGATTTCTAATTTTAAAACTTGTTTCGATTAATTTGAAGCAAAGTTGCCTTAGAAAATCCATCTGTGCGACCGACAAAAAAAGTCGAACCAATTTCTGTTGAGGAAATCGGTTCGACTTTATTGAGTTTAAAGTACGACTTTTTACAAACCTTTAACTATGAAGCATTTCGATAAGCTGTAGGCGTTAAATTAGTATACTTTTTAAAAGAAGTATTAAACGAAGATTTCGAATTAAAACCAACTTCGTACAAAATTTCCAGAACGGTAAGATCACTTTTTGACTGATCTTTTAAAATATGCATGGCTTTTTGAATTCGATATTCATTCACAAAATCAAAAAAATGCTGATCCATTTTATGATTAATCAAGACTGATAAATCCCGAACCGGAATATCAATTTGATTGGCCAATTCCTGAATCGTAAGCGACGGATCCAAAAAAGGTTCTTTCTGTACCATATAATTTTTTAATACTGAAATTTGAGAAAGAACAGCTTCATCCTGATCATTTACTGTTTCGGCAATATCATTATTTTCTTTTGGAAGAAAGTCTTTCGCTAAAGTCAATCTGGAATTAATTCCTCTAAAAAGTTCCGGATGATTTAATGCTTTCATTACAAACCAGCATATTACGCTTAAAGCCATAATTACCATTAAAACATTTCCCCAAAGATAAGTATCTCTGGAAGCAGTATAACGCAACAAATTCTTTGAAGCTGTAATAGAATGCATTACCACAAAAACACAATTCATTTGAAAAAGCCATTTATAGGTAGAAGTACTGGGATTAGTGTAATTTTCAAGATAGATTTTCTTGTACTTTCTTAAAATCAAAAATATACTGACAATATAAAACCAATATTGACATTCGATTAAAATCTGAAAAAAATACACTTCAGTCATTTTACTGAAGTTTTCTAAAAATTGTTGTTTCTCAATACCTGATTTTAAATAAAATCTAGGCATTAAAACTAAATTCATTACTACAAAAGGGATTGTATATCGTAAATGTTTCCATTTTAGTTGAAAATCAGAATAGCAAACTGCTAAAACATACAGATAAATCAAAGGCATTTCTAACAAACAAAATGTACTTCTCAAAATCTCCAAATCTATGTATTCATCTGGAAATGAAAGATCAAGAAGTCCGCTAAAATCAATTGCTGAAAAAATTATAAAACAAGCAAATAATCGATTAGCTAATTTATTCTCGGTTTTTACGGTAAGTAAAAAAAGTGCCAGCAATAACGAAATAAAAACAGCAATCCGAGCAACACCATCTAAAAAAACTAATTTATCCATTGATCTTTTTAATATTTTAACAAATATAATATTTTAGTTGATTTTTTTTTAAGGTTTTAAAAGATGTCAGAGCAAATGTAAATCAGGAATAAAACATTTAAAATCTTTAGCGCTTTGCTTACTAATTTTTCCAGATTTGAACCAAAAAAAGTTTAATTTTGAACCATAATTATTTTGGAAAAAAATGACCTTTACAAAAACAACAGAACAATCTTCAAAGTACGAACATTTAGAGCAAATGTCAGTTCATGAATTGCTTACTAATATTAATGAGGAAGACATAACTGTGCCGCATGCTGTTAAAAAAGCAATACCACAAATTGAAACTTTAGTAGCACAAATTGTTGCAAGTTTAAAATTAGGCGGACGTCTTTTTTATATTGGAGCAGGAACATCAGGACGTTTAGGCGTTGTCGACGCTTCTGAATGCCCTCCTACTTTTGGAGTTCCTTTTGATTTGGTAAACGGAATTATTGCCGGTGGCGACACCGCAATTCGTCGTGCGGTTGAAAATGCCGAAGACAATGCAACGCAAGCCTGGATTGATCTGCAAATGCATAACATTGCCCAAAATGATGTTGTAATTGGTATTGCTGCCTCAGGAACCACTCCTTATGTTATTGGAGGTCTGGAAACCTGTAATCAAAATAATATTGTTACGGGATGTATTACAAACAATGCCGGAAGTCCGCTTGCTTTAACAGCTAAATTTCCGATTGAAGTAGTTGTTGGCCCGGAGTTTATTACCGGAAGCTCCAGAATGAAAGCCGGAACTGCCCAAAAGCTGGTTCTTAATATGCTCTCGACTGCAGCCATGATCCAACTTGGAAAAGTAAAAGGAAACAAAATGGTCGATATGCAGTTAAGCAATGTAAAACTGGTTGATCGTGGTGTAAAAATGGTTATGGAGCAAATTCAGGTTTCATATGAAGAAGCCTCTGAACTATTAAAAAAATACGGCAGCGTTAGAAATGCTGTTGACAATTATAAAAAATAAAAAGGTTATCTACGCTCGCTTTCTCATTTCGAAATAAAATCTGAAACAAAAGAAACCTGAAACTTGAAACAAAAAAATGGCAACAAATAAACAACTACTAGGAAAAGGAATTAAGTATTTAACCGGTGCTCTGCCTTTAATGTTTCTTGGCCCCTCTTTGATTTATAATGCTTTTATGAATCAGCATACCAATTGGCATTACTTGGTTTTAGGAATCGGAATTGTGGCGTGTTTGAGTTCTATGGTTTTGATTTTTATTGGATTGAAGATTATCATGAAAGGTATATTTAATGACTAATTTATGCGCTTAAACAAACCTAACTAGTTTTAAAAACCTGTTATTAGGTTTAGAAATTTTAATCTCTTTATCCAAAAAACATTCATGGAAGAAATAATTCACATTCAGAAAACATTCGAGAAGGTTATTTACATCGATAAAAAAATAAACAATCGGGAGTTTGAGGATTGTGTTTTTAAAAACTGTGATTTCTCGAATAGTAATTTTGGCTACAATACTTTTTTAGACTGCGAATTTATTGACTGCAATCTTTCCATGACAAGTCTGGCTGGAACGAGTTTAAAAAATGTAACTTTTAGAAACTGCAAACTTCTGGGAATTGCCTTCAACGAGTGTGATGATTTTTTATTTCAGGTTCATTTTGAAGAATGCACTTTGGATTATGCCATTTTCTCTAATAAAAAAATGTCTAAAACAAAATTCATCAATTCATCTATAAGAGAAGTAACTTTTATTGGAACTAATTTAACGGGGTCTGCTTTTGACAATTGCAATCTTGAAGGAGCTATTTTTAATGAAACACAACTCGCAAGTGTCAATTTTAGAACGGCTTATAATTATAAAATTGATCCCGAATTTAATCCGATGCGAAAAGCCCAATTTTCAAACGATGGAATTGTGGGACTTTTAGACAAATATGATATTAAAATTGTATAAAAATATGCCACAAATTACACGAATTTCCACAAATTAAAATTTTACTTATTTTGTGTTGAAATTTAAAATTGGCGAAAATTCGTGTAATTCGTGGCAAAAAAAAATAGTCATGGATGCAAATGAATCTTACTTGGAAAGCGTAAAAAAGCAATTTTTATATTATAAAATGCTGGGCGAAAAAGCGATTGAGCAATTAGAACCTCAACAGCTTTTTGTTGCTGTAAATGAAGATACCAATAGCATTGCCACAATTGTAAAACACATTTCCGGAAACATGCTCTCGCGCTGGACTGATTTTTTAACTTCAGATGGGGAAAAAGAATGGCGAAACCGTGATGGCGAGTTTGAAAATGATTTACAATCAAAAGAAGAAGTTCTGGAACTCTGGAACAAAGGCTGGAATTGTTTTGAAAATGCCTTAGGAAATCTGCAACCAGAACAGCTTTCAGACATTATTTATATACGCAATGAAGGTCATACCGTTATTGAGGCAATAAATCGTCAATTGGCTCATTATCCTTATCATATTGGGCAGATTGTTTTTTATGCCAAACAATTAAAAAATAGTTCCTGGGAAAGTTTATCCATTCCGAAGAATAAATCCGGAAATTACAACGCTGAAAAATTTGCCAAAGAAAAAGAAATCAAGAACTTTACCGATGATGAATTAAAAAGATTGAAATGATAAAAGCCATAAGCTTTAAGCTATATGCAATAAGCAAAACTGCTTATTACCCAAAGCTTAAAGCCTATTGCTTAAAGCTTAAAGCATAAAAAAATGAAAAAAATACTATTCCTATTTCCAGTACTGGCTTTGGTTTCTTGTTATAATGCCGAACATAATTGCAAAGATTTTAAAAACGGAAAATTCAAATTTGAATTTGAGGTAAACGGTGTTAAAAAAACAACTTTCTTTGAGCGTAAAGACAGTATAGAAATTGAAACTTTTGAAGGAAAAACAGATACCTCAACAATACGATGGGTGAGCGACTGTGAATACATTCTTCAAAAAAAACATCCAAAAAACATGGCTGAGGAAAAAGCAATCAGCATGAAAATTTTAACCACTGCAAAAGATTCTTATACATTTGAATTTGGAATGGTAGGTTCTGAAGAAAAACAGCGTGGTAAGGTTTTCAAAACGGAGTAAAAATAAATTCTGCCACAAAGGCGCAAAGCCGCAAAGTTTTATTTCTTAGTGTCTTTGCGCCTTTGTAGCAAAAAGAGAATCTAACCTCATGAAAAATACCATTTCGCAAAGAGTTGCCGACTTTTTAAAGAACTATCCGCCTTTTAGTTTTTTACATCAAAAGGATTTAGAGAAACTGTCTGAGCAAATTTCTATAGTTTACAAAGAAAAAGATGCTGTAATTTTTGCCGAAAATGACAAAACTCATGATTCTTTTTATGTGGTTCATAAAGGTGCCGTTGCTTTAAAAAAAAGCACAAAAAATACGGTTTTGGATATGTGCGACGAGGGAGATATTTTTGGTCTTCGTCCGCTTTTGGCGCAGGAAAATTATATTATGGAAGCTGTGGCGCATGAAGAAAGCATTTTGTACGCCATTCCAATTGCAGTTTTTAAACCTTACGCCCTTGAGAATAGAACTGTTGGTAATTTCCTGATCGAAAGTTATGCTTCAAACACCCGAAATCCATATTCAGATGTTCACAAAGGCAAATTATATGGCGATGATCTGCTAAATGAAAATCTTCATTCCGGCAATCACTCATTTGATTTAGCACCTATAAAATATTCAAAGAAAATTGTGACCTGCAGCCCGTCAACGACTGTGAAGGATATTGCAAAACTTATGAATAAAAAGAAAGTTGGTGCGATTTTGATTGTAGATGAAATGCTGCCAATTGGTATTCTAACAGACAAAGATCTTCGAAATAAAATTGTAACAGGAGATTATCCTATCACAACTACAGCCGAAACGATAATGACAAAACCGGTTATTACGTATCCCAAAAAAATGACGGTAACAGAAGCTCAAATGGCCATGATGAAAAGTAATATCAGCCATTTGTGTCTGACTAAAGACGGAACTGTAAATACGAAAGCAGTCGGGATTTTATCTAAACATGATGTTATGGTAGCGCTTGGGAATAATCCTGCGGTTTTGATAAAAGCTTTGGAGCGTACTAAAAAAATCAAGGAAATAAAGCCTATACGAAATCGAATTACGCAATTGCTTCAAGGTTATCTGGATCAGAACATTCCGATGACTTTAATTACCAAAATCATTACAGAACTTAACGAAGCATGTACAAAACGGGTTATCGAGATTTGTATTGAAAAAATGAGCAGTCCGCCACCGGTAAAATTTGCCTGGCTGGCACTTGGAAGTCAGGGTCGAGGCGAACAAATGCTTCATACTGATCAGGATAACGCGCTTGTTTATGAGAATGTTTCGGATGTTTTTAAAGATGAAACCCGAATCTATTTCTTAAAATTTGCCGAACTGGTTAATAAAGGTCTTTTTGAAATTGGCTATGAATACTGTCCTGCCGAAATGATGGCTTCTAACCCAAAGTGGGGTATGAGTCTTGAAGAATGGAAAAATAAGGTACATCACTGGATTACCAATCCAGGCAAAAATGAGGTTTTATTATCGTTTATCTTCTTTGATTATAGTTCCACTTATGGCGATACCGAAATTGTGAACCAATTATCTGATTATATTTTTGAAACTATAAAAGCAAATCCAATTTTTTATATGCATTTGGTGAGCGGTGCATTACAAAGCCCCTCTCCTACAGGTTTCTTTAGACAATTTCTGGTTGAACAAGACGGAGCCAACAAAGATCATTTTGATATTAAACGAAGAGCTCTTATGCCTTTGACAGATGCTGCCCGTGTCCTGATTTTATCACATTCGGTGAAATCAATTAGTAATACGGCAGAGCGTTTTGAAAAATTAGCCGAATTAGAACCTAACAATAGCGAACTGTATTTATCGTGTTCCTACTCGTTTAAAGCTTTATTAAAATTCAGAACCAAACAAGGGCTTTTGCATCATGATTCAGGACAATTTATCGCTTTGGAATCTTTATCAAAAATGGAAAAGATTAAACTGAAACGTACTTTTAAAACGATTAAAGAGCTTCAGGAACTTATTTCAGTTCGGTTTAATATTTCAAATTTAGTATAACGATGAGTTTATTTAATTTTTGGAAAAAAGAAAAAAATCTCTTTGACGAAAGTATTACAATCGAAGAGACCCGTTTTGTAGTTTTAGATACCGAAACAACAGGTTTTGATTACGATAATGACCGTATTTTATGCATTGGCGCATTGGTTCTTCAAAATGGAGTTATTTCGATTCAAAACAGCTTTGAAGTTTATTTAGAACAGGATCATTATGATAAATCGACCGCACAAATTCATGGAATACTAAGAGCGTTTGTTGTTCAGCGCCCAACTGAATTAGAAGCTTTACAGCAATTTCTCGATTTTTTAGGTGATGCTGTTATCATTGCGCATCACACCATTTTTGATGTGACGATGCTTAATAAAGCGCTGGAAAGAAATGGTCTTCCGCAACTAGTTAACAAAACATTGGACACTGCCTATTTGTATAAAAAAACACTAATCAAATCGCATTTGTTTGAGCGAAAAGATCATTATACCTTAGATGACCTGGCAGACAAATTTGACATTTCCAAAAAAGATCGTCATACTGCTCTTGGTGATGCTTATATAACGGCTATTGCGTTTCTTAAAATTGTAAAAAGATTAAAAGAGAAAAAAGCCATTAATCTAAATCAGCTTTTTAGTTTATAAAATAAAATGCCGGAAAAAGTATCTTTCCGGCATTTTTTATTTAGTCAACAAATATTCGATATGGAAACACATTTGAAGATCTGTTTTTTAACTGCTTCATAAAACTATCACATAAATAATCCCATTCAGCATCTGACAAGTGTTCTCTTTCTTCGGGATTTGTTTTGATATAAATATCAACTGTGCGGCTAAAACCTGCTTTTACTGACATCTCTTTTCGCGTTCCTTTTTCGATTCTTATATCTGTAACACAGCTTTTAAAATGATTAAAACCAAATGCCTTTATATCTGCAAAAGTCACAATTCGGCCCCTGGTTAATAAAGCATTACGATAAGCCAGAATACGATCTTTATTGTTTTGCTTGTTCATTCCGCCCACTGTATTGGTCACTAAGACCGCTCCTTTGCTTACAAAAATCAGGTCATCTTTTGTTTCCAAAACGGTTCCAGCTTTTATATCATTACCTTCTTCTGCACAAGTCGACCAGTAGTGTATCGAAAAAGATTTTCCGACAGACTCATCAATCTTTGGTTTAATCATTAAATAAGGATCGTTATTTTTAGAAAAACTACTTTCCTTGGCTTGTTGTTCTACCGAAGCCAAAAGCTGATTGATTTCAACCAAAGAACTATTCATAAAATCTTTCCCTAATCCGGCAAAAGAGGAACTTTCGTCTTTTAATAAATCCAGTACATTCTGAAGTAATTCTGATGCGCTTCTGGAATCGAATCTGGAAACTCCTCCCGTTCGTAAAACCGCATTTCCTTCTTCTAAAACACCATCTTTAAATTCCTTAATTTCATACTTATTATTAAAACCGTCTACCACTGTATCTACATCCAGATACAAATTATTATCGGTTTCAAGTGCTACATAAGACAAAAAATTACCCAGTGTTTTATTTATCGTATGTCTCTTTTTATTGATTACAGGAAAACAATTTGTTGTAAAGGAAACATTATCTAATATTTGAGGAATTAATGATTCCGGAAAAACCATTTTTACCCAGATAATTGGATTATCATTGTTTTTTGTTACCCCTTCAAAACATTTATATTCCGGATTATACTCTTCAATCTTCTTTTGCTTTAATGTCCCTTTCAGGGTATAAAAATTATCAAAATAAAATTCATTTACCTCTCGCATTATCTCACTCAAATGCGTGTAATTGCGATTGATGATACTTTCAATATCAATATTATTTACCGGAACATTGTAACCTTCTTCTACCGCAATTTGCGCATCATCCTGAAAGCATTTCATTTGCTTTAAATAGTAATGAAACATTTCTTTCTGATGGGTGTTTTTAATATCGATATACAACATTAAATCTTCTATCTCGAGATCTTTAGGGTTTTTAACTTCGATTCCTAAGAATACGACTCCCGAAGGCAACGAATGCTTATAATCACGAACTGCGTCTTTATAAAAAAGATTCGAAATTTCAAATAAATTACGCTCATAAGCCACATACTTTACCTCAGCAGTAGATAATTTTACTTCTAATGTTGGCGAAAGTGCAATCTCTTTTGTTATAGGTGCCAAAGGATTGTAAATGTTATGAATTCTTCGGCTTACTGACATTTGATTTTGCAGTGAAACCTTCAAATTGTTATCAATTGGCGGTGCATGTAAAATCGCTCTTGCCGGCTTTGCTCCGGCAGTAACCTCAGGAAACATAATTTCTAAAACTCTCTCGACCACGCGCGTTTTAGAATCTTCCAGTTCATGTGCTACTTTCTCTAATTCGTAAGACAAGGCATTAAGCATCATTGACACCACAGGATCAAACGATGTTTCCATCTCAACATCTGAAAAGCCCCACGATCTAGCCGCTCTTTTTAAAACCCTGTCTTTTATTCGATCTTGTCTCATTGTCTTATTTTAATCTCTTTTTTTAGTTAACTTACAATTTTAATAAGCAGCTTTTCTGTAATATTTATTACTTAGTTTTCTTTATAGTCCCTATGTATCTTAAAAATAATTCTGTTTAAACCTCCATACATAAGATTTCTTATTCAATTAATTTTTCTTCCTATCTTTTCTTAAATGTGCATGTTCATATCACCATTTTCAAAATCATTATAAACATTAGCTGTTTATTTTTTTACAGATTCAATTCTTCCTGTTTCGGAATCAATTTTTGCTAAATATTCTAAATGAGGGTTTTCAACCCCTCTTTTATCAAAAATAGTCGCATAACCAATATGATACGATTTTCCCTGAATATAGACCACTTTATTATAATGCTTAAAAAATTCGCTATTAATTTTTAATTTCATTAATTTTTCGAAATTGTCATCATAAAGCTTATTAGCCATATCGAGTTTTATTGAAAATTTTGCTTCAATGTCTTTAAAACTTGAATCATTGCGATAATGCTTTTTATTATTACAACCTATTAACAAAAACAATCCAATTAAAATTATTGTTTTTTTCATATCCATTACTACTTGTTCTCAAATTCTTTTTTTCCTATACAAAAAACTTAAAATTCATTTAATTTTTGAAACGTCTTTTACGACGAACGTTTGTATAACAATATTTTTTTCTTAACGGGATGATATGTCTCATACTTAAAGTAATTCCAACATAGCTAACTTTTTTAATTCTATTTTGACCTGGGAGGAAAAATTATTTTTATGATTATTCTTTTTCATTTCCTTCTATTTTCCTGCTTATAAAATTTTGATGTTGTTTTATTGAATACAATGAAAACACTGAAATTGTTACCCCAAAATATAATACAGCTAAAAGAAATACTATAACAATTTTTGATTTATCCAAAATTTTATATTTTACTCCCAAAAAAAGTTGCAAAAAAAATGCAAATGGAAATACGATTATTAAGAAAAAAAAGAATCCATATAAAAGAGTTATTAAAAATGCAGAAATACCTTCCAAATTTAGAGGAAAATCTACATTATTAAAGTACTTATGACTACTTTCATAAAAACCGTAAACTATTGCTAAAAAAATAAAAAATAAAAAAACAAGAATCTCTATTTTAATTATTCGAACGAGATTTACTTTCAAGAAAAGATTAAATTTATTCATAATTAATTTTGCTTAGCCGAAATATATCCAAAGTATATATCGCAAGACAAATTCTATTTTCTAATTCCATAAAATAAAAGACTATAAAAATCCAGAGCAACGCATAATAGAAAACTAACCTCTTATTATATATTCATACTATTTTTAATCTCTACAATTGTATTTTTATTTATTTCTTCAATACTTTTTTTATAAACTTATCTAGTTCTTTCGACTCATAAAATTCAAAACAGTTACAAAAAAATCTCACAACTTTACTTCATCTGTCTGTATAACAATTGTTTTAAGATTCGAAAAAGGCAAAACAAGCTCTATACTTATCTAAATTATTTATATTTATTAATCCACATTATTACATAAATGACAAGTAAAAATATAATTGTAATAATAGCCAGCAAAATAGGAACTAACCATATACTCAACTTAATATCTGCTTTATAATATAAAAAATAAGCAGAAATTAACACCCCTATATTACAAAGAGCCAAAATATTCAATTCAATAAAATCAGCTGGGAATTGCCCGCTTCCATACTTATGAATATAATACAAATGCCCAAAGCTTATTAATTGAATTACTGTTATTATTATTGGAAAAATCATTAATCTATTCATTTTTTAATCTATTTATAGTATAATAAAAGTACACTTTTTACATTTAGGTCCACTCTGATTTTTGCATACATCCTACTTTTTTACTTTTAGGAACTATTACTTTTTTACTTCCTTTTTATATGCATCTAATGTACCTCCAGCTTTTACTTCTCCTCGATTTGGAGCTAAAACATATATCGTATTACGCAAATACTCTTCTAAAAGAGGAAGAAAAACTTCTGGTTTAAGGTTAGTATAGCTTTTTGATTGCTTATAAGCACTTAATATCCATGTTGAAGCTACTAATGCATCCTGAACACCTTTTGCCTGGTCATCTTTATCCGGTGTACCATGTTTGTCAGCATCTTGATCTTCATATCCTTGAAACTGAATTATTCTATTATTACTATCTCTTTGAACATGAGATAATGAATATGAATCCTGAATCATATGGAGTATTTTACCTATATGAAACAATCCATCATCTCCCTTATCAAAAAATCCATCGCTTACTTTTGTCTCTAATCCTTTTTTAAACCAGGCTTTAGCTTGTATAACAATTAAATCTACAATTTGTTGATTTGTGTGATTTCCTGTTGGAGCCATAGAATGCCAATATTGTTTTGTACCATGATGAGACTCATATGCTTTTGTTCCTTTTGTATGCTCATTGTCCCAGGTTTTATAATAACATGTTTCTATTGAATTTTCATCTTCACAAGGAACATCTGGCCATGCACAACCTTCATCTAATCTAGAATCATAAGGTATCCCTGCTGCGATCGCTGCTCTTTTAGTAATTGATTCATGGATAGCTCCTGCTCCACGTATTTTAAAAAATTCAACTTCTATTTTTTTGCCTGATTTTAACGTTACTACCCCATGATCATCTTCTTTTGATGCTACAAATAATAACTCTTTTGCTTTTTCTTCAATATTTGGTTTTGCATATAATACCTTAGGTGAAAACTCTCTTATACTTCCGTCTTCAGATTGAATTTTTACTTTTGCAAACTCAAAATCTTTTAACATTAATTGATTAAATTTAATGAAATCAGCAGTAAATAATACCCCTTCATCCTTTGGATCATCACCTCCAATATTATCATACGTATTTCTTAATAAATCATCAATATAATGGCCAGTTTCTTCCATTATAACTCTGAATAACAGCCATGCTTTATAAGGATCTTTTTCAGAATCTAGTATTAGTTTTTGATTCAGACTAATAACTCCATCGTGGTAATATCCTCCTTGAGAAATTGATAATGTATCATTAATTTCAAATTTAGGACGGATCAATGTATTACTCATTAAATCTTTCATTAACTTTTTCGCTGCAGTATGTTTGATATCTTGTCCAAAAATTAGTCTGATACCTGCAATAAAAGGCTTAGAGCTCTTAAATGTTAAAATATTTGATACATCAAGATAAGGAACTTTTAAATCCTGATTATTATGCATATAAAGTTCAGAAGATATACTTACAACCTTTTCTTTAGTTTTTAGAGGTGGAGCATCTTTAGGCTCTCCATAAACAATCCCGGCATCACTTGTTAAACTAACCGATTTACCGGAATTAAATACAATATTACCTTCAGAATACATATTATAATCTCCTACAGTAGTTTTTGTTATAGTACCTCCAACTATTCTTACTCTACTCATTTTTATTCAGTCTAAATGGTTCAGTTAATAAATTTGGTCCACCGTTATAAGTTTAACGATTCAGACAACATTTTTTAGCTCACATACATATTTATGGCCTGGTTTCTTCTGCATATGTTCTGCTGATTATTTTACCAGAGTTAGCATCTATATTTAATTCAATAAGACCAAAAGGATAAATATCTTTAACAACATTCCAGCTTTTTTCATCCTCCGACAGTTTTAAAAAAACATTTTCAACATCAGGTCTGCTATCTGGATCAAGAATAAAATACTTTTTTAAAGCTTTACTGACAATATCCGGAGTAACCTCATCCTCTTTTTTATTTAGTTGAAATATCTCTATAAAGTGTTTACGTTCCTCTTTAGTAAAACTTACAAAAAGTGGCTCTCTTTTTAGTATTTCAAGCAAATTAGAAGGCTTGACTCTGATTTTATCATATTTTACCGATTCATCAACAGTTTTAATTAACTGACCTGTTTCATCATAATATTTTGATATTCCAAATTTTATCTGGTCACTATTTATTGACTGTCCTAAAAAAACTTCCCTTTCTTGTTTCAAAATACCGTTTTCGTAATATTCTTTATCAATGTAGGAAAGCGCAGGAACAGGAGGGATGGTTTTCTTTGCATAATATTTTTGCTTGTCTAATCCCTTTCCCCAGGAATAGTCAATAACCGTTCCGTCTGGCAAAGTATCTTTTGTTGAAGGCAATTTTTTTTCTTCCCCTAATTTCAAAACTTTTGGATAATTCTTAAACCTTTCAATATCAAATCTATCTGTTGTCTTAATCTTTTCTTTCAGCTGGCAGGAAACTAATAAACCTAAAAAAAGAAACAGCAGGTATTTTTTATTTGTTGCCATATAGTTTTCTTTTATACGTTGCTGTATCTCCTTCAATCTTATATTTAACGGGCTGATTAACTAAAGTGACACTACTTAATTGTGGTGATCTCCTATTTTATATCTATAAAATCCTTTTTTAATCCCTATAATGAGCTGAAAGGTGGCGTATATATTTCTTAATATAGTAAACATATCAGCCCTTAATTGATTAAGTACCTCCTTTTTGTTTTTTTGTTACTTTTTCATTACTTCTAAATATTCCACCAATATTTTTTCTGAAGAAAATTCATACTCCTCTTTATGTTTAGCATTTTTTGCTTCATCAAAAGTTTTATAAAATAATCCCTGCTGGCGCTAGTGTTCCGCTCGTGCGCTTGAGACTTAATTTATTCAGTTACATAAACTTTGTGTTCACGAGCGGGACGCTCGCGCCAGCAGGGGCTAATTTTAAAAGTATAATTTTCTATTTAACAGGAAACGAATAATTATAATGCCTTGATTTTAAACTATCTACTGCTTCTTTACTATAATATGAAAAAACTTCAATATTGAGACTATCGATACATTCTTTGCTTTTCAATTTTTTATTAATTGTTTTATTAATTGAATTTATATATATATCTAATATTTTTTTTGACTGCGTTATTGAATCTTCTGATATACGAATAGTCATCTCTTGCTTTGCCTTGCATTTTTCAAAGTCAATTTCTGGAATTTCATAAAATATCACTTCAATTTTATCATTTTCTAAATCTTTTTTTAATTCTTTCAGCTCTTCAGCAACTTCTTTAGTCTTCATTCGTTGTGAGCCAACAGAAATAACTAAGCCATATACAAAATAAATTGCGACACTTACTGTTATTACAGAAATTATAATTATAAGTATTTTTCTCATTATTTTATTTCAATTAAGGGAGGACAATTCGTAATAATATAATCATCATTAACTCTATAAAACTTGGTTCCATTTGATGTTTTTGATTGGTCTTTACCAGAATAGAACTTACCTTTATGCTCACCTATTATATCAAAAGTTTGAACTTCTTTCAAATCAGCAACTTTTTTAAATACGTTACTTCCATTAGTCCAGCCATGCACACCAGTCCAGCCAGCATCCTGATAATGAACAATTCCCATTTTCTTAACTCCTTTTACTTTATATTCATTTACAACCCAATCTACAACAGCGTAATAACTCCCCCAACGTTTAAATTTTGGCAGTTTAACAGCGGCGCCTACAGGATTATAAACGGAACTAAAAAACATATACAATAACTGGTAACTCGGTATTACAGGATTAATCTCAAATTCATCTCCTTCATCAGGAGATAATAAAATATGTTCCCCTACTTTACATCCATTTTTGTTAAGATAATCCGCAATTCCAGAAGCATAAGCTCCTCCTTCACTATGAGACACCAAATAAACTGCTTCATTCCCTAACCCTTGTGTAATTTCTTTGAAATTATCTTCCGCGAATTTTTCGCCATTCTTGAATCTATCTTGCCCACTTTGATCAAATGCATGATCTGAAGATCCATCATAATACAATATATATCCTTTCTCTTCTAATGTTGAAGTCTTAATAGAAATATTATTGACATTAAATTTTGATTCGATATTGAGATAATCTCTCATTTTATTTTCAATACCATTTACCCAATAAGGTTTTTTAGGCTCGATTGGTCCAAAATTGGTCCCAAACGGGGTTCTTTTTGCTGTTTTCCAATGTCCATTAACAAAAATAATTTTAGGCATCCCTTTGAGTTTTAAATACTCTTTTGGGTGCAAAGGAAAATCTTTATTCTCTTTTTTATAACTGCACGCAAAAAATAACTCTAAAGAACCATCAGCTTCATTTTTTAATTGTGAATCAATGTTTTTTAAATGAATCGTGACTATTATTTTATTACTTGTTACTTTTTGGTGTAAAACTTCTTTCCCGCCTCGATTCAATTCAATTTTATCATTTTCTCCATCTTCTTCCAAGGGCTTTACTCGTCTATCATCATCATATAAAGTCATAGAAACAATATCACCATCGGGTATATTTTTTGTCTCCAGATGAAATTTTACAATATCCCCTAATAAAGCTTCAGCAATTAACTCATTATTTTCATTTGTCCACCAACCTTTTATAAAGAATAATGATATTAACTTTTTTTTAGGGGCTTCTTTCGGATCTCCGTACTTAATTCCTGTGTCACTTGTTTCAGTTACTGCCTGACCAGAATTAAATACAATATTACCGTCAGAATACATATTATGATCACCTCCGGTAGTTTTTGTTATTGTACCTCCAACTAATCTTATCCTACTCATAATATTTTAGTGTGATTTAGATTTTTCGGCACTGTTAACCTGTATTTCTTTTTTAGAGTGTTTATTTATTCCTCCTTCACTACTTGTATCAATTCCTTTAACAGCGATTTCCTGTCTCTCTTTTGTTGTATGCGATTCCAGATTTCCTTCAATATTTTCCATGAAGTTTCCTGTAACATTCAGCATACTATCACCTCCGACAGTAACATTATGCATCATTCCAATTGTGGTCGATTTATCAACTCCTGCACTCTCACTAATATTCATTCCTGCACTTGAACTAATGTTTTGAGAGGCATTCATAATAATATCTGTTGCTGTCATCGTTATGACTTTTGGTGCTGTAATATTGATGTTTCCGCCAACTGTATCTAAATGTATTTCATTACCAATTTTATCTGTAATAATAATACTTTCATCTTCAGTGAATTTAATAATGTGACCGCTTCGGGTATGAATGGCTTTTATATTATTCTGGCTGTCTGCATAATTGCTTTTATCCTGCCCATTATACTGTGCTCCAATTACGTACGGACTCTGAATGTTGTTTCCTTCAAAACCAATGAATACTTCTTCGCCTATTTCGGGAATAAAATAAAATCCTTTTCCTGCTCCTGAATGTGGCTGAATCAGACGTATCCACTCGCTTACAATATTACTGTTACTTCCGTAAAGCTGTACTTTTACACGTCCAATTCCATCAGGATCATTATTATCTACTACGTGCGCCGGTTGGTTTTCGGCGTTTGCAAATACGTGAACATTGGTATAATGAGGTGCGCTAACATCTGCAGGGATTGCTTTAAATTCGCAGGAATAATTTCCATGTACCTGAGAATGATGTATTACTTCGATCGCGATTAGCTCGTGTTCTACTGTTTGGTTTACTATTGTAAAAACTTGACCAAGTCCAATTGGGAAATAGGAAATCCCGCTATAATAAACACTATTGGCATCATTCCCGGAAGTTTGAAGCTTAATCATCTCTTCAATATCTTCCTGATTTTGAGCATTTACAGTATAAGCACCATTGGACAACTCTGCATTTGCAACTGTTCCCTGATTGTAACCTACAATAGATGAAAAACTATCTTTGCTTCCTGTAGAAGTTTTTGCTGCTGCATTTTGAACATTGGCATTGCTATTATAATCATACCCCACTAAAGAAATTTTATGAGAGACCATATTAGCCTGTATTTTAAAACTATGAAGTGAAGCTCCGTTAATTAGTTTTGTCTGGCTGTTTTTTGTCTGTCCAAACTGCATGCGCATTCCGTCAAAATAAAACCATTGTCCATAACGGGTTGCTACTCTTTTTAGAAACTGAAAACTGGTTTCATTGTATTGCACAAGATTACTAAATTCCTTAAGATAAGTTGATTTAATAGAATCTCTCTGATAAAATTCTCCAGGGCCTTCGGCAAAAATCCCCAGTACGATATCATCCATACTACGGTCTTTAAAGGCTCTTGCTTTTTTCATATCATCAATCACAATACTGTGACTTACACCAGATACGTGCAAACCAACCGGGCTTCCGTGAAGATCAACAGAGGAAAGTTCTGTTATAATCCCTTTGCTCATAAGTCGGATTCCGGTAAGACTTTTAAAGGTAAAAATCACTTCATCTCCAAGATAACTTCTTAAAGCTTTAGCCTGATCAGCGGGTTTAATTACTGCTTTACCCGTATATTGCCATGTGAATGAAAAATGATGATGATCGGCCATTTTTTGAGATAGCTTTAAATCATAATAAACAATGTTTTGGGTAAAACTCCCTATAGTTATATGTACTTGTTCTGAAAAATGTGCCATAATAATACGTTCGTGTTTTTAATTAGCTTTTAAACAATTTAATCTAAAGCAATCCAATTATTTGAGAATTTAGCATCGCCAAAAGTCAATTCTTTTGCTACTAATTCCATCGTAATTTTCATGGGTACCTCGGTAGTACTTGTAAATTGCTCATCGTAACCAACACAAAAAGCTTTAGTAAACGAAAGTTCTTTCATTTTACTCAAAGCGTCTCTTCTGTAAAAAACAATTTTCCCGTCTTTAGTCAGATCTCCGTTTAGCATCCAGGCCAAAAAATGACTGTTCTGACTTGCTTCGATAATCAACTTTATAATACCGCCTTTGGCATTACCAGTAGGTTTACTTGTTGTGTCGATTTCCTGTTTAAAACCAATATTAAATTCAAGAACATTATATTCTTCGCCGTCTATATGTAATTTAGATAAAAAACTCATTTTGTAGATTTATTAGATGATTAAAATTAAGGGAGTATTTGAAAATCAAATTCCTTCGATAGGAAAGATTCCGTTATTTCGATAGAAATAAAAAAAGGAAGTCCAATAATTGGACTTCCTTTAATAACTTAATTAAGATTGATAAAGTCCAAAGGATTATACCCAAGCATTATCAAATTCTCCTCCACCCATCGAAATTTTACGAGCAGAAATCATAAAAGTTTCTGTTAACGGATTATCACTGTTGTGATCAAAGTTTTCTTTGTACTTAACCATGTAAGCTTCCGTAAACTTTAGCTCTTTTAAAGTAGCATTTGAGTCACGTTTGATGAATTTAACCGAACCGTCTTTTCTTTCGAAATTGTTCGTCATCCATTCAAACAACTCAGTACTTCCAGTTGATTCAACTTCAATCATGATTCTTCCTCCACGTGTTACCGTAGATGGACGCCCTGAAGCATCTGTCTCCTGAGCCAAATCATAACTTACGTTTAATACTTTGTAATCTTTTCCTGCTACTGATAATGATGTTAAAAACGACATAATGAAAAATTTTTAGTTATTAATTTATTTATTTATACTGTAAATATATAAATAAATTCTTATTATAAAATATATTTTAATCAAATTTTATTTACAATGTGCAAATTATTCAATATCAACAAATTAACTCTTTGATTTTAACACTTTAGCGAGTTTTTTAAGTAATATTTTACAAAAAACCTATTTATATGACAATGGCCCAACGAAAAAATATCCTCTAAAATCAAAATCCCGGTTAGTACTTTTAATTGTAGCTTCAATTATTATATCTACCTTTTTTTTAGCCCGGCTCACATCATCAACAAAATACATTGTTTCAGATAATTCAACTTTTAGTTCCCTTACTTTTATTCGCTTCTCATGAAGTTTCAACGATTGCTTCATGGTTTTCGAAATGATTTCTTTAAGTGTATTTTCATTCATTAACAAATCAAAATCGATCTCCCAGATTTTAGAACCAAACGTTTCATCAAACTTGCATTCTCCAAAAGTGGTTGTGGCCAGCAAAATAATCTGTTGTGCAATAGAATGCTCTATAGACGTTTTTTCTAACTCTTTTTTCTGAATCACACTGCTAAAATCTATTGGCAGTTTGTAAAACGCTCCTTTCATATTTCTTTATTTATTAGATATAAATTAACTTGTCAATATGACCTTTTTTATCTGTTTTCATTTCTTTTGAAACCTGCTTACGCTTAATAAGCTGCAGTTTTACAGAAGGTGTTAGTTTTAGAAACTTTTCTCTATATAATATATCACCAATAAATCGCTGTCCTTTTTGCTCATCCACGATTACAAAATAGCTGGTTCCTTTTTCTACTTTTAACGTATTGATATCACCGGCAAAAATTTGAATACTCTGTCCGTCTTTTTGAAAAGTATAAGTTAGTTCCTCACTAGTTAATTTCCTGTATCGCGAAATATCATATGTTTCTATTTCTTCTTTTAAAGGTTCAAAAGGGATATTCTCAAAAAGAAAGTTTTTAGGAGCTAAAAATTTCAATCCAAAAAAGCTCCACAATCCTTTTTTCGTTGTTTGTTGTTTGTAGAAAAAAGTATCACGGGTAACTTTATATATTTCTTTCTCGTTTGTTTTATCATCTGTTACAATCATTTGATATGCCGGCACTTCTATTTCAGCTGGTAATTCAGCACCTTTAAAATGCGTCCTTAAAAATACCGATCCAACTTCCTGCTCAGAGATTGTAATGGTAATATTGTACTTTTTTAAGGCCGAATCTGTTCTGACAATTACTTTGCCTTCGCCGCTTCCTGCATAAAAGACAGAACCGTCGTTATCTGTAAGTCCTAATGAAAGGTTTAATTCGGGAAATGGCATATTTTGATTTTTTACTAAATTATACTTTGAGTATTTTTAGTTTCGTTAAACTAAAAACTTATCCTATTTTTTCTTCCTTACTTTATATGATTTTAAACAATGGAGGTAAAATCGTATATTTCGGTTATCAGCCTCAGTCGGACTAAATTCGTAGTCTTTTTTGAGCGTGAAAAATTTTATGGTATTGATCGTATGAGACATTAGTTTTTTGATGTCTTTTCTCGAAAGTTCCAGAGCGGCAGTTCCATCACAATTTACCTTAAAGGTATTTTTCAGGATATACATTTCTCCATTTTTAAAATAGAGTTCCAGCGGCTGGTCCTGTTTTACACAAACATTATCAGTAAAAATTTTAAAATATAGGTAGATACTGCTTTTTCGTTTTCCGAGCTGAAACACAGCATACTCATAATCTTCATTATAAACACGCAGTAAAATTGGTGTCGCACTTGCAAATAACTTTCCCGAAAGCAATAAATCATTTTGCGTAATAGGGCAACTTAAAGTATCAATTTGATTTACTTCTTGCGCTTTAATCGAATTTGAAATTGAAAACAAACCGACTAAAAGTAAAATTTTAAGTACGTTCATGAATTTGAATTATTTGGTTTGATCATTCAAAAGATCAATGTTTGGTTAAAAAAGGGAAACACATCTTTTACCATGTGTTCCCTTTTTTGATTTTATTCTACAATTATTTTTGCTCGTAATCTGTATCCCATTCTGTTCCGTCATCTCCTTTGTGTCCATCCATTTTAATAAGGAAGTTTTTAGCCGGGAAATAAGGCTTCATATGAATGTCCATATAAATTCTGTCTTTTTGAATTGGATCCTGCTCAAATCTGCGGATTTCAAAATTCTCAATTAATTTATCTGGTCCAGTGATGCCATCCAGGAAAGCAACAATCTGATTCATAATCTCTTTACGCGTTTTTGCTGTAAAGTTTTCGAAAGCACGACGATTAAGGAAATCCATTAATACTTTGGTCACATAATCAAAAACACGAACTACTGAATAGGTCTGTAATCCTAAATTGTCTCCGCTAAACAATGTTTTTGCAGAGAAAGCCATTACTTTTCCGTATTCATTAACCATAGGAACCAATCCTAAGTTTTCAAGATTTGCAATTTCGCTTTTCTTAAGATCAAATTTCACACCATCAACCTCATTGATTCCACCAAACTTTTTACCGGCAGTAACCTGAGACATTAACGTTTTGTATATTTTTCCTGCAAGTGCTGCAGACGGAGCGATATGTAAATCTTCGTTTTCTCCAATCTGATCAAATCTTCCACGACCTACTAACCAGTTACAAGTCATGATTACATTTGAACGATAAACATCTCCTCCTGTTAAAGAAGCTGCATCAAACATTTCCATTACATCATCCGGTTCGTCTAAGTGTTCGAAATCTGTAACTAACATTACTTTGTTCTCATGCGCAATTTTTGCCCATTTCTCGATTACTTTATTTGATCCTAAATATCCTGGAATAACCAAAATACCATAGTTGTTTTTAAGATCTAAACGATCATAATTATCTACTAATTCTGAATGAATTGCATCTATAAAGCGTGTATTATCAAGATCTTTTAATTGCTCTAAATCAGCATTTACGATCGTAATGTTTTTAACTTTATCTGTTTCTGTGTTTTTAAAGAATAAAGCAATTGTTCTGTAAGCTGCTTCGATCTCTCTTGTATCTTCAACAGCTTTTGCAAGATTCTTTTTTAATAATGCTTCAGACTCTTTGCATTTATCTTCACTTTGTGCAACCATGTCGGTTATTGCCTCATTGCTGCTCAAAACAGAAGCCCAAAGTTCTAAAGTTTTTAAAAGTGTTTCTCTTTCTTTTGCTTTGTTTACTTCTCCAAGGAAAATTTTTCTTCTTGCTTTTCTGTCCGGATTAAGGTTTTGTGCACCTTCGATTGACATTTCTAATAAATCAAACCCACCGTATTTAGCCAGTTTTTCAACATTTTTCTCAATCGATGTTCCTTTTACTTTGCGCTCTAATACAGCTGTATCAAGGTCATTACTTTTATATGCTTCTTTATTTGACATCTTTAAAAATTTTTAAGATTTTTATTTATTTTCTTTTAATTCTGTAATTAATGCTCCCAGACTTTCTAACAAAGCTTGTTTTGCCTCGCCATCTTCTAAAGCTGCTTTTAAAATCTTATTTGATTTTAACTGACGTATAATTTTCTGATACTGATCTTTTTCTGTTTCAAGATCTGATAAAAAATTACTTTGAGTCGTAATTCCTTTTACACCAAAATCGCCTAAATTTTTAAAGTTTAAAGCTTCAACTTTTGTAGCACCATCTGCTGTTTCAAAGTTTACTTTTACTTCTGGTTTAAAATGCTCGAATGCTTTTTCGATACTTGTAATTCCTTCTACTAATTCAGGTTTTACAGGTGCATCAACTGTTAATTTTTGAGCAACTAGTGTTCTGTTTTGAGGGATTGCAGTGATTGCCTCATCTGCATCTATTTTTACTTCATTACCTCCAATTCCATAATTTGATAACATAATTCTAAATTTTTAAATGATTAGTTTATTGATTTCTATACTCTTATTTCTTCTTATTGATTTTGATAAATCTGACGGCAGACATCTAAATCTCTGCTTACTTTTTCTAATTCTTCTTTATAGGTTTTGGCCGATTGGTTTAAACTGTCTATTAAATGTGAATTATGAGTAAGACTTCTAATTTGCTTTTTGTAATCAATGATATTCTTGTATGCCAGAATAACATTATTGTACAGCTTTTTGTTTTCAGTAGTATCTTTTGGTACTTTTTGATAGATATTGGCAATCATGACATTTGCCAGACGCTGCTGAAAATCATTGTCTACTTTTGGTGAATTAATAGAATCAATAGTCATTCTGATACTATCAATTTTAACCGAAAAGTTGGTTTGATAATCATATTCCCTTTTCATCATTTCATTTTCTGCTTTCAGCATTTTATTTTCTGCCACCGGCATATAGAAATTAAAAGAAACTGCAATTAACATTACTGTAAAGGTTAGAATAAAGGCAACTAAAAAGGCAATAAAAGCTTTCTGACGCTCTTGTTTGTTTAATACTTCCATAATTTATTATTACTATTTTATTTTTTAATCTTTAATAAAGAAACCGTGTCGTTTCGGGTTATGAACAATATCTTTTTTATCTGTTTCGGCAACAAACAACTCAATATTTTCTTTCTTCTTACCAATGTAATCCAGTTTGCTCAGTGTCTCAAACAACTTCTCTATTCTGGTAAGTGTACTCATGGTAAGTGAAGCTGTTTTATCGATATGTACGTGATCATAACCTGCATTGATAAGTGTTGTAAACATAATTTCAAGATCTCCTTGCGAGATATCACACCATTCTGCAAAATAATTCAGCATCTCTTCTTTTCCGGCTCCGGATTTTGAATCGATAAAATTCTTCATCACTCTGGCAAATGAAACTACGGTACTCAACATTGAAGCCGGATGCTCATGTACTGAGAACCATCTAAACTGTGTTAAACAACCTCCTAAGAAATATCCTGTATTATCTGCCAGCTGCATTACGGTTTGCGCCAGAATTCCGCTTTGTTGTGCACGGTTAATTTTTTGAGAAATCTGTACAACATAAATTTCAATCTGACCAAACGAACGCGCAATTTGTGCCTGCATGTCTACTAACTTTGGATGACAGGCCACCGTTACGGATGGCGGAATATAATCTTCATCAAGAATTGTGGTATCTCCGATGATAACTTTACCAATAGCAAGATAAAAACCACCATATCCAATTCCGGAACGGAATTCTTCGGCTTTAATTAAATGAAGCTTGTATTCAGGCTGTGTGTACGGATATCTTGGCGGCACTTCGTCCGGATCTGGCTCACCAAAAGGAATTCTCTTTTTTGAATTAACCGATATACAAGCCAGTAAAACCAATTGTTCGCCATCTTTTATTTCATAAGTATCTTCCGGGTATGGAACCTGAAGGTCTAATGTATCGGTATTGCTTTTACTGATCTCGATTCGCGATCCGTTTGGTGTAATGGCGTGACATTCTTCTACACGCACACGAAGCAGTTTGTGATTATCTATCCCTAAAGTGATTTTTGTGGCCTCTTTGTTCTGGTTTCCAGAATCCAGTAGTCCATAACTTATAGGCGTGGTATGAATGCCTATTGCATCGTTTACCAACTCAGAAACGTTATCCTGAATAGATAAAAAATGGTTCTTGTTTATCTTCATCCCATCAATCCAGTTTACGGGAAAATGACTTAATTTTTCTATCATAATGCTTTATTTTATATTTTGAAATGAGAATCTTTCGTTTCTCTCTTTTTAGTATTGATTCGTTTTTTGGTTAATTCAGTTATATGCTTTTGTCAATTATAACAAGCTTTTTCGGGTTAAATAGCAACAATTGCGCGCACTGAGCCTAATTTGAAACTTTCCTCTTATTTATATTTTAGTTTTAAACAAAATGTTTTTCAGCTATCACTTAATTTTCATGTTTGATATTTAGAACCAAGTATTTAAAAATATATCCATGTCCAATTAAGTTATTAAAGCTAATTTCAGCAACTGTCGCGAGTATCTCACTCGTGAACATAATCCTAATTATACCATTACTTAAAAAAAATATAAATATTTGATAATTCTCTACAAATTAACCTTAACTACATGCACACGAACGAGACGCTCGCGGGGTGTATTTGAATTTGAAAGCTTAATAAATATTCTACATAAAGTTTTCTTTTTGATTTGAGTCTTTATAACTCTCTAATTCTTTTTTAAACTGTTTGATTTGTAAAGAATCTAAAATTCTATGCTTATCAAAAAAAGTTGCTCTTCTTTCAATTTCTCTATTGTAATAGCTGCAAAAATCTTTGTTGTTGGTATTTCCAAAACTATCAAAATATATGCACATATCTCTTAAAAATTCTTCTGTCTTCTCTTTAACATCTGGATCAATATTTAAGCTAGAACTCAAAATAGAACAATAACTTGGAGATAATGAAACATTTTCGTCTTCATCTAATTTTTCATTTAGAATTAGTGATTTGTGAATATCTTTTAAATTTTTTTTAGATATTATTAATTCCTCGTCGACTTCTTCGGCTTTTACAAATTCAATAATTTTATTATATATATTTCCTGTAAATTCAACTCCAATTTGTTTAATAACTTCTCCTTTCGCTAGAAAAGGAATCTCGACGCTTGAAAATTTTTCAAGTTCTTTCATTGGCTTATTGTAATCAATTTCATTATTCAAGTTTGTAGTCAATAAAACTATACACTTACCTGTTTCTCCAACCTCTGATTTATATTTTTTGCATTCAAACTTGCCATTACTAAAAATACCCTGTACAGGTAGTAAATTTGTAATCTGAATATTCGTTAGTGATGCTGTAGTAACAAACACGTTTTTTTGATTAAATATTCTTCCCTGCAAATCATAAGTTTTGCCTTCAAATTGATAGCAGAAATCTAAGTTATCACAATCCAAAAAATTTGAATTTTGATCGTATTGTAAGCTAAAAACTGGCGAATCAATTTTATCATTAAAAAATAAGGATCTTATTTCTGTAGTTTGCCCTACTTGATAAACTAAATGTTGGTTAGATTTAAAACTTTTTAATTGCGCTTGTAACTTGACATTTATTGTCAACAGCAAGGCAATTATTTTCCATTTTATACTTATTGTCTGCATACTATTTTGTCCTTGAAAAGTTTTTTTTTCTAAAATTTAGAATATTTTATGATTTGCATAAAAAGTTTTATGCGAAAACAGGAATATTACTATTGTTTAATCGAAAGACTTGTTTTCTATTTTTTTTCTTCAATAAAAATTGAATTTGCATATGCATTTTTTGTTCCATCTGTTAGGTTTTTAGGAATGCCATTTATCCATAATTTTGCTACAGTTCTATCTACATCATTTATCTCATATCCTACAATGTAAATATTATTTTTATGCACAAAAACTGAATTAGCATAGGTGTTTTTTTTACCATTTGTTATATATTCAGCTTTACCATTTATCCATAATTTTACCGTCTCAACCCCATTGATGATTTCACTGCCAACAATATATGTTTTATTTTCGTATACATATATTGCCTTTGCAAACGAGCTGTTTGAACCATTTGAAAGGTTTTGTGCTTTTCCGTTTATCCATAATTTTGCAATATATTTATTGTTTTCTTTTTCATATTCATATCCTACTACATAAACAATATCTTTCTCTACACATAAAGAGAGTGCATAAGAACCATTTATTTCATCGGTAAGATTTTGTGGCTTCCCATTTTTCCAAATTTTTGCCCCATATTTATTAGTCATTATTTTTTCATCCCCACAAATGTAGACATCGCCTTTGTCAACAAAAATTGAATAAGCGTCTACCCACTTTTCTCCATTAATTACGTCTTTGGGAATCCCATTTTTCCAAACTTTTATAATATAATTAGTTTTATTAAACTGAGCACCCAAAATATAAATATTATTATTCTCTACAAACAAAGATCTGGCATGAGCAAATGTTTTTCCATCTGTTAACTTTTGTATTTTACCGTTTTTCCAAAGAGCTGCAATATTTTCTTTGTCAGATGCAACATATCCGACAACATAAACATCTTTGTTGTTTACAATCACAGAGTTTGCGTCTGAATATCGCTCGCTACTTTCTAAGTTAATGTCTTTTCCATTTTTCCACAATTTTGCAACGTGCCTCATCCCTACTTCATCAGCCATTTCTTCGATCGAATGTTCAAATTTACTGTCATTATATTCATATCCTGTCACATATATATTGACATCCTTTAAACTTCTATTTTCTTCAACAATAGATTTATTTGTTTTGCAATCCGTAAATAAGGCTATAATAGAAATGGTAATAATTATTTGATTTAGATATTTTATACAGCTAGACTTCATATTTTTAATATTAATTGATGTAAATTTCATTTATCAGTAGTGTCATCTTGAATTTTTCTTCTATCTAAATTTACTTGTTCTTTATTTTTATAAACTGATAGCGTAGAGTTACAATTTGTTACTATTCCAATTATCAAGATCATCTTGTTTTTATCATTGTTTTCTTTTCGCTTTTACTTTGTTCAATTTTCCTTAAGGAAGGAAATTGTTTACACAATGATATAATCAAACAAACTTTACATACTGTAAATATTATATATTTTTTCATTTAATCCCTCAGCTAACAAAAGCATGACACTTTTGCTAGCCGGGGCTTTTCTTTTCAATATGTCAAGGAGCTTAATCTATTATTTTTTTTAATTCAAAGTTTCGAACTTATTTTAATTAGATACAATTCTACTCTTATGAACATACCCCTTTTTACCTTCATTAGTAAGTATTAAATACCAATCTCCATCAGTATTATCCAAAACATTAATTTTCTCTCCGGTTTTTATTTTTTGTAGTACCTCAGATGCCGAGTTTTTTTCCTTTCTTAGGTTAGTATAACCATCAACATCTTTTATTTTATTCAAATCATAACTTTTATTCAGCAATACCGATATTTCTTTAATTTTTGAATGAGTAGGGTCATAGTATTCATCTAAATCTATTTTCCCATGTAATGACTCTACATATTTATTTTTTTGTTTTGCAGTCTCTAAATCTTTAAGTGAAACTATATATAATGAATTGTCAATTATTATTTTAACGGCATTATAATCCTCTTGAGAAATAGCCAACTTCATCAAAGCAAAAATTTTACTAGATTCTATTTTATATTTTTTAATAAAATAAGCCAACCAACTGCTATTAATATATTTTTCATTATTTGTAAATACCTCATTGTTTATAAGTAAATTCAAATGATCAATGTCAAAATCTTGAGATGTTGGCTGTTGATTTTCAAATAAATCTAATTTTTGTTTGAATTCTTTTATATTAGGTTTATCGTCTTTTAAATCATTAGGAGTAAAATCAATGTTACTCCCTTCATTAAATAATTCTGAAAATAATTCTTCTTTAGTTTTTATATTATTTTTTTTAGACTTACTCTTTTTTCTCCATTCTTCTATTGCTATCCTATCACCCGATAGTATGTCATCAATATATATTTTATTGCAGTCTCTCTTATTTATATAAAAAATATTATATGTCTCCCAATGCAATTTTCCATTATATCCAGTTTTTATTTGATAGTAATCTTCACCTTTTATTTTTTCATCATCAATCATATAGGAAACTCCTTTTTTATGTTGAGAAAGGGAATCAATGAATTTTTGATATTCTTTAACTTCAGTCAATTCGGAAATAATTTTAACCGCTACATCTTTGTTAATACAAATAGTTTTCTCTTTTTGCTGTCCATTACAACTACTCAAAAATATTATACTTACTACTACATATATGTATCTAAGAAATTTCATTATTATTTTAGTTTATTTAAAAGTTCAATATCATTTTTATTAAAGGAATTCCCTTTTTTAAAAAAACTAAATAATCATCATAAACAATTACTAACGACTTATCAATTACTAATAATTCATCCCAAGGGATTTCACAAGCCTTTTCAGGATATAATGATTGATAAACTGTAATCTCATTTCCAAGCTTTAAACCATTCTCTAAGAATATTGATTCATATAATTTAGCAGTTTTACTACTTTCATAATATTTTATTGGCGTCTTATTACTTTTATAATATTCAAATGAACATAAACTCTCAATTTTTACACTTTTATCATCAATTTCAATTTTTAAATTTTTAAATTTATTTATTACTGCCTCTTTTGTTTCTTTTTGAGTTTCAGAAATTGAATTTTCAGAGATTTTGTAAAAAGTCCAGGCATTAGTATTTATATCATTGCTATTAGAAACTTCTTCTTTATTATCCTCAACCGTTTTGTTGGAAGAATCTTTTGTGAGTTCAATACTTGGATAATCAACTAAATCTTTATCTGCATTTACATTCTTCTTGCAGTTAGCAAACAATAAAGTCAAAATTGCAAAACTTAATATTTTTTTCATTATTCTTTCTATTTTTAAATTCCCTCGACTAACAAAAGCACGAAACTTTTGCTAGTCGGGGCTTTTCTTTTCAATATGTCAAGGAGCTTATTTTAACTAATTGTATCAAATATCTAATAATATAACTTGTATTTTCCCATTTGTACATCTTGTAGTTCATCTAGATAATACAAAGAATCTGTTTCAATTTTTCCATTCTCCATAATCTTGTTTCTTTCGTACAAAATATAATTAACGGATTTATCAACAGAGCTAGAAAAATATTTTATTTGCCAAACTTTTCTATTTTTTAAATCAAGATAAGATAAACATGTATAATTACTGGGTTCATTTTCTAGATGGCTAACATTTCTATAAAACTCAATTGAATCTATTTTTTTATCATTTATAAATGAATACAATACAATTCTATATTTTGTTTTATCAATAATTGATTGTTTTTCCAATTTAAGTTTTGCATTTCCATTAGAAAAAATTTGAGGAATTTTATTATTTCTGAAATCTAAATAATTATTTAGATAAACATCATTTTGTTTCTTTAATGTTAAATATCCTGTATTATCCGTCAAATTATTAAAGTAATTTTTCACCGCCAAAGTTGAATCTCCTAAAAAAACATTTTCCCCAGATATATAAAATCTCCGCAAATTTTGATTTACTCCTACTTTCTTGGTCTTACTTTTTGTTTCTTTTACAGAAACAGTATTTTTATTCTCCTCTTTGCAGGAAGAAAAAATAATAATTATAAAAAAAACAATTACATTTTTCATATTGATAAATATTTAATAACAAAAATCAAACATGACAAGCTTACAAGAATCATTTTTCCATTTAATCCATTTTGTAACATCTTTGTACTCCTCTACGTAGTCACAACTAGTTTTGGAAACAGATTTAATCTGCATCGAATCATTCTTAATTTTCAAAACTTTATAATAATACATCTGCTCATCTTTTGTGCAATTATCTATTTTGGGAGTAAGATGAATAAATCCAGCCTTTATATACTCTTCCCATGAGCTATACTTATACTTATTATTTTTCTTCTCCATCAATTTTCTTTCACCGTTTATATAGATAATTAAAAAGTCCTTATCGTTTTCAGGTTGTTCCGCATCGAAACTAAATATTCTATGTTCAATATCTGGAATTACTTCTCGTGCAATAACTTTTTTAGTAATTTTTATTTCATAAGGTTCCAACTCATTATTACTTAATAATATACTACCAAATACACTTTTATCTTCATTAAGAATATCAACATTCTTATTTAGTGATAACTGAACTACACCAGTACCTCTCAACGTATTCTCAGTATAAAAACTAATTCCATTATATTCAGTAATAAGAGTCTCTATTGGATCTGATGAACAATCATCATTTAACTCAACAGGTTCTTCGATTACCGTATCTTTAGCAACAATACTCTCATTTTTTATTGTGGTTGTTATCTTTTCTTCTTTATGCTTTGTACATGCGGAAAGTAAAATAAAACATATCAGAATTATATAAATACTTTTCATAATCGTTATTCTTTTGTCTCTTTAAAATTTGGATTATATCCTTCTCTTCTAATGTGTAAATGGTGGTGGTGGTCAGCTAAATGAGTTGAATTTTTAAGTATAAAATTTTGATTTTTAATTTTGATGTTAAAACTATAGAACTGAGAATAACCAAATTTTATAAGAGCATCAATAAATTTTTCTTGCCTCTCCACATCCAAAGAATTAGGATCTGTATTAATATATAGATTATTACCTGTCTTATCTTTTCTTAAATATCTAAAGTCAAAAGAGACTCCATTTACATGGGTTACACTTGGTGCTCCAGTCCCATCTAAAGAAGTAGAGCCATTAAAATTAAAATCTGAATAACCACATTCAGCTAAAGCGCCCAGCATAGATGCAAAAGCACGTGGATTTAAATATTCCCTGTCTGTGTTATCACCAACATCAATTAATACATCACCTTCACTATGATATATTGGTAAATTTACTTTTACTAATTCAACTTGTCCATTACCTTTTTGATAATATCGTGTTTTTCCTCCTGCAGTCCTTTTCTCCCAACCTTTTCCTCCGTCTACTTTTGAACCAACAATCCAATTTTTAGCAGTTACAAAATCTACAATACATATTTCATGTTCTTTATCCTTTTTATCATGATAAACATATTTGTATTTCTTTTCAAAACCAGATTCAATTTGTTTTGGAGTATTTCGCTCTATTTTACCACTAGAATATATATTATATGTAATAACATCTTTTGCCATTATTGGTTTAGAGTCATCCTTGTGATAAAGATTATATTTAAAGAAAGCCGTTTTGAGTGTATTATACATACTTTTTCTCTTTTCCCATCCATTAGGCATATTTCCTTTATCTTTATTTCTCCCATTAAGTAAAACAGATATCAATTCTAAATATTTATCACCAAAAACAGCTAAATCGTTAAGTGATTTTCCTGCCGTTTCTCTTCCCCATCTTTTCACTGCTCCAGAATTTCTATCTGGAGGCATTTTTTTATTAATACTCCATATCCATGCACCACTATCAATACAATAATTTGCATTATTAGCAACTATTTCCGGTTTTTTAACAATATCTGAATTTCCTATATAATCTGCATAATCTTTATAAGGTCCAGCTCCATTGTATAATTTTTCTCCGTCTTTTTTAACACCTGTAAGTTGTAATAGTCCTCGACCTTTATATATACTTTTACTAGAATCATGTTGACCTTCCATTTCTTCAGACAAAGCAAAAGTTCCTGTTTCTTCACAGACTTGAGCAAGAAAATGTATTTTTTGAATACATGAATAGATACTATATTTTTTAAATGCATTATTTAATGAGTTTGTCAAGGTAGAAAAAGATTTATCGCTAATATTGCAATCTATATGTTTTTTACCTAAAGTAGCTCCTTCCCAGATAGTTTCTGATCCTTTTAAAAGTTTAACTAACTTTTTAACGTCATTTTCTTCAAAATCTTTACCACAATAACATTCTCCTTTACCTTTAGCACTACTTACGCTACCTTCCCCAACCTTCGCAGTCTTATTAGTAACTTCTACAGGATCTTGTTTAAACACTTTTGCATCAACCTCAACTGTTGTACTTTTCTTGGTCAAACTGGTCTGTAACACTTCTACAACTGCAATCAATTCCTGTTCAGCACCTTCGCCAATGTCTCCCCCCAGGCTTCTTGGTATTTTATCCAGAAATACGTCTATAGCCATTATGTTACCGGTAATCTTAAATTTTCGATCAATCAGTACATCGTGACTAACATAATCTTTATCATACAACTTAAGATTAATTTCTCTCCCGATCAATCCAACAGAATCTATCCAGACTTTGATTTGTTTCTCCTTATAAACTCCTGAAATTGCTTTACCCGCGGCATCTGTAATATGCACATTGGTCAGGGCTGCTTTAGCTTTTGCAGAAGACGGCGGAGTAGTTGTTTTTGGTTTAACCGGTTCCGGCACAGCAGCTTTTGGTTTAACTGGCTGTTGTACAGGAACTTTTTTCTTCAAAGGCGCTACCGGAGCTTCCAGATCATTTACATCAACATTTTTACTGGCTAATTTATCTTTATTAAAATCTGTTGTAACGTAATATTCATGTATTTTCCCCTCCTCTTTACTCTTGTTTGCTATTTTAGCAAAACTTGGTCTTAGTAAAAAATCGACGTCTGCTTTACCATTTTTTACAATTGCTGGTAAAGTTTGTATTATATTTTTTTCATTTGCTTTATCATGTCCTCCGCCATTTACATCGTCTTCCCAAAGGGTAACATACACTTTGTGTTTTTCCATATGAAGACAGTGAACTCTTGCTTTTAGAGTCTGGCCGTATGAAAGGGGTTTAGCTGGTTTTTGCGCATTTTTATCCAGTAATTCTATACTTTCAATTTTTGGTTTTTCGGCAGGATGTGTTTTTATGTTAAGACGTGCAACTTCATCTCCTCTTCTTACCAGCATACGAATCCCTTTGCGTTCTAAACTTTTTTGCTGAAAGGTATAGGAGACTCTTTTTCCCGTTTTATCGTTTTCTTTTGTTTTACGCCATCTACCATTTTCTAGTATGTATATTTCCCATTTCACCGGTAGTTCAAAAGGGCTATTGGTTGCAGAAGCAGTATTTTGAAATGGTAATGCACTCGGTAAAAAACTATTTACCGAGTAGAATTCTTCCTTACCAACAATAGGTTCAGGATTTCCAATTATTTTAAAATCTGACATACTACTTTATTTTATTTACAAATAGAATCACTCTCTTCTAAACTTTCCTTAAACTCAGTTGTATTCACCAACGGATTAATTTGGTTATTTACCTGTGGTTTGGCTCTCTTGGCATTTTGCTTTCCCGCTTCTGCTTTTTGTCCGTGCTTTTCAACTTCTATGCAATCCGGGCCTCCTACAGGACAAGTTGCCTTACTGTCTTCTAATAATATTTTGCCTTTGTTTGATAATGTAACTTTATCATACATGGCACTCCATTTTGTAATTGTGGCTTTACAAGGCAAATAATCTCCACTTCCGTTTGGCTGCATTTTGCATTTTCCAAAAGTATTTTTCTCCAGAGTCTGTCCGATGTCTTTATCACTGGCAATAAGTTTTTTCTCTGCATCTTTATCATTAGCATAATGCTTTTGCTGCGATTTTACTTTTAATATATCTGTTTTCGGTTCTACACTAAACTTACATTTTAGTGTGGCTCCCTGAACTACTATATGTTTCTCACTCATTGCCTTACCCTTTATGAATATTACATTCTCTTTACTACTCTGTTTTTATCTTTAAATTTGAGTTTCCTCTTTTTTAAAAGACTCAATTTGTATAATCACTTTTATTATTTCATCATACTCGATATTGCATTCTAAGTTTATCTTTTCGATACAATAGCTATGTTCATCAAGCAAATACAAAGCTTTAAATTTTCCTTTCCAGGGTTCAAATCCAAAACTGGCCTCACTTCCGGAATCTACATAGTCTCCTTGCTGCTCTACTCTTACCAGATTTGATTCATCTAAAACCGGATCAATTTTCTGTTCTACTTCAAACTTAGATTCCTCATCTTTCTCTAATGGAAAAAAAACTTCATTTTGAAATGTATACCTCGATGTATAACCTACATGAATTCCGTTAAAAAAGGTTCTTAAAAAATAATCCGAAGCAAGTGATTTTAATAATGTTTCGGCACTTTCTAAAGCATACTCTGTATGTTCAATATAGTTGTCTGTGACTTCTCCTTCATAATAATCTAAAATTGCATTCTTTGTATCCTTCCAACGCCTTTCGATCTCATCATAATTGTAGATATCGACCCATTTACCAGATTCATCAACTACAATTTTTAACGGATATATAACTTCTGCCGTTTTTGCTGCCAGTTCATCCATAACGGTATCTGGTATAGCATTATTGATATAAATAACTCCTCTGTTTATCTCAAACAAATGAAAATTATTTTTATCAGAGGCTAGCCATTTTACGCTCACTTCCGTTTCGAGTGTATCTACTTCATCACCAACTACAGTAGTATATTGAACTTTGTACTCTTTATTAATCTTTTCTGCAATAAAAGGCAACTTATAGATACTTGCCAAACTTACTTTTTGCAGTTTCTTTTCTATTTCCTCTTTTGGCGCATCAATAGGTTTTTCCGGAGCCAGAATCAAAAATTCCAGATAACCTTTAAAATCAGCTTCAATCAGATCAGGAATTTCACAATACATATTATGATACCATCTAAGTTCATCAGCCTCAATGCCAAGATCTCTTGCTACACTAGCAAGTGTATCTCCTTTCTTGATTTTATAGGTACGGAATTTATCGTACGATGACTTTTCAGATTTATCTATATAATACATTGTATATCCTAAAAAAAATTAAACCACTAACTCTTTCTCTTTCACTTTTTCCTTCTCTTTATTCTCAGTCTTAGGCTCGTACATGAAACCGGGATCTTTCTGATCTCCTTTTTTATTTACTTTGATTTCTGCTACTTTTTGTCTTTTACAAATAATAACCGAATTCTCTGTGATACCATTCATACCCAAAGTATATTTTGCATCTACATATTTTGCAGTTTCATACCATTTTGGCTGTAAAAAGAAAACCCAATTGCAATTTCCGCCATTGTCTGTCAAATCTATTTTGCTATCAGCATTATGCTCATTATATCCTGAAACGGTATGATAAAACAATGCTCCAAAATCGATTCTCACCGGACCTTTAGATCTAATTGAGGTATATTTTGTGTCGCTTTCTTTTTTCTGAATTAATAATGTTATCAATAATAAATCCTTCATTTGAACGTTTTCAATCTCAGGAAAAGGGTCTTTTCTTTCCGGTATTCTCCAGGTAACATATTCCTTAGGCGGAATCTGCATCATATAATTAAAAACCGCATAAACTCCTGTTGGCACGATAAATACCAGAAAATGAGAACACATTAAAAAAGTTAAAGCAATACCGTTTAATGCCGTATAAATAATTACAAATAATACACTTGAATAAAGTGTTATTAAGAAAGAAAACAATAATTCTATCCCAACAGTAGCTTTTAGATTAAACTCATTAAAATACCATCGATACAGGTAAACATTCAGGATTCCAAAGAGCAGTGATGCAATTTGATAAAATAGAAATTCGTCTGATAACTCTGTAAATAATTTATTGTATCCCAAAAATGCAACGAGTGCATATATCAATACAAAGGAGAAAATATAGATGTAAAATTTTCTCTTATACTGTACTGCAAATTCTTTTACTTTATCGCTAAAAACCATGGTCAGTATAAAACTAACCGCAACAATTACGACTAAAAATACAATAAGCCTAACATCAACAAGGGCTAATAAATGCTTTTTTACCATTACTAAATTCGTGTTGTATACCCTAACACAGGTTGTTTACTAAAATTAAACTCTTCCGTTTCTTTATTTATCAATAAAACTGTCTTTACTTCTACTTCCATCGGAAAAAAATGTTCACAAAAACAATCTATAAATATTTCGATCTCTCCGTTTTTAAGATATTGCTGATACGGTTTATTGGAGATTGGCCCTATTTCTATGGTTAAATTCATAGAATAATCCATATAATCTTTCCCCGTAATAAAATCAACTCCTAATCTGTTTTCACCTAACTTAATTTGCTCTCCTTCGTCACTATACTCTTTTGAACTTGTTGTTTTATAGGTCACCTTTTCCTCTATAATACTTGAAAGGCATTGACAGGCAAGCTCAATATCTCCAACAATCTGGTATGCATAAGGCAAAAGCTGAATAAATTTTGACACTAAAATTTCCGGATAAATAGGCAATAATCCCCAGAAATCATAGAAAAAATCCAATGGCTTACTTCCGTTCAGCTTATATAAAAAGTTTCTTTCAACGCTTTCTATCTTTGTTCGATAATGAAAAATCTCGTTTTCAAAAGGAGTAAAAAAAACACGGGCTTCTGCTTCCTGCTTTTTCTGGTGTTTATGCTCCTTTATCATCTGATTTACAGATTTATCGGTGTTATTCTCTGTCAGACTATGAACAAAGCCCTCAGGAAGAGCATCGTAAATACTGTCTCTTGACAACCTTATATTCAGATATTCCTGCTTATCATAATTATCATCCTGAATCCCTGCTCCTAAAATATCTGTTCGATATGCACGTGAGAACTGACCATGGTTCGAAATCGAAATTTCGTCCTGCACAACCAGCTTACTCTCCAGAAGCTCATTACTCACAACTTCGGCTCTGATGTCGTATGGAATATTTTCTATTTCATACGCCAGTACTTCAAGACTTTTTTTACTTTTTCTTTCCATCTTCGTTGATTCGTCCTGCGCCTATATATCGTAACTGAAAATATTCATCATTGAAATTATAAATTGCCAACCCTTTATCTGTACAAGCCAGAATTCGGTCATTATGCAGATATAAGCCAACATCTGATATCGGATGATCCTTATCGTATCTAAAAAAAACAAGATCTCCTTCTGCCAGAAAGCTTCGTCCGGTAAAAATCTGGATAGATTTTGACTTCCACATTCCTGCCGGATCTTTTGGAAGTGTGACTTTATAAACATCACTATATAGAGACTGCAAAAAATAAGAGCAGTCAATTCCTTTTTTAGAAAAGCTTTTCTCTTTGTATGGCGTATTAAGCCATGGATCTATATAGGAGTATAATTTGTAGTTGGTAATTTTATTTGGCATAACAGCCAGAATAATGGAGTATTTTTCTTTTAGAGCCAGTACTTCGTCACTTAAATTCTCAGAATTATCATTGACTACTGTTTTGTTTTTTAAACCTGTCTCTTTCATTTTCGATTGCTTTTTTAGTACTTCTAAAGAATAATCGTATTTAAAAGGAATTTGAGAAATATATTTTTGGGCATAGCATTGCGTAAACAAATGCATCATCAAAATCATTAAAACAATCTGCCTCATAAAAATATTATTTATTATTTTTTTTAATTATTAAAAATTTCAGCATTACTCACCAGCTTCATTTTTAAATCTAAGCAACATTAAAAAACGAATTTGCAATTCATTTTTATTATTTTAAGTTGAGAATTTTCTCATTTTTAAGCGTAACTCATTCATTATGAATTTACTTACGTTTTTGGATCTTATATGTACAAACCTAATAAAATATTTTGTAAGAATACAAATATTTTTTGTAAAATTTATATTATAAATAGCAAGGTTGTTAAAATAATTAAAACTACATTTGTTTCGTTTTTTGCTAAAATTATCTTACATATAAAAATGTTAAAAATTTAAAAATGAATCAAAAGAATATCGATATCAGGGTTGTGTTTTTTTTCTCAGTCCTTTTATTAATTGGAATAATCGTATTTATTGTGCAGTTTTTCAACCATGTAGACTGCGACGACGCTAAATTTTACATCTTTTCAGAGCATTCGCAATCTGAGGAATCCATTGAATTTTATGACAAAACACCAAACGCAAAATCATGGAATTGGGACTTTGGAGACATGTCAGAAAACGATGTCAGAAAACACACTTTTCATATCTATAAAAAACCGGGCAAATACTTTGTTACTTTAACCATAAATGGCAATTGCTCGCACACAAAAGAGATCACAATAAAAGATAAATATGCCGCCGATAAAGCAGGTACTCCGCGCATCATTGTCCCCAAAACTATAACCGTTGGACAGCCGGCTTATTTTAAATCAATATCTGAAGATGCAAAAACCTGGGAGTGGGCATTTGGAGAAAATAAGGGTATAGATGAGACCTCTTCTAATCCGGTTTATAACTTTATAACACCCGGGGAAAAAACAATTACACTGGTCATAAATGGCGATTTTAGCCGTGTTGCCAAAAAAGTTATTTATGTTCATCCAAGAGTTATAAAAAAGACCAATCCGCTGGATGTAAACTCTTATGAGTTTGAGAAAAAAGCAGAAGCTTTTGCACTTCCGCGCGGTTCATTAAAAAAAGATCCACTGGAAGAAATGCTGCAATACGTTCCTGTTGCACCAAAAACAAAGACAACAAAAGACAGTGTAGCTGCAATTACAAAAGCACCTAAAATGTCTGAGGATCAATTTGAAATCCTGTTCCAAAAAGTAGCAGAAGGCAATAAAGTAAAAGATGATTTTTCAGATTTTCTATGCGATGATCTGGATATTCCAGTTGTAAAAAATGACAAAGATTTGATTACTTTTTCGCAATTATGTGCTTCTGTAAAAGGAAAAAAAATAAAAATTGAATCTATTCGTCTAAACAAAGACAAACAAACCAATTGCATTAAAGGACTAAATATCAATTACAAAGTAAAAAAATACCTTATATGGTCTAAAGACTAAATTTTGTATGGAAGAAGAAAAAAACGTTTTCAGCACTGAACTGTTAAGTGCTCTTGAAATTGCCAAAAAAATTGCTAAAGCCAATTTAAACAAATATTATTCCGCTGCTCATTTACTAAAAGCCATTTTAAACAGGGATTTATCGCTTTTAAAACGCCTTGAGGCAATGGGAAAAGATGTTTACTATCTTGATGAATGGGCAGAAGTTCGAATAGAAGAAGAACCTAAAAGCACCCAAATTATTGATGCTGAACCTAGTGATATTATTGACGAAGTTATAAAAGAAGCTGAATCAGTACGAATTGCACTAAACGAAGATGAAATAAGTCTTTATGCTATTATAGTCGCTATTAGTTCTCCTGGCGTTGGTTTTAATTTTGACCAAATGAAGTCCTATCCTATTTCCAGAAATGAATTACTGGAAGATCAGGTTGTAATTCCTCTGAATGACAATAACGCTAAACAAGAGGTCAAAAAAGGCTTTCTGAGTAAATATTGTATTCATAAAAATCTTGAAAAGAATAAAAAAAGAATACTTGCAGTTGGTCGCGAAGCCGAATTAAATACGATTAAAGAGATTCTTTGCCGGTTTTCTAAACCAAATGTATTACTGATTGGTGATCGTGGTATTGGAAAATCAATCCTGATAGATACTCTCGTGCAAAACGTAATAACCAATCAGGTTCCGGATGCCTTAAACAAAGTGCAGCTTTTTGAGCTGGATTTATCCACATTAATTGCAGGCGCATCTTATAAAGGTGAAATCGAAGACCGTTTAAAAAACTGTATTCAGGAACTCAAACAATATCCAAAAGCAATTCTGATTATTGAAGAAATTCACACCTTATTAGACAAAAATGGCGGAGATTCGGGAGTATCAAATGTGCTTAAAGGTGAACTTGCAAAAGGTTTAAATATAATTGCAACTTCAACAATTGATGAGTTTTCTAAAAGAATTGAAAAGGAACAAGGTCTTTCGGGGATGTTTGAAATTGTAAAACTGGAAGAATCAAACGATGAGACTTTATTCCGAATGATTCGTGAATCGATAAAATCTTATCAGGAACACCATAAAATACAAATTGATGATGAAACGATCTCTGAATCTATCAGACTTTCCAGAAGATATTTAAAAGAAAAAAGTCTTCCGGAATCAGCGATAAACCTGATTGATCATACGATGTCAGTTTTAAAAACATCAGGAGAAACTTTCTTAAAAGAAAAGCAAGCTATTATTGACAAACTTACTCTTTTGAAAAAGAATGATGCAAACCTGACCGAAGAGCAACTAATTAAAGAATGCAACTGGTTCCTTACTGATCTAATAAACAAAACAACCTTTTTAATAATTGCTAATGAAGAAGATGAGAATAACCATTTTGAAACTTCTGAATCAATTATCAGACATATTGAGGGTTTAATTGTTACACTTGAAGAAAAGGCTTTAGATAAACGTTTACATATTGAACCAATTGATTTATCCCTTATTATAGCTAAAAAAACAGGTATTCCAGTCGGAAAATTAAAAGAGGAAGAAAAGCAAAAACTTAATACAATTGACGAAGTTCTTAACCGAAGAGTTATTGGCCAGGATCATTGTATTGCGACTGTTGCCGGATCTATTCTGGAATCAAGATCAGGATTAAGTAAAGCGGGACAGCCTATTGCATCTTTCTTTTTTCTCGGACCAACAGGAACAGGAAAAACGGAATTAGCCAAAAGCTTAGCTGAATTTCTTTTTCAGGACGAAAATGCAATCATACGATTTGACATGTCTGAGTTTAAAGAGGAGCATTCGGCTGCATTACTTTATGGAGCTCCTCCGGGATACGTGGGTTATGAAGAAGGTGGATTATTGGTGAATAAAATCAGGCAGAAACCCTACTCTATTGTATTATTTGACGAAATCGAAAAAGCACATCCTTCTGTTTTTGACGTTTTTCTCCAAATTATGGATGAAGGAAAGCTACACGACCGTTTAGGAAAAGAAGGTGATTTCTCTAACGCCATTATACTTTTTACCTCAAATATTGGTGCAGATCATATTGTTGATACCTTTAATAGTGGCCTTATTCCAACTTCTGGTTCATTGATGGAGATTATGGGTAACTATTTCCGACCTGAATTTTTAGGCCGTTTAACCGAAATTGTACCTTTTGCACCAATCAGTAAAGAAAATGCACTTAAAATATTCGAAATCCACCTTAAAAAAGAGTTCATGGATTTATTGAAAAATATTAACATTAAAGTTGAAATTCCAATGGAAGCGAAACTTCATCTGGCTGAAAATGGCTATAATGCAAAATATGGTGCAAGACCCATTAAAAGTATTATCAGAAGTCATTTAAGAAGACCTTTGGCTAAGAAAATAATTGCCGGTGAAGTTAAAGATGGTGATACAATTAAGGTTATTATTGAAAACAATGAAGTAAAATGGATTACTCAGGAAATAACTTCAATTGTTGAAAATTAATTTCAAACAATTTTATGTAAAAAAAAAACGCTAAGATCGCTCTTAGCGTTTTTCATTTATTTTAGTCTAGAACCAAACCTATCTGACCATCGTCGTCTAATTCTGTTTCAACAGGATCATCATCGGATATCTCTGGTCTTTCCGGAACTTCTTCAACTGGCTCTTCATACGGAAGCGGTTCTAACAAATTAACTTGTTTTAGTTTATCTGCCGTTAATTGATTTCCTAAAGCTTTAAAACCTTTTACAGCTATAAAATCCTCAACATCTATATGCAGATCTTCTTTTTGAACTCCTTTTACTTTTGCAAAAACCAACTGTGCCAACGGACGATAATCTGTTGATACAATCTCTAATTGTGAGTTTGGATGGTCTGTAATAAAACTTTCTTCTTTTCCTTCATTTTCAACAAGGAAACGTTTTAAGAAATAGCGCTCTTTTTCTCCATCATAATAAATGGCCGAAATTGGTTTCTTAGGTTTCCATTTTTCCAAAACGATCATATCTTCTTCAAAGTGAGTCGATAATTCCGGAATTATGACTTTTAATTTGCCTGTCTGGCTTATTACTAAGATTTTATCACTTGGTTTAAATTCACCTAATAATTCACCTCTCGCATCAACATTTAAACGTTTTACAGTATCATCAAACCAAACTTTTCTCGGCAGTAAAGTAGAAATTCCTTTTTCCTTTAATTCGATTTTCTTGATCGGATATTTCGTTACTAAATTTCCTTTTGATCCACGTCCTTTAATGGCCAGTTTAGCAAAATCAATATCAAATTTCAGTTTTTTAATTGTTCCTATCTGACGCAATAATATGGTTACTACCTCTGCTTCTCCATTTGGATTATGAGAAAAATAAACCACCTGTGAACCGTTTGTTCCGTTTGTCAAATCATAAGCTTTGTCACGAGTTACTCCGGTAACATTAAAACGTTTAATATACGAAGGACCTGATTTTCCATCACGATACATCATGTTGTAAATCGTACGTTTATCGCTCTTATCGAATACTGCAACGTGTATAATATCTTTTCCAATAAACGTTTTGGCATCAACTTTTGTGATCATCAATGTTCCGTCTCGTAAGAACACAATAACATCATCAATATCAGAACAGTCGCCTACGTATTCGTCTTTCTTTAAACTCGTTCCAACGAAGCCTTCATCACGGTTGACATATAGTTTTGTGTTACGTAAAACTACTTTTGTCGCTTCAACGTTATCAAAAACACGAAGTTCAGTCTGGCGCTCACGGCCTTTTCCGTATTTCTCTTTTAATTTGGTGAAATAAGCAATGGCAAAATCTGTTAAATGTTCCAGATTATGCTCTACCTCTTTCATTTCTTCTTCTAACCTCGAAATCAATTCATCCGCTTTATCAGAGTCAAAACGCGTAATACGAATCATCGGAATCTGAGTCAATCGCTGTAAATCTTCGTCTGTAATTTCTCTAACAAATGATTTTTTGAAAGGCTCAAATCGGTCGTATAAATATTTGTAAAGTGATTCTCTGTCTCCGTATAATTTGAAGTCAATATACATTTCTTCACGAATGAAGATCTTTTCTAAAGTAGAGAAATGCCACTTATTTTTTAATTCTTCAAGCTGAATTTCTAATTCCTGACGAAGTAAATCAACGGTTCTGTGGGTTGATATTTTCAACATTTCAGAAACCCCTATAAACAACGGTTTATTATCTTCGATAACGCAACCTAAAGGTGCCACAGATGTTTCGCAGGCTGTAAAAGCAAATAATGCATCGATTGTTTTATCTGGAGAAACACCTGGAAAAAGATGAATTAAAATTTCAACATCGGCAGCAGTATTGTCTTCAATTTTTTTGATTTTGATTTTGCCTTTATCATTGGCTTTCAAAATACTATCAATTAAACTCGAAGTATTGGTCGAAAACGGAATCTGCGTAATCACCAATGTATTTTTGTCTAATTGCGAAATTTTAGCACGCACACGCACACGTCCACCACGAAGTCCGTCATTATAATTTGACACATCGGCAATACCTTGTGTCATGAAATCAGGATATAATGTAAATGCTTTTCCTTTTAAAATTTTAATCGAAGCATCAATTAGCTCATTAAAGTTATGAGGAAGAACTTTCGTCGAAAGCCCAACCGCAATACCTTCCGCTCCCTGCGCTAAAAGTAATGGGAATTTTACCGGAAGATTGTTTGGTTCTGCACGACGACCATCATACGAAACACCCCAATCGGTAATTTTTGGAGAATATAAAACCTCCAAAGCAAATTTGGATAAACGTGCTTCAATATAACGCGAAGCTGCTGCTCCGTCACCCGTTAAAATATTACCCCAGTTTCCCTGGCAGTCAATCAATAAATCTTTTTGACCAATTTGTACCATCGCATCACCAATACTCGCATCTCCGTGTGGGTGATACTGCATGGTGTGACCAACAACATTGGCAACTTTGTTATAACGACCATCATCCAGCTCTTTTAAAGAGTGCATAATACGACGCTGAACAGGTTTGAATCCGTCCTCGATAGCAGGAACTGCACGCTCCAGAATTACATACGAAGCATAATCCAAAAACCAGTCTTTGTACATTCCCGTTACTTTGGTAATAACGTCTTCTCCTTCTTCTTCCTGATTTTCGTAAAAATGCGCTCCTTCGAAATTCTTCGCGTCTACGCTTATAATATCATCATCATCTCCATCCTGATTATCATCCATCAGGTTTTCATCTTGATTATTCTCGTCGTCGTTTGGAATTATGTTATCGTCTTCTTCGTCTTTCATTTAATTATATCTAATTATAATTCTATTTGTTTTCGAGTAGTTCTTTTAAAGCTTCAACACTTGGTAGAACGGTCTTATATTTACTGGCAAATATTTGCTCATTGTTTTCTGGTAAAGTATATTTTACTACAGCTTCACTTTTAGTCTGGCAAAGTACAATTCCGATAGTTTTATTTTCATCTTCCAATCGCATTTCTCTATCGTAATAATTGACATACATTTGCATCTGACCTAAATCCTGATGTTTTAAATCACCAATTTTCAAATCGATAAGAACAAAACATCTTAATATTCTATTATAAAAAACCAAATCAATTCTAAAATGTTTATCATCAAAAGTAATTCTTTCCTGTCTTGCAACAAAAGTAAAACCATGACCTAATTCTAACAAAAAATGTTCTAGTTTACTAATGATTTCTTCTTATAACTGCGATTCAGAATATTGGTGTAATTCTGGCAGTCCTAAAAATTCAAGTATATAAGGATCTTTGATAATATCTTTTGGCTTCTCGATAATCTGACCTTGCTCTGAAAGTTTTAAAATTCCTTCTTTATCTCTGCTTAAAGCCAATCTTGTGTAAAGTGCCGTATCGTATTGACGTTTTAATTCACGAACACTCCAATTGTGTTTTTCAGATTCGATTTTATAAAAACGTCTTTCCTTTTCATCTTCAATTCGCATTAAAAAGACATAATGGGTAAATGTCAATTTAAAAAATGAAGCCAAAGTTTGATAATCTACTTTATTAAATTCCGCAGTCACTGACTGCGTTTTTTTAATTTGTAAAATCCGAGTCAGTGACTCGGAAATTGAGAAAGTCAAATAAAACTTTCTCATATTACTTAAATTATCAACTGAAAAACCTTTACCAAACTCTTTTGTCAACTGTTGAGAAAGACTTTGTAAGAGTTGTTTACCATATTCAGCTCTGTCTTTTCCATTTTGTTCTTCTTCAACAATAATCCTTCCTATTTCAAAATAGGTAATTGTCATTGTTGAATTTACGGTACGTAAAACCTGTTGTCGGGCATTTTGCAATAACTCGGCAACTTGCTGAAAAATAACTTTATTTTGAAGACCGTCTGACATTTACTATTCTAAAATATTAGAACTTTATTAAATTTTTATTTTTTTAGTTGTTTTCAAACTATCCAAAAACAATCTTTCTTTTTCTTCCTTTTCTTCTGTATCAACAAAATATTTGATACCTGCTTTTTTAAAAAAATCTTTTACATCATCTTTACAATAATCCCAATTTTCCTTAATATTATTAGAAGATTCAGAAGTTCCGCATTCAAAGCAAAGCTCAATATGTCCTATAATTCTATTTCTATTATTGTAAAAGAGAATTAAATTTCTTGGCATATAACAACTTGAATAAGGAGCAACATCACCTTCAACTTTACAATGATTTTTAATCAATTCAAATATTTTTTTTATTTGAGTTTCTTTCAATAATGCAACCTTTTCATTGATCATTGAACTATCAAAATCAATCTTATTGTTTCGAATAATTTCTTCCCTATGTCTTAATGTATCCCAAGCTAATCTATCTGGATAAGAAAATAATTCAACCTTTTTAATCGCTTCCAATTTAAATTCAAAAGCATCAGAATAATCTAATTCTTTTTCGTCTTTAATTTCATCTTCAAAACCTTTATTTTTATTACATGAAATTAAGCTTGAAATAATTATTAAAACTAAAAGTTTCTTCATCAAATTAAAATTAAAAAATTCTAAGCTTCCTCAAGCTCATCAATCTCAACCTTCAAATTCTTGATAATAAACTCTTGTCTGTCCGGTGTATTTTTACCCATGTAGAAAGACAACAACTGCTCAATCGAAGTATGTTTGTCCATCATAACCGGATCAAGGCGGATGGTGTCTCCAATAAAGTTTTTAAACTCGTCTGGCGAAATCTCTCCCAAACCTTTAAATCGGGTAATCTCTGGTTTTGGCTTTAGTTTCTCGATCGCGTCTTTCCTTTCTTCTTCAGAATAACAGTAAATCGTTTCTTTCTTGTTTCGAACCCTGAAAAGGGGAGTTTGCAAAATGTACAAATGCCCTTCTTTGATTAATTCGGGAAAAAACTGCAAAAAGAAAGTAATTAAAAGCAAACGAATGTGCATTCCGTCGACATCGGCATCTGTTGCGATCACGATGTTGTTGTAACGCAATTTTTCTAGTCCGTCTTCGATATCCAATGCTGCTTGCAGTAAATTGAATTCTTCGTTTTCATACACAATTTTTTTCGTCATTCCGTATGAATTCAAAGGCTTACCACGTAAACTGAAAACCGCTTGAGTATTCACGTCACGCGACTTTGTAATCGACCCGGAAGCCGAATCTCCCTCGGTAATAAAAAGCGTACTTTCTAAGTTTCTTGGGTTTTTGGTATCTGGAAGATGCGCTCGGCAATCTCTTAATTTTTTATTATGAAGATTCGCTTTTTTAGCACGATCTGTTGCCAGTTTTCTAATTCCTGATAATTCCTTACGCTCACGTTCAGCCTGCAAAATTTTACGCAATAAAGCTTCCGCAGTTGTTGGATTTTTATGCAGGTAATTATCTAACTTGGTTTTGATAAAATCGTTAACGAAAGTACGAACAGAAACTGCTGGTGTTCCGTCATCGGAACCCATATCTGTAGAACCTAATTTTGTTTTGGTCTGAGACTCAAAAACCGGCTCCATTACTTTAATACTAATCGCACTCACAATCGATTTACGAACATCTGATGCTTCGAAATTCTTATTATAAAACTCACGAATCGTTTTTACAACAGCTTCACGATAGGCTGCTAAGTGCGTTCCTCCCTGTGTTGTGTTCTGACCGTTGACAAAAGAGTGATATTCTTCACTATATTGCGTTTTACTGTGCGTAAGCGCAACCTCGATATCATGCTCTTTTAAGTGGATAATTGGGTATTCTAAATCATCTTCGCTAATTGTTTCTTCTAATAAATCACGAAGTCCGTTTTCTGAATAATATTTTTCTCCATTGAAAATAATAGTCAAACCATTGTTTAAGTAACAATAGTTTTTAACCATTTTAATTACATATTCTAAACGGAATTTATAGTTTTTGAAAATCGTTTCGTCCGGTGTAAAGGTTACTTTTGTTCCTTTACGCTTTGTAGTATCAACTATATCCTCTTCTGAAACTAAATTTCCTGCAGAAAACTCCGCTGCTTTTTGTTTATCATCACGAACAGATTCTACTCTGAAATAATTGGAAAGTGCATTAACTGCTTTTGTTCCGACACCATTCAAACCAACTGATTTCTGGAAAGCTTTAGAATCGTACTTTCCACCTGTATTCATTTTTGAAACTACATCGACTACTTTCCCTAACGGAATTCCACGTCCGTAATCACGAACAGAAACCGTTTTATCCTTGATAGTCACTTCAATAGTTTTTCCGGAGCCCATTACGAACTCGTCAATACAGTTATCTAAAACCTCTTTTAATAGAATGTAAATACCATCATCCGGCGAAGAACCGTCCCCTAATTTTCCGATATACATTCCCGGACGCATACGGATATGTTCTTTCCAATCGAGTGATCGGATATTATCTTCGGTATATTGATTTTGCTCTAGCATAAGGTGAATTGGATTTTTGGCTAATGTACCATTTATCGGCAAAAAATGAAAGCGTATTTTTTCTTTTGTTATGAATAATAACAACTTTTAAATCTATTTAAATTGATTTTAAAAAATACAACCCTTAAAAATATAAAAAACAAGTGATGAAACAAAAAAATCCTATTTGATTCCGAGCACTTCTTTTGCCAGGGCAATCATTTCGGGAGTTCCCGTATTTTTGTTTTTTTCGTCAGAAAGTTTTACAACCCCTTCCCAATGTCTGTTTTCAAGTTTAACTTCGGTTAGTTTTATAACCATATTCATGGATGGCAAACCTACATCATTGGTAAAATTGGTTCCTATACCAAACGACATCTTGATTTTGTCTTTACAAAAATCTGTTATACTTTTTACTTTATCATAATTTAGAGAATCTGAGAAAACAATAACTTTTGATCGCGGATCAATTCCCATTTTAGTATAATGTGAAATAACTTTTTGTGCAAATTCAATTGGATCTCCACTATCATGACGAATTCCATCAAAAAGTTTAGAATATTTTTTATCAAATTGGCTAAAGAAAATTTCAGTAGTATAAGTATCTGTCAAGGCAATTCCTAAATCACCTCCATAAACTTGTGTCCAGTGCTCAAGACTCATAAAATTAGCCATCTTAAAACCGTATTGCGCCGCATGAAACATAAACCATTCATGTGCATGAGTTCCTAAAGGACGAATATTATTAACCATTGCAAAATGTACATTACTGGTTCCTATAAAACTTTCTGAACCAAACTTCCGAAGCGTATCATTTACCAAAACATGCACATCATAAGAGTGACGACGTCGTGTACCAAATTCTAAAATCGAAACTCCAAGCTTGTTATAATTATCAATTTTGTTCTTGGTAAGCTCTTCTACGGCTTCGTCATTTAGACGAATTAAATGATTGGATTTATAAAAAAGCTCCGAAATCAATGCCATCAAAGGTACTTCCCATAAAATAGTACGATACCAATAACCTTCTACAGTAACTTTTATATCCGATCCTTCCTGGCTAATTTGAACTTCAGAAGGATCATAAATATAACCATGCAAAAAGTCGAAATACGTAGGATCTAAATAAGGGCAATAATGAGATAAATACAGTTTTTCTTCTTTAGTCAATCGCAAATCAGCCATTGCGTCAACCGATTTTCGAAGTAAATCTGCAAATCCAGGCGGAAAAACATGTTTTCCCCTATTTATAAAACCATAACGAACTCTTGCCTTTGGGAAAAGTTTTATTACAGTATGCTGCATTGTAAATTTATAGAAATCATTATCTAAAATAGACTTCAAAAAAGTGGTTTCCATAGCAATTAAATTCAGATCATTCCTTGCTAAGATACGGCAATTTGGCAAAACAGGAAAATTCTATCCGAAGACATTTTTGATTAATTTATTTCGAAACAATTTTAAAAGAAACTACACTATTTGTATTAACAAAAATAGTAATATACTCCCCCAGATTACCATCATTAAGAATCTGAAATTCTAAACCATCGCGTTTCTCTTTTGAATTCTGAATAATAACTGGCTTATTCTTTTTATTCAAATAAAAAATCTGATCTGATTTTGAAATGTTTTTAATTTCAAAAGTTATTTTATCTCCTTTTTTTGACCTGATTGTTCCAGTATTAGGAGTTTTTATTTTATAATCTTCTTCTATGGTTTTATTGTAAATCAAAGGTCCATTGAGATAATCCTCTTTACTTAATTGTTCACCAAGAAAGGTTCCTGAATCAGGAAAATGTTTAGCAAAAAAATAATCTGGGTTCGTATCAAAATAAATGGATGTAAAATCATTGACCATTTTCCCTTTATTACTGTCATAATATCCCTGTCCCCAGGTTACATCTATCAGGCACCATTTCTTATCAATCAAAACCATATTCCAGGCGTGATTCGAAGATGTTATTTTTCTTCCAATGTCTGCTAATCTGGTTTTAGAATCTCCACGAATTACTTCTGCTTTTAACCCTACCAGAGAAGCCAAATGCTGATATAATGCAGTAAAACCCTCACAAACAGCTTTCTGAGATTTAAATGCTTTTTGAAGCATTTTATCATTTAATTCTTTTATTTTTCGTTGTTTTTCAGCTTCAGTAGAATAACTAAAGCCCTGCACTTTTGGCGGATTCAAAAAGGCATTAAAATCATACTTCATATTAAAAGCCATCCAGCTGTAAATCGCTCGTGCTTTGTCATAATCCGAATTAAAATCTTTTTCAATTTGCTCTGCTAGTTTTTCGGTTGTAGCAAAGCTTTTTGGATATTTTGCAACGATTTTATCAACTTCACTAATTTTCTGTGCAAATGTATTGTTCAAAAAAATACTGTTGATCAAAAGAAATATAAAGGCAATCTTTTTTAATGGCATTGATTTAGAAACTTGATTGGATAATGTTTTTCAGTTCTTTATCTAACTCCATATTTGAAATTTTATTTTCCTCCAAATCAAAATTACTATTGAATGACGGAAGCGAGAATGATCCTTTTATTTCAGCACCATAACGTGGGAAAAGATTCTGTGCAATTCCCAAAACCGAAGCTCCTCCTCTTCCACCAGGTGAAGTTGCTAATAGTAACATTGGTTTATGCTGAAAAATATCTTTTTCGATACGAGAACTCCAGTCAAAAACATTTTTGAAAGCAACAGAATAATTCCCATTATTTTCAGCCATTGAAACCACTAAAATATCAGCTTCTTTCAATTTGCTTAAGAATGCATGTGCCATTTTATGCTGCCCAACTTCTTTTTCAAGATCAACACTAAATAACGGCATTGCGTAATCATTCAAATCTAAAACTTCAACATTGGCATTTTCAAACAAACTTGCAGCATAAGTCGCCAAATGCTTATTGATTGACTGTGTACTGTTACTTCCTCCAAAAGCTATAATTTTCATATCGTGGTATTTTATATTTTTGAAACCATATAAGTTATATAAGTAAGTTTAACTTCTTAAATTGAAGACAAAGAATTTTAAATGAATTTATATAACTTACATGGTTTATTTATTTTTAAGTGCTTTCAATTTCAAAAATTTCTTTTTGTATTTCTACCGAGTAGTCATTTGGAGAAATACTCCCACCGAAAGCTTTCGCGTAAACTTTTGTAAATTCAGCTCCAAAGTACAAAATAATAGCCGAATAATACACCCAGACTAATATTATAATTACTGAACCTGCTGCGCCATAAACACTTGCAATAGTTGAATTTCCTAAATAAAGCCCAATAGCAAATTTACCTATCATAAACAAAATTGCCGTGCAGGAAGCACCAATAAAAGCATCCTTCCATTTGATAACTCCGTCTGGTAAAGTTCGGAATATAATTGCAAAAAGCAATGTTATACTGGCTAAAACAATAACTAAATTTATGATATAAAAAAGATAAACAGTTGTGTCTGGTAAATAGAGTTTTAAACGTGCATTTAAAACATCGAGCGTCGCATTTAGCATTAAACTTACCAACATCAAAAACCCAACGGTAACTATCATTGAAAATGACATAATTCTGTTTTGAATGAACTTTTTTAAGCCTTTATTTGGCTTTGCGCGTAATCCCCAAATATAATTGATAGAACTCTGAATTTCTGCAAAAACTCCCGAAGCACCAATTAACAACATAACAACACCAAAAACTGTAACAAAAACATTGCTATCTGATAATTGAACATTTTTGATTGCCTCCTGAATCTGTACTGCTGCATTGTTTCCTACTAGTCTGTTGATTTGTCCATATAACTGACCTGTAACTGCCTCTTCCCCAAAAAAGACACCACAAATAGTAATGATAATAATCAATAAAGGAGGCAACGCAAAAATGGTATAATAAGACAACGCCGCACTTAATTTTATGGCATTATCATCATTGAATTCTAAAAATGTTGTTTTTAGCAAATACCATGATTTTGAAAAGATATTTTGATTTTTCATTTACTGATTTTTTGATATTCTCTCAAATTTAAGCAATTATGAAAAATTCTAAATTCTTGCTTTCTACCAGAATCTTATATCTTTCCCATGTCTTATTTCGATACTTTTTGATATTTTTGATCGTAACCGAGATTTTTAATTTTCAGAATGCTTTTAAATTCACTTCTTGCAGATTTAATTAAATACGAAGTTGAGTCCAGCATTTTTCCTTTTACTTTAGTGACAGAATCAAGCTTTTTTAAATCTTCGTTTTCATAAAGAGTCTTAAACTTAATTATATTTTTTTCAATTGAAAGAAACTGAACTGTCCAGAAAATTGAATCTTTTCGGCTTAAGACTAATTGTCCATCAATGCGTTTCGCTTTTTGATTGAGTGAAAATCTGAACAATGTATCAATCAACTTTTGAGACAATTCGATTGAATCTCCTTTTACATTTATATCGTATTTATCTTTTGTATCTTTAGTAACTAATTTTCCACCTACTATATCATACTCAGCTTTTAAGGAATCCATTTTTAGTTTATGAACTTTAAATTTAAAAAACTGCTCTTTTAAAATTCTGTCTTCTTCAATTCTAATAAAAGACGAATCATTATTTACATACAATCCTCTGAACTTATTAGGAATACGGTCCAACTCAGAATCATTATCAGGCTGTGGATTCTCAAAATAGAAAGCTAGACAACCTTCACAAGCAGGCATATCAGCTTTTTTGCATGAACTTATGAGAATCAATAAAACAAATATCAAAAGTGTGTTTTTCATTTTCTCTTATTTATAATGACAAAAAATCCCTTTATCATAAACAGTCCATAAACTTGCTTTTTGATTTGCCGCTTTTAAGGCACTATTGGCCCAGGTATTGCAGGTATAAAAAAGGCTATAACTTCCTTTTGCTTCGTAAAACGCATCTTTTTTTCCGTAACTGTGACCTTCAATCCATTGTGGTTGGGCTGGGTCGCTGAAACTACCCGAAATATAAATCACCAGTTTTTGATAGTTTTCTTTTGAAACTAATATACGCTTGCAATCCTCACCCTCTTTTAATTGTTTAAAAAATGTAGTGTGCATGGCTGATGAACTAACTCCAAAAGCAGCTTTAAGAGCCGTACTTGCCTTTAAATCTGACCATTCCGGTGTGTCAAGATAAAATCCTTTATCTCCCCAGCCAAAAGCAACGTAATTCATTAAGGAATCTTTAGATTGTGTCTGACTGAACTGAATCTCATTTCGCCAGTCTTTGATTTCATTTTTTATTGGAACAACTACATCTGTATGAACACCGTTTGACAGAATGTAAATTGGAATTCCGTTTTGTTCTTCAACCTGAGCCACATCTGAGTTGACTGTAATTTTAGAAATCAGATAAACTGATACTACATACAAAAGAAGAAAACTGAAGATTCCGAAAAGCGCCCAGCCTAGAAATCTGAAAGATTTTTTTAACATTTTTAATTGGTTTATTAGATTAGTAATTGGTTAATTTTTCTATAACCAATTTTTGAGCCAAAATTTTTATTTTCTAAAAATGGTACATGGGTTTTTCGGATTCCCTTTCGCGAAAGCGCAGATTTAAACGGATTCTATTCTCATTTAAAAACATAAAAAAAACTGCTGAATCTCTCCAGCAGTTTTTTAGTCTATTCTCTATGTTCTTTACTCTTTCTTCTAAAAAAGACTAAACGTTAAAACGGAAGTGCATTACATCACCATCTTTTACAACATATTCTTTTCCTTCAACTTTAAATTTTCCAGCTTCTTTTGCTTTTGCTTCAGAACCATATTGAACGTAATCTTCATATGAAATAACCTCTGCACGGATGAATCCTTTTTCGAAATCTGTATGGATAACTCCGGCAGCTTGTGGCGCAGTTGCTCCAATATTAATTGTCCAGGCACGAACTTCTTTTACACCAGCAGTAAAATAAGTTTGTTGCTTAAGCAATTTGTAAGCTGCACGAATTAAAACTGATGCACCCGGCTCTGTTAATCCCATATCTTCAAGGAAAACCTGACGCTCTTCGTAGCTTTCTAACTCTGTAATATCTGCCTCTGCTCCTACTGAAAGAATAATCACTTCAGCTTCTTCATCTTTTACTAATTCACGAACCTGATCTACATATTTGTTTCCGTTTACAGCTGAACTTTCGTCAACATTACAAACATATAAAACTGGTTTTGCTGTAATTAATTGGAAAGCTTCCATTAAAACTTCTTCATCATTATTTTGAGGAATGATAGTTCTTGCCGATTTTGCCTGTAAAAGAGCTTCTCTAATTCTGTTTAACAAAGCTTCTTCTGTCTGAGCTTCTTTATTTCCTGTTTTTGCAGCACGTTTTACTTTTTCTAAACGTTTTTCGATTGTTTCTAAATCTTTTAACTGCAATTCGATATCGATCGTTTCTTTATCACGAATTGGATTTACATTTCCGTCAACGTGCACAATATTATCATTGTCAAAACAGCGTAATACGTGAATGATTGCGTTACACTCTCTAATATTCCCTAAAAACTGGTTTCCAAGACCTTCACCTTTACTTGCTCCTTTTACCAAACCTGCAATATCTACGATATCTACAGTTGCCATTTGTACGCGCTCTGGTTTTACCAATTCTTCCAATTTATTGATTCTTGGATCCGGAACGTTTACAACACCAATATTAGGTTCGATTGTACAAAACGGAAAGTTGGCACTTTGCGCTTTTGCATTAGATAAACAATTAAATAATGTTGATTTTCCAACATTTGGTAATCCTACAATTCCTGCTTTCATCTGTTGTTTCTATTTATTTTAGCCGACCTTGTTTATTTAGGTCTAAACATTAAACATTGTAGTTTAATGAATTATGATTTACGTGTTTCTTTTCATTTTCTGCCAAAATAATATTTTTTGGCCTTAAAATTTTGCAAATATAAGATTTAATAGCTCGTAAGCGAAGTAAAAATGTGCATTAAAATAATTTTAAAGCATAAGTTGAAAATTTTTAAACATTATATTAAATTTTTGTTAAAAAATATTACTTTTATAAAACTAATCAACAAAAAACAAACCAAAAAACCAATAACCATGAAAAAGCTTGCTTTATTTTTATTTCTGCTGAATTCAGCATTTCTTTTTGCACAAAAAGAAGTTTCGGGTGTCGTCAAAGACAAGACCGGCGCACCACTTCCTGGTGTGAATATTGTCGAAAAAGGGACTTCAAATGGCGTATCTACCGATTTTGAAGGTAGCTTTAGAATAAAAGTAAAAGAAGGTGCGACTTTGGTTTTTAGCTATGTAGGATTTTCGACCATTGAAAAAACAGCTTCTGGCGACAAACTAGATGTTGTTCTGGGCGAAAGTGATGGCCAGATTCTGAATGATGTTGTGGTTGTAGGTTCCAGAAGCGCAAAGAGAACCGTTGTAAACTCAGCAGTTCCAATCGATGTTATTAATGTAAAAGATGTTACAACACAAAGTGGTAAAATTGAAATTAATCAGTTACTACAATACGTTGCTCCTTCTTTTAACGCCAACAAACAATCGGGTTCTGATGGTGCTGACCACGTTGATCCGGCTTCTTTAAGAGGTATGGGACCTGACCAGACTTTGGTTTTGATTAACGGGAAAAGAAGACATCAATCGTCTTTAATCAATTTGTTTGGTACTCGCGGACGTGGAAATACGGGAACAGATTTGAATGCTATTCCGGCGGCTTCTATTAAAAGAATCGAAATTCTGCGTGATGGTGCTGCAGCACAATACGGTTCTGATGCGATTGCGGGAGTTATTAATATTGTGACTAATGACAATGTAAATGAACTTACAGGTTCTGTGACTTACGGATTTTCTAATACGCATGCAAAAGGTGACTTTCTTCCAGGGACTCCAAATACCAAAGGCTACAGATTAGACCAAAACGGAAATGGAAATTCATACGGAAAAAATCAGGATTTTGATGGAGGTTCTGTAAAAGTGGCTGCCAATTACGGTATTGCTTTAGGAACTAAAGGTGGTTATGCCAACTTTACAGGAGAATTTATAAGCAAAAACAAAACATTAAGACCTGCTTATGACTTTAGAAAAGGTTTTGGTGATGCCGAAATGCAGGGCGTTAATTTATTTGCCAATTTTGCTGTTCCAATTGCTGATAAAACAGAATTTTATGCTTTTGGAGGCAGTAATTTTAGAGATACAGATGCTTATGCTTTTACAAGAAATGATGGTGAAAGAGTTGTAGAATCAGTTTATCCGGGTGGTTATACACCAAGAATCACATCAAAAATCAATGACAACTCGGTTGCTGCGGGAATTAGAACAGAATCCGGAGGTGGCTGGAAATTTGATTTGAGTAATACTTTTGGAATGAACAAATTTCAATACGATATAAAAGGTACAATCAATGCTTCTCTTGAAGAAAAATCTCCTCATGAGTTTGATGCCGGAGGCCATAGCTTACTTCAAAACACTACCAATTTTGATATTTCTAAAAACTACGATAGTATCCTTGAAGGTTTTAATATCGCTTTTGGAACAGAATTTAGAGTGGAACAATTTAAAATTTTCGCAGGAGAAGAAGGCTCTTATGCTACTTACGATGTTAATGGAAAGGCTATAACAGATCCAACAACACAAAGCCCTCCGATTGACCCAATTTCGGGCGAACCAAGACCTGGAGGATCACAAGGTTTTCCTGGATACAGCCCGTTAAATACAGTAAACAAAAACAGAACAAACTTTTCTCTTTATACTGATGCGGAGTTAGATGTAACAAAAGCGTTAATGGTGAGCGGTGCCGTTCGTTTTGAAAATTACAGCGATTTTGGAAGTACTTTTAATGGAAAATTAGCCTCAAGGTTAAAAATTACAGATCATATTAATGCCAGAGGGTCTATTAGTACAGGTTTCCGTGCACCATCATTGGCTCAAATTTATTACAACCTGCACTTTACAAATTTTAATGCACAAGGAGCTCAGGAAGTTTTACTGGCACCAAACGATAGCCCGGTTACACAAGCATTTGGCATTCAAAAACTAAACGAAGAGAAAGCGGTAAACGGTTCTTTGGGATTAACTGCAAATTATGGCGATTTTACAGCAACGATTGATGGTTACTATATTAAAGTTAAAGACCGTATCGTATTAACAGGATATTTTGATGCAAGCAGTTTAAACCTTGGTGTTGATTCGGCTCAGTTTTTTGCTAACGGAGTTGACACGAGTACTCACGGTTTAGATTTAGTTTTCTCCTGGAAAAAAGCATTTGACTTCGGAAATTTTGGTGCAACACTGGTTGGTAACATTAATGACATGAAAATCGACAAAGTAAAGAGCGGCGATTTAGATGAGGCAACTTTTTTCGGAAAACGCGAAAAAGCCTTTTTATTAGCATCTGCTCCAGACAGTAAATTTGGTTTAAACCTTACTTATTCAAAAAGTAAATTTGACGCAGGTTTAGCTTTTACACGCTTCAGCAAAGTAGTTTTGGTTGATTATGCAGATGAAGATGATGTTTACAACCCTAGACTAGTAACCGATCTAACTTTAGGCTATCAATTTACTAAAAGCCTGAAATTAAGCATAGGAAGTAACAACTTATTCAATGTATATCCTTCTAAACAAGACGAACAAGGAAACACAGAGGCTGGTGGTTACTGGGATGCTGTACAAATGGGTTTCAGCGGAGCTTACTACTATGCAAGACTTGGATTTAATTTCTAATATTTCCATATCCATAATAAAAAGAAACATAAGAAACTTTGCTGTTAGAGCTTCGACTCCGCTCAGCCTGACAATATTATTTATAGTTTATGCAAAACACAAAATCCTGAACGAATAGTTCAGGATTTTTTTATATAAATAAAAACAAAACACAATTAACAGTTTACTCTTTACTCTTCACTCTTCACTCTTCACTCTTCACTCTTCACTTCCTCACATTTTAAACTCCAAAGAACTCACAATTGCCTTTTCCTCTTCAGTTGCAGTAAATCCAGATATATCCCAATAATTGGTCAGGATTTTATTCTTTTTATTAAAAAGTGATTTCTCTTTAAAAACATCACTTTCATTATAAGTAAAATTTTGTCTGTTGAAATTAGTCGTTGTAAAACTATTGCGAACCTGAATTTTCTTTATTTCATCCTTTAAAATAAGATTATAAGCTATTTCTTCATTTGAATTCAGTAAATAATAATTTTCTCCCTCTATCCTGAAACTCAGCTTAACGTATGATCTTGTTATGTTCTTGGCATTTATCGCAGTATTTTCAACAATTTTATCCAGATCCTTTGGTGCAATATCTACTGTCAATTCTACAATTAATTTCTTTATTGGATCGTAAACAATCTCAAAATTATCTATTGCGTCTTTTGCACTTTCAAGAGGTGTTACAGACATGATATAATAATTTTTATTGTTTGGATGTCCTTTTATTGTAAAGAGATAATCTTTCTTGGCTTTTACATTTAAAATGGGGTCAAAACACTTTAAATTTGAATAATTCTCCATGATATTATTCAGATTATATCCTTTTAAATCCGAACTGACATCTTTTTCTAATAAACCATAAGACCTGTTTTGTTCAACCAATATAGTAGTTCTTGATTTTTTCTGATTCACAGCAAACTGAAAATTCACCAGCCCGTCATTATAATAAGAGTATTTATTATCTAGCATAAAAAACTCTCGTACAAATACTTTTAACCGATAAGATGTTGCCAGTTTTTTTCTGGAATTGAAAACAATTTTCTGAAGTGTTTTTTGTGGGGATTCTTTAGAAACTACAATTTCATCTAACTTATTATTACCTGCAAGGTAAACAACAAATTTTTGATCTCCGTCTAAAGATGTCCAGCGAAACATCTGCGTTTCATAATCCGTTTTAGAAACCTCGACATTAGAACCACCTAAAAGCATAAAAGTAACTTTTCCCTCTTTATTACTTAATAAAATCTGCTTCGTTTTCATTATTACAACCGTAGCATTTTCTATTGGTAATTGCGTTTCTATATCTCTTACAATTATAGAATACTCCGTTTTCTGAGCAAAAACAATACTACTTGATAATACGAAAAATAAAAGTATCAGTCTCCTCATAGGCTATTTTATTAAATATTCTCATCAAATTAACAAAATAAATCATTATGTACCAGTGCAATATAAAAAAAATATACTTTAATAAGCAAAAAAAAATCCTAAGTTCAACACTCAGGATTTTTTAATATCTAAAATTTAAATCTTAGAAATATTATTCGCCATGCAAGAATGCTTGTCTGTTCAACAAGGTTTCTTCATCTTCTACATGGTTATCATCTGGTACACAACAATCAACAGGACATACAGCAGCACATTGAGGTTCATCATGAAAACCTTTACACTCTGTACATTTTCCCGGAACAATGTAATAGATCTCATCAGAAATTGGAGTTTGAGCGTCTTCAGCATCAACTTCAGTTCCGTCAGGTAAAATTACTTTTCCAGAAAGACTTGTTCCGTCTTTATATCTCCAATCATCTGCTCCTTCATATATTGCTGTATTTGGGCATTCTGGTTCGCAGGCCCCACAATTAATGCATTCGTCAGTTATAATAATTGCCATCTTTTTTAGTCTTAAAGTTTAAAAGTCATAAAGTCATAAAGTCATAAAGTCTGTCATAAAGTTTGAAAGTATTAAAGTAAAAGTATTAAAGTCTTTTCAACTTTGGACTTTCGACTTTGGACTTTTGTCTTTCGACTTATTTATCCTTATTTTTGTGCAAAATTACAATCAAAACAATTCATAAACAAACATTATGACATTAGAAACAAAAAAAAGTGTTTTTGTTGAATTAGGGAAATTTTTAAGTCAATTTTCTGAAGAAGGATCCGTTAAAAAATCTAACGTATTAAATAACGAAATCTTCTTTGATAAATTTGAAGAACTTATTCATTTATCACAATCTCATAATGGCTGGTATACACCAGAACAGGTTTATTTTGCCATAGCATCATGGGCCGAAGCTTTAACGGAAGAGAACCTTACAAAATGGATTTCTGAATATACTTTTGATAACGCTTCAGCAGAAAAAACTGTTGCTTTAATTTTGGCCGGTAATATTCCGCTTGTTGGTTTCCATGATTTTTTAGCTGTTTTGATCAGTGGCAATAAAGCCTTAATCAAGACTTCGTCAAATGATCAGCATTTGTTGCCTTTTCTGGCGAAGTATTTAATTGCTGCTGATGAGAGCCTAAAAGATAAAATCACTTTTGTCGAAGGTAAATTAGAAAACTTTGATACTGTAATTGCTACCGGAAGCAATAATACGGCACGTTACTTTGAATATTATTTTAAAGACAAACCTTCCATCATTAGAAAAAATAGAAATTCTGTTGCAGTTTTAAGCGGTAAAGAATCAAAAGAAGATTTAGAAGCTTTAGGAGAAGACATTTTCCGTTACTTTGGATTAGGATGCCGAAATGTTTCTAAACTTTTTGTTCCAAAAGGTTATTCATTTGATGCTTTTTTTGAAGCAATGTTTAAATATCAGGATGTTATTCATTACGAAAAATATGCTAACAATTATGATTACAACAAAGCAGTATTTTTAATGAGCAACTTCAAATTACTAGATAATGGTTTCCTAACGATAAAAGAAGATCCGAGTTACGCATCTCCTATTTCGAGTGTTTTTTATGAATTTTACGAAAACATCGATGATTTACAAACTCGTCTTGAAGCTGATTCTGAGCAAATTCAATGCATTGTAAGCAATGACTTAATCAAAAACAGCATATCATTCGGACAAACTCAAAATCCTCGCTTGTGGGATTATGCAGATAACGTTGATACTATAACGTTTTTGTTAACAACAAATTAAAAATATGTTCAATTATTTCGAATAATTTATCGCTTTTTCGGCTCCTATTGTCGAAATTTGCGTCTTTAAAATTTTCGACTATTAACAAAAACCATGAAAAAACACAACTACAGCGCAGGACCAAGTATTTTACCTCAGGAAGTTTTTGAGAAGGCATCAAAAGCAATTTTAAATTTTAATGATTCAGGATTATCTATCCTTGAAATTTCGCACCGAAGTAAAGATTTCGTTGCCGTTATGGATGAAGCTCGCTCCCTTGCTTTAGAATTATTAGGACTTCAGGGAAAAGGATACCAAGCCTTATTTTTACAAGGTGGTGCAAGTACAGCATTCTTAATGGCTCCTTACAACCTAATGAAAGAAAACGGAAAAGCAGCATACTTAGATTCAGGAACGTGGGCAGCCGCAGCAATCAAAGAAGCTAAACTTTTTGGTGAAACTGTAATCGTAGGATCTTCGAAAGAAGAAAATTATAACCATATTCCAAAAGGATACGAAATACCAAGTGATGCTGATTATTTTCACTGTACTAGTAACAATACCATTTTTGGAACTCAAATGAACGAATTCCCGGCAACTAACATTCCAGTTGTTTGCGATATGAGTTCTGATATCTTTTCACGCGAATTAGATTACTCTAAATTTGATTTAATCTATGCCGGAGCTCAAAAAAACATGGGACCAGCAGGAACAACTCTTGTTGTGGTTAAAGAAGAAATTTTGGAGAAAAACGGAAGAACAATCCCTAGTATGTTAGATTATGCTAAACATATCAAGGCAGAAAGTATGTACAACACTCCTCCTGTTTTTGCTGTTTATGTATCTTTATTGACTTTACAATGGATTAAAGAAAAAGGCGGAATTGCTGCTGTTGAAAAATTAAACAATGCTAAAGCAGCATTACTTTATGCTGAAATCGACAGAAATCCATTATTTAAAGGTGCTGCAGCTGTAGAAGATCGTTCTAAAATGAATGTTACTTTCTTATTAAACAACCCGGATCATGCAGAAACTTTTGACGCTTTATGGAAAGCTGCAAATATCTCAGGATTACCAGGACACCGTTCTGTGGGCGGATACAGAGCTTCTATTTATAACGCTATGCCTATCGAGAGTGTTCAGGTATTAGTGGATGTAATGAAGGCACTTGAATCTAAAGTTTAATCATTTTTTTTGGTTAATCGTTAATTTGTTTAACTGTTTAATCGTAAAAGATTTCCTTTAGAAAATACCCAAAAAGAAAAACTATAATAGTTGGTTCATCGATAAAACAATTAAACGTATAAACGATTAAACAGTTAGACCGATTAACCAAATAAACAAAATATACACAATGAAAGTATTAGCAAATGACGGAATTTCTAAAAGTGGAATTCTTGCCTTAGAAAAAGGCGGATTTGAAGTTATAACTACAAAAGTAGCTCAGGAACAAGTAGCTAATTTTGTTAACGAAAATAACATAAGCGTAGTTTTAGTTCGTAGTGCAACTAAAGTTCGTAAAGACATTATCGACGCTTGTCCTGGTATTAAAATCATTGGTCGTGGTGGTGTTGGTATGGATAATATCGATGTTGATTATGCTAAAAGCAAAGGAATTCATGTAATCAATACTCCGGCTTCATCTTCAGAATCTGTTGCAGAATTAGTATTTGGACACTTATTTTCTGGTGTTCGTTTCTTACATGATTCAAACAGAAATATGCCTCTTGAAGGAGATTCAAACTTTGATGGTCTGAAAAAAGCGTATGCAAACGGAACAGAATTAAGAGGTAAAACTCTTGGAATTGTTGGTATCGGACGTATTGGACAAGCTACTGCAAAAATGGCGCTTGGTTTAGGTATGAAAGTTATTGCTGCTGATAGTTTTATTCCACAAGTAGATGTAAAAGTGGAGTTTTTTGACGGTCAGTCTATCACAACAACAATTGTTTCTCAGTCATTAGAATCATTGTTTAAAGAAGCTGATTTTATTACATTACACGTTCCTGCTCAGGATGGTTACATCATTGGAGAAAAAGAACTTGCTATCATGAAAGATGGTGTTGGAATCGTAAACTGCGCTCGTGGCGGTGTTATCGATGAAGTTGCTTTAGTAAAAGCTTTAGACTCAGGAAAAGTTGCTTTTGCTGGTTTAGATGTTTTCGAGAGCGAGCCAAAACCAGAAATGGCCATCTTAATGCACTCTAAAATTTCATTAACTCCACACATTGGAGCGGCGACTGGAGAAGCGCAAGACAGAATTGGAACAGAATTAGCTTCACAAATTATTACTTTGTTGAGCTAAGAAAAATAGATTAAATTTAATTAAAGGGATTTACTACGTACCTGTAGTAAATCCCTTTCTTTTTTTATATTTTCGCGAATACTTAAAGTATACTATGAATACAGACAAAAAAAGCTCTAAATACAAATGGATCATTCCTCTGATTCTATTGACAATTGCAATTCCTTTGTTCTGTACTTCGATCTTTGCTAATCTATTTTCTCTTATTATAGAAAAAGAATATTTTATCCCTGATCAATCTTCTATTTTTACTTTTAGTGAAACGGTTGGCAATGAGGGCTCAAGTGATGTGTGGAGATATGGAGAAGATTACAGTAACTATTATTTCAATTTGAGCACATTTGATAATGCTGTTTTGTTTTTTCCTAAAAAGAACATTCATAATTGTCCCGGATTTAATCCTGAAGATGTTACAACCTGGTGCAAAGTAAAAATGCCAAAATACTAAAACCTTAACATTGGCTTTAATTTAAGGTCATATAAATAAGGTTTTAGATAATTTCTTGAATTTGTCGAGCCGAGTAATTAAAAAATAGATTAACTTTATGGGTGTTTATTATAATTTTTGTAGTAAATACCTTTCCTTTTTCATTAATTTTGTTGTATAATTTAAAACTCTAAAATCATGTTTGAACAATTAACTCAATTAGTACAGCAATACGGAGGTGATGCTGTTGTAAACAACACTGCTATACCAAATGAACACAATGAAGCGGTTATCAACGAAACAAGTTCTTCGATATTTTCAGGATTGCAAAAAATCGCTTCAGAAGGCGGCGCAGAACAATTAGCAGGTTTGTTTAACGGATCCTCACCAATAGACAGTTCAAATCCTGTTGTACAACAAATTACACAACAACTAAGTGGAAGCCTGGGCGAGAAATTTGGTTTAAGTGGCGCTGCATCATCAGGTGTTGCTGCAAGCATGATTCCGCAAGTTTTAAATTCTTTAGTAAACAAAGCAAAAGATCCAAACGATGGTAGTTTTCAAATCTCTGATATCATTAGTTCAATAGCAGGAAACAGCGGACAAGCTTCAAACATAATGGACACGATCTCTAAATACGGAATGCAATTTGGCTTAGACCAAAATAATGACGGTAAAGTAGATCTTTCAGATGCTGCCGCCCTGACAAAAAGCGGTGGAATAGGTGGTTTACTTGGTAAATTGTTTGGAAAATCTTAAAAGCTCCTAAGCTTCTGAGGTACTGAGAGGCTAAGATATTATTTTAAAAAGCTGTTTGATTACAAACAGCTTTTTCATTTTTAAACCAAATCTTAGCAACTTAGAAGCTTAGTCCCTCAGAACCTTTTCCAACAAACTGTTAAATAGAAAACCCCTTTGCTTAATTATTCGTAAATTTATAATATAAAAGTAAATTTTATGAAAAAGTGTATTTCCATATTAGTCCTTTTACTTACGATAATTGCATGTTCTACAGCTTCAAAAAATGTTGCCAGTACAGATACTGTAAAAAAAACAGCAAATGATACCGTTAGAATCGCCAATGATTCTTTAGAATATGAAGTAATAATAATTGATAATGGCTTTAGCAATTGGCTGCAAACGAGAGCTTATCCCAGAAATTATCATTCTCTTTCGTATTTAGAAAACAAAAACCGTTTCTACGTAACAGAATGGAATATTCGTGTATCACAGCCACAACGTTACAATCCAAACTTATACGAAATGTCTATAGATTACAGACCAGAGATTCATTATGGATACGAAGTAAATTATCTTATTTACAATTATATGATTTATTTTCAAAATACTTACAAACAAAAGCTTTGGGGTTATGTTCCGTCCAGATAATGTTACTATATTTGTAATCATTACAAATAGCAATGAATAGATTAAAGAAACGTTGGGGAATTACCTCAAATTTACAAGCCATTATTATACTTATCGTTTTTGCCATCACCGGATCGGCATCTGCGTGGTTGTCTAAACCTTTTTGTGTTTGGATTGGTATTACCAAAGAAGATTTTGGTGGCTGGTTTACTTTAATTCGCTTAATAATAATCTTCCCTATTTATCAGGTTTTACTGGTTGCAATTGGTGCCATTTTTGGACAATTTCGCTTCTTTTGGAATTTCGAAAAGAAAATGCTGAAAAATATGGGGCTAGGTTTTTTATTTAAAGATTAAATTTTTCCTTCTTCTTCTTTTTGAAAATAATATGTGTAAATCCACGTGAGCGTAAATGACGGAATTACATCTGTAAAAGGAATAATTTCTTCTAAGAAAGTCAAAACACTGGCTACTTTACCCACCCTTCCCTTATACATTCTTGTCATTATAAAAGCGGCAATTGGAGCCCAGATAACATCTGAAAATTCACCAATCAATGGAATACTGAACGAAATCATACCTATTCCGTCCAAAAGTAAGCCTATCAATAATTTTGACATTCTATTATCTTCTACAACCTTTAAGTCCTGCATTTTAAGTCGTTTTTGAGTTAATTAAAATTAAAAATAATTCATGAGAAGTATTTTATTTCAATCTTAAATTTAATTTCAAAATTTCTATTTTAATTTGTTTTTTCTTGTTACTGCAAATAACGCACCAAAATCTCCATCTGTCTGAATCCAATTTTGAGACGGAAGATACGCACGCGATACAAACCCATCAAGATAGAGTGCATTTTTACATCCTAAACTTTTAAAATAATTAGCAAAATCATAGAAATTAACATCTTTCTTAGACAACACAAAAACCACCTCACCATTGGGCAAAATACCTACTCCATTCCTAATATTTAGATTTTTTGAGCCTTCTTTAAAACTTGAATGAATTTCATCATCAATCACCAACATTGGTCCGGATTGTGTAGCAAATATTATTTCTTTATTATTTCTAAACTTTTCTGTGATGCAAATTGCTGCTGCTTTTTTAGTCGTAATAAAAAATACACCATTAGGTTTTAAATAAAAATTTCCTTCTGCATTTGCAGTATCTAAAGAAACTAATTGTTTCTGATTTTCAATATATAGCCCCTGAGGAGAATGATCTGCTTTGTACATTCCAGCATTCATCGCAAAATCTAATGTAAGATTCTTTTTTGCAGTCCAAAGTTTGAGATTCTCTATACTGCCAAAACGCTTACCTTTTTCGTCTTTCCAAAATAATTGCAAATTCTGCCTTTTAACATCGACCTTATAAGTCAGAAATAGATCTTCCGAATATTCTTTGGTACTTACCAAAACTATAGAAAGCCCCGCTATGAATATGAATAGAAATAATTTTAATTTCATTTTTCAATATTGTTTCATTACAAGGTAAAGATAAACGCAAATTACTTCATAAAATTCTGTTACAACCCATTTTTATATCGCTAGATTCTTTGTTTCTTTGTAGAAATGGTTTCTAAAAATGATACACGCAAAAAATATACATAAATTCTACGATCAGCTTGAAGTTTTAAAAGGAGTTGATTTACATATTAAAAAAGGAGAAATAGTTTCTATTGTGGGTGCATCGGGAGCCGGAAAAACCACTTTGTTACATATTTTAGGCACATTGGATAAACCTTCAAAATTAAACTCAGAGACATCTTTGACTATTAATGGCGAAAATATCTTAGGTTTAAACGATAAAGCTTTATCAAAATTCAGAAACCTGAATTTAGGATTTATTTTTCAGTTTCATCAGCTTTTACCTGAGTTTACAGCTCTTGAGAATGTTTGTATTCCTGCTTATATTGCCGGTAAAAAACCAGCCGAAACAGAAGCTGAAGCTAAAAAACTATTAACTTTCCTGGGATTATCTCATCGCATAGATCACAAACCAAACGAACTTTCTGGTGGAGAACAACAGCGTGTTGCCGTGGCCCGCGCCCTAATCAATAAACCTGATGTAATTTTTGCAGATGAACCTTCAGGAAACTTAGACACTCACTCTGCAGAAAACCTGCATCAGTTATTTTTTCAGCTTAGAGATGAGTTTGGACAAACATTTGTCATTGTAACCCACAACGAAGAATTGGCCAATATGGCTGACCGAAAATTAGTTATGGTTGATGGTTTAATTAGTAATTTAGAAACGGTTATACATGACTCAAATAGAACTTAAAGAATTTCTGGACGAAAAAGTCATTCAATATAACAATCAGGATTTTATAGAAAGTGATCCGGTACAAATTCCGCATTTATTTTCGCAGAAAGAAGATATCGAAATTGCCGGCTTTTTAAGCGCTACGATTGCCTGGGGAAATCGCAAAATGATCATCAAAAATTCACATCAAATGATGGAATTGATGGGTAATACACCGTATGATTTTGTGATGTCACACTCTGAAGATGATTTGGCTCATCTTGAAACTTTTGTTCACAGAACATTCAACGGAAAAGATCTTGGCGGATTTATAAAAGGTTTACAGCACATTTACAAAAACCATAACGGACTAGAAGCTGTGTTTGCCAAAAATCAGGAAAAAGACAGTCTGCAGAAAAGCATCAGCGAATTCAAAAAAATATTTTTCGAAATTGATCATTTACCACGAACTCAAAAACATATTTCAGATCCTTTAAATAACTCTGCTGCCAAAAGAATCAACATGTATTTGCGATGGATGGTTCGTCAGGACACCAAAGGAGTCGATTTAGGAATCTGGAAAAGTATTTCACCTTCGGCATTATCTTGTCCTCTGGATGTTCATTCCGGGAATGTAGCACGCAAACTTGGCATTCTTTCGCGAAAGCAAAATGACGCTAAAGCTTTATTGGAATTAGACACCAAATTAAGAGAAATGAACGCTCAGGATCCTGTAAAATACGATTTTGCACTTTTTGGATTAGGAGTTTTTGAAGGGTTTTAAATTTTTAAACAGCTAATTATTTCAATTGTTCCAGATGCAAATAGTCCCACTCGGAAAAAATATTTTTCCCTGAATCAGCTTCCCATCCCTCTGATCTATAAAATTCATTTATTAAATCGTAATCAATTAATAGAAATTCTTCTCCCAATTTTGAGTTTTTAAGCAATTCTATGCTTGAACCAGAAACACCAAAATTGTCTGCCACGTAGTTGGATTTTATAGTTCGCAAATTGTTTTCAATAACAACTTCATCACGGTACTCTTCAATATAAGACAATTCCAATTGCCCATTTTTAAATTTAGCTAATCGACCTTCATCACTAGTAGATTGGTAGTAGGTTAACAAAATCTCAGTATTCAGATTTTTAGAAATCTGTTTTAAAATTTCATCAAAAAAGTATAAACCAAACTGAAAATCAAACTCAATTTCGACCCAGTCTTTGCTTAGATTTTTGGATACTACTATGGTTAGATTGTCACCATCAAAAGAATTTTCTTCGTGCGGTACATTATAAAACCATGGTTTTCTGGTATCAAACCATATTTCTCTGCCAATAGGCAAATATTTCTTTAACTCTGTTACTACAATTTGAATATCATTACATTTAATATTGGTCTGCGAATATGTTGACATCTTACTTTAATCTGTTAGCAGTTTTTTTTCTTACTTTTTTCAAAAATATTAAAAATTTTAGCCATATAATTTTTATACATCAGATACTTTTAAACATAATTAAACACGAATAAAACACTTTTTAAAACTGAAAATCAAACAATTATACAAACAAAACTTTAGATGATTCGAAAAATCTTGCGCTCTAACCATGAATTTACCGTACATTTGCACAAAATTTAATGCAAATGAGCACTTTCGAAAAATTCAATCTTCCAAAATCTTTACAAAAAGCAGTCGACGAATTAGGTTTTGTTACTCCTACTCCTATTCAGGAAAAATCCTTTTCAGTGATTATGTCTGGACGAGATATGATGGGAATTGCGCAAACCGGTACCGGAAAAACATTTGCTTACCTACTGCCTCTTTTAAAATTATACAAATTTACAAATACCAATACGCCAAAAATTGTAGTACTTGTTCCAACCCGTGAATTGGTAGTTCAGGTTGTTGAAGAAGTAGAAAAACTAACAAAATTCATGTCGGTTAAAACACTTGGTATTTATGGTGGCGTAAACATCAATACACAAAAAAAAGCTGTTTATGAAGGCGTTGATATTTTAGTTGGAACTCCGGGACGAACAATGGATTTGGCACTTGATGCCGTAGTTCGTTTTGATGATACTCAGAAACTAGTTATTGATGAGTTTGATGAAATGCTTAATCTTGGTTTCCGCACACAATTGACCGCTCTTTTGGCAATGATGAAAACCAAACGTCAAAATATTTTATTCTCAGCAACAATGACAGATGAAGTTGATGCTGTATTGAATGACTTTTTTGATTTCCCGGAAGAAGTTACACTTGCCGCTTCTGGAACTCCGCTAGAAAAAATCACACAGATCACGTATAATGTTCCGAACTTTAATACTAAAGTAAATCTTCTGAAACATTTATTACAAACCGACGAAAGCATGAGTCGTGTTTTGGTTTTTGTTAATAATAAAAAGATTTCTGATATGCTGTATACCAGAATCGAAGAAGATTTTGAAGGTCAGTTTGGAGTAATTCACTCTAACAAATCTCAGAATTACCGTTTGAGCACGATGGCAGAATTTCAGGAAGGAAATCTTCGCGGATTAATCACAACTGATATTATGGCGAGAGGTTTGGATATTTCTGATATTACACACGTTATCAACTTCGAACTTCCGGAAGAACCTGAATTGTATATGCACAGAATTGGTCGTACCGGTCGTGCTGATGCTACAGGAACGGCAATTAGTTTTGTTACGCCAAGAGAAGAGGAATTTAAAATTGAAACGGAACTTTTAATGAATCAGGAACTTGAAATTACTGATTTCCCTGAAGAAGTTGAAGTTTCATTAAAACTAATTGAACCTGAAAAAGACAGACAGCCAATTAAGTTCTTGATGAAAAAAGTAAAACTTGAAGGTGATGGTGCATTTCATGAAAAATCTAAAAAGAACAAGAAAGTCAACTTAGGAGGCCCTTCTAAAACAAAAAAGAAAACTCATGGTTCTGTCAATCGAAATATGCTAAAAACGAGAGACAAGAAGAGAAAAGATAAGGATAAGTAAAAAAATTAAATTACAAAACTTAAAAATTCCAAATTCCAAAATGTTACTGCATTTGGAATTTGGATTTTTTTTTATAATCTATGAATCAAAACGCCTATAATTATTAATGTCAAAATACTTGACCATAAATTGATTCTTTTATATTTATATATATTTAAATATTGTTTGACCGTATTTTTATTTAAAAAGACTATTATAGAAATTATAATCAGAACTACTATTACAATGCCTATCGCTTTACTGATACTAATATGATCATACACCCAATAATTATACATTTCATTACTTAACAAATAGTATAACGACAAAAAAAGAAATGTTTGAGAAAAAATCCATCCTGAAAAATTTTTAAACAAAAGGCCAAATCCTCCAATTAGCAATAAAAAATATCGAAAAGCATCAAACATAAAAACTCTTCTCGTTGCAAATAAATAGTCTAGCTCCCAAAAACTTTTCCAGTGTGCTATTAAAACATATAAATCGCTAAAAATAAAAAAAGAAGCTATTACTATTAAAAATACCCCTACGATTTTAACAATCACATTTGATTTATCCATAATTAAATTTTCGTAAATACCAACCCAACCGGCGAACACAATTCAATTCGTTTTCCAGTATCCGTAAGCTTTCCGGAAGTTTTGTCTCTTTTAAAAATAACGATATCATTAGTATATTGATGCCCTACTAGAAGGTAATTTCCTGTTGGATCAATTACAAAATCTCTTGGGCCTTTTCCTAAAGTACTTTGTTGTTCTACCAATTCTAAACTTCCGTTTTTCAAAATTTTATAAACCGAAATTGCATTGGCGTCTACACGGTCAGTTAAATATAAAAATTGTCCGTCAGGCGAAATTTTTATTGCTGCAGCACCAGTTCCACCAGTAAATCCTTTTGGAAGAATGCTTGTTTCTCCAACTATTTTTAGATTTCCAGTTTTATCATAACTTAAAGTTGTCAACGAGCCATCCAGTTCCTGAACTAAGTAAACAAATTTACCATCTTTACTAAAAGTCAGATGTCTTGGACCGCTTCCTGGTTTAACATCCACACTTCCTTTTAAAGTCAGGATTTCATTTTTAGAACTCGGATTGTATTTATAAATAAAGACTTTATCAAGACCTAAATCATTTGACAAAACAAACTTTTTATCCGGAGAAAAAACAACCATATGTACATGTGCTTTTTCCTGACGCGCCGCATTAGGCCCTTTTCCTTCATGCTGAATCAATTGTTGCACTTCAGAAATACTTCCGTCAGTCTTCTTTTTATAAACCACTATATTTCCACCGGAATAATTGGCAACGATAACATTTTTAACATCATTAATTAAATGACAAGGATCTGCTCCCAAAGCATCATTTTTATTCAAAAAAGTAAGCTTTCCGCTTGCAGAATCGTATCCAAAAGCACTTACAGTACTTTGTGAGCCGTTTTCATTTACAGCATAAATAAATTTATTATCCCCGGAAACCGACAAATAGCTTGGACTTATTACATTTTCAGAAGAGTTTTTCATTTTAAATTCTCCCGTTGACGCATCAAATTCATAAACATAAATTCCATTGCTTTGACAGGTATTAGTATAGGTACCAACTAATAAATTAAATTTAGTTTGAGATTGTAAATTTGTGATTGCAAAAGCTGCAAAAAGCAGCATATATAATCTTTTCATAGTTTCTTTTAATTTTTTTACAACTGCTAAAATACGTATTAATATCTTTTTGAAAGCCCATCTTTATTACAAAAGAAATCACAAAAGTTATATTTTTCATACTTTTTTTAACTCTGCAACTTATATAAGCTCATTTAAAGTTTTTCTATTCGTATTTCTTCACAGGCATTAACTTAGTTTACTTTCTTATAAAGATTTACTTATAATCTCTTACCTGAACTTATATGGTTTAAATAATTTAATTTGTATTTTTGACCAATATCTTCGCGAAAAATAAAACGTAGTGAAGTAAATCGAAGCCAGAATGCATTTTAAACATCCCGAAATTCTATACTTTCTGTTTTTGTTGATTGTTCCAATTTTGGTTCATTTATTTCAATTACGACGTTTTAAAACTTCCTACTTTACTAATGTTCGCTTCTTAAAAGAACTTGCTGTTCAGACTCGTAAAAGTTCTAAAATCAAAAAACGTTTACTACTGGCAACCCGACTATTATTGCTGATCTGTGCAATTTTAGCATTTGCACAACCTTTTTTTGAAGCAAAAGACAGTAAAAATGCATCCAACGAAATGTATATCATACTGGACAATTCATTTAGTATGCAGGCAAAAGGCAAAAAAGGGGAATTATTAAAACGTGCCGTTCAGGAATTACTGGAAAACACTCCCGAAAATGCCCAGTTTTCATTATTAACAAACACAGAAAATTACTGGAACACCGATATTAAATCTTCTAAAAGTTCCCTTCAAAACCTAAAATACAGCGCAACTCCATTTGAGCTTTCATCCATTTTAGCAAAAGTAAAAGCACACAAATCTGCTCATAAAAAAGACATTGTAATTATAACAGACGTGGTTGGTCTGACTGAAAAAGATATCAAAAATATTGATGGAGAAGAAAAACCCTATTTTATAATTCCTGAAGCCGAACAAAAAAATAATGTTTCAATTGATAGTGTTTATATCAATCAGACTTTAGAGAATTTTTATGAAATAAGTGTTAGTTTATCAGCTTATGGAGAAGATTTCAAACCAGTTTCGACTGCTTTATACAATCAGAATAAATTAATTGCCAAAACGATTATTAATTTTGATGCAAAGAAAAAGAAAATCAACTTTACGATTCCAAAAGAAGCTTTTCATGGCTATGTTTCTATTGAAGACAATGGTTTAACTTATGACAATAAATTATTTTTCAGCATTTCTAAAGCAAAAAAAACAAACGTAATCAGTATTGGAGAACCCGAGAAAAGCAATTTCTTATCCAGAATCTATACTTCGGCAGAGTTTAATTACAATAATTATTCTATCGGTTCTTTAGATTATAACAGTCTGGAAAAACAAAACACAATAATTCTAAATGAATTAGTTGAGATTCCTCAGGCATTGCAAACTACTCTGAAAGCTTTTGTCTCAAAAGGCGGAAATCTGGTAGTAATTCCTTCTGAGAAAACTGTTGTTACTAACTTAAATACCTTTTTAGGAAATCTTGGGAAGATCCAGTTCAATAATCTAAAAACAGAAAGTAAACTCATCACTAAAATCAACTTTGATCATCCTTTATTCTCAGGCGTTTTTGAAAATAAAATAACCAATTTTCAATACCCAAAAACCAATTCTTCTTTTGATATATCAAGTCCTTATCCGGCCGTTTTGTCTTATGAAGATCAAAGCGCTTTTGTAACTGCCGTTCAGAGTCAGGTTTCGGGAATTGTTGTATTTTCTGCTCCGATAAATGCTGTAAATTCAAACTTTCAGCAATCCCCATTAATCGTTCCTTTATTTTATAAAATAGCACAGAACAATCAAAAAACAGGAGTAAACGCTTTAACAATTGGCAATAATCAGCCTTATTTTGTTGATGCTTTATTAACAAAAGATGCAATTTTGGAAGTAAGAGGAAATGAAGATTCGTTCATTCCGATTCAGCAGGTACTAAACAATAAGGTAAAACTAACATTCAATGATTTCCCTGAAACTGCAGGCAATTACAGTATTTTTGACAAAAAAGAATGGATAGAAAATTTAAGCTTTAATTACAAAAGAACCGAAAGCGATTTAAGTCAGGTAAATACTAATGTAGTTTCTGATTTTAAAACTGCCGATACCATTTCGACTATTTTTAACACCTTACAAACTGAGCGAACAGACAGTCAGATTTGGAAATGGTTTGTTATCTTTGCACTGTTATTTTTAGCATTAGAAATGGCAATTATAAAATTTGTGAAATAATTTTAACGATAATCTAAAGCGTTTTACTTTTTACAAAAATCATTTTACGACAAAAAAATCTCTACATATGAAAATAATCATCAAAAGCGCCAAAATTATCGACTCCAAAAGTCCGTTTCATAACCAGACCGTTGATCTTTTAATTGCAGATGGTTTAATAGAAAAAATAGGCGTTTCGCTACCAAACGATGATGCAGAAATTGTAAGATTTGATAATCTTCATATTTCTCAGGGCTGGTTTGACAGTAGTGTTTCTCTAGGAGAACCAGGTTACGAAGACCGGGAAACCATTGCAAATGGACTAAACGTTGCGGCAAAAAGCGGTTTTACCGCAATTGCTCTTCAGCCAAACTCCTTCCCTGTTATAGACAATCAGGCTCAGGTAAATTTTGTAAAAAACAAAGCAAATGGTTTTGCTACAGAAATTTCCCCAATTGGAGCATTGACAAAAGCCAGCGAAGGAAAAGATATGGCAGAATTATTCGACATGAAAAATGCCGGAGCAGTAGCCTTTGGAGATTATAACAGAAGTATTGATAATGCCAATTTGCTAAAAATTGCCTTGCAATATGTACAGGATTTTGACGGTTTAGTAATTACCTATTCGCAGGATCCAAACATCAAAGGAAACGGAGTTGCTAATGAAGGAATTGTTTCTACAAGATTAGGTTTAAAAGGTATACCAAATTTAGCGGAAGAACTTCAAATTTCAAGAAACTTGTTTTTATTAGAATATACCGGAGGAAAACTTCATATCCCAACAATTTCTACAGCAAAATCTGTTCAGTTAATCAGAAAAGCTAAAGCAAAAGGATTAAACGTAACTACAAGTGCTTCTGTACATCATCTGGTTTTAACAGATGAAAAACTAGACGGCTTTGATACTCGTTTTAAAGTAACACCGCCATTACGCACAGAAGTTGACAGACAGGCTCTACTAAACGGAATTGCCGATGGAACTATTGACATGATTACCTCAGACCATAATCCGATTGATATTGAATTCAAAAAAATGGAATTTGATACCGCTAAAAATGGAACTATTGGGTTAGAAAGTGCTTTTGGAGCTTTGTTAACAGTTTTACCACTAGAAACTGTAGTTACTAAGCTTACTTCTGGTAAAACGGTTTTTGGCCTGGAAAGCAACACAATCGAAGAAGGTGCTAAAGCAAACTTTACATTCTTTACTCCTGAAGGGAAATCGACTTTTACAAAAGAAAACATTCTTTCAAAATCTAAAAATTCTGCTTTTTTAGGAACTGAAATAAAAGGTTCAGTGTACGGAATTTTAAATCAAAATCAACTTGTTACAAAATAATAAAATGAATAATACAATCGAAGAGGGCAAATCAATCGCCATTACCAGCTACATCCTAATTATTGGTGTTTTGATTGCTATGAGCATGAATTCTGAAAACAAAAACAGTTTTGCTTCTTTCCATATCCGTCAGGCTTTAGGTTTGTCTTTAACTTTTATTTCTTTCGGAGCCATTATAAGTAATTTCGACAGTTTCTTTATCACTTTCCCAATGTGGATCTGTATCTCTATTTTATGGGTTTACGGAATTTTTAGTGCCATTCAGGGACAAACAAGACCTTTACCTTTGGTAGGAGAGCTTTTTCAAAAATGGTTTAAAAGCATTGGTTAATTAAAATCCCAATCCCGAAGCTTCGGGATAAATTCCAAATTCCAAATTCCAAACTTAAAAACTCTGATAAAGCTGAAAACTGAGACTGAGACTCTCATTTCACAATTCACAACTTACAATTCACAATTAAAAAATGAATCTATCTTTAGAATATAAAATACAAGAACCAAAAGTTATTTTAGACAAAAATCCGTTGTTGCTTTTATTACACGGATACGGAAGCAATGAAGCTGACTTATTCTCTTTTGCTACTGAACTTCCTGATAATTATTATATAATTTCTGCCAGAGCACCTTATGATTTACAATACGGAGCTTATGCCTGGTACGCGATTAACTTTGACGCTGACCAAAACAAATTTTCAGATAATGAGCAAGCAAAAACTTCCCGTGATGCAATTGCTGATTTTATTGATGAATTAGTTGCTAAATACCCAATCGATGCTAATAATGTAACGTTAATTGGTTTTAGCCAGGGATCTATTTTAAGTTATTCTGTTGCCCTTTCTTATCCTGAAAAAGTACAGCGAGTAGTAGCAATGAGCGGTTACTTTAATGACGAAATCATTAAGGAAGGCTTTGTAAATAATGACTTTAAAAACTTAAAAATATTTGCTTCGCACGGAACTGTCGATCAGGTTATTCCAATTGAATGGGCAAGAAAAACTCCGGCAATTTTAGAAAAATTAAGCATTCCGGCTACTTACAAAGAATATCCTGTAGGTCACGGTGTTGCACCACAAAATTTCTTTGATTTTAAGAATTGGTTGGCTTTGTAAAAAAAAAGAAAAATATTACAATTTTTAATCTTTTTCTTTTTTTATATTGTATTTTAGTTCGATAACCTAAAATTGGTTTATTAGAACGATTAAAATAATTTAAATACCCAAAAGTTTCCTTACAAAGAAACTTTTGGGTATTTTTGTAATATGAAAGAATGGATAAAATTTTTGATATTTTATTTTTAGAAGAAGCCTTTATTTTTCTAAAAGAATTAAAGCCGAAACATTCCGCAAAAATAATTTATAACATTAGAAAATCACAAACCAAAAATGATCCTGAACTTTTTAAAAAATTAACTGATGAGATTTGGGAATTTCGAACTTTATATCAGGGAAATCAATATCGGTTATTAGCATTTTGGGATAAAACAAATTCAAAAAACACGCTTGTTGTTTCAACTCATGGATTTATAAAAAAACAAAGTAAAGTTCCTCAAAATGAAATTTTAAGAGCAAACAAAATCAGATTCAATTATTTTAAAGAAAAAGATTAAAACAACTTTACACAAATGAAAACATATACTTTAGATCAAGTAACTGATGAAATTGTCGGTAAAATTGGAACTCCAAACAGAAATCAATTTGAATATGATTTACAAATGGATTTAATTGGAAATGCAATCAAACAAACTCGAAAAGAACGTAATTTAACTCAGGAAGAACTAGGAAAACTTATTGGTGTTCAAAAAGCACAAATATCTAAACTTGAAAAAAATGCTGGAAATGTAACACTAGAAACAATAATAAAAGTTTTTACAGCTCTAAAAGCCACCGTTAAATTTCAAATAGAACTAACAGACTTAAGAATAAGCTTAAACAAATAAACTTAATTCTATTTTAAACTTAAAATTCATAACAATTCTATAAAAACTACTAAAAAATGAGCAATAGAAAACTTGATAATCCCGCATTAACATTAATTGATATTCAAAAAGGTTTTGATGATATTGCTTATTGGGGCGGAGACCGAAATAATGTAAATGCAGAAGAAAAAGCAGGTGAACTTCTCGAAATTTGGAGAGCTAAAAAACTGCCGCTTTTTCACGTACAGCATTGCTCTTCTAATCCGAATTCAATTTTAAACGAGACAAATCCGGGAAATGAATTTCAGGATATTGTAAAACCAATTGAAGGCGAAACAATAATCAAAAAGAATGTAAACAGTGCTTTTATCGGAACAAATTTAAAAGAGTTACTGGATAAAGCAAAAATTAATACACTTGTAATAGTTGGCTTAACCACAGATCATTGTGTTTCTACCACTACAAGAATGGCTGGAAACTTTGGCTACACTACTTACCTGGTTTCTGATGCAACGGCAACTTTCAATAAAAAAGGCATAAACGACGAAGAATTCTCAGCAGAAATAATCCATCAGACTGCTTTAGCAAGTTTAAACGAAGAATTTGCTCAGGTTGTTACTTCTGATTTTATTAAGACGATAATTTAGTAGTTAGTCCTTAATAATTAGTCCTTAGCACTTAATTCTTAGTGTTTAGCGCTTGGTAATTAGTACTTAATATTAAAAAGTGAGATGTAATTTGGTTTAACCATTTTACATCTCACTTTTTACATTTACCTATTTATATTTCAAGTGTTACTGTCCCGTATAAAGAATTTTACCTGCTTTTTTCAAAACATAACCTTTCCATGGAATTAGCTGGTAATCATCTTTTGTCCAGGAATCTCCTTCAGATTTTCTTTCTAAAATAATGGATCCTTTTTGTGTATCCAGAAATAATTCTGCTTTATTTCCTTCAAAAATTACATACGCAACTGTAGTATATGTTTTTCCATCTTCTGCATGGTTCAGCCTTATACCTTCAAAAACTCTTATGCATTCTTTTTTCAGAACAGACCATGTATAACCGGCAGAACCTTTACAACCGTGAGCATCAGAATCTGCTCCAACAATTTTTTCTTTTTGTGGTTCTTTTGCAGGTGTTTTTTCCTGTGATACTTTTTTTGCGCAAGAAAATGCAGCAGTTACGATAATTGCAAACAAAAACAACTTTTTCATAATCTTCTAGTTTTAAAATTAAGCAAAAAAAAATAGGATTAAAAAATCCTATTTTTGATATAACCAAGTTTGATTTACTTCAAATGTAATACTTTCATCCATATCAACAAAGTATTTTAATAAGACTTCTCCCCATAATTCGCCATTGCTATAATCTGCAATGATCCATCTGTGGTTTAAAATTTTCACTTTATTAATAACAAATTTCTTTCCGTCGATCATATCCTGTCCTGTATAAGGATTTCCTTTTGGATTTGAATTCAGATCTAATAATTTTTCTGTTACGGCCGGAATAAGTTTTTCATACAAAATTACTTTTCCGCCAGATGCACTATTATCAAAATAATTTTGTGCATTTTCATTATGCTCCAAAGAAAAATAATCGGCTTCTGCCAGTTTTCCTGAAACCAGATTAATACTGTCTCTTAGTTTCTTGGTTGTTTTCTCATATCTTTCTTCCCCAAATTTTACTTCGCGGCTATAAAACATATAGGTAAAAACATTCATTAATATCGCAAGGATAAAAAGATAAAGCATTAAGGATTTTTTCATTTTGGGGTATAATTAAATTGTAATTTCTAAATTGTCATAAGCCAGAAAAACATTCTCCGGAAGTTGCTTTTGCACTTCTTCATGAAAGCCTAAAACATGGCTAATGTGCGTTAAATAAGCTTTCTCAGGTTTTACAAGATTAATAAAATCAAGCGCTTCCTGCAAGTTAAAGTGAGTATCATGTGGCTCAACACGCAGTGCATTTACCACCAGGACTTTTAAATTTTTAAGTTTTTCGATCTCAACTTGTTCAATTGTTTTTACATCTGTCAGATAAGCAAAATCATCAATGCGATAACCAAAAACCTGCAAATCGCCATGCATCACATTTATTGGAATTGCTGTTTTATCACCTACTGTAATAGGATGATTGTTTACGACTTCGATCGTTTTAACGCTTGGTGCTCCGGGATATTTGTTTACCGTTTCAAAAACATAATCAAAACGTCGTCTGAGATTGGCAATAACGCGCTCATGTGCATAAACAGGAATTTCGCCTTGTCTAAAGTTAAACGGACGAATATCATCCAGGCCTGCAGTATGATCTGCATGTTCATGAGTAAACAGTATTGCATCAAGTTTGCGGCAGCCGCAGGAAAGCATTTGCTGTCTGAAATCCGGCCCGCAATCTATAACATACGAATGTTCATCCCATGTAATCCAGATGGATACACGAAGCCTTTTATCCTTAGCATCAGTGCTTTTACAAACGGGATGATCGACCCCGATAATCGGGATACCTTGAGAAGTACCAGTACCTAAAAAATAGACCTTCAATTGAACTTAATTTTTTTACAAAAATAGGATTATTTCTCTTTCATTAGAACCCTAATTTACTAACTTTGTAACAAATCTATTTAAAATAAAATGGGTACAGAAATAAAACTCAAAGGTGACAAGGTCATCGAACAAATTCCTTCCATAAAAGACAAAGCTTTACGCATTAATTTAAACGAGAATATCTACGGAACATTTGCTGAAATTGGCGCTGGACAAGAGACAGTTAGACATTTTTTCAGATCCGGGGGTTCATCGGGAACAATTGCAAAAGCAATGTCTGCGTACGATAAAGATTTTAGTGATGCGGTGTATGGAACAGAAAAAGATGGGAGATATGTTACCGAAGAGCGATTAAAAAAAATGCTGACTCTCGAAGGTCAAATTATTGAAGAAAGATTAAGCCGAGAGAAACATCCTACGAAACTTTTTTTTAGTTATGCAAACACCGTTGCAACTATAGATTTTGCCAAACAATTTAAAGGCCACGGCTGGGTCGGAATCAGATACCAAATTGAACCGGACGAAGCTTACAACGAAATTATCCTTCACATTCGTTTTAAAGAAACTGACGCGAGATTACAACAGGAAACACTTGGAATTCTGGGAGTAAATTTAATTTACGGCGCGTTCTACAAATACAATGACCCTAAACGCTTACTGCGTTATTTATACGACCACTTAGACAAAGATCAATTAGAGATCGATACCATTAACTTCTCGGGACCACGTTTTGCTGATGTTGATAATCGTTTGATGAGTTTACAGCTGGTTAAAAACGGAATGACCGATGCGGTAATGTTTAATCCTGATGGAAAAAATGTTTTACCGGCAGCGGTTTTATACAAAAAGAACCTTCTTGCTTTTAGAGGAAGTTTTCGTCCGGTTACCAATGTAAATCTTGACATGTATGAGAAATCATTAAAGATGTTTCTGGAAGAAAACAAGGTCGAAAAAGACAATACACTGGTTGTTTTTGAGATTACACTTTCAAACTTACGTTCTGATGGTGAAATCGATGAGCGTGATTTTATGGACAGAGCTGAATTACTTTGTTCATTAGGTCAAACAGTTATGATTTCAAACTTTCAGGAATATTACAAAGTTGTTGAATATTTCTCTAATTATACCAAAGCCCGAATGGGATTGGCAATGGGTGTAAACAACTTAGTTGATATATTTGATGAGAAATACTATCGCCACTTAAGTGGAGGTATTCTTGAAGCTTTTGGAAAACTATTTTACCGTGACATGAAAGTATTCTTATACCCTATGTTAGGTGAAAATGGAGAAATTATAACTTCAGATAATCTGAAAGTTCATCCTAGAATGAAAGAATTGTATAAATTCTTTAAATTCAATGGAAAAGTGGTAGACATTAAAGATTACAATCCAGACATATTAAATGTATTCTCCCGCGAAGTATTAAAAATGATTGGTCAGGGAAAAACCGGCTGGGAACCAATGCTTCCATCCGGAGTAGCAGAAATCATAAAAGAACACCATTTGTTTGGATATCATCCTAAGAAAGAATTAGAACAAAATTCATAAAAAAAGTCCCTTTCGGGACTTTTTTTTTGTTTCAGGTTTTTCTTTGTTTCAAGTTTCATGTTCTAAACTGATCAAAGTTAACCGCAAAGCACGCTAAGTTTTTTTGATCTGCGGAGTTTTATAAAAACGCAAAGTTCGCAAAGTTATGTATTGATAAAGCTTTGCGAACTTTGCGCATTATAAATGCAAACTATAACAAGCTTAGCGTGCTTTGCGGTTAAATTTCACATTCAACAAAAACCTGAAACCTGAAACTTGAAACAAAAACTCTATTTCAAAATCTGCGTAGTATGTTCTTTTGTTTTTACTTTTTCGATTACCTCATCGATAATTCCTTTCTCGTCAATTACAAAAGTTGTTCTATGGATTCCGTCATATTCTCTTCCCATAAATTTCTTTGGTCCCCAAACTCCGAAAGCATTGATTACCGACTTATCTTCATCTGCCAATAACGGAAAAGGTAATTCATATTTCTCCTTAAACTTTACCTGTGCTTTTTGACGGTCGGCGCTTACTCCAAGAAGTTCGTAATTATTAGCCTGAAAACGGTGAAAATTATCTCTTAAATCACAAGCTTCTGCCGTGCAACCTGGCGTACTTGCTTTTGGATAAAAGAAAACTACTAATTTTTTTCCTGCGTAATCTGCTAGTTTATGCGTTTTTCCTTCCTGATCTACTCCTGAAAAATTTGGCGCTTTATCTCCTTTTTGTAATGTTGTCATATTTTTTTATTTTAGATTGTAGATTGTTGATTTTAGAATAAAGAGTACAGAATAAAGAATAAAGAGTAAAGATAACTTTTAACTCATAACTCATAACTCATAACTCATAATTCATAACTCATAATTATTTTCATGCCCCAGATTGAAGTGAAAACCCCGGAATTATGACAGTTTACATTTTTTGTATTTAAAAAGCGACCGGAGGAAGCTCTTTTAAATACTTAAAAATGTTACTGGCATAATGAGGAGTTGTAACGGAAAGCTGGATTAGGCACATCATTAAAATTATTACTATTTTTACGGGATTAAAAATACGGAAATGAATAAAGAAGCTCGAGTACAATTTGTTATAAATACGTTAAAAGAACTCTACCCTACTATACCAGTCCCTCTTGACCATAAAGATCCTTACACTTTATTAATTGCTGTTTTGCTTTCGGCACAATGTACAGATGTACGTGTCAACCAAATCACACCTTTATTATTTGCAAAAGCGGATAATCCGTATGATATGGTTAAAATGTCTGTGGAAGAAATTAAAGAAATTATACGTCCGTGTGGATTATCTCCAATGAAATCAAAAGGAATTCATGGTCTATCTGAGATTTTAATTGAAAAACATAACGGAGAAGTTCCGCAGAGTTTTGAAGCACTCGAAGAATTGCCTGCAGTTGGACATAAAACCGCAAGTGTTGTAATGTCGCAAGCCTTTGGCGTTCCTGCTTTTCCGGTTGATACTCATATTCACAGATTAATGTACCGATGGAATCTTTCGAATGGAAAAAATGTTGTACAGACAGAAAAAGATGCCAAACGATTGTTTCCGAAAGAAATATGGAATGATTTACATTTACAGATTATCTGGTACGGCCGTGAGTATTCGCCAGCGCGTGGCTGGAGTCTGGAAAAAGATATTATTACCAGAACAGTGGGTAAAAAATCAATTATTGATGAAATGAAAGCTCTGGAAGCTGCAAAAATAAAGGCACAAAGATTGTAAACCTCTGTGCCTTTGCTTCTTTATCACTTTGTACCTTTTAGTTAATCTACATACTAGCTTTTAAAGCATTGTATTCAGGTGTCATATCCAGAGATCTGTACACACCTAAAAGTGTTTTGGTTACATCTTCATTTTTAGGCTCAATAGTAAGCGCTTTCTTCAAATACGGAATGGCACTTCGGCTCAATTCATCTTTTTTGGCACTCAGCTTATCATACTCCTGCATTTCTTTTGGAGTAGTTCCTAAAGTAGATATCTGATCGGCTAGTTCCTTTTTTAATTGTAGTTTTAAATAGGCAAGATTAATATAGGCGTCAATATAATTTGGATTTAACTCTAAAACGTAATTATAAGTAGCTTCTGCTTTTGCAAATTCTTTTCTTTCCAGATAAGCATAGGCCAGGTTATTATTTACATCAATCTTTTTTGAAGGAACAGATTCTGTTCTTGGTTTTTCGTAAAGACCTTCCTGAATAGCTGATTCCCTGGCTTTTGGGGAAATAAAAGCATCTTCTTCTTTTGTTTTCTTATTAGTTGCGTAATAAATAACTCCTTTTCCGGAATAGTTTTTCTTCTTTAATTCTTCATAATACTTCACTGCAGAGGCATAATCTCTGGCATTTATTGATGAAGAAGCAGCATTTAATAAGTTTAAAGTATCTTTTTTATCAAACAAGTATACATTATAACTTTTATCAGCACTTTCTTTGAATCTTCCTGCTTTAAAATCATCCATTGCACCATTTACAAGTTTAGACTTTAAGTCTTTTAATGCCATACTTGCTTTTACAGTGTATTTGAATTTACCAGATTCATTTTCATATAAAAACACATCCTGATAGGATTCTGAAGCCAATGTAAAATTATTGGCTGCATCTACATTTTTACCGGCTAAATCTTTTAGCACATTTCCTTTTAAGAAGTAAAAATCAGATTTATCTTCATCGGGCGCATTAAGGATTAAATATTCTGTTTTCTTTAATACAGCCAATGCTTCTGCAGAACTGCCTTTTTCAAAAAGAGTCTGGGCTTCTTTTATTTGTGCTTTTTGGGCAAAAACACCAACATTTATCAATAGTATTGATAAAAACATAAATTTTATTTTCATTGTAGTTTAAGTTTGATGGTTAAGATAGATTTTGGATTCTTCTTTGCACAATTTAGGATCTGATCTCGATCAACATAATTACGCTTTTAATACCCTTATTTTGTGGGGCATAAAAATTATCAAACTAAAAATTAAATAGTGTAGTTTTTTCTCATATTAAATATTTTTAGGGGTTATGGTTTTCTCTATTTACAAAAAATATATTTTTTAACAGTATTTTCACTATAAATACCTCAATTGTTCTAAATTTTATACGAACAATATATTTTTTTATCTAAAATAGAATTAAAAACTGAATACACAATAAAATACTAATATTTTTTTATCATAAGATTAACATTTAGATAAAGTGACTTATTAATGTACTATTACACAGGATTATTATTTTTTTGAAGCACAAAAAAAACTCACTATCTGTATTTAAATACAAATAGTGAGCTTTCAACCAAAACGACCATTTGGTTTTCTTTTGAAACATCCGGCCAAAAGAAGCGGGCTGTCTAATTAGCTATTATTTCAAAACTTTTATCCTCAACTTTCACAATTGTTAGGGCTTGTGAATAATTTAATAAAAAAGAAACTACTTCTTTTTTAGGTTTCAAGTTTTTTGAAGCTAATGCTTTCTTAGAGTAAATTTTTGCCATTTATAAATTAAGTTTATACTTAGTATAACGGCTTAATACTCAAAATAGTATTAGTTGGTTAAAATAATTTGATGTTTATCAATTATTTTTCTCAAATTCATAAGTGCATAACGCATTCTTCCCAGTGCTGTATTGATACTAACATCTGTAAGTTCAGAGATTTCCTTGAAGCTCATATCCTGATACATACGCATTAATAACACTTCTTTTTGATCATCAGGAAGCTCTTCTATCAGCTTTTTTAAGTCAACTTCTACCTGATCAGCGATCATTTTACTTTCGATTGTAAGGGAATCATCAGACATTATAGAGAATATAGAAAACTCTTCTGTTTCTCTATACATTGGCATTTTTTTGGTTTTGCGAAAATGATCTACAATTAAATTATGAGAAATACGCATTACCCAAGGCAAAAACTTGCCTTCTTCATTATATGAATTACTTTTAAGAGTTTTTATTACTTTAATAAAAGTGTCTTGAAAAATATCGTTTGAAATATCTCTATCAGCAATCTTAGAATATATAAAACCATATATCTTAGATTCATGCCTTTTTATTAATGTTGAAAGTGCAACTTCATTGCCATCAACATAATTTTTTACTAATAGAGCGTCTGGAATATGCAGATCAGCCATAATACTACTTTTTTAGTTTTTATAATTTGGAGTAATTTTCTAAAAAGTAATTTTATTGTATAGGCGTCTCTTTTTTAAGTATGTTAATATTGTGACCAAATTTAACAAATTATTATTTTAAAAAGCAAATTAAATGAGGAATAATTAATAACAAAAACTTAATAATAATACATTTTACTTAAATTTAATTGACAAACGGTGTTAAAACAGTAAAACTCTTAAATTTTATTCAGATAAAAAAAAGACATAAATAACTTACAATTAAATACTTACGCCTTTTTTTTAGGTCTATTTTTTATTGATATACTTTTACATAATCTATATAATATTTTTGCGGTAATATCGTATCATCTACTTCAGGGCCACCAAAATTACCTCCAATTGCCAAATTTACAATGATATAAAAGGGTTTATTAAAAGGCCAGGTATCGTCATTTTTAACTACAGGATTGAATGTATATACTAAAGTTTTATCTACAAAAAAATCAATTTTATCTTTATCCCATTCAATCGCATAAACGTGATATCCTTCTTCAATGTTTGAGAAAGCTGTTCTTTTTGTATTGATCGTATTTCCATGACTGTCTTGTGTATGCAAAGTGGTATAGACCATATGAGGATCTCTTCCTATATATTCTAGAATATCTATTTCTCCCGTTTTTGGCCATTTAACCTCATCAATATTGGCACCTAACATCCAGAATGCAGGCCATAAACCATGTCCTACAGGCAATTTTGCTCTGGCTTCGATACGTCCGTAAAGAAATTCCTTTTTTCCTTTGGTTGTAATTTTGGTCGAGGTGTATTTAGATCCTTCTTTTCGCGCCTCTATAACCAAATTACCATCTTTAAATTCATGATTTGTTTTGGTATAAACTTGTCTTTCATTATTACCAAAACCGCAAAGTGCCGGACAGCCATCACCAACTTCAAAATTCCAGTCTTTTTCGTTTAGCTCTTTTTTATTAAAATTTTCTTCCCAGATTAGTTTCCGTTTTGTTTCCTGGGCATAAGAAAAACTGCTAATTATTAGCATTATAAGCACCTTTTTCATAGTTCCTTTTTAAATATTACAAAAATTGAGAAGGCCAGCCTCAACTGACCTTCTCCTTTCATTCTTACTACTTAATTAACAATCTTATTGATAAACTTTTACGTAATCAATCTCCATAGAAGACTGGGTAAAAGTCGGATCAATAACTCCTCCGAAATTACCTCCCATGGCTACATTCAATATCAGAAAGAAGTCTTTATTGAAAGGTAAAGTTGCATCATTAGGAACTGAATGAATTAACTCGTCATCTACATAAATTTTTACCGATTCAGGACTCCATATCGTTTTGTATATATGAAATTGCGTTGAAACGTTTGCAATAGTTTTAGAACCTGTATTGGCTTCTCCGCCCGAATGTCCCGGATAATGTAATGTACCATGAATAAGATCCTGTTGATTCCCAACATGTTCCATGATATCAATTTCTCCACAAGCCGGCCATGCATTTGTTGCATAATTAGCGCCAAGCATCCAGATTGCAGGCCATGTTCCTCCACCGGTTGGCAGTTTGGCACGAACCTCAACTTTTCCGTACGTAAAAGCAAACTTCCCTTCTGATTTAAGTCGTGCCGAAGAATAATCCGATCCTCCTGAAGCTTCCTTTTTTGACGTGATTTTCAGAGAACCTCCCTGTACAATTACATTTGTGGCAGAGTTGGTATAGTTTTGCTTTTCATTGTTGCCAAAACCGCCGTTCCCAAGATCATAACCCCATTTAGCCGGATCCGGAGCTCCATCTGTATTAAATTCATCAGACCATACTAAATTGGTATAATCTGCAGGTGGATTTTGGGTTGGTTTTTTAGTGGTAAAAATATGGTACCATGCTAAAGACGAATTACCTCCCATTACCGCTCTTACTACCATTCTGTTTGCTGTAATTGACAGAATTTCATAAGAACTTTGTCCTATATAATATCCCATAAATCCACCATCAGAGAAGTTCATCATTGTTCCCCTTGTTTGTGTTGCATGATTTGGATTTTGCATTACAACAGATTCTGAAGGACTTAATGAAACCGATTTTTTTCCTGAAGTATCATATGCCAGACAAGCATCAGAACCTGAGCTTCCTCCTGCCACACCTTCAAAAGCGGCATTAAAGAATGTTGCTCCGCCATTGTCTAACTGAAATTTCAATTGGTCTCCTTCAAGAGAGAATGTCAATACGTTTTCGTATAAACAGCTGCTTGTTGGTGAAGCTGCTTTTTCGAATGGAGCAGCGGTATAATAATTTCCGTAATAATTTTTGGTTGCATCGCCATCATTTTGACCAACACCTAAATGTCCAGCTTCTGATGCTGACCAATACCATTTTTTAGAAGTACCATCTGTTAAGAATTGTACTGCTTCGTCATCACTAAAATCACTTTTAACCGTCACATTTGTAGTCGTCGTACTTGTTACTCCTCCTCTTCCTGATGCAATTACGGTTACAGTATAGGTATTAACTCCTGTTTTGGTAAATCGTTTTGTAAGCGTTCCATTTGGTGCATTATCAGATGTTCCGTCACTATAAACATATTTATATGATATTGCGTGGTCTGCTTTTGCAGTAAACTTCACAGTTCCGGATCCGTCTCCGTTTGGATCGGTAGCTGTTTTACCAACAACCTCAGCAGTAACCTGAAGATTGGCGGGAGAATCTATTGATCCGAAAGTAAAATCGTCTTTCTGACAACCCGTCATCAGGAGAATCGTAAATAAGTATACTATTTTTATGATTATTTTTTTGCTCATGATTTCTTGTTTTAATTGGATTGTTTTATGTCATCAAAATAATAGGTTTTCCCTGTGCCGTTAACTCCAAAGTCAAAGAACACCACGACACGCTGAAATTTATTTGCTGTTGTAGCGCCATCAAAGTCAAAAGTCAGTTCTTCCCATCCATTTGCAACTGTTGTTGTCGCATCAACTTCTTTATTGATTGAACTCTCTGCCAGGTTTTCAAATTTCATTTTTACAATAATTCCAGCCTGCGGTGACCATACTTTCATTTTTATCTTTTTAAAAGAAGAAAAATTAAGCGGTTCCGCCAATTCAATAAATGATCCTGCCCAAACTTCAGCCCCGCTTCCTTTCGTTAAAGCTCCTACTTTTCCAGAAGTATTAATTCCTGTTTTGTCCGGATTTGATGCTAAAACTGAGTTTGCACCTCCAAAATTGGTAAATGTATAGGTCAATGTTGAAGACTCGAAAATCAATGGCATTTTTACCGTTTCAACTCCCGAAGTCAATTGTATATCATCAAAATAATAGTCTGCTCCTGTTCCATTATTTCCAAAATCAAAAAAGACTACTACTCTTTGATATTTGTTGGCATTATCAACTGCAGAGAAATCAAAAATTAACTCTTCCCAGCCATTGTCAATTGTATTGGTCACATCAACTTCTGCATTAATATCAGGATTAGTTAAGTTTTCTAATTTCATTTTAACTACAATTCCTGCTTTAGGTGACCAGGTTTTAATTTTTATCTTTTTCAAGGTCGAAAAATCAATCGGCTCTCCTAATTCTAAAAATGAACCAGCCCAAACTTCAGCACCTGCATTTTTAGTCAATTTAGCCACTTTCCCGCTTGGGTTTTCTTCATTTATAGTCGGATTATTAGCTACAGCTGTATTGGCTCCTCCAAAGTTTGTAAAAGCATAATTAAGTGTAGAAGATTCAAAATCTACTGGTAATAAAACCGGATTTGATATGGTAACGGTCTCTTCATAAGTTGCACTGGCAATACCTCCGCTCAAAGCCACTACTTTTACTTTGTATTCTCCAACATTTGCATACGTATGAGCGATGGTTTCTCCTTCCATAAAACTCACTGGTGTTTCATTTGGAGTTTCTCCAAAATAGACCTGAAAGAAAGTTTCTAAATTTGCTTTTGCCGAAACTGAAACGGATAAATTATCTCCAAGAACATGAGCCAAAGCAACTTGTAAATCGGTTGGAGCTAAAAATGAAACGGTTACCTGCTGATCAACTTCAGTAGTTTTTCCGCTCACACCCATTGCAATAATTTTGGATTTATAAACTCCTTCTTTATAGGTATGAGTCACTGTACCTCCCGCCGGAATAAAATCTGAATCTGCACTACCGTCACCAAATTTTATTTTGTACTGTGTAACGCCGTCACCTGTTGGTATAAAAGTTACTTTTCCAGTGTTATCCTGTGTAACTGTTGTAAGTGCCGAAATATTGGCTGGTGCTGCTACGCTGTCCAAATCAACATCGAGATTATCGTTTGAGCAAGCTATAAGCATTGTCAAAACGAAAATATTTATAATTAAATATATTTTTTTCATAACGTGTATTTTTTAATATCCGGGATTTTGTTGCCAGTTTCCGTTTGCAAACTGAATTTCTTCAATTGGAAGTGGAAATAATTCATTCTTATTAGCTGTAAAGCCAGGAATTTTCCCAACAGCTTTTCCAGTTCTTACTAAATCAAAGAAACGGTGTCCTTCTCCAAAAAGCTCTACTCTTCTTTCTGCATAAATAAAATCTGTTAAAGCCGCTCCCGAAGCCGAAATATCATGATCATTGTCTCCAAAAGCCCGTCTTCTTACCTCATTTAAATATGTTTTTGCTTTTGCATCGTCGATTCCGCCTCTATTGTAAGCTTCGGCCGCCATTAACAAAACATCGGCATAACGAATTGCTCTGTAATTGTTTGGATTCGTTAAATTCAAATCTCCTGCTGCATTTGCACTTCTTTTTCTGGGAAGATATTTTCTGTTGAAATACCCTGTATCTTCATTTCCTTTTCCAAAACTAACTCCTTTACCTCCATCATAAGAAGCATTTGCAGCAGCCCAGGCAGCAATATCCAATATCGCAACGTCTTTACGTTTATCGCCAGCCTCAAAAGCATCTGCACTCTCTTTTGTTGGAATATTAAAACTAAATCCTGAAGAAAAAAGTGGCCCTGAATAATTCCTAACACCGCTAAAACCAACAGCTACATTACCTTCACTACATTGTAAGCAGCCAAACCCTGCTCCTTCTACATCTGTGTACTGAACTTCAAAAACAGATTCACTTCCGTTTTCTCCATCCATTTCAAAAATGGAGTTGTAATCTGCAACCAAACTGTATTTTCCTGAACTAATTACACCGTCAAGAGCAGTTGCAGCCTGAGTAAACTTATTTTCATACAAATAAGCCTTTCCCAGTAATGCTAAGGCTGCACCTTTTGTAGCACGTCCTTTTTGAGATGCAATTGGAGATAAATTAGCAGCTGCAAAAGTTAAATCAGCTTCGATAGAAGCAAAAACTTCCTCTCTTGAGGAGCGCGGCACTGTCTTTTCATCTCCAATTTTAAACCTGGCATCTCCTTTCATAGGTATACCACCAAACCATTTTACTAACTCAAACTGGTAGTATGCTCTAAGAAATCTTGCCTCGGCTATAACTTGTGTTTTTTGAGGAAAATCTGTTTTATCCTTAAATTCCAGAATATAATTGGCTCTTTGGACTCCCGCAAACATCCAGTTCCAAACATCTCTTAAATTACTGTTTACCGGCGTATGAATCATGTCGTCTATTTGCTGAAAACCAATTACATCTGTTGGGCTTTCGCCTCCGCATAAGGTGTTGTCTGAAGCAATTTCACCCAATAAAACATTTACATAAGAAGACTGAAGCAAGTCGTAAGCTGCAACTAATGCCTGATCGTAATCTTCTTTTGAATTAAAATAGTTTTCAGAATCTATAGAATATTCTGGTTTAGGGTCTACAAACTCATCCGAACATGAAATGCATAGTGTCGAAAACAGAGTTAGCATTATAACGGTTGTATATAAATATTTTTTCATTTTAACTGAAATTAAAAATTAAGGTTAAGTCCCATTAAATAGGTTCTCGGAATTGGATAAAAGCCGTAATCGATACCTGAACCTATTGGAGATTGAGAAACATTATCACGGTTTTGCGGACCAAATGAAGCACCAGGATCAAAACCTTTATACTTTGTAAAAGTGTACAAATTATTTACTCCCACATATAGTCTTAATTTTGTTATTCCTGCTCTTTGAGAAACATTTGGGTTAACAGTATATCCTAACTGAACATTCTGGATTCTTACATAAGAAGCATCTTCTACAAAATAATCAGAAAAAACATTGTTTGCTGTTGCACCCGTTGTTACTCTTGGTGTAGAATTGGTTGATCCCTCACCTGTCCATCTGTCTAAAACATAATTTAAACGATTGGCATCAGAAAGTGTTCTCTCGTAATTACGAACCATATCATTGCCTACAGAAGCAAATGTATAGGCTGCAAAATCAAGGTTTTTGTAATTTAACTGAATATTAAAACCCATTGTAGCATCTGCAATTGGGTCACCAATGTCGGTTTTATCTTTGGTATCGATTACGCCATCGCCATTAACATCAACGTAACGAATGTCACCGGGAGCTGCATTGGCCCCTAAAGCAAGCTGAGATGGATGTGCATCAACTTCTGCCTGATTCTGGAAGATTCCGTCGCTTTTATATCCGTAAAAATAACCCATTGGCTTTCCAATTTCCATACGGGACGGTGCAGGTTGTCCAACGCCAAATGCACCTCCTTCTATAAATCCTGTACCGTTATTTACTTCCTGAACTTCATTTTTTAAGAAAGTAACATTATAACCAATACTCATATTAAAAGAGTCTGAGAATTTTTCTTTGTAATCTATTGCGAATTCAAAGCCCGAATTTTTAACAGATCCCGCATTTAAGGTTGGTGCGCTTGCACCCGGAGCTCCTGTACCATTAATTCCTGAAACCGGAATATTGGGTACTAATAAATCTTTTCTAACGTCACTGAAGTAATCTGCCACGATATATACTTTATCGTTTAAGATTTTCATATCCAGACCAACATCAAATTTCTTTGCTTGTTCCCATTTTAAATCAGGATTAGGAACTTGTCCTGTAGCACTCCCGTTTACCAGCGTACCATCAAAAACGTAGGTTGCTTCACCATTTAAAAGTCCTAAATAACCATAGTTTGGAATCTGGTCATTTCCTAACGTTCCGTAACTAGCTCTAAGTTTTAAGAAATTAATTGCTTTTGGAGTTCCAAAGAAATCTTCTTTTGAAATAATCCATCCACCTGTAATAGATGAAAAATATCCAATCTTATTTCCTGGCCCGAATTTGGTAGACGAATCACGACGGGTCATTCCCGAAACCAAATATTTCTCTTTATAGTCATACTGAAGTCTTGCATAATAAGACAGTCTTCTCTGATCATAATTATAAGAAGTATTCGTAAGCGTTTCTGAAATTCCTTTTGTTAAAGCGATATCTGCAAATTCCCAGGAATTATTCGGTACATCAAAACCAGTAGCAGTAAGTCCGTTACCCCATTGTTTGTAGATTGTTGTTCCAATTGTTCCGGTTATATTATGGGCATCGGCAATTTTTGTTGTGTAGGTGCCAAAAAGGTCAAATGAATAATCATTGTCGTTTACAGCTCCCTGAGTAACAGAACTTCTTTGCACATCAAAAACTTTTCCGCCATAACTTATTTGTTGTGCAAATGTTTTGGACTCGCTGTTGGATGTATTAAAACCAATGGCACTTGTTAAGGTAAAACCTTTGAAAATTTTATAATCTAATCCAAAATTTCCGTTGATTTTTTTATAATTATAATCATTGTAGGTATTGGCGATTTGTGCCAGCGGATTAATAATTTCGTTTCCTAATCCCGTCGTGTTTGGTACCAGAGAATAAGTACCATCTTCATTATAAGGATTTAAAGTTGCTGGAACATTTAAGGCATTAAACAAAACTGATCCTAAACCATTCTCATTTAATGTTTTTCTGGTGAAATAGGTATAAATAACATTTGTTCTTAATTTAATTTTAGAGCTAAGTTCAGCTCCCAAACTTAATCTTGCGGTGTTTCTCAAATAACCTGATTTGTCGCCTCCAACAATTCCTTCCTGATCTAAATGCGATCCGCTGACAGCATAGGTAATTTTATCTGACCCTCCGGAAATAGTTAAATCATTATTAATTATTGGTGCTCCTTTCTGAAAAACTTCATCCTGCCAGTTTGTGCCTTTCCCTAATCCGCTAACGTTTGGATAAGGAAGTGGTTTTCCGCCGTTGGCATAACTTTCATTCAATAAAAGTGCATATTCTGTAGCATTTAAAGTAGGTAGTTTTCTGGAAGTCTCCTGAAATCCTGCATAACTATTAAAAGAAACTTTGGTTTTAGAATTCTTTTTACCAGTTTTAGTTGTCACTAAAATAATTCCATTTGCAGCAATTGTTCCGTAAATAGCAGCTTGTGCATCTTTCAAAACGGTAATGGATTCAATATCATTCGGATTTAGTATACTTAAATCACCAACATAACCATCAATAATGGCAGTTGGAGAGTTTTGTCCGTTTGTAGCGATACCACGAATACGAATATCCAACGCAGCGCCAGGTGCTCCCGATTGTGTGGTTACATTGACACCCGAAACTGTACCTTGTAAAGCCTGTTCAATTCTTGCTGGTTTCAAGATGTCCAGTGTTTTACTATCAACTACAGATACTGCTCCGGTAATCTCTCTTTTTTTCTGAGTACCGTAACCAATTACAACAACCTCCTCAAGAGATTTGGCATCATCAGCCATTTTTACAGCCATTTTTGTTCCCGAAACAGCAATTTCCTGCGTTCTGTAACCTATATAACTGAAAACAATTAAAGCTCCTTTTGGAACTCCGGATAACTTAAAAGATCCATCGAAGTCTGTGGTTGTACTTTGCGATGAACTTTTAACCTTTACATTTACGCCAGGCAGTGATAATCCTGACCCGTCTACTACCGTACCATTTACATCTAAAGATTGCGCAAACGCAAAAGATGTACACAGTGACAGTACAATTAGTAATAATTTAGATTTCATAATTAGTTAGTTTTTATTGAAAGATAAATTTATTTGTTCCCATTAGGAATCCAATAAATTTAACCTCAACAAAAAACATACATCACAAAAAAAATGTTACTAAAATCAATTTATCATAAAAAATATCGCGTTTTAACTAATAATTAAGAATGTTAATTATTTTAACATTTAAGCAACGAAATCTTAACAAAGTCTAAATGTTGTGGTAATGTATAGGTATTTTAAAACAATTCTTTCCCGACTATACAGCTAAGATATACTCCACTAATCCCATTTCGTGCTGTAAATCCATTTTTTTGCGTAATCGGTATCTTTTTATTTCTACACTTCTTACTGAAATATTAAATAAAGGAGCAATCTCTTTTGAAGAAAGATTCAGTCGAAGATAAGCGCATAATCGAAGATCATTTGGTGTTAAAGCCGGATGCATTTGTTTAATGCGTTTTAGAAAATCTTTATCAGCATTATCAAACGCTTCTTTAAAAACATTCCACGAATCTTCTTCCGTAATGTTTTTATTAATTGTACTGATAACAGACTTTATGTTAGAGCTGTCATTTTGTGCCGTTTTTTTCAAATCGTCTTTTATAAAAGCCAGCAATTCATTTTTACTATTTAAACTCATTGTCGAAACTGCCAGTTCACGGTTTTTATTATCCACATCCTGCGAGAGCTGTTCGTTACGCAATTTCATTAGCTGTTGTTCGTTTTCCAGCTCCTGTATTTCCAGTAAAAGATTATTTTCTTCAATCAGTTTCTCTTTTTGTTTCTGATAATAGTTTGTGTACGCTTTATTTATAAAATAAGCCATTACAAGTATTAAAAGAAAATAGATAAAAAAGGCCAGATTAGTGAGATACCAGGGTTTTAAAACCGTAAAAGTATAAACAGCCGTTTTTTCCAATATGGTATTGGCGTATTTTGCCCGAACTTTAAAAGTATATCTTCCCGGAGCCAGATTTTTAAAATTTACTGTGGCTTTTGTACTCCACTCGCTCCATTCGTTTTGAAATCCTTCTAAGAGATATTGATATTCTGAATTGATATATTTATTATACTCGGGAACGCTGTAACAAAAGGTCACATTATTTTCGTTTGAATGAAAATCTCCCTCACTTTCAAGATCAACATTTTTCAACGTTTCATTTTGTTTGTTTATAGCAATATCAGTGATAAAAACATTATAATTCTTAAAACTTAAATCATCGATATTTAAGGCATAATAACCATCTGTTGTGCCAATCAGGTAGATTGATTTTGAAATTTGAGTAATATTCTCATATCCCAGCATGGAGTTGGTCAAAGAAGAAGGAATGGGGATTATGTTTTGTTTTAACTGATTGCTTAGTTTACTTGCAGAAAAGTAATGGATATAGTTTCGGGAAAAAAGCCAGATTTTATTCGAGTTATCTACAATTAATTTACCAGAAGTATATTCGTCTTTTTCAAAAATCGAGCTTAAAAGGCTGTCTTTTTCAAATTGCCTTGTTTTTGGATTAAGCCTGAAGATTCCACCTTTATAGGCATAATAAATAGTTCCGTTAAACTTTGTTAAACTGGCACGTTTTCCTTTTAATGGCGATTTATAGGTATAGAATCCGTCTGTTTTTAATAAAGACTGATCCAGTTTTAATCTAAAAATGCCTTTGTATTCATGACTAACATAAATATCTAAATTACCGGACACTTCAAAATAACGGGAGGAGTAATCAAACCCCTGAATTTTATTTCTGAATACCCACTGATTATTTAATTTTTCTAAAACAGAAATTCCATAATAATTTCCTTGCAACAATTGATTTTTATTGCCCGGAACGGTTTCAAATTTCCAGGTTCCGGAAGCAGAAAAAATATTCCTTGCTGAATCATTTGTCACTACAAAAGTCCCGGAATCATGTCCGCAAAAAAGCGTATTATCATATACAAATAATGACCAGACCTGTCCTTTTGTTCCGTTTATAAATTTGAAATCTGAGTTACTTTGAATGGGTTTATAAAACAATCCCTGATTTGTTCCGATATATAATAATCCGTTAAAAGTAGCCGATGCGTATACCGTTCCCAAAACTCCCGTATCATCTGTAAAACTATGTACCGGCGACTGGATATTAATGCAATTTATTCCGTTATCAAGACCTGTCCATAAATTCTGGTCATTGTCTTCAAAAAGAGACAAAGCAGTATTATTGCTCAATCCTTTGCTCTGCGTAAGATGGTATTTTAGTTTCCCATTATCTGATAAGACAAAAATACCGTTAGAAACAGTTCCTAAAGCAAAACTACCATCTTTAAGACGCTGACTGCTGTATACAAAACTCGATTTTAATTCGGCATCAACATCTGTAACAACACGGGTCAAAGTACTTCCAATCAGTTTATAAATACCATCTAATTGAGTCTGAATTAGTAATCCATCATCAGTTGTGAAGACATTTGCGATAGTGTTTTTTTTCAGAATAGGGTTATCAGAAACTAATTTTGCTTTTCCGCTTTCAATCTCAAAAAGCCCTTCTTTTATCGTCTGAAAATAAATGGCATTTTTTGGAGCAAACGATTTTACAACACCGTTTTTTGGGGCAATAATTTTAAATTTTCCGGTCTTGGTATCATAAATATAAATTCGATTAAGAGACTGAAACAAGATCCATTGATCATATTTCAGGATATTCCAGAACTGTTCATCGTCTAAAATCTTATTTTTGATGGTATCGCTTAGCGAAGTATATTTTAGTTTACCATCAGCTTTTCTGGTCCAGTAACCAAAATTCATATAAGTGCCGGTGTAAATTTTGTTTCCAATCACTTTTACAGACCGGATTACAGTCTCGTTTGGTGCCGAATACAATTGCCAGGTAGTTCCGTTATATTCCAAAAGACCGTCATTATTCGCAAAATACAAGAAATTCCTGTCGTCCTGTGAAATCATCCAGCTTTGATTCCCGGCACCATAAACACTTGCCGTATATTTAACAATGGGTGGTAGTTCTTGCGAGAACAACACGAAATTTATCAAAAGTAGTAAAGCAGAAAATTTAGTTTTCAAATTTATCTTGGGATTAATTCGTTATTAAAACACTTCTAAAATAGCTTATTTTATATTGAAACAATAATTTTTAATAAAATAAAGATTTTACACCATAGCCCGTGGTTTTAACCACAAGAAACAGATTGTGATGATATATCTTGCGTTCCAGGGGTTGAAACTGCTGGTTATATTCTCCAATAAATTCTCAAACATATTCAAATATAGCCCGTGGTTTCAACCACAGGAAACTGATTGTGATGACCTACCTTGCGCTCCAGCGGTTGAAACCGCTGGCTATGTTCCCAAATAAATCCTAAACATATCAAATATAGCCCGTGGTTTCAACCACGGGAAACAGATTACCATAATATACCTCGAGCTCCAGCGGTTAAAACCGCTCGCAATATTATTGCATTTTAATTAAAATCAAACATGGTAAATCTGTTAAGATTTGGAACAATCTCCTTAACTAAACTCAATTCAAAATTGATTACTTTTGTAAAAATTGACTTTTTTTATGCAAATTGATCTTTCTACACTCGACCCGAAGCAAAATATTATCATTAAAGGCGCGCAGGTACATAATTTAAAAAATGTAGATGTTGCTATTCCACGAAACAAACTTGTTGTAATCACAGGGCTTTCAGGATCAGGAAAGTCGAGTCTGGCATTTGATACTTTGTATGCCGAGGGACAACGTCGTTATGTGGAGAGTTTATCTTCATATGCACGTCAGTTTTTAGGACGTTTAGATAAACCCAAAGTAGAATATATTAAAGGTATTGCTCCGGCAATTGCCATTGAGCAAAAGGTAAATACTACCAATGCGCGTTCGACTGTCGGGACATCTACTGAAATTTACGATTACGTTAAACTTCTATATGCCAGAATTGGCCGCACTTATTCTCCAATTTCAGGACAAGAAGTCAAAAAAAACACGGTTACTGATGTTATTTCTGATGTTAAAAACTTAGAGATAGACAGTAAATGGCTTTTACTCGCCCCTATTCATTTAGAAGAAGGACGTCAGCTTGAAGATAAGTTAAAAGTACTTTTACAGCAAGGTTTTGCTCGTATTTTAGTAGATAATGAAATGGTCCGTCTGGATGATTTCACTTCTTCAGAAATTCATTCGTTAGACAATAAAGATATTTTATTAATTATTGACCGTATTGTCGTTAAAGAGGAAGAAGAATTCTACAATCGTCTTGCCGATGCTGTACAAACGGCCTTTTTTGAAGGAAAAGGAATTTGTTTTCTGCAAGAATTAGGCTCAGATAAAAGATTCTCTTATTCTAATAATTTTGAACTTGACGGCATTACTTTTTTAGAGCCCAATGTACATTTATTCAGCTTTAACAATCCATACGGCGCCTGTCCGGTTTGTGAAGGCTACGGAAACATCATTGGTATCGATGCTGACTTAGTGGTTCCAAATACTTCTCTGTCTGTTTTTGAAAGTGCCATTTATCCATGGCGTGGTGATAGCATGAGCTGGTACAAGGACGAATTGGTAAAACATGCTTACAAATTCGATTTTCCAATTCATAAACCTTACTTCCAGTTAACAGAAGAACAAAAAGATTTAATCTGGAAAGGAAATCAATATTTTCAGGGTTTAAATGATTTCTTTAAAGAATTGGAAGAAAAAAATTACAAAATACAAAACCGCGTAATGTTATCCCGTTATCGCGGAAAAACTAAATGTCATGCATGTCGTGGAAAACGCTTACGCGAAGAAGCTTCTTATGTAAAAATTAATGGTAAAACGGTATCAGAATTAGTTGATTTACCGATTAGACATTTGGTTACTTTTTTCAAAAACATCGAATTAAATGTTTACGAAGCACAGATAGCCAAACGTTTGATGGTCGAAATCAACAATCGTTTATCGTTCCTGACAGAAGTTGGTCTGGACTACCTTACTTTAAACCGAAATTCCTCTACCCTTTCCGGAGGAGAATCACAACGTATTAATCTTGCTACGTCTCTGGGAAGCAGTTTAGTAGGTTCTATGTATATTTTGGATGAACCAAGTATTGGTCTTCATCCTAAAGATTCTGAGCGATTGATAAAGGTTTTGCTTTCGCTTCGTGATTTAGGAAATACAGTAATTGTAGTCGAACATGATGAAGATATCATGAAAGCGGCTGATATGATTATTGATATTGGTCCCGAGGCAGGAACTTTTGGAGGAAAACTAGTAGCTCAGGGTACTTATGCAGAGATTTTAAAATCGGATTCGCTTACTTCAAAATACCTGAACGGAGCGCTGGAAATATCGGTTCCGAAAAAGAGACGAAAATTCAAAAATCATATTGATATTGTTGGTGCCCGCGAAAATAACTTAAAGAATATTAATGTTACTTTTCCTTTGGATGTTTTAACGGTTGTAACCGGAGTTTCCGGAAGCGGAAAAAGTACTCTGATTAAAAAGATTTTATTTCCTGCTATGCAGAAAAAACTGGAAAATGCTGCCGAAAAAGCGGGACAGTTTACAGAATTAAAAGGTTCTTTCTCTCAGATAAAACATATTGAATACGTAGATCAAAACCCGATTGGAAGAAGTTCAAGATCAAATCCGGTAACTTACATTAAAGCCTATGATGATATTCGTGATTTGTATGCTAAAGAAAAATTATCCAAAATAAGAGGTTATCAGGCTAAGCATTTTTCTTTTAATGTTGATGGAGGCCGTTGCGAAACTTGTAAAGGAGAAGGCTCGATAAACGTTGAAATGGTCTTTATGGCCGACGTTTCTTTACCATGTGAAACTTGTGGAGGAAAACGATTTAAAAAAGAAATCTTAGAAATCAATTTTGACGATAAAAACATCAACGATATTCTAACCATGACTATTGATGATGCGATTGCTTTTTTTGAAAAAAATAAACAAACAAAAATTACACAGAAACTACAGCCTTTACAAGATGTAGGTTTAGGATATGTACAATTAGGGCAATCTTCTTCTACTCTTTCAGGAGGTGAAGCACAACGTATCAAATTAGCCTCCTTTTTAGTAAAAGGGGCAACAAAAGACAAAGCCTTATTTGTTTTTGATGAACCAACAACCGGCTTGCATTTTCATGACATCAAAAAATTGCTGGCTTCATTTGATGCTTTAATCGAAAAAGGACATTCTATAATCGTAATTGAACACAATCTGGATTTGATAAAATGTGCCGACTGGATTATCGATTTAGGTCCTGAAGGTGGTGAAAATGGCGGGCATTTGTTAGCCGTTGGAACTCCGGAAGATGTTGTTAAAGTAAAAGAATCTGTAACGGGAGTTTATTTGAAGGACAAAATTTAAAAAAAATCCAAATCTTAAATTCCAAATTCCAACTTGACTAAACTTAATTGTTTCAAAAAGTATTTTCTAAAAAATTGGAATTTGGAATTTAAGATTTGGATTTTAATTTTTTAAGCTACTAAACATTTTTCTTCAAAAGGAAAGCCATCTTCATCAATGGCAACTAATATCTTTTTTTGCTTTGAGGCTTCGAAAGTAAGATAAAGCCATGCAAATGACCACAATCCTAAAGTCAGGCAAAAAATAGTAAAATTCAAACCATGGTTTACTACTTTTCCGCCTTTAGAAAGGACAGCAAAAAGTAATTCATCATTTCGCTCTTCCAGTATAAATCCTTTATGAATTTTGTTTGATATCATATTAGAGAACACTTGCAAGCTTTGTTCCTGACTAAGTTGATTGTTTTTCATAATCTTCAATTAAAAAATATTAATCTTACTATTACTACAATTACTTAATGCTTTTCATAATTATAAAAAGCATTTCAATCTTAATAAAACACCAAAATCTCAGTTTTTATTGCGTTATACATGAACATTTTTATCATATTTCGCAAACTATTATTAAATTCTTAGCTAAATTTAGTTTTTACAAAATTAAACTCAAAATAACCTCTGTTAAAATTTCAAAGCTACTCTCAAAATATCAACAACTTAACTTTTATTCTTAACATTAAATGAAGGTGTTTCATAATCTTTATCTAAATAATCAGACGGAATCGTTGTCGTGTTTCCGTCGCGCAAGGCATTGTAATGTGGCGACATAATTTCGATTCCGGCTTCATTAAAAGAGTCCTGAATGTTTTGATGCAGTGAAGAGTAAATTCTGGGCTGCTTTGTTGGTTCTTTTGTATAGACATTTATCTGATAGGAAACATAAAAATCATCTAAGCTGGTTTGTAACACAAAAGGCTCAGGCGTTTTTTCTGTTAACTCTGTTTTTGATGCGGCAATAATCAGCGCTTTGTGAATAGCTGTCCAGGGAACATCATAGCCAATAGTTACTGTTGTATGAATTAGCAAACCATTTGTGGAATGTTTGGTATTAGCAGAAAAATTTGTTGAAGTGCTGGATAAAACTGTTGCGTTAGGAATGGTGATATCCTCAAACTTTGGAGTTCTTATTCTTGTAACCAAAGCTGTTTTTTCAATTACTTCCCCGCTTACATCACCAATCTTGATAAAATCACCAATTTTAAACGGACGCATATAGGTAATAACCAATCCTGCAACCATATTTGCTATGGCATTTGAAGATCCTAATGAAAATAAAATCCCCACAAACACAGAAACGCCTTTAAAAATATCAGAATCAGATCCTGGCAGATAAGGAAATATAATCACGAGCATGAAGGCGAACATCAAAAATCGAATAATATTGAATGTTGGCATCGCCCAGTCGCTATAAAAGCCATCTATTTTTATATTTTCCTTTTTAATTTCATCAAAAAAGAACTTGATTATTTTTATGCTATATCTAAAAATAATAATGATAACAAAAATGGTAACCAGACTTGGTAAAAATCCAACAAAACCCATTACAGCCAATTTTGCCGGAGTAAGTATCCAACGCAATAAAGTTGTGGTATAAACCTCTGTTGCCGGAAAAATGCTAAATAATACCGGCAATGAAAGATAAACGATAAAAATAAGCACAATAACTTTTATGAACCCAAACAGTTTCATACTCAAAAACTGCTGTTTCTGTGCCGTTAGTATATTTATATTATTATAGGCAATTCCTTTAAAGTATTTATCACTCTTTTTTAAAATTCGAAGTTTTACCCAATTGAAGATTTTGTTTACAACAAACAACATCAATCCGATTAAAAAAATCAACAATGCAGTATATCCAAGTCTTTTAGGAAGTTGGGAATAGTTTTCATTCTGATAAATAACAGCTCGTTTTATCAAAGCAGCATTTCGTTTTGCTACAAAAGCTTTTGTTTGATTTTCGACTTTGGCATCATTCTCTAAAATAGACATGAGGATAAAATCACCTTTATAAGTAATGTCCTCAGAAATATCAGAAGAAACAACTTCGAGCGAATCAGGATCAAAAAAAGAATCCTCGTATAGTTTCTTAATTTTTTCGCTGATCGCATTGGCTCTGTTTTCAGCAGAAAAAGAGCCTACATTGTTGTAAACATAAAAAAGTGTGTCTTTGAAAGGACTTACAGGATAACCTTTTAATTTTGCCTTAACAGCTACTGCATGTACAGTATCTTTTTGAGCAAAAGTTAATGAAGAAACAAAAAAGAAAAAGAAGGCTAAAATACAAATGATTTTACTTTTCATAAACTATTAGAAACAAATTGGTTATCCTTTCTAACAAATATAAAAACAAAAATGATACAAATTTAACTTTGCACTTTAATACTCAAAAAAATCGTATTAAATTTTAATTCCTACTTTTTTCAAAAGAGTATCAATTACTTTATTGATGTCTGGGGAAATATTAAACTTATAATTTAGATACACATATAAAATCGTCACCAAAATCGATTTTAAAGCGATACTAATTAATTGGAAGAATGGAAATTCCCAAAAATAAAACACCAGAAACAGAACAAATGTTAATAAGGCAGAATAGACTGTTTCTTTTGTAAAAGGATACAAGTGAAGCTTCTTTACCACAAAAAGTAATTTAGCCAAACTGTATAAAGTAATTGATAGTAATGTTGCAAATGCAGAACCGAAAATTCCAAAAATAGGAATAAAAATCATGTTTAAGACTATCGTCAAAACCACCAGCATTAATCCTAAATACAAGACCATTCTGTAATATTTTGTATTGAAAATAATGGCGTTATTGTTTCCTAAAATCAAATCAAAATACTTAGAAAGCCCAATCATAAATACTACCGCAATTCCTCCGCTGTATTCTTTTGGAACCAATTGATACAATTGATTGATATTTACGAAAATACACAGCATTACAAATCCGCCGACCATCTGAAGATTAATTGACGTTTTTTTATAGAGCTGATTTAATTCATCAAATTTATTTTCGTGCATTAATTTTGCTGTAATTGGATATACAATCTGATGCATAGCACGACTTGGAACTGAAATTACCAAAGCAATATAAGTTGCAACGGAATAGAATGCAATGTTATCAATAATCATATATTGATTCAATATCATTTTATCTCCATCTAAAAGTAAATTAGCTACACTCCCTGACAAAATAATATAAAATGTATAAACCAGTATATCTTTAGTATTTTTTGGCTTAGTAAACTGAAAAACTGGTTTCTTAACACTAAATGCGTAAAACATAGTAACTAAAAATGCCAATAAATACAGCACTGCAGTTGCATATACAAATCCCTCAACAGTAAGTATATTATAATAAACCGCTATCAATAAAAACAGAGAAAACAATCTTAGACCGATTTCTTTAATAAAGTTACCAAAAACAGAGTGCATATGAACACGAGCCCAGGCATAAAAAATTTCGAAATAAGCCATAGTCAAAGCTATAAATGGTATAAGCCAAATATAACTTTTGACAATTGCATTCTTTTTGGATAAAAAGAACAAAATTTGATCATAGAAACAAAGTCCAATTATTAACAGAGGAATTATTAATAGAATGGGAAACAAAACCGTAAAAGATAAAAATCGGGATTTTTCTTCATCGGTTTTATATTGAGAATAAAATTTTACCAATGTATTTTGCATTCCAATAGCAAACAACGGCATTATAACATTTGCACTGGAAGTTATATAGTTAGTCAATCCATAAAAAGTTGCCCCCAGAAAAATTGGATATAAATAAAGTGTATTAATGGCTCCGATGCCAAAACCAATGTATGTAATTACAGTGTTTTTAAAAGATTGATTTAAGACAATACCCATTTTTGGATTTCTGAATTTAGATTTTAGATTTTGCCACGTTTGATTATTTGTTAATCAATTGTGCTAATTGTTTGGTAAGATTTTTTCTTGAATATTGTTGTAAACCAACACCATTGGCTTGTAATTTTCCTTCCAAAAACTGATTATAAAAGTCCAAAATTACACTTTTTAATTTCGCTTTTTCAGAATAATCAAAAAATACTCCTGTATTGGTTTCTTTTATAATATCTGCAAAATCAGAACCCTGAGGACCAATAGCAATTATTGGACGATTTGAAACCATATATTCAAACAATTTTCCCGGAATTATACTTTTAGTATCTTCAGAATTAATTTCGATTAAAAGTAAAACCTGAGATTTTTTCTGATGCGCTATTGCTTCTTTGTGAGAAACATATCCCAAAAGATTCAAATAATCATTCAGTTTAAATTCTGTTACAGAGTCAAGTACTTCCTGGCTTACTGCACCAATTAATTTAATTTCAAGATGTGATTTAAAATCCGGAATTTCGTTTGATAATTCAACCAGACATTCCCATAAAAACTTAGGGTTTCGGTCTGATAAAAACGAACCAATATGTGCCAGTGTAAATTTAGTATCTAAGGTTTGCTTTTCTACATTTTCAATATCGTAACCGTTTGTAATTACTTCAATTGGTTTATTGGTAATAGCCTGAAATTCTGCTTTTGTAGTTTTACTGGTTACAATAACAGTATCTGCAGAATTAAGTACTTTATGTTCTAATTGTTTGTGTTTTTTATCTGCATAACCAGACAGACGTAATGCTTTATGATATCCAATAGTAGTCCATGGATCACGAAAATCGGCAAACCATTTTACATTTAGTTTTTCTTTTAATTCTAATCCGATTAAATGCAAACTATGCGGAGGTCCGGACGTAACAATCGTATCAATATTATTTTCTCTGATATATTTTTCGAGATAAGAAACGGATGGTTTTACCCAAAAAACACGTGCATCCGGAATAAAAAGATTTCCACGAACCCAAAGAAAGGTTTTATCTAAAAATGTTTGTTTCTTTTTATGTGGAAAAATTCCGGAGCTAATTTTCTTGGTTTTATTTTTAGAAAACATAGAAGCCAATTGGTATGGCTCCCATATTTTATTTTTAAGAACAATTACTTTATCAGATATCTCACTTACCAAACCTTCATCTACAATTGGATAAGTCGGATTTTCCGGAACATAAACAATAGGCTGAATATCAAAATCAGGAAGGTATTTTACAAATTTTAACCAGCGTTGTACTCCTGGTCCTCCTGCTGGTGGGAAGTAATAAGTTATTATTAAAAGTTTTTTTTGTTCCAATTTATTATTTAATTTCTTAAAAAAAATCTGTTTAAATAGATTAAGTATTTTCTTTATTCTCGTTGTTCACCTTCTCTAATTCTTCAATATCCAGAATATCTTTTGGTCTATTGGCTGCTTTTTTTGCAATAATCAAACTTTCATAATCAATAAAATAAACTGGAGTTTCCCCTATTTTTACGATTGTCGCATCTTCCAATAATGATGAAAAAGATTTATTTTCTAAACCTTTTACTGCTGTCATTATATCCAATCTTAATCCGAAACTTAATGTAAAATCAGTCCAGCCTGGAATAAATTGCATGGTTTCAATTGTTTCAAAGTCACCTAAATTTATTGATCTTAGAGCTTTTCTTAAATTTACTCTATTTTCAAATGTATCTTCCAGATAAATATCTATATCTCCAGTATTCCTATTATAACCATAAATATTTACTGCAAACCCGCCAATAGTTATGTATTTAACTTTGTTTTCGAAAAAACTATTCCAAATGGCAATTATTTGCTCATTCATCGTTTTTTAGATTGAATTATTTTTGCTGTTTTTATAGTATATGAAACTTCTATAATAGCCATTAATCTCTCTAATCTTTCTAAATAAGAAAGTGATTTAATTTCCGCAATTCTTTTAGCTTCCAATTCCTTTGGACTACCAAAATTTAATAAAATATCTTTCATTGTTTAGCTTTTAAAACAGGTTAAACAAAGATACAAAATCATCTAACAGTAAATTATTCTAAAAAAAGGCTTTTATTTTTCAATTTTTGTTCTCTTTCTCTCAAAATAAATTCCACCTATTAAAAGCAGTAACATTATAATTGAACTTATTAAAGTTATTGTTCCACCGGTTTTAATTACCTGAGGCTCAAATTTAAATTCAATAGTATGTTTTCCACCCGGAACTTCCATTGCTCTTAACACATAATCAACAGGGAAATGATCTGTCAACTGTCCGTCGATATAAGCATTCCAGCCATTTTTATAGTACATCTCAGAAAATACAGCTAAACCATCTTTTCCGTTATTTGATTGGTATTTAATATAATTTGGCTTGTATTCAACTACTTTAATCGTTCCGGTAGTGTCCCATTGTTTTTTCATTCGGGCACTTTTAAATTTACCTTCATGCTCACGAACATTAAAAACGGCCACTTTTTTAGTATCAATATGATCTAATGCTTTCATTACATCATCTGGCTTATTAACCAATTTTACAGAACTTACAAACCAAGCATTTCCGTTTACTTCAGGATTTATAGTCGGAATTTCATTTCCTTCTTTATCTGTTTGTATTACGTACTTAACATTTAACATATTGAGCACTTCCAGATTACCTTTACTAATTTGATAATCATACAACTGTTGCATTCTTCTAGGTCTTACAGCACTGTAACCTCCAATGGTTTTATGAAAATAAGACGATCTTCCCTGCAATTGTCCCTGCGGATCAAATACACGGTAAACCGAAGTATCTTTTAAAATCTGAGCATCTGTTGGTGTTTCCTGAAATGGTGCAGCAATCTGAACCGGGCTTACAAAATCTTTTGCTGAAACGTATTTTTTATCTACAAAGAATAAATCAAAAATCATTAAAACAGCCACAATAATTAAAGCAGTTGTCTGAGAGAATTTGTTTTTGATAAACAGCCATAGAACTCCAAAAGTCACTACGATAAAAAATCCGGAACGAAGTAAATCTGCAGAGTATAAAGACATTCTGTCTTCTTTTAATGCATCGACAAAACCTGGTCCATAACTTTCTAAATAAGCTTTATCGTTCATTCCTGTAAAGTGGAAGAAGCCTTTTGCAAAAACTAAAATCAATAAAACTCCAAGTCCAAAAACTCCTGTTTGTATCAACGCTTTTTGTTGTAATTTAGGCTCATCTTTAGCTTTAAAAAACGATTGTAATCCCATAACTGCAAGTACAGGGAAACATAATTCTAATATCACCTGAATAGAAGATACGGCTCTAAACTTATCGTACATAGGAACATATTCAATAAAGAAATCTGTTAGCAACGAAAAGTTTTTACCCCATGAAAGCATTAAAGTAAATAATGCTCCTGAAAGAAATACATATTTAATTTTTCTTTCATCGATAAACAAGGCCAAGACTGCCAAAAAGAAAACCACAACCCCAATATATGCCGGTGCAGAAACAATTGGCTGATCTCCCCAATACGTTGGCATACCAGAAACAAAATCTTCTGCCTGAGTTGACGGAACTCCTTGTTCTACCATAAAAGCATACATACGACTGTCTGTACCTACATTTTCATGGCTTGATCCTCCAAAAATTCTCGGAGCTATTAAATTTAAACTTTCTGCTATTCCATAACTATATTCTGTAATGTAGTCTGTTGTCATGGCTGCGGTTGTCAGATTTTTTGATCCGTCGGGATTAAACGTTAACTCGCTTTTATCGCGGATACTGTATTTAGCATATTCGCTCGTTGCCAATAAATTACCCGCATTAGCACCAAGAGCAAGAATTCCTGCTACTGCCAAAACTCCAATAGAAGTTAAAAGTGGTTTATATTCTTTTTCTTTTATAAAATTGAAAGCAAAATAACCGGAAAGAATCAATAAGAAAATCAATAAATAATAGGTCATTTGAAAGTGGTTTGCATTAATTTCTAATGCAACTGCAAACATGGTGAGCAAACCTCCCCAAATATACTTTTTCTGAAAAACCAGTATAAAACCTGCAATAACCAATGGCATATAAGCAATCGCATGTGCTTTTGCATTATGTCCAACACCCAGAATAATAATCAAATAGGTAGAAAAACCAAAGGCAATTGCACCAATAAATGCTTTTAAAGGATCTGTCTTTAAAACCAGTAACAATCCATAAAAACCTAAGAAGTATAGAAATAAATAGTCAGCAGGACGCGGTAAGAAACGTAGAACATCATCAATTTTACCAATAAAATCGTTTGGATAATTTGCCCCTAACTGGTAGGTTGGCATACCACCAAAAGCAGAATTGGTCCAATATGGTTCTGTTTTTTCAGCTGCGCGGAAGTCATTTTGCTCCTTTGCCATTCCCGTATATTGTGCAATATCGGACTGAAAGATTTGTTTTCCTTGCAGAACAGGATAAAAATAAATTAATGATACGAGAATAAAGCCCAAAACTACAAGGGCATGCGGATAAAACTTATTTACTATTTTCAATTTAGGCTGGTTTGGGTTAAATGATGAATCCTATTAATTTTAGGACACAAACTTAATCTATTTCTTCGTAATCAACATACTCACCAACTTTTTTGGTTTCACGAGGATTTTTTTCATTGGCCGTATTAATAATTATTTCATCATTATTTCTACGCGTATTTTGCCATGAATTATCCTGGCTGTATTGTTGTTGTCTCGAAAAATTCTCTCCTGCCTTTTCAACTGCTTTTTTAACCAGTACCGGTAAAAAAATTCTAGCCAAAAATTTAAAAATATAATAAAAAGCTATAACCCACATAATGGTTTTTAGCAAACCTGAAAATGACGCTTCTTGCATAACTGTATAATTTTTGCCAAAATTAATAAATCCGTTGTTTAAAATTAAATTAACAATCTTAAATAAATAATAAAATATCTTACATTTGAAATGCGTTATAGCTTTTTAATAAAAAAATACATTTATGTTGAAAATTAAAAACTTACTCTTTACCACTCTATTTTTTATTCCACAACTTTTCTTTGCACAATACACCGATGTGATTAATTCTAACCGTCCAGGCGAAACCATGTCTGCTTATGCCGTTGGAAAATCTGTAATTCAGGCCGAATTTGGCGTTTATGGCATCAAAGAAAAACATGATTTATTAGATTATGACGCCAGCGGTTTCGGAACCGATTTAACCCTGAGATATGGTGCTTTTCTTGAAAAATTGGAGTTTATAGTAGATCTTCAATATCAAATGGAGAATTATGATACTCCATATACCAGCTATAAAAAAAACAATTTCAGACAGACCGTTTTAGGAGCTAAATATCTTATTTACGATCCTTATAAAAACTATAAGAAAGAAGCTAACATTTATAGCTATAAAGCCAACCGTAATTTTCAATGGCGCGAATTTATTCCTGCTGTTTCTGTCTTTGCAGGAGCAAATTTTGTTGGAGCTGATAATCCGTATTATTTTTCTCCAGACGGAGCAATTTCTCCTAAGATTTCGTTGATTACCCAAAACTTGTTCGGAGGCGGATCCTGGGTTTTTGTAACCAACATTATTGCTGATTATATTGGTACTGATTACCCAAGTTACGGATATATATTAACTTTGACGCACGGATTTAACGACCATTGGTCTGGTTTTATTGAAAATCAGGGCTACAAAAGTGATTTTTACAGCGATGCAATTGTTCGTGGAGGTGCTGCTTACCTGCTTTCACCAAATATGCAGGTGGATGCTTCTATAAGTACTAACTTTAAAAATACGCCATCTATTTTATATGGCGGAGTTGGTATCTCATGGCGCTATGATGGCTGGTATAAGGAAAAACAAATTGAAGCTAAAAACAGAGACAGATCAAAAAAGAATCCTGAAAACGAAAAAGAAATTGACTATCAGGAAAAAGAAAGAAAGCGTAAAGCTAAATACGAATAAAATTTAAATTAAACACCTCTAAATAAGAGACACTTATAATATCACTGAATGATTACAATTAAAGAAGCTAAAACAAAAAAAGAACTAACCGACTATATCAAGTTTCCGTTTTCACTATATAAAGACAACCCATATTGGGTACCGCCTATTATTGCTGATGAACTGGAATCTTTTGATAAAACAAAAAACCCTGCTTTTGATAACGCCGAAGCCTATTTTTATATAGCATACAAAGGCAATCAGATCGTTGGAAGAATTACCGCAATAATCAATTGGGCAGAAGTAAATAATCAACATAAAAGAAAAGTTCGTTTTGGCTGGTTTGATGTAATTGATGATATTGAAGTAACAAAAGCATTACTCGAAAAAGTATACGAATTAGGCCGAAAACACAATCTGGAGCATGCAGAAGGCCCAATGGGATTTTCTAATTTAGACAAAGTTGGAGTACTTACAGAAGGTTATGATCAAATGGGAACTATGATTACCTGGTACAATAACCCTTATTACGTAACACATTTTGAACAATTAGGCTTTCAGGTTGAAAAACAATATATCGAAAGTGTTTTTCCTTTTTCAAATGTTAAACCAGAATTTTTCCTTAAAGCACAGGAATTAATCAAAAAAAGATACGGTTTAAAGTCCCTTACTTTTACTAAAACAAAAGACATTATGCCTCATGTAGACAAAATGTTTGATTTGTTTAATGAATCATATGAAAAACTGGCTTCTTTTGTGGCCATTTCTGATGTTCAGAAAGAATACTTCAAAAAGAAATATATTAGCTTTATTAATCCGGAATACATCAAATTTGTAGTGGATAAAGACGATAAACTAGTCGCTTTTAGCATTGTGATGCCGAGTTTTTCTGAAGCATTACAAAAAGCAAAAGGAAAATTATTTCCGTTTGGATTTATTCATTTACTGAGAGCAAGAAAAAAGAGTAAAGATGTCGTTTTTTACTTAATCGGAGTTCATCCGGAATATCAAAATAAAGGGGTTACAGCTATTATTTTTGATGAATATTATAAAACTTTTTCAGAGAAAGGAATTCAAACCTGCATTAGAACTCCTGAATTATTAGAAAACAATGCGATTCATTTACTTTGGAAAAATTTTGATCCCAAAATTCACTGTCAGAGAAAGACTTATTTGAAATATTTGTAAAAATGTAAAATATTTTGCACTGCAATTTTAAAAACATAAAAAAATCCATTCGTCCCTAAACGAATGGATTTTTCATTAAAATAAAAACGCTGTTTACTCTACTTTGCAATCTACTTTGGTTAAAGTATTTTTCTGGTCAAATTTTAACTTTGTCTTATCTTTAAAAGTAACTTTATCGTTTGCAGCTGCCACATCTCCGTAGCCTTCAATAAAAGCACCATCTTTTTGCAAAAAAGCAACTTCCCTTACAGAAGAAACTCCTTCAGATACAAAAGTATAATCAGCTATAAGCGTATCGCCTTTCATATTCCCAATCAAAGTACCTTCATTTTTATCTTTTCCGACCAAATTATAGCTTAATTTTCCATTTACCTCCTGATGAGAATTTACATTAAAACTCATCGCGATAACACTCCCGTTTAATTTCCACTCATAACATTGATCGCCTGCCGGCTCAACGATTTCAGCTTCTTTTGGAGCTTTTGGTTCAATTTGTACAGGTTCGGTGTCAGTTGCTTTTTTGCACGAAATAAGAACTGTCAAAATAAGGGTTGTTATAATTACTGCTTTTTTCATAATGCTTTATTTTGTTGATTATAATATAAAGTTACCTTAAATAAAAAAAATCCATTCGCATAACGAATGGATTTTTTTACATAATTCCCACTAAAGGAATCTATTTTTATACTTCATTACGAAACGTCAACTGTTGTACGTTCTGCAATTTCTTTATAAGTTCCGTTAACTAATTTCTCACGAATTGCTTCGAAAGCTGTTAATGTTTCATCAATATCAGCTAAAGTATGAGAAGCTGTTGGAATCATTCTCAACAAGATAATTCCTTTTGGAATAACAGGATAAACAACAATAGAAAGGAAAATACCGTAGTTTTCTCTTAAATCATTTACCATTACCATTGCTTCAGGAATACTTCCTTCTAAGTAAACCGGAGTGATACAAGTATTTGTATCTCCGATATTAAATCCTTTTTCTTTAAGACCGTTTTGCAATGCATTTACGTTTTCCCAAAGTTTATCTTTAATAGCCGAAGATTTACGTAATAACTCTAAACGCTTCAAAGAACCAACAGTTTGAATCATTGGTAATGCTTTAGCAAACATTTGAGAACGTAGGTTATACTTTAAATAATCAATAACTGTTTTATCAGCCGCTACAAAAGCTCCAATATTAGCCATAGATTTTGCAAAAGTAGAGAAGTAAACATCAATATCTGCCTGAACTCCCTGCTCTTCACCTGCTCCGGCACCAGTTTTACCTAATGTTCCAAAACCATGTGCATCATCAACCAATAAACGGAAATTGTATTTTTGCTTTAATGCAACAATTTCTTTTAATTTTCCTTGTTGTCCGCGCATTCCAAAAACACCTTCGGTAATAAATAAAATACCTCCACCAGTTTCTTCTGCCATTTTAGTAGCACGCTGCAGATTTTTCTCCATACTTTCCAAATCATTGTGTTTGTATGTGAAACGTTTACCCATGTGTAAACGAACACCATCAATGATACAAGCATGTGAATCTACATCATAAACAATAATGTCATTTTTAGTAACCAGAGCGTCAATAATAGACACCATTCCCTGGTAACCAAAATTCAATAAATAAGCAGATTCTTTCATTACGAACTCAGCTAATTCATTTTCTAATTGTTCGTGGTACGTAGTGTGTCCAGACATCATACGAGCTCCCATTGGATAAGCTGCACCAAACTGAATTGCTGCATCTGTATCTGCCTGACGAACTTCCGGATGATTTGCTAAACCTAAATAATCATTTAAACTCCAGTTTAAAATATTTTTTCCGTGAAAAGTCATTCGAGGACCCAACTCTCCTTCTAACTTTGGGAAAACATAATAACCTTCTGCCTGAGAAGCCCATTTTCCTAAAGGTCCTTTATTGTCCTGAATTCTTTCGAATAAATCTTTTACCATAATATAGTGTAGTAATTTTTTTAACTTAAATCAGCGAGCAAAAATAATCATTATTAATTTAAAATGAAGACCCTCATTTATTTTTATTAAAAATAAATCATGTTAAAATTATTAACAAGATTAAACTTAAAATTATTCTTTTACAATTCTAATTTAATGATATATTTATCTCTAAACCATGATTTTTATCATAATAAAAGATAAAATTGTCTTTTATTTTTGGTCCATATTTAAACAAAAGCAAAACCACAATATTATGACAAGGAAACACACAATTATGAGCAGGATGAGTATTCTTATATGTTCACTTTTTATGCTATTATTATTAGGTAGCTGCAAAAAAAATGAAGCCGCAAATTATGCAGACATCATGACTGAAGGAGAAATGGAGGCAGAACTTACCGCACCTCCACATGTACCTAAACCAGTTGGAAACAGAACAGCCATGAAATTGAAATTAAACATGGAAATCAAAGAACAGGAAGGTACAATGACCGATGGTGTAAAATATACTTATTGGACGTTTGGAGGTTCTGTTCCGGGAAGTTTTATCAGAACCCGTGTGGGTGATGAAGTAGAATTTCATTTAAAAAACCATCCAGATAACAAATTACCACATAACATAGATTTACATGCCGTAACCGGGCCTGGTGGGGGAGCAACCTCATCACTTGTAGCTCCCGGACACGAAAAAGTATTCAGCTTTAAAGTAATTAATCCGGGATTGTACGTATATCACTGTGCTACAGCTCCAGTTGGAATGCACATTGCAAATGGTATGTACGGTTTGATTTTGGTTGAACCAGAAGGCGGACTTCCTCCTGTAGATAAAGAATACTATGTTATGCAGGGAGATTTTTATACTCAGGGTGAATATGGAGCAAAAGGGCTTCAGGCATTTGACATGAACAAAGCTGTAAAAGAAACACCTGATTATGTCGTATTTAATGGTAAAGTTGGAGCTTTAACTAACGGAAATGAATTAACTGCAAAAGTAGGTGAAACGGTTCGTTTATATGTTGGAAACGGCGGACCAAATTTGGTTTCTTCTTTCCACGTTATCGGAGAAATATTTGACAGTGTACATATTGAAGGCGGAAGCACAATTAATAAAAATGTACAAACTACTTTAATTCCTGCCGGTGGAGCTGCCATTGTTGATTTTAAAGTAGAAACACCCGGAACCTTTATCCTTGTTGATCACTCTATTTTCAGAGCATTTAATAAAGGTGCGCTGGGAATGTTGAAAGTAGAAGGAAAAGAAAATAAAAACATTTACTCCGGAACCATCCAGGAAGGTATTTATTTACCTGAAGGAGGAACGATCCAGAAAATGCCTGGAGAATCTGTTGCTAAGGTTGCTATTCCAAAACGTACGGTTGAAGAAAAAGTAAAAATTGGTAAGGAAATTTTCGGAACAACTTGTTTCGCTTGTCACCAATCTGAAGGGCAAGGGATACCGGCTACTTTCCCTCCTCTAGCAAAATCAGACTATCTGAATGCAGATTCAAAACGTGCTATTAAAACTATCCTGCATGGTTTAACCGGAGAGGTCACGGTAAACGGTAAAAAATACAATAACGTAATGCCTGCTCAAAATTTATCTGATGATGAAATTGCTAACGTACTGACTTACATTTACAGCAGTTGGGGAAATAATAAAACCGAAATTACACCAGAAATGGTAAAAGCGCTAAGATAACAGCAAAACTAACAGTATGAAAAAATACGTTTTCATTCTTACAACTATCTTTTTCTTTATGCTTACTGTTGCTACAAATGCGCAGAAAGCAGGAATGGTTCTCATAAAAGAGGGATCTTTTGTCCCTCTTTATGGGGCCACTTCCAAAAAACCTGTCGTTGTAAAATCTTTTTACATAGACATTTATCCGGTAACAAATCGTGAGTTTTTGGAATTTGTCAAAAAAAATCCTTCTTATAGTAAATCAAAAATTAAAGGAATTTTTGCAGATAAAAGTTATTTATCCTATTGGAAAAATGATTCTGATTTTGGAAATGCAAATCCAAATTCACCTGTGACAAGTATTTCATGGTTTGCAGCAAAAAAATACTGCGAATGTGAAGGAAAACGCCTGGCAACAATGGATGAATGGGAATATGTAGCAATGGCTGATGAAAAGAAAATTGATGCCAGAACCAAAAAAGAATTCAACCAGTATATTTTATCATGGTACGAGAAATCGAAAACTTATGAAAATGAAATTGGAAAAACCTTCAAAAATTATTGGGGAGTTTATGACATGCATGGTTTAGTATGGGAATGGACATCTGACTTTAACAGTATTTTTTTATCCGGAGAATCCCGAAAGGACAAAAGCAGTGATAAAAACCTTTTCTGTGGGAGTGCATCAGTAAATGCATCCGATTTAATGGATTATGCTGCCTTTATGCGCTACGCCTTCAGAGGAAGTTTAAAAGCGCAGTATTCTACCCGAAATCTTGGTTTTAGATGTGCCAGTACAACAAAACCTAAAATCTAATTTAAATTAGTTTACAATGAAAACAACAATAATCGCTTTTCTGCTTCTATTCTCGCTTTACAGCTGTAAAGAAAGGGATAAAAAAGGAGTCACAACAGAAACAAAAAAAGAAATCAGTGATTTATCGATTTATAATTTGCCATCAAAATGGACAACACAAAATGGCAATGATATCGAATTAAAATCGCTTAGAGGAAATGTTTTAGTAATGGTTATGATTTATACAAGCTGCAAAGCCGCCTGCCCAAGACTGGTAGCAGATATGCGCGACATTGAATCTAAACTGGATAAAAAGACAAAACAACATGTAAAACTTATTTTGGTTAGTATAGATCCAAAAACGGATACGCCTGAAAGGCTGAAAACTTTTGCAATCGCCAATCAAATGAATCAGGATCCGTGGATTTTTCTCCGTTCATCAGAAGAAAATACTCGTGAGTTTGCAGCAGTTTTGGCTGTTAATTACAAACAAATTTCTCCAATAGATTTTTCTCACTCTAATATCATAAGTGTTTTTAATCCGGAAGGAGAATTGATCTTTCAACAGGAAGGTTTAGGGGTAAACAATGAAAAAACAATTGAAACAATAAATTTGGAAGCAGCAAAAATATAGATATTTAAATAGGTTAATTAGTAAGGAACAAGAGTAGAATTCTAAACAGAAATCGACTCTTGTTTTTTATTTAAAACCTGACTTCTATTATTAAATCGACGATTTAGAAAAAAGTTTGACCTCCTGCAAGGTTTCAAAAACCTTGTAGGTGTCTACATATTTAAAAATTAATACCTACAAGGTTTTTGAAACCTTGCAGGAAAGAAAATTTATTACAGATATCATCATTAAAACCAATCCCAAAACCAAAAAAACACTCAATATCAAAATACTCTGAAAATACCCCGGAATACTTCCTTCTCCAAAAAAGAAAGACAAGCCTTGAAGAAACAATAAAACTTCTGTAGCAATATAGCCTAAAATAAAGCACTTCACTCCTATTCTTAATGTGGAAGAATTTACAGAAAGCATTTCATTCTGAAGCAGAATTCCAAATAAAAACCCGGTTATGATTCCTAAAGTCGTTAAATGAATAAATCCGATTACAAAATTTCTAATTTGATGCGAGACGATAGCCAGATTGGGAAAAATAGTCAATAATTGAATTCCTACTTTCAAGAACAAAGAACATAAAGCCAAACCGTATACTATTTTAGTCGTTTTATCTAAAGCATCTTTAAAATATTTAATTTGAGGTTTCAACATTTTATAGAAATAAATAAAAGCTCCCAATTGAATCAAAACTCCCAAAACATTGATATAACTTAAAAAATCATTTTCTACAAACCAGCGTATTGGAAAAGTGACTGTCAGCAGTGTGGAAATAATAATCAAATAGTAAAATTTCTTAAACTTCACCTCATCAATTTTAGCTTGAAATTGCTTTAAAAACAAAGCCAAAATCGCCAATATAAACCAGCCATTAAACTGAAAATGAAGAAAAAACTGAATCGCAATCTGATAAAAAGCACTTTGTTTTCCTAATGTACTTACCGCAGGTCCCAGACACCAAACTCCAAAAGTTGATAAAATCATAAACAAAACTGAAACCAATAAAAGTCTTTGTGATGGAGATTTATCTCTGGAACAGTCTTTCCAAACCAAACGGCAAAAAACATAACTCAGTAAAATATGCAGGGTTGAAAACACAATCGAAAACAAAGCATATCCCTGAATTGGAAAAGCAATCATCATTCCGATTACCGAAAACTCTGTCAGCCAGAATAAACGATTGTAAATTGGTTTCTGACTTTTTTCTTTTGGAATAAAAAAATGAACAACCAAAACGTAAACGATCAAATAAACCCAACCCAGCATAGCAACATGTGAATGTGCATGAAGAAGAAAGCTATAGTTTAGGAAATCTATTGGGAGCAGATACATCAACCGCATTAACAATCCGAAAACACAGGCAATCAGAAAATTAAAGAAACAGCAGAGTATCCAAGTTTTTTGAGAATTCATATTGCAACTTTTAAAACCTATAAAATTATTAAACCATATAAGTAATATAAGAAATTATAAGTCTGTTTTAAATGAACTTATATTACTTATATGGTTTAAAATAAAAACACCGATAATTATCATTTTAGAAGATTATTACCGATGTTTTTCGAACTATTAAAATTAACCTTTATTCAACTTCAACAAAGTCTTTTTCTAAAATCACAGCCTTTGGAAACAAGATATTATTTTCTAAATGAATGTGTTTGTGTAAATCTTCTTCAAATTCTTTTAGCATTGCAAAAGTTACTCTGTAAGTTGTACACGCATCTGCAGGCGGAGTATAATTATTGGTCAGTGCTGCAATTTCTCTGAAGCGTTCACCTTCGTTATCGTGTTCGTGCATCATCATTGCAATTGGATTTGAAACGGTTCCAAATGATGGCTGAGATAAAATTCCGTCAGATTCTTTCGTTTTCACCATTCTTTTTACAAATGGAAATAAAACCAATTCTTCTTTTTTCATGTGTTGTGACAATTCACCGGCACATCCTATAAACAATTCATTTATTTTAAATAATTCCGGATGATTTGCTCCGTGCACTTTGCACAATTTATCTAAAAACGGAAGCAATACATTTGTTTTTTCCTGTACATAACGGTGATGTGTTTTCTCAATATAATCTGCCAGTAAATCTAAAGGCCATGAATTAAAATCAATACTTCCTCCATTTTCTGATTGCACAATCTGAAGAACATTTTCTAATAAAGCATCTGCATCAATATTTTGTTTTTCGCATACTTCTGTTACAGTTCTGTTTCCTTTGCAGCAAAAATCTATTCTATATTTTGAAAAAACTGCAGCTGTTCTAAAATCCTCAGCTACAAATGATCCTATTGTTTTGTTTTTTAAATTTTCCATGATAATCAATTTATTTTCTTATTTCTTATTTTTTAATGTCAGTTCAAATACAAACCAGGCCATCGTTATAAATCCTATTCCAAAGATTGAATCTCCAATAGCGCGAAGCCATTTTAAAGTAATCATTGCTGGTTGCTGCATTAATTCTGATGAACGAGCATACCACATACCATGGCTAATACTTTCTACTGCCTGCCAGACTCCAATTGGAAGCAAACTCAGAATTGCCATCAGAAATAAACCAATATTCAAAGACCAAAAAGTAATTTTAAGCAGTTTGGTATTCCAGGTTACATTTCGGTATAAACTTCTCAATACAAATAATACTAACCCGATTCCAAGCATTCCGTACACTCCAAATAAAGCTGTATGTCCGTGTAATGGCGTGGTATTCAAACCTTGTACATAATACAATGCTATCGGCGGATTGATAATGAATCCGAATATTCCGGCGCCAAGGAAATTCCAAAAGGCTACAGAAATCATAAAATAAATCGGCCATTTGTAATCTGCAATCCATTGTGTTGATTTTGAGAGTTTATAGTTTTGATAGGCTTCAAATCCTATTAATGTCAACGGAACCACTTCTAAAGCACTAAATGTAGCTCCCAAAGCCATAATTGCCGTAGGTGTTCCTGAGAAATACAAGTGATGAAATGTTCCTAAAATACCTCCGGACATAAAAATTATGGTAGCAAACAGCACATTTAAAGTTGCCGTTTTAGTTTTCAATAATCCTAATCGAACAAATAAAAACGCAATCACAACCGTTGCAAATACTTCGAAGAATCCTTCGACCCAAAGGTGAACCACCCACCATCTCCAATATTCAGCAATAGCTAAGTTGGTTTGTCTTCCCCACATTAATCCAGCTCCGTAAAACATGGCAATTGCAGTACAGGAAACCAAGAACAAAATGATTAAGTTTTTCTCTTCTGTTTTTTTTCTTAAAACCGGAAGCAATGGACGAATCATTAATGCCAACCATAAAAACAAGCCCACTAAAAGGAAAATTTGCCAGAAACGTCCCAAATCAACATATTCGTAACCCTGATGACCAAACCAGAAGTTTTGAACCAAATTCAGTTTTTGCATTACACCAAACCATTGCCCGGCCATTGAACCTAAAACAATAATCAAAAGAGCAATAAACAAGAAATTGATACCAAAACATTGAAATTTAGGATCTTTACCTGAAACTGCCGGAGCAATATATAACCCGGTTGCCAGCCAGGCCGTTGCAATCCAGAAAATTGCCAATTGTGTATGCCAGGTTCTTGTTACAGCGTATGGTAAAATCTGATCAATTGGAATTCCGTACAAACCATTTCCTTCGACTCCGTAATGGGCTGTAATGATTCCGAAAACCATTTGCAGAACCATCAGCAAACTTACAATCCAGAAATATTTGGTTACCAATCCCATAGATTTCGTTTTTCCCTGCTTGATAATCGGATCTTCTTTTGGAAGTGGAAATTCTTCTTCCTCGCCCGATTTTGCATGATAGAAAACTAAGATTCCAACACTTAAAATCAATAGAATAATACTCACTCCCGACCATGCCAAAAGTTCTGTTGTCGCTTTATTTCCTACCAGTTCATCAGATGGCCAGTTGTGTGTGTATGAAATATCACTATCAGGACGATTTGTAACCGTTGCCCAGGTTGCCCAAAAGAAAAACGCATTCATTTTGTGCATTTTTTCTACATCTTTTATAGCATTTTTCGGAATCGCATAATCTCCTCTTAGTTTATCGAACTTTGGATCATTGGTAAAAAGACCTTTGTAATATTCGCTTAAACTTTCAATAGCAGCTACACGATTATCAGAAATAGTAAGAACGCCTGTATCTGAATTATAACGATTCGTTCTCACATCTTTCTGAAGACGAATTTTCAGAGCCGATTGTTTTTCTGCATCTAATTCATCATACTTTTTATTAAAATCTTTTTGAGCATAAATATCCAGTATAAAAACTGCTTCTCTATGCAGCCAGTCTGCAGTCCAGTCTGGGGCCACATAGGCGCCGTGTCCCCAGATTGATCCTACTTCCTGGCCTCCTATACTCTGCCAGATATTTTGTCCGTCTTTAATTTCTGCTTCAGAAAAAATAACTTTTCCTGAATCTGAAACAACTTCTTTTGGTACAGGTGGTGCCTGCTGATAAATTTCATATCCGTAGTAACCTAATACTGCAAATGATATCGTCATTACTAAAGCAAAGACGATCCATAATTTTTTTTCTCTTTTCATTTCTCTTGGGGGAAAATTAATTAATAAAAGACAAAACTATCTTTTATTTGTTTTTAAAAAAACTCCAAACCCATTTACAGCATTTGGAGTCTTTATTATTTACTCTACAACTAATACGCCTTTCATCATGGCAACGTGACCAGGGAAAGAACAAATAAAGGGATATGATCCTTTTTTATCAATTGTAAATTCGATTGTATCTTCTTCTCCTCCACCAATTAATTTAGTATGAGCAATAACTGAAGCTTTTTCAGATTCCGGGATATAATCAGTTGCTTTTGCATCATTAGCTTTCAAAGCAAAAGCTGCCTGGTCTGTTCCTTCTTGTAAAATCACTAAATTATGTCCCATTGCTTCTTTTGGGATCTTACCAACATGTTTTAAAGTCAGTTTTATTGGTTTTCCTGCAACAGCTTTCAATTCATTTGTGCTAAACTGCATTTGGTCGTTTCCTTCAATAACTAAAACATTTTCTTCAGCTGCTGGCGTTACTGGCGCTGCTTCCCCTTCAGTAGATGGTTCAGTCGTTTCCGTTTGATCAGCAGGAACTGTTTCTTTTTTTCCGCAAGAAGTTACTGCTAAAAATCCCATTAGGATCATTATCGAAATTTTGGTTTTTGTATTCATTATAAAGATATTTATTAAATATTAATCGTTTTATATTAAAATATTGTTTAATCTAAGTTTAATGTTTTTAGAAAAAAATCTCCATTTTTAACCCCAGAAGCAAGTTGTTCCAAGGTTGTTTTTGTGAGCATTTCATGAAGAAGACCTCTAATTTTTTTAAATTCGAAGTGAACCGGGCAAGGGTGATCTTCTGAGCATTCTTTTAGTCCGATACCACATCCGCTGTATATTTTATCACCGTCGATCGCATCTACAATCTGAATTAGTTTAATTGATTTTAATGCTTCGGCCGAAACTTCAAAACCTCCACCAACTCCTTTAGCCGAATGAATAATTCCATTCTTAGTTAGAATTTGCATAATCTTGGCAGTAAAAGGCTCCGGAGAATCAATTTCTTTCGCCACATCTTTTATCCCAACCCTGATTCCTTTTGAAGATTTGGTAGCAATAAATATTGAAGCTCTAATTCCGTACTCACACGCTTTTGAAAACATATCCTGTTTATTAATTCCATACAAAGATAAATTGTTTTTTAATTAAAGACAAATTTATCTTTAATTAATTTTACAGGAAAGAATCTTATTTATAATGAAAATAATTAATGTTAATAAAAACACTAATTATACCATCAATTCTTATAAAAACCAATTTTAAGTTTAACTTTGAGTTACTTAATTTTCTAATATTGAAATAATGCCTTTAAGTAACTCAAAAGATTTAAAATTGGCTGTTCTTATAGACGCAGACAATGTACCTTACAGCAATGTTAAAGGTATGATGGAAGAAATAGCCAAATTAGGAACTCCAACCACAAAACGTATTTATGCAGACTGGACAAAACCAAATGCAAACGGATGGAAAGGAGTTTTATTAGAACATGCCATTACTCCTATTCAGCAATACAGTTATACGGTTGGAAAAAATTCTTCAGATTCTGCTCTGATTATTGATGCAATGGATTTGCTGTATTCCGGAAAATTAGATGGTTTTTGTATTGTATCGAGTGATAGTGATTTTACCCGTCTTGCCATTAGACTTCGTGAATCTGGTATGAAAGTAATTGGTATTGGAGAAAAGAAAACTCCAAATTCTTTTATTGTTGCCTGTGACCGATTTATATATATTGAGGTACTGGATGGCGCAACCCAGAAGAAAAAGCCAAAAGCAGCCACTACCGATACCAAAAAACCAGTTGAAAAACCAGCTGAAAAAGCACTTCACAAAGTTGACAAACAAACTATTGAACTGATCGAAACTACAATTGAAGATCTTGAAGATGATGATGGCTGGGCATTTTTGGGAGATGTCGGAAATTTAATCGTTAAGAAAAAACCTGAATTTGACCCTAGAAATTATGGTTTTTCTAAACTTACACCAATGCTGAAATCGCTAACAGATTTTCTTGAAATTGACGAAAGAGAATCTGACAAAAAAGGAATCAAACACGTATATGTGCGTTTAAGATTCAATTAATTATCTTATTTATTACCCATTAAATTTTAAAAACATGAGAAAAAAATTCTTTATTTACGGATTCTTATTGTTTCTAATTGTTGCTGCAATTTACTATTATACCGGACGCGGCTTTTTGTTAGTCATTATACTTCCGATTTTATTAATTGTCGGAGTTTATAATGCTTCTCAGAAAAAGCATGCTATTTTAAGAAACTTTCCTGTTCTGGGCTATTTTAGATATTTGTTTGAAATGATTGCACCGGAAATTCAACAGTATTTTATTGAAAGATCTACAGACGGAAAACCTTTCTCCAGAAACCAACGTTCATTGGTTTATCAAAGAGCTAAAAATATCGATTCGAGTACCCCATTCGGGACACAACAAGTTTTAAATCATGATAATTATGAAGGTATAAAACATTCGATTTTCCCTGCAAAAGTTAATGAGGAATTACCTCGTGTATTGGTTGGAGGAAAAGATTGTAAACAACCTTACTCAGCATCTTTATTTAATGTTTCGGCAATGAGTTTTGGTTCACTAAGTGAAAATGCAGTACGCGCCATAAACATAGGTGCTCAAAAAGGAAATTTTTACCAAAACACAGGAGAAGGCGGTTTAACTGAATTTCATCTTGCAGGCGGTGGAGATATTACCTGGCAAATTGGTACAGGCTATTTTGGCTGTCGTGATGCCGAAGGAAATTTTAGTCCTGAAAATTTTGCAGAAAAAGCAAATCTTCCCAATGTAAAAATGATCGAAATTAAACTTTCGCAAGGTGCAAAACCAGGTCATGGAGGTGTGCTTCCAGCTGCTAAAAACACAGAACAAATTGCAAAAATAAGAGGAGTGCAACCGCATACTATGATTCTTTCGCCTCCTGGTCACCATGCATTTTCAGACAATAAAGGCCTTGTTCACTTCATCAAACAATTACGTGATTTATCTAACGGAAAACCAATCGGATTTAAATTGTGTATCGGAAACACACATGAGTTTGAACAGCTTTGTCATGAAATGATTTCTGAAGATATTTTCCCTGATTTTATTACAGTTGATGGTGCAGAAGGCGGAACAGGCGCTGCTCCATTAGAATTTGCTGACGGAGTTGGAATGCCTTTTGAACCGGCATTAATTTTCGTTAATAAAACTTTGGTACGTTTAGGAATACGCGATAAAATGCGCATTATTGGAAGCGGAAAGGTTATATCCGGTTATTCTATTCTGCATGCAATCGCATTGGGTGCAGACATGTGTAACAGTGCCAGAGGTTTTATGTTTTCTTTAGGCTGTATTCAGGCGCTTCGTTGTCATAATAACGAATGCCCAACCGGAGTCGCTACTCAAAACAAAATGCTTATGAAAGGTTTAGTCGTTACAGATAAATCGGATCGTGTGTATCATTTTCATAAAAATACCCTGCACTCTGCTAATGAACTTCTGGCCGCTGCAGGCAAAAAAAGTTTTAGTGACGTAGATATTAATATATTTATGCGTGGCGATGAATTTGCTAATTTATCAGATAAATACTTCCCGGATATCCTGACAAATGTGACCAAACATTAAAAAAACAAAAAACCGCTTTGCGAATCTGCAAAGCGGTTTTTTTATGTTTAGAAATATACAACTAATTATTGATTCAATACTTCTGCTAAAGTTTCCTTATTTATAACTTGCTTTACAAAAACAGTATTGTCATTCGCCAGAAAATAAGTATCAAACTGAACTCCTTCCTCTACTAGATCCTGAGGAATCTGATTTTTCTTTAGCATTTCTTTTAACAGCTTTGCAAAAGAAATATCAGCTGCCATTTTGTTTGGCTTATTCTGTTCTAAATTGGTTTCAAATCGCAATTCAATTTTATTATCATTTATATACCCTCTTGCAGTAGTAAGTGTAACGTTATCAGCTTTAAAAGTTTTAGAAGTGGCATTGTAAGCCGTTACAAACTCTTGCAGTTTCTGTTTGGTATTTTTACAGCTTGCAAGCATCAATACTACAACAACTACAAATGCAATTTGGGTCATTTTCTTTATCATAACGTTTTTATTTTAGTTTCAGAAATCTTAAAAGTGCTTCAAGATAATAATAATCTGCATAATTTACCAAATTGATAAATTTATAAATTAAGCAGTCGGATTTTAATATTTGTATTTTGCGATTCGCAAAAAAGCACCTTTAATACCCTACCGTGCGGACACAAGCATACAAAACAACACAAATTACACTAATTGTCACTAATTTGTTTGTGGAATTAATTTCACAAACAAGGCTAACCTATTAAAATTTGTGCAAATTCGTGCAATTCGTGTTCAAAATTGATTTACAATATTTATGTCTTCCCGGTAGCTTTAATACCTCTCTTTTTGACTTTCTATTTGTCAAAGTGGAACAAAACCTATATGGAACTTTGACAAAGGAATCTACTAAAACTAAGATCTAAAATAAAAGATAAATTGTAATTTTGTTCTAAACTAAAAAATAAACTTGAACAAAATCCGAATACAATATTTCATTTTTTTTCTAACCATTATTCTTCTGGGAATTCTTTCAAGAAAAATTTCAGTCATACCTTTATGTATTGGTGATTTTCTGTATGCCGTTATGGTTTATTTATTGATTCGTATATTCTTAACAAACCAAAAAGCCACTCATATAATAGCACTTGCGCTAATGCTGTGTTATGGTATTGAGTTTTTTCAGCTTTATCAGGCTGAATGGATTATCCAATTAAGACAAACTCTTTTTGGAAGATATGTTTTAGGTCAGGAATTTTTATGGGCAGATATTCTTGTGTATACTATTGGAATTATATTTACATATTTAATCGAAAAAATCATTTTAAAATACCATACTTATGAAACTCGTTTTCGCTTCAAATAACAAAAATAAAATCAAAGAAATTCAAAGTATTCTAGACGGATCAATTCAATTATTGAGCCTGGAAGAAATTGGCTGTCACGAAGAAATTCCTGAAACAGCGGATACTATTGAAGGTAACGCCATTTTAAAAGCCAATTATGTAACCGAAAAATATGGTTACGACTGTTTTGCTGATGATACTGGTTTAGAAGTAAATGCTTTAAATGGAGAACCGGGAGTTTATTCTGCAAGATATGCTGGCGAACAAAAAAATGCCGATGATAATATGAACAAGCTTCTAAGTGCTTTATCAGACAAACAAGATCGTAATGCGCAGTTCAAGACTGTTATTGCTTTAAATTTAAATGGAGAACAATATCTTTTTACCGGAATTGCAAAAGGAGAAATCATTTTACACAAAACTGGCAGCAATGGTTTTGGCTATGATCCGATTTTTCAGCCTGAAAATTATACCGAGACTTTTGCTCAATTATCCTCAGAAATTAAAAACAAAATTAGTCATCGTGCACTTGCCACCAAGCAACTAATTGATTTTCTGAACTCAACAAAATAATTGTTCAAAATACAACATTTTAATCTGCAAAATTTATATTTCACGACGTATTTTTTTTATAAATTTTGGATTTTCTTATAAAAATGATTTTACGTTAAACATAACTTTTTGATAATCAAATCATAACAAATACATAATTCTTAAAATAGCATTAGTTTATCTGAATAATTAACAGTAATTTTGCACCCTATTTTAAAAACACATATGAATAAATTTGAACAATTAGGATTGAATGAATCGTTACTGAAGGCGATTTTAGATCTAGGATTTGAAAATCCGTCAGAGGTACAGGAAAAGGCGATTCCCCTATTATTGGAAAAAGACACGGATATGGTTGCGTTGGCTCAGACAGGGACAGGGAAAACGGCAGCTTTCGGTTTTCCGCTAATTCAAAAGATTGATGCTGACAACAGAAATACACAAGCATTAGTTTTATCGCCAACACGCGAGCTTTGTTTACAGATTACTAACGAACTTAAAAACTACTCAAAATACGAGAAAGGTATTAATGTGGTAGCAGTTTACGGCGGGGCTAGTATTACAGAGCAGGCAAGAGAAATAAAGAGAGGAGCACAAATTATTGTGGCTACTCCGGGAAGAATGCAAGACATGATTAACAGAGGTCTGGTAAACATTAAAAATATAGATTACTGTATTCTTGATGAGGCTGACGAAATGTTAAACATGGGATTTTATGAGGATATCGTATCTATTTTATCAGATACTCCAGACGAAAAAAGCACATGGTTGTTCTCTGCAACAATGCCGCAGGAGGTTGCCAGAATTGCAAAACAATTCATGAGCGAACCAGTTGAAATTACTGTTGGAACTAAAAACTCTGGTTCATCTACAGTTTCTCACGAATTTTATTTAGTAAATGCTCGTGATCGTTACGAAGCTCTAAAACGTTTGGCAGATGCTAACCCGGATATTTTCTCTGTGGTTTTCTGTCGTACAAAAAGAGACACTCAGGCTATTGCCGAGAAATTAATTGAAGACGGATACAGCGCAGCTGCATTGCACGGAGATTTATCTCAGGCACAGCGTGACGGTGTAATGAAATCTTTCCGTGGAAGACAAATTCAGATGCTTGTTGCTACTGACGTTGCTGCACGTGGTATTGATGTTGACAACGTAACACACGTTGTAAACTACCAATTACCTGATGAAATCGAAACTTACAACCACCGTTCTGGTCGTACAGGTAGAGCTGGAA